>NZ_CANMSY010000003.1 GCF_947500705.1 uncultured Brachybacterium sp. | reverse complement strand
AGGTTGACTCGAAGGATCACACGGTGGCCGCGTCCTCGTCAGAGACGATCACGGGGCCACCGCGCTACACCACTATGTGGGACTCAACTGCCGCGACGGACAGTGGAGTCATGAGAAACGCAACTTTCGCCACCAGCCGCACCCGAGCCACCGCCGAGGATCACCTCATCGACTACCGACCGCTGCCCGCCGCCTGGGGAGACGTCGAGTCGCTGCAGCAGGTGCGCGCCGCGAAGGCTCGGGCCGCCACGCGCGGCCAGGATCCCAGCACCCTCGAGGTCACGGCCCTGCCCTCGCAGTCGGCCCCGCTCCCTGCGGCGACTCCGCCGGCGGCAACTGCGCCTGCGGCGACTCACCGCAGCCACCGGGGCCGGCTCTCCTCCCTGCTGCGCGAGCCCGGGGTGCATCGCCGCCCGCGCCACGGCCGCGGACATCTCGCGGCAGCCTGAGAGTCTCTGCCGCCCGCGGGGCGGTCGGCCGCTGTGTCGTCGGCCGCGATGCCGTCGGCCGCTGTGTCGTCGTCCGCTGTGTCGTCGTCCGCGGCCCCGTCGTCGGCGATGCGCGGGCCTCCCTCACCAATCACTTGACGAACCGTGAAGTGACTCCTAGAGTTTCCATTATGGAAAACGACTTGCCGCGACACGGCACCGACGGCGGCCCCGGGGACGGCACCGCTGATGGCGCAGCAGTCAGCTCCGAGAGCGCTCCTTCCGCCGCAGAAGCCCGCGCCGCGCTGGACTCCCTCGACACCGATTCCAGCCAGCTCGCCGCGCGGCTGGTCACGCCATGGTGGTATCACCCCATCCTCGGTGCCATGGTGGCCGGCGCCATCGGCGCCCAGTCTCTGCCCGGGGTCAGCTCCACGATCGTGATCGCGCTGATCATCATCTGGATCCCCTTCCTGATCAAGGCCTACACCAGCCGATACAAGGTCTGGATGTCCGGGCCCGCCGGCCCCCGCAGCCGGCGCATGATGGTGCTGCTCGTGGTGACGCTGATCGTGCTGATGGCCTCCGGGGCGCTGATGAAGATCGGCGGGCTCTCCCCGTGGTGGGTGCTGGTGCCCGCAGTGCTCGGCTTCCTCGCGACCGTGGGGCTGGGGCGCCGATACGACGCGGCACTGCGCTCTGATCTCTCCTCCCCCTCGCCCGCCTCGTCGCCCGCGCAGTCGCAGCGATGAGCAGGGCTTCCGCTCCCCGAGCCGGGCAGGACCCCGCACCGGCGTTCCACGAGCTCATCCACGCCCCGGTGCGCCTCCGGATCTGCGGAATGCTGCGGCCGATGAGCGAGGTCGAGTTCTCGGTGCTGCGCGACACCCTGCAGCTGAAGGACGCGAACCTCTCGAAGAACCTCAAGCTGCTGGCCGACGCAGAACTGGTGAAGCTGCGCAAGGAGTTCTCACCCGTACGGGATGACGCCCGTCGGCTGACCTGGGTCTCGCTCACCGTGAAAGGTCACGCCGCCCTCGCCGGGCATCTCGCCGCACTGCGGGCCATCGCGGAGGGTGACCCCGCGATTTCGGGGTGATCAGTCCGCGGGCATCGCAGCCGCGAGATGATGATGGCCACCGAGGGACAGGAGACCCCGATGCCCGACCTTCCCGCCCTCCCGCTGCTCGCCGGGGAGCGCACCGACTACCTCGCCGGGTCGCTGCCCGATGATGCCCCGGCCGATCCGCTGGCCCTGTTCGATCTCTGGCTGGCGGAGGCCTTCGCCCGCCGCGAGGAGCACGGGGATCTGTCGGAGCCGTCGGCCGTGGTGCTCTCCACCGTGGCGCTCGACGCGGACGGCGCGCCCCGTCCTCGCTCCCGCACCGTGCTGCTGAAAGCGCACGACGGTGACGGCTTCGTCGTGTACACGAACCTGGACTCCGACAAGTGTCGTGAGGTCCGGGCCACGCCGCAGGCCGCGCTGCTGCTGCCCTGGTATCCGCTGCAGCGGCAGGTGCGGATCGAGGGCTCCGTGGAAGAGGTCTCCGCGGCGGAGTCCGATGCCTACTGGGAGCAGCGACCGCGCGGCTCCCAGCTGGGGGCCTGGGCCTCCCATCAGTCGCGGTCCATCGCCTCACGGGAGGGGCTCGAGGCGCAGTACGCGGCTGTCGAGGAGCGGTTCACGGGCGGGCCGGTGCCGCGACCACCGTTCTGGGGCGGGCTGCGAGTGCGTCCGCAGACCCTCGAGTTCTGGCAGGGCCGCCCGCATCGCGTCCACGACCGGATCCTCTACACCGCGGCGCCCGACGGCGGATGGGAGCGGCACCGCCTGCAGCCCTGAGCGGCTCAGTCCAGGTGTCGCAGGAAGCGCTGCGGGGCGTCGAGGAAGCTGCGCCAGGTGCGCACCAGGGTGAGGTCGTCGTAGGCGGTGCGGCGCAGGCCCCACTCCCCGACCTCGTACAGCTCCGCCCCCGGCAGCGCGGCGAGCACCGGGGAGTGGGTGGACAGGAGGATCTGGGAGCCGTTCTCCACCAGCTCTCGCAGGAGCCCCAGCAGAGCCAGGCAGCCGGGCAGCGACAGGGCGGATTCGGGTTCGTCCAGCAGCCAGAGGCCGCGGATGCGGGAGCGTTCGGTGACCAGCTCGAGGAAGGACTCCCCGTGGCTGCGCTCATGCATCATCCCACCCACCCCGATCTCCTCGTAGTAGGTGAACAGGGAATGCATGGTCTCGGCCCGCAGGAAGAACCCGGACTTCGCAGCGCCGGCGCCGCGCACCAGCTGCAGGTGCTCGGCCAGCGGCGACTCGGTGGCGCGCGTGGCGTGCATCGCCCCGGTGCCGCCGCCCTCGGGGTTCAGTCCGTACGCACCGGCGATCGCTTCGACGAGGGTCGACTTGCCGGCCCCGTTGTCCCCGGTGAGCACCGTGACCTGCCCGAGCTCGAGCCCCTCGTCCAGGATCTCGCGCACGGGAGCGAGGGTCGCGGGCCACACGGTCCTGTCAGCGGGGGCGAGGTGATGCTCGCGGACAGCGCGCAGCGGCAGCGGTGGGACCAGCGGGAGCAGTGGGCTCACACCCCGAACGCAGACGGGTAGACGATCTCCCCGCGCGGCGCGGGCCCCTCGGGATCGAGGGCCAGGGCGAGGAAGGCGTCGTCGGGGACCTCGAAGGGGGCGGTGATCCCGAAGGAGGAGGCCGGGACGAAGCCGAAGCGCGGGTAGTAGCCGGGATGTCCGAGGACCACGACGAGGTTCTCGCCCTGCGCCCGGGCCTGCGCGAGTGCGGCACGGATCGCCGCGCTTCCGGCCCCTCTGCGCTGATGATCCGGATGCGTCGCGCAGGGAGCCAGCGCGAGCACCGGCTCGCCCGCGATGAACGCTCTGGTCAGAAGCGCCTGCGCGATGACCCGATCATCCTCGAGCGTGACCATGGACAGACCGTCGAGCCAGGCCACGGGGTCCTCGCGCAGGGCCTCGACGAGGTCCGCCTCCAGCTCGGTGGGGAAGGCCGCGCGCAGCACCGCTCGGATCTCCGCCGCGTCATCTGCCTGCTCGGCGCGGGTGATCCATCGGTCCGGAGATCGGTCCGGGAGCGAGTCGTCATGGGCTCTCATGGACCCATCATGCCTGCCCCGGCAGACAGACCGCCCGAGGGACCTTGCCGGATCCCTCGATCAACGCCAGTCCGCTCGATAAGCTCTGGGTCCTGGAGCCGGCGCCCGGCCCTCCCCGCACCCGAGGTGGACCCATGGATGCACGCAGATCCCGCACCCCGCTGGTCCTCGGCATCGTCGGCGCTGTCGCCTGCCTCGCGCTGGTGCTGCTGCTGATCATCTCCGTGACCGTCGGCATCCTGGTGTACCGCGGCGGCGAGGAGGGGGCGAGCCGTCCGGCCGGCCCCGTCGAGAGCAGCCCCGTCGAGAGCGGCCCTGTCTCGACGGGGTCCGCGACGGAGGGCCCCTCTGCCGAGGCAGACCCGTCCAGCGATGCCCCTGAAGAGGGCGGAATCCGTGCCGACGAGCTGGTCCTGCCGCCCGGAGTCGCCCCCGACCAGCCGTATCTCGAGCTGAGCACGAGCGAGGACGGCCCGGTGGTGGATGTCTTCCGCGACTTCCTCTGCCCGCCCTGCAAGGACTTCCAGAGGATCCAGGGCGATGACCTGATCCAGCTGGCGCTGGACAACGAGATCACCCTGCGGGTCCACCCCCGGCCGATGCTCGATGCCACCTCGGATCCGCCCGGATACTCGAGCCGAGCGGCGCACGCCGCGGTCTGCGCCTACGCCCAGAACCCGGAGAAGTGGTTCCCCGCCGAGATCACCCTGTTCGAGAACCAGCCCGGGAACGAGGGCCTCCCCGATCACGAGCTCATCTATCTGGTCAACGAGGCGGCCGGGCTGGACATCAGCGCGTGCCAGGCCGAGGGTGCCTATCACGTCTGGCTCCAGGACGTCGTCGAACCCGCGGCGCTGAAGAGCGTCTCAGGCACACCCTCGGTGCTGATCGACGGGGAGCTGTTCACCGGGGACCTGGGCCGGAGTGGGACTCTGAAAGAGGCGGTCGCAGCGGCCTGAGCCACCACGGAGAGCCCTATCGCGGGCACCCCGGAACCCGGCGTGCGGACCGATCCCACACCCTGGGTGACATCCCGGCGACGCCGGGGCGAACACCTGAGGACAGCTCCGGGATCCGCCTGGGCACGCCCGGGCACCCGCTCTACGGTGGCGATATGCACTCCGAGACCAGGCATGCCTCCGTCGGCCTCACCCCTGTCGGCCCGTTCCACGTCGGCCTCACCCACGATGCCGGGTGGGAGCTGGCCGTTCGCCGCGCACTGCCGGCTTCCACCGAGGATGTCTGGCGACGTCTGCTCGCCGAGTGCCTTCCGCAGTGGCTCGGAGTCGACTCGATCCCGCAGATGGTCGGTGCGCCGATCCGCCATGAGGGCCGGGTCCGCGGCCGGGTGGTCGGCTGCCATGTGGGCCGGCGGCTCCGCCTGCGCTGGACTCCTGCCGACCTCGACCACGAGACCGTCTTCCAGGTGACCCTGCAGGACTCGCCCGAGGATCCGCTCTGGGGCACCGTGATCGAGCTCCACCAGGAGCGGCTGCTGGGTGCGGCCGAGCGCCAGTCGCTGCTCGAGCACTGGACCGGGGTCCTCGACACCCTGGTCGAGGACTGCACGCGGGAGAGCGACCGCGCCCAGGAGCTGCCGGGCTGACCTGCTCTCAGGCCCCGTCCACGGGGTGTCCGATCGCGCCCTCGCCCTCGGGAACAGTGGCATGGGAGCGCAGCACGTCGATCCGGGCGACGTCGATGTCGACCCCGCCTCTGATCCCGGCGACCGTGCCGTCGAAGCGCAGCTGCCACACCGCCCAATCTTCCTGAGCAGGCCGCTGAGCTGCGGAGAAGAGCCAGTCCGGACGGCTGCCCGTCACCGGCAGCTGGTAGTGCTCGCGCCACTCCGACGAGGAGTAGATCAGCAGCCGACGGCCCCAGGCCTCCTCGACCGCCGCGGTGAAGGCATCGATCTCGCTCTGCGCGTCGGCCGCCTCGGGCCGCTCCTCGCAGGAGCCGTCGAACTCGAGATCGAGCGCCGGCGGGAGAGCGGAGTCGTCCGGCGGTGCGGCCGCCAGGAAGTCGGCGGCCTGGTCGGCGCCGGATGAGCAGAGCGTGAAGTAGTGATAGGCGCCGGGCGTCAGACCCGCGGCCCGGGCCCCGCCCCAGTTCTGGCGGAAATGCGAGTCGGTGAATCCGGTGCCCTCGGTCGCCTTGACGTAGACGAAGCTGTAGCCGTCGCCGGCGACCTGTGCCCAGTCGATGTCGCCCTGATGGCTGGAGACGTCGATACCCATCACCTCGTCCGGGGTGAGCTCCGTCCCGTCGGGCAGATTCGTGAGGGCTGCGGCGTCCGCAGGTGTGGCGGTCACGGACATCGCGGCGTCATCGGCCTGGAAGGGCTCGGGCTCGGTGAGCGCCTGCTCCTTCTCTCCCCCGCGCAGAGCGCCGATCACGGAGGCGGTGCACCCGCCGATCACCAGCAGCAGCACGAGGACGAGGACGCCCGCGACGAGCTGACGTCGCCGGACCTGCTCTGCGGTGAATCGGGGCACGGTCCGGACGGTACCGGAGCACGCCCTCCCGAGGGGGGACGACGTGCCGCATCCGGCGCTGCGGCCTGCTTCAACGGCTCCAGCCGGCAGCTCGGGTCAGCGGGCGAACAGGGTCGCGAAGGCGCGCAGCAGTCGGGGAGGCTGGTCGGCGACCTCGCTCCGCAGCGCGGCGAACACGTCCTCCATCTCGTCCGGGGAGAAGTAGCCGTGCTCGCGATAGGCGCGGGCCCGCTCGATGATCGAGGGGATGTCCAGCTCGGGATGGAACTGGGTCGCGTACTGGCGCGTGCCCACGCGGAACATCTGCACAGGGCAGGACTTCCCCGAGGCCAGCACCGCGGCGTGGTCGGGCAGGGTGTTCACCGCTTCCTTGTGGCCGACGAGCCCGGTGAACGTCTGCGGCAGCTCCGCCTCGCGGATCAGCGGGTCCTGCTGCCCTTCCGCGGTGAGCGTGACCTCCACGGCACCGAGCGGCTCCCCGTTGGCCTTGTCGATCAGGGCGCCCTGATGGGTGCCGAGCGTGCCGATGCCGTAGCAGGCACCGAGGAAGGGGATGTCCTCGGCGATCACCTGGTCCAGCACGCGGAAGATCTCCTTCTCGGCGCGCAGCTGCTCGGCGGACTTCGACTCCACCGGGTCGGAGACGGTGAAGGGGCTGCCGCACAGGATGATCCCGGAGATGTCCTCCGCACGCAGGTCCGGGAAGGGGTCGCGGTCCAGGCGGGCGAAGATCAGCTGATCCTCGGCGAGTCCGGTGAAGTCGAGCACGGCGGCGCGCTCGGTGAGGGCGACATCGTCCTCGGGGCGGGTGGCGATCTGCACGAACGGTTTCACGAGGGTGATGCTAACCGTCCCGGCGGTGAGGCCCTGGCCGTAGTCTGCACGGGCGACCGCTGACCTCGAAGGAGACGCCATGCCCCTGACCTCCCCCAGACCATCGGCCGACCGGAGCTCTCCACTCCCCCGCGGCGCTGTCGAGGACGTCGTCTCGATGCTCCCCGAGTGGCTCGAGACCGTGCGCCACCTGCGCCATCAGGCCGGGTTCCAGGTCGCGATCTGGCATGACGGGGAGCTCGTCACGGAGGTCGCGGTCGGTGCGGCCGACGAACCGGCGGGGATCCCGCTGACCACCAGGCACCGCCTGCGCATCGCCTCCCACTCCAAGATGTTCACGGCGCTGACGATCATGCGCCTGCGGGAACAGGGACGGCTGCGGCTGGATGACACTGTCGGCGACCATGTCGCCGAGCTCTCCGACTCCCCCGTCGCCGATCGCACCCTGCGCGACCTGCTCTCGCACTCGGCGGGCCTGACCCGCGACTCCGACGACTCGCGATGGTGGCGGCTCGCCACCCCCTTCGCCGACCGGGAACGGCTGCTGCAGATCTCCCGCATCGGCGCGGTGATTGCCGAGCCGGGCCTGCATCTGCAGTACTCGAACATCGGCTACGGGCTGCTGGGCCTGGTCATCGAGGAGATCACCGGGATGACCTTCGCCGAGGCGGTCACCGAGCTGGTGCTCGGACCGGTCGGCGTGGAGGAGATCGGCCCTGATCTGCCGGTGGGGGCTGCGGGTCCGGAGGCGGCCGACGGCTTCGCCCTCGGGCACACCTCGCTGCTGCACGGGCCCCGACGGGTGGTGGAGCAGATCAGCACCGGCGCCCTCGCTGCGGCGACAGGCTTCTGGGCGACCGCCGGGGGGATCGCGAGCGTCGCGGGACGGGTGCTGACCGCCGATGCGCTGCTCGAGCCGCGATCATTGCGCGAGATGCGGCGGCGGGTGTGGACCCTGCACGACGGCGGGCAGTACGGGCTGGGGCTGCAGGAGGGCCGGCTGCACGGCTTCACGGTGATCGGCCACTCCGGCGGTTTCCCGACTGGGCTCTCCCGCACCTGGGCGGCCCCGGCGGAACGGCTGGTCGTGAGCGTCATCGGGACCTCGGTCGACTCCCCCAGCTCCGATATCGCCCTCGGCGTGCTCGGCCTGCTGGCCCTCGCCGCGGGCCGCCCCGCACCGCAGGCGCAGGAGTGGGAGCGTGCCGGAGCCCAGGGCGGAGCCTCCGACGGCCGACCTCGGCCCCGCACGCTCGCGGAGCAGGACGAGGAGCGGTGGGACGAGACCGGAGAAGACGCAGGGTCAGGAGCCGGTTGGCGCGTGGGCCCGAGCGAGAGCGCGGGTACTGGCGCGAGTACGGACGCGAGCAAGGGCGAGGGCGAGGGCGCGAGTGCGAGTGCGGGTGAGGGCGCGGGGGCGGGTGCGGGTGCGGACGAGCGCAAGGGCGAGCACGCGGGCGAGAGCGAGGATCTGGGGATGCTCTCCGCCGCCCGGATCGCGCAGCTGGTCGAGGGCACGTACGACTCGCTGTGGGGACGGACCCGGCTGGCCGCGCTCGGTGGGCGGCTGTTCAGCCTGGACGAGTCCTTGACCGATCCCGCATCGGCCGCCCTCGAGCTGTCGGTGGGCGGGGTGCGGCCCGATCCGATCGAGCCGGATCTTGAGGTTGTCGAGCTCGCCACCTGGGGCGATACCGGCTACGGGACGTGGGCGGAACCGATTCTCGCGCGTCTGACCGTGGAGGGCGACGAGGGGTCGCTGCGCTGCACGGGCCTGGTGGTGACTGGCCAGGTGCAGATCCCCAGCGCGGAGTTCGTGATGCCCGAGCGGATCCTCGCACCATGACCGGCCTCGTCGCGGGGCATCCTCTGCCGGCGAGGCTCGCGGCGGGCGACGACCCGGGCCTCACCGCCTGGCGCGACCAGCTCCCGCGGCTGGTCCAGGAGCTGCTCGCGCGGTGGGAGCTGACGGCGTCCGCGCCGTTCTCGCCCGGCGGCTCCAGTGCCTGGGTAGCCCCGGTGCGCGATGTCGACGGTGCGGAGCGGGTGGTGAAGGTCGCGTGGGCCCATGAGGAGTCGCGCGACGAAGCGGCGGGGATGGTGGCCTGGCAGGGACATGGTGCGGCGCGGGTCCATCGCAGCGAGCTGCGGGGGGAGACGGCCGCACTGCTGCTGGACCGGGTGCGTCCGGGAACGCCGCTGGCCGAGCTGCTGACCTGGCCGGAGCGGGATGAGGTGATCGCGGCCGTCGCTCGTGGACTGTGGCGGCCACCGAACGAGCTTCTGCCCAGCGAGGTGGTGGGGACCGACCTCGCCGGCGGGGCAGCGTTCCGGCCGCTCAGCCAGATGTGCGCATGGTGGGCCGACTCCGCGCAGCAGCGGGCCGATGCCGGACTCTCGCCGCTCCCCCGCGACCTGGTGGACCACGGCCTGGGGCTGTTCCGCGAGCTCCCGGTGCAGTGGGACGGGGAGGACGTGCTGCTGGCGACCGATCTCCATCCGGGCAATGTCCTCGCCTCGACGGGAAGATCGACGGCAGGATCGACGGGAGGAACAGCCGACGCCGACGGTGGCGGCAAGGATGGATCCAGGCGGCGCTGGGTGCTGATCGATCCCAAGCCGTATGTGGGCGATCCGCACTATGACGTGCTGCAGCACATGTTCAATGATCCGGATCGTCTGCGGGCTCAGCCCGGTCCTTTCGCTGATCGGATGGCGGGACTCGCCGGTCTGGACCCGCACCGGGTCCGTCGGTGGCTGCTGGCTCGCTGCGTGCAGGAGGCCGGGGTGCTGGATGCTGCGGGGGAAGCGGCCCTGACGCTCGTTGCCCTCGGGGTCGAGTGAGGTCCGACCGGCTGCGCGAGCCGGAGTCTTCGGCAGCTGGCTCGGGGTCAGTCGGCTCCGGTGCTGCTGGCTGCTGAGGTCCGGCAGAGGGTGAGGTCGCTACGGGCTCGGCCGGCGCATCCTCGGCCGGTGCGTCCTTCTCGACCAGCTCATCCTTCTCGACCAGCTCATCCTTCTCGACCGTCGCAGCCGACTCGACGGTCTCCCCCGTCTCGCCCGTCTCGCCCGTCTCGTTGCGGCCATCCACCGACGGTGACTCGTCGCCCTGCGGCGTGTCCTCTTCCGGCGCGCCGGGCGGGCTCGCTCCGTCGTCGGGACGCCGCTCCCAGACCAGCGGAGTCGGGGTGCTCACCCGGCTCACGCCGGAATGACCCGTCCACGTCACTCCGTGACCCGGCACGTCCGGATCCTCGGTGCGCTCGACACTCGCGGCGCTCTTCTCCTTCTTGTTGCAGTGCGCGCAGGTGTCCTGCCCGTTGTCGAGGCTGGTGGGTCCGCCGCGCGAGACGGGGACGATGTGGTCGCTCTGGCGGCTCACCGCATTGCAGAAGGGTCCGCGACAGCTCGTGTCGCGCCAGGTCAGGAAGCGTTTCATCGCGGGCGGGAAAGCGCGGGCGGTCGAGTCCATGGCGACCAGCTCACCGGTGGTCGGATGCGTGTAGAGCCGGCGGATCTCGGCGCGGACGGCCGGACCGTCGGCGCCGAAGGGATCATCGACCAGGTCCTCAGGATCGGTGGTGACAGCGCGCAGCTGCTCTCGAACCGCCTCCGCCGGGACGGGGCCATAGCCCTCGAGGTGGGCGGTGTCTCCGGAGTCAGGTCGGAACAGGGCGCGATCGGTGATGATCAGGCCGATATCGAGGATGCCCGGTTCGATCGCGCTGCCGTCCTGGCCGAGCAGGGTGTCGGTGAAGGCATCGGCCATGGCGGCGCCGTGGCCCTCTCGCGCCCCGGCGGCGCGGCGTCGCTCGGCCTCGAGCGAGAACCGCTTGTGGATCCTGGCGGCGTCGACCGCGGAGAGCCGGGCGGAGAGAGTGGCCATGCCGTTCTGGCCCGGTCTCATCGTGATGTGGCGCTCCTTGTGCGCCGTGCGGTGGCGCAGCGTGGCTCCCTCGGGGTCGAGCTCACCCGCGATGGTCGCGACCGCGTCCTGCCAGCGCCTGGTGCCTGCGCCGTCGAACTCCGGCAGCCGCTGTTCGAGGCAACGGTCCACCTCCCGTGCAATCTCCGGGGAGAGGCCAGCGGCGGAACCCGCCACGGCATAGGCGGTATCGGAGCTGATCTTGCCGGTGCGGAGTGCCTCCAGCATCCTCGGCAGGACCTCGAGCAGGCGTTGCGCCGAGGCGAGCGTGCGACCGGCCATATGCGGAGACCGCCGGGTGATCAGGGAGAAGTCATCCTTCGTGGAGTAGTCCGCCGCCTCGTCGACCGCAGTCCGCGACGGCTCTGCATCGTTCTCGTGCGCCGCCTCATCGCGGGCCTCGGCGTACCGGTCACGGCGCGTGATGTCGCGCAGCGCGATCACAGCGCGCACCTCGAGCATGTCCATCGCCCCGGCACAGGCCTGGAGGTTGCCCAGCAGATCCGTGAAGTCCCCGCGGGCGTTGCCTGCGAGCTCGAACACCACTCCGGGATCACGCGCGATCTCCCGCAGGAGATGGGCCAGATCCCCCAGGGCTTCCGCGAGCGCTGTCGGACCCGCCTGCCGCAGCCCGTCGAGGAACGGCTGCGGGGAGAGCTCCCCGTCAGGGCCCGGGATGCGCGGCGAGATGGTCATGACCCCATCGTTCCCGCTGGTGAAAGGTCACGACAGAGCATGCTCGAAAATGTGGACGGCAGGGCACTGTGGAGGATCGGTGCTCGCGCCTGGATCCCGCGGGAGCGGGATGAGCCGGCGCGAGTCACGGGCAGCGAGCAGCGAGTCACGAGTCACGAGTCACGAGCAACGAGCCGGGAGCCGGGAGTCGGGAGCCACGAGTCGGGAGCCACGAGTCGCGAGGTGCGAGCCGCGAGATTCGCACGGCGCAGTGAACCGGTCCCTTCAGCCCACGCCCCGCTCCAGGGTCGACAATGGGAGTCATGACAACTCTCGCCGACTTCACCGCCACCACGATCTCCGGCCGGGACCAGCAGCTCGCGGACCATCTGGGCTCCGTGGTGCTCGTGGTCAACACCGCCAGCAAGTGCGGGCTCACCCCGCAGTACGCAGGCCTGCAGGACCTGCACGAGCGCTTCGGCGAGCAGGGCCTGAGCGTGCTCGGCTTCCCCTGCGACCAGTTCATGCACCAGGAGCCCGGCACCGAGGCGGAGATCTCCGAGTTCTGCCAGGTCAACTACGGGGTCGGCTTCCCGATGTTCGCGAAGGTGGAGGTCAACGGCGAGGATGCCCACCCGTTGTTCCAGTGGCTCACCAGCGCGCAGGGCGAGCAGATCCCCGCCGGCGACATCGAGTGGAACTTCGCGAAGTTCCTGCTCGGCCGCGACGGCACGGTGCTGCGCCGCTACGCTCCCGCGGTGGAGCCGGCCGACATCGCCGACGACATCGAGTCGGCCCTCGCCGCCCAGGCCTGACCCCCGTCGGCCCCCGACCAGCGGTCAGCCCCCGAGCGACCACCCGTCGGCGACCACCTGCTCGCGGTCGCCGGGCCGTTCCGTGTCCAGCACGTCCTCCGTGCCCACGGCCACCCGGAGGCGTCCCACCCAGGCACCGAGCCCGCGGGTGGAGCCGTCGGTGTCCAGACGCAGCCGGATCTGGATCTCACCGGAGAGCGGTTCGCCGACGGCGCCCGTGAGCGCGAAGATGCCGTTCCAGAGCGCGCGTCGGCCCCAGCCGGTGATCTTCCCGTCGGCCACCTCGACCGATTCCTCGTGCTTCGCCTCGAGGCGGCCGGCGAGCGGCAGCCAGGTCTCTCCCCGATCGGCGGAGGCTTCGAGGGTGAGGATGTCGTAGGCGGTCTCGAGGTGGGCGAACAGCTCCACGTGCAGCTCCGGCACGCGCCCCGCAGGAACTCCTGCGGTCTCTCCCTCGAGCCTCGACCCGAGCTCCACCGCGAGGCCGAGCGTCGCGGTGGCCGCGTCCTCAGAACCCGCGTGCCAGCCCTCCCGGACTTCCCTGGGCACCAGCCCGAGGGCATGGGCGACGCAGGTGGAGACCTCGCGACGGGTGACCGAGGTGGTGGACCATTCGCGGGTGGGGTGCACCGAGTTCGTCAGCAGGATGACGAGCGTATCGGTGAGCGGGTCGATCACCAGCGAGGTGCCGGCGAATCCGGTGTGGGCGCCGCTGTCAGGGCTGGTCAGGCCCGCGTGATAGTACCAGGCCTCGAGCTCCGGGCCGAGGCCGCGGCGTGCCCCGCCGACCCCGGTGACGCCTGCGATCCGGTCGGTGAACATCTCCTGCACGGTCGCGGCCTCGAGGATCCGGGTATCGCCGTAGCGGCCGCCTCCGAGCAGCATCTGCCCGAACACGGCGAGGTCGCGGGCGGTGGAGAACACTCCGGCATGCCCCGCCACGCCGCCGAGCGAGTAGGCGTTCTCGTCGTGGACGTGGCCGTGCACGAGGCAGTCGTAGAAGTCCACGTGCTCGGTCGCGGCGATCCTGTCCTTCAGCTCCGCGGGCGGGTTGTACATCGTCTCGTCCATCCCCAGCGGCTGCGTGATGTGCTCGCGCACGTACTCGTCCAAGCCCTGCCCGGAGAGCTTCTCGACGATCAGTCCCAGGGTGATCAACCCCAGGTCCGAGTACACATACCTGGTCCCGGGCGGGTCGTTCGGGGCGACGGTGAGCACGGCGTCCAGGCGCGAGGGAACATCCAGGTAGGCGGAATAGAGGTTGATGAAGGCGGGGAGTCCGCCGACGTGGGTGAGCAGGTGCTGGACGGTGACCTCACCCTTCCCGTTCTCGGCGAAGCGGGGCAGGTGATCGGCGACCAGGTCGTTCAGCCCCAGCAGCCCCTGCTCGACGTGCTGCATCACGGCGGTAGCGGTGAAGACCTTCGAGATCGAGGCGAGGTCGTAGATCGTGTCGGTCCGCGCCGGGATCCGCTGTTCCTCGGACAGCTCCGTGGAGGCGTCCTGCCAGCGCAGTGCGTACCCGTCGGCGTGCTCGAAGGCGATGCCCGACCGGGAGGCGACCAGCAGCGAGGCACCCGAGAAGCGGGGCGGGTCGTTGTCGAGGCCGGCGCGGAGGATGGCCGGCAGCTGCTCGAGCACCTCGGCGTCGAGACCCACGGCGTCGGGCCTCGCCTCCCGCAGCGTCTTCCCGGACCCGCGTCGATCCCAGGGATGGCGGTGGGGCTCGCCTCTGCTCCAGCTCGGGACGGAGCGTGCGGACTGCGCGGCGGGGCGGTCCTTGTGCGGGGCGGGGTCGTGCGGGGCAGGATCCCCTTTCGCCTGCGCGGCGGCGGAGAGGCCGACGGCGCCTGCGGCGGCGAGCGCGGGCGCGGTCAGTCCGGCCCGACGGGTGATCTTGGGGTCCATGAGGCTCCTTCGCGTCACGACGCATCTGGACCGCTCCCGTCGGCGGGCGGCCCGCACGCCGTCGATCAACCTAGCGACGGGGCGGGGACGTGGCAACCGTCACAGCGTCGACCCGCCGGCGGGAAGCTCAGCCCGACGGGAGCTGCGCCCGTTCACGGCGCACCTCGCGGATCCCGAGGATCAGGATCACGACACCTGCGATCATCACCAGGGCGCGGACCACCTCGGCGATCGCCGCGAGGATCGAGAAGGCGTTCGACACGGCGACCGCTGCATCAGGCAGCTGCGAGATGTCCCCGGAGACGGTGAAGGAGACGACCAGACCGGCGAGGGTTGCGGCGAGCATCAGCGCGGCCCCCAGCCGGAGCTTCCCGCCGCCCTTGACCGTCACCACGATCGCGAGGATGAAGGATGCCAGGCCCAGCCCGAGCATCGCCAGCACGAGCACGAGGGCGATCACCGCCGTCACGATGAGCTGTGCAGAGATCTCTCCGGTCATCATCGTCCCGGCGGCGTCCTCGATGGCCAGCAGCGAGAGCAGATAGGTGCCTGCCAGCGCGAGCACCATCAGCACCGAGGTGATCACCAGCGCGGTCGCGGGCTTGAGCGGCTGATCGACCGGATGCACCGTGCGCTTCGGGGCATTCCTCGGAGCGTTCATCGGGGGGTTCATCGCCGATCCCCCTCCCGCTGCAGCTCGAGCACCGGCACGCAGGCGGGGCTGAAGCCGAGCACCTGCCCGTAGAACGAGAGCATCGCCTCGGTAGCCCGGATGATCGTCTCCGCCCGTCGGAACCCGTGCTGCTCCCCTGCGAACAGCAGATACGCGTGCGGGATGCCCTTGGCGGCGAGCGCATCGCGGAACAGCTCGGACTGGCTGGGCGGGACGATCCGATCCTCCTCGCCCTGAAGCAGCAGCACCGGCACCTCGAGCTCGTCGACGTGACTCAGCGGCGCCCGCTCGATGTAGAGGTCACGACGCTCCGGATAAGGGCCGACGAGCCCGTCGATGTACCGCGACTCGAAGTCGTGGGTGTCCAGGCGGAACGTCTCGAGCTCGGCGACTCCGTAGCTGGAGGCACCTGCGGCGAAGGTGTCGGTGCGGGTGAGGCAGGCGAGCGTGGTCCAGCCGCCGGCGCTGCCGCCCTCGATCGCGAGCCGGGCCCCGTCGGCGATGCCCTCGGCGACCAGGTGCTCCATCACGGCGACGGTGTCCTGCACGTCGACCACGCCCCATTGGCCGCGCAGCCGGTCGCGGTATTCGCGGCCGTAGCCGGTGGAGCCGCCGTAGTTGACGACCACCACGCCGAGGCCGCGGGAGGTGTAGTAGGCGATCGGCAGCGAGAGCACCGGCGGGACATGGGCGGTGGGCCCGCCGTGGACCTGCGCGATGAACGGCGGCAGCTCGCCCTCCCGGCCGGCGAAGCCCTGCTGTCGGGGACGGTGCACGATCGCATGGACCACGCCGCCGCCCGGCAGCGGCACCTCGATGCTCTCCGCCTGTGGCAGCACGGCCGGGTCGGGGGCGTCGCCGCGGGAGGAGCGCAGCGCGGAGGTCGGGGACAGGATCGGTGCGGGCGGGGTCAGTGCGGGCGGGGTCAGTGCGGGCAGACTCCGTGCGGATGATGAGGCGGCCGACGGGGACGGTCCGGTCGCCGCCGTGTCGCCGAGATCCAGGTGCGCGATGTGGATCGCGGCGAACCGGGTCGGGGAGGCGCCGGCGAGCACCAGCAGACCGTCGGTCCGCAGCTCAGCGGCCGAGATCTGGGTCAGCGGCACCTCGAGCGGGCTCAGCTCTGCGGTGCTGAGCCGCAGCACCGACAGCGAGGTCGCCGCCCGGCCGTGCTGCACCAGTGCGCGGTCGGCGTCGAGCACCTGGTACCAGGTGGTGCCGAGCCCCCACATGGCGCTCGCGAACTCCTGGTCCAGCTCGAGCACCTGGCGGGAGCCGTCGTCGGCCGACCACACCCAGGGGTTCCACCAGCCGGTCTCATCGGAGAGGAACATCAGTCGCCGGTCATCCAGCCACTCGGGCTGCAGGATCGAGGTCTCGGTGCCGCCGGCGATGATCGTGCCCTCGCCGGCGCTGCCGTTGATCAGCGGCGCGAGGTGCAGCTCGGTGCCGTCCCACGGCATCTGCGGATGCTCCCAGCTGATCCAGGCCAGCTGGTCACCGCGCGGGCTGAGCCGGGCATGCGCGACGAAGCGGGAGGACGGGGTGACACGGCGCAGGGCCGTGCGGTCCTCAGCGGCGGAGGCGTCCAGCGGCACCGCGGCGACGTACCGCTCGATGTGCGGGGCGCCGTCGGTGCCGAGGCGTGGTCCCTGCTCCCCACCGGTGTGGTCCTCGCAGATCCACCAGACCTCCTGCGTACCGTCGACGAGGGTGACCGGCGTGGGGTCGGCCCAGCGCAGGGAGGGTCCGTGGGCGGTCTCGACCTCGGGGCCGACGGGGGTGAGCGGACGGGGGTGCTCGCCCTCGCGGAACGCGTAGACGCGCTGATCCTCGAAGTTCACGAAGACGATCAGCGGGGAGCTCTCGGCGCTCGGATCGCCGGGCACCACGGTCCAGCTCGCACCCCCGTACTCGTGCACGCGGGAGCGCGCGTTGAAGGGGGCGGGCAGCATGGTGACCGGGTCGGCAGGGCGGTGCTGCTCGGCGTCGTGGACCGCCGTGCCGTCCCAGGGCTGCGGGAGCGCGACCGGGCCGGCGGTGCGCACGATCGCCTGCCGTCCGCCGTCGGTGGCGATCCCCTCCGTCCACCACACGGCGTCGCCGACCAGGCGCGGGGCGCCCAGTCGGGTGCCGCCGGTCGCGAGGAGCTCGGCAGTGATGGGCGAGGGCCAGGAGCCGTACGGCAAGGTGGTCACCATGGAGCCAGGGTAGAGGCCGCGGGACGATCCTGGGCGCGATCCCGGGCACGGTTCCGGGCTTGAGCTCACACCAGGATCGTGCCCCGAATGGTGGCGACGGTCGCGCCGCCGATCCAGAGCGTGCCCGACGGCTCGACGGTGATCTCGACCAGCCCTGCTCGGCCCAGTACCGTGCCCTGGGTCGCCGTCCATCGCGGAGGCATGGGCCGACGGGACACCATCCACTGCGCGATGCCCGCGTTCACGCTGCCGGTGACCGGGTCCTCCACCCCGCCGGCGGTGAAGGCGCGGACCTCGTACAGCGGACCATCCGGTGCCGGATGCGGGCCCAGCACTCCGATCTTGAGGCCGTCGAGCCGGACGCGGTCCGGCACCAGGGCCAGCACCTGCGCGGCGGATCCCAGCTCGATCACCCGCCACCCCGGCCCGTTGTCGGCCCAGGCGTGGTCGAGCACCGCGGCGCGCTCCAGACCGAGAGCCTCCGTGATGCGCTGGAGCTCGTCCTCGTCGAGCGGTCCGCTGCGCAGGAGCGGAGGGGCGGCGAAGGCCAGCTGCTCTCCGTCGCGCCGCACCTGCACGAGCCCCGCCGCGCACTCCTGCACGATCTGCTCTCCGGCGGGCTGACCGCCGGCGTCCAGCCAGGCGCGGGCGCTGCCCAGCGTGGGGTGGCCGGCGAAGGGCAGCTCACCGGTGGGGGTGAAGATCCGTACCCGATAGTCGGCGCCCGGATCGGTGGGCGCCAGCAGGAAGGTGGTCTCCGAGAGATTCGTCCACCAGGCCACGCGCTGCATGTCCCCGGCGGTCAGTCCGTCGGCCTCGAGCACGACCGCCAGCGGGTTGCCGAGCTGGGGACGATCGGCGAAGACGTCGAGCTGGGCGAAGGGGCGGCGGGACGAGGTCGGCATGGACCCCATCCTGCCCTCCGGAGGACGGTGAAGGGATCCACGACCGCGTGCTCAGCGGTCGTCGCTGTGGGGCGTCTGCTCACCCTCGCCCGGAGCCCGCTCGAGATCCTGCGGAGCGGTGCGCGGATCGACCGGGGACCCCGACAGATACGCGGCGCGTGAGAGCACGTTCGAGGCGACCGACGAGACGATGATCAGGGCGATGACGGTGATGATCGTCTTGCCCAGCATGTCTGCCGCGAACCCGTCGGTGCGGGTGTGCTGCAGGAACGCACCGACCACGATCATCGGCAGGCCCAGGCCCGTCGCCGGGGAGAGCACGTTGACCCGGGACAGCGAGTCCCGGGCGTGGAACATCGACAGGGCCGAGGTGAGCATCCAGAACCCACCCCCGAGCAGGAGCACGGCGATCACCACTGTCATCGCGACATCGAGCACAGCCATCATCGACGCCCCCTGGTGAGGATCCGCGCCAGCGCCACGGTGGCCAGGATCCCCAGCACCGAGGCGATGAGCGCTGCGTCCACCGCGGCCGCCGACTCCTTGAACAGGCCCAGGATGACGATCAGGCCGATCCCGGAGAAGAAGACGAGGTCACCGACCACTGCGCGACTGGCGGGATCGGGCGCGGTGGCGACCCGGAACAGGCCCACCAGGATCGTCGCCGCCAGCAGGACGGCAGTCAGCCATAGAACGACGCTCATCGCTTCTCCTCCCGATCGGTGGAACGCGCTGGCCTCGGTGACCTGCGCGGATCGCGCCCGTCGTCCTCATGGACGTGGCGTGCCACCCGACCGTCGGCGTAGCGCTCGTCAGCGGAACCGCCGCGCAACGCCTGCAGGGTCGGGTCCGCCCCGCCTCGGCCGCGTGTGGCGCGCAGCAGCCGGTTCTCCATCTCAGTGAGGTCGGCGAGGATCTGCTCGCGGGACTCGGCGAAGAGCGCGTGCACGAACAGGCTGGGTCCCTCCTCCAGGGTGCCGTGGGCGGTGCCGACCACGAGCGTGCCGGGAGTGATGGTGATCGAGGAGGCCATGGCGACGATCTCGACGTCAGTGGTGCAGCGCAACGAGTACTCCACGATCGCGGGCGAGCTGCGGGTGGCCGGGCTGTAGACACCACGGGCGACGTCGATCGACCCCTTGACGATCTCGACGAGGATCCAGAGCACGTAGCTCGCCGCGTACCACAGACGCATCATCAGCTCTTCACCGCTTCCACATAGGCGTCGACGTCGAGCAGACCGATCGCGGCCGTGTCGAAGACGGTCAGCAGCAGTCCGATGCCGACGAACATCGCCAGCGTCAGCGCCATCATCACCGCACCCGGCAGCGCCAGCCGCCACGGCACCCGCACCTCGGCCGGCAGCGGCACCTCGGCGCCGCGCCCGGTCCGTGCGTCATCGGGCCGGTAGGTGGTCATGTCATCGCCCCAGGCGATACGGCGCCACAGGCGCTGCAGCCCCAGCAGGGATCCCACGGACGCTGCCAGCATCGCGAGGATCGCGGCCCAGCCGAGGACGACGTCCCCGGTTGATGCCTGCTCGGCGGAGGCCCCCAGCAGGCCGATCTTGCCCCACAGTCCCGACGTGGGCGGCAGCCCCACGAGGCTGAACAGGCCCAGGGCGAGGATCGCGACGACCCAGGGGTCGCGCCGGGCAAGCCCCGAGAGATGCTCGAGACGGCCGGATCCGTAGGTGTGCTCGATCGCTCCGGCGGTCAGCAGCAGCGCAGACATCGTCAGCACGTGGTGGACCAGGTAGAGGAGCCCCGCGGTGAGCGAGAGCTGGGTGAACAGCACCAGGCCCAGCAGGATGTGGCCGACTCCGGCCACCATCTGGTGGCCCATCGCGGTGCGCAGACGGGACGAGGCGGCGGTGGAGAACGCGCCGACGAGAATGGTCGTGATCACCAGGACGGCGAAAACTGCGAGGAACGGCATGCCCTCGGAGAACGTCACCGAGACGATGCGGTACATCGCGTACAGCGCCACCTTGGTGTGCAGTGCGGAGAACAGGGCCATGATCCCGCCCGAGGTCGCCGGGTAGGCGCGCGGCAGCCAGGAGTGCACGGGGACCATGCCGCCCTTGACCGCGAGGGCCAGCAGCACCACGGCGAGTGCGGCTGCGGTCATCGGATCCTCGCTGCCGGCCCCGGCCAGCTCGGCGAGGTTCACGGTGCCCGCGGTCCCGTAGACGAAGCCCACGCCGATCAGCAGCACAGTCGAGGTGAGCAGGTTGACCAGGACGAACAGCCGACCGATGCCGAGTCGGCGCCAGGTGCCGGTCACGGCGATGAGCGCATAGGAGGGCATCAGCATGACCTCGACCCACACGAACAGATTGAACAGATCGCCGGTGAGCAGGGCACCGTTGACCCCGGCGGTCAGCAGCAGCACCAGCGGGGGCACGAAGCGGTAGCGGGACTCGCCCGTCAGCAGCAGGAACGCGCTCGCGGCGAGCGTGGAGACGGCCGTGACCAGCAGCATCACGGCACTGGCCGAATCGGACACGAAGGGGATCGCCAGCACGTCGGAGAATCCGCCGACGGCGTGGGAGATCACCGGCACGCTCTGGTGGAACAGCAGCAGCCACACGGCTGCGGCGCCGAGCAGCACGGGGACCGCGAGCAACAGCACGCGTTCGATCACGGGGCGCCGGAGGACCACCAGGAACGCGGCCCCCAGCAGGGGGACCACCACGAACAGTGGCAGCAGGGCGGGATCGACGGCAGGGATCATTGGTCTCGGGACTCCCCGGTCGAGGGATGCTGGGCCATGTCGTCGTCGCGTCCGATCACGGCCAGGGTCAGCATGAAGATGGTGACCGCCATGGTGATGACGATGGCCGTCAGGACGAAGGCCTGCGGCAACGGATCTGCCATGTCGGCACGGGAGGAGATGTCGGTGAGCGGCTCGGCGCGCCATGCGGGGACCCCGGAGGCCAGCAGCACGAAGTTCGCCGCATGGCTGAGCAGGGTGATGCCGAAGACGGCGCGCACCATGTTGCGCTGGAGCAGCAGGTAGACACCGCCGGTCACGAGGACGGCCACGGTGAGGCTGAGGATCATCAGCGACCGATCTCCTTCGGCTCGGTGCCGGTATTGAGGTGCACGGTGGCCACCCCGACCCGGCGTCGACGGGGAGCGGGCTCCCCACGGGTGGTCTCCAGCGGTCCGGGGAGCTCGCCCTCCACCGCCTCATCGGTGCGCTCGCGGGTGCCCTCGCCGGGCGGCGTGCCGCCCGTCGCGCTCGCTCCCAGCAGGTTCACCGCGATCATCACCAGTCCCAGCACGGCCAGGTAGACGCCGACGTCGAAGATCATCGAGGTGGTCAGGTGCACCCCCAGCACGTAGCCGTGCAGGGGTTCGAGGAAGCCGCCCTCGGCGTACCCCAGGAAGCCGGCGCCGAGCGCTGTGGCGACGCCTCCTCCGATGAGGATCAAGGGCAGGCGGGGCGGACCGATCTGACGGTCCCTCGAGGTGGACAGGTACAGCAGGGCCACGATCGCGGAGCCGACCAGGGCGGCGATGAAGCCGCCTCCCGGGGAGTTGTGACCGCGCAGGAACAGCACGGCCGAGATCATCGCGAGGATCGGGGCGGCCACTCGCACCATGAGCTGCAGGGCTGCGGCGTTGCCCCAGGCGGAGCGGATCGCGCGATGCGCGGAGGTGCCCTCCTCGCGCAGGGCCGGACCGTGCTCGACCTCGTCGGCCGCTTCGGCGTCGACCCTCTCCGAGGGGTCGATGAACCGGTGGCGCACGCTGGAGATCACCGCGACGATCGCGACGCCTGCCATCCCCAGCACGGACAGCTCGCCGAGGGTGTCCAGGGCACGGAACTCGACCAGGATCACGTTCACGATGTTGTGCCCGCCCGTGATCTCCTCAGCATTCGCGATGTAGTACTCCGCGACATCGCTGCGACCGCGCCGGCCCATGAACAGGAACATCCCGGCACCGCTCGCGAGGCCCACCAGCACGGCGACGGCCAGTGCGCCGCGCCGACGGGGACGCTGGGTGGCGAGGAAGTTCCGCGGCAGGCGCTGCAGGACGAGCATGATGATGATGATCGTCAGCGACTCGACCAGCAGCTGCGTCAGGGCGACGTCCGGGGCTCCCAGCACCAGGATCTGCACGGTGGCGAGGATGCCGATCGCGGAGAGCGTGACAGCGGCGCCGAGTCGGTCGTGGCGCGTGCACAGGGTGATGACGGCTGCGGTCATCAGCACCAGCAGGACGACGTCGAGGGGCTGATTCATGCCCTCGGTCAGCGGGGCGAGCCCGCCACCCAGGACCGCCAGGGCACCGAGGACGACGGCCGCGAAGGCGACCAGGATCGCGCCCAGGTGGCGCATCGGATCGTCCGAGGCGATCGGCCGCACCAGTACCCGGGCGACACGTTCGGCCAGGGTGTCCACCGCGGTCAGGATGCGGGCGCCATCGATCGGGAAGGGACGAGCCTCGAGAGCGGGCAGCAGGCGCCGACGTCCCAGGGCGAGCAGGGCACCGGCCACGATCACGGCCAGGGTGATGCCCAGCTCCGGGGTGAGGCCGTGCCACAGCGAGAGGTGGGGGTGGTGCTCGCCGCCGAGGGCCGCCTCCATCGCCCGGCCGACCGGGGTGTCCAGCACGCCGACGAAGAACGCGAGGGGCAGGCCCGCGAGGATCGGCAGCGCCGCCGGCCACAGCAGCAGCGCGTCGGGGCGATGCGCGTCGGCCGACCTGATGATGGCGCCCGCCGGGTCGGTGCCGGCAGGGGCGGTGCCAGCGGCGGTCTGGGCGGCGGTGTTCGCGGCGTCGTCCCGCGCCAGCGCCGTCTCGTCGCGGCCGTCGATGAAGGCCCCGAGCACGATCTTCGCGCAGTAGGCGAAGGTCAGGACGCTCGCGCCGGCGATGCCGAGGGATACCACCCAACCGGCCCAGGCGGGGCCCTGGGTGGAGAGGGCACCGGTCAGCAACGACTCCTTGGAGGCGAAGCCGAGCATCGGGGGCAGTCCGGCCATGGACATGCAACCCAGCAGGGTGATCACGAAGGAGCCGGGCATCGCGCGGGCCAGGGCCGGCATCCGGCGCAGCTCCCGGGTGTGGACGGCATGGTCGATCACCCCGACCATCATGAACAGCCCAGACTTGAACAGGGCGTGCGCGATGGTGTGAAGCACCGCCGCGAGGATCGCGGCGTCCGTGCCCACACCGATCAGGGTGACGATCAGACCCAGCTGGCTGACCGTCGAATAGGCCATGAGCTTCTTGAGGTCGGGCTGCTGCAGGGCCAGGAATCCGCCGACGAAGGCGGTGACGAGACCGGCGGTGATCAGCAGGACGTTCCACGCGATCACGTCGTGGAACGCCGGGCTGAAGCGCAGGAGCAGGAAGATGCCCGCCTTCACGACGGCGGCGGCGTGGAGGTAGGCGGAGACCGGGGTCGCCG
Organism: uncultured Brachybacterium sp.; assembly: GCF_947500705.1. GTDB lineage: Bacteria > Actinomycetota > Actinomycetes > Actinomycetales > Dermabacteraceae > Brachybacterium. The sequence continues at coordinate 565,667 of NZ_CANMSY010000003.1, read as the reverse complement.
CGGCCATGGCGTCGGGCAGCCACACGTGGAAGGGGAACTGGGCCGACTTCGTGCACGCCGCGAACGCGACCAGCACGGCGACGAGGGTGGTGAACGCCGGGTCCATCGTCCAGACCTCGGCGGCGAGCACCTCGCTCACCGAGGAGGTGCCCAGGCGCAGGACCATCAGCGAGACCGCGGTCAGCAGCGCGAGGCCGCCGAGGAAGGTGATCAGCAGGGTCCGCATCGAGGCGGCTTGGCCCCCGCGGCCGGAGCGGGCGATCAGGAGGAACGACGCGATCGAGGTCAGTTCCCAGGTCACGAACAGCAGCACGAGATCGTCGGCGAGGACCAGCCCCACCATCGACAGCGTGAACACGGCCATCACCAGCGAGAAGCTGAGCTGGCGGCCGGGGTCGAGGTAGCGGGCCGAGTACGCGAGCACCACCGCGCCGATGATCAGTGCGATCATCGCGAAGACGATGCCGATGCCGTCCGCCTTGAGGGCGAAGTCGATGCCCCATTGCCCGGCCCAAGGGACCGAGAAGGTGGTCTGCGAGTCATCGGCGGAGCCGCTGAACACCGCAGCGGCCGCCGGGACCAGCGCCGCGGCGGCCACGAGGTAGAGCCCGGCGAGGATCCAGCAGGCGGAGCGGCCGAAGGCCCGGTCCAGGACCGGGGTGAGCGCGACAGTCGCGACAAGGATCAGCAAGGTCCATAGCACCGACACCGTCAGCACCCCGGCCCAAAGCGGTCGGAGGCATCATGGCGGGTCATGCTCGAGATCCTAGCGAGTTCTCCTGACCGCCCCAACTCAAGTCCGCTCCCCCTCCGTCGGCGGGAGTTCGCGCGCACGCGCGAGAGAAATAAGCCTCGGCGGCCCGTCGCATGGTCGTCGGCACAGGCTTCGCGTGGCGAACGTCACTGCGGTTCCGATCCGTCCGGGGCGCTTCCTTGCTGCTCATCACGTTCACCAGCGCGCAGCTCGACACGTCGCCGATCTGGATCGACAAGATCGTCATGTCGACGAGCGACACGACCTGCCCGCCGCCGCGGCGGCACCAGCGACAGATGTCGGTGGTGCCGCTCGGGGTGGTCAGCCGGCCTGGCTCATGAAGGCGATGCCCTGCTCCGCCTCGAGACGGTGCAGGAATGCGGCGGTGGCATCACGGTTCATCGGGGACAGCGGGCGATAGGTGCCGTCCCACCAGCCCTTGGTGATGCCCTCGCCCTGCAGCCAGGCGATCTCGGCCGCGTACTGGCTGCTCGCCGGGACGTCCTTGAAGGGACGCTCGGTGGGCCTGGGCACGCTGGGCGATCCTGCGTAGCGGTACACGAATGCCGCCATGGCGTCACGCGCGATGGGCTGGGTGGGGCGGAAGGTGCGGTCGGACCAGCCAGTGGTGATGCCCTGCTGGAAGGCCCAGATGATCTCCGTGTAGTGCGCCTGGCCCTTCCTGACGTCCGTGAACGGCTCGCTGCGCGGGAGGCTCACGTCGGGCGAACCCGCCAGGCGGTAGAGGAATGCGGCCATCGCGTCGCGATTGACCGGCTGCAGCGGGCGGAAGGTGGAGGTGCCGTCCGCCTCCTTCCAGCCCTTGGCGATGCCGTTCTCGAAGGCCCACAGGACCGACTCATAGTGCTCGTCGCCGGGGCCCATGTCGGTGAAGGGGTGCGCGGGCTTCTCGACCTTCGGCAGCACCTGGACGATCGTCGGCTTGGGGCCGGTGCCGTCGAAGTCGGGGAAGAACGAGGTGTGGGCGCCGTAGTCGCCGTTCTCTCCCGGATGCTGCACTGCCACGAACGCGGTGCGGTCCTGATCGCGGATCACGGGGCCGCAGGTCTCGGCATCGCGGGGGACGGCGAGGAACTGCTCGACCCGGCCTCGGGACTCCCCCTCGAGGGTGACGCGGAACAGTCCGTCGTTCTTCCCGATGCTGCCGGGTTGGCCGTCGGTGGAGATCCACAGGTTGCCCACCGAGTCGAAGGCGAGGTTGTCCGGGCAGGAGATCGGGGAGACCTGGTCCTTCGGGAAGCCCGCGAAGTAGGTGGTGTCGATCTGCTCGGGGTCGCCGCACAGCAGCAGGATCTTCCAGCCGAACTCGGTGCCCGTCGGATCGCCCAGCTCAATGGTGAAGTCCGTGGCCGACGACGGCGGCGTGAAGATGCCGAGCTTCCTCGGCTACGTGCGCTCCGCCTTCATCTACCTGGCCCCGGTGCTGCTGGCCATGATGCTGCTGTTCATCGCCGACCCCTGGTGGGCGAAGGCGCTCGGCGTGCTGACGGTCGTGCTGATCCTCGTACGCGTGCTGCGGCACGCCACCGCTCCGCCGCCCCAGGTGCTCGGTCGTGGCGACCGCCGTGATCCCTCAGAGGCCCCCGCACAGGACTGACCCAGTGCGCGGGCGCCCGGAGCACCGATCCACCCGCACCCCTCTGCAGGAGCAGTCCATGACCTCACCCTCCGCCGCCGTCTTCGATCGCGGGACCTTCCGCGTCCGCCATCCCTTCGAGGAATGGGTCACCCGGGCGATACCCGGTGGCGCCCTGCTGCTGGTGGCCACGGTGCTCGCGCTGCTGCTGTCCAACACCGCGGCGTCGGAGCTGTACTTCACGGTCCGCGACACCCACGTCGGGTTCGCCCTCGGTCCGTTCGACCTGGATCTCTCGATCGGGCATTGGGCGTCCGACGGGCTGCTGGCCGTCTTCTTCTTCCTCGCCGGGCTCGAGCTCAAACAGGAGTTCGTGGTCGGTGACCTGCGCTCTCCGTCCAAGGCGCTGGTCCCGATCGCCGCGGCCTTCGGCGGTGTGGCCGTGCCCGCGATCATCTACACCGTCATCAACCTCGCCGGCCCGGAGGGGTCCGGCAGCGGCTGGGCCATCCCGGCGGCCACCGACATCGCCTTCGCGATCGCGATCCTCGCCCTGCTGGGCTCGAGCCTGCCGCCCGCGCTGCGCACCTTCCTGCTGACCCTCGCGATCGTGGACGACCTGATCGCGATCACCATCATCGCGATCTTCTACACCTCGGATCTGCGCCTGTGGATGCTCGCCCTCGCCCTGGTGCCGATGGCCGCCTTCTGGTGGCTGACCAACAAGCGCGAGGCCTGGTTCAAGCAGCACTACTGGACCGCGTGGGTGCTGCTGCTGCCGCTCGCGCTGCTGGCCTGGGCGCTGTTCCTGAACTCCGGCGTCCACGCCACCATCGCCGGCGTGGTGCTCGCCTTCCTGATCCCCACCCGGGGGATCTCGAAGTACGGGAAGCAGCACTCCCTCTCGCACACCCTCGAGCACCGCGTCCGCCCGTTCTCGAGCGCGTTCGCGGTGCCCGTGTTCGCGTTCTTCAGCGCAGGCGTCGCCGTGGGCGGGGTGTCCGGCCTGCTGGACGCCTGGCAGTCCACGGTCGCGCTCGGCATCATCGCGGGCCTCGTGCTCGGCAAGATCCTCGGGATCGTCGGCATCTCGTTCCTGCTCACCACGTTCACCAGCGCACGGCTCGACTCCTCGCTGAAGTGGGTCGACATGATCGGCATGTCAGCGGTGGCCGGCATCGGCTTCACCGTCTCGCTGCTGGTCTCCGAGCTGAGCTTCGAGAGCGGGGATGTGCTGTACGACTGGGCGAAGGTGGGCGTGCTGACCGCCTCGCTGCTCGCCGCGGTGGTCGGCGCGGTGATCCTGATCCCTCGCAACCGGATGTACGCGAAGCAACAGCGGGAGTCGGGCGCCGAACCCGACACCTACGACCGCGGCAGCGACTGGGGCGCCGACGGCTGACCCCCGACCACACCGCCAGCTGGGCCACCACAACATTGTCCCTGGTGAGCTCTGAACGCTTCACAGCCGTTCACACCTCACCAGGAACAGGCTTCCGGCGGCGACTCCGTGCGGAAACGTCACCCGCGGCGGAGTCCCGGCGGTGGCGCCCTGTGGGGGCGGCGCCGGAGCCGGAGGTCAGCCGCGCTTCGGCAGCACCTGGATGACTGAGGGCTTGGGGCCCACGCCGTCGTAGTCGGGGAAGTAGGACAGCTGATCGCCCCACTGGCCGTCCTCGCCCGGGTGCTGCACCGAGACGAAGGCGGTGCGGTCCTCGTCATGGATGATCGGCCCGCAGGTCTCACCGTCGCGGGGGACGGAGAGGAACTGCTCGACGCGACCGCGGGCCTCACCCTCCAGGGTCACCCGGAACAGTCCATCGCCGTAGCCGATGCCCGAGGGGGCGCCGTCGGTCGAGATCCAGAGGTTGCCCACCGAGTCGAAGGCCAGGTTGTCGGGGCAGGAGATCGGCGAGACCTTCTCCACGGGGAAGCCGGAGAAGTAGGTCGTGTCGCCCTGTGCCGGGTCGCCGCAGAGCATCAGCAGATTCCACGCGAAGGAAGTCGAGGTCTGGTCGCCCTGCTCATCGATCTCGACGATGTGGCCGTCGCGGTTCTCGGCGCGCGGATTCATCTCGTCGGCCGGGGCGTTGCCGCCCACACCGCGATTGGAGTTGTTGGTGCAGGCCACGTACACGCGGCGGGAGTGCGCGGACGGCTCCACGTCCTCGCAGCGGTCCATCTTGGTGGGGCCCACCGCATCGGCTGCGAGGCGGGTGTTGACCAGGACCTCCTCGACGGTGAAGCCGGGCACCGCCGACTCCCCGCCGACGACCAGCGGCAGCCATTCGCCGGAGCCGTCGAAGGAGCCGTCGGCCGGGACCTCGCCCGAGCCGTCGATCTCGGCAGAAGGGGAGTTTCCGTCGAACTTCGCCACGAACAGGTCGCCGTTCTCCAGCAGCGTCAGGTTGTGCGCCCGGTCGCCCTCGACGTAGGTGTCGCGGGAGACGAACTTGTAGAGGTAGTCGAAACGCTCGTCGTCACCCGAGTAAGCCACCGCGCGGCCGTCCTCGGCGAGGATCACGTTCGCGCCCTCGTGCTTGAAGCGGCCCAGCGAGGTGTGCTTGCGCGGGGTCGAGGTGGGGTCGAAGGGGTCGACCTCGACGATGTAGCCGAAGCGGTTCGGCTCGTTCTCATAGCCCTCGTTGCGGGAGTCGTAGCGGTCGTACTTCGCCTCCCAGCCGCGGGCGGTGGCCCGGTCTGCCAGGCCGTAGCGCTTCTCAGCCACGGAGGCGCCCGAGGTGCGGAAGTAGCCGTTGAAGTTCTCCTCACCGGAGAGCAGCGTGCCCCACGGGGTGAGACCGCCGGCGCAGTTGCCGAGGGTGCCCAGGACGGTGGTGCCCGAGGGGTCCTCGACCGTCGTGACCAGGTCGCTGCCGGCGGCGGGACCGGTGAGCGTGAACTCGTCGGTCAGCAGGATCCGACGGTTCAGCGCGGCGCCCTGCACGTACTCGTAGGGGAAGTTCTTGTTCTTCCGCTCGAGCTCGACGACGGTGAGGCCATGGGCGGCCATGCCGATCTCGATCCGGTCGTCCTCGTCGGTCTCCGGCGGCAGCATGATGTTCTCGTTCGTGTACTCGTGGTTCACGAACATCACGGCGCGCTTGCCGTGACTGCCCGGGATCTCCTGGATCTCCGTGTAGTCGTTGTTGTAGCCGAACTGCTGCTTCTGCGCCTCGGCGCTCTGCGCATTCCAGTCGAACTCGGGAGCGTCGGCGAACAGCGGATCGCCCCAGCGGATCACCGGGTGCCAGGCGAAGCCCTCGGCGACGGTGAACTCGTCCACGGTGTAGTCCACGGGGGCGATCGCCTCGAAGCGGAGCTTGGAGCCGTTCGGGGCGAGCACGCCGGACGTGCCCTTGCCGTTGTCGGACCCCTCGCCTGCGCCCTTGCCCTTGCCCCTGCCCTTGCCGGGATCAGCGAAAGCGCCCTGAGTGCCGCCCAGAGCGATGGCGAGCGCTGCGGTGGAGCCACCGATCACCGTGCGGCGCGAGAGCGCGGAGGAGGCGATGTCCCGGAACGTCGGGTTGTCGCTGTGGTTGCAGGGGCCGGCGGCGCACTGGCTGGCGCACTTGAGGGCACAGGTCACGGCGGAGCGCTTGCCGCGCGCCGCATCCTTCATCAGCAGGGGGAGGTCGATCAGTGACATGACGGGAGTTCCTTCGCTGTAGTCAGACCGCTGCGCGAGGAGGAGCAGGGCACGGACGACCGTGCACCCGCGGGATGAGGAGATGCCAACCTGCGGGGAACGCTCAGGTGAACTCTTCGATGCGATCCGACGTCGCCACGCGAAAAGCACGAAGCCCGACCCCCTCGAAGGGTCGGGCCTCGTGCAGCGACGGGAGTGTTCGGCGCCAGGTGCGCGTCAGAAACGCGCCGGCGCGACGAATCCCTCGGGCTTGACCAGCACCACCGGCACCGGGGATTCGATCGCGACCCGCTGGGACGTGGATCCCAGCAGGATCTTCCCGATCGGGGTGCGCTTGCGGATCCCGAGCACCACCAGGATCACGTCGTCGTGCTCGATCGCGTCGAGGATGTCGTCCGCCGGATCATCGCGCTTGGGGACGGTGCGCAGCTCGTACTCGAGCCCGGTCTCCGCCAGGCGCTCGTCGAGCGGTCGTGTGTCGGTGACGCCGCGAGCCTTGCGGGGGTCCGGGGCCCGCTCGGAGGCGAGCACCAGCAGCGAGGCGTCGCGTCGCGTCGCCTCCTGGACGGCGAAGGCGAGCGCGGCCTCGCTGGTGGCACTGGGAACGTAGGCCAGCAGAATGGTGGTCATGGATTCTCCCTCGGGGAACACAGGGTGGGGCGGGCGGGGGCTGGAGAGCGGGGCGGGCGGGGGCTGACGAGCGGCGCGGGTGGGGGCTGGAGTGCGGGGCGGGCGGGGGCTGGAGTGCGGGACGGGGGCTGGAACCGGTCAGGGTCGGAGAGTGGCCGGGTACAGGCGCAGGTCAGGGCTTCCCGATGTCATCGGGACGGTGGAAGCGGGTGCGCCGGGCCTTGACCGCGCTGTTGTAGAACCAGGTGACGATGTAGAGCAGCAGACCGATCGCGAGCAGGCCACCCGCGATGACGTAGTTCTGGGCGGGCTGCGCGAGCGGGGTCACCAGCGCGAAGGAGGTGATCGCGCCGATCACCGGGAGCGCCGTCGGCGTGCGGAAGTGCCGTACCCCCACCTTGTCCTTGCGCAGCACCAGCACCGAGACGTTGACCATGCCGAAGACCGCCAGCAGCAGCAGCGCGGTGGTGCCTCCGAGCGCGGCGATCGTCTCCTCGGCGAGCACGTAGCGCACCGAGAGCACCAGGGCGAAGGCCAGCACGGTGGAGAAGATGATGCCGGCCCAGGGGGTGCGACGGCCCCGCAGGACGCCCTTGAGGAAGCCGGGCAGCACGCCCTGCTTCGACATGCCGTAGAGCAGGCGGGAGGCCATCATCATGTTGATCAGCACGGTGTTGGCGACCGCGAAGATCGAGATGAACGCGAAGATCGTGTCGATCGGGATATCCGGTGCGCCGACCTTGACCACTTCGAGCAGCGGGGTCGTGGACTCGGTCAGCTGACCGATCGGCACCACCGCGACCGCGAGGATCGAGATCAGCACATAGATCACGCCGGTGATCGACAGGCCGCCGATGAGGGCCCGGGGGAAGTTCTTCACCGGGTCCACGGTCTCCTCGGCCATGTTCACCGAGTCCTCGAAGCCGACCATCGAGAAGAACGCCAGCGCGGTCGCGCCGATGACGGCCATCATGAAGCTCTTGTCGCCCTGGGTCTCGAAGAGAACCACCTGCGAGAGGTCCGCCTGGCCGCGCCCGAGCGCGTAGAAGCCGACCACGATCACGAGCGCGAGACCGGTCAGCTCGATGAACGTGAGCACCACGTTCGCCTTCACCGACTCGGCGACGCCCCGGAGGTTGATCAGGGCCACCAGCACCAGGAAGACCAGGGCGATCCCCGTGGCGACCGCGCCGGCGGAGTCGCCGAGGGACTCCTCGAGCGCGAAGGCCTTGAGCACGTTCTCCGAGAGGAAGATCGCGCTGGTCGAGGCCGAGGTGATGCCCGAGGACAGCACCGCGAAGGTGACCATGAAGGTCAGGAAGTGGATCCCGAACGCCTTGTGGACATACAGCGCAGCGCCCGCGGCCTGCGGGTACTTGGTGACCATCTCGACATAGGACAGGGCAGAGATCATCGCGATCGCGAAGGCGATGATGATCGGGATCCAGCCGGCGCCGCCGACCTCGCCCGCGACCTTGCCGGTCAACGAATAGACACCGGTGCCGAGGATGTCGCCGACGATGAACAGCAGCAGCAGCTTGGGCGTGATCGCCTTCTTCAGCGTCGGCTCTTCGGTGCTCGACGGATCGGTCCCGCCGACGGCGGCCGACGCGGTTTCACTGGGCTCGCTCATGAGAATTCTCCAGGGAAGGGGACAGGGCCGAACGACGGGCACGAGCCGGGCCCCCGAGGCGGGACCGCGGCTGCGGGGACTCCGCACGACGGTGCAGGAACTCTACCCCCGGTGACCGGCCTCACAGGTCATTGTGCCTCTCTGCGGCGCCGTCATCTCAGCGCGAACGCTCCGGAATCTCCGGACGCTCCGAAGGCTCCGAAAGCTCAGGGACCTCCGCCGCGACCTCCCCTGCCCCTGCCGCACCGGGCGTCACGCCGGTGTCCTCGTCGGCGTCCCGACTGCGGGAATCCAGGCGCAGGGTCTGCACCCACTGCCGGGAGGCGTCGGAGCTGATCGCCATCACGCCGAGGGCCGAGGCCCCCACCCCCACCAGCAGCGAGTGCGAGACCTCCCCGCCCACCGAGGTGGCCAGTGCCAGCCTGCCGAAGGCGTCGGCCGTGAACAACGCCATCAGCGCGATCCGAGCCCAGCGGCTGCGGCGCAGCACCCCGAGCTGGAGCAGCAGCAGGGCTGCGGCGAACAGTGCGGCCGGGATGATCTCCCCCGGGGTGGGCAGCACCAGCGCGGCCTCGGGGAACCGGATCAGCAGGTCCGTGCCGGTCCCCATCGCCACCGCCTGGACGGTGACCAGCAGTGTCTGGAGCAGGGCGAGCACCCCGGTGAAGACCACCGTGGGCGGCGGCAGATGGTGGTCGGCGGCGCGGGCCATGACCTCGTGGAAGTCGTCCACCGTGCCCTGCCACTGGGCGGTCAGCTCGTCGGCGACCTCCACCCGTCGGCCGCCCGAGCTCCCGAGACGGGCGGCCGCCAGGGCGGTCTGGGTCGCGGCCCGAGCTCGGGACTTCATCACCGAGGTGCCGGTGGGGCGATGGCGCGCGAGCATGATCGCGCTGGCCCCGTCGGAGCGCGAGGCGGCTTCTTCCACGTCGATCACCGGCAGATCGCCGTCGGTCTGGAAACGATCGCCCTGGCCGTTGCGGTCGTGATACGCGGTGGAGAAGTCCTGGATCACCTCCACCTCGATCTGCGGATCGGCGTAGCGCACGGTGTCGACGAGGTAGTCGCGCTCGACGTCGATGTTCTCGTCGATGCGATGGGTGATCTGCAGGGTGAAGAAGGAGAAGCCGACGGCGCGGTCGTAGGTGCCCGCGGCGAGCCAGTCCGTGCGGTAGCCGCCGGGCAGCACGAAGTCCGGGGGCATCCGCCAGAAGCGCACATGGTGGCGCTTCTCCGTGGTGCCGCCCACCTCCTGCTGGTAGGTGAAGTCGTGGCGCCTGCCCATCAGATACAGGTTCGACACCGGTGCCGCCGGGTAGGAGCGGCGCAGCAGCGTCGAGCGGACCATCGACCAGGCCGAGGCCAGGGTCCGCTCCTCGGCGAGCACCCAGCCGGCCCTCCGCATCGCCACGTGCAGGTCGCGCTCGGGCCCATCGAAGGCGAGGTTGATCGGGTCCGAGAGCACCCCCTCGGTGGTGCGGGTGCGTCCGAAGAAGTAGTCCGGCAGATAGATCCAGGTCATCAGCTGATGCAGCCGGGGCAGCGTGATGTAGGTCAGCAGGATCCAGAACCCCAGCAGGTACAGCAGCCGCACCGGGGTCAGGGAGAAGCCCTCCACCAGGTACAGGAGGGCGAGCCAGATCGAGACGACGACGCCCGCGGCGATGAACACGTTGTCCAGCAGCGCATAGAGATCCACCCGCCGCCTGCTCGCGGTATGCCCACGGGCGTGGTCGTAGGCAGGCAGCCCTTCGGGCACCGGCCGGTCCAGGGCGACCAGACGTGGCGTGCGCATCGGCGTCACCGCGCCGGCCCCGGACTCCTTGAGCTCATGCGCCCATCGTAGGCGTGGAGCGCGCCCGTCCCCCACCCCAGGCGGGCGGCTCTGAACGTCGCGGCCCCTCGCGCTCCGGGCCTAAGGTGCGGAGAACCCGTTCCTCAGGACCTCAGGAAGGCCCTTCATGCCTGCAGCATCGCCCGCCGTCCCGCTCGTGCCGTTCCACGACGGCCATTCCATCCCCCAGCTCGGCTACGGGGTGTTCAAGGTGGACCCCGCGGCCGCCGCCGAGATGACCGCGAGGGCGCTCACCGCCGGGTACCGCCACATCGACACCGCCAAGGCCTACGACAACGAGGCGGGAGTGGGACGTGCGATCGCCGAGTCCGGGATCGCCCGCGATGACCTCTTCGTCACCACGAAGCTCGCGAACGACTCCCACGCCTTCGACGACGCGATCGCCGCCGGCGAGGCCTCGCTCGAGGAGCTCGGCCTGGACTGCCTAGACCTCTACCTGGTGCACTGGGCGGCCCCCTCACAGGGCCAGTACGTCGAGGCCTGGAAGGCCCTGATCGAGCTGCAGAAGCGCGGCCTGGTCCGCTCCATCGGCGTCTCGAACTTCCCGATCGCGCAGTTGGAGGAGATCATCGAGGCGACCTCCGTGGTCCCCGTCATCCACCAGATCGAGCTCCATCCCTACTTCCAGCAGCGTGAGCTGCGCGCATTCCACGCGGAGCACGGCATCCTCACCCAGGGCTGGGGCCCGCTCGGTCAGGGGAAGTCAGATCTGCTCGAGAACGACGTGGTCACCGGCATCGCCGAGGCGCACGGGGCGACCCCGGCCCAGGTGATCCTGGCCTGGCATCTCGCGAGCGGCTTCATCACCATCCCGAAGTCGGTCACGCCCTCCCGCATCGTGGAGAACCTCGCCGCGGCGGAGCTCGAGCTCACCGCCGACGAGGTCGCCGCGATCGACGGTCTGGACCGCGAGGACGGACGCGGGGGCACGGACCCGGCCACTCGCTGAGCTGAGGCCGCGGATCGGTCGATTCCGTCCCACGAGCAGCACGATTCCGGCTCGGAATCGGCCGATCCTGTCGTGGGACGGCTCGGCCGAGCCGAGCCGTCGCTCAGTAGTAGACGGCGAGCGGGCCCGTCGGCCCGTCGATGACCTGCACCGGGGTGTCGAACACGCGGCTGAGCACCTCGCCGTCCATGATCTCGCCGACGGGACCGGCCTCGACCACGCCGCCGTCCTTCATGGCGATGATGTGGTCCGCGTAGTGCGCGGCAAAGTTGATGTCGTGCAGGACCACCACGATGGTGCGCCCGAGCTCGCGGGCGGCATCACGCAGCCGCGCCATCATCTGCACGCTGTGGCGCATGTCGAGGTTGTTCAGCGGCTCGTCCAGCAGCACGTACTCGGTGTCCTGGGCGAGGACCATCGCGACATAGGCGCGCTGGCGCTGCCCGCCGGAGAGCTCGTCGAGATAGCGGTCCTCGAGCTCGTCGAGGTTCAGGAAGTCGATGGCCTCGGAGATCTTGTGCTCATCCAGTGCCGTCAGGCGCCCCTTGGAGTAGGGGAAGCGGCCGAAGCCCACCAGCTGACGCACGGTGAGCCGGGTGATGAAGTGGTTCTCCTGGCGCAGCACCGAGAGGATCTTGGCGAGGTCCTTCGAGGCGGTCGCGGCGATGTCATAGCCCGCGACCTCGATCGCGCCCTCGTCGATGCCGAGCAGGCGCCCCACCATGGTCAGCAGCGTCGACTTCCCGGCGCCGTTGGGACCCACCAGGGCGGTGACCCCGCCGGAGGGGATCTGCGTGGTGACCGGTCCGATCACCACGTTCCCCGAGGTGGAGGTGTACTGCTTCCGCACTGCGTCGATGGTGATCACAGGCGCCCCTTCCGCATGATGACGATGAGGAACACGGTTCCTCCGACGAGCTCGATGATGATGGACACGACGCCCTGCGCGTAGAACACGTGGTTCATGACGAAGTACGCGCCGGCGAGGACCACGAAGGCGGTCAGCGCCCCGATCGGGAACAGCAGGCGGTGGTCGTGAGTGCCCGCCAGCTGGTAGGCGAGGGTCGCCACGAGGAAGCCGAAGAAGGTCATCGGGCCCACCAGTGCGGTGGAGACGGCCATCAGCACCGAGACCAGCACCAGCATGTAGATGGTCTGGCGGCCGTGGTCGACGCCGACGTTGATGCACACATCGCGGCCCAGCGAGATGACGTTGAGCTTGCGGGCGTTCAGCCAGATCAGCAGGCCCGCCACCGCGATCATCGGGATTGCGAAAGGCAGGTACTCGACGCTCGCATTGGTGACCGAGCCGAAGAGCCGGGCGGTGAGGACGTCGAACTCGCTCGGGGTCAGCAGGCGCTGCATGAAGGTCGAGACCGCCCCCATCCCGCCGCCGATGATGATGCCCACCAGCAGCATCACCTGGATGTTCGCGTACTTGCCGCGCAGCAACCAGCCGTACAGCAGCACCGAGAGCCCCACCATCAGCGCCACCTGCACCAGGAACTGGCCGGTGCCCTGCAGAGCGACCACCCCGGCCACCCCGAGGGTGTAGACGGCGGCGGTCTGGATCACGGCGTAGAGGGATTCGAACCCCATGATCGAAGGGGTGATGATGCGGTTGTTGGTGACGGTCTGGAAGGTGATCGTGGCGATCGCCTGGCAGAACGCGACCACCGCCATCACGATCACGGAGGTGGCGCGCATCTCGGCGATCAGCCAGAAGCCCCGCGAGCCCACCGGCATCGGGTTGTCGATCGCGAGCAGGCCCAGCGCGAAGCCGGCCGCGAGCAGCGTCAGGGCGATGAGCACGATCCAGTAGCGGCGGCGGGACGTCACGTCGCGGAAGGCGCCGGAGCTGCTGCGCGCGCTGCGCGGGGCCCCGATCACCTCGAGATCGGCGACGAGATCCGCCGGGGAGGTGCTGATCGTCGCGCTCGGAGCCTCGGTGTCGACCATGCCCAGTCGGCGATCGCCGTGGGGGTGCGCGAGCGGCCGGGTGGTGGCGGCGCGCAGGGACGAGGAGCGGTGCTGGGACGAGGGGTGGCGCTGAGGCGCGGGAGTCCGCTCAGCCATGTCGACGCTGCTTCATCAGCAGGGCGATGAAGACGACCGCTCCCACGATCCCGAGGATCAGGGAGACAGGCACCTCGAAGGGCATGATGATGGTGCGGCCGATGAGGTCGCAGACGGTGACGATCGCGATGCCGAGCAGGCACACCCAGGGCAGGTTCGAGCGCAGGTCGTCACCGCGGACCATCGAGACCACATTGGGCACGATCAGGCCCAGGAACGGCAGATTGCCCACCACCACGGTGACCACGCCGGTGGCGATCGCGACCAGTCCGGTGCCCAGCAGCAGCACCCGCTGGTAGTTCACGCCGACGTTGGTGGCGATGTCCTCGCCGAGCCCGGCGACGGTGAGCCGGTCGGCCACGATGAAGACCGCGACGCCCACCAGCAGCACGATCCACAGCACCTCGTAGCTGCCGCGCAGCACGGAGGTGAAGGACCCGGCGAACCAGACCCCGAGGTTCTGCAGGGCGTCGAACTGGAGTGCGACGAAGGTGGAGATGGAGCCGACGACGGCACCGAGCATGATGCCGATGATCGGCACGATCAGCGAGCTGCGCAGGGTGACCTTGCGCAGGAACAGGAAGAACACCATCGTCCCCACGAAGGAGAAGATGATCGCGACCGTCATCCGGGTCAGCAGGCCCGCCCCCGGCACGAAGATCATCACCAGGATCAGTCCCAGCCCCGCCCACTCGGTGGTGCCGGTGGTCGAAGGCTCCACGAAGCGGTTCTGCGTCATCAGCTGCATGATCAGCCCGGACATCGCCATTGCCGCACCGGCCAGCACCAGGGCGATGGTGCGGGGGATGCGGGTGATGGCGAACATCTCCGCACCGTTCTCGGCGCCGAACACGTCGTAGACGCCGGTGAAGAGCGAGGCGACCAGCAGCAGCGCGACCGCCACGACGCCGATCACGAGCTTGCCGTCGATCAGCCGTTCACGACCGCGACGCCGCTGCGGGGGCGACACGGTGGTGCGCGAGGGAGTGGACATCAGGTCTCCTGGGAGGAGGGCAGGGGCGGCGCGAGCGCGGGGCTCCGACGGGATGGCCGTGACGCCTCCGGCGACGATACGCGCACACGCCGTGCGGCGGGCGGGACCTTGTCGGTCCTGCCCGCCGCATGGTGATCAGTGCTGGGGAACGTGGCTCAGACCTTGGCCTCGAGCGCGTCGGCCAGCGCGGTGAAGAACTCGGTGTAGGTCTGGATCGACTCGTTGGTGTAGGTGTCCGCGGGCATGTAGACGATGTTGCCCTCCGCCACTGCCGTGACTCCGGCGAGCGCCTCGGAGGTGCTCAGCAGCTCATTGGCGGGCTTGTACTCCGGATCGTCGGCGGAGACGGCCGCGTCGCGGTCCATCACCAGGATCCAGTCCGGGTTCGAGGAGGCGATCGCCTCGACGGAGATGTCATCGCCCTGGTGGTCGTCGCTCGCGCCCTCGACCTCGAGCGCGGGCACCAGGGCGAGCGCCTCGAAGGCCCAGCCCAGGGTGCGGCCCTTGCCGGGGGCGATGTAGCCGATCTCGCCACCGGAGGTGTTCACGGCCATGACGGTGTCCGAGCCGTTGTAGGCGGCGGTGACGCGCTCGATCGCGGCGTCGAGGTCGGTGCCGAGCTGCTCGGCCTCGGCCTGCTTGCCGAAGACCTCGCCGAGGACGGCGACCTGGCGCTTGAGCTCGTCGGCGAAGGGCTGGTCATCGCGAGGATCGAGCTCGAGGATGGTCGCCTCGGGGGCGAACTTCACGAAATCGTCGTGGTAGTCGGCGAAGCGCTGGCCGTTGATGATCAGGGTCGGCTCGGCGGCGACGACCGCTTCGAGGTCGGGCTCGCGATGGTTTCCGAGGTCGATGATCGACTCGTCGTCCTTGAGCGGATTGGTCGCCGGCATCAGGGTGCGGGCGGCGGCGGTGAGGGTGACGCCCCAGTCCGCGAGAGTCTCGAAGGTGCGGTTGTCCGTGGCGACCACGGACTTCGGCGGGGTCTGGACGGTCTGCGGGCCGTTGTTGTCCTCGACCTCGACGGTGCCGGCCTCGGCCCCGTCGTCACTCGCACCGGAGCCGGCTGCGGCATCGGTCTCGCCGGCGGCACCGCCACAGGCGGTGAGGACCAGGCCGAGGGCGCCTGCCGTGGACAGGGCGCCGAAGTGGCGGCGGGTGAAGGAGGTCATGGGAAGGCTCTCTCTCGGCAGATGCGGGAACCGCTGGCGGCAGGACCCCGCGGTGTGGGTTCAACTGAGGGTAGCCTCACCTCCTCGCATTACGCCACTCAAGTATTGCGATATTGATCGGAAGTCACTGTTCCGCTCTGTGACGTCGGTAACACGCTGCGGCCTGCGGCCAGGCCGCTAGGGTGATCCCCGGTGTCGCGCCGTGGGTGGCGCAGGAGGATCACACGGAAGATCACACGGAGGATCACCGCATTCCGAGGGGGACTGCATGAACGACCGTGACGGCGCGCCGGGCCCACAGCTGCCGGACTTCGCCGGTGGTGGGCACAGAGACGGAGCGCCTAAGCTGCCGGACTTCGCCGGCGGCGGGCACGACGGAGGTCGGGGCAGAGGCCCGGACGAAGGGCGGCGTCGTGGGCAGCGGGGAGGGCAGGGCCTCGACGGGCACTCCCCCGTCGGCCACGGCCCCACCGGGACCGAGCGCCCCACCGGGCGCGGCAGCAGGGGCGTCATGCTCGCGGTGCTTCTGGGCGGTGCGGGCTTCCTCGTGGTGGCCATCGCCGTGGTCGCGCTGGTGCTCTCGCAGACGCTCTTCGCCGGCGGCCCCGAGGTGCCCACCGCGGGCGGAGGCACCACCGCCACCGAGTCCGAGGACCCCGAGACGCCCGAGGAGTCCCGCTCGCCCGAAGACGTCGCCACCGAGGAGCAGACGGACGAGGCCGGTGACAGCGAGATCACCTTCGCCGAGCAGCCCACCGTCGACTGCACCGTTCACGACAACGCCGTGGCGACCGAGCAGGTCGAGGGCGTGGTGCGCGGGGGCGGCCTCGAGTTCCCGCACCTCGAGGGCTGGGAGGTGGGCGCGGACTGGAGCGGATCGAGCGCCTATACGACCGACCAGAGCTCCGCCCATCAACCCGTCGAGAGCGGCTGGTTCACGGTCGCCTCCGTCGGCGCGATCGATTATCCCGAGGAGGAGGGCGGCTATCCCGGTGCGCAGGAGACCGCTCGCGCGCTCTTCCAGTGCGGGCTCAGCCGGGAAGAGGTCAAGGAGATCTACGACGACCCGGCAGAGCTGAAGGACTACCGCGAGGAGCAGACCACGGTCGACGGCCACACGGCCTGGATCGTCAGCGCCGATGTGCAGCTCTCAGAGCTCGCCCTGGTCCACACCACCGAGGCCTGGCGGCTGACGGTGATCGTCGTGGACACCCCGGATGGACCGGCCGCATTCGACGGCGGTGCAGCCCTCGGCCACGACCAGCAGTTGGCCGACCTCGAGACGATGATCGAGAGCCTGCAGGTGCTCTGAGCTCCGCGCCCCGCTGCGGGCTGCGGGCTGCGGGCTGCGGGCTGCGGGCTGCGGGCTGCGGAACATGGGACGCCAGACACTCCAGGGCGCACATCCCTTCAGCCTGGTCGGCTGCGGAATGCGCGCCCTGGAGGGTGCCGGCCCCTGTCCGAGGGGCGTCGGGGTCAGTCCTTGGCGGGCTTCCCGTTCTGGGAGAGGACCAGTGCGGCCGCGATCGCGAGCAGCCAGCTGTCCTTCGCCACGGCGGTGCCGTCCTGGCTGGGGCGAACGCCATCGGCCTCGGTCATTCCGGGGGTGCGCAGGTACATCGAGACCATCGAGCCGGAGAAGGCGGCCAGGCCGAGGCCCGCGACCTTGGTGGGCACGAAGGGCAGCAGCAGTGCGGCGCCCACCGCGATCTCGCCGTAGCTGAGGAACTTCGCGAACTGCTCCGGGGTGAGCTTGCCCAGCGGCGGCACGCCCTGCGCGGCCATGCCCTGCATGTGTCCGGCGGTCTGGGGATCCATGCCGAGCTTGCCGATGCCCGAGTTGAGGATGAAGGCGCCGGGGACGGCGCGCAGGATGGCGGTGCTGAGGGCCATGGGGAGAGCCTTTCAGAGAGACTTGTTTTCGTTTTCAACGATAGGCGTGCCGGACGGGACTGTCGAGCCCTCCCGGGCCACAGGCGAGAGACTGTGACGATGCACATTCTGCTCCTCTGCTCCCGATGAGCGCCTCCGTCCTGGCCCTCGTGCTCGTGGCCGCGCTCTGCCACGCGCTGTGGAACCTCGCGGCCAAACGCGTGGACACCGACGGCTTCACCTTCGTGTGGTGCTACGACCTGGCCTCGGTGGTGCTGTGGGCACCGCTGGCGATCTACGCGCTGATCCGGGCGGACCTCGGGGTCACCCCCGCTCTGCTGGTGGCGCCGCTGATCTCCGGAGTGCTCCATATCGCCTATCAGCTCACCCTCCAGACCGGCTATGCCAGGGCGGATCTCGGGGTCGTGTACCCCGTCGCCCGCGGGGTCGGCCCGGTGCTGAGCATGGTGGTCGCGATCCTGGTGCTCGGGGAGCGTCCGGGCTGGGCGGCGGCGCTCGGTGCGCTGACGGTGATCGCCGGGATCGTGGTGGTGGCGACCGGCCACTCGGGCACCAGCCGCCAGGGAGTCCGTGCCGGCGTGGCCTGGGGCGCCATGACCGGCGTCGCGATCGCCGCCTACACCCTGTGGGACAGCATCAGCGTGACCACCTTCGGGCTGCCGCCGGTCACCTATTTCGTGAGCAGCTGCCTGTGGCAGGTGGTGCTGATGACCCCCGCCCTCCTGCGCCGGCACCGCGACCAGCTGAGCCCGGTGCTCCGCACCCGGTGGCGGGAGATCGCGGCGGTCGCCGTGCTGTCACCGCTGGCCTACGTGCTGGTCCTGGAGGCGATGCGCACCGCGCCGGTCTCACTGGTCGCGCCCGCCCGCGAATCGAGCATCGTGGTGGGGTCGCTGCTGGCCTGGTGGCTGTTCAAGGAGCCGAACCCGCTGAGACGGCTGCTGGGCGCGGGGATCGTCCTGTCCGGGATCGTGCTGGTCGCGCTCTGAGCATCGCGGGAGCTCGCGGCTCGTGCCTCACACGGGTCCGCTCCGAGTGCGGCGCGGCAGGAGCTCAGACCCGGGCGATGATCTCCGCGTGGAGCAGGTTGAACCAGCCGGTGGGATCCGCGGCCCAGCGCTGGAACTCCTGGGCGATCTGCTCCCGCTCGGCCGCATCGGCCCAGCCCTCGCGCTCGAGCTGCTGCGCGATCGGGGGCGAGGTGATCCGCCCCGACCAGCTCGCGGCCCAGCTCGCCCGCTCCGGTGCCGTGGCGTACAGCAGGGTCGAGGTGCTCGCGGTGACGTCGGTGAAACCGGCCTCTAGCGCCCAGGCCAGCAGGCGTCGGCCGGCATCCGGGGTGCCGCCGTTCGCCCGGGCGGCGCGCAGGTACAGCTCGAGCCAACGGTCAAGGCCCGGCAGGGCCGGCCACCAGCGGAAGCCTTCGTAGTCGCTGTCGCGCACCGCGACGATCCCGCCCGGGCGGGTGACCCGACGGAACTCGGCGAGGGCCTGCACGGGGCCGGGCACGTGCTGGAGGACCTGATGGGCGTGGACCACGTCGACGGTGCCCACCGCGAAGGGCAGCTCGTGCGCATCGCCGACCACCACCTCGACGCCGCCCAGGCCCTGAGCGTCGAGCTCCGCGCGCGTGATGGCGGCTGCCTCGTCCGAGATCTCCAGGGCGGTCACGTGCTCGGGGCCGACGATCCGGGCGAGGCCCGCGGTGATCGTCCCGGCGCCGCTGCCCACGTCCAGCAGGCGCATGCCTTCGCGCAGATGCGGCAGCAGGTGGGCGGCGGAGTTCTCGGCGGTGCGGTGGCGGTGGCTGTCGAGCACCGCGGCGCCGTAGCCGTGGGTGTAGGCAGGGCGCTCTGAAGGATCTGCGACGGGGTCAGGCATGGTCCTGGACGATACCCGGCAGGATCAGTGCGATCACGGCCGTGCCACCCACCGGTCGCAGCGGGGCGCGACCGGGAGCGGCAGGCCGGGACCTCAGCCCTCGACGCCTGCGGCGCGCCGCGTTGAGCGTCGGTCCCACAGCACCGCCGTGACGACCATCGCGATCCCGACCACCACGCCGATCGCGGTCTCGACCACGCGCGCCTCGAGCGTCGGCCCCACCGGCTGGGGATGGGCCAGCTGCACCATCAGCAGCGCGAGCGGGGTGATGAACAGCAGGGCGAAGGCGTAGTTGCGCATGACGTACAGCTCGGCGATGAACTGCAGCACCACCACCCACACCACCAGCTGCCAGGGCTCGGCGGGGAAGGAGAGCAGGAAGGCCGTGGTGACCACGCCGAGGGTCGTGCCGATCACGCGGTGCAGGCCGCGCTCGATCTGCAGCGCCCGGCCGGGGGCGGCGAGCGGCGCGATCGCGGCGATCTGCGCCCAGTAGGGGAAGGGCAGGCCCGAGGCGAGGCCCAGGACGCCCGCGATCGCGGCGGCCAGCGCGAAGCGGCTGAACTCGGCGCCCAGCTGCGCCCGGGTCCAGGTCTCCCGCGCGGGTCGCGCTTCCGCCCCGGGGTGCCGCTCCCCCGCCCAGTGCCCGAGGAGCCCGAGCCCCACGCACAGGCTCGCGCAGGAGCCGGCGATCAGGAAGGCGACCCAGACGGGCGCGGCCGGCGGCGCCGCGGCCACTGCCGCGACCGCGAACAGCGGGAAGATCGCTCCGCCCGGCTTCAGCCCTCGGGCGAGCACGAAGGTGGCGCTGAACCCGGCGATCACGGCGCCCACCAGCAGCGCCAGCCAGGACTCCGCGAGCGGCGACATCGACTCGCCGAGCTGCGCGAGGGCGGCCCCGAGCGTCACGCAGATCGTGAGCATCGCGCCGGCGAGCGACTGGCGCCGGAACCGCAGCCGGGTGGGCTCGTACTTCGAGTAGATGCCCGTGAACGCGCCGAACCCGACGTACATCGCCCAGTCGACCCGGTCCGTCAGCAGCAGCACGGCCATCGGGATCGCCAGGCCGATCGCGATCCGGAACGCGGGGATGTGGTCCACGCGTCCGGGGGCGAGGCTGACCATCCGCTGGGCTGCGGACTGGATCCGGGCCGGGGCTGAGGGCACGGGACTCCTTCCGGGATATCGCCATCAGCAGCCATGGACGGCGACGGGCAGTGGCGGATCGGCTCTGTGCTGAAGGCGGCGTTCATCCTATTCCCCGCCCCGCTCCCGGCGCCGCGCCCGGCGACCGTCGCTCTCGTGCACTTCCGTGGGAGAATTCACGGCAGTCCTCGCCTTCCCGTCGTCCGATCCCCGTCGGACCCCTCCTCCCCGGAGCTTCCATGTCCTCCCCTGAGCGCATCCCCGCCCCCATCGGTGGCGCCGGCGTCATCGAGACCGCCGGCATCGAGATCATCGCGGAGTCGGAGCGCGTCGCGAAGCCGCGCGATCTGGTCTGGCCCTGGTTCGCGGCGAACGTCTCCGTCTTCGGCATGAGCTACGGCTCCTACCTGCTCGGCTTCGGCATCAGCTTCGTGCAGGCCACCATCGTGGCGATCATCGGCATCATCATCAGCTTCCTGCTGTGCGGGCTGGTCGCGATCGCGGGCAAGCGCGGCAGCGCCCCGACGATGGTGCTCTCGCGCGCCGCCTTCGGCGTGCACGGGCAGAAGGTGCCCGGGATCGTCTCCTGGCTGACCTCGATCGGCTGGGAGACCTCGCTCGCGATCTCCGCGGTGCTCGCCACCGCGACCGTGTTCGACGTGCTGGGCCTCGCCTCCGGGCAGGCGGTCACGGTGATCGCCGCGATCCTGATCGCCGCCCTGATCGTGGGTGCGAGCGTGCTCGGCTATCACACCATCATGAAGATGCAGTCGATCCTGACCTGGGCGACCGGGGCGATGACGATCCTCTTCATGATCCTCACGATCCCCCACATCGACCTCGACGCCGTGCTCTCCGCCCCCTCAGGCTCCCCGCAGGCGATGATCGGCGCGCTGGTGATGGTGATGACCGGCTTCGGCCTGGGCTGGATCAACATCGCCGCCGACTGGTCCCGCTACCAGAAGCGCACAGCCTCTGATGGGTCGATCGTGCTGTGGAACACCGTGGGCGGCGCCGCGGCGCCGGTCGTGCTGGTGATCTTCGGGCTGCTGCTGGCCGGCTCCGACGAGGGCCTGCGCGGCGCGATCGAGGGCGACCCGATTGGTGCGCTGGTGACCATCCTGCCGCTGTGGGCGCTGATCCCCTTCTGGATCGTCGCGGTGCTGACCCTGGTCTCCGGCGCGGTGCTGGGCATCTACTCCTCGGGGCTCACCCTGATCAGCCTCGGGATCCGCATCCCGCGCCCGGCCGCCGCTGCGGTCGACGGGCTGATCCTCACCGCCGGCACCATCTGGGTGGCGTTCTTCGCGACCAGCTTCATCGGCCCGTTCCAGAGCTTCCTGATCACCCTCGGCGTGCCGATCGCGGCCTGGGCGGGAATCCTGATCGCCGACATCCTGACCCGCCGCGCGGACTACGACGAGAAGGCCCTGTTCGACCCCACCGGACGCTACGGCGCCTTCGACTGGACCTCGATCATCACCATGGTCGTCGCCTCGATCCTGGGCTGGGGCCTGGTCGTGAACGGCTTCACCGAGGACGCGCCCTGGAACAACTGGCAGGGCTACCTGCTCGAACCGCTGGGCCTGGGCACCTTCGTGGAGGACCCGGCCGGCTCCTACTGGGACGGCAACTGGGCGTACTCCAACATCGGCGTGCTGCTGGCGCTGGTGCTCGGCTTCGGAGTGACGCTCATCGCGCGGCGCGGGAAGATCCGTCGCCAGGAGCAGCGCTGAGCCGACCGCCCGGCCGTCGGGCGTGGGCAGGGGCGCCGCGAAGGCTCCGCAGGGTCCACGATGGGTCCATGCGCCCGTCCCCCGCCCATCCCGCCCTGCCGTGGCTCGCCGCGCTCGGGGTGATGCTGATGTGGGCCTCGTCCTTCCTGGTCATCCGGGTGGCCGGGCACGACTTCTCCCCCGGCGCGATGGCTCTGCTGCGGGTGGGCTCCGCCGCGATCGCGCTGCTGCCCCTGCTGCTGCTGGGACGGGTGCGTCGCCCCCGCAGCGGGCGCCTGTGGGCCGCGGTGATCGGCTGGGGCATCGCCTGGTTCGCGGTGTATCTCGTGGTGCTCAACGCCGCGGAGCTGTTCCTGGACCCGGCCACCGCGGCAATGCTGGTGAACCTCGCACCGCTGATCGTGGCGGTCGCCTCCGGGCTGCTGCTCGGGGAGGGGTTCTCCGTGCGGCTGCTCGCCGGAGTGCTGGTCGCCTTCAGCGGGATCGTGCTGATCACGGTGGGCGCCTCCACCGGGGACCTCTCCGGGCTCGGGGTGGTGCTGGGGCTGGTCGCCGCGCTGCTCTATGCCGGCAGCGTGCTCGCGCAGAAGCTGCTGCTGATCCACGTCGACTCCACCTCGATGACGGTGATCGGGGTGCTGAGCGGCGCCCTGGCCTGCCTGCCCTTCGCCCCGGACCTGATGGCGGAGGTCGGCGCAGCTCCCGTCAGCACGGTGCTCGGCGTCGTCTATCTCGGGGTGTTCCCCACCGCGCTGGCCTTCCTGCTGTGGGGATACGCCCTGACCCACACCGGGGCCGGGCTGCTCAGCTCCTCCTCCCTGCTGGTCCCCGCCTTCACCGTCGTGCTGGCCTGGCTGCTGCTGGGAGAGGTGCCGCCCCCGCTCGCGGCGGCAGGCGGAGTGCTGTGCCTGGCCGGGGCCGCCTTCGCCGTGGCGCCGGCAGTGGTCGCCGCCCTGCGTCCGCGGCAGCAGGCGGACTACGCTGACCCCACCTGTTCTGACCCCGCCGCGTGCACCGAGGCCCGCCCTGGAGAGGATCCCGCCCATGTCCCCTGCGCCTGATGCGAACCCGGCACCCTGGCTGCTGATCGTCGACCCGCAACGGATCTTCGCCGACCCCAGCTCGCAGTGGTGCTCTCCCTTCTTCCCGGCGGCGATGGAGAACATCGCCCGCCTCGCGGAGGCCGTCGGCGCCGAGCGGACCCTGGTCACGCGCTGGCTGCCGACGGCGGACCGGGCGACCGCCTGGGGCGACTACTTCCGGGACTGGCCCTTCGCGGACGTCCCGGCGGACGATCCGCGCTACGACCTGGTCGACGTCGCGCGCGGGCTGTCCGCCCACCCCACGATCGATGAGCCGACCTTCGGCAAGTGGGGCCCGCAGCTGGCCGGTCGGGTGGGATGGCCCGCGAACCCCCGCACGCACCTGCTGGTCACGGGCGTGACCACGGACTGCTGCGTGATCTCCACGGTGCTCCCGGCGGCCGACGCCGGGGTGCGCGTCACGGTGGTCACCGACGGCGTCGCCCATTCCGCTGCGGAGAACGGCCCGCCCGCCCTGCACACCATGCGCCTGTTCCCGCCGCAGGTGGATCTGCGCTCCACCGAGCAGGTGCTCACCAGCGGTGGGTGACGTCCTCCGCGAAGCCCTCGATGCCGTCGACGCAGATCCGCTCCCCGAGGTCGTCGACCACTCGGTCCCGCCCGGAGCTCACCGTCGCGAGACACTGGGCCGATGACTGCTTCTCTGCTCACCGTCGGCCACGGCACCCTGTCGCGCACAGAGCTCAGCGACCTGCTCCTCGGGGCCGGCATCCGACAGCTGGTGGATGTGCGCCGATTCCCCGGCTCCCGCACCAACGATGCCGCCGCCCGCGGAGCCGTCGAGGAGATCTGCACCGAGGCCGGGATCGGCTACCGCTGGGACGAGCGCCTGGGCGGTCGGCGCCGGCTCACCAAGGACGAGGACGCCGCCTCCCCCGATACCTGGTGGCGGGTCACGCAGTTCCGCGCCTACGCCGGCTGGACCCGCAGCGACGAGTTCCGCGCGGGCCTCGCGGAGCTGCTCGGCGACGTGGCGCGCACCCGCACCGCCGTGATGTGCTCGGAGGCGGTGTGGTGGCGCTGCCATCGCCGCCTGATCGCCGACGTGATGCTCATGGAGCATCAGGTCGAGGTCGCGGACCTCATGCCCGACGGGAAGCAGCGGCCGCATGAGCCGAGCGAGGGGGCACGGCTGGGCGAGGACGGTCACGTGGTCTGGGACCGAGCCGACGAGACGGACGGCAAGAACCGCGCCTGACCGGGCACCGGAAAACCGGTGGCCGGGCTCGCCGCTGCGCCGTACCGTCGGCCGCATGCACCTCCCCGCCTCCCCCGCCCCCGCCGCACTGCCCCGCACCGCGCTGCTCACCGGCGTCGGCCGCCGCCGCGGGATCGCCGCCGCGATCGCCCGTGGCCTCGCCGCCGACGGATTCGACCTGGCGCTGTCCTTCCACGCCCCCTACGACCGGCGAGTGCTCGGCGAGGACTCCGATGTGGAGCTGCTGGCCGAGGAGCTGCGCGCAGTGGGCCGCCGCGTCGTGCTGATCCCCGGCGACCTCGCCGACCCGCAGCTCCCTTCGCAGGTGGTCGGCAGCGCCCGGGAGGCGCTGGGTCCGCTGGGGGTGCTGGTGATGAGCCATTGCGAGTCGGTGGACTCCTCGCTCCTGGACACCACGGTCGAGAGCTTCGACCGGCACTACGCGGTCAACGTGCGCGCGAGCTGGCTGCTGCTGAAGTCCTTCGCCGAGCAGGTCGAACGGAGCGAGCCGGGCGACCCGCCCGCTGCCGCTCCCGGCGGCGCTGTGATCGCGCTGACCAGCGACCACACCGTGCACAACCTCCCCTACGGGGCGACCAAGGGGGCGCTGGATCGCTTGGTGCTGGCGGGCACCCATGAGCTCGCGGACCGGGGCATCCGCACCAACGTGATCAACCCGGGTCCGATCGACACCGGCTGGATGGACGAGGAGATCCGCGCCGCCGTCACCGCGCAGATGCCGGGCAGGCAGCTCGGCGGGCCCGGCACGGTCGCGGACCTGGTGCGCTTCCTGGTCTCCGAGCAGGGGTCCTGGATCCGTGGCCAGCTGCTGCACTCCAACGGGGGCTTCGCGACCCCGGCCGTGTGAGCGAGCGCCTGCTGACGGGCCACGGCAGGGCGCCGGGTCGTCACTCCCCGTCCGCGGAGGAGGCGCGCACCGTCCCGCAGCGCCAGCAGGGCACGGTCGGATCCTGCGCCCCCTCGCCCTCGGGCACGGCGCCGCACTCCGGGCACAGCTCACCCAGCCAGCACGCCGCATCGCCGCCGGGGACGGCGGGAATGCCAGGCCCGACGGGACGGATGGCGTCGGGCCCGACTCGGCGCAGCGGGCCCCGTCCCTCGCTCACCATGGCTCGTCAGCGGGCCTCACCGCTCAGCCCTGCCCGTCCAGCACCCCGACGGTGCGCCATGCCTCGGCGACGGCGGCCTGCTGCGCCGATCCCTCCCCGTGGCGGGCGGCCGCGGCCTCGAGCGTCGCGGCGGCGAAGGTCGCGAAGTCCGCATCCTTGGGCAGCCCGGAGCTGGTCAGCGCGTCATACCAGAGCACGCCCGCCCCCTCCCAGGAGGATCCGCCGATCCCGGTCGCCGCGAGCTGGAAGGCCCGGTTGGGGATGCCGGAGTTCACGTGCACCCCGCCGTTGTCGTTCTCCTCGTCATGCGGGAGATCGGCGTAGTCCGCCATCGAGGCGGGCTGCGGGTCCTTCCCGAGCACCGGGTCGTCGTAGGCGGTGCCGGGCGCCTTCATCGAACGCAGCGCGACCCCCTGGACCCGCTCGGTGAACAGGCCCTCACCGATCAGCCAGTCGGCCTCCTCGGCGCTCTGGCCGAGAGCACGCTGCTTGACCATCGCCCCGAAGCAGTCCGCGATCGATTCGTGGAGCGCGCCGGGCTGGGCGACGTAGATCAACCCGGCGGTGAACTGGACGACCCCATGGGTGAGCTCGTGCCCGATCACGTCGACGGCATTGGTGAAGGACTGGAAGTACACTCCGTCGCCATCACCGAAGATCATCTGCTCGCCATCCCAGAAGGCGTTCTGGAAGTCCTGGCCGTAGTGGACGGTGGCGATGAGCTCCATGCCGGCATCGTCCAGGGAGTTGCGGGAGAAGGCCTGGTGGTAGAGCTCCCAGGTGGCGCCGAGCCCGTCATAGGCCTCATCCACGGACTCATCGCCCACCGAGGCCCCACCCTCTCCACGCACCAGCGTGCCCGGCAGGGCGGTGCCGTGCTGAGCGTCGTGGATGCTGCGTCGCAGCACGGCGACGCTCTCCGTCGCAGCGTGTGCGTGCGCGGTCCTCGGCCCGGTCAGCCGCTGCTCGAGATGCGGGGGCAGCAGTCCCGTCGCGGAGCCGGGAAAGCCCGGACGTCGGGTACGGGCGGCGCGCACCTCGCGGTGGCCGGCCACCTGGCGGCCGACGGCGAGGGTCTGCTCGGCGGCCCGTGCCTGCTCCTCGTCCGCAGCGCGGGAGATCTGCTGCAGGAGGTGAGGGGGGACGATGCCGTGCACCGGCCGCGAGGATCCGGTGGTGCGGGCACGATCACGTCGAAGGCTCATGCCCCCATCCTGGACCCCGCGTCCGACGGACGGAACCCCGGGCTCGGTCGGATTCCCCCACCCGCCCAGGATCCCTCCGGCCCGGGGGCAGAGCGATCCGGCTCGGTGCTCCGTGCTCTCGGTGCTGCGTACTTTCGGTGCTCCGTGCTCTCAGTGCTCCGTGAGCGTGTTCTCCGTGTCCTCACGCTTCTCGGACTGTCTCGCGAAGATGACCGACGCGACCACCGCGACGCCCATGGCCACCACGATGAAGGCGAGCGAGAGCCAGATCGGCACCTCGGGGATCTTCTGCAGCACCGAGAAGCCGGGGATGAAGTCCAGCGGTGCCTCGTGGATGGCGTGGATCAGCAGCTTCACACCGATGAAGCCGAGGATCGCGGCGATCCCGTAGTGCAGGTAGGCGAGGCGGTCCAGGAGCCCGCCGAGGAGGAAGTACAGCTGGCGCAGGCCCATCAGGGCGAACACGTTCGCGGTGAACACCAGGAACGGGCTGCGGGTCACGCCGAAGATCGCGGGGATCGAGTCCAGGGCGAACATGACGTCGGTGAGGCCGAGGGTGATGAACACCAGCAGCATCGGGGTGAAGAGCTTCTTGCCGTCCACGACGGTGCGCAGCTTGTTGCCGTCGTAGTCGTCGGAGACGGGGAACACCCGCCGCACCGTCTTCATGATGAAGGAGTCGGAGCCCCCTTCCTCCTCCCCCTGCGCCTGCTTCCAGGCGGTCCACAGCAGGAAGATTCCGAAGAGGTAGAAGACGGCGGTGAAGTTCTCGATGATCACGGCGCCGGCCAGGATGAACAGGCCGCGTGCGATGAGGGCGATGATGATGCCCACCATCAGCGCTTCCTGCTGGTAGCGCCGCGGCACCGCGAACTTCGCCATGATGATGATGAAGACGAACAGGTTGTCGATGCTCAGCGAGTACTCGAGCAGCCAGCCGGTGACGAACTCCGAGGCCGGCTGCATGCCGCCCACGAAGTAGAGCACCACGGCGAAGACGAGCGCCAACCCCACGTAGAAGCCGATCCAGGCCGCGCACTCCCGAAGGGAGGGGACGTGCGGACGTTTGATGACCAGCAGCAGATCGGCCACGAGGATCGCGCAGAGCACGACCATCGCACCGATCTCGAAGCCGAGGTGGAGTTCTCCCATGGGGCGATCCTTCAGGGGTGACGGGCTGTCGGCCTCGAGGAGCCGAGGCCGGTCTGCACCGGGCAGACCGGTCACAGGCTACTCGCAGGTTCATCAGTTGACGCCCGGAGTGAGCACCCTCTCGTCGCCGTGCGTGCTCGTCTCCTGGTGCCGCCTCCTCACCGGGCCCTGCAGATGGCCCCGGCGGGCGGCGAGGACGAGCATCAGGATCCCGGCGACGAACCCCAGGAGAACGGTGAGGAGCGATCCCTCGATGCCCATCGACCCGCCGGTCAGCCAGGTGGGGCCGGAGACCTCCGCGACGAGCAGCCCGCTCTGCGTGCCGGACCCGGAGACCGCGGAGGAGAACACCCCGGCCAGCAGCGTGTTCCACACGATGTGGAGACCGAACGCCAGCCAGAGCCGACGGGTCAGCAGGTACGCGGCCCCCAGCAGGACCCCCGCCTCGATCACCAGGCCGAGCGCGGTGAGGATCGACGCCCCGGGATTCATCAGGTGGATCAGTCCGAACAGGAGCGAGGTGATCGCGAGGGCGGCCCAGCTGCCCAGCCACGTCTCGAGCACGCGCAGCAGGATCCCGCGGAACACGACCTCCTCGACGACCCCGGCCCCGATGCCGATCGCAAGCGGTGCCAGCAGCTGCGGGGACGCCGAGATCCCGGTGACGCGATAGCCGCCGAAGAGGGCGATCACGCCGACGGCGAGGGTCAGCAGGGCTGCGCCGAGTGCGAGGCCCAGCGCCAGCTCGGCGAGCTTGCCGCGCCCCCGCAGGCCGAGCCCGGGGCGGCCGCCGATCGATCCGACGATCAGGAGGTAGCCGCCGACGGCGAGGGCTGCGCCGACGAGCGCGCCGATCAGGGTCGATGCGGGACCACCGATCAGCCCGGCGACGGTCGCCATCACGAGCTGGGCGACGAGGAACAGGGCGATGCCGAGCAGCAGCTGGAGCCCGCGTCGGCGATCGCCGCGGTCGAGGGGAGGGGTCTCTGAGGAGTTCATGCCACCGAGCATGCGCGCAGGTGAGGACGCTGTCACGGCCCGCGGGCAGAGTGTCGGGGCACCCCGACACCGGCGGGCCGGCCACCGGGTGCGAGGCTGTCCGGCACCCTTCTCGGGACGGGCCGGGCGCCCTCAGGCGAGCCGGCCGGTGACCTCCTGGACCGCCGCCAGCACGGTCCCGTCCAGCAGTCGCGCCTCGGCCTCGGCGATGTCCGGGGCGAGGAAGCGGTCCGGGCCGGGACCCTGAACGTTGCGGCGCAGCACGGCGATCGCCGCGGCGGAGGCGGCCGACGGGGTGAGCGGGCCGCGCAGGTCGATCGCGCGGGCGGCGGTGAGCAGCTCGATCGCGAGCACCCGGCGCAGGTTCTCCACGCTCGTGCGGAGCTTGCGGGCGGCGTGCCAACCCATCGAGACGTGGTCCTCCTGCATCGCGGAGGAGGGGATGGAGTCCACGCTCGCCGGCACCGCGAGGCGCTTCATCTCCGAGACGAGGCCGGCCTGGGTGTACTGGGCGATCATGAAACCGGAGTCCACGCCGGGGTCGTCGGCCAGGAACGGGGGCAGGCCGTGGGAGCGGGACTTGTCGAGCATCCGGTCGGTGCGGCGCTCGGCGATCGAGGCGAGATCGGCGGAGACGATCGCGAGGAAGTCGAGCACGTAGGCGACCGGGGCGCCGTGGAAGTTGCCGTTGGAGGTGACGGTGCCGTCCTCGAGCACGACGGGGTTGTCGATCGCGGCGGCGAGCTCGCGCTCGGCGACGGTGCGGGCATGCTCGATGGTGTCGCGCACGCCGCCGGCGACCTGTGGGGCGCAGCGCAGCGAGTAGGCATCCTGCACGCGGGAGCCCTCGGCGGCGACATCGGCGATGATCCCGGAGCCCTCGAGCAGCGCGAAGATGTTCGCGGCCGACGCCTCCTGGCCGGGATGCGGGCGCAGCGGCGCATGCAGCTCCGGCCGGAACACGGAGTCCCGCCCGCGCAGGCCCTGCACGGACATCGCAGTGGTGAGGTCCGCGGTGCGCACCAGCTCGTCGAGATCCGCGATCGCCATCAGCAGCATGCCGAGCATGCCGTCGGTGCCGTTGATCAGCGCGAGGCCCTCCTTCTCCTCGAGCAGCACCGGCTCGATCCCGGCCTCGGCGAGCAGCTCGGGCACGGGGCGCTCGACGCCGTCGCGGTCCCGCGCCCGGCCCTCCCCCATCAGCACGATCGCGCAGTGGGAGAGCGGGGCGAGGTCCCCGGAGCAGCCGAGGGACCCGTACTCGTGGACGATAGGGGCGATCTGCGCGTTCAGCAGCGCGAGGATCGTCTCGACCACGACGGGGCGCACACCGGTGCGGCCGGAGGCGAGGGTGCGGGCGCGCAGCAGCATCAGCGCACGCACCACCTCGGTCTCGACCTCAGGCCCGGCGCCGGCGGCGTGGGAGCGGATCAGGGAGCGCTGCAGCGCGTGGCGCATGCTCGGCGGGATCGCGGTGTCCGCGAGCGCCCCGAAGCCGGTGGAGACGCCGTAGACGGGGGTGTCCCCGGCGGCGAGCGCATCGATATGGGCACGGACCGAGGCGACCTGCTCGCGGGCGGCGGGATCGAGCTCGACGCCGGCGCGGTGGCGGGCGACGGAGAGGACCTCCGCGGCGGTGAGTCCACTGCTGGACAGCGTGATGGTGTGGTCGGTGACTGCGGCGTCGGTTACTGCAGAGTCGGTCATGGGGCTGGTCATGGAGGTCCTTTCGGGACAGAGGGAAGGGACGGAGGGAAGGGTCAGAGCAGCAGGTGTGCGAGCGGCGCGGCGATCAGGATCGTGAGCACGACGCGGAGGAACCAGAGCACCACCAGCTGTCCCACGTTCACGGGGATCTTCGTGGCCAGGATCGAGGGGACCAGGGCGGAGAAGAACACGATCTGCGAGACCGCGACGACGCCGACGGTGAAGCGCAGCACCAGGGACTCGTGGCCGGCCACCACGGTGGCCGGCAGGAACATCTCGGCGATGCCCACGGCGACGGCCTTGCCGGCGAGCGCCGGGTCGGGCAGCTGCACGAGGTAGGCGAAGGGCACGAAGAGCCAGCCGAGCAGGTCGAAGACCGGGGTGTAGGTGGCCAGCAGCAGGCCGGCCAGGCCGATGGACAGGATCGAGGGGACGATCGCGGCAGCCATCAGCACGCCGTCCTTGAACGTCGCCCAGCTTCCCTTCACCACTCCGGGAGCGATGGCCAGTGCACGCATCGCCTCATCCCAGGCCTGGCCGAAGCGGTTCCCCTGGGAGACCGGCTCAGCCAGGTGCCGGGCGCCCTCGAAGGGCGTGTCGGCCACCCGGCTCAGCGGCGGGATCCGGACCGTGATCGCGGTGACCGCGAAGGTGACGGCGAGGGTGAGGAAGAAGTAGAGCGTCCAGTGCTCCATCAGATCCAGCGTGCTGGCCACGATCACCATGAAGGTCGCCGAGACGGTGGAGAAGCCGGTGGCGATGATCGCCGCTTCCTTGCCCGTGTACCTGCCTTCGCGGTAGACCCGGTCGGTGATCAGGAGCGCGAGGGAGTAGGAGCCCACGAAGGAAGCGACGGCGTCGACCGCTGCGCGGCCGGGCACCTTCCACAGCGGGCGCATGATCGGCTGGACCAGCACACCGATGAACTCCATCAGCCCGTAGTTGATCAGCAGCGCGAGGAAGACCGCGCCGACGGGCACGATGAGGCCCACGGGGATGCCGAGCTTCTCCCACAGGAAGGGCCCGATATCGGGGTTCGCGAGCGGTCCCGGGTAGTACCCGGAGGCCGCGCACACCGCGACCACCAGGCCGACGATGTTCGCGACGGCGAAGACCGTGCGCAGGGCGCCGTTCCTCCAGGAGCCGGTGACGAAGGGGCGGAGGGTGCCGAAGGCGACCAGCGCGACCACCACCCAGGGGACCGCGGCGCCCAGCGCCCACCTCACGAAGGTCAGCGCGTGGTCCACCAGGATCGTGGACTTCCCGCCGATCTCGACGGAGACGAAGAACATCACCAGACCGATGGCGCTGTAGAGGAAGAACCGCCAGCGGTGGGGCGGGACCGGGCGCTCGGTGCCGTCGACACCGATCACGGAGCCGGCGCGGCCCGTGGCGGAGCCCTCGAAGAGCGGCCGCTCGGCCCCTGGGCGGGAAGCATCACGGCGGGGGTCGTGCATTGCGTCGGACGTCGTCATCATCGAGATCGTCCTTTCGGGTCAGGGGGAGAACGGTGGGTGGCACTGCTGGGTGGAACTGCTGAACTGCGGGGTGGAACTGCGGGGATCAGGCGCTCCGGATCCCGGACCGCCACACCTGGTGGGTGAGCGGCATACCGGGCCGATAGGCGAGGTGGATGGCGGCGGGGGCGTCGAGCACGTGCAGGTCGGCGCGGGCGCCGATCCCGAGGTGGCCGACGTCGGTGCGGCGCAGGGCGAGGGCCCCGCCGCGGGTGGCGGCGCGGAGCGCTTCGGCCAGGGTCAGGTGCATCTGCAGCACGGCGGTGGTGACGCAGAAGCTCATGGAGCTGGTGTAGCTGGTGCCGGGATTGCAGTTCGAGGCGATCGCGAGCGCCGCGCCGGCGTCCAGCAGCTCCCGGGCCGGTGCGAGCGGGGCGCGGGTGGAGAGGTCGCAGGCGGGCAGCACGGTCGCGACCGTCGGCCCGGCGTCCACGGCGAGCACCCCCGGCCGGTCCCCCGTCGCGGTGGGACGCGACGCCGTGGCGGCGAGCGCCTCGACGTCGGCCGCAGCGAGGTGGTTGACATGGTCCACGCTCGCCGCGCCGAGCTCGGCGGCCAGCGCCACGCCGCCCGAGCGGCCCAGCTGGTTGCCGTGCACCCGCAGCCCGAGCCCGGCGGCGGCGCCGGCGCGCAGCACCCGCCCGGACTGCTCGGGATCGAAGGCGCCCTCCTCGCAGAAGACATCGACCCAGCGCACGTGCGGGGCGACACCGGCGAGCATCTCCCCGCTCACCAGGTCGACGTACTCCTCGACTCCGGGCCGGCCCTCGCGGCCGTCGAACTCGGCGGGCACCAGGTGAGCGCCGAGGAAGGTGGCCTCGTCGAGCTCGCCCGAAGCGATCAGGGAGGACAGCAGCGCCGCGGCCCGGGTCTCGTGCTCGACGGTGAGGCCGTAGCCGGTCTTCGTCTCGAGCGTGGTGGTGCCGCCGGCGACAGCCTCCGCGATCCGGCCGCGCACCAGGGAGAGCAGGTGCTCGTCGGACGCGGAGCGGGTGGCTGCGGTGGTGACGCCGATCCCGCCGGCGCTGTAGGACTCCCCGGCCATCCGGGCCTCGAACTCGGCGGCGCGGTCGCCGTCGAAGACGAGGTGGGAGTGGGAGTCCACCCAGCCGGGCAGCACGGCGCGGCCTTCCACGTCGACGACCTCGTCAGCCGACGGCGCCTCCGCAGCCGGACCTGTCCAGGCGATGGTTCCGTCCTCGATGACCACGGCCGCATCGCGGAGGACCTGCTCCTCGGTCGCCCCGCCGGGGCGGGCGGGATCGTCGAGCGCGGGATCGAGGGTCCACAGCTCGCTGATTCCGGTGATCAGGGTGCTCGTCATGATCAGTCCCGGCGCACGGGCGTCATCGGCACGCGCACGCCGCGCTCGTGGGCGACCTCGTCGGCCCGGGAGTAGCCGGCGTCGACGTGACGGAGGACGCCCATGGCGGGGTCGTTGGTCAGCAGGCGCTCGAGCTTCTGGCGGGCGAGGTCCGTGCCGTCGGCGAGGCCCACCTGGCCGGCGTGGATCGAACGGCCGATGCCCACCCCGCCGCCGTGGTGGATCGAGACCCAGGTGGCGCCCGAGGAGGTGGAGGTCAGGGCGTTCAGCAGCGGCCAGTCGGCTATCGCGTCGGAGCCGTCGAGCATGGACTCGGTCTCGCGATAGGGGGAGGCGACGGAGCCGGAGTCGAGGTGGTCGCGGCCGATGACGATCGGGGCCCTGACCTTGCCGTCGCGCACCAGGTCGTTGAACAGCATCC
Source organism: uncultured Brachybacterium sp. (assembly GCF_947500705.1). Lineage (GTDB taxonomy): Bacteria > Actinomycetota > Actinomycetes > Actinomycetales > Dermabacteraceae > Brachybacterium. The sequence goes on along the minus strand of NZ_CANMSY010000003.1, from coordinate 531,946 downwards.
CGGCCTTGTGCCGCTCGCCGTAGCCGAGCCAGCAGATGCGTGCGGGCAGGCCCTCGAACTCGACGTGCTCGTTCGCCGCATCGAGCCAGCGGTGCAGGTGCTCATTCTCGGGGAAGAGCTCCTTGAGCGCGGCGTCGGTGACCTTGATGTCCTCGGGATCGCCCGAGAGCGCCACCCAGCGGAAGGGTCCCAGCCCCTCGCAGAACAGGGGGCGGATGTAGGCGGGCACGAAGCCGGGGAACTCGAAGGCGCGGTCGTAGCCGGCGTGACGGGCCTCGTCGCGGATCGAGTTGCCGTAGTCGAACACCTCGGCGCCGGCGTCCTGGAACTCGACCATGGCCTGGACCTGGCGGGCCATGGACTCGCGGGACTTCTTGGTGAAGCCCTCCTCGTCGGCCTCCGACTCGCGCTGCCAGTCCTCGACGGCGACCTCGAGCGGGAGGTAGCTCAGCGGGTCGTGGGCGGAGGTCTGATCGGTGACGATGTCGATCTGCAGGTCGCCGGCCCGGTGCCGTTCGAGCAGCGCCGGGAAGACCTCCGCGGCATTGCCGACGATGCCGATCGAGAGGCCCTTCTTCTCGGCCTTGGCGGCGTTGGCGCGGGCGATCGCATCATCGAGGTCGTCGGCGATCTCATGGCAGTAGCGCTTGGCGACGCGGCGCTCGAGCCGGGTGCGATCCACATCCACGATCAGGCACACGCCGTCGTTGAGGGTGACGGCCAGGGGCTGGGCGCCGCCCATGCCGCCGCAGCCGCCGGTGAGGGTGATGGTGCCGGCCAGGGTGCCGCCGAAGCGCTTGGTGGCGATGGCCGCGAAGGTCTCGAAGGTGCCCTGGAGGATGCCCTGGGTGGCGATGTAGATCCAGGACCCGGCGGTCATCTGGCCGTACATCGTCAGGCCCTCGGCCTCGAGCTTGCGAAACTCGGGCCAGGTGGCCCAGTCGCCCACGAGGTTGGAGTTCGCCAGCAGCACGCGCGGGGCCCACTCGTGGGTGCGCAGCACGCCGACGGGTTTCCCGGACTGGACCAGCAGGGTCTCGTCGTCCTCGAGGTCCTCGAGGGTCTTGACGATCGCGTCGAAGGCCTCCCAGGAGCGGGCGGCGCGGCCCGTGCCGCCGTAGACGACCAGGTCATCGGGGCGCTCAGCGACCTCGGGGTCGAGGTTGTTCATGAGCATCCGCAGCGGGGCTTCGGTCTGCCAGGACTTCGCGCTGAGGGTCGTGCCGCGGGCGGCGCGGACGGGGCGGGCTCCGGGGAGGGTCATCTTCGGCTCCTGGGGTCGAGGGCTGCGGGGTGCTCGTTCCAGGACACCACCGCCGTGGGGACCGGTCGAGGGGCCCTGCGGCAATGGTGTCCGGGATACCGGACCGTGGCTCGCGGCGCGGACGCCGGACGGGCTTCTGCCGGTGGAGCTCCCCGAGCGGCCCCAGAGGGCGCCTGCGCTGCGGGGCCCCAGCCCGTTCCGCCGGCCCCGCTCCTGCGCCGTGCTCTCGCTCACATCGGTTGTGCACAACTCAGTTGTGCGCAATGCTTTCTGCATGCCGATCGTCGACCACATGGTGTGCTTCTCCCTCTACGCGGCAACGCGCGCGACCACCCGGGCCTACGCGGAGCTCCTCGCCCCGAGCGGGCTCACCTATCCCCAGTACCTGGTGCTGGTGGTGCTGTGGACCGACGGCCCGCGCTCCGTGCGCGAGCTGGGTGAGCTGCTGCAGCTGGACTCCGGCACGCTCTCCCCGCTGCTGCGGCGGATGGAGCAGAAGGAGCTCATCACCCGCACCCGCGACGGCGCCGACCACCGGGTGGTCACCGTGACCCCGAGCGCGCGGGCAGCCTCGCTGCGCACCGAGCTCGGGCACATCCCCGCCGCGATCGCACAGGCCACCGGCCTGCCGGACGAGGCGGCGGCCCGCGAGCTGATCGACACACTGCGCCGGCTCACCACCGCGATGGAGGAGAGGACGCCGACGACGGCCTGACTCCACCGCCCCCGCAGCATCCTCCTCCCGGGCGCCGAGTCGCCCACCACAGAAAGGCAGATCCCATGGATACCCTCTACACCGCAGAAGCTCTCTCGACCGGCGCCGGCCGTGACGGCCGCGTCGTCACCTCCGACGGCACCCTCGATCTCACGCTGGCACCCCCGAAGGAACTCGGAGGGTCCGGAGACGGCACCAACCCCGAACAGCTCTTCGCCGCGGGCTACGCCGCCTGCTTCCACTCCGCCCTGCAGGGGGTCGCGCGCCAGCGCAAGATCGTGATCCAGGATTCGAGCGTCGGCGGCCGCGTGCGGATCGGCGCCAATGGCGAGGGCGGGTTCCAGCTCGCCGTGGAGCTCGAGGTGGTCCTGCCCGGCATCGGGCCCGATCAGGCTCAGGAGCTCGCCGACGCCGCCCACCAGGTGTGCCCGTACTCCAACGCCACCCGCGGCAACATCGACGTCACCGTGCAGGTGTCCGATGACTGAGCACCGCCCGGGACGCGGCGCCCGGCTGCTCGCACCAGCGGCACCCACCTCCCTCCCCCGCACCCTGGCGCGGATCGCGCTCGGCGGCATGCTCGCCTTCGCCGGGATCAGCCATCTGACCGTTGCCCGCGAGGAGTTCACCGCCCAGGTGCCGAACTTCGTGCCGTTCAGCGAGGAGACCACCGTGGTCGCCTCCGGCATCGTCGAGATCACGCTGGGCAGCGCACTGATGCTGCTGGCCCGTCGACGGATCCCGATCGGGTGGGCCGCGGCCCTGTTCTTCGTCGCGATCTTCCCCGGCAACATCGCCCAGTGGGTCCATGCCCGGGACGGCTTCGGACTGGACACGGACACCAAGCGCTTCGTGCGGCTGTGGTTCCAGCCCGGCCTGGTCGCGCTCGCGCTGTGGTCCACCGGAGCCTGGCGGGACCGGCCGCGGCGGCGGCGCGATCGCGGCTGAGCCGCGCCACCACTGCTCAGTCCCGCTGCTCAGCCGCGTCGGCCTCGCAGCCGTCGGCTGATCTCGTCGGCCGCATCGCGCACCGCCGCCGCGCAGTGCTCCCGGCGGGCCGCATCCGTGGCCCGCTCGACGAAGGTCAGTGCCACTGCCGCGGCCGGCCACCCCGCGTGGTCCCGCACCACCGCGGCGACCGAGGCCAGCTCCTCGGTGACCTCCCCCGCCTCCCGGGCCACGCCCTCGCGCCGCACCTCGACCAGCAGCTCGCGCAGCTCCTTCGGGCGGGACGGTCCGGGCACCTCGGTGCGCGAGGTGAAGTCGGCGGCGTGCCCGTACAGCGTCCTCAGCTGGGCCGGCGGGAGCTCGGCCAGGATCGCGCGGCCGCTCGCGGTGAGGTGGGCGGAGATCCTCACCCCGACGTCGGTGACCAGGCTGGGCCGGTTCCGGGCCCGCTCCTCCACGATGTAGAGCACGTCCCTGCCGTGGAGCACCGCGAGATGCCCCGACTCGCCGACCTCGTCGACCATCGACTCGATGACGCGCCTGCCGATCCTCACCAGCGGCTCCTGGCGCAGGTAGGCGCCGGAGAGCTCATACGCCGCGGGACCCAGCCCGTACAGCCGCTCCTGCTCCAGATGCATCACGTAGCCGTGCTCCACGAGGGTGGTCAGCAGGTCATAGGTGCGCGAGCGGGGCAGGGCGAGCTGCTCGGCGATCCGCGCGGCGGGGACCGGGGAGCGGCGAGAGGCGAGGAAGGTCAGCAGGCGCAGCGTCGCGTCGGCCGCCGGAACTTTCGGGGGTGCCATGATCCGCAAGGATGCCACTCGAGGGGCCCGTCCGGGCCCAGGAGGCGCGAGGTCAGTCCGACGAGGAGCGCTGCGCGGCCCGCTCCTCGGTGATCAGCTCCCAGGTGCGCACCAGGCGCGGGAGGGTGAGCATCACCAGGCCGCCGGCCATGTTCAGCGGGATCACCCAGGCGAACCAGATCAGCCACTGCAGGTAGGTGTCCTCGGCGCCGGCGTGCATCGCCCCGAAGATCACCGCCGAGCTCAGCGCCCCGTGGAGCATCCCCAGGCCCACCACCAGCAGCCCCGAGATGAGGGAGTTCGCGAGTGTCGCGATGCCCTCCTTCGAGCCCTGGTTCATGCGGGTGACCAGCGTGATCGTGAAACCGGCGAGCACAGCGAGCGCTGCCGTCTCGAGGGTCAGGCCCTTCTCCATGTAGCTCGTGGACGCCTCGATCAGCTCGTCGTCGAACTGCGGGAAGGCGGCGACCACGACCCAGGTGAAGGCCCAGCCTCCGACGAGGTTGGTGATCAGGGTCGTCACCCACAGCCGCAGCAGCTGCCCCCAGGTCCCGTGCCCGGCGACGATCGCGTTGATCGGGACCAGGAAATCCTCGGTGAAGAGCTCCGAGTGCGCGAGCCGCAGCGCATACAGACCGATGCCGAAGGCGAGGCCGCCCAGCAGCTTCGATCCCGTCGCATCCAGCACCGCGAGCATCGCCAGCAGTCCCAGGCCCACATCGATCCCGCCGAACAGCCCGGTGATCACCAGTGCCCGCCAGGTGCGGTTCAGGCGGTGGGCACCCTCGGTGACCGTGTTCTCGAACTCCTCTGCCAGGGCGTCCTCGACGGGCTCGTCGCTGCTGCCGAGCCGGCGTCGTTCCTGCGCCGCACCATGCCGTTCTCGCTGGGTCATCGGGTCTCCCTCGGTCGGATCGGCAGGGATCGGGCGGGCAGTGCGCCGGGTGGCGCAGAGCTGCCGCTCGACGGCGTCCGGTAGGCCGGACCCGGCCTCGTCGTGAGGCGGTCCGTCCACCCGTGACGGGTGCCATGATGGGTGAACCTACTCCCTGATGCGCCGCCGAGGAGCCACGATGACGACCTTCCCCGTTCGCGATCCTTCCTGGGGCGGGCGCCACGACGGCGAGGGGCCCGACCACGCGCGCTGGCACCAGGCGGTGCAGGTGGTGGAGTCGGTGCAGTCGGTGCAGTCGGTGCAGTCGGTGGAGGGTGAGCAGTCCTCGGCCGACGCCACGCAGCCAGATGCCGCGCAGCCCCACGTCGCGCTGCTCGGCTTCCGCTCCCACGAAGGTGTGCGCCGCAACCGGGGCCGGGTCGGGGCGGCCGACGGGCCGGCCGCGCTGCGCCGTGCCCTGTCCCCCCTGGCCCTGCACGGCCCCCTCGCCCGGGGCGAGCTGGGCCTGCACGACCTCGGGGACGCCGAGACGATCGGTGAGGACCTCGAGGGAGGGCAGGACACCGCCGCGGCTCTCACTGCACGGGGCTTGGACCGTCCCGGATCGCGGCTGACGGTGGTGCTCGGCGGCGGGCACGAGACGGCCTGGTCCTCGTACAACGGCCTGATCAGCTCCGGGACCGGACCCAGCGCGGGGCAGCGCTGGGGCGTGCTGAACCTCGATGCCCACTTCGATCTGCGCGAGGAGCCGCGCCCCACCTCCGGCACCCCTTTCGCGCAGATGGCGGTGGCCGAACAGGCCGCCGGCCGGGGGCTCACCTATGCGGTGCTCGGGATCGCCGAGGCCTCCAACACGGGGGCGCTGCTGGCGAAGGCCGAGCAGCTCGGCGTGCGGTGGTGGACCGATGAGCAGTGCCTCGCCGCCGGGGCCGAGGGGATCACGCGCTTCGTCGAGGAGTTCACCGCTGCGCTGGACGTCCTCTACCTCACCATCGATCTGGACGTGCTGCCGGCCGCCGTGGCTCCGGGTGTCTCGGCACCTGCCGCGTACGGGGTGCCGCTGCCTCTGATCGCCGCGGCCGTGCGCGCCGCTGCAGGCAGCGGGAAGCTCGCCCTGCTGGACGTGGTGGAGCTGAACCCCTCCCTGGACATCGACCATCGCACCGCCCGCGTCGCCGCCCGCCTGATCGACGACGCCGTGCGCACCGTCGCTGCCGGGCCACTGAACCCGTCATCCTGACCGACCCCGCTGCGCGGGGCCGGACCGGGCGAGGATCAGGCGGGCTCCGTACCCGGCTGCCAGTGCGGGTCGACCAGCTGGAACAGGCGGCAGTCCGCCCAGTCCCCGCCGAGCCGGAGATAGTCCCGGGCCAGGCCGTACTCGGTGAAGCCGCAGCGCTCGAGCACGCGCACCGAGGCGTCGTTGCCGACCTTCACCTCGGCCTGGAGCCGGTGCAGGCCCAACCCGCCGAAGGCCACCGCGATCGCGCTGTGCACCGCGGCGGTGGCGACACCGCGGCCGGTGACGGCGGTGTCGACCCAGTAGCCGAGCGAGGCCGAGTCGAAGGCACCGCGGATGATGGTCGAGAGGTTGAGCCGGCCCACGATCCTCGTCGCGCCGTCCTCCTCGAGCCGGATGGTGAACGGGAGGCCGCCCCCGGCCTCGCGGTCGGCGACGGCGTGGGAGATCGCGGTGCGCTGTCCGGCCTCGGTGAACCAGTCCTCCGCCCGGGCCGGAGCGCCGGCCATCAGCTGCTCTCGATTGCGGGTCTCGAGCTCCGCGAGCACGGGGGCGTCCTCGGAGGCGAGGAGGGTCAGGGTGACCTGGAGGGGAGAGACGGGCTGTCGCTGCGCGGGCGGGCGCCGGTGCGGCGCGGGGGTGTCGGGCATGCCCTCCAGTATCCGCCTCGGCGCCTGGCCCTCGCGTGCTCCCCCGCCGGGCCAGCTCAGCTCAGCAGCAGGGTCTGCACCAGCGTCACCGCAGCCACGCCGCCGAGCAGCATCGAGAACAGCAGCGTGAGCGTGGAGGGACGGGCCTTCGCCGAGAGCGGGCCGCCGAGAATCCCTCCCACCGCGGAGCCGGCGGCGAAGATCAGCGTGACCGTCCAGTCGATCTGCACGTCGGTGCCGAGCCGGGCGAGCAGGCTCGTGGAGGTCGCGATGACCATCACCAGCAGGCTGGTTCCGGAGGCGTGGCGCATCGCCAGGCCCAGGGCGATCACCAGCATCGGCACCACGATGAATCCACCCCCCACGCCGAAGAATCCGGTCAGGAAGCCGGTGAGGGTCGCGGCCGCGACCACCACCAGCATCTTGGGGGCGGGCGACGGCGCGGGCAGCAGCGGCAGCTCGGGCTCGCCGTGGAAGTGATGGATCCCGTCCGCGGTCTCGACGGTGTCCGGGCCGGGCTGGTCCAGCACCGGGTCGTCGTGGGTCGCCACCGGCTCCTCGGTCTCCTGCGCCGCGGCGGAGCCGTGAGCGGCGGCCTCGGCGCGCTCGGAACGGCGGGTGCGCAGCGCCCGGCGCAGCATCGCGAGCGCGACGCCCACCAGCATCACCCCGAACAGGGTGAGCAGCACCTGTCCGGGCACCAGCGCGGACAGCCGGCTGCCGACGACCGCACCGACCACCGAGACTCCCGCGAACACCAGCCCGTTGTTCCACTGCACGTTCCCGTGCCGGGCGTGGTGGGGAAGGCTGAACAGCGCGGTGATCAGCACGATGATCAGGCTCGATGCGGTCGCAGCATGCGTCGGCATTCCCAGCAGGAACACCAGCACCGGCACCGCGAGGATGCCGCCGCCGGCGCCGAGCGCCCCGACCACGATCCCCACGCCGACGCCCACGACGACCGCGAGCAGGGCGAGTTCCATGAGCGATGTCCTTGCGAGAGACGGAGCGGCGGGCCGACGAGCCCGGACGGCGAGGCCCCCAGACGGTCAGGCACCCGAACCCGGCAGGTCCCCAGGGGTGCCTGACCATGCTAGACCGCCCCTGCCGCCGGTAGGATGATGGCACCGACCACGAGGAGCCCGATGGTCCCCGACCAGCCTGAACCGCCCTCCACACTGCTGGATCCCGCCTCCACCGCGATGGGCGAGCTGCTGGCGGAGGCGTGGCGCGAGGGCACGCTGGTGCTCCCCCTGCGCGAGGACGCCTCCCCCCTGCGCCTGCCCGGCCTGCACAAGTCGGTGCTGCCGGCCTCGCTGTCGGGGCAGGCCCGGGTCACGCTCGCGGGCGTCGGCGAGCGCTTCGCCGCCTGGCGGGTCATCCCGCAGCAGAACGCCCCGGTGATCGTGCGGATCCCGCACGTCACCCCGGCGGAGCTGCACCAGGATCTGGCCCATGAGATCGCGGCGCTGACCCTGCTCCCCGCGGAGGTGGGTCCGGAGCCGATCGCCGTCCACGACGATCCCGCCACCAGCCCGATCGGCCATCCGTATGTGGTGACCTCCGAGATCCCGGGGACCGCCGCCTCCCCCGCGACCTGGACGGGTGCGCATCTGCAGGCCCACGCCGGGCATCTCGCGCTGCTCCATGCCGTTCCCGCTCCGGGCCGCGGGCCGGTGTCGCTGGGCACGGACCCGTGGGCGGCGGTGGCCCCGGGGCCTCAGCATCTGCTGCCCGAGGTCGAGGCGGAGATCGAATCCTGGCAGCTGGCCCATGGCGCCGCGATCCAGGAGCACGGGATCGGCCCCCTGCTCGAGGCCGCCCGCGCGGAGGTCGCCGCCGTCGACGGTGAGATCGCGCAGCTGGACGGCTTCGTCCTGGCCCACGGCGACCTCTGCGCCACGAACATCCTCTGGCACGGCATCGACCAGGCCACCGGGGCACCGGGGGTGCAGTACATCGACTTCGAATGGGCGCAGGGCGATGATCCTGCCCGTGACCTGGCGAACCTGGGCGGCGCCGTGCACGGCGGGCCCTGGTACGTGCCGCTGGCCGAGGAGCAGGTGGATGACTTCGTCCGGGCCTATGTCCGGGCACGCGGCGAGCGCGGGGAGCTGCCCGCCTCCGTGTCCGATGTGGCCTCCCTGCGCCGGCGGATGCGGGCCTGGACCGCCTACGAGCGCAGTGCGATGCTCGTGCATGTCGCCTCCCGCGCTTCGACCCGCTCCACGCATGCACGAGTGCTGCCGACGCTGCGGCGCACCCTCGCCGCGACGCTCGGCATCGCCGTCTGAGGCGGGACAGCAGGACCCGAGGGGATGCCGGAGAAAAGGGCCGACGGGGCCGTCCCGGCGACCGCTCGCACGCTCCCGGCCGTGCCTCGCGACACCCCTGGTGGCGCTTTCGGTGGAGGCCCTGCGTACGGTGGCCCCATGAGTGACTTCGTGAAGCATGCCGAGAATGCGCCCAAGGGCTACGTGGCGGCCGAGGCAGCCGGACTGCGCTGGCTCGCAGAACCCCAGGTGGTGCCGGTGGTCCACGTGCTCGCGGAGGAGAAGGACGCGCTGCACCTGGAGCGTCTGGACCCTGTCCCGCCGACCCCCGAGGCCGCCCGCGAGCTGGGCCGTGGACTCGCCCGCCTGCACGACGCCGGCGCGGAGGCCTTCGGCTGGACCCCAGCTGATCCCGCCTTCTTCGGTCCTCTGGAGAGCCCCTTCGCGGTCGAGACCGCGTCGCGCACGGATTTCGTGGACTACTGGGCCGAGGACCGCCTGCGCCCCCTCGCCGATGCGGTGACCCGTGTGCTCGGCGCCGACGGCCACGACACCGTCGATGAGGCGATCGATGTGATCGCCGACGGCGCCTTCGACGGCATCAGCGGGCAGGGCACCGAGCAGCCGGCGCGGGTCCACGGCGACCTGTGGTCGGGCAATCTGCTGTGGACCGCCGACGGGGCGACCCTGATCGATCCCGCCGCCCACGGCGGGCACCGGCTCGAGGATCTCGCGATGCTGTCCCTGTTCGACACGCCCCACCTCGAGGAGATCTTCGAGGGCTACGAGGCCGAGCACCCCCTGCCCGGCGGCTGGGAGCTGGACCTCCCCGCCCACCTGTTCTTCGGACTGCTCGCCCATGTGAAGCTCTTCGGCGAGGCGTACGTGGACCAGACCGTCGCGACGGCCGAGGCGATCATCGCCCGGGCGGAGCGACTGGGATTCTGAGCTCCGGGGCAGACCCCGGGGTCATCTCCAGCGGGCGGCGAACTCGCCGGGGGTGAGGCCGGTCGAGGCGCGGAAGTCCCGACTGAAATGGGCCTGGTCGGCGTAGCCGAGCCGGATCGCGAGATCGGCGAACGACTGGACGCTGCGCAGCCCGGCCGAGGCATCGTGGAGCCTGCGTCGGCGGATCAGCCAGAGCGGGGTGAGCCCGAGGCGTCGCACGGTGAGCCGCTGCAGAGTGCGCTCACCGATACTCATGCGTTCGCTCAGCTGCGCCACCGTGAGCAGGCCGTGGTCCTGCTCGACCAGGTCGACCACGTCGTTGATCAGCAGGTCCTCCTCGTCCGGGGCGCCGAGCCGTGCGATGCGGTCTTCGAGCAGGGCGCAGCACCGCGCATGGATCTCAGGGTCCTCGGGCGCCTGCGCCATCAGCGTGCGCACGGGGCCCGTCAGGCCCGCGAAGGCGGACACCTCGTCGAGGTCGCACCAGCTGCCGGCCAGGTCCCGCACCGGCTGGCCGAACAACTTCGCCCCGGCGGCGGGCGCGAACATCGTCCCGAACCCCCAGGACCTCCCCTCGAGCACGGTCCTCGACACTCCGGGGTGGGGGCCGACGAACCGGGAGTACGCGGGGGTCGTGATGGACAGGCACACCGGGTACTGGAGCACGGTCTGCTCGGAGGTCTCTCCCTCCGGGACGTCCCATACCGGGATCCAGTAGCGACGGATCCACGCGCGCAGGTGATCCGAGGGCGGGCGGCGAGCGATGGTGTGCGTGCGCTCCGCAGGGTCCTGCAGATGGGCGCGCCCGATGCTGTCGGTGTCGTCGGGCTCCATGACCATGCGGAGAACAGTAGCCGTGTCGGAAATGTTCAAGACGCGCGATCTCCCGCTCCGTACTCTCGTCGGCACCGGTGGGAGCTCCCCACCGCGCCCATCCGAGGAGCACCCATGACCATCGACCAGCAGACCCCAGACATCCAGCCTCCTGCCCCGGCCTCGCCCGATGCTGCCTTCCGGGACCGCGCGCAACCGTTCACCGCCGTCGTGGACGCCGTGGCGGACTGGGACGCCCCCAGCCCGTGCACGGGCTGGTCGGCGCGCGACGTGCTCGAGCATGTCCTGTCCACACAGCGTGAGTTCCTCGCCGCTCGTGGCCACGCGCTGAGGAGCGGCACCGAGAGCGACCCCGCCCACGCCTGGGTGGTGCACCACGGCGAGGTCGAGGCTCTCCTCGCCGAACCCGCCGTCGCCGAGCAGCCCTACGACAGCGCCTTCGGACCCTCGACCCTGGGCGCTGCCCTGATCGAGTTCTACGGCTTCGATCTGATCGTGCACCGCTGGGACATCGCGCGCTCACAGGGCCTCGACGAGCGGTTCACCCCGCAGGAGATCGCTCTGATCGACGCCGCCGTGGACGGCTGGGGCGAGCACGCCTACGCGCCCGGGATCTTCTCTCACGCGCTGCCGGTCGCGCCCGGGGCCGACGAGCAGGCCCGGGTCCTGGCCCGCATGGGCCGCAGCAGCTGAGCCGACCGCTGCACCTGGCGACAGGACGGTCCCTGCGGCGGCAGGGGTGCAGAGCCCGTGCGCGAACGGTGCAGGTCTGGGTGATCGGCCGGGAGGCGGGCTGAGCCTCGGCTAGCGTGCGAGCGTGTCCCGCACCCTCGCTCCGCCCCGCGCACGCGATGTGCGCCGCGCCTACGGGCTCCGGCCTCCGGCCGTCGGTGTCCTCGCCGCCGCGCTGGTGCTCGCCGGGATCGTGGTGCTGCTCGTGGTCGGGCTCTGGGCGAGCCGCCTCGGAGACTCGCCGGAGTGGGCATGGGACTGCAATGACACCACCTGCACAGATCTCTGGGCCGACGCGCGAGGCCACTACCTGCGGGTCGCAGCGGGCGCGGGACTCACGACCCTGCTCGGAGCGGCGCTCTGCAGCGTCGCCCTGCCGCGGCAGGCAGTGCCCCGCCGGGAGGGATCGCGCCGTGCTCTGCTCCGGCTGATCGCCCCGATGCTCCTCGCCGCGGTGATGCTGTGGGGCGCCCTCTGGTTGGCCCTGGCGGTGTCCCGCCCCGTCGGCCTGGCCGTGGCGCTGCTCGCGCTGCTGCTCGCGACCCTCACCGCCTGGCGATGGCAGCGACCCGGGGCCGAGAGCGACCGGACCGCCTACCTGTCAGCGGGCCTCGGAGTCATGGCGCCGGCACTCGTCGGCGGGGTGCTGGCATTCCATCCGCCGGGTCTCCTCGCCGCCGTCCTGCTGCTCGGCTCCCCCTGGCTCGGAGCGGTGGTCCTGGCCTTCGTGCTCCTGGCAGGGAGCGCCCTCATGGGCCGGCTCCTCCCCCGCACGCAGGATGTTCCGCGGGCCGATGCCGCCGCTCAGGCCCCTGCCACCGGCCCCCCACCCGACACGGCACGTAACGCCGCAGCGGAGGAAGCAGCAGCAGCGGACGCCGGCACAGCGGCGAGTCCCCGTCGGCGCTTGAGCGTCCTCCTCACCTCCGCAGCTCTCGCGGCGATCCTGGTGGCCTCCGTGCTCGCCGCCCGGCCGGTGGATGCCCCGTCAGCCGACGCCTGGAAGTATGCCGGAGCATCCGGCTCCGAGACCGGGAAAGAGACCGGGACCGGGAACGAGACCGGAGCCGGCGACTCCGGAGCACCTGGAATCGAAGGCACCCCGGACATCAGCGCCGAGGGGTCGTCAGGGGCCGCCGGCGACCGTGTGCCCTCCGCCCCCGCCCTCGCCGGCACCGCTGCTCCCACCGCCGTGTCCGAGATCGACGCGGCCGGGCTGCCGCCGTGTCGGTCGCAGTCCCTGCAGCTGGGCACCGAGGGGTGGGACGGCCTCATCGGGAACTCCGTCGCCACCCTGCGGGCCACCAACGTCGGTGCCACGAGCTGCGCGCTGCGCGGAGTGCCGGAGCTGATGCTGACCCAGGGCGGTGAGGAGATCGACCTGCGGCCCGAGCCGCTCGCGCACCTCGAGCCCGCGGTGGAGAGGGCCGACGGCATCGGTCTCGCCCCGAGCAGCTCCGCCCGCTCGCGCCTGTACTGGCCCGGGTACCGCACCGCCGCTGATCAGGAGACCCCGCAGACCCTCACCGTGCGCACCGACGCGCTGGAGGTGCCGGTGACGGTCAGCTTCCTCCCGACCTCGTCCGGGGACGACCCCGGCCCCGCCCCCTTCGACCTGCAGGCCGGGGTGGAGGGCGGGGCCGTGATCGAGATCGGCTCGTGGGAGGCGTCACCGAGCCCGGAGGGCTGACGGTCGCGGGTTCAGTGGTCGCGGGTTCAGTGGTCGTGGCCCTCGTGGTCGTCAGTTCCGGGCGCGATCTCGTACTCACCGGAGGCGGTGCCGGTGGTCACCTGGATCTCGTGCGGGACGACGGGCAGCTCGAGCTCGCGGTAGCTCTCTCCGCTGGCGACATCGACCATGACCAGCTTCTTCGCGGCAGGATCGACCACGAAGGCGGTGCCGTCGGCGACGGCCATCATCGGGGCGGCCTCCTGCCACTGCTCGGGCTCGGCCCACTCCCCCGTCACCGGCACCTCATGGAGCATCTCGCCGGTCTCCGGATCCAGGATGTTCAGCTCGCCCTCCGTGGTGAGCACCAGCGCCTCACCGTTCGGTCCGCGATCCAGGGAGCGGAACCAGTACTCCGAGCCCAGGTCCACGATCTTCTGGGTCGCGTCGCGGGTGTCGATCAGCGCGATCTCCGTCGGGCGCTCGATGCCGCCCTCCGGCTCCGCCTCGACCTTGTGGTCCGCGAGCACGATGGGTGAGTCCGCATGGCCCTTCTGGTTGCCCGAGCGCTGGTAGTCACCCTCGATCGCGACCTTGTGGAACTCGCCGTCGCGGTAGATCACGGAGCCGTTCTCGCAGCCCAGACTGATCACGTCCCCGGACGCGGTGGGCAGTGCGGCAGCCTCGCCGTGCACTCCCGGGCAGTCGGTGGTCTCGGCGGTGACCTCACCGTCGGCGTCGAGCACCTGGACCGTGCTGCGCGCGTCCTCGGTGCCCTGCGTGAGGAGCAGCCCCCCGTCGGACAGCGGCACCGCCACCCCGTGGTGCGGGCTCTCGGTGACCGTCTCCTCGAGCACCCCGAGGTCACCCTCGGCGAGCGCCAGGGGGTCGAGGAGGGTGATCGCGCCGGTGCCGTCGGCGAACAGCGCAGTGCGGTCCCCGTGCGGGACCACGTGGCCCGGCATCGGGGCCTCGATCGCGAGGCCGGTGAGAGCAGGATCCTGGACGTAGTAGTGGAAGTGGTCGCCATGGCCCTGGGCGAGCAGGCCGGTGTCGTACATGGTGATCGCATCGGAGGCGCTGACGGCCACGTGCCGGCCGTCCCCTGCCGGGTTCAGGCGCACGTAGCCCTCGACCTCGGCGGTGCCGAGCGTGGCGCCGTCAGCGGAATCGAGCGTGGTCACCCCGCCCTCGTGGGCGAGCACGATGCGTGGGGTGAGCGCACCGACCTCGGTGCGGTCCGAGGCCGGTGCCGCTTCGGCTCCCCCCGCGTCCGAGGCCCCGCTGCTGCCGCTGCCCCCTCCGCCCTCGCCGCCTCCACAGGCGGAGAGAGCGAGCACTCCGACGCCCAGCAGGGCGACGGCCCGCCGCTTCATGACAATGGTTCTCATCAGGTTCATGACAGGAAACTATCAGTTGATGATAATCATTCCCATCACAGGACCGGTGAGCTGAGTCACTGCAGCTGCGCTCCTCCGAGCAGGAGATCTGGCCGACGCACGACAAAGGCCCCTCGAGCGGACGACCCGCACGGAGACGGGTCGACCACTCGAAGGGCCCAGGTGCGCACCGGCGAGCGGCCGGTGCGCAGGGCGATCGGCTCAGATCACGCCGAAGGCGATCATCGCGTCGGCCACCTTGCGGAAGCCGGCGACATTGGCACCCAGTGCATAGTCGCCGGGGCGCCCGAACTCGTCGGCGGTCTCCAGGCAGGTGGCGTGGATGCCCTTCATGATCTGGGTGAGGCGCTGCTCGGTGTGCTCGAAGCTCCAGGCGTCGCGGCTCGCGTTCTGCTGCATCTCCAGGGCGGAGGTGGCGACGCCGCCGGCGTTCGCCGCCTTGCCGGGACCGAAGGCCACCTCGGCCTCGCGGAACACGCTGACAGCTTCCGGCGTGGAGGGCATGTTCGCGCCCTCGGACACCGCGAGCACGCCGTTCTTGACCAGGGTGCGGGCGGCGGCGATGTCGAGCTCGTTCTGGGTGGCGCTGGGCAGGGCGATGTCCACCGGGACGTCCCAGACGCTGCCGCCGGCGACGAAGCGAGCGCCGCTGCCGCGACGGTCCGCGTAGTCGGTGATGCGGCCGCGCTCGACCTCCTTGATCTGCTGGAGGAGCTCGAGGTCGATCCCGTTCTCGTCGACCACATAGCCGGAGGAGTCCGAGGCGGTGACCGGGATGCCGCCCAGCTGCTTCGCCTTCTCGATCGCGTAGAGCGCGACATTGCCCGAGCCGGAGACGGAGACGCGGCGGCCGTCGAAGGAGGAGCCGCGAGCCTTGAGCATCTCGTCGGCGAAGATGGCCGCGCCGTAGCCGGTGGCCTCCTTGCGCACGAGGGAGCCGCCCCAGTCCAGTCCCTTGCCAGTGAGCACGCCCGCCTCGTAGCGGTTGGTCAGGCGCTTGTACTGGCCGAAGAGGTAGCCGATCTCGCGCGGGCCCACACCGATGTCACCGGCGGGGACGTCGGTGTACTCGCCCATGTG
Source organism: uncultured Brachybacterium sp. (assembly GCF_947500705.1). Lineage (GTDB taxonomy): Bacteria > Actinomycetota > Actinomycetes > Actinomycetales > Dermabacteraceae > Brachybacterium. The sequence continues at coordinate 516,495 of NZ_CANMSY010000003.1, read as the reverse complement.
GCGGTGCAGCTCGGTCATGAAGGACTGGCAGAAGCGCATGACCTCGCCGTCGCTGCGGCCGGCCGGGTTGAAGTCGGAGCCGCCCTTGCCGCCGCCGATGGGCAGGCCGGTCAGGGAGTTCTTGAAGATCTGCTCGAAGCCGAGGAACTTCACGATGCCGAGGTTCACGGAGGGGTGGAACCGCAGGCCGCCCTTGTAGGGGCCCAGCGCGGAGTTGTACTCGACGCGGAAGCCGCGGTTGACCTGCACGACGCCCTGGTCATCGACCCAGGGGACACGGAAGATGATCTGGCGCTCGGGCTCGCTCAGACGCATCAGGATGCTGTGGTCCTGGTACTCGGGGTGACGGGACTGGACGACCTCCAGCGACTCGAACACCTCCCGGACTGCCTGGTGGAACTCGGGTTCGCCGGGGTTGCGGCGGAGCACCTGATCGAATGTGTTCTGGAGCGTCGAGTCGAGCATCGCGGTCCTTTCAGGGGGCCCGGGGGCTCCCGATTCACGGGGGCTCCGCGGAAGCGGAGGTCACGGCGTCGCCCAGGGTACGCGGCGCGGGCCCGAAGCGGCACTGAGCGTTCGGTGCGTGAACATGCAGGCGTCTGTCATGCCCATGCACCTGGGAGAACACACCCAGAGGCATTGTCGCGCAGGTCACAGCCGAAGAGCCGGGCGTGATCGTCGGGCACCGGTTGCAGCGACCCACGCCCAAACATATGCAGGAGAACGCATAGGCACCGGGCGCGGGTGGCGGGGCACCACGGGGACGCGGCTCAGGAGGCTATGGGCCCCTCCTCGTCGGGCACGAAGATCTCCTCGATCGGGCACTCGAAGAGGGCGGCGAGCTTGAACGCGAGCGGGAGCGAGGGGTCGTACTTGTCGTTCTCGATGGCGATCACCGTCTGCCGGGAGACGCCGAGGGCCTTGCCGAGCTCGGCCTGGGACCAGCGGCGCTCAGCGCGGCGGGCCTTGAGGTCGTTGCGCATGACCAACTCCTCTCAGCGGTAACGGACGGCGGAGACGACGGTGCCCACGAGCCACGAGAGCATCAGGATCGAGAAGGCGAAGATCCAGTTCATCTCCGGCAGCAGGAAGAACTGCAAGAAACCGACGGCGAGGATCAGTCCGGTGGAGACCACGAAGGCGAGCATCACGGCTTCGGCGATCTTGCGGCGCTCGAACTCGTCCCCGCTGCGGTACATGCTGATGTTCGACCAGGCCATGAGAACTATGGCCGGCACCACCAGGAGCGCCGGGATCCAGGCGGGGAAGCCTGCCCCCTGGGCGAGATAGGCGAGGAAGAGGCCGATGAGGTAGAGCGCCATGCCCACGGCGAAACGGACGGCGAAGGCGCGGTGCGCGCGGGTGCGGGCGGCGGGGGTGCGGGTCGTTGTCGTCATGCCCCAAATGTAAGAGGTCCTTGACATATGAGTCAAGGGTTCTTGACAGAAAATGTCAAAGCTTCTCGACTTCACAGGTCACGCGATCTTGACCCGTCGCGCATGGCCCTTCCGCAGCCGGAGGAGGCGGCGAACCGCCGATGTCCTCATCCCAGGCGGACGTCGAGCTCCCGCTGCAGCCAGGCAGGGTCATCGGTGGTGATCGTGTCCACGCCGCAGGCGAGAGCGACATCGAGCTGCGTGACGGAGTTGACCGTCCAGGGATTCAGCGTCAGCCCCGCCTCGTGCACGGCCTCCGCGGCGCGGAGGCTGAGACCGGCGATCGCCGGGCCGATCCCTGCCGCCCCGAGCTCGCGCGCGGTGATGATCGCCTGCTCATCGATCTGCCCCACGAGATACGAGACGGCGACCTCGGAGCCGCGACGGATCTCCGCGAGGGCGTCGGCGTGGAAGGAGATGACGGTGGAGGCGGCGGCCGGGGAGCCGGCAGGCAGGGCGCACAGCAGCGCGGCGACCGCCGTCGCTGCTGCGGCGACCTTGACCTCGATGAAGACGGGGACGGTGGTCATCTCCAGCAGCTCCGCGAGGGAGGGGACGCGCTCCCCCTCATCCAGCACCACGGTGTCCAGCTCGGCCCTCGTGAGCTCACCGATCGCCCCGGTGCGCAGCGGGGAGTCCTCGGCCGCGGTGCGGTCGATGGTCTCGTCGTGCATCACCACCACCTGCCCGTCGGCGCTCAGGTGCACATCACACTCGAGCAGCTGGGCGCCATCCTCGATCGCCCTCCGGAACGCGAGCAGCGTGTTCTCGGGGGCATGGGCGGAGGCGCCGCGGTGGCCCACGATGGCGGGACGCTGCGGCAGGGAGGGGACGGACTGCGGGGTCATGACACTCCTGGGAGATTGGGGCCGACGGGAGGGAACTGAACAAGAGAGGACTGCACGGGACGGACGCGGACGGGCAGACGCTGGAGGTGCCGCAGCGCCGTCGAGGGCGGCATACGGCGGAACCCTGGACGACCAGGATGGCCTGCGCCACACTGTTCCCCTGCACTCCGACACGGGGTGCGATGTCCGTCGGACCGGGCGGGCACCGACCGGGCAGACCGCCCGGGAAGGGGATCCCGATGGCCAGGAACGGAAACGAGAGCACGCCGAGCGCAGCATGCATCGGCCTGGAGGGCCGTTCGCGCGCGTCCCGCACGGTGCGAGGGAGAGGGTGCCGACGGCTCCTGTCACCCCTCGCGGGCATCGCCGCCGCGGCGGCCCTCATCGCCGGGTGCGGAGGCGCCGGCACCGAGGAGCCGGCCGGGGAACCCGGCGGAGAGACGACCGAGGCCGCTCCGACCTCCGAACAGTCCACGGAGCCCGCACCGGAGTCGAGCGACGGAGGCGGCGGGACCAGCGACGATCCGGAGGCCGACGAGCCCGACGACGGCACGGATGACGGTGACGCGACGGATGAGAACCTCTTCGAGGGGAGCTGGGGTTTCGGGCATGACACCAAGGTGCTCAGCGCCGAGGAGCTCGCGGCCCTGCTCGAGGCCGAGGCCGAGAACCGCGGCCCGGAGGAGATGAGCCTCGACGTCGAGTGCGGTGACGGCGTGGACACCGGTGTCGCGGACTACGACGCCGAGTGCATCGCCTATGCCGACGAGGGCGTCGAGCACCTGTGGCTGGTCACCGTCGGCCCCGCCGATGCCGGGCTGGAGATCGAGGTCGAGAACGCGAGCTGATCCCCGCCGCGGCGCTCCACCTCCGCGGCGGAGCGGCCCAGGCAGGCGTGAGCAGCACCCCGGTAGGCGCAGTTCAGACAGCGACGCGCTGCGCCATCAGCGCGAACGCCCAGGCGGGGTCATCCACCGTGATCGTGTCGCAGCCGAGCTCGAGGGCACGCTCGAGCTCCTCGTCGGCACGCGCGGTCCACAGATTCAGCGTCGCGCCCAGCTCTGCGGCCCGCTCGACGTCAGCCTGACGGGCATCGGCGATCCGCACTCCCACATGCGAGACCTGCAGCTGACGGCAGGACTCCCACCATTCGGCGGAGGTGGCCGTGGTGGTGCGCATCAGCGGGATCTGCGGGGCGAGCTCGGCGGTGCGGCGCAGCGGCTCCTCGTGGAAGGAGAGCACGACGGCGGGGGCGCCTGCCGGGTCCAGCCAGGCGGCCTCGTCGAAGTGCTGCAGGAGGATCTGCACCACGAGGTCCGCGGCGGCGGGGGCCTTGATCTCCACCAGCAGCGGCACCCGGGTGCCGTCCTCGCGCACCGCCGCATCGAGCACCTGGGAGAGGCTGGGGATGCGCTCGTCCTTGCCCACCAGCACCCGGTCCAGCTGGTCACGGGTGAGGTCGGCGACCGCGCCGGTGCGCAGCGGCGAGTCCGGCTGCGCGGTGCGGTCCAAGGTCGCGTCGTGGATGATCACGTCCTGGCCGTCGGCACTGAGGTGCACATCGCACTCGAGCCACTGGGAGCCCTCGGCGACTCCGCGCCGGAAGGACAGGACCGTGTTCTCGGGCTCCACGGCGGCGGCGCCACGGTGGCCGACGATCTCAGGCTGCTGGGTGGTCATGGTCTGGTTCTCCTCGGTACGGGCTCGTGGCCCTTCGATGCGGGCTCGTCGCCCTGGCCGTCCGTGGCCCGGCGGCCCGGTGGCCGCGGCCCCGGGTGGCGTGCACCTGGGGCCGCGGAGTCATGCGGGAACTGCAAGGTCTGCGGTGACTGCAGTGACTGCAGCAGCTGAAGCGAGGATCAGTTCCAACCCTCGAACTGCACGGCCTCGTAGTCCTCGCGGTTGTCGTCCAGGGTCTCCTGGAGGGTCGGGGCGAGGGCGTCGAGCACCGTCTTCGCCTCCGCGTTGTCACCGAATACCTGGCCCATGGCGGCGCCGATCTCGGTGACCGCACCCGCGTTCCAGTTGGTGTAGTCGGCGGTGCGCGCGTTCTCGAGCTGGTTCAGGGCGACCAGGTAGTTCGGGTTCTCGGCGACCAGATCCTTGACGCCCTGGGTCTCCTGCGCGGCCTGGACGATCGGCACATAGCCGGTGCCGATGTGCCAGTCGGCGGACATCTCCGGCTGTGCGAGGAAGCGAAACAGCTCGGCGCAGGCATCCTGACGCTCCTGCGACTCGGTGCGCACCATCTGCAGCCCGGACCCGCCGGTGGGGACCTGCTTCTGCTCGCCCTCCTTGGACAGCATGTAGGCGGTGCCGATCTCGAAGAGCCCCTCGGTGGCCTTGGTCTGACCGGTCAGCGAGGCGGTGGAGCCGCGCCAGCCGGCGGCGAGGCCGGAGGCGAAGTCGGTGCCGGAGGCCTGGGCGAGGTAGCCGTAGCCGTCCTCGTGGATGAACTTGCGCATCCACTCGAGCCACTCCACGCCCTTCTCATCATTGATGGTGACCTCGAAGTCCCGGCTGGCGTTCGCGCCGCCGAAGCCCCAGATGTCGGCCTGGCCGTGCCAGGCGTCGGGGCCGAAGGCGATCGCGGACAGCGGACGGCCCTCGACCTCGATCTTCGCGAGCTCGGGCGCGAAGGCCGCGAGATCCTCCCAGGTCTCGGGGCCCTCCTCGGGCAGGCCGGCCTCGATGTAGCGGGTCTTGTTGTAGTAGAACAGCGGGGTCGAGCGAGCGAAGGGGACGGTGAAGGTCTCCCCGGCCGCCCTGCCCTCAGCGACATAGTTCTGGATGTAGACGTCCAGGTTCCACTCGTCGTCGAAGTAGCCGTCCAGCGGGGCCAGGGCGTCGGACTGGTAGAACTGCAGCCACTGCATCTCGGGGAAGCACACGATGTCCGGCACGGTGCGGGCCTGGAGGGAGGCGGTGAACTTCTGGGTCAGATCGGCGTAGGAGCCGACAGACTCCGCGATCGCGACGATCTCGTCCTGGGACTCGTTGAACGCGGTGAACTGCGCCGAGAGCACCTCGTAGTTGTTGCCGGTGAAGGGCGCCCAGAACAGGATCGGGGTGCGGCCCTCGTACTCGGCGGGGACGGTGAGGTCCGCCTGGGCGAAGCCGCCACGGAGGTTGCTCTCCGCGGCGTCGCCGCCGCCGGCGGGGGCGCCGCAGGCGGCGAGGCCGGCCGCGCCGGCACCGAGGCCCATGGCGGTCAGCAGGCCGCGACGGGAGAGGCTGAAGGGGCTGCGAGACATGCGAATCGCTCCTTGGGAGTGGTGCGGTGGGGTCACCGGGTGGGGTCGGTCTGGGGGTCGGTCGGGGTCTGGCGAGGGGTCTGGCGAGGGGTCTGGCGGGTCTCGTCCCGCGGGACGAGGTGCGGGCCGCGTGCGGGATGCGCACGCCGGCACCCGCCCGGGCCGGGGCCCGGAGCTGGTGGGGTCCGGCCTGCGGGGCAGGGGGACCGGGTGGGGTGCGAGGCTGCGGGATGACTGCCCCGCACCGTCGGGCTCACTTCATGGCGCCGGCGGCGAGGCCGCCGATGATGCGCTTCTGGGCGAGGAAGAAGAGGATCAGCATCGGCAGGGAGACGAACACGGCGCCAGCCATGATCACGCCCCAGTTGCTGTAGCCCTCCTGGCTGCGCAGGAAGAGCAGGCCGATGGGCAGGGTGCGCATGTCCGCGGTGGAGGTGACGATCAGCGGCCAGACGTATTCGTTCCACTTGCCGACCATCACGATCAGCGTGGCGGTGAGGATCATCGGACTGGACAGCGGCGTCACGATGGTCAGCATCCGGCGGAGGTGCCCGGCGCCGTCGATCTCCGCGGCCTGCAGGATGTCCTTGTCGATGGTCCGCATGTACTGGAAGAGCAGGAACATCGCGAAGGCGCTGGCGATGCCCGGCAGGATCAGGCCGGCGTAGGTGTTCAGCCAGCCCAGGTTCGCCACGGTGATGTAGTTGACGATCAGGGTGACGTGACCCGGCAGCATCAGCGAGCCGATGATCAGCACGAACGCGATCTTCTTGAACTTGAAGTCGACGAACACGAAGGCGTAGGCGCACAGGATCGCGAGCGTGATCTCCAGGAAGGTGCCCACGCCGGTGGTGATGATCGAGTTGAGGAAGAAGCGGTCGAAGGGAGCGCTGTTCCAGGCCTCGGCGAAGTTCGAGAAGGTCAGCTCGCGCGGGATCCAGGTCAGCGGCCAGGTGTATATGTCCTGGTGCGGCTTCAGCGCGGAGGAGAACAGCCAGTACAGCGGGACGAAGAAGACGGCGATGGTGGCGAGGACGCCGGCGAACAGCAGGCCGGTCTTCCACGCCGGACGGCGGGGTCCGCGGTTCCGCCCCTTGTTGCGCGGGGTGGAGCTGCCAGCCTCGGCGATCTGGTCCTTGTCGACGGTCAGAGTGCTCATGAGTCGTAGTTCACCTTCTTGTCGCCGTAGCGGACCTGCACGTACGTGATGATCAGCAGCAGCACCAGCAGCACGGTGGCGGCGGCCGAGGCGTTGCCGATGTCGAACTTCTGGAAGGCCTCCTCGTAGACCATCCAGCTCAGGGTGCTCGAGGAGGTTCCGGGGCCGCCGCTGGTCATGATCGAGATGATGTCGAAGGCCTGAGCGGCGGAGATGATGCCCGTGATCGAGAGGAAGAACGTGATCGGGCTCAGCAGCGGCAGCGTGAGGTGGCGGAACAGCTTCCAGCCGTGCGCACCGTCCAGAGCTGCGGCCTCGTAGAGGTCCTTGGGCAGGTCGAGGATCGCGGTGTAGCAGATGACGGTGACGAATCCGAGCCGTTGCCAGGTGTAGGCGATGGTGATCGCCCACAGCGACCAGTCCGAGGTGGTGGTCCAGGCCGGGGAGTCGGCGCCGAACAGGGAGAACGCCCAGCGCGAGAGGCCGTAGTTCGGATCGAACATGAACAGCCACAGGATGCCCACGGCCGCGCCGGGGAGCATGTGCGGGGCGAAGGCCATGGTCTGCGCGAACCCGGTCAGCGGCAGCTTCGTGGCCAGCAGGCTTCCAAGCAGCAGGCCCAGGACGAGCGAGCCGATCACGCTCACCCCGGTGAAGATCGCCGTGTTCTTCATGATCTGGCCGAAGCTCGGATCGGTGAACAGGCTGGTGTAGTTCTCCACCCCCACCCACTCGGGGGCCGGGGCCACGAAGTCCCACTCGAAGAAGCTCAGCCCGATGTTGTAGAGCGCCGGGTAGTAGGAGAAGACGATGATCGCGATGAGGTTCGGGGCGATCAGGGCGCCGAAGAGCAGGGCATCTCGGCGCACCCGGCGGCGACGCTGTGGTGAGCGCCGGCGCTGCTCGCTGCGCGCCAGCGGCGCACGGCCGACGGACCCAGCGGGGTCCGCAGGCGCACCCTGCGTGTCGTCCTCGGCCGTGGCCTGCTGGCCCGGGCGAGATGAGCGGACGATGGTTGTCATGGGAGCGCTCCCAGCTTCCTGATCGAGGGGCGGCCCGGGGGCCGACGCGGTGCGGATGGCAGTCTCGGCGGCGCTCCGCAAAGCGGCGGCCGACAGTCGGACCGAGCGGTCCGGGGTGCCGTCCACGGTGGGAACACGGACGGCAGAACGTGACGCGGCAGGCGGCTGGCTGCCGCTCCGGCGTCATCGACAGCACTGACGCTAGGCATCGCCCGCCGATCTCGCCAGATGGCATCGGCGCAGGTGAACCGCATATGAACAGGGGCTGTCACCGCAGGTGGGAGCGCTCCCACGAGGCGCTGGCAGCTGGCTTCCCACCCCCTCCGCCCGATTCGCAGGGCCGGGTCCATCCGATGTTCATCCGGCCGTCGGCAAGTGTTCCCCGGTGGCGGGTTCTGGTCGATCGACCACGAACTCGGACTTCACCGGCCCGTCATCCACTCGACCTGGTGGGCGTCATCCGCTGGTCTATCGTGCGCCCAAGCCTCCCGCACCGCTCGCGCGAGCTCGTGCGAACAGCTCGGAACCACCGCCCCACTGTCAAGGGAGCATCGCAGATGCCTCGACCACCCACGATGGAAGACGTCGCGCGCACCGCCGGCGTCTCCCGCTCGACCGTCTCCCGGGTGTTCCAGAACGGCGGGGAACGGGTGTCCGCCGACGCGATGATCCAGGTGCATGACGCGGCCCGACGGCTGGGCTATGTGCACAACCTCGTCGCCAGTGGGCTCGCGATGCGTCACGGGAGGCAGCTCGGGCTGCTGATCCGCGACGCTACCAACCCCGCCTACGGCCACCTCCATGCGGAGATGAATCGCGCGGTCGAAGCCGTCGGCCGCACCCTGATCTCGGTCACCGCCTTCCGGCACGACTACGGCACGGCGGAGGTCGAGGGCCTGAACCGGCTGATCGGTCAGCGGGTCGCCGGAGCCTTCGTGGGCACGGGGGTGACCGCGGCGGAGGATCTCGTCGAGACCGTCACTGCGACGCCGATGATGATCCTCGGCCGCCCCAATGATCACCCGCAGATCGAGTCGGTGAGCTACGACGAGCGTGTGCACGGCCGGGTGATGGCAGAGCAGATCGGTGCCCTCGGTCACCGTCGGATCGCTGTGCTCACCGCGCCGCTGCTCTACTCGCGGGTGTTCGACCTGCGCATACGCAGCCTGGTCCAGCGCGGCGGGGAACTGGGCATCATCACGGTCCCGGTCGATCTTCTCCCGGTGGAGAAGGGTGTGGCCCGCGCACTGGACATGGCCCGGGACGAGGCGCTCAGCTGCATCGTCTGCCCGGTGGACTACGTCGCCCTGGAGCTGATGCGCGCCGCCGCCGCCCGGGGTGTGCGGATCCCCGAGGAGGTCAGCACCGTGGGCTTCGACGGGCTCGGCGACGGGCTGGACCTGCTGGGGCTGGCGACGATGCGCCTGCCGGTCGAGGACCTCGCCCGGCAGGCGGTGGCCCGGATGGAGGAGCTGCTGGCGCGGGCTCAGGACAATCCGGAAGGCCCGCCGCCAGGCCTCCCAGGGGGCGGCGACCAGGACGTCGATGGCGACGGTGAGCGGCCGGACCTCGGGCGCCCAGCACCCCGGCACACGGTCGTGGCGGGAGATTTCGTGCCCGGCCGCACCCTGTCAGCGGTGCCCGAGCAGCTGCGCGGCTGACCGCGTCCCGGACGGTCCCGCGCCGGATGCGAGGAGCCCGGCGCGGTGCCTCACCGTTGGTCAGACACGCCGCCGCGAACTCCATCTCTGCAGTTCAGGCTAGCCTTTCCATGTGTGACAAGCGGGATCGAGGGGGCTACTGTCGAGGCCATGAAGATGAGCGATGACCTAGAGAAGAAGTTCCAGGACCAGATCACCCTCGAGTTCGCGGCCTCGATCACCTACCGCCAGCTCGCCATCGAGGCGGATGAGCAGGACCTCTCCGGCATCGCCGCGTGGCTGCGCCACCAGGCGGACGAGGAGATCGTCCACGCCAACAAGTTCATCCAGCACGTCTCGGACCGCGGCAACCACGCCGCGATCGGCGCCATCGCAGCCCCCGCAGTGGCACCCGGGCTCTCGGTGCATGAGATCTTCGAGGCCGCGCTCGCCCACGAGCAGAAGGTCTCCGAGTCGATCCGCGAGCTGTACCGCAGCGCAGACAAGGAGGGCGACTACGACTCCCGCCCGCTGCTGAACTGGTTCGTGGACGAGCAGATCGAGGAGGAGGCGACCGTCTCCGAGATCATCGGGCGCTTGAGGCGGAGCGGCGCCGACGGCTCCGGCCTGCTGCGGCTGGACTCCGAGCTCGGCCGGCGCCCCGCCGAGTCCACCGAGGCCGACGAGAGCTGACGGGACGCCCGAGCTTCCCGAGCGCCATGAGCGAGTTCGCTCAGGGCGCTCCTTGCGTGATCAGCGGATCGCGCCGCAGCATCATCACCAGCGAGACGCCCAGCGCCAGGATGACGATGATGAACGGGGCGGCCGAGAGCATCACGGCGGTCTGCAGCGCCTCGAGGCCACCGGCGTACATCAGCACAACGGCGGTCGCACCGGTCAGCAGGCCCCACATGAGCATCACGGGGCGTCCTGGTTCCATGCGGCCGTCCGAGGAGATGACCCCGAGCACGTAGGTGTTCGAGTCCGCGCCGGTGATGAAGTAGAGCACCACCAGGATCACGGCCACCACCGAGGTGATACCGGTCAGCGGCAGCTCTTCGAGCAGGGCGAAGAACGCGGTGTTGACGTCCTCCGAGGCGGCCTGGCCGATGGCGGTTCCGCGCTCGAGGTCCATGAACATCGCCGACCCGCCGAACGCCGTGAACCAGAGGGAGAACACCAGGCTCGGCACGCCGAGGACGACCAGGACGAACTGTCGGATGGTGCGGCCCCGGGAGATGCGGGCCAGGAAGACGCCGACGAAGGCGCCCCAGGAGATCCACCACGCCATCATGAAGTAGGTCCATCCCTGCATCCACTCGAGGTCCCCGCCCTCCAGCGGCAGCAGCAGGCTGATCTCGACGAAGTCGCCGAGGTAGCCGCCCAGCGAGCGCAGGAACAGCGAGATGAGCCAGCTCGTCGGACCCGTGAGCAGCACGAAGACCAGCAGGGCCGCAGCGATCACCATCGTCGCCTGGCTCAGGTGGCGGATGCCGCGGCCGATGCCGCTCAGGGCGGAGGCGGTGAACAGCACGGTGAGCAGTGCGATCACGATGATCTGCACTCCGGTGGAGGTCAGATCGGTCCCGGTGATGAGGCTCAGACCCTGACTGATCTGCGCCGCGCCGAGGCCGAGGGAGGTCGTGGTGCCGAACAGCGTGGACAGGACCACCAGCACGTCGACGGTCTTGCCGATTCCGCCGTCGGCATGGCGACCGATCAGCGGCCGCAGGATCGGTGAGACCAGGCCCTTGTTCCCGAGCCGATGGGTGGAATAGCCGATGGCGAGACCGAAGATGGCGAAGACGGCCCAGGCCTGCAGGCCCCAGTCCAGGAAGGTGAAGCGCATCGCGTCCACGACCGCCTCGCGGCTGCCCGCCTCGGTGAGGCCGTGCGGCGGCCGGACCAGGTGGGATACCGGTTCGGCGACGCCGTAGGTGATCATCCCGATGCCCATCACCGCGCCCAGGAGCATCGCGATCCAGGCCAGGGTGGGGTACTCGGGCCGGGAGTCGTCGGGCCCCAGACGGATGCGCCCGAACGGGCTCAGCGCGATCACGAGCAGCAGGCCGATGAGCCCCAGCGGGATCATCAGCAGGGACCAGCCGCTGGTGGCGGTCACCCAGCGCATCGCTGCGCCGGCGGCGGCGTTCATCTGCACCGGGAAGACGGCACCCGCCGCGAGGATGGCGACGATGAGCGTCACCGATACCCAGAACACGCTGTTCAGGCGGCGTCCGGGCAGATGCGGGCCGGTCGCGAAGCGCTCGGCCTCACGGCGAGCACGGCGCGCGGCGGAGGAGTCGGAGGTGTGCTCCGGGCGCAGTTCGGCAGGGTCGTCCAGCGTCATGGCGCGGTCCGTTCGTCGAGGATCTGGGGGCGGCGGCGTGAGCCACGGGGCGTCGAGTGGTCGGCATCGCCAGGTCCCCAGACGTCAGGCGCAACGCCCGGGACGGCAGGGAGGAGCCCGTGCGCGCAGAGCGGTTCACAGTACGCGGCCGACGGGCGCAACCCCTCCACGGGGGCGAGATGTGGGGTGCAGATCTCGTGCGGGGCACGAGGCCGCAGCACCGAGTGAGGCGCTAGTTAAATACTCAACCATCTAGTATGGTGGGGCCATGCGTGCCTTCGGATTCCTCAGTTTCGGCCATTACGGCGGCAACCCCGCCCAGGGCGGCCTCAGCGCCCGCCAGATGCTCCACGATGCGATCGACATCTCCGTCGGCGCGGACGAGATGGGCGTCAACGGCGCGTACTTCCGCGTGCACCACTACGCCAGGCAATCCGCCTCGCCGATGCCGCTGCTCGGGGCGGTCGCAGCGCGCACCCAGCGCATCGAGGTGGGCACCGGCGTGATCGACATGCGCTATGAGAACCCTCTGTACCTCGCGGAGGAGGCCGCAGCTCTGGACCTCCTCGCCGATGGCCGGGTGGCGCTCGGCATCTCCCGCGGCGCCCCCGAGGCGGCGGACCGCGGCTGGGAGTCCTTCGGCTACACCGGCTCCACGGATCCACGCGGCGCTGACATCGCCATGTCGAAGTTCGAGGTGTTCCTGCAGGCCATCCAGGGCCACCCGATGACCCGGGCGGCTGCGCAGCCCTATATGTCCGATGCCGCACCGCATGCCCCGCTGCGCATCGAGCCGCAGTCCCCGGACCTCTTCCAGCACATCTGGTGGGGCGCAGGTTCCCGCGGGACGGCCGAGCGCACCGGCACCCAGGGACTGAACCTCATGAGCTCGACCCTGCTCACCGAAGCCACGGGCGCCTCCTTCGGCGATCTCCAGGCGGAGCAGATCGACGTCTACCGCGAGGCCTTCAAGGAGGCCGGACACGCGCACACCCCGCGGGTCTCCGTCTCCCGCAGCGTCTTCCCGATCGTCACCGAGCAGGACCGGCAGCTCTTCGGCATGCGGCCGGGCGAGGACTCCGACCAGATCGGCATCATCGACGGCACCCGCTCGACCTTCGGCCGCTCCTACACGGGCGAGCCGGATCAGCTGATCGAGCAGCTGAAAGCCGACGCCGCCGTGCAGTCCGCGGACACCCTGCTGCTCACCATTCCCTCGCAGGCAGGGGTCGAGCTGAACCTCCACATCCTCGAGAGCTTCGCGACGCACGTCGCTCCTGCGCTCGGCTGGAAGCCCAATACGGAGGGACCGGTGCAGGGCGACCAGATCGTCTGAGGGCGCGCAGTCGCTCTGACCAGCACGTAGCCTCGAGGGCATGCTCCGCATCGCCACGGCCAACATCAACGGGATCCGCGCCGCACAGCGACGGGGGTTCGAGGACTGGCTGGCCGTGCGGGGATGCGACGTGGTCGCGCTGCAGGAGGTCCGGGCACAGGCCGACAAGATCCCCGCGGGCGCCTTCGGCGACTATCACGTCGCCCTCGACACCGGCACGCTCCCGGGACGCAACGGGGTCGCCGTGCTGACCCGTCGGCCTCCGGCGGCGATCCGCACCTGGAGCGGGACCGCGCTGGCGGGCACGCCGTCAGCGATGTCGGCCGGCGGCGCCGCGGTGAGCGGGATGCCGGCCGCCGCAAGCTCCCCTGCCGCAGCTGCCCTCATCGCCGTCCCCGCTCCCGACCGGGTCCCCCTCGCACGGGGCCTGGGGCGCTTCGCGGCCGAGGGCCGCTATCTCGAGGTGGATCTCGCGGACGCACCGCTGACGATCGCCTGCCTCTACCTGCCCAAGGGCGGCCTGCCCGCCGATCTGCAGCGGCCCGAGCGGATGCGCGAGGCGCCCGACGGCGGTGCACGCTATGCCCGGAAGATGGGCTTCATGGCGGCGTTCTCCCGCTACCTGGTGCGTACCCGGCGCGCGGCCGCGGCGACCGGTCGCGAGTACCTGCTGATGGGCGATCTGAACATCGCCCACACTCGGCAGGACCTCGCGGCGTGGCGCCGCAATCAGCACAGCGACGGGTTCCTCCCCGAGGAGCGCGAGTGGTTCGGGCAGCAGCTCTCCCCGCGCACGCTCATGGACGTGGTCCGGCATCTGCACCCGGAACAGGACGGCCCCTATTCGTGGTGGTCATGGCTCGGACAGTCGTTCGCGAAGGATGCGGGCTGGCGCCTGGACTACCACCTCGCCACGCCCCGCCTCGCACGTTCCGCCCACCGCGCGGAGGTGGACCGGGACCATCACGGCATCCGGCTCTCGGACCACTCACCGGTGGTCGTCGACTACGACTGGCCGTGATCGCGGGTCGCCCCGCAGACCACTGCAGATCACCTCCCCCGCCCCTGTTCGGCGCACCCAGGTTCCCGTAGGGTAGGGAGCCGTGGGCGCCGGACGGTGCGCTCGTTCAGCACCACCGTGAAGGACCACGATGCCCTCGCCGCAGTTCGCCGCCGTCCTGGCCGCACCTGCCGCACCCGTCCCCGCAGAAGCCACCTCGGCCGTCACCGGCACGGAGGCCTCACGGCGTCTGCTCGCCCCCGAGCTGGATGCCCGGCCGCTGACCCTGTGGGGCTCCTCCTCGATGAGCTCGGAGGGCGGGAGCGCCGACACTCCGCTGGCGGTGCGCATCCATGAGCATCTCGCCCTCGCGGCGACCCCTGCGGTGGTGCACGCCTACGGTGTGGGTGCCACCCGCTCCGCCCACACCCTGCTGATGCGGGGCCTGGACACTCCGCAGCTGCGCCCTCTCGGCGAGCCTGCCAGGGGCACCGGCGCAGTCATCGTCGCGCTCGACTCCGGGCTGGGTCCGGTGGGCCCGCTCACGATCCCCGGTGACGTGGACGGGGTGCCCGGACTGCTCGACGGCACCGGTGGCAGCTGGATCTTCCTGCCCGATCAGCCCGGCAGCACCACCGGTCGCGGCGTCTTCCGCTCCGCCCTCGCCGCGGTCGCGGAGGGATCCCGGCAGGTGCTGTGGATGGGCAAGAACAACATTCTGAATGTGACGGACGTGCTCGAGGACACCCAGCGGATGTGGGATGCCGCGACGGACCCCGAGCAGGACACGCTGGTGCTCGGGCAGTGGCCGACCTCCTTCGATCCGGTCGGCTCCGCGACCGCGGACGCGGTCGCCCAGGTCAACGCGGAGCAGCAGCGCCGCTATGGCGCACACTTCCTGGACCTCGGGGGCCTGCTCACCTCCGAGGAAGGGCTCAGCTGCCCGCCGCTGGCCCCGTTGCGCCTGCGCGAACAGGCCACCACCCAGGGCGCGCTCGAGCAGCAGATCGTGACGTCGGACCTGTGCGCTCCGGACGGGATCCACCTCAACGGCTGGGGGAACCTGGCTGTGAGCTGGGCGATCATCCGACGGATGCGGGAGCTGAGATGGCTCTGAGACGACCGTCTCCGCCGCGCCTGCAGGCCGGGCGTCCCGGAGCGGCCCCGCCACTGGCACCTGCGCAACCCGTGCCGTCGCAGCCTGTCCCGACGCAACCCGTCCCGACGCAACCCGTCCCGCCGCCGGGGGCGAGCACCCCGGTGCTCATTATCCCCGTCGGCCCGGAGGCTGCGGATCCGCGCCCGAACCGTCGGGCCGGGCGCCGCCTCGTGCTGCTGGCCGGCGCGGCGGCGGCCGTCGTGGTGCCTGTGACCGCAGGGACGCTGCTGCGCCGTGAGGACTCGGAGGCGCTGTCTGCCGGGCCCGCGCAGAGCGTTCCCGGCACCGGAACCGACGAGGAGCCCGTGTTCGAGGACGTCGCCGCCGGTGCCCCCGGGGCCGAGGCGATCCACTGGGCGCACCGGACCGGGGTGCAGCCGTCCCTGTCCCCGACCGAGTACGCCCCCGACACCGAGGTCACGCGGGGGGACGTCGCGGTCGCCCTGCATCGCCTCGCCGGCTCTCCGGCGGTGGATCTCGGCACCGTCCCGACCCTCTTCACGGACCTGGGCGAGGATCCGGCGCGGATCTCCGCGGTGCTGTGGCTCCATGGCCGCGGCGCGCTGTGGGGCGATGCGGAGCTGCGGGCGCATCCTGACGAGCCCGCCACCCGGGATTGCGCGGCGATGATGCTCGCGGCGCTGATGCGCCCGGCGCTGGCCGGGATGGGGGTCAGCTGGGACGCCTCGGCGGAGGTCTCGCTGCCGCTGCCGGAGGAGCCGGGCTCGGCACTGCCGGACGTGGCCTGGCTCGCCGCCGCCGGGATGGCTCCGGACTTCCTCGCCCCCCAGGACTGGGCCGGCGAAGAAGGCGTGACCCGGGCGGAGCTCGCCGTCTCCCTGCACCGGGCGGACTCCGTCATCACGAGCGCCCTGGGCTGACCGCAGGTTCGGACCCTCCCCTGCCCGGCCCTCCCCTGCCCTGCCCTGCCGGAATTCCTGTACGTGATGTCCGGCGTCGGACATAGGGTTGACGCATGTCGACGACGCCTGCTCATGCCGCTTATCTCCGCCACCCCGATGTCCGAGGCGACATCGTCACCTTCACCGCCGCGAACGACGTGTGGCTGGCCCCGCTGGCCGGGGGTCGCGCCTGGCGGCTGACGGACGAGGGTGCGCCGGTCGGCTACCCCCGCTTCTCGCCCAGCGGCGAGCACATCGCCTACACCTCCCGCACCTCCGGTGGGCCCGAGGTGTGGGTGATCGGCGTCGAGGGCGACACCGCTCCGCGCCGGCTGACCCACTGGGGCCGGCCCAGCACCAAGGTCGTCGGCTGGCTTCCGGATGGCCGGATCATCGCCACCACCAGCTACGGCGCCCCGATCGCCCGCGACGCGCAGCTGTGGGCGATCGACCTCGAGGGCGGGACCGAGCTGCTGCCCCTGGGGCGCAGCGGCGAGGTCGCGATCCACCCCTCCGGCGCCACCGTGGTCGCCACCCCGTGGCGCCGTGACCAGGCCTCCTGGAAGCACTACCAGGGCGGCACCGCGGTGAAGCTGTGGCTCTCCCGCGAGGATGTCCCGCTGGACGGCCCTGCCGACGCCCGCGCCGCGGACCATGCAGGCCGGTCCTGGGAGCCGCTGCTGGACGAGATCCTCGCCTCGAAGCTGCGGATCGCCTGGTACGGGGACCGGCTGCTGTTCGCCTCCGACACCCCCGGCCCCGGTGCGGCCCTCACCGACCGCGCCTCCGCGAACCTCTGGTCGGTCGCCCTCGACGGCTCCGACCTGCGCGCACACACCTCGCTGAGCTCTGCCGAGGGCTACCTGCGCGAACCGGCGACCGACGGCTCCACCATCGTGTTCAGCTCCCGCGGCCGGCTCTTCGCGATGGACTCCCTGGACGCCGAGCCTCGGGAGATCGAGATCCTGGCCTCCGGGGTCGGCGCCTCCCGACTGCCGCGGCCCGCCTCCGCGAGCGAGAACCTGCTGGCCATGCGCCCGCTCCACGACGCCCGTGCGAGCGTGGTCGAGTGGCGGGGCAGCGCCCACGCGCTCACCCACCGCGGCGGGCCCTCCCGCCTGCTGGCCGGGACCTGCGGGCTGCGGCTGCGCGAGGTGCGCCCGCTGGGCCGCTCCCCCTTCGCCCTGTTCGTCTCCGACGCGGAGGCGCTCTCGGATCGGGAGGACGGCGGCGTCGGCTCCGACGTGCTGGCCCTCGCGCGGCTGGACGGCGGCGGCGCGGAGATCCGGCTCGACCTCGGCGAGGTGGGCCGCATCCTGCACGCGATCCCCTCCCCGGACGGCTCGAAGGTCGCGATCTCCTCCCACGACAATGTGGTGCGCCTGGTGACGCTGCGCGGGATCGAGGATCCGGCGAAGGTGTCCTCCCCGGCGGCGTCCTCTCCCGCGGCGAAGGATCCGTCGGCCTCCGCCTGGGAGCAGGACGCCGAGACGGCGGTGGAGGTCCCGCACCTGGATCACGTGCGGGAGGTCGGCCGCTCCGTCGGCGGCGAGGTGAGCGATCTGGCCTGGTCGCCCGATGGGCGCTGGCTGGTGTGGGCCGAGCCGAACTCCTGGGAGCTCAGCCGGCTGATGCTCTCGGACACCGAGGATCAGGAGCCGACGGGCCGGGCGCTGACCTCCGGGAAGTACCAGGACGCCTGCCCCGCCTTCAGCGCCGACGGGAAGCACCTCGCGCTGCTGAGCCTGCGCACCTTCGAGACGGTGTACGACGACATGGTCTTCGACCTCGGCTTCGTCAACGCCGAACGGCCATTCCTGCTGCCGCTGGAGCGGACCACCCCCGACCCCTTCGGACCGCACCCCGACGGCTGGGGTCCGGCCGGGCCCGACCAGGACGCCAAGGACGGCCCCGCCGGCCCCGGCGGGAAGAACGCCGCACGCAGCGACGGTGCCGAGACCGACAGCGCCGCAGGCACCAGCGCCGACAAGAGCGCAGCGGCCGCAGCCTCCTCCCAGCCGGCCACGTCCCACAGCGCCGCCGGCGCCGAGGAGGCCGGTCGCCCGCCCCGCACCCGCGTCGAGCTCGACGACATCGAGTCGCGCCTGGTCCCGTTCCCGGTGATCTCCGGCTACTACTCCCATCTCACCGCCGTGAGCGACGGCTTCGTCTGGCTGCGCCATCCCCAGCAGGGGGTGCTCGGCAGCACCCGGGCCGGGGTCGAGGGCGACGCCCCGACGCCGACGCTCGAGCGCTGGAGCCTCACCGACCGCAAGCTCACCGTGCTCGCCGAGGGCGTCACCGATCTCTCCGCCTCGGGTGATGGGGAGACCCTCGTCGTCAAGCAGGGCGAGAGCTGGGTGCAGATCCCCGCCACCCGCAAGGCCGAGGACGAGGACCCCGCCCGGGTGGTGATCGACACCGGGCGGATGCGCCTGACCGTCGATCCGGTCAAGGAGCGTCGCGGCATGCTCTGGGACAACTACCGGATCATGGCCCAGCAGTACTGGCGTGCGGACATGGACGGCATGGACTGGCATGCGATGACCTCCTGGTACGACCCGGTGATCGAGCGCCTGGTCACCGAGGACGACTTCCAGGACATGATGTGGGAGGTCCAGGGTGAGCTGGGCACCTCGCACGCCTATGTGCAGGGCGGGGTCTACCAGGCCGATCCGCCGATGCTCCCCGCCTACCTGGGCGCCGACTTCGCGCTCCGGGACGGGCGCTGGGTGATCACCCGGATCCTGCCGGGCGACTCCTCCGACCCGGATGCCCGCTCTCCGCTGCTGGCCCCCGGGGTGGGCGCCGAGGTGGGCGATGCGGTGCTCCGCGTCGACGGCCGTCCGGTGCACTCCGAGGGGGTCGAGGCCGCTCTGGTCGGTGCGGCGAACAAGCCCACCGAGCTGGTGCTGCTGCGGGACGGCGCCGAGCATCGGGTGGCGGTCACGCCGCTGGCCGATGACTCCGCGCTGCGCTACCAGGCCTGGGTCGCGGCCCGGCGGGCGCTGGTCGAGGAGCGCTCGGGGGGCCGGCTCGGCTACCTGCACATCCCCGACATGGTCTCCTCCGGCTGGGCGCAGATGCACCGTGACCTGCGCGAGGCCTCCACCAAGGAGGGTCTCGTGGTGGACGTGCGCTACAACAGCGGCGGCCACACCTCGCAGCTGGTCACCGACCGGATCGCCCGCCGGGTGCTGTCCTGGGGCTACCCGCGCCACCAGCGGCCCGGCACCTACCCGGCGTTCGCGCCGCGCGGTGCGGTGGTGCTGGTGACGAACCAGGAGGCGGGTTCCGACGGCGACATCGTGGGCGCCGTCTCGCGCGCCCTGGAGATCGGGCCGATCATCGGCACCCGCACCTGGGGCGGGGTGATCGGCATCGACGGCCGCTTCGACCTGGTCGACGGCACCGGGGTGACCCAGCCGAAGTACGCCAGCTGGTTCGAGGGCGAGGACTGGGCGATCGAGAACTACGGCGTGGAGCCCGACATCGAGGTGCCGCTGCCGCCGAACGCCTGGGTCGGCGGGGAGGACCCGCAGCTCGAGCGCGGCATCACCGAGGCGCTCGCGCTGCTCACGCAGAAGCCCGCCGCCTCCGCGCCCCCGCTGCCCGCACCGCGCTTCGGCCACCGGGAGGGCTGAGCCGGCCCCCGGCCAGCGTCCGGAATCGGTCGGTTCCGAGCCAGATCAAGCACCGAAATGGCTCGGAATCGACCGCTCCGCGTACACCCGGGCTCAGCAGGGCGGCGCGGGCCGGGACCTGCGGGTGGACAATGGCGGGACGACGTCTGCGCCGCCGCTCCTGCCGCGGCGCCCGGAAGGAGCACCACTGTGAACGCATCCGCCATCGACCAGCGCATCGCCGACCTCCCCGTCGCGGTGGACCTCACCGAGGACGCCGTGATCCTCGAGGTCGACCTCTCCGGCACCGGCGCACAGATCTGGGCGCTCCACACCGATCCCGAGCTGCTGGCGACCTGGTCGCCGATCGTCCCCGAGCGGCCGCTCACCGAGGTGGGGCCGGTGCTCTCGCGGGAGACCCCCGAGTCCGATCCGGTCGCCACCGATGTGCTCGCGACCGCCGGCGATCACGCGCTGAGCCACCGCTGGGGCGATGACGTCCTGGAGTGGCTGATCGACGAAGCCCGGCTGACGCTGCTGATGAAGCTCTCCGCCCCGCAGCACGCCCCCACCCACCTGGCCGGCTGGCAGGTGTGCCTCGCCGTGCTCGATGCCCGCCTGGAGGGCCTGGACCAGGAACGGATCGTGGGGTACGACGCCCTCGAACACGGCTGGACGCAGCTGCGGGACCGCTACGCGCAGGAGCTCGACCTGCCGGACCAGCCCGAGGTCTGAGGACGTTACGGGGAACCTGCATCAGCACCCGCGCCGGCGGGGGCTCAGCGCGCTGCACTCAACGCACGTCGAGACGCAGCGCCACCTCGATGCGGTCTCCCACCCCGACCTGCTCGGCACGCTGAACGGCGGCCTTGACCGGCACCAGGTAGCCGCCGTCGCGAGGGAACAGCGAGGTGGTGAAGTCGGTCCCCCCGATGCGGACGGACACCGGGATGCAGCCCCAGCCGTAGGTCGCCGAGCGTGCGATCGCGGCGATCGCGTCGGCCTCTTCGTCGGGAACCGCGGCGAAGACGAAGGGCGCCGGGCCACGCCATTCCACGGTGATCGCGGTGAAGGACAGGTCCATGCCCAGAGCGTAGACCCCCTGCGGATCCGGACCTTCGCCCCTCCCTGCGCCCTCGTGGCGGGCCTACGATGAGATCACCGGTGACGGACTCATCGACGGGGGCACCGTCGTCGGCCGCTGAAGCCCCCGGCCCAGGAGGTCACGATGCACAACGACGGCGTCACCTCGCAGTCCTCACCCGCCACTGATCCCGGTGCACACCCCCTCGGGGTGCTCCTCGGCTTCGACGCCTCGGACCACTCCGTGCGGGCTCTCCACTATGCAGCGCGCGCCGCCCAGCGCATGGGCTGCCCCCTCACGGTGGTCACCGCCTACACGGTCCCCACGATGGCGTACGCGGATGCCGCCCTGGTGCCCAGCGTGCCTGCCGAGGTCGCCCGTCTCGCCGCCGCCCAACAGCTGCTCGACATCGCACAGGAGCACCTGCGCGGCTATCCGGGCGTGCTCGATCTGCGCACCGAGCACGGCGACGCGGCCGGGGTTCTGGTGGGATTGTCCGCGCAGGCGCAGCTCGCGGTCGTCGGTGCCCGTGGCCAGGGCGGATTCTTCGGTCGGCTGCTGGGCTCGGTGTCCTCCGCCCTCCCTGCCCACGCCCACTGCCCCACCGTGGTGGTGCCGGAGCAGTACGAGATCGGCTCCGGCACCGGCGCCGAGCGCTTCGCGCCGCTGCAGCTCGATGCCCCGGTCGTGGCAGGGGTGGATCTGTACCAGCTCAATCAGCCCGCGCTGGAGCACGCGGTGGTGGCGGCACGCCTGCGGAAGGCACCGCTCGAGCTGCTCGCGGTGATGCCGCGCCCCGACGCCTGGGGCACGGCCTATATGGCCTGGCTCCCCGACGCCAACATCTTGGAGAAGCATCAGCAGGAACTTGCGAAGGAGCTCGAGGTCATCGTCGAGTCGCTGCGCACGGCCCATCCGGACCTCACGATCAGCGGGACAGCGCTCGTGGCCGATCCGGCACCGTCCCTGCTCGCCGCCACGAAGACGGCGCAGCTCACCGTGCTCGGCACCCGGGGGCATGGACGCGTGGTCTCCAGCCTGCTCGGCTCGGTCTCCCGAGCGGTCCTGTCCAGGGCGCAGGGCCCGGTGATGGTGGTGCCGCCCACGGCACCGGAGCACAGCGGGAAGGATCCGAAGCACTCCCGCTGATCCCGGACCCGCGAGAGACGGGCGGTTCGCCATGGCAACCTGTGGCGAACCGGCCGTCTCACGCGGGTCCCCTCGTATGCTGGCCGGACGACCGCCGCGTCGCCGCATCGATGCAGTGCGAGCGGAGGTGGCCCCGACGAGCGCAGGAGATCCCCATGCCCCGCTTCAACATCCCGGCCGAAGACGCCCAGGGACCGCTCGTCGTCGGGATCGACATCGGCTCCGGCGGCACCCGTGCCGCGGTCTACGACGTCTCCGGCCGCGAGCTCGGAAAGCTGAACCACAAGGAAGCGCACGAGTTCACCGTCGCGGATGACGGCACCAGCACCATCGACGCGGACCAGATCGTCGAGGAGATCCGCGCCTCCCTCGCCGCCGTGCTCACCGCCGAGCCGCTGCCCGGCGAGGTGACGGCGATCGGCTTCGACACCTTCGCCTCCTCGCTGGTCGCGGTCGACGCCGCCGGCAATGCGCTGACCCCCTGCATCACCTACGCGGACACCCGCTGCCACACCCAGGTCGACGCGCTCGCCGGCACCCTCGACGTGGAGGGCCTGCACGAGCGCACCGGCGCACGCCTGCACTCCTCCTACACCGGGCCGCGGCTCGCGTGGCTGCGCGAGACCCAGCCGGACGTCTTCGCGCGCGCCACCCGCTTCATGGCGCTGGGCGAATACGCGGCGTTCAAGCTGCTGGGCACCCCGGCGCTCGGCACCGCCTCGGCTGCCTGGTCAGGCATGATCGACCGCCGCAGCGGCGACTACGTGCCCGAACTGCTCGAGGCCGTCGGCGTCGACGCCTCCGCGATGGGCGCGGCGCTGGACCCCTCCGAGGCGATCCCCGTCGGCGGCACCCCGCTGGCAGCGGAGTTCCCGCAGCTGCAGAACGCGGTGTGGCTGCCGGTGATCGGCGACGGCCTGGCCGCGAACCTCGGCATCGGTGCGCTCGGCGAGGGCACCTGGGGCATCTCGACCGCCACCTCGGGCGCGATCCGCCAGCTGCTCTCCACGGAGATCCCCACCCTGCCCAGCGGGCTGTGGGCCTACCGCGTGGACCAGCAGCGCACCCTCATCGGCTCCGCCATGAGCGACTGCGGGCGGGTGCTGGACTGGTGCCGCAACGAGCTGGCGATGCCCTTCGAGGTGTCCGAGACGGACACCGCCTCCCTCTTCTCCGCCCCGGTCTCCGCCGGCACCCCGCTGGTGGTGCCCTTCTTCTCCGGGGAGCGCGGCACCAAGTGGCGTGGCAGCTCACGGGCGATGTTCGCGAACGTCGGCGCGTCCACCACCTGGGAGGACATGCTGCGCGGAGCGATGGAGGGCGTGGCCCTGTCGTTCCTGCGGATCGCCGACCAGATGCGCGAGGCCGGCGGTGAGCCGGAGCGGATCGTGCTCTCCGGTGGCATGACCGGCGCGATCCCCGGCTGGCTGCACCTGCTCTCCGACGCCCTCGGCGCCCCGATCGACCACGTCGCCGTCTCCCGTTCGACCATGCGCGGCGCCGCCGTGATGGCGCTCGAGCAGGCCGCTCCCGGCATCCCCGTCGCCGAGGTGCCGGTGCTGACCCGGGTGGAGCCCGTCGCCGCCCATCAGGACTACTACCGCGAGCGCCTCGAGCGCTTCGAGAAGCTCGCCGACCTGGCCTGAGACCCCGACGCGGGTCGCCGATCCGAACGATCTGGCCGGATCCCGCTGCAGGCTGTCCTCGTGGGCCCGCTCGCGTTCCGCCCGGCACGCCGGGTCGAGGGGAACGCGCCCCTGGTGGCGACCCTGCTCCAGATGCTGGCGTTCTGGACGCTGTTCATGGTGGTGCTGCCGATGATCTGGCTGGAGCGGCACAGCGCGCGCGTGCGCTGCTGGGTGCCGCGCCTGCGCTGATCTCCACCTTCCGTCGGCCGCTTGCACCTTTCGGAGGAGGCCGCCCCGTTCATCCCTCCTGATCTAGCTCCGACCTGCATCGATGCCTAGTTTTGAGGCATGCCCATCCCGGGCATCGTCTCGACGAAAGGCATTCCCGTGACCGTCATCGACCGGCCCCCGGCCCCGACCGCCTCTGCGAGCGGACGCGGTGGACTGCTGAGCACCGTCCGCCGTCATCCCCTCCTGACCTTCTTCCTCCTCGCCAACAGCCTGAGCTGGCTGGCCTGGCTGCCGTACATCCTGTCGCTGAACGGGCTGGGCCTGTGGGGCGTCGAGTTCCCGGCGCTGCTCGGCAGCAGCCAGCTGCTGGGCGTGCTGCCCGGCGCGTATCTCGGCCCGATCGGCTCCGCCCTGCTGGTCACCACGATCGTCGACGGCCGCGCGGGCCTGCGGCGCTGGGTCGGACGTCTGCTGCGCTGGAACGTGAACTGGCGCTGGTACGCCATCGCCCTGCTCGCGGTGCCGACCGGTGCGCTCGTGGCGGGGCTCCTCTTCTCCGGTGGCGCGATCCAGGCGCCCTCGATGACCATGCTCGCCGTCTACCTCCCGGTGCTCGTGCTGCAGATGGTCACCACGGGCCTCGCGGAGGAGCCGGGCTGGCGCGACTTCGCCCTCGCACGGATGCAGCACTCGATGGGCCCGCTGCGTTCAGCGCTGGTGCTCGGACCGCTGTGGGGCCTGTGGCACCTGCCGCTGTTCCTCACCGACTGGGGAGGCTGGCCGGAGGCGACCTGGACCCGTCCCGTGGTGTTCGTGATCTTCTGCATGGCCTTCAACGTGGTCATGAGCTGGGTGTTCAACCGCACCGGCCAGTCCCTGCCGTTGTCGATGCTGATGCATGCGGGCCTGAACACCTTCGCCTCCACGCTCGGCGCCGAGATGTTCCCGACCCTGGATGTGGAGTCCTCGCTGCTGTCCATGACCGTTGCCGCGGTGATCGCTGCGATCGCCCTGCTGGTGACCACGCGCGGGCAGCTCGGCTTCCCCGGTCCCGGACCGGCTCCCGCCGTCCGGGATGGCCGCACGGCCGCACTAGGCTCTCGCCCATGACACCCGCTGACGGAGCGCCCAGGGCAGTCGCGATCGCGGCCGCCCTGGGCTGCTGGGTGGTCACGATCGCGCTCCTGCTGGCGATCCCGGCGCTGGTCATCGCCGAGGGCACCGACATGGCAGCCCTCACCCCGCTGGGCTCGGGCCTCTGGTGGGCCACCGCCGCGGTGCTCACCCTCCAGTCCGGGGCGCTGCTGGGCACCCGCGCCGCGCCGCGCACGGTCCTGCTGGTCCTCACCGCGCTGACCCTCGGCCTGGGCGCTCTGGCCCCCGGAGCCGCCTACACCCTGTCGCATCTCCCCGTGGTGGTCGCCGTGTTCCTCGCGGTGCCCCGCCGCACCTGGCCCCAGCTGCGCGGGGTGCTCGCGCTGACGGCCCTCGCGGTCAGCCTCGGCATCGTCCTCAACGGCCTGCGCAGCGGGATCAGCACCTGGCCGGGCGTGCTCGGCGAGGCCCTCGTGCAGGGCACCGGTGTCGTGGGCCTGCCCGCCTTGATCGCCCTCGCGCTGGCCTCCCTCCATGCGACGCGCGAGGCCCAGCGCAAGGAGCTCGCCGCCCTGACCCGTGAGCGTGAGGCGCTCGAGCGTGAACGCGAGGCGCTGGGCCGCGCCGCAGCCTCCGAGGAGCGCGCCGCGATGGCCCGCGAGCTGCACGACATCGCCGCCCATCACCTCTCGGGGATCGCCCTGGTGGCGGCCGCGGCGGACCGTCAGATCGACACCGATCCCGAGGCCGCCCATGTCTCCGTGCGCCAGGTCCGCAGCCAGACCCGCGCGGTGCTGGAGGACATCCGCCGGGTGGTGGGCCTGCTGCGTGGAGGGGAGCGGGCCGAGCGCTCCGTCGAGAATCTCGCGACGATCCCGGCGCTGATCCGGAGCCGCGCCGAGGCCGGCCTGCCGGTGCGACTCGAACCACACGCCCCGGCCGACGGTCGCGAGCCCGGCGAGGGCCTCGGCCCGCTCGCGCAGCTGGTCGCCTATCGGATGGTCCAGGAGTCCCTGACCAACGCCGCTGAGCATGCACCGAGCGCCGAGTGCCTGGTCACCGTCGACGACACCGCGCGGGAACAGCTCGTGATCACGGTGCGCAACGAGGGTCCCACCGCCGATCGCGCGCCCCGCCGCACGGACTCCGGCGGCTTCGGCCTGATCGGCATGCGCGAGCGCACGACCCTGATCGGCGGGCACCTGGAGCACGGACCGACGGCCGACGGCGGCTGGCGCGTGCAGCTGAGCATCCCCCGCGACCTCACCGGTGCCCGGGCAGGGGCAGGGGTACGCGCCGGGGCCGGGGCCGGGGCTGGGGCCATCGACGCTGCAGGCGAAGCCGCCGCCGCAGCGCAGGAGGACCTTCGATGATCCGTGTGCTCCTCGCCGATGACCAGCCGCTGGTCAGAGCCGGTCTCTCCGGCCTGCTCGGCGCGGAGCCCGACCTCGAGGTGGTCGCCGCGGCGAAGGATGGACAGGAGGCAGTGGATCTGGCCCATGCGCTGCGCCCGGACATCGCCTGCCTCGACATCCGCATGCCAGGGCTCGACGGGATCGAGGCCACCCGGGCGCTGACCGCGCTCGAGCCGGCGATCCCGGTGCTCATCCTGACCACCTTCGATCTCGACGACTATGTGTTCGGGGCGCTTGAGGCGGGGGCGGCGGGCTTCCTGCTCAAGGACGCCGATCCCGAGGTGATCATCGCGGCCGTGCACCAGGTCGCCTCGGGCCAGGGCACTCTGGATCAGTCGCTCACCCGGCGGATCCTGGCCGAGTTCGTGCAGCGACGCAGCCTGCAGCCGGTCACCGCGCAGGGTGCCGACGGCCTGCTCACCGCGCGCGAGCTGGAGATCCTGGGCCTGCTCGCCCGGGGCATGTCCAATGAGGAGATCGCGCGGGAGCTGGTCGTGGAGATCTCCACCGTGAAGTCCCACCTGGCTCGGATGCTTCCCAAGCTCGGGGTGCGCTCCCGCCTGCAGGCCGTGGTGTGGGCGTACCAGAACCGGATCGTGCAGGTTCCTGAGGTTTTCTGACCCGGAGGGAACCGCGTCCCCGCCGCGGGCCAGCGGCGGGGCCGGCTGCGTTCCTCCCCATGCCCTGTCTGTCCACAGTCTCACCGGCGGCACGTCGCAGCGAGTCGCGCGTGTCTACGGTCGCACCATGACGCCCCGATGGTCTCCGAACCCGCACAGCCTTCTGAGCAGACAGACGCTCCTCGCGGAGGGCGTCCATCCGCGCCGTCTCGCTTCGTCGGAGTTCACCGAGGTCATCCCTGGCTTCTGCACTCCGACCGAGGCGCGGGCCGGCCTCCACCTGATCGCCAGGGTGCTGCAGCGCGAGGCGGGCCCCGGCACGGTCATCAGCCACGTCACCGCCGCCGAGCTGCTCGTACTGCCGCTCCCGTTCGCGCAACGCTACGAAGTGCTCAAGACGCTCCATTGCACCGTTCCCCCGTCGCTTCGGCGGAGGCTGGGCCCGCGCGTCACGGTGCACGCCAGAGAACCTGCACCGACCCGACGCTGGCGAGGTCTGACGATGAGCGCCCCGGTCAGGCTGCTGAGCGACCTCGCCGGTGTGCTCACACCGCTCGAGCTGGTCCAGGTGTGCGACACGCTCGTCGGACCTCGGGCGGAGCGCCCTCGTGTCTCCCTGCGCGAGCTGCAGATTCTCGTGGATCGCGCCTCTGGGACCCCCGGGATCAAGAAGGTCCGGCAGGCCGTCACCCAGGCACGAGAGCTGGTGGACTCGCCGAAGGAGACGGAGCTGCGTCTCCTTCTGCTGCGAGAGGGTTTCCGAGAGCCCCAGGTCAATGTGTGGGTGCGTGCGCCGAGGACCGCCGAGAACTTCCGCCTCGACCTGTGCTACCCCTGGCTGAAGATCGCCATCGAGTACGACGGAGACTGGCATCGCACTGACAGAGCACGGTTCCGGAAGGATCGCCGCAAGGACGACGTGCTGCACGAGCTGGGGTGGCGGGTCGTGCGCGCCACCGAGGACGACCTGACCTCGCCCAGCGCCTTCCTCGGCCGGCTCCATCACCTGGGTAATCCCCAGCTCCGCCGGCCCTAACCCCCTGCCTCCCCTTCGCCCGCCATCCCCATCGCCTCATCTCCCCGTCCCCCGTCCCCCCGCACCCCGTCCCCCGCACCCCGCCGCGCCACAGACCCGCCCCGCCATTGCGCGCTGAGCTTCCAAAGATGGAAGCTCAGCGCACAATCGCGTCACGGGATCGCCGACCCGGAGCTGTGCGTGTGGACGGCTCAAGCCGGGAACGCCGCGATGACACACACCTCTCGATGACGGACGAAAGACGCCATTGCGCACCTGGCTTCCACAAACGGAAGTGGGGTGCGCAATGGCGTCAGGATCGTCCGGGTCCGGTCGGGATCGGCCGCGGCCGGGTGCCGTCAGGGGCGCGGCAGGCGCTTCTCCTCGGCGACGACCGCGGCGACCAGGGGGTCGCCGGCGGGCACATCGATCAGGGCCAGCAGGGCGGTGACCCGCTCGGTCGCGTCCTCGATCGCTGCAGCGGTCGCGATCTCGGCAGCCTTCGGATCCTGGACCTCATGGCCGCCGCGCACGCGGTCGGTGACCCAGGCGGTCCAGGCGGCGACCGCAGCGACCTCGCCGGGGGCCTTGTCCGGGCCGCCGCGCTCGGCGATCACGGGCAGGGCGCGCACGGGCAGCTTCACGGAGCCGTCCGCCGCGATGCGGATCAGATTGTCCGCGAGGCGCGGGTTGCGGAAGCGCTCCTCGAGGGCGGAGGTGTAGGCGTCGAGCTCGTGATCCGGTAGCGGCAGGGTCGAACGGGCCTCGGCCCACAGCTGCTCGACCAGCGCCCGCACCTCGCGGTGGCCGATGGCCTCGTCCACGCGCGTGACCCCCGCGACCTGACCGGCATAGGCCATCAGGGTGTGGGCACCGTTGAGCAGGCGCAGCTTGCGCAGCTCGTGCACACCGATGTCGTCGGTGAACTGCACGCCGGCCTTCTCCCACTCGGGGCGACGGCCGCGGAAGCGGTCCTCGATGACCCACTCGGTGAAGGGCTCGGTGACCACCGGGACGCTGTCGGCGAGGCCGGTCTGGGCGCGCACGGTCTCGGAGGCGTTGTCGTCCGCGGACGGGGTGATCCGGTCGACCATCGAGGAGATGACGTCGACGTGGTCCGGGAACCAGGCCTTGGTCTCCTCGTCGAGCTCGGCGAGCACCGCCTGGCCCAGCACCTCGCCGTTGCCGGTGAGGTTGTCGCAGGAGACCAGGGCGATGGGCTCGGTGACCCCGGCCTCGCGGCGGGCCTTCAGGCCGAGCGCGATGCGGGCGGGGGCGGAGGTGGCGGGGTCGCTGCCTGCCGCGTAGCCCTTCTCGGTGATGGTCAGGGTGACCACCGCGGTGAAGGGGTCGGCGAGCAGGCGCACCAGGGCGTCGACGTCGGAGGCGGGGAACACCTCGTCGATGACGTCGACGATGCTCACCTCGTCCTGCTCCGGGCCGCGCACGATCAGGCCGTACCTGCCGCCCTGGGCGTTGAGCGCATCAGCCATCGTGGCCGAGCGGCCGGTGAAGGCCACCACGGACCAGCCACCGGCCACGTCGGTGCTGTGCAGGGTGTGGGAGCGGGCGAAGTTGCCGATGCCGAGGTGGACCAGACGGCCCACGTCCGAGGGGCTGGGAGTGCTCATCAGTTCTTCTCTCCTGCAGCGCCGAGGCGGAAGACCTCGCGCGGCTGCTGATCGGGCAGGGTGGCCACGAGCTCCTGAGCGTCCTCGAGACGCATCCGGTGCTCGGCGACCAGCCCTGCGAGGTGCGATGCATCGATGCGGCGGGACATGTCATGCCGTGCCGGGATCGAGCAGAACGCGCGGGTGTCGTCGATGAAGCCGCTGGTCCGCGTGTAGCCGAGGGTCTCGGAGACGGAGCGGCGGTAGCGGAGGATCGCGTCGGGCGAGTCGATGAACCACCACGGCGCACCGGCGAACACGGAGGGGTACACGCCGGCCAGCGGGGCGATCTCGCGGGAGAGCACCGTCTCGTCGATCGTGAACAGCACGACGCGGAAGTTCGGGTGATGGCCCACATCGTTGAGCATCGGGCGGATGTGGTGGACGTAGTCCACCGCGACCGGGATGTCGAAGCCGACGTCCGCACCGAACTTCTCGAACATCGCATCGCTGTGATTGCGGAGCACGGCCGGGTGGATCGTCATGACCAGTCCGTCCTCGGCGGCCAGGCGGGCCTGGTCGCTGAGCAGGTGGCGGCGCAGGGCCACGGCGTCGTCGGCGCCGATGTCGCCGGCGCGGGCGGCGGTGTAGAGGCGGCGGGCGTCCTCCTCGCCGAGGCGGGCGGTGCCCGGGTCGATGTGGGCGTGGTCGGAGGAGACCGCGCCGTGGTCGCGGAAGTAGAGGCGGCGGGCGCGCATTGCCTCGTGGTAGCCGTCGTAGGTGGCGACGTCGACCCCGGCGGCCTCGCCGAGGGCATCGGTGAGCGCGGGGAAATCGGGACGGCCGGCCTCGAGGTACTTGTCCGGGCGGAAGGTGGGGATGACCCGGCCGGCGAAGTCCTCGTCCGCAGCGAGTGCGGCGTGGGGGGCGAGGTCGTCGATGGGGTCGTCGGTGGTCGCCAGGACCGTGATCTTGAACTGCTCGAACAGGGCGCGGGGACGGAACTCCGGGCGGGTGAGCTTCTCGGCGATCTCGTCGTACATCGCCTCGGCGGTGCGCGGGTTCAGCACCGTCTCGAGGCCGAACACCTCGTAGAAGACGTGCTCCATCCAGTAGCGCGAGGGCGTGCCGGCGTAGGCGTGCCAGTGCTCGGCCAGCAGGCTCCAGGCCTTGCGGGAGGCGGCCTCGTCCAGCGGGCCCTGGCCCACACCGAGGTCCGCGAGGTCCACGCCGCGGGCGTGCATCAGGCGATTGACGTAGTGGTCCGGGGTGATGAACAGCGAGGTCGGGTCGCGCCACGGCTCGTTGTCCAGGAGCATCTGGGGGTCGACGTGCCCGTGGGGCGAGACGATCGGCTGGTCCTTCGCGAGCTCGTAGAGCCCGCGCGCGATCTCACGCACAGCGGGGTCGGCGGGGAAGAGTCTGTCAGGGTGGGGCACATAGGCGTCGTTGCTCATGTGGTCATCCTCGCAAGGCGTCGCAAGTCCTGCTGGACGTTGTCATCGGTTGCCGCTGGTCGCAGGAACCCCAGCTGCCCTATTCGCGGGGCCCGGTGGTGCCGCGCGGCACCAGCCGCACCGGCAGGGAGCCCTCGACCGGGGTGCGGTGGGCCGAGGGGTTCTCGATCCGGCGCACCAGGCGCTCGACGGCAGCCCGGCCCTGCGCCCGCTTGGGGCTGACCACGGTCGTGAGGCCGCCGCCGACCAGTCGCGAGAGCTGGATGTCGTCATGGCCCATCACCGACAGCTGCCCGGGCACCCGGATCCCGGCGCGCAGCGCGGAGACCAGGAATCCGAAGGCGACCAGGTCGTTGTAGCAGATGACCGCGTGGGGAAGGGAGTCGCGCAGCTCCTCGAAGGCCTGCTCCCCGCCCGTGGTGGTGGGGGCGAAGGGGCCGTGGCGCTGCACCTGCAGCCCGTGCTGACGGGCGGCGACGCGAGCGGTCCGCCAGCGCTCCCCGTCGGACCAGGAGTTCACGGGGCCGGCCACATAGGTGACGGTGCGGGCCCCGTTCTCGGCGAGGTGGGTCATGGCCTGGCCCATCCCGTGCTCGTAGTCCGGGGTGACCGAGTCGAGGCCGGCGACGCGGCGGTTCAGCACCACCACGGGGATGCGCTTGGTGAGGTGGTTGAGGGTGGCGTCGGAGAGGCGGGTGCCGGCGAGCACGATCCCGTCGACCACGTTCACGGCGCTCTCGAGGCTGGTGCGTTCGCGCGCCTCGTCCTCCACGGTGTCGAGCAGGAGCAGCAGGAACTCCTGCTCATGGGCGGCTTCCTGCATGCCGGAGACGAGCTCTGCGAAGTAGGGGTTGGTGAGGTCGGGGACCTCGATGCCGAGGCGGTGGTGGCGGTGGCCGCGCTCCTGCGCGGCGGGGGCGCTGGTGCGATAGCCGAGCTCTTTGGCAGCGGTCATCACGGTGGCGTGGGTGGCGGCGCTGACCCTGCCTGGCCTGGAGAAAGCACGGGAGACCGTGGACGGGGCGACGCCTGCGGTTTTCGCGACGTCGTAGATCGTCACACGCTTGTCCGCCACCTGGCCGGCTCCGTCCTCGCCTGCTCGGCGTTGCCCATCTGCTGCGGTGCATCCCGACCCCGACCGTGCTCCGGACGAGGCGTCTGGGCCTGCTCTCTGACGGATGATCCTACCCCGACCAGGGGCAACCCGCGGCAACCCGACGGTGGGCGGGACGGCCCCGAGACCGGGTTCTGCCTGCCTCCGCGCGGACCGCTCACTCTCGCATGCCGTAGGCCTGGTCAAGGGTGGTCGTCACGAGATGCCGCTTCTGCTCGACACGGACCGAGGTGGCGGCATCGGCGGAGAAGAGCTCGGGCACCGCGAGCGGGCCGGAGAGATCGGCGTCGTAGGGGTTGACCATGAGCCCCTGGGAGGTGTCGAGCACCACCAGAGTGCCCTCCTCGGGACGCTGGGCGTAGGCGAGCCGCTCCCCCGCGGTGAGGAGCACCAGCTCCTCGGGGTCCTCGTGGCGCCATCTCTCCTGGCCATCCTGGTCCAGGCCCCGCACGGTGTGCCCGCCTACGACCACGGTGACGTCCAGGCCGTGGTCGTAGGCGGCGGCGGTGACCCCCTCGGCCACCTTCCGGCCCTCGTCGAGATCGAGCAGGATCCCCGGCTGCTCGCCGTCGCCGAGCACCGCGAGGCCGGTGGTGGTCCCGATCCCACCCAGGATCCGGGCGGCCGACGCCTCGAGGCCCTCCGGGAGGGGCGTGCGCCAGAGCTCGGCGAGCGCCGTGCCCTGGCGTGCCACCAGCTCACGGCCCTCGGTGAGCAGCACCGTGCCGAGGTGCTCGGCCAGCAGATGCCCGCTCTCGACGTCCTCCTCGCTCCGCAGCACCTCCCCGGTCCCGGCGGACAGCACCACGCGCCGCCCCGCGGACGAGGTGAAGAGCAGCCCGGGCCCGTGCAGCGGCCCCGGCACCTCGCGCGGGCCCCACAGGCGTTCAGCGGTGTACAGGTCGTAGCCGGTCGCGGTGGGTCCGCTCTCCTGGTCCGGGGCCGGCTCGGTGAGCACGGCGACGTCGCGCCCCTCGGCCGTGCGGGAAAGGGCGAAGTCGGCATGACCATGGGGGCGCTGCGCGGTCCACAGGGCGGTGCCGTCCTCGTCGACGGCGGTGAAGCGGAGAGCCTCGCCGCTGTCGTCGAGGCCCAGGAAGATCCCGTCCAGCTCCTGGGGCGCGGTGTTCCACCCGGGATCGACCACGATCATCACGTCCATCTCGAGGGTGAGTCGGAGCGTGGTGGGATCCACCGTCTCGGCGGGCCGGTGGAGCGTACGGGGGGTGGGGTCGACCCGGAGCCTCGGGGAGGGCGGCGGCGCGCTGGTGGGCTCAGGCGCCTTCACCTCGCAGGCGGCGAGGGCACCCACCGGGAGGCCGAGCAGAAGGGTGCGGCGTCTCATCGGCGTCGCTCCGTCCG
This sequence comes from uncultured Brachybacterium sp., assembly GCF_947500705.1. Taxonomy (GTDB): domain Bacteria; phylum Actinomycetota; class Actinomycetes; order Actinomycetales; family Dermabacteraceae; genus Brachybacterium. The sequence goes on along the minus strand of NZ_CANMSY010000003.1, from coordinate 482,986 downwards.
CCACCACAGGGCCAGCGCGAGGGCGCCGGCGAGCAGGATCAGAGCGATCTGCACCCCGGTGCCGTTGAGCACGCCGAGGGTCTCCTGCCAGCGCGCCAGGATGCCGGTGGGGACCGGTGAAGGCATGGTGACCAGTCCGTTCGTGGCCCAGAACAGGATTCCGACGGTGATGATCAGCGCTCCGGTGAGCACGGTGGTGGTGTGGAGGCGGCGGCCGACGACCGTGAACTCGCGTCCCCTCAGCAGAGCCCGGGATCGGGCGCCGAGCCGCCGCCAGAGCGCGGCGAGCAGCATCAGCGGCACCACCATCCCCGCACCGTAGACGGCCAGCAGCACGGCAGAGAGGATCACGGTCCCCTGCCCCACCGCGAGGGTGAGCACCGCGCCGAGAATCGGCCCGGCGCAGAATCCTGCGACTCCGCCGACGGCGCCGAGCAGCAGTGTGCGGGGCAGTCCGCTGCCACGGGCGGAGGCTTGCTGCGCGCGGTGGACCCCTGGCAGGAGACGTCCCAGGTCAAGACCGATGCCGAGACCGTGCAGCACGCCGAGCACGATCAGCAGCAGCGAGGTCACCACGATCAGGGTGCCGCGGTGGGCCACGAACAGGGTCCCGACCATGCCGGCGCCGACGCCGAGGGGGACGAGCGTGAGCACGAGACCGAGGAAGAACACCGCACCGTGCAGCAGCAGACCGGCGCGGGTGGTGACGGAGGAGGCGAAGTAGCCGGGCAGCAGCAGCGCTCCGCAGGGGCTGAGCAGGGCGAGGGAGCCGCCGAGGAACGCCGCGAGAACGGAGATCTCCATGTCAGGGGCCCGCCTTCTCGAGGGCCTCGTCGACGGCGGTCACGAAGTACGCAGTGGGCTGGGCTCCCACGCTCGGGGTGCCGCCGATGACGAACGACGGGGTGGTGACGGCACCCAGCTCGATGCCCTGAGCGGCGTGCTCGGTGATGGTGCGAGCGACCTGCTCGGAGCGCAGATCGGTGGTGAACTGCTCGGTGTCCAGGCCCAGCTCCTCGGCGAGCGCGATCAGAGCCTGCTCGTCGAGCTGGGCGGAGGAGCGTATCTCGCCGCCGTCGAACAGGGCCTGCTGGTACTCGGTGTGGCGTCCCTGCATCGCCGCAGCGAGGGCGGCGCGGGCCGCCCGCTCGGAGTCCTCGCCGTAGACGTTCACGTCCCGCCATTCGATGCGGAGCTCCCCTCGCTCCACGTATTCGCGCAGGGCAGGGAGGGTGTCGTGGCTCCAGCGGGCGCAGTAGGGGCACTGGTAGTCGGTGAAGACGACCATCACCACGAGCGCATCCACCGGCCCCTCGGCCAGCAGATCGCCCGCCTCTCGGGATTCCGCGGTCGTGAGGTCGGGCAGCGCCACCTCGGAGGGGTGCGGGAGGGTCGGCGCCGCCTCGACGTCAGCCGACGGGGCCGACGGGTCGGTGGCGACCTCATCCTGGCCATCCCCCGGCGGGAGCCAGAGCACCGCGGCGATCAGCAGCGCGGTCACGGCGACGATCGCGACCGGCACCACAGGGCGCCGGTGCGTCGCATGCGGCCGTCCTCCGCCGGGGTCGGGCATCGTCGTCTCGTCCATCCCGCGCCTCCCCCTGCCCTGCCTCTCCCCTGTGGAGCCCGCCTCGCTGATCACTGTGCCAGAACGGCCGGACCGATGGCGCTCAGCCCGCGCCGCCGAGCTCGACCAGCAGCAGCCAGGCGATCATGCCTCACCGCCCAGCAGCTCAGCGGCGAGGGCGTGGAGGGACGCTGCCTCCGTGGCAGTGGTCGCGAGTCCGAGGATCTCGCCGTCACTCCCCCGCGCCCGGGGCCCAGCGGGCGATCTGGGCGGCGAGGTGCCCGGCGCCGTAGCCGTTGTCGATGTTGACCACGCCGATGCCGGGCGCGCAGGCCGAGAGCATCGTGAGCGCGGCGGTGACCCCGCCGCAGGCGACCCCGTAGCCGACAGAGGTGGGCAGGGCGACCACGGGCGCGCCGATCTGCCCGGCGACCACGGTGGGCAGCGCCCCGTCCATGCCCGCGGCGACGACCACGCAGGCCGCCTCGCGCAGCTCCGGCAGGCGGGACTGCAGGCGGTGCAGGCCCGCGATGCCGATGTCGGCGATGAGCTGCGTGGGGCGGCCGAGGTAGCGGGCGGTCAGCTCCGCTTCGCGAGCGACCGGCAGGTCGCTGGTGCCCGCGCAGGCGACGATGACCAGGCCTCCCGTCGGTTCCGGAGCCGCGGCGGGCCAGGCCAGCAGTCGTGCCTCGGCGTCGTGGAAAGCCCCGGGCAGTGCGGCGAGGATCGCTTCGGCGCGCGCGGCATCGGCGCGGGTGAAGAGCACCGGTCCGAGCCCCTCATGGCCCTCGGCGTCCAGCCGCGCGTACTCCGCCGCGATCGCGGCGACCTGCGGGATGCTCTTGGCGTCGCACAGCACCGCCTCCGGGGCACCGCGGCGCCGGGCACGGTCGAGGTCGAGGTGGAGGAAGCCGTCGATCTTCCCGTCGGCCCCGTTCTTCCCGTCGGCCGCCGCCGGGTCGCGCGGACCCGCCGGAGCCTCAGCCACGCCCGCCCTTGCCCACGATCTGGAGCGAGAACAGGCCTGAGCGGATGCCGTCGAGATCGATCGTGACGTGCTGGAAGCCAGTCTCCTTGCCGGCGGCCACGAGGGCCGCGCGGATGCCCGGCTCCATGGCGCGCGCGAGCTCACCGGTGGGCAGCTCGATGCGGCCGACGGCGCCGTGGTGGCGCACCCGGCAGTCGCTGAAGCCCTGCTCGTAGACGGCATCCTCGAGGTCGTCGATCTGGCGCAGCTTCTCGGGGGTGACCTCCTGCCCGAAGGGGATCCGGGAGGCGAGGCAGGGCGCGGCGGGCTTGTCCGCGACCGGCAGCGAGAAGCCGCGCGCAACGTCCCTGACCTGCTGCTTCGTCATGCCGACGGTGGACAGCGGGCGCAGCACCTGGTGGCGGGTGGCGGCGCCGGCGCCGGGGCGGTCGTGGCGGGTGGCGTCATCGGCGTTCTCGCCGTAGGCGACGGCGTCCAGCTGCTGCGCGCCGACGACGTTATCGCCGATGCGGGTGAACAGCTCGTTCTTGCAGTGGAAGCAGCGGGTGCCGTCGTTCTTCTGGTACTCGGGGTTCTCGCCCTCGTGGGTGTGGACCTCGACCACCTGGGCCCCGATCACAGAAGCGACCTGGTGGGCGAGGCGTCGCTCGCGGCGGGCGAGAGAGGGGGAGACGCCGAGCAGCGCGACGACGTTCTCGGCCCCGAGCGCCCGGACCGCGAGCGCGAGCAGGGTCGCGGAGTCCACGCCCCCGGAATAGGCGACGCCGAGCCGGCCCACGCCCTCGAGCTCGACCGAGACCGCGTCGGCGAGGGCGAGCGCCTCACCGGTGAGGCCGTCCGGGGTCATGGCGGTGACCTCGAAGCCGGGGTGGCCGGGGGAGAACAGCGAGCGGGGGGCCTTCGGTGCGGTCTCGTGGGGGCTGCGCTGGTGGGTGGTGGTCACTTGCCCTGCCCTGCGGCGCCGTCGCGCTCGGAGGCGAGGCGGAAGAGCACCTCGCCGGCGTGGTCGATCACGAGGGTGTCGGGATCGTTCCGCAGCGCCCCGATGTCCAGGGAGGCGGGGTCCATGTGCAGGACGTTGTACTCCTCGCACTCCTCCTGGGAGATCGAGGTGGCGAAGTAGCGGTTCACGCGCTGCTTCTCCTCGCCCGTGGCGGGGTCGTAGGTGCCCAGCCCCGTGACGTGCGTGGAGTGCGCGAGCTCGCCCCAGGGGTGGTCCTTGAACCGGTCCCACTGCTTGGTGAAGTACTCGATGTTGTGATAGCCGATATCGCGGATCCCGGGGTGCATCGCGGCGACCTCGGTGATGTGCGGGGCATAGATGATCACGTCGCCGCCGTCGGCGCAGACGGGCTCGGACTTGTAGAAGCCCTTGGCACCGGTCCACATGTCGTCGTACATCTCCGGGACCAGCGCGACGATCCGCTTGTAGGGCTTCTCGACGTAGGTGATGTGGGTCTGTGCGGAGATCTTCGCCATCGCGGCCCAGGCGGCCTGCGGGTCGCCGAAGGCGATCGCGTTGAGGTCCTGGCCGCCGGAGAGGACGTCCATGGTGAAGGCGAGCTTCTCGGCCTGGATGAGGTCGCTCGCGGCATCGATCAGCTGGCGCACCGGGGTGATGCCGAGGGTGCCGATGATGCGGCTGGCGGTGATGAGCGCCCCGACCCAGTGGGAGATGTCGATGACGTCATGCACCGAGCAGCCGGGGAAGAAGTACTTGTTGCCGCCGGAGAAGCCGACCACCTCGTGCGGGAAGACGGGGCCGACGATGAGGTTGACGTCCGACTCGACGACCAGCTTGTTGATCTGCACGCGCATGGGGATGTCGGCGAGCAGGCCGCCGGTGAGCTCGGCGATCTGCTCGGCGGAGATCTCACCGAGGTCGGCGATCTGGGTGGGGTCGTCCCAGGCGTGGTTGACGACGGTCCACTCCGGGTAGGTGGCAGCGGCGCCGCGCTCGGTGGCGCCGAGCAGGGTGTCGATCGCCGCCTCGCTCATCGCCGCATGGGTGCCCAGCGCGATCAGCACGGTGACGGAGCTGGCGCGGCCGGCGAGCGCATCATGGATCGCGGGCAGCACCTTGGGCAGGGGGACGGAGCGGGTGCCGTCCGGGATGATGAGGCAGACGCTCCTGCCTTCGAGATCCTGGCCGGCGAGCTGCTCGGCGACGAAGCCAGTGATCTGTTCGTCGGTGAGGACTCCATCGGGGCCGCCGAGCAGGGCGGCGCGTTCTGCGAGCCCCAGGGGGATCGGGTGGATCGTGGGCTGCGTCGTCGCATTCGGCTCGCTCATGGCTCCATGATGCGCCGTCGGGCCTGACCAGGACAAGGACGGCCCGACTGTTGCCACCACCGGGAGATCACCGCGCGTCGGCCCGGCGCTCCTCAGTCCGGCGCTCTGCGAGCAAAGCCACGTTCTCCTGGACCCGCCGCCTGGACAGCGGGTACCACAGGGCGAGGATCAGGCCCGCGAGGCCCATCAGCAGGGCCGGGACGAGGGTGGAGAGGGCATAGATCCCGTCCAGCACGGCTGCGCTCTGCCCAGCACCTCCCCCGGAGGTCGATGCGTAGCCGATCCAGCCGAGCGCCCACCCGGAGAGCGCCTGGCCGAGCTTCCGGGCCCACGAGTACATGCCGTAGACGGTGCCGTCGTTCCGCTCCCCGGTGCGGACCTCGTGGAAGTCGATCACGTCGGTGACGACGGCCCAGACCAGGGACTCGAAGCCCGCGACCCCGAGCATGAAGACCGCATATCCGACCATGAAGAGGTACGGGCTGTCGGTGCCGAGGAGGAACAGGGTGAGGCCGGCGGCGGTGGCCACCGCGATACCGGGGACCCCGAGCTCCCGCTTGCCGAACCGGCCGGCCAACGCCGTGGCGAAGGGGATGAACAGCAGGATCGGCGCGACGCCGACGATGTTGACCAGCGACAGCAGCTGACCGTTGCCGAAGTACTCGGTGAACAGGTACGGCAGCATCACCGCGAGCATCATCGTCCCGGTGAGCATGACCACCGATCCGGCGATCATCCCGGTCAATGCCCGGTTCGCGACGAGAGCTCCCAGGAGCCTCCCAACATCAGGACGCTCGAGGCGGCAGCCGGGACCATGAACCGCAGCAGCCAGGGCTTGAACCGGCCCGACCTGCCGGGTCTGGCCACGTCGATCAATCGCCCGGCCGCGAAGTCCGAGAACGCCCCGAGGATGCGGGCGCCGAACAGCAGCGTGCCCACGTGCGCCGCCTGGATCCCCATCACATTGGTGTAGAAGATCAGGAAGAACGCGGTCTGCAGGTAGAACGTCAGGTTGTTGGCGACGTCGCCGGAGAGGTAGCCGACCTTGTCGCGCCAGCCGAAGGCCCGGATCCGCTGCACCGGGCGCGATTCACCAGCAGGTGACCCAGCGGTGCTCATCCGTCGTGCTCCTCTGACCGTTCGCCAGGGCACCGTCGCGATGCTCGCACGGCCGACCTTACGGCACCGTGCGTCGAGGCCTCATCGAGTCTCAGCGCCGAGCACCGCCTCCAGCAGCCCCGGGAACCGCTCGGCCAGCTCCTCGTCGCGGAGGCAGTTGAGGATGGCGGTGCCGCGGTAGCGCTGCGAGATGATGCCCGCCTCGCGCAGCACTCGGAAGTGGTGAGTGGAGGTCGACTTGGTGACCGGAAGATCGAAGGCGATGCATGCCTGGTCGTCATGCCCGCCGGCGAGCTGGGTGACGATTCGGCGGCGGATCGGGTCCGCCAGCGCAGAGAGCACCTGGTCCAAGGCGATGTCCTGGACGTCGGGGTGGGAAAGTGTGCGCATCGTCGCCTCCTGGCCTCGCGGGACGCCCCCCAAGAGTACTATCGTTCTCGTAGTACGGCATTCTTCGTACTTACCCTCGATCTCTCCGGAGGCTTCTCCCGTGACGACCCTTTTCACCCCGCTCCAGCTCCGCGGCCTCGAGATCCCGAACCGGGCCTGGATGTCGCCCATGTGCACCTACAGCGCCGACGCCTCCCCCGCGACCGCGGGCCGCCCCACCGACTTCCACCTCGCCCACTACTCAGCCCGTGCCGCCGGCGGTGCCGGGCTCGTCATGGTCGAAGCCACCGGCGTCGCCGCCGAGGGACGGATCTCCCCCTTCGACCTCGGGCTGTGGGAGGACGCGCAGGTCCCGGACTTCACCCGCATCGCCTCCGCGATCCGTGCCCAGGGCGCAGTGGCCGGTGTCCAGCTGGCGCATGCAGGGCGCAAGGCCTCGACCGGCCGCCCCTGGGAGGGCGGCGACTGGCTCGGCGCCGACGAGTACGGCTGGATGCCCTACGGTGCGAGCCCCGTCGCCTTCCCCGGCGGCCCCGTCCCCCACGAGATGAGCCGGGAGGACCTCACCGCCGTCGTCGCCTCGTTCGCCGATGCCGCCCGCCGCGCCCTCGAGGCCGGCTTCCAGGTCGCCGAGATCCATGCCGCCCACGGCTACCTGCTGCACTCCTTCCTCTCGCCCCTGACCAACCACCGCACCGATGAGTACGGCGGCGACCTCACCGGTCGCGCCCGCCTGGTGCTCGAGGTCATCGATGCGGTCCGCGCCGTGTGGCCGCAGGACCTGCCGGTGCTGATGCGCATCTCCACCACCGACTGGATCGAGGAGAATCCCGAGGACGCCCGGGAGAGCTGGACCTACGAGCAGTCCGCTCAGCTGACCGCCTGGGCCGGCGAGCACGGCGTGGACCTGGTCGACGCCTCCTCGGGTGGGAACGACATCGTGCCCATCCCCCATGACGTCGACTACCAGACGCGCTATGCGGCGAAGCTCCACCGCGACACCACCCTCGCCGTCGCCGCCGTCGGCCGCGTGAAGGAGGCGGCACAGGCCGAGGAGCTGCTCCGCTCCGGCCAGGCCGACGCCGTGTTCGTGGGCCGCGAGATGCTGCGGGACCCCTCCTGGGCCAACCACGCCTCCCGTGAGCTCGGCGCGACTCCGCGCTTCCTCGAGCAGTACGCCTACGCGCTGTGACGCCGAGCCCGACATGAGCTTCGCGACGATCACGGCCTGCGCCGATGACAACCTGCCCGGCACCTCTGAGATGGTCGAGCTCTACGACGCGGTGGGTTGGAGCGCGTACACCCAGGACCCCGAGTCGCTGATGGCCGGCCTGCGCGGCTCGCTGCGGGTCGTCACCGCCCGGGCCGAGGGTCGGCTCGTCGGCCTGGCGCGGATCGTCGGTGACGGCGCGACCATCCCCGGGCGCACCTTCGTGCGGTTCTCGTGGAGGACGCGGTAGGTCGCGAGGAGCTCGGTGGTCGTCCCGGTGCGCACCTGGCCGGGGCCCACGCCGTTCACGGCGATGACGGCGCCCGCCGCCCGCCGGGGTGAGGAGTGAGAGTGGCCGCACGCACCTCCCCTCCAGACCCTCACAGCCGTACCGTGTCAGAAGCACAAGAAGTGTCTCCCTCCCCAGCCCCGGAGCATTCCTCACGATGAGCACGACCACGCAGCCCGCCCCCTCCCCCGCCGCGACCCGGCGCCGACCGGGTCTGAAGGCGCGCCACATCCACTTCATCGCGCTCGGCTCCGCGATCGGGACCGGCCTGTTCTACGGCTCGGCCGGCGCGATCCAGGCGGCCGGGCCCTCGGTGCTGCTGGTCTATCTGCTCGGCGGCGCGGTCGTGTACTTCATGCTGCGCGCGCTCGGCGAGATGGCGGTGCGGATGCCGATCTCCGGCTCCTTCGCCGAGTACACCCGCCGCTTCCTGGGCCCCTGGGCCGGGTACATCACCGGCTGGATGTTCGCCTTCGAGATGCTCATCGTGTGTCTCGCCGATCTCACCGCGATTGCGATCTACATGCGGTTCTGGTTCCCGGACACCGCGCAGTGGATCTGGGTGGCGCTCACGCTGCTGATCGTGGGCGCCGCGAACCTCGCCAGCGTGCGCTGGTTCGGCGAGCTCGAGTTCGTGTTCACGCTCATCAAGGTCACCGCCGTGATCGGGATGATCGTGGGCGGCGCGGCGATCCTGGTGTTCGGCCTGGGCTCGGCGGGCGGCGGGAACCCGCTCGAGAACCTCACGGCCGACGGCGGCTTCTTCCCGCATGGCGCGGGCGGCATGATCAGCGCCTTCATCCTGGTGCTCTTCGCCTTCGGCGGCACCGAGATCATCGGTGTGGCCGGCACCGAGGCGGAAGATCCCGGCACCGCGATCCCGAAGGCGGTGAACACCGTGCCCGTGCGGATCCTGCTGTTCTACGTGCTCGCGATCGGGGTGATCCTGCTGATCAACCCCTGGCGCACGATCACCGGCGAGGAATCGCCCTTCGTGCAGATCTTCGACACCCTCGGTGTGAACTGGGCGGCGGCGCTGCTGAACCTCGTGGTGATCACCGCGGCGCTCTCGGCGATCAACGCGGACCTGTTCGGCGCCGGCCGGGTGGTGGCCGGGATGGCCCGGCAGAAGCTCGCCCCCCTGGCGCTCTCCCGCACCGTCCGGGGCGTCCCCGTGGTCACCACGGTCGCGATGCTCGGGGTGCTGCTCGTCGGCGTGATCCTCAACGCCGCACTGCCCGAGGCGGTGTTCACGATCGTGGCCTCGCTCGCGACCTTCGCGACGATCTTCGTGTGGCTGATGATCCTGCTCGCGCAGGTCGCCTCACGCCGCGGCATGTCTCGCAGCGAACGCGACGCAATCCAGTTCCCGGTGCCGCTGTGGCCCTTCGGCCAGATCTTCGCGATCGCGTTCATCGCCTTCACCTTCGGCATCATGGTCTGGCAGAGCGACTACCACACGGCCCTGCTGGTGGGCCTGGGCTTCCTCGCCGTGATGTCGCTGCTGTACGTGCTGACCGGGCGCCATCGGATGGGTCAGGACTGACCCCGCCCCAAGGGTGCTCAGGTCTCCGCCGACGGGATCCACGCGGCCGACCACTCGCTGACCGGTTCTCTCTTCCGGCTCTCTGTCCAGCGCCGTCCCGGCGTCGTAGATCGACCTTCCGAGGCAGTTCTCTCGTCCTGCTCTGCGGCACCCTCGGTCGCGTCGCCGCTCAGGGCAGGCGGTTCGCCTTCGCAAGATTCTCGCGCAGCTCGGCGGCCGTCTGCCGGACCACGTAGGCGGGACGGTCGCGCTCCACCCGCCAGGATTCCCGCAGCGGGCTCACGGCGACCGCGTCGAAGCCGAGCTCGTCGTAGAACGCCTCCACGAACTCCGCCGCATCGGGGTGGTCGCTCGAGAGGGCGAGCGCGCGCCGCCCGGGGGCGCCCGCGGGGGCGGTGTCCGTCGTGATGTCCGCAGACCGGATGTGGTTGAACGCCTTGACGACCTTCGAGGTGGGCAGGTGCTCCTGCAGCATCTGCGAGGTGGTGGTCTCGCCCTGGTCCAGGGCGTCGATGTGCCCGTCGCGCTCGAAGTAGTAGTTGTTCGTGTCCAGCACGATCTTGCCGGCGAGCGGTTCGACCGGGATCTTGTCGAGGGCGTGCAGCGGCACCGTCACCACCACGACGTCACCGGCCGCGCCGGCCTCCTCCGCCGTCGCGGCGCGGGCCTTCGGACCGAGTTCCGCCACGAGGTCGGAGAGCGTCTCCGGTCCCCGCGAATTGGCGATGACCACGTCGTATCCCGCCGTCAGGGCGGCCCGTGCGATCTGGCTGCCGATGTGTCCTGCGCCGATGATTCCCAGAGTTGTCATGCCCGGGGCAACGTCACCGGAGCCGTCCTGATTCCCGATGACTCGCCCTGGATGGCGGCCGACGGGCCAGCCGCCCCTCCCGGCTCGAGGATCAGCTGCAGGAACGCCAGGTCCAGCCAGTCACCGAACTTGGTGCCCACCTCGCGGAGCAGGCCGGTCTGCTCGAAGCCCAGTCGCTCGTGCAGGCGCACCGACCCCTCGTTGCTCGCATCGACCCCCGCGATCATCACGTGGATGCCCTGCGCCCGCGCCCGGTCGACGAGGGCGCCGAGCAGGGCGGTGCCGGTGCCGCGGCCCTGCAGGCCCTCGCGCACGTAGACGGAGTGCTCGACCGTGTGGCGGTAGCCGTCGTGCGGGCGCCAGGGGCCGTAGGTGGCGTATCCCAGCACGTCGTCGGCCCCCTCGCCCGTTCCTCCATCGGCCCGGTCGACCGCGACCAGCACGGGGAATCCGTGATCGTGACGGTCCGCGATCCAGGCCCGACGGTCGCAGGCATCCACCGTTCTCTCGTTCCAGATGGCGGTGGTGTGCTGCACCGCGTGGTTGTAGATCACGGTGATGCCCGGGGCGTGCGCCGCGGTCGCGTCGAGGATCTGCATGTGCGCCTCCCGAGGGTGCTGAGAACCCGGAGAGCCTACGCCGGGGCCGCCCCGGGCGCTGTCCCCTGCGCCGACTAGTCTCCTCCCATGGATCGGACCGCGCCCCCGGAGCCTCATGCCCTTCGCTGACGAGATGATCCATCGCGGCACCGCCGTGGATCTCGCCGATGCCCTGGAGACAGCCGCTCCCGGCGTCCCAGCCGCCCGCCTCCGCGAAGCCGCCGAGACCCTCGCGCCGCTCAGCCTGCGCGAACGGGTCGACGTGCTCCGTGAGGCGATGCTGCTGGATCTCGGGGGGTCCTTCACGGAACTCGCCGCCGTGGTCCGTACCGCGATCCGCGTCGCGCCGGGCTTCACCGGCTGGATGATCTGGCCCGTCTCGACCGCGGTCTCGGACTCCGCGGCGGCCGACGGCAGCCCGTCGGCGACGGATGACGCCCTCGATCTGCTGGCCGAGCTCACCGGCCTGCTGACCTCCGAGTTCGCCCTGCGAACCCTCCTGCGCCACGACCTCGACCGCACCCTGGCGAAGGCGCTGGAGTGGACGACCGCGGACGACGAGCACGTGCGTCGCCTCGCCTCCGAGGGCACACGCCCCTACCTGCCCTGGGCGGTGCGCGTGCCGGGCCTGACCGCCGAGCCCGGACGAACCCTCCCGATCCTCGATCGTCTCCATGGTGACCCGTCAGACTACGTGCGGCGCTCCGTCGCCAATCACCTCAACGACCTCAGCCGCGATCACCCGGAGCTCGTGGTGAGCACGGCCGCCGGCTGGCTCGGTGCGTCGGGCGGAGGATCCGGCACGACGACCGGCACGACGGACAGGCTGGTTCGCCACGCACTGCGCACCCTGCTCAAGCGTGGGGACCCCGCCGCCCTCGCACTGCTCGGCTATCCCGACCCCGGCGACGCCCTCAAGGTGGACGGCCCCCACCTCGATCGCGACCGCGTCGAGAGGGGCGGGTCCATCGAGCTGCGAGCGACCGTGCGCAAGACTGGCGGCGCGCGCCATCGGGCCGAGCTCCGCGACGAGGCTCTCGAGGGTCTCCGGACCCCGCGAGCTCGCGATCACCACGTCGTACCCCGCCGCGATCGCGGCCCGGGCGACCTGGCTGCCGATGTTGCCTGCTGGTACTACGAGCGCTCGAATCCGACCATGGCGGCGCTCGGCCCTCGCGTTCACCACGCCTTGTCACGCACAGAGACTTGGGTCACTATGCTTCCGACATGTCGGCGCACTTCTCCCCCTTTGCATTGAGGCCCCATGAACTCCCGCCAAGAATCCTCCGCTGACCCGCTTCCCACAGAGCTCTCCCCCGAGCTCGACAACAAGGAACCGTCGGCGATCTCCGCACTGGTCGCCGAGGTCCTGGGCACATTCCTCCTCGTGTTCGGCGGCGTGGGAACCGCCTTGTTCGCCTCCGACTTCGGCACCGGCGACAACGGCTCCTCGCTCGGGGTCGGCTTCGTGGGCGTCGCCCTCGCCTTCGGCCTGACGGTCGTCGTCGGCGCCTATGCCTTCGGCCCGATCTCGGGCGGTCACTTCAACCCCGCCGTCACCATCGGTCTCGCCACCGCGGGCAGCTTCGAGTGGGGCAAGGTCCCCGGCTACATCGTGGCCCAGGTGATCGGCGGCGTCCTCGGCTCCTCGCTGCTCGCCCTGATCGGCGCCTTCGGTCCCGACGGGTGGCTCTCGGCCGCGCGGGCCGGCGGATTCGCCAGCAACGGCTTCGGCGAGCTCTCGCCGGGCGGGTTCGGACTCGGCGCAGCGATCCTGATCGAGGTCATCCTCACCACCGTCTTCCTGCTCGTGATCCTCGGCGTCACCCACCCGGAGCGAGGAACGACGTTCGCCGGCCTCGCGATCGGTCTGACGCTGACGCTGATCCATCTGATCTCGATCCCGGTCGACAACACCTCCGTGAACCCGGCCCGATCGATCGCGGCAGCGGTCTTCGGTGGCGGTGGTCCGCTCCTGCAGCTGTGGGTGTTCATCGTCTTCCCGATCCTCGGCGGTGTGATCGCCGGCCTGCTCCACAAGCACGTCCTGGCTGGTCGCCGCTGACTCCGAGCCGACGGCCCCACTGACGCGAGGTGCTTCTCACCTGCAAGGGCTTCCAGAGACCGACGAAGGGGCCCGCATCTGCGGGCCCCTTCTCCCGTTCCCGGTGCCGTGCGGCACCACGGCGCTCGAGCGATCAGCCATCGAGCCTCCCTGGTCACGGCCCACCGCTGGACGTACGCTTTCCCGCGGCGGGCCCCGGGTCTCCTGACGCGAGGCCGCCCCGACACGAGGAGCACACCACGATGCAGTAGGCCCAGCTCGGTCGCAGCGGTGCGACCGTCTCCCGGCTCGTCCTCGGGACGATGAACTTCGGCCCGCACACCGCCGAGGAGGATGCCTTCGCGATCATGGACCGCGCGCTCGATGCGGGAGTGACCTTCTTCGACACCGCCAACGGCTACGGCGGCGCGGAGAGGCGCGGCTGGACCGAGGAGATCATCGGCCGCTGGATCGCTTCTCGCGGCCGACGCGAGGAGATCGTGCTGGCCACGAAGGTGTTCGGCGAGATGGGCCCCGGGAAGAACGATCGCGGGCTCTCGGCGCTGAACATCCGCCGAGCGGTCGATGCCTCGCTGCGCCGTCTGCAGACCGACCACATCGACCTCTACCAGATGCACCACGTGGACCGCACGGCGCCCTGGGAGGAGATCTGGCAGGCGATGGACGTGCTGGTCGCGCAGGGGAAGATCAGCTACGTCGGCTCTTCGAACTTCGCCGGCTGGCATCTCGCCCAGGCGAACGAGGCGGCCCGCGCCCGCCAGTCGCTGGGTCTGGTCTCCGAGCAGTCGCTCTACAACCTGTTCACCCGCGACATCGAGCTCGAAGTGATCCCGGCCGCGGAGCACTACGGACTCGGGGTCATCGCCTGGTCACCGCTCGCGGGCGGGAAGCTCGGCGGTCGCTCCGAGACGGGCGTCCGGCGCGGCACCGCCGACCGTCGTCACGACCCCGCGGACCTCACCCAGCAGCTCGATCGCTGGGAGGCCTTCTGCGCGGAGCGCGATCTGGCACCCGGCCAGGCGGCGCTCGCGTGGCTCCTGCACCGTCCCGGCGTGCTCGGTCCGATCATCGGCCCGCGCACCCTGGACCAGCTGGACTCCGCGATCGGTGCCGTGGACATCACCCTGAGCGACGACGACCTCACCGCGCTGGACGAGATCTTCCCCGGCCCGGGCGGTCCGGCCCCCGAGGCGTATGCCTGGTAGGCCGCGCACCGATCACCCTCGCGGCGTCGAGGAACATCGCGGGCAGGGCCCCGGCGGTGCCGTGACGTCATGCTGAGCTCCGGACTGTCCATGCTGTGGGAGTCCGAAGACGCGGAGCTCGCGCTGCACGAACGCTTCGGCCTCGACGGGCGGGAGGGCGCTGCCCGCTGGCTCGGGGAGGTGCTGGCCGAGCACTGGGGCCTCGTCCTGCGGGCCCTGCCGCGCCTGACCGTGGTGTGAGACCCCAGTTGCGGTCACGCTGGCTCGAGGCGCTCACGCTGTGGATGGGTATCGCGGCGATCCCGTCGCTCGAGGACGGTCGCTGGGCGGCGGCGGTCGACCGGCTGGGCTGAACCACCTCACCCCACGAGCAGGCAGAACGGATGATCTTCCGGGTCTGCCATGACGTACAGCGGTTCCTCGGTGTCCTCGGAGCGGTCCAGCAGCAGACGGGCACCGAGCTGTTCTGCCCTCTCGCGCTGCACCTCGAGCTGCTGTGCGTCCGGCACCCGGAAGTCCATATGCAACTGCATCGGGATCTCCTCGCTGGGCCAGGTCGAGGAGCGAAGCTCCTTCTTCTCCTGGACGGCGAGGATGCGCTGCCCATCGGCGTCCAGCAGCACGATCCAGTCGGTGTCGTCGTCGGGAGCAGGAGGCGGTGGAGGCTCATCGTCCGGCCGCGGATGCAGTCCCAGCAGGGCGCAGTAGAAGTCGGCGAGTGCACGTGGCTCTCGCGCATCGATCGCGGTGCAGCTGAGCACGGGATACGTCATCGGTCCTCCTCGTGGCAGTTCCACAATAGCCCTCGGGCCCGACGAGTACGACGGTGGCACCGCGGGCTGTTCCCCTCGTCGGCCGTGCGGTCTACGCTCGCACCGAGCGCCCGGCGATGGGTCGGGCCAGCGACGAGGAGGCCCCGATGCCCGCAGCACTCCACCCCTACCTGAACTTCGCCGGGAACTCCCGGGAGGCCTTCGAGTTCTACGGCCGCTCGCTCGGCGCGATCCCTCAGTTCGTCACCTTCGGGGAGGCCGGCGCGCTCCCGGCCGAGGATGCGAACGCCGACAAGGTCATGCACGGCTCCCTGGAGGTCACCGAGCTGATCCGGCTCTACGTCAGCGATGTCATCGAGGGAATGTCCCCCGAGGGTTTCCTCGTGGGCAACAACGTCACCCTCTCGCTGATGGGGGACGACGAGACCCTTCTGCGCAGCGCATATCAGAAGCTCTCCGAAGGCGGCAGCATCACGATGGCTCTGGAGAAGCAGATGTGGGGCGACGTCTACGGATCGTTCACCGATCGCTTCGGCGTCGTGTGGCAGGTGAACATCAGCGTTCCTGAGCAGAGCTGAGGCGCACCGGTCGCCGACCCAGTCGCCCCCTCGGAACCGGGGTTCCTGGGTCATGCCTCGACGCGAGTATCCTGCGACAGGGCCGTTCGCCGGCTCTGTCTCCCGCGTGCCCTGCCTGCCGCGACTCCTCTCCCGAAGGGATCCCTCATGACTTCTCCCCGCGTCACCGTCCAGCAGGCCTGGGATGCACTGGTCGAGGGGAACGAGCGCTTCATGGCCGGGGACCTGGACCACCCCCAGCAGAATGCAGCCCGGCGCAGCGAGCTGCGCGGCAGCCAGGCGCCGAATGCCGCGTTCCTCGGCTGCTCGGACTCCCGGGTGGCGGCGGAGATCCTCTTCGACTGCGGCCTGGGAGACCTGTTCGTGGTGCGGAACATCGGCCAGATCGCGAACGCGAACACCACCGCGACCATGGAGTTCGCCGTGGCGGAGCTGGGCGTCGCCGTGATCGTGGTGCTCGCGCACGGCTCCTGCGGCGCGGTCAAAGCGGCGATCGACCAGACCACGGCCGCGCCGAGCGAGGTCACCCCGGCGATCCGCAAGGAGCTCGAGGCCATCCAGCCCGCGGTCCAGCAGGAGTGGTTCACGACTCAGCAGGTCAGCCCTTATGTGGATCCCGAGCTGATCGATGCGGATGCAGTGGGCCGGCGTCATCTCGACGAGACCATCAATGCCCTGATGCGCCAGTCGAAGGTCATCTCCGACGCGGTCGCCGCGGGCGAGCTCGGCATCGTGGGCTGCCAGTACCAGCTCGAGGAGGGCCGGGTCTCCCCGATCTCCTGGGTGGGCCGGGTCGACACCACCCGCTGATCACCACCCGGCTCACCGGTCGGGCGACTCCCAGATCGGGGCCAGCCGGTGCACCCGCAACGACTGCACCGCGATGGTCCCGGCGACCGCGGTGAGCGCGAGCGAACGGGGGCCCTCCGCCGGGAAGCTCAGCGAGGTCAGGTTCTCCTCTCCTTCCCCGACGAACACCTCCACGCTGCCGCGGTCCACGAGCACCCGCAGTAGGAGGTGATCACCGCCGTCGTGCGGGGCCGAGCGGTAGCCGCGGTCGCCCGGTCCGCCGGCGCTGCTGCGCCGGTCCAGCACCACGCGGCCGCTCTGGTCGTCGTAGGCCACCCAGGTGCACAGCCCCTCTCCGGTGCGATGCACCTGAAGACCCACCTGCTCGGAGGTGGTGCGTGAGAGGTCGACCTCGAGCTCGACCTCAAAGGCCTCCGCATCCTCGAGCAGCACCGTGGACCCGTCGGCCGCGAGGTCGAAGGACCCGTGATCGTGCGTCTCCCGGCGCAGCGCAGCGATCTCCGCCACCGGCAACGAGCGCAGCCGCAGGTCCTCGCCGAGGCTCAGCTCGCGCGGCACAGTCAGCTGGCCGCTCCACCCGTCGGCCCGCTGGGAGGCGACCGGGAGGGTGAAGGCGCCCATCCAGGCCAGCAGCAGACGGCGGCCGTCGGGCGCCTCGAAGGTCTGCGGGGCATAGAAGGTATGACCCCAGTCCGCCGGGCGATACGAGGTGGTCGGGGTGAAGTCCTCGCCCGGTGCCCAGCTGCCCACCAGGTAGCCGGCGTTGTGGCCGTTGCGCCCGCCGTGCCCGGAGGGACGGGCGGTGGTCATCGGGCTGTAGAGCAGCACCCAGTGCTCCCCGAGGGGGAACAGATCGGGGCACTCGATCATGAAGACGTCCGGGTCCGGGTCCTCGAAGAGCACCCGGTCGAACTCCCAGCTGAGCAGGTCCAGTGAGCGGTACAGCCATACCCGGCCGCGGCGCTCGGCGGACTGCACGCCGAAGATCATGTACCAGGTCTCCCCTGCCCGCCACACCTTGGGATCACGGAAGTCCAGCACCCCCGCAGGCGGCTCGACCACCCCGCCGAGCTTGGTGAAGCTGACGCCGTCCACGGACTGTGCGAGGCACTGCACCTGGAGGTTCCCCTCCGCGTCGTCCACGCCGTTGATCCAGCGGTGCCCGGTGTAGAAGACCTTCAGGGTGCCGTCGTCCCCGGTCACGGCGGAGCCGGAGAAGACTCCGTCGCGGTCCTCCTCGAGGCTGGGAGCCAGCGCGATCGGCTCCCGTCGCCAGGTCACCAGATCCTCGCTCGAGACATGGCCCCAGTGCATCGGGCCCCAGTCGGTGCCGGCGGGGTGGTGCTGGAAGAACACCTGGTAGCGGCCCTGGAAATGGCTGAGGCCGTTGGGGTCGTTGATCCATCCGGCGGGGGCCGCGACGTGGAAGGTGGGGTACCAGCGATCGTCACGGGTGGCGAGCAGGTCGGTGTTGGCCTGTGCGGCGCGGTGCAGCGCGTCCTGCATGATGCTCCTCAGGTCTGGGGTGGTGAGGACAGGGTCTCAGGCTGGGGTCCCGCGTAGGGTGAGACTCGACGGCGCGGCACCAGCATCGGCCAGGAAGTCCCCCATGAGCACCCCCGCATACCCCGAAGTTCCCACCACGACGTTCGCCGACGGGACGAGCATCCCGCTGATCGGCTTCGGCACCGGAGGGGCTCGGGGCCCCGCCGGGGTCGACGTCATCGCCTCGGCCTTGCGCACCGGGTACCGGCTGCTCGACACCGCCGCTCAGTACGGCAACGAGACGGCCGTCGGCGAAGGGCTGCGCCGCAGCGGGGTCGACCCCTCCGAGGTGCTCGTGACCACCAAGGTGGCCGGCGGGGACCACGGCCGCAAGGCCGCCCGCACCGGGATCCTCGAATCGCTGCGCCGGCTGGGGCTGGAGCGGGTGGGGATCGCGCTGATCCACTGGCCGAACCCGTCCCGGGGGCTCGCCGTGGACACCTGGCGCACCCTGCTGGATCTGCGGGAGGAGGGCCTGGTGCTCCACGCCGGAGTCTCGAACTTCCGGCCCGAGCAGCTCCAGGAGCTCTTCGATGCGACGGGGCACTGGCCCGAGATCAATCAGATCCAGCTCTCCTTGGCGCGGCCCCACGAGGAGCCGCACGCCTTCCACCAGCAGCACGGCATCCTCACCCAGGCCTGGGGGCCGCTCGGCACCCGCGAGGGTCTCTCGGAGCAGTTCGCGATCCGCAAGGTCGCGGCGAAGCACGAGGTCACCATCGCGCAGGTCGCGCTGCGCTGGGCCGTGGACCGGGAGATCGTGGTGATCCCACGCTCTTCCGACCCGGGTCGGCAGCGACGGAACCTCGACCTGGCCGCGCTCCGCCTGGATGACGAGGACCGCGCGCTGCTGGCGAGCCTCGACCTCGGCGAGGAGAGTGCCTGGGACTCCCGCACGCACGAGGAGTGGTGAGCAGGCCCGGCGTCAGCCGGTGACGGTGCGGGCGATCTCGTGCATCTGCTCGAGCCGGCCCCATTCGTCGTCGTCCGTGCCGGCGTAGACGAGCGAGAGCCGCCCGGTGTATCCGGCCTCGCGCAGCGTTTCGAGCGAGCGGGTGAGGTCCTCGGCATCGAGCACACCCGGGGCCGATTCGCGGGCCTTGACCTGTGAGCACTCCGCGTCCCCGGCCACCGCCGCGATCTGCTCGTACTTGTCCTCGCCGTCCCAGTTGCCGGTGTCGATCAGCAGACCGACCTCGCCGTCGAGCTGGTCCAGCAGCGCCTGGGTGGTGGGCGCATCCACCAGCAGCGACTTCCAGTTCTCAGTGAGCACTCGGATCCCCGGATGCGCCGCGGCGAGGGCCCGCAGCCGGCGGGCGCTGAGCGCGAGCGTCTCCGGCGTCGGCACTTGATCCCCCGCGGGCACCCGCACCCTCGGCACGCCCAGCTGCTCGGCGACCTCGATCCAGCCCGAGACCCAGCGCTGCTGCTCCTCACCGCGCTCGGGATGGACCAGATCCCCGTCATCCAGCAGGAAGCACTCGAGGTCCACTCCCGCGGTGTCGAACCCGTCGCGCAGCTCGGAGAGATAGGCGGGCTCGGTGCGCGGCAGGTAGAAGTGGCACAGCTGGGCGCTGGTGAATCCGTGCGCGGCGAGCTGCCCGGGCAGCTCGAGCAGGTCCAGGCCGCCTCCGGCGCCGTTCTCGGTGAGAGCGCCCGACGGCGCGGAGCCGGGGGCCACGAAGCGGCCCATCGTCCGGAACAGGGACCAGGTGTGCAGAGCCTTGGTGGGATCGAGGGCGGGGCTGGGATCGAGCGCGGGGCGGGGGTCGAGGGCAGGGGTCATGACGTCTCCTGTGATCGATGGGGCGGGGTTCATCCCGCGAAGTGCGCTGCGAGGTCCTCGGTGGAGGCATTCGCGCCGGAGCTCGGCGAGACCACGTCGGCCGTCATCACGCGGGTGCCGCGATCTCCCTCGCGGTGCGCCTCGAGCCGCACGAAGGCCGTGCGCACCCCCGGCTGCTGGTCATAGGTGTCGCTGACCGTCTCCAGGACGGTGAGCAGCGACTGCTCGATCTGCGCACGATCCCGCCCGGCGAGCACCAGGACCCCGCTGATGGTGGTGCCGGCGGAGGTCGAGTCCTGGAACTGCACCTTCCCGTCGAGGTGCTCCGGCAGCGCCTCGACGGCGACGCGCAGCGCATCCTGGACGGCGGTGACGTCGCTGCTCCCGCCCAGTCCGCAGGCGGTGAGCAGGCTGCCGATGATCCCCACGAGCACTCCCCTGCGGCCGATGGCACTGCCTGACATCGGCCCATCATTCACCATCGGGTCAGTTCTCGCGATGCACGCCGGAGATGAAGTGCTGGACGCTGTCGGGGTCGCCGGTGAGGAAGGGCAGAAGACTCGGATCCTGCGAGTACTGCGAGAGCGGCGAGTTCGGGTCCTGCAGCTGCCTCTCCACCGAGTTCTGGTACTCGGCGCCGCCGTGATTGGTCAGCGGGTTCCAGCTGGGGCTGTCCAGGGTGACGGTGGTGGTGCTCCCGGAGCCGATGTTCTGGTTCGCCAGCAGCTCTCCGGGATTCGGGATCGGTACGGGCAGGGGGATGCCGTGCGGTCCGGGCACCACCGGGCCCAGGTATGAGCCCTCGGCGTCGATCCTCGGCACCAGGTCGCCCCCGTGCTGGATGTTCAGCTGGTTCACGCCTGCGGGCACGTCGTAGTTGTCCACCGGGGAGCCATAGGTCATCACGTTGGTGAGGTGGTACTGGGAGGCGAACTCCGGATTCGCGGCGAGGCTGGCAGCGATCATCCCGCCCTGGGAATGCCCGTTGAGCATCAGCGGGACGCCCTCCAGGTCCGGGTTCTCCCGATAGAGCTGCGCGATCGCGTCGGCCGTGGCCTGCGAGCCCGCGGACCAGCCGTCGGAACCGGCCTGCTCGGCGTTGCCGGTGAGGTCCAGCGGGTTGTCCCCGGCCATCGGCCACCACTGCTCGGTGCCGGGGATGTTCACGATCACCCCGGTGGGCGGGTTGCCGACCACGCTCATCGAGACCTCCCCGGTCTCCTCGGGCCCATAGGTCTGGTTGGTGTTGGCGATGATCTGGGAGAGGTCACCGGGAGGGACCAGGCCCGAGTCCTCAGGGGTGACCGCGACCGGGGCATCGGCGTAGCCGATGCCGTCGTCGGCGAGCTCGAGGTCGATGCCGGTGAGCGCCTCGAAGACATCGCCCGTCCCGCGGAGCAGGCCCGCTGCGCCGTCGACCACCACCTCGGTGAAGCGCGGCCATTCGAAGTCCCGGACCGCGTCGAGGGCAGTGCTGATCAGATCGCGACCGTCCTGGAACCGGTCGCCGAGCCATTCCATCCCCTCGGAGACCCGGTCGCCGAGCCAGTCCGTGCCGTCCGCTCCCCGGTCTCCGAGCCAGCCGATCCCCTCGCGGATTCCGTCCACGATGTCCCCGCCGGTGTCCCGCAGCCAGTCCATCGCGTCCTCGAACCAGCCACCCCCTTCGGCCGAGGAGGCGCGATCCTGCTCCTCGACGTGCTGCCGCAGCTCCCGGGAGCGCTCCCCCAGGCCCGGCAGCACGATGCACTCGCCCTGCCGATGGGTGGCATCCCATTGCTCGCGGAACGCTTCGGCGTCGGGACCGACCCAGGTCACGGCCTGCACGCTCGACTGCAACCCGCCCATCACCTCCTCGAGGCGGCGCGCGGCGAGCTCGAGGGCGTCGGCTTCGCCGAGCACCTGCTCGGTGTCCATCCCGTAGAAGGTCATCAGGCGGCGCTCCCGGCGGCATGGGCGGTGACATGGCCGATCGCCGCGATCACCTTGGCGCGCATCGCCGAGGTGAGGGAGCCGGGCTCGAGCTCGCGGGCCTCGGTGCCGTCCTCGCCGGGCACCAGCACCGCGAGCTGCTCGCCCTCCTGCCCGTAGGCGTACCAGGAGCCGCCGCTGACGACGGTCTGCTCCGGGGCCGGGGAGGCGATCACGAGCATCTGCACCTCCGCGACGGCGGGGGCGTCGACCAGCTCGGCCGGAGCCGGGGCGGGGTCGGCGGCGGTGAAGGCGGGGCGCTGCGGCACGAGCGCCTCGAAGGTCTCGCTGAGGTGCTCGATCGTGCTCAGGCCGAGGATGACGGCGTCCGCCCGGCGCCCGAGCTGCATCGTCTCGGCATCGGCGGTGACCTCCCGAGACTGATCGATGATCACCACCACGCGACCGGCGATGCGGAGCCGGGTGGTCCAGGCCCGGTCGCCGTCGACGCACACCAGCTCGACGCCGACGGGGGAGGTCAGGGCGGAGCGCAGGAACTGCTGCCAGTGCGGGTCGATCACCAGACCGTCGTCCTCACCGGGCGCGTCGACCAGCAGGCCCACGAGCTCGAGCTCGACGATCTGCTCCTCGGTGATCTCTGCCGGCGGCTCCTGCTCGAGCGCGATCGCCCGCACCCAGGCCCAGGAGGGCTCCGAGATCCGCACCAGCTTCGCGTCCCCGGGCAGCGAGGTGATCCGCGGTCGCTGCTCCACCGTCGTGTCGTCGACTGTCATGCTCGGCCTTCCGCTGCAGCTGCGGGCACGCTGCGGTGCGGCCCTGGTCAGGAGCGTATGGCGGGAGACGGAGGAGAGGAATGGGGAGTTCTCCCCATCGAGGGCGGCCGGAGCTGCGTCACGTCGACTCCGTCCCCCTCCAGCACCGCGCGCCGCCACCCACGGGCCGAGCTGAGCACGGCGAGCGCCTCCGCATCGCGCAGCGCCTCGACGCTCAGCGGGCGCTGGACCAGTTCACCCCGCTCGAGCGCGAGCCGGCGGCCCACCCCGGCGAGGCCTCCGTCGGCCAGCGGCGGGGTGCACCAGACGCCGTCGATCCGGGCGGCGAGGGTCGCGATGGTGGTCTCGACGACACGGCCGTGGTCTCCCCGCAGCACCACATCCTCTGCCCCCGGATGACGCTCCCGGGCAGCTGCGAAGTGCTCCCTCACCGTGGTCTTGTGTGCGCTGAGCCCGGTCGGGAACGAGGTGCGCACCGTGTCCAGGGCGAGCCGCACCGGCTCGGGCGCCGCCACCAGCGGACGCGTGGTGATCTCGAGCGACCCGTCCCGGCGCAGCGCCAGCCGCAGCAGCACATCGCCCTCCGAGCGCGCCGCAGCCTCGACCGCCGCGGCCTCGAGCACCTCCCGCCGCGCGGGGATGCCGAAGTGCGCCGCCGACTCAAGCATCCGCTCGAGGTGCTCCCCAAGATGCTGCGCCTGCCCGCCGAGAACCGCGAGGGTCTCCAGCAGGGCGAAGGGCTCCCGCCTGCCTGTCGGCAGCACGGCGGCTTTGACCAGCAGCTCCGCGTACTCGCCGGCCGCGGTCGAGTCCCAGGTGATCCCACCGCCCGCGCCATAGACCGCAGAGCCGTCGGCTCCGTCGATCACCGCCGTGCGGATCGCGACGCTGAACCTCGCCCGCGGCGAGGGGCCGGGGGCGAGATACCCGATCGCCCCGCAGTACACCCCGCGCGGGGTGTCCTCGAGCGCGGCGATCAGCTCCATGGTGGACAGCTTCGGGGCACCCGTGATCGAGCCGCAGGGGAACAGCGCCTCGAACACCTCCGCGAGCCCGATCTCCTCACGCACGCGGCCCTGGATGCGCGAGGTCAGCTGCCACAGCGTCGGATACTCCTCAGCGGTCATGAGCTCGGTGACCTGCACACTTCCCGCTTCGCAGACCTTGGCGAGGTCGTTGCGCAGCAGGTCGACGATCATGACATTCTCGGCGCGGTCCTTCTCGCTCGCAAGCAGCGCCTCCCGCCCGGCAGCATCCGCCTCCGGGGTCCGGCCCCGAGCGGCGGTGCCCTTCATCGGGGCGGTGCGCAGCAGACCGTCCTCCCAGTGGAGGAACGATTCCGGGCTGGCGCTGACCACGGTGTTCCTGCCCAGGTCGAGGAAGGCGTGGTGCCCGCCGCGCTGGCGGTGGGCGAGTTCCCCGTAGAGCCCGAAGGCGTCACCGCAGAAGGTCGAGCGCAGGCGCGTGGTGAGGTTGCACTGGTAGGTCTCACCCTCGGCGATCGCGGCCCGCACCGCCTCCACCCGCTGCGCATGCTCCGCTGCGGACCAGTCCGGGACCCAGGGGGCGACCTCGAAGCCCTCCCCCGTGGTCAGCGGCAGCGCCTCCGCATCCGGGGCGTCGGCGATCCCGAACCACACCAGCGGCAGGCCCTCCTGCGGCGCCCGGACGCGAGCATCCGGATCCAGCCCCGCGGCTGCCTCATAGGCCACCATCCCGAAGGCCCAGCTCCCGCCGGTGACCGCCTCCTGCACGGCGGCGAGCGCGGGCCGCACCTCCTCGGGCCGGTCGGCGCTGATCACTCGTTCGGCCCGGCCGAACTGCAGGCTGCGGCCCGCGGCGACGTCGTCGAAGCGGGCGACGGGGGCGGGGACGGTCATGAGGGGAATCATGCCCGATGCGGAGGTCCGACTAGCATCGTGGCCATGGAGTCCTTCTCGCCGTCCTCGTCTCGTCTCGCCTACATCGACGCGACCGCCGGGATCGCCGGCGACATGCTGCTGGCCGCTCTGATCGACGCCGGCGCCGACCTCGACGGCGTGCAGCGGGTGCTGGACGCCCTGGCCCCGGGCTCGGTCCGCTTCGTCCGCTCCGCCGTGGACCGTGGCGGGCAGCGCGCGGTGAAGATCGACGTGGAGGTGCTGGTCGAGGATCCGCCGCACCGCACCTGGGCCTCGATCCGGGAGCTGCTGGAACGTTCCCGCGGGGACGCCTCCGTGCCCGAGCGCACGATCGACCTGGCGCTCACGGTCTTCGGTCGTCTCGCCGAGGCCGAGGGTGCGACCCACGGCGTCCCGGCCGACGAGGTCCACTTCCACGAGGTCGGGGCGCTGGACTCCCTGGCCGACGTGATCGGCGCCTGCGAGGCCTGGCGCCAGCTCGGCATCACCGAGGGTGCCGGCAGCGTGATCGCGGTGGGCTCCGGCCGGATCCGCGCAGCCCACGGTGACATCCCGGTGCCGGTCCCGGCGGTGGCCCGCCTCGCGCTCGGCTGGCCGACGGTCGCCGGCGAGCTGCTCCCGCCCCGCGGTCACGCCCCCGCGCATTCCCACGACCACGGGCACTCCCACCCGCATGATCACTCCCACGATCACCCCGTCGAGGTCCCCGACTCCGATGCGGCCCTGCCCGCCCACGCCCAGGGCGGCCCCCATGAGCACGGCGGTCGACGGGTCCCGGCAGGGGTCGCCCCCGGCATCGGCGAGCTCGCCACCCCCACCGGCGTCGCCCTGCTGCGCGGGCTCGCGAGCACCGCCGGCCCACAGCCCTCGCTGGTCACCGAGGCCCTCGGCGTCGGCGCCGGCACCAAGGACACCCCGGGCCGCCCGAACGTCGTGCGCGTGCTGGTGGGAAGGGTGCCCGACCGCACTGCCCCCGGGGCCGGGCCTGCATCCGGCAACGGCGACGCCCACGACACCCCCGCGGCCGCGCTCCAGCTCGAGGCGAATGTCGACGACCTCGATCCTCGGCTCTGGCCCGGAGTGGTCGACGAGCTGCTCGAGAGCGGCGCGCTCGACGCCTGGCTGACCCCGATCATCATGAAGCGCGGTCGTCCTGCAGTGACGATCCACGCCCTGGTCCGCGAGGGCGACGAGGTCGAGGTCTCCGCGCTGCTGATGGACCGCACCGGCACCCTTGGAGTGCGGATGCACCGGGTGGATCGGCTCATCCGCACCCGTGAGTTCACCGAGGTGGAGGTGCAGGGCCAGCGGATCTCCGTGAAGATCGCCCGCGACGCCGAGGGGTCTGTGGTGCGCCGCGAACCCGAGTTCCGCGATGTCATCGCGGCCGCCCGGGTGCTCGGGGTCAGCGAGCGGGCGATGCTCGATCTCGCGAAGGAATCCGCTGCGGGACTGACGGATCCGTCCTCCTGACGGATACTGGTAAGGAACCGACGACGCTCACCAGGAGGTTTCCGATGGTTGCTCTGACCGATGCGATGACCAAGGCGATCGACATCGCCCGCGAGGCGCCGAACGGCCGCCATGCCGAGCTGCTGATCCACGACGGGCCCCTGCGTCAGACGGTGATCGCCCTGAAAGCGGGCGCGCAGCTGCCCGAGCACAACTCCCCGCCGGCCGCCTCGATCCAGGTGATGCACGGCAGCCTCCGCGTCACCGCGCAGGAGCCGGTGGTGCTCCAGACCGGCCAGATCGAGGCGCTCACGCACTTCCGCCACTCGGTGGAGGCCCTCGAGGACACCGTGTTCCTGCTGACCACGGTCACCTCCCAGCACGACACCGACAGCCACGCCACCCGCACCGGGGAGATGCCCGTGCTCAGCAAGGAGGCGCAGGCCGCCGAATACGCGGAGATGGACCACGAATCCGGCGGCGGCCGCACCGACCGCTGATCAGCGCACCTCTCCCCCGCCCCGCGCGGCGAGGCGCAGCCAGGTGTCCACCACGGTGTCCGGGTTCAGGGACATCGAGGCGATGCCCTGCTCCAGCAGCCACTCGGCCAGATCAGGGTGGTCGCTCGGCCCCTGCCCGCAGATCCCGACGTACTTCCCCGCGGCCCGGCAGGCCTCGATCGCCCGGGCGAGCATGAACTTCACCGCCGGATCCCGCTCGTCGAAGGCGTCGGCGACCAGCGCCGAGTCACGATCCAGGCCCAGGGTCAGCTGGGTCATGTCGTTCGAGCCGATCGAGAAGCCGTCGAAGTGCTCGAGGAACAGCTCCGGGGTCGCGGCATTCGAGGGGATCTCGCACATCATGATGACCTGCAGGTCCCTCTCGCCCCGCACCAGGCCGTGGCTGGCCATCAGGTCGATGACCCCCTTGCCCTCGGCGGGCGTGCGCACGAAGGGGATCATGACCTTGACGTTGCTCAGTCCCATCTCCTCGCGCACGAAGCGCAGCGCCTCGCATTCCATCGCGAAGCACTCCGCGAAGTCCTCCGAGAGGTAGCGGGAGGCGCCGCGGTACCCGATCATCGGGTTCTCCTCGTGCGGCTCGAACAGCGTCCCGGCCAGGAGGTTCGCGTACTCGTTGGACTTGAAGTCGCTCATCCTCACGATCACCGGCTCCGGCGCGAAGGCGGCGGCGATCGTCGCCACCCCCTCGACGACGCGCTGGACGAAGTAGTCCCGCGGGGAGTCGTAGGCGGCGATCCTGGAGCGCACCGTCGCGGCGATCTCCGGCTCGTCACGCTCGAGCCGGTCCAGCTCGAGCAGGGCGCGGGGGTGGATGCCGACCTGCCGGTTGATGATGAACTCCAGGCGGGCCAGGCCCACTCCGGCGTTCGGCAGCCGCGAGAAGCTGAAGGCCTGCTCGGGGTTGCCCACATTCATCATGATCTTCGTGCCCACCGGCGGCATCGAGTCCACCTCGGAGGAGGAGACGGTGAAGTCCAGCAGCCCCTCGTAGACGAATCCGGTGTCGCCCTCGGCGGCGGAGACGGTGACCTCGTCACCGTCCTTCAGCTCCGCGGTCGCGGAGCCGGTGCCCACCACGGCGGGGATCCCGAGCTCGCGGGCGATGATCGCCGCATGACAGGTGCGGCCGCCACGGTTGGTGACGATGGCGCTCGCACGCTTCATGATCGGCTCCCAGTCGGGGTCGGTCATGTCGGCGACCAGCACCTCGCCGGGCTGGAACTCGTGCATGCGGTCGATGGTGTCCAGCACCCGCACGGGGCCGGCGCCGATCTTCGCGCCGATCGCCCGTCCCTCGGCGCGGACCGGACCGCGGGAGGCGAGGATGTACTTCTCCACGGTGTTCCCCGCCCGGGACTGCACGGTCTCGGGGCGGGCCTGCAGGATGTACAGGGAACCGTCGGCCCCGTCGAGCCCCCACTCGATGTCCATCGGCCGCCCGTAGTGCTCCTCGATGATCAGCGCCTGCTTCGCCAGGTCGGTGACCTGCTGATCGGTGAGCGAGAGCCGGCTGCGCGCGGCGGGGTCCACCTCGATGAACTCCACGGTGCGGCCGACGGTGGTGGCTCCCTCCCCGTGGGCATAGACCATCTTGGTGGCCTTCTCGCCGATCTGGCGCTTGAGGATCGCGGGGCGGTCCTCGCGCAGGCCGGGCTTGAAGACGTAGAACTCGTCGGGGTTCACCGCGCCCTGGACCACCCCTTCACCGAGCCCGTAGGCGGAGGTGATGAAGATGGCCTGGTCGAACCCTGATTCGGTGTCGACCGTGAACATGACGCCGCTGGATCCCAGATCGGAGCGGACCATCTTCTGCACCCCGGCCGAGAGCGCCACCGCGGCGTGCTCGAAGTCGTGGTGGACGCGGTAGGCGATCGCGCGGTCGTTGTACAGGGAGGCGAACACCTCGCGGATCGCGAGCAGCACGCCCTCGATGCCGCGCACGTTCAGGAAGGTCTCCTGCTGGCCTGCGAAGGAGGCGTCCGGCAGGTCCTCGGCGGTGGCCGAGGAGCGCACCGCGAAGGATGCCTCCTCACCGCTGCCGGCGGAGAGCTGCTCGTAGGCGGCGCGGATGTCCGTCTCGAGGGTCGCGGGGAAGGGCTGGGCGATCACCAGCTCCCGGATCTCGCGGCCGGTCTCGGCCAGCGCGATGGTGTCGTCGGTGTCCAGGCCCTGCAGCCGCTCGTCGATCCGCTCCGCGAGCCCGGTCGCGCCGAGGAACTCGCGATACGCCTCCGAGGTGGTGGCGAAGCCGTCGGGCACCTGCACCCCGAGGCGGGTCAGGTTCGAGACCATCTCGCCGAGGGAGGCGTTCTTGCCGCCCACCTGCTCGAGGTCGTTCATGCCGAGCTCGGAGAACCAACGGATGCTCTGGGTCATGGCGTGCTCCTTCATTATGTGCGGGAGGTGGTTCCGCGGCGGGCGAGCGATTGGAGGATCAGGGTGGACATCTCCTCGACGGACTTGTTCGAGGAGTCGACGAAGGGGATCCCATGCATGTCATAGACGCGGCGGGCCCGGGACAGCTCCCAGCGCGTCTGCTCGAGGGAGGCGTAGCGGGAGTCGGCACGGCGCTCGCTGCGCACGGCGCTGAGCCGCTGCGGGGAGGTGAGCAGCCCGAAGCAGCGATCGGCGATCCGGGCGATCGACTCCGGCAGCACCTCGCCACCGAGGTCCTCATCGACCAGCGGATAGTTCGCCACGAAGATCCCGTGCATGAGCGCGAGGTACATGCTGGTGGGGGTCTTGCCGCAGCGGGAGGGCGCGATGAGCACCACATCCGCCTTCTCGATCGCGCGCACGGACTGGCCGTCGTCGTGCTCGATCGCGAATTCGACCGCCTGCATCCGACGGTTGTAGCGCCGGGAGTCGCCCACTCCGTGCAGCCGGGCCGGGGCGTGGTCGCCGGTGACCCCGAGGCGATCCTCGAGCTGGGCGAGGTGGCCGCTGACGAAGTCGATGACCGGTGCCTTGGTGGCCCTCAGCTCCTCGCGCACCGCCTCGTCGACCACGGTGAGGAACACCAGCGGCTGCACCTCGCCGTCCATCGCCGCATCGAGGTCGGCACGCACCTCGCGCGCCTCCTCGACGGTGCGCACGAAGGGGATCAGGCGTCGTTCGAAGGGGACCGAGGGGAACTGCAGCAGCAGAGCGTTGCCCATGGTCTCGGCGCTGATGCCGGTGGAGTCGGAGATGAAGAACACCGGGACGGCAGAGTCCTCGAGCTTCTGGGACTTCTGGGCACCCTGGCCCTGGCGCCGCGCGGCGGGAGGCAGCGGCGGCGGGATCGGAAGAGCTGCATTCACAAGCGCCCCTTGCTCTGGGCCCGGTGGCGGAGCACCGGGGACACGACGATGTGCTGGGCTCACCGTAACCGGGAAGAAGAGGACGGGGCGTCTTCGCCCAGGAAGATGGCATGGCTCACGTCAGCCCTGCGCGAGTTCGCCGACGTGCGCGCTCACTCGAGCCCGATCGCGCATCGTGCGGGGGCTGGGGCTACTCGGATCCCTCGGACGGCTCTGCAGGCCGCACCGGCCAGCGCTGCACCAGCTCGTCCCGCAGAATCCGGTCCCGTGCATCGAGCAGGCTACCCACCACGATCCCCAGCCCCATCAGACCCAGCGCCCCGAGCAAGATCCAGGGTCCCAGCGGCGCCGCCGCCCGCAGCTGCGGACCGGCGGCCGCGTAGAAGTCCCAGTCCGGCAGCTCCGCCACCAGGTCGACGAACCAGAGCGCGACGCCGAGCGCTGCCGTCGCGCCCGCGAGAGCGAAGACCACCTTCAGCACCGGCAGGGAGGTGCGGGACATGGCGCGGCTGAGCAGGGCGTGCTGCGGCGACGCTCCCGTCGGGTCCCCGAGCGCGCGGCGCAGCTCCCTGTGCTCGAGGCGCCGCAGGATGATGGCGCAGCCCACCATCCCGGCGAAGGCCAGGACACCGATCGCCGCCACGATCCCCTCCGCCATCGTCAGCAGGTCCACCAGGCGCTCCCCGGCGGGATCGAGCTCCGCCCGCTCCCCCAGCTGCCGGCTGGCCGTGCGGGTGGCGTCCGGATAGGCGACGGCGACCACCAGCTGGAAGGCCACGAACCAGGCCATGGTGGCGAGGACCGCGACGGTGGCCAGCGCATTGCTGAGCATCCGCACCCCACGTCCGGGCAGCGGCGCGGAGCTCCCCGCCTCGGTCAGCTCCCGCCCGGCGGCGATGATCCGATGCGGCTGGGTCCATCGCTCGGGCAGCTCGTCCGCGAACCCGCGCTGCCAGCGCGTGAAGACCTTTCCGGTGAGCGGGATCCCCGCCCAGATCGCCGCGAGCAGCACCGCGCCGCCGCCGACGACCGCCAGGCCCACCACGTCCACGCTCTCCAGCATGGCGAAGACGGCGATCACGTAGAGCAGCCCCAGGATCGCCAGCATCGCGATCGCGATGCCCTTGTATGCCGTGGCGCTGCTCTCCCGCGCCGCCTTCCATTGGGTCGGGAACGGGACCTCGGTGGCCGGGGTGCCCCGCCGCACAGCCGCAGCCAGGGCACGGGCCATGAGCGGGCCCTCGAGAGACCCGAGCAGTCCCAGCAGGAGCAGGCCGATCACCCCGAGCACCAGGACACCTACCAGCGAGGCGCGGCTGACCAGGTCAATGGTGGTCCCTGCCTCGGACTCGGCAAACAGCTCCTCGACGACGAGCCCGCTGATCACGGCGACCCCGAAGAGCCCCAGCAGGCCGATGAGACCGTAGAACAGCGCCTCCATCGCAGTCCTCTGGAGCGTCACGGCGCGGCCGACCGGGAGCACCCGCCAGCGGGAGTCGGCGATGTTCTGCATCAGCCCATCCTGCCCGACGGGCTCCGCCGCGGCGGCGTCATCCCTCGAGCGTCCCCGCGCTCGCCCGGGGCTGCGGCGCGTCCGCTGCACGCACCCGCGGGGCCGACGCCGGGCTGAGGGCCACGGCCACCAGCACCACCGCGAGCGGCACCACCAGGGCGCCGCGCAGTCCGACCTCCTCGCCGAGCAGGCCGAGGGTGGGCGGGCCCACCAGGAAGGCGAGGTAGCCGATCGTCGAGGCCAGGGCCACGCGGCCGGCGGGGTTCGGGCCGGAGTCCCCGGCGGCGGAGAGGGCGAGCGGGAAGCCGAGCGAGGCGCCGAGGCCCCACAGCACCACGGCGGCGACGGCGACCGGCTGACTGTCCACGAAGGAGATCAGCGCGAGGCCGAGAGCCGCGAAGAGCGCGCTGACCATGAGCACCCGGGCGCGTCCCGCCCGGGCCACGATCGGCCCGCCGCAGAAGCGGCCGATGGTCATGGCGGCGGCGAAGAGAGCGAACACGGTCGAGCCCATAGTGGCTCCGAAGCCGTGCCCGTCCACCATGATCAGCGGCAGCCAGTCGTTGGCGGTGCCCTCGGCGAGCGCCATCGCGAGCACGATCCCGCCGATGAGCACCAGGCGGGTGTCCTTCCAGAGCGCCGGCCCGGGGCTCGCGGCTGCCTCGGCGCGCTCCGCGGCGGTGACCAGGCCGGTCCCGGCGGGGATCGCGCGCAGCGCCCAGAGTAGCAGCCCGGCGCCGAGCACGGCGATCAGCACCAGATGGGTGACCACCGAGAATCCGGTCGCATTGGCGAGGATTCCCAGGCCTGCGCCGATCACCGTGCCGAGGCTGAAGCAGCCGTGCAGGGCGGGCAGGAAGGGGCGGCCGCCCTGCGTCTCGACGTCGGCCCCTTCGACGTTCATCGCGACCTCGCCGCCGCCCATGCCGGCCCCGAACAGGGCCAGGCCCAGCGCGGTCAGCAGCGGCATGCCGCTGGCGGCGCCGACGGCGATGACCGGCATGGCCAGCACGATCAGCGAGGAGCCGCCCGCGACCACCGGGCGGGTCCCCCATCGCATCACCAGCGGACCGGACGAGAGGATCCCGGCCATGGAGCCGACGGAGAGGCCGAAGAGCACCAGCCCCATCTGCGCGGTGGACGCTTCGAGCAGGTCGCGCACGGCCGGCGTGCGGGTGACCCATGCGGACATGCTCAGTCCGGGCAGCAGGAACAGCGCATACAGCGCCCAGCGGCGACGGCGCAACGAGACGGGCACAGGGGCTCCTTGAGGGGGCTCAGGCGGTCAAGCCGGGGTCAGCACTCCCACCAGGAAGTCGGCTGCCGCGGGTCGGAGGTCCCAGGTGGAGAAGCGCTGTGCGAGGCGCAGCCCTCCGGCGTCGGCGTCGGCCGTGAAGTCGTCGAGATCGTACCCACGATCCAGCCCGAAGCCGACGACCAGCCGCCCCTCGGGAGCGAGGTGCTCCGCGAGCCCCTGCGGGCCGGGGATGTTCGTTATGGCGTCAGGCGGCGATGCGGGAGTCGTCGCGGATCTGACCCACCAGCTCCTCGAGCATGTCCTCGAGGGTGACGATGCCGATCACGGTGCCGTCCTCGTCGGTGGCGGCGCCCAGGTGGGCTCCCGAGTCCTGCATCGCGGTGAGCGCCTGGCGCAGCGGTTCGTCGGACCTGATCACGGGCAGGGTGCGGACGCGCTCGGCGGGGATCGGGTGCTCACGCTGCTCCTGCACGGAGTCCAGCAGGTCCTTGATGTGGACGTAGCCGATCAGCATGCCGTCGGCCGCCTTGACCGGGAACCGGGAGTACCCCTCGACGGCGGCGGCCTCGGCCTCCGCAGCGGTGACCCCCTGGGGCAGGCTCGAGACCTGGTCCAGCGGGATCACGAGGTTGGCGACGCTGCGGGCCTCGAAACGGAGCGCCCCCAGCAGGAGCGCCTCGTCGTTGTGCTCGAGCAGGCCGCCCTCGCGGGACTCGCTGACCATCGCCGCGACTTCGTTTCGAGTGAAGACGCTGGTCACCTCGGCCTTGGGGGTGACTCCGAGCATGCGCAGCACGAGGTTGCCGCAGGAGTTGAGCAGCCAGAGCACGGGCTTGATCAGGGTGACCACGCCCATCAGCATGGGCGCCAGGATCAGCGCCATCCGCTCGGGCCCGGCCAGGGCGATGTTCTTGGGCACCATCTCGCCGAAGACGACGTGGAGGTAGGTGACCAGGCCCAGGGCGATCACGAAGGAGATCGGGTGCACCAGCGCGGTCGGCACGCCGATGGCCTCGAAGGGCACCTCGAGCAGGTGGGCGATCGCAGGCTCGCTGATCGCACCGAGCGCGAGAGAGCACACGGTGATGCCCATCTGCGCGCCGGCCATCATCAGCGAGACCTGCTCCATCGCGGAGATGGTGACCTTCGCGGCCCACTTCCCCTCGAGGGCCTTGGGCTCGATGATCGAGCGGCGGGCGGAGATCAGGGCGAACTCGGCCCCGACGAAGAAGGCGTTGAGGATCAGCAGGACCAGGGTCAGGGTGAGTCCGGTGGTGGTGCTCATCTGCGCTCCTCCTCGTCGTCGGCGTCCTCATCGGAGGTCGCGGCAGGCTCGACCTTGACGTGCACGGTCTCGATGCGTCGTCCGTCCACCTCGGTGACCTGGATCCGCAGGCGGGCGGGGTCCTCGCCGGGGACGGGGTCGGTGTCCACCAGGACCTCGTCGCCGACCTCGGCGAGCCGGCCCAGCTCCATCGTGATCAGCCCGCCGAGGGTGTCGTAGTCCTCGTGCTCGGGCACGGTGACGCCGAGCCTGTCGGTGGCTTCGTCGGGTCGCATCCGGGCGTCGAGGTCCCAGGAGCCGTCGGCCTCCGGGGTGTCGTCCATCTCCTCGTCGTGCTCGTCGCGCACCTCGCCGACGATCTCCTCGACCAGGTCCTCGAGGGTGATCAGCCCGGCGTGGTCGCCGAACTCGTCGACCACCACCGCCATCTGCAGGCCTCCACCGCGCAGGGTGTCCATCAGGTCGTCCAGCGGCACGGTGTCGGGCACGAAGGTCGCGGTGCCCATCACGGAATCCACGCGGGTGGCGGGACGCTCCTCGAAGGGGATGGCGAGGCCGTGGCGGATGTGGGCCACGCCGGCGATCTCGTTCTCGTCGTCCAGCACCGGGAAGCGCGAGTGGCCGGTGATGCGGGCGAGCTCGAGCAGGTCCGCGACGGAATGGTCGGCCTCCAGGGAGTCCATCCGGCCGCGCGGGACCATCGCGTCGTGCGCGCGGCGGTCGCCGAAGGCGAGCGTGCGCTGGACCAGCGAGGCGGTCTCCTCTGCGAGGGCGCCTTCATCGGCCGAGCGCTTGACCAGCACGGAGAGCTCATCGGCGCTGCGGGCGGAGCTGAGCTCCTCCTGCGGCTCGACCCCGAGCGCACGCACCACGGCATTGGCGTTGCCGTTGAACAGGCGGATCGGGAGGCGGAAGATCGTGGTGAACAGCCGCTGGAAGCCGACCACATAGCGGGCGGTGCGCAGCGGCTCGGCAATCGCGAGGTTCTTGGGCACCAGCTCGCCGAAGATCATGGTGACGCCGGTGGCCAGCACCAGCGCGATGATCACCGAGACGGAGCGGGCGGCGACCGTTCCCAGGCCCATGTCCAGCAGGACCGGGCCGATCAGGGCGGCGATCGCCGGTTCGGCGAGGAAGCCGATGCCGAGGTTGGTCACCGTGATCCCCAGCTGCGCCCCGGAGAGC
Organism: uncultured Brachybacterium sp.; assembly: GCF_947500705.1. Classification (GTDB taxonomy): domain Bacteria; phylum Actinomycetota; class Actinomycetes; order Actinomycetales; family Dermabacteraceae; genus Brachybacterium. Next base: position 448,288 of record NZ_CANMSY010000003.1, on the reverse strand, counting down.
TGCGTGGAGAGGGTCTTCATCCCCTGCAGGACGCCGACGGCGCGCTTGTCGCCGGAGGCGGCGGCCGCCTCCACCTCATTGCGGTTGGCGGTGATCAGGGAGAACTCGGCGGCGACGAAGCCGCCGCAGGCGGCGACCAGCACGAGGCCGATCGCCAGGGATATGAGGGGACCGATCAGGTCCATGGACGGATCCCCCCGTGGGAAGTGTCTGTGCTCAGGCCCGAAGGCCTGGGACTGTCACTGGGGGCGTCGCTGGCGGCGCTCATGGTCTCCTGGTGCTCCTCATGCCCCGCTCCGGCTCTCGAAGGGGGATGACGGAATGCTACAACCCGATCCCTGGGGGTGGGGGAAGGTGTGCAGGACCACTCAGCGCTCGTCGGCCCGCCGCTGCAGGAAGGCGGAGATCGCCCGCAGCTCGACCTCGTCCACGGCGTGGGCGAGGTACGGCCGGCGCTCCTCCTCGAGCCGAGTGTGGGAGCTCATGAACTCCCGGACCTGCTGCTCCCGCTCGGCATCGAAATGCGGGTCCATGCCGCCGTGGCCCCACAGCGCGGGCGGCGCGGTCTCGGCGAGCGCGGCATCGCCGGGCATCGGGGCGGGGAACGGGAACCCGGAGAGGTTTACGACGAAGTCCAGCGACCGCGGATCGCGCCGCAGCAGCTGCAGGGCGAGTGCTCCGCCCTGGGAGAAGCCGATCGCGCCGACGACGGGGGCGCTCTGCGCGGCGATCCAGCTCTCTACCGCAGCGGCCGAGGTCTGCAGCGATTCCGGATGCTCCGGATCCACCGGCATCTCGCACCAGGCGTAGCCCTGCGCATAGGAGTAGATCCCTCGGAGGGAGATATAGGTGAAGCTCGGCGGGAGGAACGGGGCCAGTCCCGCGAGGTCGCCCTCGTGGCTGCCCAGACCGTGGAGCAGCAGCACGATCGGCGCCTCGACGGGGCTGTCGGCGTCGTCCCCGCTCGCGCGCACCACGGAGTCCTCGTCGATGTGCGGGGAGATCAGCTCGATCGGTGCGTACTGAGGTGCGTTCGTCATGACAGCAGGCTAGCGGGGCGGGGCAGCGCGGGAGCGGACCGGGCAGCGCGGGAGCGGGTCGAGCAACGTGCGGGCGGAGCAACGTGCGAACGGGCAGGGGAAGACCCCCAGGTTGCGCGGTGCGCTGGTCGGAGGGACGAGTTCCGACCCCTGGGGGTCCCGGCAGCTCGGTGGTATTCGCTGCGCGTCCGGATGAACGGTCGCCTCAGCGGCGAGCCACCTCACAAGTCCGATAAGAATTCACTTCTCGGATCACCTCCTTCCGTGTGTCCGACCACCGTAGGACGTCCCGTCGGCGGGCGCAACGGATTATTCGCAGACATCACCGTCGGCGGGCCTCCCGCCTGGGCGTGATGCGCTCGCTGCTGGTCCAGGCCACGACGCTGCGCGCGGAGGGGGACCTGCTGGAGGAGCGTCCAGCGTGTGAGGATGGTGGGCGGCCCGCAGCCCCGCGCTCGATGAGGAGTCCCCGTGCAGTCCGTCCTGACCGATTCCCTGGAGAAGGTGCTCGGCGAGACCGCGCCGCGCCCCGCTGAGCTGATCGGCGGCGCCCACGCCTCCGGCTTCCTCGGGGAGGTGCTGTCCGTGCAGGTCGCCCTCCGGCTCGACGAAGGCTCCCCCGGCGCGACCCGCGTCCACCTGGGCGGTCCGCTCGCGGAGCTGGCCCGGATGCACGCCGTGCGGCGGGTCCCCGTCTCCGCCCCGGCTCCCGAGAACGCCGACGAGCACTACCTGAGCACCGCCCCTGGCGAGTACCCGGACCTGCTCGAACCGCTCGGAGGCGACCGCGTGCACCTGACCCCCGGGATCTGGGAGTCGCTCTGGATCGACGTCATCGGTGCACAGGAGTCCGACGCCGGCGATCACACCCTCACGATCAGCCTCTGCGACGAGACCGGAGAGCAGATCCTCGCCGAGCAGACCGCGCAGCTGCGCCTCCACCCGCACCGCCTGCCCCCGCTGTCGATCACCAACACCCACTGGTTCCACGCCGACAGCCTCTCCACCTACTACGACGTCGAGGTGTTCTCCGAACGCCATTGGGAGCTGATCGAGGCCTTCCTCGCCTCGGCGCGCGCGATGGACGTGACCTCGGTGCTCACCCCCACCTGGACACCGCCGCTGGACACCGCCGAAGGACACACCCGCCCGTTCGTGCAGCTGATCGGGATCCGCGAGCATGACGGCACCTACGCGCTGGACTTCTCCCGCATGGACCGCTGGCTGGGGATCTGCCGCACGCTCGGATTCACCGGCATCGAGATCGCGCACCTGTTCACCCAGTGGGGCGCCCAGCACACCCCCGCGATCCAGGTGGAGACGGCCGACGGGCTCGAGCACCGCTTCGGCTGGCACGTCGCGGCGACCTCGCCCGATTACCGCCGCCTCCTGGAGACGCTGATCCCAGCCCTGCGCGCCCATCTGGACGAGCACTGGGAGGGGGAGGCCCTCTGGCACATCTCCGATGAACCGCACCAGGACCAGCTCGAGCAGTACCAGGCCGCGAAGGCCCAGGTCGTGGACCTGCTCGAGGGCGCACAGGTGGTCGATGCGCTCAGCTCGCTCGCCTTCGCCGAGCAGGGCGTGGTGGACACCCCGATCGTGGCCTCGGACCACGTCGGCCCCTTCCTCGAGGCGGGCCGGCAGCCGTGGGTGTACTACTGCGTCTCCCAGGGCCGCGACGTCGCCAACCGCTTCATCGCCCAGCCTTCGGTGCGCAACCGGGTGCTGGGCCGTCAGCTCTTCGCCTTCGATGCCCCCGGCTTCCTGCACTGGGGTACAACTTCTGGTGGGCGCAGTTCTCGCTGCGGCCGATCGACCCCTTCGAGGACACCTGCGCCGGTGGACCCTTCTTCGGCGGCGACGCCTTCGCCGTCTACCCCGGGCCCGACGGCACCCCCTGGCTCTCCCTCCGGCACCGCGTCTTCGCGCAGGCCATGGCGGATCACCGGGCTCTGACCTGGCTCGCCGAGCTCACCGACCGGCCCGGTGCGAAGGCCCTGATCGACGAGGGTGAGACGCTCACCTACTCGTCCTTCTCCTATGACGTCGGTGCGCACCTGCAGGCGCGGCAGACTGTCGACGAGAGGATCCTCGCGGCCCTGCGTGCCTGAGCCTCAGAGCTCGGGCAGCTCCTGCTCGCCGGTCTCGGCCTCCATGCGGTCCTCGTCGCGGTTGCCCTGTTCCGCAGCGGTGGAATCGTCACCGCCGCGGTCGCGGTCCGAGTCGAAGCCGTAGCCGTCGGCGTTGCGGGACTCCGGCCCCTCGGCGACGACCCGGTCGGTCTCCAGGGCATCGTCGATGCTCATCTCGCCCGGCTCGTCGTCGGCTCCACGGGCATACTCATCCTGGCTCGTTGCGGCCATCTGATCGAGCTCCGGGTCTTCGGCGGGGTTCTGCGGCTGTGTCATGGGGTTCCTCCTGGAGGTAGGTCAGCTGAGAGCGTCGATGATCGCCGTGTTGAAGGCGTCGAGGTCATCGGGGGTGCGCGAGGTGATGAGGCGGAAACCGGTGGAGTCGTCGACCACGACCTCCTCATCGGCCCATCGTCCGCCCGCGTTGGTGAGGTCGGTGCGGATGGTGGGGACCGAGGTGAGCTCGCGGCCGTCGGCCAGTCCGGTCTCGACCAGCAGCCAGGGCGCGTGGCAGATCGCGGCCACCGGCTTGCCGTCGGCCGCGAAGGAGCGCACCAGGAACTGGGCGGTCTCGTCGGCGCGCAGGGTGTCGGCGTTCAGAGTGCCGCCGGGCAGCACCAGGGCGTCGAAGTCCGCGGCTCTGACGGTGTCGTGGACGGCGTCGACCGGGACCTCGGGACCGAGCTCACGGTCGCGCACGAGGGTCTGGACCGAGCCCTCCTCGGGGGCGACGACGGTGACTGTCGCACCGGCCTCGCGCAGGGCGGCAAGCGGGCCCTGGATCTCGTCAGTCTCCGTGCCGAAGTTGCTGGTCAGCAGGAGGATCGTGCGGTTCTCGAGCGTGCTGTTCATGGGCTTCTCCTCATGTCGGATCGTCCGTGCGGCGACCGTATCACCGCGCCCTCCCACTGCGCCGACCGATCGGACAGAGCTCAGGTCCCGCAGAAGGTCATGAAGCCGTCACCGCCGTCACCGGGCCCTTCGAGATGCTCGAGCCCCTCCTGGCGTTCGAAGGGCGCGGACACCGCGTCGAGCAGCTCACGCACAGGCTCCAGATCACCGAGGTGCGAGGCACGCAGCGCGGACTCGAGGTGGACGTTGCGGGGGATGTACAGCGGGTTGGCGCGCCCCATCGGCTCCTCCGCGCGGGGCAGCGCGTCCCGTCGGCCCGCCCAGAGCGCGTAGGGCTCCAGCTCGAAGAACAGCCCCGCAGCCTCCCCCTCCCCGAGCATCCGGAAGAATCCCGTGTGGTCGACCTGCTCCTGCTCGAGCAGCGCGAACAGCTCCTCCCCGAGCGCGAGCACCGTTCCACGGTCCCCGACGACCCCCAGCTTCCTCGACAGCCCGCGCGCATAGGCGTCCAGGTACCACCCCTCGAACTGCTCGAGCACCGCCGTGGCCTGATCGATCGCGAGGTTCGGATCCCCGCCGATCAGCGGCACCAGCGTCTCGGCGAAGCGGGAGAGGTTCCACAGGGCGATGCCGGGCTGGTTGCCATAGGCGTAGCGGCCGCCTCGGTCGATCGAGCTGAACACCGCGCCCCGGCGGTGGACATCGAGCACGGCGCAGGGCCCGTAGTCGATGCCCTCACCGGAGAGCGCCATGTTGTCGGTGTTCATCACGCCGTGCACGAATCCGGCCAGCATCCACTGCGCCACCAGTTCGGCCTGCGATCGGGTCACCGCCTCGAGCAGCCCGAGCGGTCCGTCGGCCCCGGGATGATGACGCCGGATCGTGTACTCCACGAGCCGTTCGCGCACCTCGGGATCCAGATTCCAGGTGGCATGCTCGAAGGTCCCCACGCGCAGATGACTGGCTGCGACCCGCACCAGCAGCGCACCCGGCTCCGGGGTCACGCCCTGGCGCGGGGCGATCCGCTCCCCGGTGCTGAGAACGGCGAGAGCCCGGGTGGTCGGGACCCCGAGGGCGTGGAGCCATTCACCGATGACGGCCTCGCGGAGCATCGGCCCCAGCGGCGCCTTCCCATCGCCGCCGCGCGCGAAGGGGGTGCGTCCGGCCCCCTTGAGATGCAGGTCCCGTCGGCGTCCCCGGGTATCGACGAGATCGCCGAGCAGCACTGCCCGGCCATCTCCCAGCTGAGGGTTCGGGCTGCCGAACTGGTGCCCTGCGTAGACCTGCGCCGTCGTGCCCTCGATCTGCCCGGTGAGCAGCGAGAGGCCCTCCTCCCCACGCAGCCAGGCCGGGGAATACCCGAGCTCACGCGCCAGCTCCTCGTTCAGCCACACCAGCTCGGGCCGAGGGGGCACCTCGGCGCGCCAGGGAACCGACAGCTCGGGGAGCGCAGCGGCGTAGGACTGCTCCAGGGAGATCTCCATCCCTCGATCCTCCCACTTCCGTTCTGTGCAATGTCACAGTTGACATAGTGTGACCCGCGTCCTACTGTCGTCGCACTGGATCACGACGACGTGAGGCGACACCCATGGACCTGCTCGGCACCATCAATGACTGGATCTGGAATCCGATGGCGTACTTCGCCCTCGCCGTCGGACTCTTCTTCACCGTGCTCACGTTCGGTGTGCAGTTCCGGCGCATCCCCGACATGCTCCGCCAGATCGTGGCGAAGCCTCTGGACGACGACGGCGTCGCCCCGCTGCAGGCGCTGCTGCTCACCCTCGCCAGCCGCGTGGGCGTCGGCAACATCGCCGGCGTCGGCACCGCGATCGCGGCCGGTGGGCCCGGCGCCCTGTTCTGGATGGTGGTGGTGGCCCTCGTCGGCTCCGCCAGCTCCTTCGCCGAGACGGTCCTGTCCCAGGTCTTCAAGCGCCGCATCGACGGCGAGCATCGCGGCGGCGCCCCCTTCTACGTCGAGCACGGGCTGAAGCTGAAGTGGCTGGCCGTCATCCTCGCATTCGCCTACCTGGTCTGCTACGGATTCATCTTCTCCGGTGTGCAGGCCACGAACATCGCCGACAGCCTCGACGTCGCCTTCGGGGTGCCGAACTGGCTCACCGCGATCCTGCTCACCGGCCTACTCGGCTTCACCATCCTCGGCGGCACCCAGCGCATCATCCGCGCCGCCCAGCTGATGGTGCCGGTGATGGCGGTCGGCTACATCCTGGTCACCGTGGTCATCATCCTGATGAACGTCGATCAGGTGCTGCCCACCATCGAACTGGTGCTCGCCTCCGCCTTCGGCCGTGATCAAATCTTCGGCGGCATGGCCGGCGCCGCGATCGCCTGGGGCGTGCGCCGCGCGGTGTTCTCCAACGTCGCCGGCGTCGGCGAGGGCACCTTCGGCTCCGCCGCGGCCTCCACCAGCCACCCCGCGAAACAGGGCCTGGTCCAGGCGCTGTCGATCTTCATCGACACCGTCATCGTCTGCCAGGCCACCGGCATCATGATCCTGCTGACCGGCTCCTACAACGTCACCCATCAGGGCAGCACCGTGGTCGAGAATCTGCCCGGTGTCGACGCGGGCGTCGCCTACACGCAGACGGCGATCGACTCCTCCGTGGGCGGGTTCGGGCCGAGCTTCGTCGCCATCGCCCTGTTCTTCTTCGCGTTCACCACGATGATCGCCTTCTACTACATCGCCGAGACCAACCTCGGCTACCTGCGCGGCCGCACCGACGGCTGGCCCAGCTGGGCGCTGAAGATCGGGGCGATGGCCATCACCGCCTTCGGATCGGTGGTCTCGGCCGACGCCATGTGGATGATCGGGGACATCGGGTACGGGCTGCTGGGCTGGGCCAACATGCTGGTGATCCTCGCCCTGAGCCCGGTGGTGTACAAGGTGATCAAGGATTACGACCGACAGCGGAAGCAGGGTCTGGACCCCAGCTTCGACCCCGTGCCGCTCGGCATCCGCAATGCTGACTTCTGGACCGCCCCGGCGCCCGACCGCACCCCCACCGACGCCCGCTGATCCCCGAGGAGACCCCGATGCGCACCTCGCACATCTATCACGCCGTCGATTCCCATACGGAGGGCATGCCCACCCGGGTGATCACCGGCGGCGTGCCCCCGATCCCCGGGGCGAGCATGGCCGAGCGCCGGCTGTGGTTCATGGAGAACCGCGACGGCCTGCGGAAGCTGCTGATGCGGGAGCCGCGCGGCCATGGCGCCATGAGCGGCGTGATTCTGCAGCCGCCCACCCGTCCCGATGCGGACTGGGGCGTGCTCTACATCGAGGTCTCCGGCCTGCTGCCGATGTGCGGCCACGGCACCATCGGCGCCGCGACGGTGCTGGTCGAGACCGGGATGGTCGAGGTGACCGAGCCGGTGACGACCATCCGCCTGGACACCCCCGCGGGCCTGGTGGTCGCTGAGGTCGCGGTGAGCGACGGCCATGCCGAGTCGGTGACGATCCGCAACGTCGCCTCCTTCCTGATGCGCCGGGACGCGAGCGTCGAGGTGCCGGATCACGGCACCGTCCGCTACGACCTGGGCTTCGGCGGGAACTTCTACGCGATCGTCGAGCTGGAGCAGCTCGGTCTGCCCTTCGACCGGGCCGAGAAGGACCGCCTGCTGGCGGCGGGGCTCGCGATCATGGAGGCGATCAACGCCGCCGACGAACCCGTCCATCCCGAGCGGGAGGACATACGCGGGGTCCACCACGTCTACCTCGCCGCCCCCGGATCGACCGCCCAGCACTCCCGCCACGCGATGGCCATCCATCCCGGCTGGTTCGACCGCTCCCCCTGTGGCACCGGCACCAGCGCCCGGATGGCCCAGTTGCACGCCCGCGGCGAGCTGGCGCTCGGCGCCGATTTCCTGAACGAGTCGTTCATCGGCTCCCGCTTCACCGGCCGCCTGGTGGAGACCACCCGCGTGGGCGAGCACGCAGCAGTGGTCCCCACCGTCACCGGCCGCGCCTGGGTGACCGGCACCGCCCAGTACATGCTCGACCCCACGGACCCGTATCCGGAGGGTTTCGAGCTGTGAACTTCCTGGCGACAACTACCGTGGGAGCCGACCAGGAGCCGGCCCGACAGGAGCACCCCATGCCCGTGAGCGACATCCCTCTGGGAGAGATCCAGCAGTACAAGAGCCTGCGGGACTCGGTGACCGATGCGCTGCGCACCGCCATCATCATCGGCGACCTGCAGGAGGGGACCCTCTACTCCGCCCCGGCCCTGGCCGCACCGCTCGGGGTCTCCGCGACCCCGGTGCGCGAGGCGATGATGGATCTGGCCCGCGAGGGTCTGGTGATCACCGTGAAGAACAAGGGCTTCCGGATCACGGTGATGACCGGCGCGGATCTCGAAGAGCAGACCCAGGTGCGTCAGCTGCTGGAGGGTCCCGCGATGCGAGCGCTCGCGGGCCGTCTGCCCGCCGAGGAGCTCACCGCGCTGCGCGAGCTCGCCGACCGCATCGCCGAGGGTGCCCGCGAGGGTGACCTGAACGCCTACCTGCACGAGGACCGCGAATTCCATGCACGCCTGCTCGAACACACAGGCAATCGCCACCTGGTCGAGCTGACCACCCGCCTGCGCGGCCAGACCCGCCTGAAGGCGCTGCGCAAGCTCGCGGACAGCGGGCGCCTGGTCGACTCCGCCCAGGAGCATCACCAGATGCTGGACCTGCTGGCTGCCGGCGACGGCGCAGGCGCCTTCGACCTGATCATCCGGCACATCGGCCACGCCTCCCGGCTGTGGTCAACAGGTGACGAGGAGACCGACGAGGCTCCCTCGACCCTGCTGGACCTGGTGCCATGACCGCTCGCGGCACCGACGTGCTGGTGATCGGTGCCGGCGCGGTGGGCGCGGCGGTGGCCCACTACTGCACGCTGCAGGGCCTGTCGGTGCGGGTGGTGGACCGCGGCGCCCCCGGCGGCGGCACCAGCTCGCGCTGCGAGGGCAACATCCTGGTCTCCGACAAGGAGCGCGGCCCCGAGCTCGACCTCGCCAACTACTCCCTGGCCCTGTGGCACGGCGAGCTCGCCGAGCACGCCGAGAGCTGGGAGCTCGAGCGGAAGGGCGGCATCATCGTCGCCTCCCGCGAGACCAGCCTGGTCTCGCTGCGCCGCGCACTCACCGCGCAGCGGGAACACGGCATCGAGGTCCAGGAGATCGATGCCGAGGCGCTCCTCGCGCTCGAGCCCCATGTCTCCCCCGGCGCCGTCGGCGCCGCGTTCTATCCCGATGACTCCCAGGTGATGCCGATGCAGGTGGTCGCCCACCTGCTCGCCCTGGCCCGGGGACGCGGCGCGGAGGTGCTCCCGTACTGCGAGGTCACGGGCCTGATGCGCGAGGGCGAGCGCATCATCGGGGCCCGTACCACGCGCGGGGACCTGCCCGCCGGCGCCGTCGTCGACGCCGCCGGCCCCTGGGCTGCCCGGTTCTCCGCCCTCGCCGGGGTCCACCTGCCGATCGCCCCCCGTCGTGGCTACGTGATGGTCACCGAGCCGCTGCCGCCGCGCGTCTTCCACAAGGTCTACGCGGCCGAGTACATCGATGACGTCGGCACCTCCGACACCTCCCTGCAGTCCTCGCCGGTGGTGGAGAGCACCCCGGCCGGCAGCATCCTGATCGGCTCCTCCCGCGAACAGGTCGGCTTCTCCGACGCGATCAGTCGTGAGGCGCTCCAGCGCATCGCCGCGAACGCGACGGCGCTGTTCCCCTTCCTCCGGGATGTCCACGTGCTGCGGCACTACCACGGCTTCCGCCCCTACTCCCCGGATCACCTCCCCGCGATCGGCGCCGACGCCCGCGCCACCGGCCTCTGGCATGCCACCGGCCACGAGGGCGCGGGGATCGGGATGAGCGTGGGCACCGGCAAGCTGCTGGCTCAGGCCCTCGCCGGCCACCGCCCCGATCTCGACCTCGACCCCTTCGACCCAGCGCGCTTCGGCGATGCCGCCCCTGCAGGAGGCCCCCGGTGACCAGTTCGCCCGCTCCCGACGACCACGTGCGGATCACCGTCGACGACGTCCCGCTCAGCGTCCCCGTCCGACGCACGGTCGCCGCCGCCCTGATGCTCGAGGGCCGGCAGGCCGGCTGGCGCGTCACCCGTCGCGCGGGTGCGGAGCGCGGTCTGTTCTGCGGCATCGGCGTCTGCTACGACTGCCTGGCCACGGTCGACGGCCGTCCGGGCCTGCGCACCTGCCTGGTCCAGGTGGCCGACGGGATGGATGTGCGGACGGGGACCGTCGATGTCTGAGATCGCAGCGGTGGTGGTCATCGGCGCCGGCCCGGCCGGGCTCGCGGCCGCCGCCGAGGCGGCGCGCGGCAGCGACCGGGTGCTGCTGGTCGACGCCGGTCCGCGTCTGGGAGGCCAGTTCTGGCGCCACGGCGCGAAGGACGACCTCCCCCAGGCACCCGCCCCCCGCTGGCACCACGGCTGGGACACCTATCTCGAGCTCCGCACCGACCTCGAGCGGGCCGAGGCCGCAGGTCGCCTCGAGCACCTCGCCTCCACCCATGTCGCCGCCCTCGACGTCCGGGAGGACGGCCTCCTCGCCCTCCACCTCGCCCTCTCGCCGACCGGTGAGCAGCTCACCACGCTCCTCGCCGAGACCGTCGTGCTGTGCCCGGGCGCCTACGACCGTCAGCTGCCGGTGGCGGGCTGGACCCTGCCCGGGGTGATGGCCGCCGGCGGTGTGCAAGCCTTCGTCAAGGTGCAGGAGCAGGTTCCCGGTCGTCGGGTGCTGCTCGCCGGGACCGGACCGTTCCTGCTGGCCGCGGCCGCGTCGGTGCTGCAGGCCGGCGGGGAGGTCGCCGCGATCTGCGAGTCCGGGGACCTCACCGGCTGGGTGCCGCGCGGCGCCTCCGCCGCGCTAGTGCCCGGCAAGGGGCGCGAGGGCGCGCAGTACGCCGCTCTGCTGGTCCGTCACCGGGTGCCCTATCTGCGCCGCCGGGTGGTGTCCCGGATCCACGGCACCGACCGCGTCGAATCGGTGGAGATCTCCCGGGCCGACGACCGCGGCGCTCAGGTCCCCGGCACCGCCCAGGTCCTCGAGGACATCGACGTGGTGGGCCTGGGCTGGGGCTTCGTCCCCCAGGCAGAGCTGCTGCTGCAGGCCGGCGCTGCCTCCCGCCTGGACGTGGACGGCTCCCTGGTGGGGGTCGTCGACGGGGAGCAGGCCTCCTCCGTGCCGGGCCTGTTCCTGGCTGGGGAGATCACCGGGGTCACCGGCGCGAGCGGCGCCGTGGCGGAGGGTCGGATCGCCGGCCGTGCCGCGGCGGGCCGGGTATCCGGTCGCGCCGCCGAGAGCTCCCGGAAGGACGCCTCGGCCCGTTCACGCCATCGCCTCTTCGCGAGCGCCATGCACCGCGCTCACCCGGCCCCTGCGGGCTGGGCGGACTCCCTGGACGAGGGCACGGTGGTGTGCCGCTGCGAAGAGGTGACCCTCGCGGAGATCACCGCGGCCCGCGACGAGCTCGGCGCCCGGGATCCCCGCTCGCTCAAGGGCGTCACCCGCGCGGGGATGGGCATGTGCCAGGGCCGGATCTGCGCCGCCGCGATGACGTGCTTCGGGACCGACCCCCTCGAGGCCGCACGCACCACCGCGAAGCGCCCCTTCGCCCTGCCGCTGACGCTCGGCACCCTCGCATCCGCAGAAGAAGGCACCGAATAACCGTCCTGACCAGACCATTCGCCAGTACAATTGCACATGGCATACACTGAGCCGACGGCCCAGGGGCTCCTGCCCCGCACTCGACGACGAGAGGACCACACGTGACCACCACGCTCCCCGAGCCCGTTCGCACGCTCGCCTACCTCGACGGCGCCTTCGTGCCCGCCGCCTCCGGCGCGACCTTCGAATCCCTCGACCCCGCGACCGGCAGGAAGCTCGCCGACATCGCCGCCTGCGACGCGGCGGACGTCGACCGGGCGGTGGCCTCCGCCCGCGCCGCCTTCGACTCCGGCGTGTGGAGCCGCAGACACCCCTCCGAACGCCGCGAGGTGCTGATGCGCCTGGTCGCCCTGCTCGAGGAGAACCTCGAGGACCTCGCCCTCACCGAGGCGATCGACGCCGGCAAGCCGATCACCGACTGCCGCGACTTCGACATCCCCGACACCATCAACTCGATCCGCTGGTACGCCGAGGCGGCGGACAAGGTTTTCGGCACGACCACCCCCGCCGGCGACGGCGCGCTCGGCATGGTCGTCCACGAGCCGATCGGCGTGGTCGGCGCGGTGCTGCCCTGGAACTTCCCGCTCGCGATGCTGGCCTGGAAGCTCGGCCCGGCGCTCGCCTCCGGCAACTCCGTCGTCGTGAAGCCGCCGGAGCTGACCACCCTGTCCACCCTGCGCTTCGCCGAGCTCGCCACCGAGGCGGGTCTGCCGGACGGCGTCCTGAACGTCGTCCCCGGCCTGGGGCATGTCACCGGCATGGCGCTCGGCCTCCACGGGGACGTCGATGCCATCTCCTTCACCGGCTCCAACGAGGTGGGCCGCGAGTTCCTGCGCTACTCGGCCGATTCGAACCTCAAGAAGATCGTGCTCGAGCTGGGCGGCAAGGCCCCGCAGATCGTCACCGCGGACAATGCCGACCGCCTGGAGCTGGTCGCCGGCGACCTCACCGAGGCGGCCTTCGGCAACATGGGCCAGAACTGCACCGCGGGCTCCCGGATCCTGGTCCACGAGTCGATCCTCGAGGATTTCGTCGCGCAGCTGGTCACGGCCACCGAGCAGAACGTCGTCGGCGACCCCCTGGACCCGGCCACCACCATCGGCTCCCTCATCGAGGAGTCCGCCCTGCAGCGCATCGCACGCTATGTCGACGACGCCGTCGCGGAGGGTGCCACTGTGCGCACCGGTGGGAAGCGGGTGCTCGAGGAGACCGGCGGCTGGTTCTACCCGCCCACCGTGGTCACCGACGTGCGCGAGGACATGGCCATCGCCCGCGAGGAGATCTTCGGCCCGGTCGTGGTGGTGCTGCCCTTCACCGACCTGGATGATGCGATCCGGATCGCGAACGACACCCCCTTCGGCCTCGCCGCCACCGTCTGGTCCCGCGACATCGACGACGCCCTCACCGCCGCCCGCGCGATCCGGGCCGGGACCATCTCCGTCAACGGCTATTCCGAGGGAGACATCACCACCCCCTTCGGCGGCTACAAGGAGTCCGGCTTCGGTGGCCGGGACAACGGCCTCGAAGCTTTCGCGCAGTACACCGAGACCAAGACCATCTGGATCACCCTGCGCTGAGCCGGCGCCCCTCGAAAGGACCCCCTTCATGACCGACAGCCCGCTGCGCGGAGTCTTCGCCGTCTCCACCACCCCGTTCGCCGCCGACGGCTCCCAGGACCTCTCCCTCCTCGCCCCGGGTGTCACCCGGGTGCTCGAGGCCGGGGTCGACGGCATCCTCGCCCTCGGCGCCACCGGAGAGGCGCTCGCCCTCGACCCTGCCGAGCGCGAGGCCCAGATCAAAGAGCTCATCCGCATCGTCGATGGCCGCGTGCCGGTGGTGGTGGGCTGCATGGCCTACCGCCCCCAGGACGTCTCCGCGATGATCGCCGACGCGAAGGCCTGCGGGGCCTCTGCGGCAATGGTCACTCCCTCCTTCTACGGCGGGCTCGCACCGCAGGACGCGATCGCCGCGCTGTCCCCGGTGCTCGCGAACTCGGAGCTGCCGGTGATGGTCTACAACAACCCCCACTCCACCGGCGTCGACCTGCTCCCCGAGCTCCTCGCCCCGCTGCGCGAGCACGAAGCCTTCTGGAGCGTCAAGGAGACCTCCGGCGAGGCGACCCGGGTGAGGGAGCTGCGCTCGGCGCTCGGCGCGGACGTCGAGGTGTTCGTGGGGGCCGACGGTCTCGCCCTCGAGGGTTTCACCCAGGGCGCGAGCGGCTGGATCGCCGCCTCCGCCTGGCTCACTCCGACGCGCTGCGTTCAGCTGTGGCGTGCGGCCCATGACAGGGATTGGGCCACCGCGGTGCAGGTCTGGGACCGGCTCGCCGGCCCGCTGGGCCAGATCGAGGCCGATCCCGCCTTCATCTCGCTGATCAAGCGCTCCCTCGGCGAGCTGGGTCTCGAGCAGGGCGCGGTGCGCACCCCACTGCCCACCGCCTCCGACGAGGCCGTCGCCTCGCTGCTCGAGGCGCTGGGCGGCGAACGCTGAGACGGTGACCCACGGCAGTTGACGCCCCGGGGCGAAGCCGACACACTGGGCACGCACATTGTGCAACCCGGTTTCTGAATCGTTCCGGGGCGGCGACCACGAGGGCGGGTGATCCGATGGCCACGACCTCCGCCGTGCGCGCCGCCAACACCCGCGACTGCCTGGTGACGCTGCGCGAGGCGAGCTCCGCCCTCACCGTCGGCGAGATCGCCGCCGCGACCAGCCTGTCACGCCCCACCGTCGATGCGGTGCTGCTGGACCTGGTCGCGACCGGGGTCGTCACCGCCGCTCCCCTCGCCGTCTCAGGGAGCGCCGGCCGCCCGGCGCGCCGCTTCGCCTTCGACCCGTCTGCCGGGACGGTCGCCGCCCTCGACATCGGCGCCCGCTCGGTGCGCTGCCTGGTCACCGACCTCTCCGGCCGGACGCTCTCCCACACGGAGACGGCCCTGTCGACCACGTCTCCGCTGGGCACCCTCGAGAGCATCCTGCGCGAGACCGGCCGGACCCCGAATGCCGTCGGCCTCGCAGTCCCCGGCATCCTGTCCCCCGAGGGCCACCTCGCCCAGAGCCTCGCCGTGCCCGCCCTGGTCGGCCTCGACCTCGCCGGCGAGCTCTCGCGCCGCCTGGACTGCCCGGTCCACGCCGACAACGACATCAAGCTCGCGGCCCTTGCAGAGCACCAGCTCGGTGGGGATGCCGACAGCATCGTGCTCATCGAGCTCGGGCACCGCATCTCCCTCGCCGTGATCCTCGACGGAAAGATCCTGCAAGGCGCGCACCACCTCGCTGGCGAGCTCGGCAGCCAGCGCGGCATGCGCTGGACGGACACCTCGGTGCGCGGACGGCTGACCTGGTCCACCGGCGAGGATGCGAAGCCGCTGCTCGAGCGGGCCGTCACCGGGGACCCTGCCGCGCAGCGCGAGATCGAGGGGTTCTGCGAGCAGATCGCGCCGCGACTGGCGACTGTGCTGCTCACGGTCGATCCGGAGCGGGTCGTCATCGGCGGCGGTCTCGCGCGGGCCGGCGAGACGCTGCTGGGACCGCTGCGCCGGTCGCTCGAGCGCCTGCTCATGACCGAGCACTCGCCCGAGGTGGTCGCCGCCCGAATCACCACCGACGGCGCCCTGGTCGGCGCTCTCGGCCTCGCTTTCACCCATGGCTCCGCACAGATCTTCGGACTCCCCGACGTCCCTGCCCCCTGGTCGCGCCTGCTGGACGCCCGTGCCTGACCCCCACAAACGCCCCGACCACGAAGGATCCTCCATGACCTCCGACATCACCTTCGGTTTCAGCTCCTACAGCTTCCACTCCAAGCTCTCCACGGGAGAGATGACGCTTCCGCAGGTCATCGAGTGGGTCGCCGCGAGCGAGGGAGAGCATCTCGAGCTCGCCGTCCTCGGCGATGATGCCGACTCCCCGATCCCGAACATCTCCTCCGACCCCACCTACGTCGACCAGATCCGCGCCGCCGCAGAGACCGCCGGGGTGCCCCTGACGAGCCTTGCCATCGGCGCGGATCTCTCCACCGGCGACCCGCAGCAGATCGAGCGGGTGACGCAATATGTGGATCTCGCCGAGCGGCTCGGGATCACCCGGATGCGCCATGACGTGGTGCCCCATGCCGGACACGAAGGCGATGACACCCCGCTGTTCGAGCAGGTCCTGCCCTCGATCGTCGCCGCCAGCAAGGAGATCGCCCAGTACGCCGCGGCGAAGGGCATCACCACCAGCCTCGAGAACCATGGCTTCTTCGTGCAGTCCGCGGAGCGGGTGCGTCGGATCATCCACGCGGTCGACGAGCCGAACTTCCTCACCACCCTCGACGTCGGCAACTTCGTGTGCGTGGACGAGTCGCCCGAGGTCTCGGTCGCCCAGAACCTCCCGTACGCGATGGTCGTCCACTTCAAGGACTTCTATCTCCGTCCGGCCGACGCCGCTCCGGGCGCCGGCTGGTTCCGCAGCCGCGGCGGGAAGCACCTGCGCGGGGCGGTGGTCGGCAACGGCGACATCGACCTGCGCGCGGTGGCCCGAGCGATCAAGGAGTCCGACTTCACGGGCTTCGCCGCGATCGAGTTCGAGGGCTGGGAGGACTGCCTGCTCGGCTGCGAGCGCGGGATCTCCTACGCCAAGAGCCTGTTCGCCTGAACCCTGCCCAATCCCCGTGCTGTCCGATCCCCCTGTCACGAAAGAGATCCCCATGTCGAAGTTCCGAGTCGGCGTCATCGGCGCCGGCAGCATTGCCCAGTCCCACCTGACCGCATATTCGAAGAATCCCGAGGTCGAGCTGGTCGCCGTCGCTGATATGAATCTCGAGCGAGCGCAGTCCGCGGCCGACGAGTTCGGTGCCCGGCGTGCCTACGCCGATCCGCAGGACCTGCTCGCCGACCCCGAGATCGACGGGGTCTCGATCTGCACCTGGAACAACTCCCACGCCTCCTGGGCGATCGCCGCGATCGAGGCGGGCAAGCATGTGCTGGTGGAGAAGCCGATCGCGCGCACCCTCGCGGAGGCCGAGCAGCTCCAGCAGGTGGTCGAGGCGAGCGACCGGGTGGTGCAGGTCGGCTTCGTACGTCGCCATTCCCCGAACTGTCAGGTGCTGAAGTCGTTCATCGACGCGGAGGAGCTGGGCGAGATCTACTACGCCAAGGCCAGCTGCATGCGCCGCGTGGGCAACCCCGGCGGCTGGTTCGCGGACAAGGAGATCTCCGGCGGTGGCCCGCTGCTGGACATCGGCATCCACGTGCTGGACCTGTGCTGGTACCTCATGGGATCCCCCAAGGTGGCCTCGGTCAGCGGCAACACCTACGACAAGCTGGGCAGCCGCGGGAACGTCACCACGATGCCCCGCTACAAGGCTGCGGACTACGACCCCAGCAGGAACACCGTCGAGGATCTCGCCAATGCTGTGATCCGTTTCGAGAACGGTGCGTCGCTGCTGCTGGACTGCTCGTACTCGCTGCATGCCACCGAGGACTCGATCGATGTCTCGGTCTACGGCGAGAAGGGCGGCGCGGTGCTCGAGCCCGCTCTCCATATCGCCACCGAGATGCACGACTCGGTGGTGAACATCGAGCCGCAGATCGCCTCGCGCAGCTTCGAGTTCGGGATCGGCTTCGCCAACGAGATCCAGAACTTCGTGGATGCATCGCTGGGCCGGGCGGAGTCGATCGCCCCGGCATGGCACGGGGTCGAGATCGTGCGGATCCTCGAGGCGATCTACGAGTCGGCGGCCGAGGGGCGGGAGATCTCTCTGGTCTGAGGCCGGCCTGCGCGGCTGCCATCGATGTGAGGCACTGCGAGGAATGCGTGCTGCTCACGTCGACGAGCTACTGACATCGTGAACACCCAGCTCAGCCCTGCATTCAACGCATGACTGACATCGGTGTGAGGCAGCAGAGACGTCCGGCCTCGGGGCTGCTCCCGACGTCACAGAACCTGTTGACTTCACCCACCGCGACATCCAGGCTGGGGCCGTGCGGCCCGTCCACAGATGCGAAGGCGCTTCGAGGGCCGCGCGGGCGAGGAGGCTCATCGATGTCCAGCAACCGTGCGATCGCATACAAGGGACCGGGCGAGGTCGAAGTCATCGACATCGACTATCCGACCTACGAGCTGAAGGACGGCCCGGGCGTGAACCCGGCGAATGTGGGCCGCCAGCTCCCGCACGCGGCAATCCTCAAGGTCGTGACCACGAATATCTGCGGCTCGGACCAGCACATGGTGCGTGGCCGGACCACAGCTCCCGTGGACATGGTGCTCGGGCACGAGATCACCGGTGAGGTGATCGAGACCGGGCCGGGCGTGGAGTTCATCAAGAAGGGTGACCTGGTGTCCGTGCCCTTCAACATCTCCTGCGGCCGCTGCGAGATGTGCAAGAACCGCCGCACCGAGATCTGCCTGAATGTGAACCCGGATCGTCCTGGCAGCGCCTACGGCTATGTGGACATGGGCGGCTGGGTGGGTGGCCAGGCGGAGTATGTGCTGGTCCCTTACGCGGATTGGAATCTGCTGAAGTTCCCGGACAAGGACCAGGCCATGGAGAAGATCCTGGACCTGACCATGCTCTCGGACATCTTCCCCACCGGCTTCCACGGAGCAGTCTCGGCCGGCGTCGGCCCGGGATCCTCGGTTTATATCGCGGGAGCGGGACCGGTGGGGACGGCTGCGGCCGTGGGCGCGCAGCTGCTGGGCGCCTCGGTGGTGATCATGGCCGATATGAACGCGGATCGGCTGGCCAACGCCGCGAAGTTCGGCTGCGAGACGATCGACGTGTCGAAGGAAGATTCCCGCGAGGGCATCGCCCGGATCCTGGGACGCGAGGAGGTCGATGCCGGAGTGGACGCCGTCGGCTTCGAGGCACGCGGTCATGGCAAGGACGCGAAGGAGGCACCGGCGACGGTGCTGAACACCCTGATGGACGTGACGCGGGCCGGTGGCGCGATGGGCATCCCCGGGCTGTACGTCACTGGCGATCCGGGCGGCGTCGATGAGGCCGCACAGCAGGGATCGCTCTCGCTGCGGCTCGGATTGGGCTGGGCGAAGGCGCTCTCGTTCACCACCGGCCAGTGCCCGGTGATGAAATACCACCGTCAGCTGATGGAAGCGATCCTGCATGACAAGGTGCAGATCGCCGATGCCGTCAACGCGGTGGCGATCTCCCTCGACGACGCTCCTGCCGGCTACCAGAAGTTCGATGCCGGAGTCGCCACGAAGTACGTCATCGATCCGCACGGCATGACCGGCAAGGTGCAGCCGGTCTGAGGATGCTTCGCACGCCCGCTCCCGGTCAGCCCGGGGGCGGGCGTGCGTCGTCGTGCGGTCAGAAGGGTGGTTCGGTCTCGTCGTGGGTGGGGCCGGGTGGGATGATGCGGCGGCCGCGGTGTCTGGCCCACGCGGCACGGCGCTGCTCGGCGGCGCGTTCCTCGCGGGGTCTGGTCTTCTCTTCGGCGTGGAGGCGTAGCGCGTCCTCGTGGGCGCGTTGGTAGGTCCGCCAGTCCCGTTCGAGGGTCCGGGCCAGGCGTGGGGTGACCAGGTCGGTGTCCTCCCTGGCCCGTATCCGGATGTCCCGGCCGATGTCCCACACCGTCTCCAGCGGCCCGGCTGTCGTGGTCCCGTCACCGTGGGCGGGGTCATCGGCCGGGTCTCGTTCGGGGTCGATCAATCCCGCGGTCTTCTGCTTATGGTGCAGCCAGCACAGCCGGTGCAGATTCCATAGCGAGGTCTGTCCGCCCTGGCCTGGGTGGTCGTGGTCGTATTCGATGATGTGGTCATCCTCGGCCGCGATCACCGTGGCCCGGTGACAGCCCGGCACGGCACAGACGGGGTGGCGCAGCCGCAGCTGCAGCCGCATCTGGGCGGTGGGATGGTAGGTCTGCGCGGTCACGGGCAGGTACGCGCCGGTGATCGGATCGGTGAGGATCCGCTGCCACGTGCTCTCTCCCGCAGCGAGTTCGCGGGCGAGCTGCGCGGGCAGGGGCGTCATCCCGTCCAGCATCGCGGGTGCGTCACTGTGACCCATCAGGGTCAGGGCCGGGACGGTGACCAGGATCTTGTAGGGCCGTGCCGTTTCCTGGACCGGATCGATATCCAGGACCGAGTGGGTCAAGATCGCATATCTGAGGGTCCGCAACGATAGGGCAGTGCCGCGTTCGGCGAGGTCACGATCGATATCGAACGGCAGCGGCCCCTCGACCCCGGCTTCCAGCGCGGTGCGCTGGGCGGTCTGGACCGTGCGGGCTGCGATATCGAGGCGGTGGGCGAGGGCCTGGATCTCCGGGATCGGACCCGTCACCATCAGTGACGCGGTCCCTGTCTCGGTATCGACCCCCACGATCTCCACATTCCGTGACTGCGACGGCGGGGCCGGGAGGGTCCCGGAGGTCGCGAGAGCGACCGCGAGCCGGACCTGCTTCTCGAACGTGTCCTGCGAGATCGACGGGATCTCGATGCCGGCCATGTGCGCATCCACGTCCCTCGCCTGGTCCTCTGTGAGCCGGCGGGTGTGGCGGATCAGGTAGTGATGCCAGTCCTCGGGCAGATCCCCGCGGCGCAGATATGTGAATGTCACCGGCATCCACTGAACCGCCAGATACGCGTCACGCACCAGCGCATGGGCCTGGAGGTAAGTGCACCGCAGCCCGGCGGCGATCTTCAATGCGGTGATGTCAGCATCATCGAGCACGCCCTGCACCTCGGGATCCTCCCGGAAGAACGTGGAGAGCTGCCGGAGCTGATGCGCCCGCAGACTCGCCCGGGACCGCATCGTGCGATGCAGACCCATCACCCGCCCCGCATCAAGACTCCCCGGCACCGCCTCGGCAAGGATGGACTCCTCATCCAACACCCGCCGCGCCCGCACCGTCCACGCAGGCAGACCCTCCGGCGCGACACCGGGCTCGGGCTCGGCAGGGACACCGGGAGCCGGCGGGGCATCGGTGGGGGTATCAGACGCACCAGGCTCGGGTGCAACGGCATCACCGTCGGCGCGGCTGTCAACACCGGTAGGGACCCCGACCGGCTGCTGACCCGCATCCTCATCGGACGCGAACTGGTCCTCCTCGAACTCACCCACCGAAACCCCTCCTCCCCGCCCGTCCATCGATTCCGCGGTACCCCTCAATACTAATTCCCCACCACCCCTTACTGAAGGGTCAGTAACAAATGGGGATGAATCTGTGGATAACCCCTAGGTGTGGAGGAACCGTCGCGCGAAGGGGCCGCAGCCGAGGTGTCATAGGGGCACAGCCAAGGCGTCACCTAGGCGTCGATAAGACGTCCATGGGGACGTCCACAGGGGGCCGGGACTGCTTGAAACTCCAGGTAGGTCAGACGAAACCCGCTGAGAGTGTCGGCGGTGACGGGTTCTGCGGGAGATGCGCTGTGCAAAAGATGACAATGCCGACGACGCCAACGTCGGGCACACATTCAAGGGAAATACACAATTGTCAACACCCGCCCCGGGAATGTGGATAACTCGCACTGGGGAGGAACGGAATGTCGCTTTCCGCAGGCACTTCCCTCGCGGCCCTCACCACCCTGTCGAGAGGCACCCTCGGACCGCCGCACCGCGACCTGCCCGCCATGACGTCACCCCCGATCCCTCCTGCGCTCCCCTGGGTCTCCGTACACGCCAGGACGGCGTAAGGTCGACCCATGACGGAAGAACGCACCACGTACCTCCTGGTGGACGGCGAGAACATCGACGCCACGCTCGGGGTCTCGGTCCTCGGCCGACGCCCCCAGCCCGACGAGCGTCCGCGATGGAACAAGCTCCTCCATCATGCGGAGATGTCGTGGCAGCAGTCGGTGAAGGGCCTCTTCTTCCTCGCCGTGGAGGACAGCCTGCCCTCGGGCTTCGTCCAGGCGCTGATCGCCATGGGCTACAAGCCCGTCCCCCTGCGCGGCGAGGGCAAGGTCGTGGACATCGCGATCCAGCGCACCGCAGAGGCGCTGCTGACCCGCCCGGCAGACGTCATGCTGGTCAGCCACGACAAGGACTTCGTCCCCCAGATGGAGGACCTGGCCGCGACGGCTGGGAGACGCACCGCGCTCGTCGGCTTCCGGGAGTTCATGGCCGCAGATCTCCAGGACATCCCGGGGATCGAGTTCCACGACCTCGAGTACGACGTCGCCGCGTTCACGAGCCGTCTGCCGCGGGTGCGGATCATCAACATCGACGAGTTCGATCCGCTCGAGTTCATCTGAGGCCCAGCAGCGACGTCCGGACTCACATCCACCTGCTGCGCTTGAAGATCACGAAGAGCAGCACGCCGAGCGCGATCATCATCCCGATCGCCATCGGATAGCCGTACGCCCAGTGCAGCTCGGGCACGTCGTCGAAGTTCATGCCGTAGACGGCACCGATCAGGGTCGGGGCGAACAGGATGGCGGCCCAGCCGGAGATCTTCTTCATGTCCTCGTTCTGGCGCTGCGCGACCAGGGTCGCGTTGACGTCGAGGATCTGGGAGAGGGCATCACGCAGATCCCGCACGCGCGATGCGGCCCGCTCCAGGTGGTCGCCGACGTCGTCCAGGTAGGCCTGCAGCTCGCCGGGGATCGCGTACTTCCCGAAGCCGGCCTGGAGATCGTCGATCACGTCGCGCAGCGAGGTGATCACCTGCTGCATGTCGATGACCTCCTGGCTGAGCCGGTAGATCCGCTCGGCGACCGCAGCATCCCCGCTGAACACCTGCCGCTCGATCTGCTCCTGGTCGACCCGGAGGCCCTTCAGCACGGGGTCGTAGCCGTCGACGATCGTATCGAGCACCCGGTAGAGCACGGCCTCCGGGCCGAGCTCCAGGAGATTGACGTCCTCGAGCACCGTGCGCTCCCGACGGGTCGAGGTCAGCGGATGCTCCTCGTCCAGCTGCGGCCCCGGGGTGCCGTCGATCCAGGTCCCGTCCTGGCACAGCACCGCCACGGCGCCGGGTCGCAGCAGCAGGTGGAACTCCGCGAAGTCGACCTCCTCCTGGGCGTCGACGTAGCGGGCCGCGCGCACCACCAGGAACAGGACATCGCCGTACCGTTCGAGCTTCGGTCGCTGATGCGCGTTGAGCAGGTCCTCGAGCAGCAGCGGGTGCAGGTCCCAGGCGTCGCTGAGCTCCATCACCTGCTCGCGGTCGGGCCGCGGGTAGAAGAACATCGCCATCCGGTCCGAGGCCGCGCGCGAGAATGCCAGGGCATCACCCATCGAGTCCCCGTCGGGCTGGCGGCTGGGGATTCCTCCGGCGACGTAGCGGGTCGTCGGCGCCGCACCACCGCTGTGCGGAGTGCGCCCCGCTGCCTGCACCCGGGCGCGATCAGCGCGCCGGTTCCGTGCCGTTTCGTGTCGTCGCGTCGACATCTCCCGCTCCTCGTTCTTCCCTCGCCTGGGCTTCTCGTGCGTCAGTTCGGCAGCGCGAGCACGCCCTCCACGAAGCCGATCACGTCTGCGATCACCTCATCGCGGTGGGTCTCGTGGAAGATCTCATGCTGGGCACCGGGGTAGGTCTTCACGAAGGTCCGCGAGCCCCGCAGCGAGTTCAGCCCTTCCCAGCTGGCGGGGAGCGGTACCAGGCGGTCCGCTTCGCCGTGCAGGTAGAGCAGGGGGTGCTCGCCCACGCTGCCGGCCTCGTCGATCGTGCGCATCGCCCGCTGCAGGCCCTCGAGGGTGGGGCGGGCGAAGTCGCCATGCCACACCAGCGGGTCTGAGGCATAGGCCTCGCCGACGGCAGGGTCACGGGAGAGGGTGCCGGGGTCGATCGGGGTCGACGGGATGACGTCGAGCGCAAGCAGCTCGTCCACGGTGGCCCAGGAGCCGAGCACCGGACCGGAGAGCACGGTCGCCGCCAGGGAGTCCGCGTGCAGCTGCGTGAAGCGGGCGGCGATCATCCCGCCCATGGAGTGGCCGATCAGCACGACCGGCACTCCGGGATGCCGGGAGGCGGCGTGCTGGACCACCAGGAGGAGATCGTCGACCACCGGCTCGAAGTCACTGATCAGGGCCCTCTGTCCGTCGCTGCGGCCATGGCCGAGGTGGTCGGCGGCGTAGACCACGGCGTCGGCGTCATTGCACCGGGCGGCGACCCCTTCGTAGCGGCCCACGTGCTCGCCGTAGCCGTGGGAGAGCACGGCGATCCAGCGCGGTGCGGGGAGGGTCCAGGCGCGACCTGCGAGAGTGCCGCCGTGTCCCGCGAGGGTGAAGTCAGTGCTGGGGACGCCATTGCTCATGGAACCATGATGCCCCGTCGTCGCGAGAAGTTCCGCCTCAGGACGCGCCCCGAGTCCTTCCGTCCTGACAATTGGGGACTCTTCTGCCATATCCGCCGTATGCTGTGGCTCACATCTCTCACGGAGGTCACCATGAGCACGCATGCAGCTGGACCGTCCAGCACTCCAGGTTCCGCTCCCGGTCAGGATGGATCTCATCGGCCCGTGGTGACGATCTGGGAGGAGTACGGCTCGGGGGCGGAGGCGGTCGGTCGCGCCGTCGCCGAGCGGCTGGGGCTTCCGTATCACGTGCAGGCATTCAGCTCGGAGGACATCGAGGCGGAGGGCGCACCGCAGGACGAGTCCGCCACCGCGCAGTCGATCCAGAGCCGGGTCAACCTCTCACAGGTGCTCGCTGCGATGGGAGGCGCCTTCGGCGGCGGAGACGGGATGGAGTACATCGACGCGCAGCGCGACAAGCGAGAGCTCATCGACGACAACAACGCCACGGTGCGCCGCTACGGCGAGGAGGGTGGCGTGATCGTCGGCCGCAACGCGACGAAGATCCTCGCGAACCGGCCCCGCATCCTGCATGTCCTGCTCACGGGTGACGCCGAGAGCCGGGTCGCGCGTGCTGCTGAGCTGGCGGGGATCTCCCTGCAGCAGGCGGAGAAGCGCCGCAGGCAGGAGGACAGGATCCGCACCGACATGTCCACCTCGCTCTACGGCTGGGATCCGCGGGAGCCGGTGCACTACGACCTGATGATCAACACCGGTCGGATCCCCCAGGCCGCTGCGGTCGAGGCGATCGCCCACGCCGTGATGCGCGCCGCCATCTGAGACGCGAAGAACCCCGGTTCATCTCGATGAACCGGGGCAATTCCTGCGGTGCGCAAGGGGGGACTTGAACCCCCACGCCGTTTCCGGCACACGGACCTGAACCGTGCGCGTCTACCAATTCCGCCACTTGCGCATTCCTTCAGCACCGGGACTCGCGTCACCAAGACCGAAGATTCCACTAGGTTACCCCCGCGCCACCTCCAGCCCAAACCGACGCCCCGCACAGTAACGAACGCCACGTCGAGGCGGATATGCTCCCCCGATTCAGCGCATCGATTCCGCCTCGGCGAAAGCATCCTCGATGGCCGACGGGTCGATGCGGCGGCGGACGGCGACGACGTACAGCACCGTCGCCACGAGCACCGCAGGGACGCCGACCATCGCCGCGACCTGCATGCTGGGCCGCACCGTGACGGTCGCGAACACCGCGGCAAGACCCACCAGTCCGACGATTGCACTCGCGACGCCGCCCGGCATGCGGAAGGTGGCCCCGCTGACGTGGCGCCGCCGGTAGGCGATGAAGGTGCACAGGATGAGTGCCCAGACCAGGATGACGGCGAACACCACCAGGCTCATCATGTAGCTGAAGACCCCGCCCACACCGCTGAAGTTGAGCAGCGCCGCTCCGAGCAGGCCCAGCGAGCTCAGGGCGATGCCGACCACCGGGACCCGATGCTTCGTGGTGCGGGCGGCGAAGCGGGGTGCCAGGCGATCCACGGCCAGGGAGTGGATCATCCGGCTGCCGGCGTAGAGATTGGCGTTCGCGGCCGACAGCGCCGCGATCAGCACCAGCAGGTTGGTGATGTGGGCGGCGCCAGGGATCCCGAGCTGGTCGAAGACCATCACGAACGGGGAGGTGGCGACGTCGTCGCCGGTGCCGGCGGCGGTGCGCCACGGCACCAGGCACAGCACGATCGTGATGCAGAAGACGTAGAAGAAGGCCAGGCGGACCACCGTGGTGCGGGCGGCGGTCCTGATCGAGCGGGCCGGATCCTTGGCCTCCGCAGCGGTGATGGACAGCAGCTCGATGCCGCCGAAGGAGAACATCACGACGGACAGGGCGACCCATACCGCCGCCCAGCCGTTCGGGGCGAAGCCCCCGTCGGGCGTGAGCTGGGCGAGGCCGGGGGCGGGGGTGTCCGGCAGGCCGAAGAGCACCAGCACCGCGCCGACCAGGATGAAGGCGAAGACGGCGATCACCTTGATGGAGGACAGGAAGAACTCGACGATGCCGAAGGAGCCGACGCTCGCGAGGTTGATGGCGATGATCAGGGCGGCGAACAGCAGGATCCCGGCCCAGACCGGGATCGCCGGCACCCAGTAGGTGAGGTAGAAGGCGCAGGCCACCAGCTCGGCGCCGGTCACGCACACCGTGACGATCCAGTACAGCCACCGGGTGAGATAGCCCCAGAACGGGGAGAGGTAGTGGGCGGCGAGAGTGCCGAAGCCACCGCGCACGGGATGGCGGGAGGCCATCTCCCCCATCGCCAGTGCGATGGTGGCAGCGATCAGGGAACCGAGCGCGAAGGAGACGATCACGGCGGGCCCGGCGATGCCGATCGCTTCCCCCGAGCCGAGGAACAGGCCGGTGCCCAGCGCGGAGCCCATGGCGATCATGGCCATCTGGCCATGGCCGAGGGAGCGGGCGAGGGGGCCGCCGTGGTGGGGAGCGGCGGTGTCACGGGGTCGAGAAGTCACCGCTCGAGCGTAGCGCCCGCGGATCGCGCCTTCACTCAGGACCGAGCCGAGTCACCTCACCTCGGAGAGATCACGCGCCCCGGTACTGGTCGATGGCATCCTTGGCCTCCTTGAGGCCCGCGCCGGTGTGCTCGCGGTACACCTTGATCGCCTGGATCACCTTGCCCTCGGCGACCAGTCGGCGGGACTCCTCGGGGATCTGCGGGCCCACCTGGTCGCGAAGGCTGAGCAGCTCCGCGTCGCTCACTCCGGCTCGCGCGGCGAGCTCCCCCGCGAGATTCTCGAGGCGACGGATATGCGCCTGGAGGGTCTCGAGCTGCTTCTGCTGCCGTGCTGCACGTCCGAACATGTCCGCAACCTATCCCGCGACCGGCGCTCGCGGGGCCGACGTCCGCACCGCAATGGTCACTGCGGCGTGGCGCTGGACCCCGGATCGCTGTTCTCGCCACGGGGCACAGGCTGGCCCCATGCCCTGCGACTCCCCTTCAGCGGTCACCCTGCGCCGCTGCGCCAGGCCCTCGAGGTGCTCGCCGAGATCGAGGGCTGAACCCCGCTCCTACTGCAACGGTCGATGGATCAGGGCGAAGGTGACGGGGTCTCCGCTCGCGGAGAGCGTGGGGTAGAACTGCGCCTCGAAAGGTGCCGGGCTGTCGTCCTGGGTCCCGGTGCAGCGCACGCCGGTATGGCCGGTGCTCTCGCCGACGATGCCTTCGCAGGTCTCGAGCGTGTCGCTCAGGCCCAGGCTCTCGAGCTCGGCCTGGACGCGTCCGACCAACCCCTCCTGCTCGAGCAGCGCCGGATCGTCGAAGAACAGCGCGGTCGGGCCATAGTGGACGCTGACCTCCTCGTCCATCACCATCTCGGCCTGGACCGAGGCGAGCTCCCCAGCGACCACCAGGGAGTGGTCCTCCGTGCCGGCGGGGCCGCTGAGCACCGGGTATGCCGTGACCACGTCCTGCGTGGAGGCGACGGCGCAGCCCACCGGGATCCTGCTGCCGCCCATGAGGGTGCCCTCGCAGGTGACGTCCGTCGGCTCGGTTCCCGCGACGCCGGCAGAGATCTCGGCGAGCCGGTCCGGAGCGACCTCGCTCGAGGGGGAGTCGTCCGTGCCCATCGGGGCGAGGCTCAGCACCGGGAATTGGCCCACCGGGGCGTAACCCTCCGAGCGACCCTCCTCCGCGGTGGTGGGCTCGACATCCACCGACGCCGCCTCTGTGCTGGTCGCTGCCGGTGTCGTCGTGCCGTCGTCGGCTGTATCGCCGCTGCAGCTGGGCAGTGCGAGGGCGAGCGCGGCTGCTCCGATCGCCAGTGCCATGGACGGTCGTCGGGTCGTGCGCATGCGTCCCCCTGCTGCTCGTGCGGTGCGGCGTACCGGGCCGGTCAGATCTCCTGCAGAACGTACCTCATCACAGAGAAGCGTCCCGCACCATGGTTGGTGCGGGACGCTTCTGGCCGGCTCGAGGGCCGAGTGGCTGATCAGGCCTGTGCTGCAGCACCCTTCGCCGCGATGACCTGCACGAGCAGGTTCGCGAAGATGTCCTCGTGGAGACGGACGGTGGCCTTGTGCTCGCCGAGCGAGCGGATCGGAGCCACGAACTCGACCGTGCGACGGTCGATGTCCTTGTCGAAGATCGCCTTGACGCCCTCGGCGACCTCCTTGGAGGAGACCGCACCGAAGAGACGGCCGTTCTGGCCGGCGCGCTCGGAGATGACGACGGGCTTGGACTCGAGCGAGGCCTTCAGGGCCTGCGCCTCTTCGATGCTGGCGATCGCACGCTTGCCGCGGGCCGCGCGGATCTGGTCGAGCTGACGCTGACCGCCCTTGGTCCACGGGGTCGCGAGACCGCGGGGCATGAGGAAGTTCCGGGCGTAGCCGTCCTTGACGTCGACGATATCGCCGGCGGCGCCGAGACCCGAGACCTCATTGGTGAGGATGAGCTTGGTGGTCATGTGTTTCCCTTCCTCGCTCAGCGACCGGAGGTCGAGTACGGCAGGAGAGCGATCTCGCGGGCGTTCTTCACGGCCCGTGCGATCTTGCGCTGCTCCTGGACGGACACGCCGGTGACGCGGCGGGCGCGGATCTTTCCGCGGTCGGAGACGAACTTGCGCAGCAGCGCAGCGTCCTTGTAGTCGACGGTGTCGACTCCCGCGGCCTTCAGCGGGTTCTGCTTCTTCTTCGGGGGACGAAGTGAGGGCTTGGCCATCGTGGTGCTCCTTCTTTCTGAGGGGAGCCCGGGCATGCACCCGGGATGGAATGGATCAATATCGTGCGTCGATCGCCGAGGCGAT
Source organism: uncultured Brachybacterium sp. (assembly GCF_947500705.1). GTDB lineage: Bacteria > Actinomycetota > Actinomycetes > Actinomycetales > Dermabacteraceae > Brachybacterium. Next base: position 419,570 of record NZ_CANMSY010000003.1, on the reverse strand, counting down.
CAGAAGGGAGGGTCGTCGTACCCGCCCTGGTTCCCGCCGCCGGCCCAGGGGTCGGCTGCCGGGGCGCCCTGCGGCGCACCCTGCGGGGCATTGCTGTAGCCGCCCTGACCACCCTGATTGCCACCGTAGCCACCCTGGCCACCGCCCTGCGGGGCACCGCCGCCGCCGAAGCCGCCACGGCCGCCGCCTCCACCGCCGCCGCCGCGCTGGACCTTGTTGGCCTTCGCGGTGGCGTACTTGAGGGAGGGACCGATCTCGTCGACGTCCAGCTCGATGCTGGTGCGGTTGTTGCCCTCACGGTCGGTGAAGGAGCGCTGCTTGAGACGCCCCTGCGCGACGACGCGGGAGCCCTTCTCGAGCGATTCCGCCACATTCTCTGCGGCGTCGCGCCAGATGGAGCAGCGCATGAACAGCGCCTCGCCGTCCTTCCACTCATTCGACTGACGGTCGAAGGTGCGGGGGGTGGACGCGATGGTGAACGACGCGACCGCTACGCCGGACTGCGTGAAACGCAGCTCGGGGTCGGCGGTCAGGTTGCCGATCACCGTGATGACGGTGTCATTCGCCATGGGGGCTCCTCTGCTCCAGGATGGGGTGGGGTCGTGCGGGGATCAGCGACCGCAGGTCACTTGGCGTCGTCGGACGGGGCCTTGTCCTCGCGTGCAGCCTTGTCGGCGCGCGGGGCCTTGACCTTGTCGTCGAGACGCATGACCTTGGTGCGCATGACCGACTCGTTGAGCCCGAGCTGACGGTCCAGCTCCTGAGCGGTCGACGCCTTGGCGGTGAAGTTCAGGACGATGTAGATGCCCTCGGACTTCTTGTCGATCTCGTAGGCGAACTTCCGCTTGCCCCAGACGTCGACGTTGTCGATGGTGCCGCCCTCGGCCGGAACGACCTGGACGAGCTTCTCGAAAGTTGCGGTGACAGTCCGTTCATCGACGGACGGGTCGAGGATCACGACCATTTCGTACTTACGCATGTTCTTGTACCCACCTCCTGTGGTCTCTACGGCCACGGTCTCTCCGTGGCAGGAGGGTTCATGCCGCCCGCTGGTGCATCGGCGATGCACATCACGGACCGGCCCAGCGTACCCGCGCGCTCGGCCATCGGCCAGAGGGGGCCGACGGGTGCGCGGCGCATCACAGATCTGACGCCTCAGCTGCGCGGCGGCCGACCCATCGCCTTCCTGACCCGGGCGTACCAGCCCCCGGTGCTGATCCCGCCGGCGATCCCGCCGCCGGCGACCACTCCGGCGGTGCGGCCCTGCAGCTGCGTCCCGCAGCGGTCGCAGAGCTTGCGGCCGGTGATCGAGGTATAGGCCCTGCCGCGGATCTTCCTGCTGCACTGTTCGCATCGCATGACCCGATGGTGCCATCCGGGCCATCCACAGGCGACCGATCGGTCCGGCCCCCTCGGCTCCGGCCCTCTACCGTGGGCCCATGACCAGCACCGATGAGCGCACCACGCTGCGCCGCACCGTCACCACCACGGGGCTCTTCCTGTTCATCCTCGGCGATGTGCTCGGCGCGGGCGTCTACGTGCTGGCCGGGGAGATCGCCGGAATCGCGGGCGGCGCGCTGTGGGTGCCGCTGGTGGTCGCCCTGCTGCTGGCCCTGCTCACCGCCGGGTCCTATGCAGAGCTGGCGACCAAATACCCCCGGGCCGGCGGCTCCTCCCACTACGCGACCCGTGCGTTCGGGCCCTTCGCCGGATTCCTGGTGGGCTTCTGCATGCTCTCGGCAGGAGTCGTCTCGGTGGGTACCCTGGCGCTCGGCTTCGCCGGGGACTACCTCGGGGCGTTCGTGAGCCTGCCCTCGGTCCTGGTGGTGATCGTCTTCCTCGGCCTGCTGGCGGCGCTGAACACCCGCGGCATCTCCGAATCGCTCGGCGCGAACCGGGTCGCCACCGTGATCGAGGTGGGTGGGCTGCTGATGGTGATCGTGCTGGGCGCGATCGTGATCGGTCGCGGCGAGGGGGATCTGGGGCGGCTGACCGAGCTCGGCACGCCCGAGAACAGCCCGGTCGCCGCGGTGCTGGCCGGTACCGTGCTCGCCTTCTACTCCTATGTCGGCTTCGAGACCAGCGTGAACATCGCCGAGGAGACGAAGGACCCGGCCCGCTCCTACCCCCGGGCGCTGTTCGGGGCGCTGATCGTCACGGGCATCGTCTATGCCCTGATCGGTGTGGTCGCCGCCGCGGTGGTGCCCACCGAGGAGCTCGCGGGCTCCTCGGCGCCGCTCGCCCTGGTGGTGGAGGCCGCGGGGATCGTGCCGCCGGTCGTGTTCAGCGTGGTCGCCCTGATCGCGGTGGCCAACGGGGCGCTGCTGACCGGGATCATGTCCTCGCGCCTGGCCTATGGGATGGCGTCCGACGGACTGCTGCCGCGGGTCCTCACCCGGCTCCTGCCCGCGCGGCGCACGCCGTGGGTGGCGATCCTGGCGACGACAGCCCTGTCGATCGTGCTCGCGCTGACCGGCACCATCGATGTGCTCGCCGGCACCATGGTGCTGCTCCTGCTGGTCGTCTTCCTCTCGGTGAACGCGGCCGTCCTGGTGCTGCGCCGTGACCGTCCCGGGCACCGCCACTTCCGCACCCCGCTCGCACTGCCGATCGGTGGTCTGGCCTCCTGCCTGCTGCTGATGACGCAGGTCGAGTGGGCGGTGTGGCGGCTCGGGCTGCCGTTCCTGGCGGTGGCCGCGGTGCTGGCGGGGATCGCCGCGTGGCGGCGGCGCCGGGCCGGTGCGGACACCGGGGCCGACGCCGCCGCCTGAGGTCTTGCGCGCTCAGGGCGCGGCGGGGAACCGCTCCCAGACCCGGTGAGCTTCCATCAGCGCGGTGATCTCGCCGAGCACGGTCTGCCCGTCGTCGCCGAGGACGAGACCCGCACCACCGGCAACGGTGTGCGCCTCGAGCGCCGCGCGGCCGGGGCCCCAGGCACCGATCGCCTTGGCATGTCGCCAGCACTCGTCGATCAGCTTGCCGACCCGAGGCTCCACCACCCCGGATCCCGGTGCCCCGGCCTTCGGGTCCACCGAGGGGCGGGAGTCCGGAGCCGTCAGCGGGCAGCCGGCGAGCAGCAGCGCGTCGAACTCGACGGAGGCGGCGGTGCCGAAGGTGCGACCCACCGGGACCCCGGCGACCTCGCCGCCGCGCGGGGCGATGACCACCGGGGTCATCGACGCGGCGACGATCGCCTCGTGGAGCGCGAGCAGCTCGTCGTTGTCGGCGTCCGGGTCGACCACGATCCCGATCGTGCGGCCGTCCAGCGGCCAGCTGCCGCCCAGCTGGGACAGCGGCCCGCTGGTGATCACCTGGCCGTCGCCCTCGTCCGCGGCGGGGACCGTCGGGGCCGGGGCGGGCATCCCGAGCGCTGCGGCGACCCGAGCGCACAGCTCCGTATCGATGTTCGCGAGGCTCTGCAGCTGGCGCTCCCGGATCGTGTTCTCGTAGCACTTGCCGAGCTCGAAGGAGTAGGCGTCGACGATGTGATCCTGCTCGACCGGGGTCATGCTGCGCCAGAACAGGCGGGCCTGGCTGAAGTGGTCCTCGAAGGTCGCCGAGAGCTCCCGTTCCTTCACGCCCTCGGGAACCCGGACCGGGAGATCCTCGACGGCACCGTCCATCTCGCCCGCCATGAAGGGGCAGCCGCCGTCCAGGGAGTTCGGGTGATAGGGGGCCACGCCCGCATGATCTCCCTGCTGGCCGTAGCCGTCGCGCAGCATGTCGTTGATCGGCGCGTGGGCGCGGTTGATCGGCAGCTGGGCGAAGTTCGGGCCGCCCAGCCGGGTGAGCTGGGTGTCGACGTAGGAGAAGAGTCGCACCTGCAGCAGCGGGTCGTCGGTGACGTCGATCCCGGGCACCAGATGACCGGGGTTGAAGGCCACCTGCTCGGTCTCGGCGAAGTAGTTGCTGGGATTGCGATCCAGCGTCAGCCGCCCGATGGGCTGCACGGGGGCCAGCTCCTCGGGGACGAACTTGGTGGGATCCAGCAGGTCGATGCCCTCGAAGGACTGCTCCTCGTTGTCGGGGAACACCTGGATGCCGAGCTCCCAGGAGGGATGGGCACCGGACTCGATCGCGTCGGCCAGGTCGCGGCGGTGGAAGTCGGGATCCGCGCCGCCGAGGATCTGCGCCTCCTCCCAGGTCAGCGAGTGCACACCGAGCGTCGGCTTCCAATGGAACTTCACCAGCGAGGTCTCGCCGTCGGCGTTCGACAGCCGGAAGGTGTGGACGCCGAAGCCCTCCATCATCCGGAAGGAGCGCGGGATGCCGCGGTCGCCCATGAACCACAGGGTGTGGTGCTGCGCCTCGGTGTGCAGGGAGACGAAGTCCCAGAAGGTGTCGTGGGCGCTCTGCGCCTGAGGGATCTCCCGGTCGGGGTGGGGCTTCGCGGCGTGGACCACATCGGGGAACTTGATGCCGTCCTGGATGAAGAAGACCGGGATGTTATTGGCGACCAGGTCGAAGGTGCCCTCGTCGGTGTAGAACTTCGTGGCGAAGCCGCGGGTGTCGCGGGCGGTGTCCATCGAACCGCGGGAGCCGACGACGGTCGAGAAGCGGGTGAACACCTCGGTGCGCTTCCCCTTCGCGAGGAAGCCGGCCCGGCACACGGGCTCCGCGGTCCCATAGCCCTCGAAGACGCCGTGGGCGGCGGCGCCGCGGGCATGCACGACCCGCTCCGGGATCCGTTCGTGGTCGAAGTGGGTGATCTTCTCGCGCAGGTGATGGTCCTGCAGCAGCACCGGCCCGCGCCGGCCCGCCTTCAGGGAATGGTCGGTGTCCCGCAGTCGGGCACCCTGCGAGGTCGTGAGGAACTCACCCTGCTGTGCGTTCGTGGTCCGCTCGGGGCCGGGCTCCGCGCCGGTCGCGGTGCGGGGCTGGGCGCCCTGCTGGTCCGGCTTCGGGGGCAGCGGGCCGACGGGATCCGTCGGCTCCTCGAGCGCGGGCGGCCGGCTGGCGGGGCGACCGGGAGCCGGCGTGGGGGTGGGCTTCGCAGGTGTCATGGCGTGCTCCTCCTCGAGGGGGTCGAACAGATCGTCGGTGACCGCCACCACCGTAGATCTCACCGCAGGTCGCGGCACAGGGCACGCGGTCTCTGCGCAGGGCAGAGGAAGAGACCGATCGGTCTGTCGGATGCTCAGGGGGGATCTCGCGGCTACCGTGGTCCCGATCGGCCTGATCGAGGAGTACCGAGGGAGGGAGTGCGGAGATGGAAGAACCCTCCGACGCACGCAACGGGGTCACCGTCCTGGTGCTGAGCGATCCCGGCCTGTGCACGGTGCGCGCCCGTTCCGTGGCGGAGCGCTTCGAGCAGGAGCTCACCCACCTCTATGGCGCCGCCACGGTCCACGTGCGCACCCAGTTCCTCGGGATCAGCGACGCCGACACCCTCGAGTTCGGCACGATCGCCACGCTGCGCGAGGACTACGAGAGCGTCGATGTGGTGCTGATCCTCACCGAGATGCCGCGTCGTTCGCATGGGAAGCCCGAGATGGCGAGGATCTTCCCGGACGAATCCGCGGCAGCGCTGTCCTATCCGACGCTCGGTGTGCACGCCGGACGGCGACGGCTGCTCGCGCTGTTCATGTCCTGCGTGCTGCGGCTGGTCGACGGCGCCCCGCCAGAGGCCCGGGAACGCTACGAGCCGCGCTGGAACCGATGGCAGGAACCCCGTGGCGACGAGCCCGGCTACCTGCTCGCGCACACCATCACCGGAGTGCCACGCACCGTGCTGGGGATGGTCGCCACCAATGCACCCTGGCGGACCGCTCCGCATCTGTCCACCGCGCTGGCCGCCGCCGCGGCGACCGGCGCATTCGGAGTCTTCTACCAATCGATCTGGCAGATGTCCGCGGCGCTCTCTCCCAGTCGCCTGCTGATGATCGGCGTGCTCGCGATCACGCTGATGGTGCTGTGGCTGATTCTGAGCAACGGCCTCTGGGAGCGCGCGGAGCACACCGACCCCACCGAGGTGTTCCTCTACTACAACCTCTCCACGGTCCTGACCCTGTCCCTCGTCGTCCTCGGCCTGTACCTGGCGCTGTTCGTCGTGATCCTCGCAGCGAGCCTGGTGGTGATCGATCCGGACTTCATGACCCAGATCATGGGCAGCCCGGTGGACTTCTCGAACTATGTGGACATCGCCTGGCTGAGCGCTGCGCTGGGGGTCGTCGCGGGCGGACTGGGCACGAGCTTCGACGAGACGGCAGACCTCCGCCAGCTCACTCAGGGCCGCCGGGAGATGCAGCGACGCCCGGAGCCGGAACAGCACGGAGGTCGCTGAGCGCCGGGCCCTCGAGCCGGGTGCCGTCGGGCGCGAAGCGCGAGCCGTGCAGCGGGCAGTCCCAGGAGCGCTCCGCGTCATTCCAGCGCAGCACGCCGCCGAGGTGAGGGCACACCGCGGAGAGCGCGCAGGTCCTTCCCTCGACGGTCGAGATCGCGACCGGTCGGCCCTCGCTGCGGCCCACCGACCCGGTGCCCTCAGGCGGAGGGGACGACGGCAGCTCGTGCAGCTCAGCCTGTGCCCAGCCCCCGGCGAGCTGGGCTGCGACGTTCGCGCCCATCGCCGCCCCGGAGGCCAGGGCTCGGAGACCTGACCCCTCCTGCAGGGCGGGATGCCAGGTAGGGGCCTTCCCCTCGAGGAGTCCGGTCATAGCGAGCGCCGCGGCGACGCCGTTCGTCATCCCCCACACATCGAGTTCGGAGCCGGTCATCAGCGGCACCGTGCGATCGATCCCCCGCACCCTGGCCGCTCCGGCGAGGAGCATCGATCCCAGCACCGGCAGGGCCCGCGGATGCCGCAGCGGGTACACGGATCGGGGATTCTCGTGCGCGTAACGGTACGGGTGCGCGGCCAGCTCGGCATCCTGCGGATGCAGATGGACGGGCACTCCGAGGCGCTGCACCAGCCGTCGCGAGGTGCCGACATGGTCGAAGTGCGCGTGGGTGAGCACGAGAGCCCGCAGATCCTCGGGGCGATGGCCGAGCGTCCGCAGAGCGGTGCCGAGCTCATGCCAGACACCGGGCAGGCCCGAGTCCACGAGGGTGAGCCCGGACTGCCCTTCGATCAGATAGCAGTTGACGTGCGCGTACTCGATCAGGTGGACACCGGGAACCACATCGATGGTGAGCATGTCTCCTCCTCGCTGGATGTGCGAGGAGGCTACGCGGAGCACCGCCACGGGGTCACGAGCCGAGCGGTCGGCAGCGGCAGCGGCAGCGGAGGCAGCAGCGACTGAACCGGCAGTTCAGTCCCCCGGCGGACCCTCGTCGCCGTCGCCCTCGACGCGTCCGGCGCTGGTGTCCGCGCCGCCCTCCGTCTCGCTGGTGGGCTCCTCGGTGGGCTGCGTGTTCTCGCCGCCGTTGCCGGGCTTGGTGGTCGGATCCGCCGGCTTCTCGCTGGGCTCCTCCGACGGCTCCTCGCTGGGCTCCTCGGAGGGTTCCTCGCTCGGCTCCTCAGAGGGCTCCTCAGAGGGCTCCTCGGAGGGCTCCTCCGACGGCTCCTCCGAGGGCTCCTCAGAGGGTTCCGGCGCCTCGGTGGTGGGCGGAGGGGGCGGCGGCGTGTAGCTCCGCTCACGGGTCTCGTTGTCCAGCGTGACCTCTTCGGGGAAGTCGATCATCTCCTGGCCTTCGAGAGAGGGCGCCATGATGTCGCCCCAGATGTCGGTGGGGAAGGCACCGCCGGTCATGTTCCTGGCGCCGCCGAAGGTGGTGAGGGTCTCCTCGGAGCCGTCCTCGCCGGGCTGGAACATGCCCACCGCGGTCACCAGCTGCGGGGTGAAGCCCACGAACCAGGCGGAGCGGAAGCTCTCCGAGGTGCCGGTCTTGCCCGCGACCGGGCGACCGTCCATGACGTCCAGCAGCGATCGGGCGGAGCCCACCTTCGGCGGACCCTGCAGGGCGACGGTCGCGTTGATCGCCACCTGCTCGTCCATCGCCTGGGTCTCCGTGGCCTCGTGCTGGTAGCGCGAGGAGCCGTCGGGCCGGGTCACGGACTCGACGATGAAGGCGTCCCGGTGCACGCCACCGGCGGCGATGGTCGCGTAGACCTCGGCCATCTCGACGACGGTCGGCGAGGCGGAGCCCAGCACGTTGGAGGGCTCGGCGTTCAGGCCGGGGGTGCTCTCGGGCAGGCCCAGCGCGATCGCCGTGTCCATGGTCCGCTGCGGACCGATCTCGATGTTCGCCTCGGCATAGGCGGTGTTGATCGAGTTGGCGGTGGCCTTCTCCAGGCTCACCCGGCCGTAGTCGGTGTCGTTGAAGTTGCTGACCTCCCAGCCGCCGGGGACATCGGGGAAGTCCTTCGGGGAGTTGCCGTCCCAGCGGGAGTCCAGCGGGAAGCCGTCCTCGAGCGCGGCGATCAGGGTGAAGGTCTTGAAGATCGAGCCGGCCTGCATCCGTGACTGGGTGGCGTCGTTCTGCGCCTGGGCGACGTAGTCCGGACCGCCGTACATGCCACGGATCGCTCCGGTCGACGGGTCGAGGGTCACGGTGCCGACGCGGTTGTTCTCGGGACGGTCGTCCGGCAGGTTGTCGACCGCCTGGACGGTGTTGTTCTGGATCGTCGGGTCGATCGTGGAGATGATCGTGAACCCGCCGGTGTTGATCTCGTCCTCGGTGAAGCCCGCCTCGATCAGCTCGCCCCGCACCTGGGCCAGGAGGTAGCCCTTGGTGCCGCCGAGCGAGTTCTCGTTGCGCGGCTCGATGGTCTCGGGGAAGGTGAGCGCGTCACCCTCCGCGGCGGTCATCTGCCCCTCGTTCACCTGCCGGGTGATCACGCGATCCCACAGCTGCGTGGACTGCTCGACGTCATTCGCGGGGTCATAGGTCGACGGAGCGGGGATCACGGCCACCAGCAGCGCCGCCTCCGCCTCGGTGAGGTCCGCGGCGTCCTTGTCGAAGTAGGCCTGCGAGGCCTCCTGCACGCCGTAGGCGCCGCGGCCGAAGTAGATGGTGTTGAGGTAGCGGGAGAGGATCTCGTCCTTCGACAGCTCCTGGTCGATCTTCAAGGCCATGATCGCTTCCTTGGCCTTGCCCACATAGGACGTCTCGGTACCGGTGTAGTACCGCTCGACGTACTGCATGGTGATGGTCGAGCCGCCCTGGCGGGCGCCGCCCTGGAGGTTGTTGACCATGGCGCGCACAATGCCGCGCGGCGAGACGCCGCGGTTCTCGTAGAAGCTCGAATCCTCGCTGGCCACCACCGCCTGCTTGACGCTGTCCGGGATCTCGTCGGCCGGCAGCTCGGTGCGATTCACCTCGCTGAACTGGCCCATCTCGGTCTCACCGTCTGCGAAGTAGACGCGGGAGGTCTGGGCCAGTGCGAAGTCCGAGGGCTCGGGGACCTCGGTGTCGTTGTACAGCCAGACGGCGAAGCCGAGCCCGGCCAGCACCATCAGCGCCATCGCACCGACGATCATGCGCAGCGAGGGGATCCAGCGCCAGGGGTTCTTCGCCCCGGCCCGCGGATAGTTCAGGAAGTTCGTGGCCGCGGCCTTCTTCGGGCGGCCCTTGGCGGAGCCCTTGCCGGCGGCGGCAGAAGCAGCTGCGGACGTTCCGGCATGGCGCGCGTTGACCGAGGTGCGGCGGGTCGCTGCGCCGCCCTCGGCGCCTGCGCCGACCTTCGCGCCTGCGCCGGTCTTCGCCGATGCGGTGCGGGAACTGCCCTTGGCGGCGGCCCCGGAGGTGGAGCTGCGGCCGGTGCGGCTGGCGCCCTTGGCGTCGGAGCTCTTCGCAGAGGCTGCCTTGGCGGGCTTGGCCGACTTGGCACCGGACGTCGAGGAGGATGCGCGGCGCACACCGGCGGCGCGACGTGCACCACCGCCCGCCGAGTTCTTCGACGAGCCGCGGGACGAGCGTCGGGAATCGCTCATGACTGCTCCTGGTCCTACGAGGGGACGGACGGTTGCGCGCGCACCGCTGGTGCACGGCCTCCCAGTATGAGCACGACGCCACGGCCGACGGAACTCTCTGGCGTCGAAGCACACAGGGTGTGCACGTCCGGTGCGGCCCTGCTCACACCTCGCGGGCGGCCCACCAGGTACGCAGCTCCTCGATGGCGCGCTCCTCGCCCAGGGGTCCGTGCTCCATCCGCAGCTCGAGCAGGTGCTGGTAGGCCTCTCCCACCACCCGACCGGGCGGGAGGTCCAGGATCTGCATGATCCGGTTGCCGTCCAGGTCAGGTCGGATCTTGCCGATCTCCTCCTGCGTGGCGAGCTGGTCGATGCGCGCCTCGAGCTCGTCATAGGCGAGCGCGAGGGAACGGGCCTTGCGACGGTTGCGGGTGGTGACATCGGCGCGGGTGAGGCGGTTCAGCTGCGGCAGCAGGTCCCCGGCGTCGGTGACATAGCGGCGCACCGCCGAGTCGGTCCAGGGAGACTCGACATAGCCGTGGAAGCGCAGGTGCAGCTCGACCAGGCGGGCGACCTTCTTGGTGGTGTCCTTGTCGAAGGTCAGCGTGCGCATCCGCTTCGACGTCATCTTCGCGCCCACCGTCTCGTGGAAGCGGAAGGTGACCACGCCCCCCTCCTCGAAGCGCCGGGTGGCGGGCTTGCCCACGTCATGCATCAGCGCGGCCAGGCGCAGCACCAGATCCGGGCGCTCGCTGGGGCCGCCGGAGCCGGCCGGGGACTCGAGGTCGATCGCCTGGTCGAGCACCGTGAGCGTGTGCTGGTAGACGTCCTTGTGATGGTGGTGCTCGTCGATCTCGAGCTGGAGGGCGGGCAGCTCCGGGAGCACGTGAGCGGCCAGACCCAGCTCGGTCAGCAGCTCGAGCCCGCCGCGCGGGTGGGCGCCCAGCATGAGCTTGACCAGCTCCTCGCGCACCCGCTCGGCGGAGACGATCGTGATCCGCTCGGCGAGCTGCTCGATCGCGTCGGCCGTCGCGTCCTCGATCCGGAATCCGAGCTGGGAGACGAAGCGCACCGCGCGCATCATCCGCAGCGGGTCGTCGCTGAAGGACTGTGCGGGCGCGACCGGAGTGCGCAGCAGGGTGCGGGCGAGGTCGCCGAGGCCGTCGAAGGGATCCACCAGCTCGAGCGAGGGGAGCCTCACCGCCATCGCGTTGACGGTGAAGTCCCGGCGCGACAGGTCGCCCTCGAGGGTGTCGCCGTACTCGACCTGCGGCTTGCGGCTGGTGGGGTCGTAGGACTCGGTGCGGTAGGTGGTGATCTCGACCTTCACCCCATCGCGCACTCCGCCGAGGGTCCCGAAGTCGCGGCCCATGTCCCAGATCGCGCCTTCGCCCGTCCATCCGCGCAGGATCGCCTCGGTCTCGTCGGGCCGGGCGGAGGTCGTGAAGTCCAGATCGGCGCTCGAGCGGCCCAGCACCGCGTCCCGCACCGGTCCACCCACCAGCGCGAGCTCGTGCCCGGCCGCCTCGAACAGCCGTCCCAGCTCGTGGATCTCCTCGGGCAGCGCCCGGAACATGGAGGCCGCTCGGGTGCGGGCGATGTCGAGGCGCGCGGCGGTCTCGTCGGCGGGGTCGGTCACGGGAGGTCCTGTCCTGGTGCGGGCGGTCGGCGCCGCAGGGTGGCGGCGCAGGTACTGCGGTGCAGCTGTCTCATGCGGTGGCGGCGTGCACCTGCAGGCCCCTACGGTAGCGGCCGCTTACAGTGTCACCATGCCGTCGTTCCCGCCGTCCGTGCGCCCGGTGCTCGCGGCGCTGCTGACGGCACTGGTCATGGCCTCATCAGTGCTGGTGAGCGGCCCGGCGACCCTGATTCCTGCCGCCCACGCGGCGCCGCCGGCACCGAGCGCGGACGCTGAGGTGAGCATGGATCTCGTCTCCCTCACCCCCACCTCGCTCGCGCCGGGCGGGACTCTCGAGGCGCAGGTCGAGGTGACCAACACCTCCTCCGAGCCGCTGTCCGCCCTCTCCCTCGATCTGCGCACCCGCAGCGCTCGGGTGACGGATCGCGGCATGCTCGCCGAGTGGCAGTCCGATACCTCCCCGGACACCTCCGGGGCGGTGCTCGCCAGCTCGCCCGCTCATCCGCAGCTGGCTCCCGGGGAGTCGGCCCTGCTCACCGTGCAGATCGGTGCTGAGAAGCTGGGCTACTCCGAAGAACCCTATTTCTGGGGCACCCGGCGGCTCTCGCTCACCGTCACCGCTGAGGAGCAGCCGCTCGGCACCCTGCGCACCTTCGTGGTGTGGCGACCCGCGGATGCCACCGACACCATCACCCAGTCGGTGCTGCTGCCACTCGCCGCCGAGGATGCCTCCGCCCCGGTGATCGATCCGGAGGCCTTCGCCCGGTCCTCCGAGTCGGGCCGGCTGGCCTCGGTGCGTGGACTCGCCCAGCGCGAGGACGTGGACTGGTGGATCGATCCCGCACTGCTGGACCCGCCGCAGATGCCGGTGGAGAACGGTGCCGACGAGCCGACGGGCGACGGCGCGGACGAGGAGTCCCCCCTCGGTCCGGTGCGCGAGTACGCGCCCGATCCGCGCTCCGCCGAGCTCGCCGCCCTGCTCGCGGAGTCCGTCGGCGAGCGGACCGTGCTGGCCATGCCCTATGCCCAGGCGGACCCGGTCAGCCTGCAGCAGGCCGGAGCCGACCGGCTCGCCGGGGTGGCTCTCGACCGGGGCGATCAGGTCTGGGAGGAGAGCGGGATCACGCCCCGTGCGGCGGCCCTTCCGCTGGACGGCACGGTCGCCGAACCCGAGCAGCTCGATTCCGTGCTCGCCGCGGGAGGCACGGCCGCCGTCGTCCCCTCCAGCTCGCTGCGGGAGTCCCCGAGCTCCACGGTCACCCCGAGCTCGGTCGGGATCTTCGACTCGACGAGCACCGCCGGGGCCCAGCTCCAGCTGCTGGCCCCCGATCCCGAGCTCTCTGCTGAGTTCTCGCTGCTCACCGAGGGCTCTGATGTGGAGCAGACCCAGCAGCGGCTGCTCGCGGAGACCGCGACCATCGCGTCCGAGTTCGCCAGCGCGCCCCGCCATCTGCTGATCTCTCCCTCGGCGGATTCGGTGCTGGACCCGGCCGCGGCCGGCGCCGCGCTGGATGCCCTGGCGGAGGCGCCCTGGATCGAGCCCGGTCGTACCGGCGACCTGCTCGATGCCGCGGACCGCCAGGACTGGACCACGGACCCGCGCAGCGAGGGTGAGGAGCTGTACGCCCACGGACGCGTCACCCCGGAGGAGGTGCACCCCAGCGGGCCCGCCGACAACGGGCGCTGGGGCACGCTGGCGCAGGCGGGTGAGCCGCAGCTGCTCGATCCCACTGCTCTCAGAGAGCTCGATGCCGCCTGGGAGCAGGTCGACACGCTCGCCGCGGCGATGGATGACGACTCCCCGCTGGATGCGCCGCGGCTCGAGATCCTGGCGGGCACCTCGATGCGCTGGCGCGGTGAGCCCGAGATCCCGGCGGCCCGCGCCGAGGATGCCTCCGCTCGCGCCGCACAGCTCCAGGACCGCATCGAGGTGGTCCCCGCCTCGGGGTACAACGTGATCTCCGATGCCGTGAGCGTCCCGATCACCATCAGCAACGGCCTGGACACCCCGATCACGGTGCGCATCCAGGTCACCTCCGACCGCCCGCTGGTGAAGATCGGTGAGTCGAAGGTCGTGGAGGTCCCCGCCCGGGGCCAGATCGACGCGGCCGTGCAGGTCGAGGCGATCGCGAACGGCACCGTCACCCTCACCACCGTGCTCACGACGGAGGATGGCCGCCCCCTCACCGCCCCGGTGGACGTCCCCCTCACGGTCAACCCCTCCTGGGAGAACTGGACCACTCTGCTGCTGGTGATCGCGATGGGTCTGCTGGTCGTCGTGGGAGTCGCCCGGGCCCGCCGGATCGGGTCCTCGACCCGTGCACCGGCCATCCGCGGCCCCGAGGATCCGGTGGAGCTCGCCCGCTCCGGCCGCTCCACGCTCGACACCAGCTCCACCGAGCGGCTCTGGTCGCGCAGAGCGGACGCCGACGCCGGACCCGACCCAGCCACAGACCCAGACCCAGACCCAGACCCGAGTGAGGAGGACCACCGATGAGCAGCACCCGCCGCGTTCAGCACGTCCCTCGCCATCGCCGCCACGGCACCCCCTCCAGCCGCTCGACCCTGCTGCGCGCCAGCGTGCTGATGGCCGCGGGGTCGATGGTCTCGCGCCTGCTCGGCTTCGTGCGGAACTTCCTGTTCGGCATGATCCTGAGCGGTTCGATGTCCGCCGCCGCCAACGCCTTCAGCGCCGCGAACACGCTGCCCAACACCATCTGGCTGCTGGTGGGCGGCGGCACGCTGAACGCGATCCTGGTGCCCGCGATCGTGCGCGCGGTGAAACGTCCGGACCGCGGCAGCGACTACATCTCGCGCCTGATGACCCTGGTCGCCGTGGCGTCTCTCGGCATCACCGCCGTCTGCCTGGTCGCGGTCCCGCTGCTGCTGACCCTGACCAGCGGCCTGCTGCCCCCTGCGACATACGCGCTCGCGGTGCAGATGGGCTACTGGATGATGCCGCAGATCTTCTTCTCGGCGCTGTACGTGATGTGCGGCCAGCTGCTCAACGCCCACGACTCCTTCGGGCCGTACCAGTGGGCGCCGGTGGTCAACAACCTCATCGGCATCCTCGGAGCCGCACTGTTCCTGGGGCTGTGGGGCTCCGTCGGCGACCCCGGCCAGTGGACGATGTCGATGATCGTGGCGATCGCCGTGATCAACGTGGGCGGCTCGGCGGCGCAGGTGCTGTTCCTGTTCTGGTACGTCAAGAAGCTCGACCTGCGCCTTCGCCCGAAGTGGGGTCTGCGCGGGCTGGGCCTGGGAAAGCTCAGCCGGATCGGGCTGTGGTCGCTCGGGATGCTGGGGCTCGGACAGCTCGGCATCTGGGCCTCCCGCTGGGCCACCGGCGGTGCGGTGCGGATGACGGAGCGGTATCAGGATCAGCCGGAGCTCGCCGCCCGCTATCCGGCACTGCTCACCATGGAGTGGGCCTACCTGGCGTTCATGATCCCGCAGGGCATCATCGCGGTCACCCTGGTCACCGCCGCATTCCCCGCGATCTCCCGCAGCGCCGCGGAGGCGGACCACGCCGGCGCGCTGGCCCGCTACACCGAGACCAACCGGATGCTCGCAGTCCCGATGATGCTGTGCACCGCGGTGTTCATCGCCCTGGCCGGACCGATCATGTGGGTGATCGGCGGCGGCACCGGCGAGATCGGGGCCCGGGCCAACGGCACCGTGCTGGTCGCCTACATGCTCGGGCTGGTGCCCTTCGCGTCCCTCTATCTCATCAAGCGCGTGTTCTACGCCTACGAGGATGCCCGCACCCCGTTCATCGCCCAGATCCCGATCGCCCTGGTCACGGTGCTCTCGGTGCCGATCATCCTGACCATGGTCGATCCGGCCTATGCCGCGATGGCTGCGGCCGGTTCCACCAGCCTCGGCAGCCTGCTGGCCTGGCTGCTGGGCATCTGGCAGCTGCGCCGCCTCGCGGCCCGGCACGAGACGCTCCCACCGAGCGCGGCCGCCGGAGCGCTGATGTTCGGGAAGCTCGCGGCAGCCGCCCTGGTGAGCTGGGCCCTCGGCACCGCACTGGTGCAGCTGGCAGACGATCTGTTCTGGACCCACCGCGCACTCGCTGTGCTGCTGGGTGCGCTGGTCGCAGGGGTGATGGTGGTGGTCTTCGCCGCGGTCGCCTACCTGCTGCGGGTACCGGAGGTGCGCCACCTGATCGACGCCGTGCGGCGTCGGCTGCGCCGGTTCACCCAGCGCCGCAGGACGGTGGGCTCGTAACATGGTCGATGCACCTGATGGGCACACCCCCGCCGGACGACGAGAAGGACGGGCCTTGAACACGAATACGGAACCGGACGCACTGCGGTCCCGGTGGACGCTGGAGGGCACGATCCCTCTGTCCGGCGTCGCCGACGGCGCCTCCTGGCGTCGTGCCCGATCGGTGGCGACCGGTCAGGACGTGGTCCTGTTCATCGTGCGCGGTGACACCGCGCTGGAGGCCGCTGACGCGGTGCGCCGTGCCTATCTCGTCGAGGATCCGCATCTGCTGCCCGTCCGGGACATCGTGGTGCTCGATGATCCGCGCGAGGCCTCCCCGGAGGAGCCCGCCACCGAGGGTGCACAGGGGCCGACGACGGTCGTGGAGTATCTGCTGCCCCCCGCGCCCCCGCTCGCGGCGCTGCTGGCCCGGGGTCCGCTGCATCCGGAGACCGCCCGCGCGATCATCGGCGAGGCCGCGACCGGACTCGAGGTCGCGCGGCGGCGCGGGGTGCGTCATCAGCTGCTCGACTCCAACCGGGTGTTCGTCGACACCCGCTCGGGCGCCGTCTCGATCCTCGGGATCGGAGTGGAGGCCGCGACCCATCCGGATCTCGATCGGTCCCGCGAGGTGGCCTCCTTCCAGGACACCGCCGCCCTGGTCGCGCTGCTCTACCGGGCGCTCACCGGCCGCAGCCCGCAGCACGACGCCCAGGGGACTGTGCCCCGGCCCTCGACCGTGGTGGACACCGAGATCCCCCAGGACCTGGACCTGCTGTGCGACCTGGTCCTGAATGAGTCGGCCGACGAGATCCCCGAGACCACCCGAGGACTGATCGAGGCGCTCGAGCCGTGGCAGTCCATCCCAGTGACCCTCGAGGCATACCCCCGCCGGGCACCGCAGGAGCCCGCTGCCGCCGCGGAAGACGCTGCGGACGGCTCAGCGACGTCGCCGTCGGATGCCCCCGAGCCGTCTCCGCCGGATGCCCCGTCACCGATGGAGACCCCGCCCCCTGCCGCGCCTGCGGAGGACGGTGACGACGGTGATGAGGAGCAGCTGGAGAGCACCGCTCTGATGCAGACCGTGCCTGCCCAGGAGCCGCCCGAGGAGGACACCCTCGCGCGAACCCCCTCTGCGCGCTCTGACGGCGCGACGGGTGCTGGTCTCGCAGGGGTGGCTGGGACCGCGGGCGCCCCGGGCGCCGCCGGTACGGCGGGCGTCGCGGGAGCGGCAGGCATCGCGGCGGCAATCGCCGGGCCGACGGAATCAGCCTCCGGCCGGAGGGACTCCCACCACGGAGCCGCAGACTCCGAGGACTCCCACGCCGTGGCCGACAGCTCGGGACCCGACAGCTCCGCGCCCAAGAGCTCCGCGCCCGACGGCGGAGAGTCGCCCGCCGCGTCAGCTGGTGAAGATCAGGCTGAGGAGGCGGCACAGCGGGCCGAGGAGTCCCGGCGCACCTCCTCCGAGGCGAAAGCTCTCGTGACAGACCTACATCTCGACGAGAAGCGGATCAGCAGCCCCTTCCCGGGCCATCTGGAGATCACCCTCCCGACGCGGCCGCACCCCATCTCGGACCAGACTGCCGCGACCGCCGCGAACGGAGCGGCGGTGCAGGACGCGCCGTCGTCCGGGGATCGGTCGTCCGCAGCCCCGTCGGCCGCAACCCCGTCGGCCCCCGGGGCTGGTGCCCTCGCCGCCGGTGCCACCCTTGCCGGTGCCCCTGCAGCCAGCAGTGCTGCTGGCGACTCCACCGCAGCCGGTGGAGCGACGGCAGCCGATCTGCCCTCACGCTCCTCCGGCACGCACTGGCCGCTGGCCCGTGACGCGGAGCAGGATGATGCCGCGACGCTCGCCCCGGCGCAGCCCCCGGAGGGTTCCGACGTGCGAGCGCAGCAGCCCTCCGCAGAGCGCTCGGACAGCAGCCTCGCAGTCACTCCGGACCACTCGGCGCCGACCCCCGCGCAGCCTGTCCTCCGTAATGCTGACGACCAGTCGACCATTTCGGGCCCGGTCTCCGGCCGCACCGCACCTCTCGCACCGGTCCGGGAGGACGGTCCGATCGTGGTCCATGGCAGGGAGCGCTCTCGGTTCGATGACGCTCCTGACGAGAGCACCGCGCCGTTCGCCCGCAGCTCGCTCCTGCGAGATGTGGTCGGAGTGGCGGTGGACGCCGACGCGCCGGAGACGTTCACCATGGGTCCCCGCGATGAGGAGAAGCGCTCCCTGCAATCGCAGTGGATCATCATCGGCGGCGCCATCGTGGTGATGGTCGCTCTGGTCATCGCGCTCACCTCGATCACTCGAGACCTCAGCGGGATCCTGGAGGACCCCCTGGCCACCTCGGCTCCCGCTGCAGAGACCCCGAGCGCGGAGGAGACCGGGGAAGCCCCGGTCGAGCCGACCGCCGAGGCGACCGAGGATCCCGCCCTGCCCGCCCCCGAGGTCGCCGGCGTCGAGCTGTTCGCCGAGGGGAGCGATCGGGAGCCGGACCACACCGACCAGCAGGAGAGGCTGACCGACGACGACCCCGCGACGTTCTGGTCCACGAAGCACTACGGAAGCCCCGACTACGGGGGGCTGAAGGACGGCGTCGGCATCCGATTGGACTTCGCCGAGCCCTCCACCCTCACCGCGGTGAACCTCACCACCGCTCGCAACAACGGCGGCACGATCGAGCTGCGGGCCGTGAACGAGGACGGCTCCCTCGGTGAGGTGCTCTCGACCGGCGAGCTCGCCGGGGACGGAGAGGTCCGACTCGAGGCTCCCGAACCCTTCGACGCCGAACGCGTCGCTCTGTGGATCACAGAACTGCCACCGGACAGCAACGAACCCGGACGGTTCCGCGCCCGTATCGCAGAGATCCAGGTCGAATGACCTCGCGCACACCCCGTCGTCCTTCCCCCTTCACGGGGAAGGAGAGAGAGCCGCGCCTGGTCACCGCGCTGGGCATCCCGATCCCTCTGCTGCTCGTCGCACTGCTGGTGGCGGGCCTGCTGGGAGCCCAGCTCGCCGGAGCGCTCGAGCGAGCCACCACCAGCACTTCCGATTCGGCATCGACGTCGGTCGACTCGCTCTCCGGCGGCGGGAAGAATTCGGCGGGCGTTCCCGTTATCACGGAGACGACGCTCGGCACGGAGGTGCAACGTCTGATCGATACCGGCACCATCCAACCCCTGACGAGCTTCGATGCGGCGCAGTGCCTGCGCGAGCAGGGGATCCCGGATTCGATCCTGATCATGGAGGAGGTGGCATGGGGCGGAGAGGAGTCGCCCAGCTGGCTTCTCGTCCACGGACCGATGGACCGCGAGACGCTGCGCGCCAACGGCGGAACCGTCTCGGCCACCGTGGTGCTGCCCTCCTGCGGCACTTCCGGTGACGACGTCCCCTCTCAGGAGAACCGGCTCTGGTCCGGTGACGTGATGATCGGCCCCCTCTGACCTCCGTTCCGGACGGTCCACGACCCACCTACTGCGCACTACTCGACGGCGGGCCTCCCGCCCACCACCCACGACCGTTCCCATGGAAGGACACCCCATGACGCAGCCCATCCAGGCCCTCAACATCCTCGGCGGCTCCCCGCTGGCCACGCAGCCGGCCACCGTCCCCGCCGCTGCCACCGTGCAGGACGACACGGTCCACGAAGTCGTCATCGTCGGCTCCGGTCCGGCCGGCTACACCGCAGCCATCTACACCGCGCGCGCCGAGATGAAGCCGATCGTGATCGCCGGTGCCCTCGACGCGGGCGGCGCGCTGATGACCACCACGGACGTGGAGAACTTCCCTGGCTTCCCGACCGGTGTCCAGGGCCCCGAGCTGATGACGAACCTGCAGGAGCAGGCCG
The DNA here is from genome assembly GCF_947500705.1 of uncultured Brachybacterium sp. Lineage (GTDB taxonomy): Bacteria > Actinomycetota > Actinomycetes > Actinomycetales > Dermabacteraceae > Brachybacterium. The sequence goes on along the minus strand of NZ_CANMSY010000003.1, from coordinate 400,023 downwards.
AGCGCTTCGGTGCCGAGGTGATCTACGACGATGCCGTACAGCTGGAGCTGGAGGGCGAGATCAAGACCGTCACCCTTGATGATGGGACGGTCTACCGCGCGAAGGCCCTGATCATCACCACCGGCTCCGAGTATCGGAAGCTTGGGGTCGACGGTGAAGAAGCGCTTTCCGGCAAGGGCGTCAGCTGGTGCGCGACCTGCGATGGATTCTTCTTCAAGGATCAGGAGATCATGGTCGTCGGCGGAGGCGACAGCGCCGTGGAGGAAGCCACCTTCCTCACCCGTTTCGGCAAGTCCGTCACCCTGGTGCACCGCCGTGACGAGCTGCGCGCCTCGAAGATCATGGCCCGCCGGGCGGAGGCCGATCCGAAGCTGAGCTTCGCGTGGAACAGCGAGCTGGTGAGCATCAACGGGGCAGACAAGGTCGAGTCCGTGACGCTGCGGGATACCGTCACCGGCCTGGAGCGGGTGGTCGAGACCTCTGCCGTGTTCGAGGCCATCGGGCACCTTCCCCGCACGTCGCTGGTGCGTGGAAAGCTCGAGCTCGACGACGAGGGGTACATCGTCTGCCAGGGCCGCAGCACCTTCACCTCCATCCCCGGCGTCTTCGCTGCGGGAGATGTCGTGGACCACACCTACCGTCAGGCGATCACTGCCGCCGGAACCGGCTGCCAGGCGGCCCTGGACGCGGAGCGCTGGCTCGCGGACACAGCAGCCAACGCCCACGCCGAGGAGGCGCTGGCAGCCGCTGCCGGCCAGTGACCTCGCGTACTCCGCGAACCACCACCGGCAGTCCCGCTGTGCCGGTGGTGGTCCTCGTGAGCGCTTCCTGGGCCGCGCCATCCCTCCCGGCGCCCACGGTGCTCAGGGAACTCAGCACGCGATGGGGATCGAGAATCCTCACACTCCTCGTCGAGGATCCCAAGGATGAGGTTCTCGAGCAATGGAACGTGGACGTGCTGCCCACCTGGATGAGATTCCGACCCGGCGTTCCTCAGGCCCCCCTGGATGAGGCGCAGGAGGAGAGGCTCAGTGTTGCGGCCTTGAGCGGTCTCGCACCGACGGGGGCGCGGGTGGTGCTGGAGGGCCCTTGGACGTTGACCCGCCGTCGCACCGGCGCTCTCGCCAAACATGTGGCGGAGACAGAGTTCGGGCCGAACGCGCCCCTCTGATCTCGACCTGCAGTCACTCCTTCACTGCTGTCCAGCCGCTGAGGACGCTGCTGTCAAATCACCGAGGACGGCGCGCGCTGACGTGCACTGATCACGTTGTGCACAGAGTTATCCACAAGTGCATCCACACCCTGGAGCGTGTGCATCCACATGGTTATCCACAATAGGGTGTGGATGGTCCGCGGGTGGCCAGATACCAGGGAATACGCCTCTGAAAGGTCTCTGACCTGCAGCGATAGTCGGCCTGGGCTCGATCGCAGCTCTTGCCGTTCCCCGTGAGTTTGCACATGCATGTCTGCCCTCGCCGCATTCTTACATCTGTCTACTTCTTCTTGTCCACAGAGTTGCGCACACTGTGCACAAGCGCATCTGCCCCGCCGGGCGCACCAGGTGGCCTTCATGTCGCCAGCTTCCATGTCCGCTGGCCCCCGCGCGAGATGCGCTCCGAGTCGTCCGCGTCTTGGCAGCGTTTGCTCTGATTCCGGCCACGCTTCTCCTCCCTCAACCGGGGTCAAGGTCGTGCAGGGGCGAGCGGCGCCGGCGGTTCCGCTCGCTGACCCGGCGTCCCGAGGCAGGTCCGAGCAGACTTCCCGATCGGTGGCAGACACGGAGTTCCTCGTGAAACTTCGTAGGAGCGGCATCGGTCTAGTGCATTGAGGCCCCAGCGCGCGCTGTGTGATCGTTTCACGGGGAACGTCGCGTCGTTCGTGCTGTTGGTGATATCCGTTGTCGCGTCAGCGACTGACTGACACGGTCCTGCGCTGCGCCAGGCGTCCGGTGATGAGTTCGACTTCTCGTTCCACGTGGAACGAGCCGCCAGAGGTGCGATGCGGATCAGGTCGCTTCATCGTGGGCTCCGCACTCTGCGTGTAGCGCATCGTCGGGGTCAGGCCGGGAGCTGTTCCACCGAGATCGATCGAGGTTTCACGTCGAACTTCGTCACGAGTTCCGTGAAGTCGAGCCTCGTCATCAAATCCGGGATTCCGCGGGGCGACGGAATGGTGCGCATCCAAAGTTGCCGAACTACTGCGTTTCACGTGAACCGCATGCTTCGGCTCGCGTTCGTTCGAAGCGAAGCAGCGGTGGCAGAGCAGGAGGCTGTCGCCGAATCTCTGCGCTACTCTCGGGCTGACCTTGCGCCATAGCGCCCCGTACTCCAAGGCCATCCGAGTGGAATAGTTCGCCAGCCTCCACTCAGAGTTTCACGCGAAACATGTCCCCAGAGGACAGCCTCCATACCGCCACGGAGTATCCGCCACCTGGTTCAATGCGCTCCTGACGTGAACGGGCCTCCGATTGGTCGAGGCGCTACACGTCGTGAGTTCAGATCCGGGAGGGCGCGGTGACGACGGAGGGGAGCACGACTCGAGTAGTGCAGTGTTTCACGGGGAACCGTCGCGGGACTTCGCCAGACGACAACGTCGCTGGTTCGGTCGACAGACCGAATCGGATTCGCCGCCCAGCTGGCCTTTCTTGAGTGTGACCGGACCGATCCAGCCGCTTTCCGCAGCGTTTCACGGGAAACCCGCGTTGAGCGGCGCGGTCCGAGCAATTGCGGAGCAAACAGCGCATTCCCTGCCCTCTTCGGCGCAGCGTTCACGGGTCTCTGCGAAAGGTGCCGTTCCACGTGGAACACGTCAGTACCTAGCGGTCCCACCCGGAGCTGGTTCTCGAACGGGACGCCTAAATGCATCCTCCAGAACGACCTCCCTCGTCACCACGCTGCGTTGGGCGTTCGGCAAGAGGACGAAGTGCCGGGGTTTCACGTAGAACTACCAGAACACGCGCTAGAGCTCGCGCAGCACGAGGTCGCTGACTTCTCTCGGCCAACAGAATTTCTCCCTTGGTGTGAACCGCGCACGTCGGTCTCGCCTCGCCCTTTCGGACGCTGGCGCAGTTCAGTCCGCGTTGCACGTGAAACACAACCTCGTAGGAATCTCTGATCATCGCTCAGTGCGCTGTTCACGCCTGCTGGGCCAGACGGTGCAACGCGCACCTACACCATTCGCCGCGGGAGTTCGTTTCACGTGAACACCTGCAGCGTGTTTCACGTGAACCGCCCGCATGACGTGGACTCTGGAGCTGCCGCCGCGATACCAACTCTTCGATGGAGTAGTTCGGGGTGCCTCTGGTTTCTCGTGAAACTCAAGCAGCGACCGTATCCATGAGCGCATATGCACTAGGGGGGTGTTGCTGCACCGTGAGTAGTAGAGACCATCGCCGAAACGGATGAGCAAGCACACCCGAATACCCTTGCCTCTATCCACAAGTCTGTGCACATCGGTGGATAACTCCGCAACATGGCGATGACCAGCGTGAATGCGGGTCGTCTCGACTCTCTGGCCTGTACAGCCCACGGAGGGAGCCGTGCGTGACGCACGGCACACATTAGATAATATGACGTCATGGAACTATGAGTCATCTTATGGATCAGAGACCTTGAATCCCCATCAGCTTCGGCATAGCGACGCGACGAGTCCCCGTCCGGACACATCGAGCATTGAGCAACCCCTCGGTGGTGCGACAATCCAGTCCGGGAGCAGCGACACCGCACGGCAGATTCCGAAGCCCGATCGGCACTGGACAGCCGAGGAGGGGCCCGCATCCATGCGGGCCCCTCCTCGGCTGCGGATATTCCGGTTCAGTCCCGGGTGCCGTGCTCTCCAGCGGGCAGGGGAATGTCCAGCCCCATGTTCTCCACCAGTCGCTCCAGATCTTCGAGGGTGCTGAACTCGAGGGTGATCCGCCCCTTGCGCTTGCCGACATCGATGCGGACGGGTGCTTCGAGTCGGTTGGAGAGTCGACTGGTGAGGTCCACGACATGCGGATCATAGGTCGTCCGACGAACTGTCCGAGTGCCGGTCTCCTGGCCGCCACGTGCGACGAGACGTTCCACGGCTCGCACGGACAGCCCTTCCTGGACGATGCGCTGAGCGAGTTCCTCCATCAGCGTCGGGTCGTCGAGGGAGAGGAGCGCGCGAGCATGACCGGCGCTGATCGCCCCGCTGGCGAGCCGGCGCTGCACGAGGGCGGGGAGTCGCAGGAGACGCAGGGTGTTCGTGATCTGGGGACGCGAACGCCCGATGCGTTCACCGAGCTCATCCTGCGTGCATCCGAAGTCCTCGAGGAGCTGCTGATAGGCGTTCGCCTCTTCGAGAGGATTCAGCTGCGTGCGGTGGAGGTTCTCCAGCAGCGCATCGCGAAGGAGATCATCATCGCTGGTCTCGCGGATGATGGCGGGAATGGCGAGGAGCCCGGCCCGGCGAGCAGCGCGCCAACGACGCTCACCCATGACCAGCTCGAAGGACTCGCCGTCCTCGGTGACGGGGATCGGGCGCACCACGACCGGCTGCAGCACGCCGACCTCGCGAAGCGAGTAGGCGAGCTCGTCGAGCTCGTCATCATCGAACATGGTGCGGGGATTCCGCGGGTTCTCCCGCACCTCATGGATCGGGATCTCAGCGAACTCAGCGCCGGGAACACTCACCAAGCCACGGGTCCCGGAGGAGCCTGCCGGCGTTTCATCGCTGGTCTTCTCGTCCTGCTGGGGGCCGTCCTCCGGCTCCGCGGGTTCCGCAGCGGGTGCCGTCGGTTCCTCGGACAGATCCGTCGGCTCCACAGGAGTTTCCGTGGGCTCTTCCGCTGAAGCGGGCGTCCCCTCCTGTGCCACGGGAGATTCTCTCGGCTCGGCGTCCGCCGGAGCAGCGTCAGGCTGTGCGGGCGTCGACGCCACCGTCTCGACGTCGACGACCGGGCTCTCCTCGTTCTGGGGCGGCTCCTCGCGGGGCGCGTCCGGGGGGAGGCCAGCGGGCTGGGCGACGATACGCTCCGGAGCCGTCGATGCAGGCGCAGTCGATTTCTGGTCCTCGGGAGTCGAGGAGCTCGGAGAGGTGGCCGTCCTCGCCACGGTGGGCTTCGCCGCTGCACTGCCCGTCAGCGCAGTGCTCTTCGGCGAGGTCTTCTTCGGCGCGGCGCTCTTCGGCACGGCCTTCTTCGCCGCAGCACTGCTGGGAGCGGTGCTCTTGGCGGGGGCCTTCTGCGCAGGGGCCCTCTTCACGGTGCCCCTCGTGGAGGTGCTGCGGGTGGAGCGCGCCGGTGCCGGGCTGTTCGAGGGAACGCTGTCCGTCTCCTGACCAGCACCCTCGGAAGACGAGGACGCAGCGGTCGAGCGAGCGGCACTGGTGGCGCTGTTCCGCCCGCGTCGTTCTGCCGCCGCCCGGGCCATGCCGGCCGCCAGATCGTGGGCACCAGCGCTTCCCCGCTGTGGGCGGTCGCTCTCGCCGGCCTTCTCCCCGGAGAAGAACATGTCCACGGGCCGGGGGGCGTTGGAGCGTCCCTCGGTCGCGTCGGACGGGCGCGTGCGCGTACGAAGCTCCTGCTCAGGCGCAGGCGTCGAACCAGCACCCGGGATCAGGGCGCCGAGTCCTCGACCGAGTCCTCGCTTCTGCGTCATGGCCGTTGTCCTTCCAAGAAATATCGTCGCCATCGGGATGTCGACCGGGTGTACGCGCGTCGTCGCAGCGTGGCCCGGTCAGGGGAGATCAGGGAGCAGGGCGGGTGTTGAGCTCATGCGCGGCTGCCCGGTAGGCGAGTGCCCCGCTGGAGCCCGGATCGTAGGTCAGCACGGTCTGGCCATAGCTGGGAGCCTCGGAGATCCGCACCGAACGCGGGATGCTCGTCTCCAGGGTCTGTTCCGGGAAATGGTCCCGCACATCCTGGGCAACCTGCGCCGCCAGGCGGGTGCGGACGTCGTACATGGTGATCATGATCGTGGAGACCACCAGGTCCGGGTTGAGATGCTGGCGGATCAGATCGATGTTGTTCAGCAGCAGCGAGAGACCCTCGAGGGCGTAGTACTCGGCCTGGATCGGGATCATGACCTCACGAGCGGCGACCAGGGCGTTCACGGTCAGCAGTCCCAGTGAGGGCGGGCAGTCGATCAGCACGTAGTCCAGGCGATCAAGTCCCTGCTGATCGCGTTCCTCGAGATGATCGCGGATCGCGTTGCGCAGCCGGTTCTCGCGCGCCACGAGGGAGACCAGCTCGATCTCGGCACCCGAGAGGTTGATCGTCGCGGGCGCGCAGAACAGGCGCTCCATGTCCGGGACCGGCTGGATCACATCGCTCAGAGGAGCGGACTCCACCAGCACCTCATACATGCTGGGGACCTCGGCGTGATGATCGATGCTCAGTGCGGTTGAGGTGTTGCCCTGCGGGTCCGCGTCGATCACCAGCACGTTCAGGCCGCCCATGGACAGTGCGGCCGCCACGTTGACGGTGGTCGAGGTCTTCCCCACGCCGCCTTTCTGGTTGGCGACCGTGATGACACGGGTGTTCTCGGGACGAGCGAACTCGAGACCTTCGAGCTTCTTCCTGCGGGCATGGTCCCGGGTGAGCTCACGCATCAACGGGGTGTCTTCCATCGCGCCGCGCCCCGGGGAGGAATCTTCGCGCTTTTCAGCCACGTGCGTCTCCCTTCCTGGTCGCCTTCGCACGGCGACGCACTTGGACCACTGTAGTGGGAACCTCGACCTCGCCCATGCCGTACTGGGAGATGGTGGGGTCGACGCCTCCGAGCTTGGTGAGCACCTTCTGAGCGTTCTGCACCTCTTCAGCCGCGGAGGATCCCTTCATGGCCAGCAGCATCCCGTCCTCGGCCACCAGCGGCAGCGTCCAGCGGGCCAGCTTGTCCAGCGCAGCGACCGCGCGCGCGGTCACCACCTCGAAGCTCCGCACGCCGTGCAGCTCCTCTGCCCGTGCCCGCACCACCTCGAGGCCCAGACCCAGCTCGGCGTCGACCTCCTCGAGCCAGGTGGCACGGCGCTGCATCGTCTCCACCAGCGTGACCTGCAGATTCGGTCGGGCGATCGCGATCACCACGCCGGGCAGGCCGGCCCCGGAGCCGATATCAGCCAGTGTCGTGGCGGTGGGCGCGGCGCTGTCGATCGCATCGACCATCAGGGCGCAGTTGAGCAGGTGCCGCTCCCACAGGCGGTCCACCTCACGCGGACCGATCAGCCCGCGCTCCGGCCCCTGCTCGGCGAGCAGGGTGACGAAACGCTCCGCGAGCTCGAGACGGTCTGTGAAGAGACGCTCGGCTGTCGGCCGGAGGGAGTCGGGAAGGGGCTGCACCGGATGCCTCAGGATGCCGGGTAGATCACGACGTGGCGGTTCTTGCCATCACCGTCGGACTCCGAGCGCAGACCCTCGCGCTTGGCCACGTCATGGACGACCTTGCGCTCGAAGGGGTTCATCGCGCGCATCGGGACCGGTTCACCGGACTCCTTGGCGGCAGCGATCGCAGTCGCGGCAAGGCCCTCGAGGCTCCCCTTGTGCTCCGCACGGAATCCACCGATGTCGAGCATGAGGCGCGAGCGATTGCCGGTCCGGGTCTGCACGGCCAGCCGCGTCAGCTCCTGCAGCGCGTCGAGCAGCTCACCCTTGGGGCGGTTCAGGCGGGCCAGCTTGTCGGCGCCGGCGATCTCCACGGACGCCCGATCGCCGTCCACGTCGATATCGATGTCTCCATCGAGGTCGGTGATGTCCAGCAGCTCTTCGAGGTAGTCGGCGGCGATGTCTCCCTCCTCCTCGAGTCGGCGCATCCGCTCTTCGGTCGTCTCGACGACCGCCTCGGGATCCCCCGCGAAGTCATCGCCCTCCGTCGTGGCGCGCTCAGCAGACGCGCCCTCCGCGGAGTCGGACTCCGCAGCGGTGGGCTCAGCAGACGCGGGCTCAGCAGACGCGGGCTCTGCGGATGCGGGCTCGTCGGGAGCAGCCTGGTGGACTGATTGCTCCTCCTCGGTGGCCGCCACGTCGGCCGCAACCTCGCGCGGAGCGGTCGAGGTCTCGGCGCCCTCGTCGGTCACAGGAGCATCAGCGATGGGGTCGTTCAGGTTCATCAGGAGTCCTCCGGGAATGCGGGATGTGGAGTGCTCCCCGGGAGCGGCTGTGCTCCCGGGGGCGAGGTCACTTCTTACGCTTCTTCTTAGCGCCCTTGTTCAGGGCGTTCGATCCCTGCGTGGGAGGCTTGGGCGTCTCGCCGGCGGCCTCCTGCGCCTTCCGACGCTCCTCCGCGGCCTGGGCGCGCAGAGCACGAGCACGCTCGAGCTTCTCCTCGTCGGAGAGCTTCTTCCCGCTCTTGCCCTTCGAGGGTTGGACTCGGAGCGGAGCCTCGACCTCGGGCTCGACGGAGATCTTCTTGGGCGGGGTGAAGTCCAGGGGCTCGAGGCCCTTCTTCGCGCGCTTGGCATTGATCCGGTCGTGCTTGGCCTTCTCCGCCTCGGTGCCGGGCGTCGGAGTCGCGCGGATGACGATGTACTGCTGGCAGAAGGTCCACACGTTCGTGGTGAGCCAGTAGACGAGCACACCGATCGGCATGCCCGGACCCGTGATCACGTAGATGAACGGGAGCATGTACAGCATCATCTTCTGGGTGCTGGCCATGGGACCCTCGAGGGCCGCCTTGGGCATGTTCTTCATGGTCAGCGACTTCTGGGTGAAGAAGGTGACCGCGGACATGCACGCGATGATGAGGCCGGCGACGATCTTGGTGGTGATGCCGCCATCACCCGAGTTCAGGAAGCTGTCGGCGATCGTGACGTCGCCGAAGAAGGTCGCCGTGCTCGCGCTCTCGGCCAGCTGCTGGGTGAGCGGGCCGAAGCCGTCGCTGCCCTCCGCGGCGGCCTCCGGGAGCTTGTTGAACAGCACCCGGAACAGACCGAAGAAGATCGGCATCTGCAGCAGCACCGGCAGGCACGAGGAGAACGGGCTGGCTCCCGCATCCTTGTAGAGCGCCATGGTCTCGTTCGCCATCTTCTGGCGGGAGTCCGGATCCGTCTTGCCCTTGTACTTCTTCTGGACGGCCTGCAGCTCCGGGGAGACCATCTGCATCGCGCGGGAGGCACGGATCTGGCGCACGAACAGCGGGATGATCAGCGTTCGCACCACGACGGTGAGGCCGACGATCGAGAGCACCCAGGTGATGCCGGCGTCCGCGTCCATGAACAGGGACAGCAGCGCATGGAACTGCACCATGAGCCATGCGACGGCCCATTCGATGGGATACAGGGGGTTCATCGGCCTGGTCTTCCTGCCGCACGGATGCGCATGACGTTCATACGAGGTGTCGGCTGTGATCGGGAATCTGAGTCAAGAGTAGGCCCTAGTGGGCTGGGTGCCTGAGACGGCGAGGATTCGTCCACATGCCGGGGGCGGGAACCGGGTCGGGACCCCCGCGGGTGAAGGGGTTGCACCGCAGGATCCGCCAGCTGGTCAGCAGCGTGCCCTTCAGCGCACCGTGCACCCGCAGGGCGTCCATGCCGTACTGCGAGCACACCGGGTCATAGCGGCAAGCGGGCGGGGTATAGGGAGAGATGCCCACCTGGTAGCCGCGCACCGGCAGCATCAGCAGCCGGCGAGGCAGGCGGGTGAGGGCATGAAGTGCCCGCCACCGGCTCATCTGACCTCCTCCAGGCGCCGGGCGAGCTTCCGCTCGGCGGCGGCGAGGGCGGAGTTCACGTCGTCCTGAAGGGCGGCGAAATCCTGGTCCTGGATGCCGGGAAGGGTCCGCAGCACGATCGCCGACCCTGCGGGCAGGGTCGCGAAGTGCGGACGGACGATCTCCCGCAGCCGTCGGGTGACGCGATTGCGCACCACGGCGTTGCCGACCTTCTTGGACACGACGAAACCCACGCGGGGTGCTTCTCCTCCCTGCGTCAGCAGGGCGAGATGCACGACCACGTGGGATCGGGCGCTGCGCACACCACCGCGGGTGACCGCTCTGAACTCGTCACCGGAATGAAGCCGGTGGCTGGACCAGCTCACGGTGTCACGGAGAGTGCGCCGGGGTTCGCCTCGACGAGCTGTCTCAGGCGGAGAGCTCGGAGCGGCCCTTGGCGCGACGTGCATTCAGGATCGCGCGGCCCGCACGGGTGCTCATGCGTGCGCGGAAGCCGTGCTTCTTGGCGCGGCGACGGTTGTTCGGCTGGAACGTGCGCTTGCTCATGGTTCTCCTCGATCGTGGGCACGGATCATGCCCTCGCGGTGGTCTGTACGTCTGCTGCACGAACGGGAAGTCCGGGCGCACCCGCCGAGGCGGGGCGGCTGCCGAGGTCCGATCCGATGCCGGAGTGGGTCCGCAGTGGATCCGGGAACCGTATCGGGACGGCGCGCAGCGCTGACTGCACGATGTTAGGCGCGAGGGTGCGCGGGGTCAACGGCTGGAGCCCTCAGGAGGCCGGTTGTGGCCGGATTCTCACATCGCACCGGCGTTTCGCGGGCGTCGGACCCGTGGGAGGTGTCTCCCGTCTCCGTTGTCCACATTCTCGATCCACAATACAGACGCTATTGTGGAAAACTGTCCCGAACGCCCGCTCGACCTGTAGGGAGAGACCTGATGAACGAGGCGAATGCCGACGCGATCTGGGAGCGCACGCTCCAGACCCTGCGCCGCGACGACACCGTGTCCCAGCGTGTCATCGCCCTGCTCACGCTCTCCCGGCTGATGGCCGTGGTGGCAGACACCGCGCTGGTCGCAGCACCGTCGACCTCGGCGAAGGAGCTGTTCGAGCACCGGGTCGCCGGGTCCCTCAAGGCTGCCCTCAGCGAGGCCACCGGACGCGACATCCGCTTCGCCGTCACGGTGGACGAGTCACTGCTGCTCGAGGAGGACACCGCTCAGCCGGCATCCTCTCCGCTGACCTCCTCCTCCACGCGCGGACGTGCACATTCTGTGGACAGAGATGTGGACAACGCTTCTCGCGACATCCACAACGCGCCCTTCCGCCGCAACGAGGGCTCGATCCTCCCCTCCTCCGAGCAGGTCGGCCGGCCCGCCCTGCCGAGCAGCAGCTCGACGAGCTCGGCCGGCGGCTCGTCCGCCGCGGATCGCTTCGCGACCCACCCGGGCTATCGCGGCCGCGCCGCCGATGACCCCAGCGCCTACTCCGGGCTCACCGGCCCCTCAGCGCCCTCTCCCGGACCCGCTCCGCGCCGTCCCACCCGCAACGGCGCCTCTCGGATGGGCGAGGACTCCCGGCTGAACAGCAAGTACACCTTCGACACCTTCGTGATCGGTGCCTCGAACCGCTTCGCGCAGGCAGCGGCGTCGGCCGTCTCGGAGACTCCCGCGAAGGCCTACAACCCGCTGTTCATCTACGGCGGCTCGGGCCTGGGCAAGACCCACCTGCTGCACGCCGTGGGCCACTACGCCCAGAGCCTCTACCCCGAGGTGGTGGTGCGCTACGTCAACTCCGAGGAGTTCACGAACGACTTCATCAACTCCGTCCAGTCCGGTCAGTTCGGCAAGGCCCAGGAGTTCCAGAGCCGGTACCGGGACATCGACATCCTGCTCATCGACGACATCCAGTTCCTGCAGCGGGCCCCGGAGACCATGGAGGCGTTCTTCCACACCTTCAACACGCTGTACAACTCGGACAAGCAGATCGTGATCACCTCCGATCTGCCACCGAAGGAGCTGGGCGGGTTCGAGGACCGCATGCGCTCGCGCTTCGAGATGGGTCTGATGACCGATGTGCAGCCCCCCGACCTCGAGACCAGGATCGCGATCCTGCGCAAGAAGGTCGCTCAGGAGGACACAGGGGAGGTTCCCCATGACGTGCTCGAGTACATCGCCTCGCACATCGCCACCAACATCCGTGAGCTGGAGGGAGCACTGATCCGAGTGCAGGCGCTGCACTCCCTCTCTCGACAGCCCATGGACGTCACCCTCGCCGAGACCGTGCTGAAGGATCTGCTCTCGCATGACGACGGCGCCCAGATCACGGCGTCCACGATCATCGTGCAGACGGCGACCTACTTCGGACTGTCCGTCGAGGAGATCGTGGGCACCGGTCGGTCCCGTCGACTGGTCTCTGCGCGACAGATCGGCATGTACCTGTGCCGAGAGCTCACCGATATGCCGCTGATCCGCATCGGTGACGAATTCGGTGGCCGCGACCACACCACTGTGATGCACGCGAACAAGAAGATCAGCGAGCTGATGAAGGAACGTCGAGCGATCTTCAACCAGGTCACCGAGCTCACGGCCCGCATCAAGTCCTCGAGCTCCGCGTCGCGTCAGTGATGCTGCCGGCGCTCACGGCCGGAATCTGAACAGCAGAAGAACAGAGCAGGTCAGCACGGAGTTCTCCCCAATTGTGGATAACTCTGTGGAAACTGTGGAATGACAGTGATCCACGCAGGAGCCGATGTGCACGAGGGAATGACAGGAATCGGCGGGGGCAGGGCGTCCATGCACAGCCGACGCACGATGCGCTGACACTCCTCAACGATCTGTCCACGCCGATCGAGATCGTAGTGAACTGCACTGATGCGGGTTATCCACTGGATCCACAGCCGTGAAGAAGAGGACTGTAAGTACTTGCTCGACGGGGATGTGGACGGGGAGGGCTGTTCGGGAGCGACCGCAGAGCATGTGATTCCAGGTGCCGGGGAACGACGAGAAGCCTGGACCAGGAGGGGCCGGATCTCGGGAAACCTCGGGGAACACTGCGGGAGGAGTGCCGCAGCAGGAGTTCCCACGGCGGCCGAAGCAGGGTTCGGTGATCAGGGAAGTCAAGGATCGTGCCCGGTGTGTCGGCGGGAGTCCTCCGGAACCGATACGCTGTGCTCCGTTCGGCCGCGGCACCTGACGCGGACGAGCTGATCCCGTCATTCGACCACTGCGAAGGAGTGGCAACGGTGAAGTTCCACCTCGATCGCGGCGTCCTCGGCGACGCCGTCTCCTGGGCCACCCGTACCCTCCCCGTCCGCCCGGCGATGCCGATCCTGCAGGGGGTGCGGATCGTCGCCGAAGCCAGCGGCGAGCTGCAGTTCTCGACCTTCGACTACGAGGTCAGCGCACAGATCCGGCTCGAGGCGGAGATCGATCAGCCCGGTGAGGTGCTCGTCCAGGGCAGGATGCTCTCCGACATCGTCCGGGCCCTGCCGAACAAGGACGTCTCCATCGCGCTCGAGGGAACCAAGCTCCAGGTCCGCTGCGGCAGCGCCCGCTTCGCCCTGGCGACCCTCCCCGTCGAGGAGTACCCGCAGCTGCCGAGCATGCCCCCGGTGGCCGGCTCCGTCGCAGCAGATGTGTTCGCCGAGGCGATCTCGCAGGTCACCGTCGCGGCGTCGAAGGATGACACCCTTCCGCTGCTGACCGGCGTGAAGGTCGAGATCTCGGGCGAGACGATGACTCTCATGTCCACCGACCGTTACCGTCTGGCGCTGCGCGAGCTGACCTGGAACCCCTCGAGCCCCGGCACCGAGCTCACCGCCCTGGTCCGCGGCCGCACCCTCCACGAGGTGGCACGATCGCTCTCCACCGGCGGCAGCGTCGAGATCGCCCTGTCCGATGACTCGTCGGCGAACCTCATCGGATTCGAGGCCGGCGGCCGTCGCACCACCTCCACGCTGGTCGACGGCGACTACCCGCCCGTGCGGCGGCTGTTCCCGGACACCTCGGCGATCACCGCCGTGGTCTCCACCGGCAGCCTGATCGACGCAGTCAAGCGCGTCTCCCTGGTCGCCGAGCGCAACACCCCCGTACGGCTGTCCTTCACCGAGGGCCAGGTCGCCCTCGAGGCCGGTGCCGGCGACGATGCGCAGGCCAGCGAGGTGCTCGAGGCACATCTCGAGGGCGAGGACCTGGTGGTCGGCTTCAACTCCGGCTTCCTGCTCGACGGCCTCGGCGCCCTGGGCAGCGAGTTCGCCCGGCTCACCTTCACCGACTCCATCAAGCCGTCCGTGATGACCGGTCAGGATTCCCTCGAGGGTGAACCCGACACGTCGTACAAGTACCTGATCATGCCGATGCGGATCTGAGGGAGGGAGTGCTCCCTCTGTGCAGCTGACCGCGCTCGATCTCACCGACTACCGCTCCTACCAGCGGCTCTCTCTGCCGGTTCTGCCCGGAATCACCGTGCTGGTGGGCCAGAACGGGCAGGGCAAGACCAATATCGTCGAGGCCCTCTGGTATCTCGCGACCCTGTCCAGCCATCGGGTCCCCCATGATGCCGCCCTCGTCCATCGCGGCGAGAGCACCGCGATCATCCGGGCGAGCTTCCTGCGGGCGGGGCGCCCGCTGCAGATCGATCTCGAGATCACGCCGGGCAAGTCCAACCGGGCACGCCGTCAGGGACAGAACGTCTCCCGCCTGCGGGATCTGCTCGGCGAGGTCCGGGCGGTGCTCTTCGCTCCCGAGGACCTGGGCCTGGTGAAGGCGGATCCCGAGGGCCGACGCCGCTTCCTCGACGAGCTGCTGTTCGTGATCGCCCCGCGCTACGCCTCGGTGAAGGTCGACTACGACCGGGTGCTCAAGCAGCGCGGGAACCTGCTCAAGCAGATGCGGTCGATGCGCCGCGGCGGAAACGGTCGCAGCGTCGGCGGCCTGGACCCCGCAGACTCCGCCGCCTCCACCCTCGAGGTCTGGGACCAGCAGCTCGCCCGCCACGGTGCGGAGCTGCTGCGAGCCCGCCTGCATCTGGTCAACCGCCTGCGCCCCCACCTCGGCTACTCGTACCTCCGGGTGGCGACCGACGAGGGGGCCGAACAGGCCCTGGATCTTCCCCCTGACCAGCGCGGCGAGGTCAGCTCCCCGGCGGACATCCTCTACCGTTCAGAGGTGCTCGACGAGCTGGGCACCCTCCCCGGGACCCTGCCCAGCACCCTCGAGATCCACGATCGGATGCTGGAGATGCTGGCGGCCCGGCACGATGAGGAGATCGATCGGGGGGTGACCCTCACCGGCCCCCACCGCGATGACCTGGAGATCCGGCTGCACGAGTTCCCGGCGAAGGGCTACGCGAGCCATGGCGAGTCCTGGTCGCTCGCCCTCGCGCTGCGGCTCGCCTCCTACGATCTGCTGCGCCTCGAAGAAGGCGATCTCGGCGACGGCGAGCCGATCCTGATCCTCGATGACGTGTTCAGCGAGCTCGACGTGCACCGGCGCGAACGGCTCGGCCGGATCATCACCGGCGCCTCCCAGGTGCTGATCACCACCGCCAACGACACCGACATCCCGGAATCCCTGGACGGCGAGATCCACGTGGTCGAGGTCAGCCTGGGCGAGGCAGCGCCACGTCAGAACGGCCGCGGGCTGTGACCGGCCGCGGTGAAAGGACCGCCCGGCCGCGCCTCGCGAACCCCTATGACCTCGGCACCTGGTCCACAGCGAACAGGCCGACGGCCGAGCCGGAGCGCACGCCGCGCCGTGAGCCGGCGCCCGGGCCCGAGCCCGACGTGGCGCCGTTCGATCCCTCTGATGACCGCGCGGCCTCCCGCAGCGCCGCGGTCGAGGTGCTCTTCGATCCGCCGCAGCTTCCCATCCCGACGGATCCCTTCGAGCTCGCGCGGCGCACGGTGAACCGCTCCCGGGCCGCGGCGCGGGACCGCGGTCTGTTCCCGATCTCCGCGAAGACACAGGCCAGGGACGTGCGGGACCGGTCCGGCCGGGCACCCGGCTATTCCGGATCCCGGCCCGACCCGCGCGATCCGCAGGGCATCGAGAACGTGCTGAAGAAGGTGCTGGGGAACCTCGGCTGGAATGCGGGGATGAACGCCGGGAGGGTGCTCGAGGAGTGGGACGAGATCGTCGGCGAACGGCTCGCGAGCCATTGCCGCCCGGTGTCCCTGGACGACGGAGTGCTGGTGGTCAGCGCCTCCTCCTCTGCCTGGGCCTCGCAGCTGCGGATGCTCACCCCCCAGCTGATCACCACGATCGAGGAGCACGTGGGATCCCACGTGATCTCGGAGCTCAAGGTGACCGGACCCGCCGCAGCCGAGCGCACCTGGAAGAAGGGCCGCCGCACCGTGACCTGGCGCGGCCCCCGGGATACGTACGGATAGGCCAGGTGTGATGCGCGGTTCACACCCCGTCATCTCCAGGCGGCATCCTGCTACGGTGGATCCCGACGAGCTGATGAAGCTCGCGTGCACTGGGGTCGGTGAAATTCCGAGCCGGCGGTGATAGTCCGCGACCCGATGGCTTCTGGCCCTCGGCTGACCAGGTGGAACTCCTGGACCGACGGTCAGAGTCCGGATGGGAAGCGCACGCGAACGACGTCCTCGGGCGATCCGTCCTCGCGCACCCCGGTGCGCCGCACGGTGACCCTGGGTGACGGCGTCCCCGCGCACCCTTCCTCTCCCTCCGGGACCGCGAGCAGCGGACTGGAGGAGAGACGATGCTGGAGGATGCCGAGCGGCAGGCCCTGCGCCGAGCCCTCGAGATCGCGGCCGATCCCGCTGTACCCCTGGGCCCGAACCCCCGGGTGGGCTGTGTGCTGCTGAGCCCTGCCGGCGACGTCCTCGCCGAGGGCCATCACCGCGGCGCCGGGACCCCGCATGCCGAGGCCGATGCCCTCTCCCGTGCCAGCGCTCCCCTGACCGGCGCCACCGCCGTGGTCACCCTTGAGCCCTGCGACCACGTCGGCCGCACCGGACCCTGCACCGAGGCGCTGATCAGCGCCAGCGTCGGCCGGGTGGTCATCGCCCGCCGCGATCCGAATCCCGTGGCGAGCGGCGGCGTCCAGCACCTGCGCGAGGCCGGGATCGACGTCGAACTCGATGTGCCGGAGGAGCTCGCCGCCGCCGCGGCAGCGCTGAACCGCGGCTGGGAGCACGGCCTGCAGCGCCAGCGCCCCCTGGTCACCGCCAAGATCGCCCTCACCCTCGATGGCCGCGCGGCCGCCGCCGACGGCACCAGCCAGTGGATCACCGGCCCCGCAGCCCGCGACGAGGTCCACCTCCTGCGCACCACCTGCGACACGGTCCTGGTGGGCACCGGCACCGCCCGGAGCGACCACCCCACACTCACCGCCCGTCGGCCCGACGGCAGCCTGCACCCGCGCCAGCCGCTGCGGGCCGTGATGGGCACCGGCGAGGCCCCCTCGCTGCCTGCCGTCGACGGCGCCGGGGAGGAGATCCGGCTGCTCACCCGCGACCCGTCGGCCGCCCTCACGGAGCTGTTCGCCCGCGGGGCCCGCCACGTGCTGCTCGAGGGCGGTCCCACGCTCGCCGCCGCCTTCCTGCAGGCCGGCCTGGTCGACGAGCTGATCGTCCATCTCGCCCCGACGCTGCTGGGGGCCGGCCGGCCCGCCGTCGCGGATCTCTCCATCACCACCCTCACCGACCGCCTCGACCTCGAGCTGATCGATGTGACCCCGCTGATCTCACCGGAGGGCCCGACGGATCTGCGTCTCACCCTCCGCCCCCGCGCTCGGCCCTCTGCGATCCGCCCCACCTGACCCACCCCGCCTGACCCACCTCGCCTGACCAGGAAGGACCACCATGTTCACCGGCATCATCGAAGAGCTCGGCACCGTCGAGTCGCTCACTCCGGGCGCCGATCCCACGCGCCTGCAGATCCGCTCCCCGCACGTCTTGGACGGCATCTCGCTCGGCGACTCCATCGCCGTGAACGGCTGCTGCCTCACCGTGACCTCTCACGAGGGCGAGCTCTGGAGCGCTGACGTCATCTCCACCACCCTGGCAGCCACCTCCCTCGGCGATCTCGCCCCCGGCGACCGGGTGAACCTCGAGCGATGCGTGCGCGTCGACAGCCGCTTGGACGGCCATATCGTCCAGGGCCACGTCGACGGCGTCGCCGAGGTCAGCGGGCGGCAGGAGGCGGAGGGGACCACCCTGCTGCGCCTCGCCCTGCCCGCCGGTCTGGCGCGCTACGTCGTGGCGAAGGGCTCCCTCGCCGTGGACGGCGTGAGCCTCACCGTCGCCGAGATCGAGGGCGACCAGGTCACGATCGGCCTGATCCCCGAGACCCTCGCCCGCACCACCCTCGGCGGCCGCGACGTCGGCGACCGGGTGAACCTCGAGGTCGACGTGCTGGCGAAGTACGTCGAGAAGCTCACCGCGAACCTGCTGCCCGCCACCGAGGAGATCTGATGACCACGCTGCGCCTGGACCCTGTCGAGCAGGCGATCGCCGCGATCGCCGCCGGCCACGCCGTGGTCGTCGTCGACGACGAGGACCGTGAGAACGAGGGCGACCTGATCCTGGCCGCCTCTGCCGCGACCCCCGCCCTGATCGGCTTCGCCGTGCGCCATTCGAGCGGCCTGCTGTGCGCACCGATGAGCGGGGAGCGGGCCGACGCCCTCGAGCTGCCGCTGATGGTGCGTGAGAACGCCGACCCGCTGCGCACCGCCTACACCGTGAGCGTCGACGCGAGCGCGGGTGTGACCACCGGCATCAGCGCCTCCGACCGCGCCCGCACCCTCCGGGACCTCGCCGGCGAGGACACCGTGCCCGGCGATCTGATCCGGCCGGGGCATGTGCTCCCGCTGCGCGCGAAGCCCGGCGGGGTGCTCGAGCGCCGCGGCCACACCGAGGCCGCCGTCGACCTCACCCGTCTGGCCGGCCTGCCCGCGGTGGGGATGATCGTCGAGCTCGTCCACGACGACGGCGAGATGATGCGCGGTCCCGCCCTGCGCGAGTTCGCCGATCAGCACGGCCTGGCGATGATCTCGATCGAGGACCTCGCCGCATACCGCCTGCGGGAGGATCAGCCGGCGCTGGAGATCACCGCGCCGGTTCCGCTGCCCACCCCCCACGGCACCTTCCAGGCGCTCGCCGTCCGCGAGGGCACCGCCGAGCACCTGGTGCTGGTCCGCGGAGACGTCACCACCGAGGCCCCGGTGCTCACCCGGGTGCACTCCGAGTGCGTGACCGGGGACGTCTTCGGCTCGCGCCGCTGCGACTGCGGCCCCCAGCTGCAGGAGTCCCTGGCCCGCATCGACCAGGCCGGGCGCGGGGTGCTGATCCTGCTGCGCGGCCACGAGGGCCGCGGCATCGGCCTGGTCGAGAAGCTGCGCGCCTACGCCCTGCAGGATGCGGGGCGGGACACCGTGGACGCGAACCTCGACCTCGGCCTGCCCGTGGACTCCCGCTCCTTCGCCGCGGTCCCCGGCATCCTCGCCCACCTCCAGGTCGAGGCCGTGGAGCTGCTCACCCACAACCCCGAGAAGGCCCATGCCCTGGTGGGCGGCGGGGTCGAGGTCGCCGGCAGCGTTGACCTCGCCACCCATGCCACCCCGGAGAACCTCACCTACCTCACCACCAAGCGGGACCGACTGGGGCACCACCTCGTCGGCCTGCCCGACCTCCCCACCACCCCCCTCGAAGGAGAGACCGCATGAGCGGCCACGGAAGCCCCACCACCTCGATCCCCTCCCAGCCCGGCACCCGGCTCGCGATCGTCGCCGCGTCCTGGCATGAGCAGGTCATGGACGGACTGCTCGCCGGCGCCCTGCGAGGCGCCGCGGAAGCCGGCATCACCGCTCCGACCCTCGTGCGCGCCCCCGGCTCCTTCGAGCTGCCGGTGATCGCGGACGCCCTCGCCCGCGATCACGACGCGGTCGTGGCCCTCGGCGTCGTGATCCGCGGCGGCACCCCGCACTTCGAGTATGTGTGCGCCGCGGCGACCGACGGCCTCAGCCGGGTGTCCCTGGATCACGGCGTGCCGGTCGGATTCGGTCTGCTGACCTGCGACGACGAGGAGCAGGCACTCGACAGGGCGGGGCTCGCGGACTCGCGGGAGGACAAGGGCTATGAGGCCGTGGCCGCCGCGCTGACCACGGTGAGCGTGCTGAACGGGCTGCGCTCCGGGGGCTCCTCCGAGGTGCCGCGGGACTGAGGTGCGTCCGGGCCCCTAGTGTGCGTACGCCAGGCGCCCCTGTGCCGCGACAGCACCCGGGGAGGGGTATGGGACCCCGTCCGACGGCTCTCGGGGTCGAAATCGAGCCGTTTCCTGGCCTCCTGAGGGCCGTTCCGGGTCGCGTTGTCCACAGAAGCGGCGGTGTGAATAGGTTCAGGAGCCGATCTCCGCTAGAATCAGAGAGGTTCGGCCGACGTCCTCCGACGTCCTCGTGGACTCGATGCTGTCGGCTCGATCGCCGTGGCCTACGGACTTCTCACGCGCGCACGCGCGCGAGCGTCGGTGGGCCGCCTGTGCGAAGAGCCGGCGGTTCCGTCCTCCTGGTCTGCCGAACCACCCTCGGCGTTCTCCCGACCGAGGGACCCTGGACTGCGAGGAGCCACATCAGGTGAGCGACAGCGACCGCCCCATGCCCGATCAGAACGTGCCCGTGGGCACGCCGGGCCCCACTGCCGGGGCCGACGCCGCGCCGGTCATGCCCGGCCCTGCAGAGCCGACCGCCGGTGAGCGCGCGGCCCGCGCGCCGGAGCACTACGAGGCCTCGGACATCACGGTCCTCGAGGGCCTCGAGGCGGTCCGCAAGCGTCCGGGCATGTACATCGGCTCCACCGGCGAGCGCGGCCTGCACCACATGGTGCAGGAGATCGTCGACAACTCGGTGGACGAGGCGATGGCCGGTCACGGCGACACCATCGAGGTCACGCTCCTGGCCGACGGCGGCGTGCGCGTGGTGGACCACGCCCGCGGCATCCCGGTGGACATGCACCCCACCGAGGGCAAGCCCGCGGTCGAGCTCGTGCTCACCGTCCTGCACGCCGGCGGCAAGTTCGGCGGCGGCGGCTACGCGGTCTCCGGCGGTCTGCACGGCGTCGGCTCCTCCGTGGTCAACGCCCTGTCCATCCGGATGGAGGTCGAGATCCGCCGCCAGGGTCACGTCTGGCGCCAGGCCTACAGCCGCGGCGTCCCGCTGGCCCCGCTCGAGAAGGGCGAGGAGGCCACCGAGACCGGCACCACCATCAGCTTCTGGGCCGACGACGAGATCTTCGACGAGACCGTCTACGACTTCGAGACGCTGCGCAAGCGGTTCCAGCAGATGGCGTTCCTGAACAAGGGACTGCGCATCACCCTGACCGACGAGCGCGCCCCGGAGACCTCTGAGGACGACGACGATCTCATCGACGTCGAGCTCGAGGCGCAGGCCACCGAGAAGGACAAGGGACCCCGCACCATCTCGTACTACTACGAGCGTGGCCTGCAGGACTTCGTCGAGTTCATCAACACCTCCAAGCGCGCCGAGGTGATCCACCCCGACATCATCTCCTTCGAGTCCGAGGACACCGAGGCGCACATCAGCGTCGAGGTCGCGATGCAGTGGACCGGCGCCTACTCGGAGTCGGTGCACACCTATGCCAACACGATCAACACCCACGAGGGCGGCACCCACGAGGAGGGCTTCCGCTCCTCGCTGACCTCGATCGTGAACCGGTACGGCCGCGCCCAGGGGCTCCTCAAGGAGAAGGACGCCAACCTCACCGGTGAGGACATCCGTGAGGGCCTGACCGCAGTCATCTCGGTGAAGCTCGGCGAGCCGCAGTTCGAGGGCCAGACCAAGACCAAGCTGGGCAACACCATCGCCCGCACCTTCATGGTCAAGGTGATGACCGATCAGCTCCAGGACTGGTTCGTCTCCCACCCGCAGGAGGCCAAGTCCATCGTCATGAAGGGGCAGGCCGCCGCGGCCGCCCGCGAGGCGGCCCGCAAGGCCCGCGACGCCACCCGTCGCAAGTCCCCGCTGGAGACGGGCGGCATGCCGGGCAAGCTGCGTGACTGCGCTTCGCGCAACCCCGCCGAGTCCGAGATCTTCATCGTCGAGGGCGACTCCGCCGGCGGCTCGGCCGTGATGGGCCGGGATCCGCGCACCCAGGCGATCCTGCCCATCCGTGGAAAGATCCTGAACGTCGAGAAGGCACGCCTGGACCGGGCCCTGGACAACCAGGAGGTCAGGTCCCTGATCACCGCCTTCGGCACGGGCATCGGCGAGGACTTCGACGCCACCAAGCTGCGGTACCACAAGATCATCCTGATGGCGGATGCCGACGTCGACGGCCAGCACATCTGTACCCTGCTGCTCACGCTGCTGTTCCGCTACATGCGCCCGCTGATCGAGCTGGGGCACGTGTTCATCGCGATGCCGCCGCTGTTCCGCCTGAAGTGGACCAACGCCCCGCACGAGTACGTCTTCAGCGACGACGAGCGCGACGAGCGCCTCGAGGCCGGTCGTGCGGCGGGCCGCAGGATCCCCCGGGACAACGGCATCCAGCGCTACAAGGGCCTGGGCGAGATGGACTGGAAGGAACTCCAGTCCACCACCATGGACACCAACACGCGCACGTTGAAGCAGGTCACGGTCGATGAGGCCGCCGATGCGGACACCATCTTCTCCGTCCTGATGGGGGATGACGTCGAGTCCCGGCGCCGCTTCATCCAGGAGAACGCCAAGGACGTCCGCTTCCTCGACATCTGATCGTCGGCCCCGGGGCGGCGCCGGCCCGCCGTGCGCCCCCGGGAGTCCCTGACCCATCGGCCCCATCTGAAAGGCCTTGTGCCCCATGAGTGACACCCCGCAGGACCCCACCAGCCCCGATCAGGACCCGACCCCGGCGGAGAGCGCCGGGCTCGGAGGCCAGGAGACGCCCGAGGGCGCCCACGAGATCTCCTCCGAGGAGGCCGCCTCGCGCACGGTCACCCTGGTGGATCCGCTGGACGAGCACGAGGTGGACCGCATCACCCAGGTCGACCTGAACCAGGAGATGCAGCGCTCCTACCTGGACTACGCGATGAGCGTCATCGTCTCGCGGGCCCTGCCGGACGTCCGCGACGGCCTCAAGCCCGTCCACCGCCGCATCGTCTACGCGATGTACGACGGCGGCTACCGCCCCGACCGCTCCTTCTCGAAGTCCGCGAAGGTCGTCGGCGAGGTCATGGGCAACTACCACCCCCATGGCGACAGCGCCATCTATGACGCCATGGTGCGCCTCGTGCAGCCCTGGTCGATGCGCTACCCGCTGATCCTGGGCCAGGGCAACTTCGGCTCCGCCGGTGATGACGGCGCCGCCGCCCCCAGGTACACCGAGTGCAAGATGGCCCCGCTGGCCCTCGAGCTCGTGCGCGACATCGACCAGGAGACGGTCGACATGCAGGGCAACTACGACAACACCGTCGATGAGCCCGTCGTGCTGCCCGCCCGCTTCCCGAACCTGCTGGTCAACGGCTCCTCCGGGATCGCCGTCGGCATGGCCACCAACATCCCGCCGCATAACCTGCGCGAGGTGGCTGACGCGGCCCAGTGGCTGCTGACCAACCACGAGGCCACCAAGCCCGAGCTGCTCGAGGCCTGCCTGCGCCTCATCAAGGGCCCCGACTTCCCCTCCGGCGCCACCATCGTGGGCACCTCCGGCATCGAGGACGCCTATCGCACCGGCCGCGGGTCGATCACCCAGCGCGCCGTGGTCTCCACCGAGGAGATCAACGGCCGGATGTCGCTCGTGGTCACCGAACTGCCCTACCAGGTCAACCCCGACACCCTCGCGCGGAAGATCGCCGAGATGGTCAAGCTCGGCAAGATCAGCGGCATCGCCGACATCACCGACGAGACCTCGGGCCGCACCGGCCAGCGCCTGGTCATCACCCTCAAGCGCGACGCCGTGGCGAAGGTGGTGCTGAACAACCTCTTCAAGCACACCCAGCTGCAGGAGAACTTCTCCGCGAACATGCTGGCGCTCGCCAACGGTGTGCCGCGCACCCTGTCGATCGACTCCTTCGTGCGCGAGTGGACCAAGCACCAGATCGACGTCATCGTGCGTCGTACGACGTTCCGCCTGCGCAAGGCCGAGGAGCAGATCCACATCTTCCGCGGCTACCTCAAGGCGCTCGACGCGCTCGACGAGGTCATCGCGCTGATCCGCCGCTCGCCGGACGTCGACGAGGCCCGCACGGGCCTGATCGACCTCCTCGAGATCGACGAGATCCAGGCCAATGCGATCCTCGCGATGCAGCTGCGCCGCCTGGCCGCCCTCGAGCGCCAGAAGATCATCGAGGAGCACGACAAGCTGCAGGCCCTGATCGAGGAGTACACCGCGATCCTGGCCTCGCCCGAGCGTCAGCGCGAGATCGTCTCCGAGGAGCTCGCCGAGATCGTGGACCGCTATGGCGACGACCGCCGCACCCAGATCCTCCCCTTCGCCGGCGACATGGCGATGGAGGACCTGATCCCCGAGGAGGATGTGGTCGTCACCATCACCCGCGGCGGTTACGTCAAGCGCACCCGCGAGGACCAGTACCGCGCCCAGAAGCGCGGCGGCAAGGGGGTGCGCGGCGCCTCGCTGCGCGAGGACGACGTGGTCGAGCACTTCTTCACCACCACCACCCACCGCTGGCTGTTGTTCTTCACCAATCAGGGCCGCGTCTACCGCTCCAAGGGCTACGAGCTGCCCGAGGCGCCGCGGGACGCGAAGGGCCAGCACGTGGCCAACCTGATGGCCTTCCAGCCGGACGAGCGCATCGCCTCGGTGCTCGCGATCGACAGCTACGAGGACGCCCAGTACCTCGTGCTCGCCACCGAGTCGGGCCTGGTCAAGAAGACCGCCATGAGTGCTTTCGACTCGAACCGCACCGGCGGCATCATCGCGATCAACCTGCGGGACATCGACGGGGCCGAGGGCGCCCGCCCGGACCGCGTGATCGACGCCCGTGCGGTGAACGGGGACGAGCACCTGCTGCTGGTCTCGCGCAACGGCCAGTCCGTGCGCTTCCCGGCCGATGACGGCACGCTGCGCCCGACGGGTCGTGCGACCAGCGGCGTATCGGGCATGAAGTTCCGCCACGAGGACCAGCTGCTGGCCATGGACGTGGTGCGTCCGGACACCTTCGTGGTCACAGTGACCGACGGCGGCTTCGCCAAGCGCACCAGCGTCGACGAATACCGGCTGCAGGGCCGCGGCGGCCTGGGCATCCGGGTCGCGAAGCTGCCGGATGACCGCGGTCACCTGGTGGGCGCGGCCGTGGTCGAGGAGTCCGACGAGCTGCTGGTGGTCATGGAGCGCGGCCGCGTGGTCCGCTCCAAGGTCGCCGAGGTTCCCGCCAAGGGCCGCACCACCATGGGCGTCGTCTTCGCCAAACCCGACAAGGGAGACCGCATCCTGCTGGTGACCACCGGTCAGGAGACAGAGGTCGACGAGGAGGACGCCGAGGCGCCCGAGATCATCGACGCCGACGCGGGCACCGAAAGCGCCGCGAGCACCGCGGACGGAGCAGGCGAGGATGCTGTGGAGATCTCCACCCAGGACGCGGCCGAGGGTGTGGCCGACCAGATCGATGTTCTAGGCTCTGACGAGTCCGACCAGTCGCCGCAGGGCGAAGCCGACCCGAATCAGGAGTGATCCGTGAGCACCAGTGACTCCAGGACAGCCTCCGGGTCTCCCAGCCCGGCCGAGTCCACCACCAAGCTCCCGGCGTTCGAGGGCACCTCCTCGCCGACGGAGTCTTCGATGGGCACAGGCCGAGGCTCCGCGGCCAAGGGCGCGAGCCGCAGCCCGAAGAAGACCAGCGGGATCTCGAACCCGGCGGAGAAGGAGCGTCGCGGCCCCCGCCGCGTGCGCCTGACCCTGGCCCGGCTCGACCCGTTCTCGGTGATGAAGCTGTCCTTCCTGGCTGCGATCGCCATCGGCATCGCGACCGTGGTCGCCGTGGTGCTGCTGTGGAACCTGGTCGAGGCGATCGGCATGTGGGACCAGCTCGACGAGCTGGGCCGTTCCCTGAACGGCGGCGAGCCGCTGCCCTTCATGGAGTTCTTCAGCTTCTCGAAGATGACCAGCTACGGCACCATCGTCGCCGTGGTGAACGTCGTGATCATCACCGCCCTCGGCACGCTGCTGGCCTTCCTCTACAACCTGGTGGCGGCGCTGCTGGGCGGATTGAAGATGACCTTCACCGACGAGTGAGGCTCGAGCCGCCCGGAGCGTAGGCGAGGTCGGTGATGTCGGCGATCTGGGCGTCGAGGTGGGCGAGGGCGGACTCGGCGGGGACGGTGGCCGCGACTCCGTGGGCGCCGGCGCCGAGGGAGATCGTGCGCTGCGGGTCACCGGTGAGGTCCAGGTCCGCGATCACGGGCCAGGCGGTGGTCGATCCGAAGGGCGTGATGGTGCCGCGCTCGTAGCCGGTGACCTCCTTGGCGACCTCCTTGTCCGGCATCGAGAGCCGGTTGACGCCCAGCAGCGCCCGGAGCTTCGGCCAGGAGATCTCGCGATCGCCGGGGACCAGCACGAACAGGAAGTCACCCTCGCCGCGTCGCACCACGAGGGTCTTGATGATGTCGCGGGGCTCCACACCGCGAGCGGCGGCCGCCTCGGCGAGGGACCCCACCCGGCCGTGCCGGGTGATCTCGTAGGTGAGGCCGGAGGCCTCCAGGGCGTCGATCGCACGCTGTTCGCTCATGGGCGCAGCGTAGGCCCGCGGTCTGCGGCAGAGCTCAGGTGAGCCTCCTCGCGATGGTCTGGGGTCAGCGCATCGACCTCGCTATGGTCGAAGGATGTCCTCCTCCACGATGATCGCCGTGACCCCTGCCCTCGCCGCTCCGGAGGACTACCCGTGGCTCGGACCGGCCGTGCGCTCGGCCCTGCTGCTGAGCGAGGGCATCGTGGAGCTGGACCCGAGCGGCGGTGCGGAGGCCCCGAGCGAGCAGCTCGAGGAGGCGCTCATCAATACCTCCGCGATCGACCAGGCT
This sequence comes from uncultured Brachybacterium sp., assembly GCF_947500705.1. Classification (GTDB taxonomy): domain Bacteria; phylum Actinomycetota; class Actinomycetes; order Actinomycetales; family Dermabacteraceae; genus Brachybacterium. The sequence goes on along the minus strand of NZ_CANMSY010000003.1, from coordinate 373,404 downwards.
CTCGCCGCCGAAGGGGTGGCACCGCTGGCAGAGCGCACCCTGGTGGTCGCCGTCGGCTCCAACCAGACCCCGCAGACCATCGCCCGCAAGTACCACCGCTCCGGTCGCCGCATCTCGGTGACCACGCCCTTCGTGCGCTGCACCGTGCGGGACCTCGCCGTCGGGCACGTCGCTCATACCGCCGCGCCTGGGTATGTGCCCGCCGCCCCGTACCGTGCCGTGGGGGAGCGGATGGAGCTGGTCGCGACCTGGTTCGACGACGAGCAGCTCGAGGTCGTCGACGCCACCGAACCGAACTACGACCGGGTGCGGCTGTCCGCAGACGACTTCCCGCTGACGCTCGCCACCGGTGAGAAGCCCGCACACTTCGACGTCTACGCCTCGCTCTGGGGCGTGATCGCTCGGGAGCAGCAGCCGATCCCCCTGCGCCATCGCCAGCAGGAGATGTTCGACGAGCTCGTGGGACTCACCGGATCCTTGCTGACCCACGGCGACGCGGCTGAGATCTGCGCTGCGCTGGCCACCTCCCCGGCGGCCCTGCATGAGCTGGTCATCGCCCACGACCTGGTCGCCGAGGACGGTCTGCCCCGCTGACCGGCGAGCCCCCGTCGGTGCGGCTCAGACCACCGTGCAGCGCACCGTGTGCCAGCCGCTGGAGCCGTCGGGCGCGGGGTTCGCCCGCTCCTCGGTCTGCACCTCGCCCTCGCCGTCGGTGGCGCGGACCATGATGCTGTGGTCCCCGGGCGATGCCTCCTCCCAGCGCAGCGACCACTGCACCCAGGTGTCCGGGGTGACTTCCGCACCGAGCTCGGCCTCGCGCCAGTCGCCGTCGTCGATCCGCACCTCCACGGTCGCGATGCCGCGCTGCTGCGCCCAGGCGGTGCCGCCGAGCATCACGGCCCCGTCGGCGTCCGGCTGGAGATCCCCGAAGGAGCGGGGGACGTCCACGCGGGAGGCGATCTTGATCGGACCGCGCTCGGACCAGCCCCGGGTGGACCAGTAGGCGACGTCATCGGCGAAGCGGGTGACCTTGAGCTCGGTGAGCCACTTGGTCGCGGAGACGTAGCCGTACAGGCCCGGCACCACCATCCGCACCGGGTAGCCGTGCTCCGCCGGGAGCGGCTCACCGTTCATGCCCACGGCGATCAGGGAGTCGCGGGAGTCGGTGAGCGCCTCGAGCGGGGTGGAGGCGGTGAAGCCGTCGACCGAGCGGGAGAGCACCATATCGGCCCCGTCCTTGACCCCGACCCGCTCGAGCAGCGTGCGCACGGGAACTCCGAGCCAGACGGCGTTGCCCGCGAGGTCGCCACCGACCGCATTGGAGACGCAGGTCAGCGTCAGATTCGTTTCGATCATGGGCTCTGCGAGCAGCTCTTCGAAGCTCAGCGTCAGCTCCCGCTCGACGAGCCCGTGGATCCGCAGCTCCCAGGTGGTGGGATCCACCCTCGGCACCGCGAGCGCCGTGTCGATCCGATAGAAGTCCGCATTCGGGGTGACGAAGGGCGGCATCCCCTCGAGGTCCACCTGGGCGTTCTCCGGAATCGGCTCTGCGGTGGTGCGCGGCGTGGGGAGCACGAACTGCGCGGCCCGACGGGCGACCTCTCGGCTCGCGGTGACCCCCCGCGCCGCGCCCGCACCGATGACGGCGAGCAGACCGACGGCGCCGACGCCGAGCAGCGACCGACGGCGCGTCCAGCGAGCTCCCGAGTCGTCTGCGTCGTCAGCGCCTGCCGGGGCGTGGACGGCCCGCAGCAGGAGCAGGAAGGTGGGCACGGCGACCACGGTGCCGACCAGGGTGGGCAGCAGGTCGAGCACCGAGTTCTGGGCGCGGGTGACCACGAGGACCATCGCCAGGACACCGAGGCCGGCCAGCAGGGCGGCGGCGGAACGGGGGCGGGTGTCCCCGAGACGTCCGATCAGAGCCGTGAGCAGGGCGTACACCGCGATCATCGAGGCGAACAGCACCACCTTGTCCCAGGTGCCGAACAGACTGATCACCAGGTCCTTCACCGCCGGCGGCACGATGTCGACGAAGGCGCCGCCGACGGCCACGAACGGTGTGGAGGAGGCGCTGAAGGCGAGGGAGGCGAGCTCCGCGACGGCTACCAGCACCATCCCGGCCACCACCCCGGTCACGGCGGACCAGATGGGGGCCCCGCCGCGGGGATGGGCGCTGCCGCGGGGGTGGGAATCACCGCGGGGGTGGGCACCGCTCCGGGTAGGGGTGGTCATGTCAGCACCCCGCTCGCGATCGGGTCCATCGACGGCTGAACCGAGCCGCCGGCGGGTTCGATGGTCAGGCCGAGGGTCACGCCCTCGGGGATCGCGACCTCCTGCATCACCGCGTCAGCGGGACCGTCGAGCAGCCCGGCGCTCGCGATGTCGCCGGAGCCGTCGATCATCCAGAGCTGGTACACCTCACCCTCGGGCAGGTCCGGCAGGTTCGCTCCCTGCACGATCATCGCCTGCTGCTCACGGGAGTACATCAGCTGCAGGGAGCCGCCCTGATCGGAGGGGACCGTGAGGTGGGCGGCATCATCCGAGGCCATGATCGTGGAGACCATCTGGTTCTCCTGCTCTGCATCGGCCTGCGCGGATTCCAGCGCCGCGAGGGTCTCCCGGGTCTCCTGCTGGGCGGCGCGCTCGGTGCCCCAGAGGCCGAAGCCGGCGATCGAGGTGACCAGGAGCGCCCCGGCGGCGACGGAGAGCCAGCGGGTGCGGGAGCGATAGCGGTCCAGGGGGATCACGGTCGCGTCGGGACTCAGAGCATCGTGCACAGCGGTGTCGCGCTCGACCGCAGCGAGGCTCTCCGTGGAGGTCGCCGGCTCGACGTCCGAGTCGGCACCTGCGTCCGGTTCCGGCGACAGCTGGCGGGTCTGCGAGATCTGCGCCATCAGTGCGTGCTTGAGCGCTGGGCGGGGGGTCTGCGGTGCGAGGCCATGAGCCAGCTCACCGGCGGTCTCCTCGAAGGAGCGGGCCTCGGCGGCGGCATCGGGATCCTGGGCGAGGAACTCCTCGAGCAGGGCGCGCTCCTCGGCATCCAGGGCGTTCAGCGCCCAGGCACCGGTCATGTCATGCTGCTGATCGTTCACGAGGTCACCCCCAAGCTGTCGCGGAGGACGATCATGCCGTCCCGGATTCGTGTCTTGGCCGTCCCGACGGGGATGTCCAGAAGTTTCGCCACCTCCGAGTGGCTGAAGCCGCCGAAGTACGCGAGGCGGATCGCATCGGCCTGCAGCCTGCTCAGTCTGCCCATCGCTGTCTTCACGCGCTGTGCCTCGACCCTCATCATGCCCTCCTCCTGCACGTCGACGACTTCCTCCTGGATCATGCGCAGCCCCTCCTGGGAGTCGCGGCGGCGAGCGGCGGCGCTGGAGCGGACCGTATCCACGGCGCGACGGTGGGCGATGGTGCAGATCCAGCCGTGAGCGGATCCGCGCGGGCGTCGAATCGGGGAGCCTGCTTCCAGATCTCCACGTACACCTCCTGGAGCACCTCTTCGCTGATCGACACATCCCTGACCACGCGCTTGATCAGCGCGAACAGCAACGAGGAGGTGTCGTCATAGAGACGAGAGAAGGCGTCCTCATCGCCTCGGGCGACGCGGGACAGCAGCTCGGGGAGAGCGGGAGCATCAGGTCCCTCCGCCAGGTCACCTCCGCTGTCCGGCTGCGGCGGTGGCCGTCGCTCGGCGGATGACTCGGGAAGGTCGTGCGCCATTCACAGCTCCTTCGGGGACGGGTCGAGCGGGCGGGGGCCATCGGGTCGATGCCCCCGCCCGCTCACTGCGTCTGCCCAGTGTGCGCTGGTCAGCTGGCGTCTGCCATCGACGGCGGCATCAGAACGGTATCGACCAGGTAGACGGTTGCGTTCTGGGTGGTCACGCCGCCGCAGATCACGGTGGAACCGTTGACCATCAGATCGTCGCCGCTGCCGGTGACCTCGACGTCATCGCCCTGCACAGTGGTGTGGGTGCCGGCGATCTCCTCAGGGGAGATCTGACCGGGGACCACGTGGTAGGTGAGCACGGAGGAGAGGCCCTCGGCGTCTCCGGCCAGGGCGTTCAGGTCCGCCTCGGGGATCGCGGCGAAGGCGTCGTCCACCGGGGCGAACACGGTGAACTCGTCACCGTCGAGGGTGTCGACGAGGTTCACGTCCGGATTCAGCTCGCCGGAGACCGCAGAGGTCAAGGTGGTGAGGATGGGGTTGTTGGAGGCGGCCACGCTCAGCGGGTCCTGGGCCATGCCCTCCACGGAGCCGGCACCGTCGGGCACCATCTCCGCATAGTCGGCGCAGCCGGCGCCGACGAGGTTCGCGGCGGGATCCATATCCCCGCCGCCGTCGGACGCCATCCCACCCCCGTCGGACGCCATCCCGCTGCCCTCGCTCTGCGAGGTCGCGGGCTGTTCGCCGCCCTCGGCAGAGGACGGGTCCTCGGTCATCCCACCGGAGCAGGCGCTCATCAGCGCGACCGTGGCCGCCAGGGCCCCGATGCGGGGAAGAAGTGTGCGAGCGTTCATGACGATCTCCTTTGTCAAGCTTCTGTCGCGTTCGGGGGACCCGGCCACGGAACGTCACCGGGGTGGCGTCACACCAGCAGTTCGGAGCGGGCGGTGGAGCGGATTGGTGAGCATCTGCGGGGAACGGCCGGCAGACGGACCCGGAGCGGCCGACGGGGGTGGCGCTGTGACCTCGGGAACACCCGGTCGGCCGGGTTGGACGCGGCGCCCTGGGTCGCGGTAACGTAGCTCGTCGGTGGCTGACACCGGTACGATTCGGAGATCAGCCCCATGGGCCTATAGCTCAGTCGGTTAGAGCGCTGTCCTGATAAGACAGAGGTCACTGGTTCAAGTCCAGTTAGGCCCACTTCGAGGATCGGAGGAACGCATGAAGAAGTTCGTCACCGCCGCCGTCGTCCTGCTCGGGACGTCGATCGCTGGGATCCTCACCTGGCGGAAGGTCGAATCCGACCGCATCCGCAACGATCTGTGGAGCGAGGCGGAGCGAGTCTCCGCCGAGCAGGATGCGTCTGCCGCGAAGCAGGCTCAGCCGACCTCCGCAGCTCGCGGCTGATCCGCAGCCTGCCGCAGCGTGCAGCGGTAGGATCGGGACAATCGAATATGGGGACTTAGCTCAGTTGGTAGAGCGGTAGCTTTGCAAGCTTCAGGTCAGGGGTTCGACCCCCCTAGTCTCCACCACCTGCAGAAGGCCTCTCCTCCGGGAGGGGCCTTCTGCTTTCGTGTGCGTAGGGCCGGCCTGGCGCACCTTTCCCGGTATAGAGTGACCACCTTCGCAGAAACTTAGCCAAGATATCTATTTCTTCCTTGTCGAAGGAGAGTCATGGTTGCCATCACCAGCGTGTCCACCCGAGCGATCGACAGGGCGCGAGAGACGCCGGGAGGGGTGGCGTCGGATCGAGTCGTCCGCAGCGGACCCCTGCAGCAGTCCATCGTCGCCCTCGTGGAGGGAGCTCGTCTGGCTCCGCACCAGTCGGACGTTCCGGCCTCGCTCTATCTGCTCGCCGGTGCTGTACGGATCGAGGCCGAAGAGCCTTTTGTCCTGCAGCGGGGCGATCTGCACCAGATGCCTTCCCAGCGACGTGGCGTCACGGCCCTCGCGGATACGGTGCTGCTGCTCACCGCCGTGACGAAGGTGTCCGATCCGGATTCTCCGGAGGGCTTGATCGAGGATCACACCCTGCCCCTCGCCTGACCAGCCCGACCCGTCGGGCCGTCCTGTGCTCGTGTCCTCAAGGTGCAGCTGCGGCGAGATCTCGACCGGGCTGCCCGCTCTCGGACGCCGGCTCGGTGACCTGTGCAGAGCGTCACTCGCGCGGGACCGCTTCCGCCGCCGTGCCGTCGGCCCCCACGAGCGTGACCATCTCCTCGGCTCCGAGCCGGGCTCCCGCCGGGACCTGCGCCCCGTCCTGCACCAGGCAGCCGTGCAGACGCGCACCGGCGGCGATGCGCGCGCCATCGAGCACCACGCAGTCCACCAGCTCCGCGCCGGCCTCGATCACCGCTCCCGGGCAGATCACGCTGTGCGCCACCGTGCCCGAGATGTCACTGCCCTGGGCGAGCAGCGCGTCGCGCACGTGCGCGCCGTCCCGCACCCGGGAGGGCAGGAGCTGCGGCTGGGCGGAGAAGATCGGCCAGTCGGGATCATCCAGCGTGATCCCGTCCCCGTCCAGCAGATGCATGTGCGCTCTCCAGTACGAGGCGAGCGTGCCGATGTCCCGCCAGTAGCCCTCGAGGCGGTGCTCGACGGTGCGGCGGTGCTCCACGAAGTGGGGAATCAGGTCGTCGCCCCAGTCCTGCAGCTCACCCACCTCATCGGGCAGGGTCTCGAGCGCGTCGAGCAGCGCTGGGGCGTCGAAGCAGAAGATCTCCGTGGCGACCAGGTCGGTCGGAGGATCCTCCGGCTTGTACCAGAACTGCTCGACGACGCCATCCTCCGCCGTGCGCACCACCCCATGGCGGGACGCGTCCTGCGGGAGGCGGGTGGTGACCATGGTGAGGTCCGCGCCGGCGGCCGCATGCGTGTCCAGCACGTCCAGCAGGTTGATCGTGTAGAGGTGGTCGGCACTGAGCACCACCACCAGCTCGGGGTCGAACTCCGCGATCAGCGCCTTCTGCCGCCACAGGGTGTCGCTGTTCCCCGCCGCGAAGCCCTCACCCTCCGCCCCCTCGAACGGGGCCAGGGTGCGCAGCCCACCGTGATGGCGATCCAGGTCCCAGGGCCGGCCCGCTGCCAGATGCGCATTCAGGGAATGCGGGAGGTACTGCTCGACCACCCAGACGTTCGACAGATGGCTGTTGGCGAGGTTGGACAGCGCCACGTCGATCAGCCGGTAGGAGCCGCCCATGCGCAGGGCGGGCTTCGCGCGCTCGTCTGTCAGGGCGCCCATTCGGGAGCCCTGACCGCCGGCGAGGACGATCGCGAGGGTGCGGGGTATGCGCATGCGTGTCAGGGTACGTCCGTGACGGAGCCGGTGGGCCTCAGCCGACCGGCGGGTACGCCGAGCCCCGCAGCAGCCGTGCCAGGTGGGCGGCATTGCGGGCGGCCGTCGCGGTCGTCGAGGCGACGGCTTCCGGCACCTCCTCGAGGTCCTGATAGTCCGTCGAGCCCATCGCCTCACCCACCCAGTAGGTGGCGCCCTGCGCGGGCAGGGTGAAGCCCACGTCGTTCAGACCCTGACCGAGATCCGCGGTCACCTTGTGCGCGCCGTCCTCGTTGCCGACCACGCCGATCAGAGCGACCTTGTCGAAGACGCGGGGACGACCTCCCTCGTCGGTCTCCGAGTCGCCGTTGAGCCGCTCGAGCACGCGCTGGGCGATGCTGCTGGGGTGCCCGAGCCAGATCGGGCTGGACAGCACCAGGATGTCCGCCGCGAGAACCTTCTCGTACAGGGCAGGCCAGGCGTCTCCGGCGCCCATGTCGACCGCCACGCCCGGCTTGACGTCATGGTCGACCACCCGCACGGAGGAGGTCCTCACGCCGTGCTGCTCGAGCTCGTCCAGCAGCTGTCGGGCGAGACGATCGCTGCTCGAGGTCGCGGGGGAGGGGGTCAGGGAGCAGGTGAGGGCAAGGGCGGAGAGGTCGGTCATCGGTGGTTCCTTCCATCGAGGGGCGGACTGCCGGTCCCGCCATGCTGGCCTCCGTGGGTGGGCCTGTCGAGAATCTCGACCGTTCAGTCGGCCGACGGGGTCGGCACCGGTGACCAGCGGCTTCTGCGTCCCGGCCCCTCCGGTCACGAGCCCTCCCCGCCGCGCCGAGAAATTCCCTCCCATCCGATCCTCCGTGTGCTCCGAACCACGTCATGGAACGCCGCCCACGACGGCTGCAGGGTCGTCCGGCGTCCGACGAAGGAGTCATGATGCGCACGACGACGAAGCGACTGCTCCCCCTGTTCGCGGCCACGGCCGTGCTCGGCATGTTCGGTGCCTCCGGTGCCGCCCTGGCCGAGGGTCACGACGGAGACCACGGATCCACCACGCTCGAGGCCCATCTCACCGAGCTCAACGACTCCGGAGCCTCCGGCACCGCCTGGATCACGCTCGAAGGCAACGAGATCACCGTGAAGCTCGACAGCGCCGGCATGCAGGCCGAGGCCCCGCACGCTCAGCACATCCACATCGGCGGCACGAACGAGTGCCCCGATCCGGGTATGGAGGGCACCGGCGCGGACGGTGCGATCCGCACCACCGATGCTGCCGGCGCCTATGGGGCGGTGAAGGTCTCGCTCACCAACGACGGTGACACCAGCGCCGACAGCGCCCTGGCCGTCGACCGCTACCCGGTCGGCGACGCGAGCTACGAGCGCACCTTCGAGGTCGACGACGCGACGGCCGAGAGCCTGCGTGCAGGCGACGGCTCCGTGGTGCTGCACGGTGTGGACCACAACGGCAATGGCACCTACGACGGTGACCAGATGTCCGATCTGGATCCCGCGCTGCCGTCCGAGGCCACTGATCCCGCCGCCTGCGGCACGCTGGACGTGGCCCAGATGGAGCAGTGGCCCGAGGGCGGTGCCGAGACCGGTGACGGCACCGCCGCCGGGATCGAGCAGTCCGGCGTCATGCTCGCCGGCGGTGGTCTGCTGACCGCAGCGGCTGCCGGTGGTATCGCCCTGCGTCGTCGCCAGACCGAGAAGTGACATGACCCCTCAGGGAACTCCCCGTCGGAACGGCGGCCGTCGCCTGGCGGCCGTCGCTCTGGCGGGCCCTGCCCTGATGGGCGCGGCGCTGCTGGTGTTCTCGCTGACCAGCCAGGTCGGCGCGCCGCCGGAACCCCCGCTCCGCTCAGACGGAGCGAGCTCCGAGAGGGGAGCCACCGCGCAGTCCGACGGCGGAGGTGCTGATCCCTCGGCCGACGGCGCAGAGCCGGCGGTCGTCCCCGGCACCGCGGCGGCGGAACCCTCGGAGCAGCCGACCCCGGAAGCACCGGAACCCGCCGTCGCCGCAGCGCTCCCGGGCTCCGAACCCACCTCCCTGCGGATCGACGCGATCGGTGTGGACGAGAAGGTCTTCCCGATCGGTCTGGGACAGAACGGCGAACTGCTCGCCCCGCGCGGCGAGCAGGCGGATCTGGCGGCATGGTTCGACGGCTCACCCACCCCGGGGGAGTCCGGGCCCGCCGTCATCGAAGGACACGTCACCTGGGGCGGTGAGCCCTCCGTCTTCTTCGAGCTCGGAGGCCTGACGCCCGGAGACCGGATCGAGGTCGACCGTGAGGACGGCACGGTGGCGACCTTCGAGGTGTACGACTCGGCCCGCTACCCCAAGGACGAGTTCCCCACGGTCGCCGTCTACGGACGGACCGACGGGCCGGAGCTGCGCCTGATCACCTGCGCCGGCGACCTCGACCCGGACGGGCACCACCTGGACAACACCGTGATCTCCGCGCGGCTGATCGAGAACTGAGGGCACTCCCGGGCCCGTGCCGGACCCGTGCGCCCGCGCGCGATGATGATTCCGGTCGAGCTCTCCGGGCAGCGGGGCTATGCGGTCCGCAGGGAGCTGAACAGCAGACTCGTCTGCGTGGAGCGCACGCCGGGCAGGGCGCGGATGCGCTCCAGTGCGAGATCGAACTCGGTGAGGTTCCGGCTGCGGAGCTGGATCACGAGGTCCCAGGTGCCGATCGTCGAGTGGAGCTCCTCGATCTCGGGGTAGCCGCGGATCTCGTGGACCACCTCGTGGCTGCTGCGCGTCTCGGTCGCGACGAGGATGACGCCGCGGACGGAGTCCGGCGCGAGATCGTTGCTGACCCGGATCGTGAATCCCTCGATCACCCCGCTGTCCACGAGCCGGTCGATCCGTGAGGTGACGGTCGAGCGATTGATGCCCAGCTCCCGCGCCAGGACCGCCACCGGAGTGCGGCTGTCGGTGCGCAGGAGCGCGATGAGTCGGTGGTCCAGATCGTCGAGCACGCAGAAAGCGTACTGCCGCCCCGCAGAGTGCTGGGACTTCCGGCGATCGGGCCGCAACTCGGCGATTGCGGCACCGCACCGCTGCGCCCTACTGTCACTCCTGGCCCAGGTGAGGGCATGGTTCCGGGAGCATCTTCCCGCAGGTCTCCGAGGTGGCGAGAAGTGTTCGATGTGTCCGTCCTGCCCGCTTTCCTGCTCGCGGTCATGGTGATCCTGGTGACCCCCGGCCCGGACATGGCCTTCATGATCGCGACCGGTATCAACCAGGGTCGCGGGGCGGCGGTGCGGGGCGCCTTCGGGGTGACCACCGCGATGACGGTCTGGGTGGTGATCGCGGCCACAGGTCTCGGGGTGGCGCTGACGCAGCTGCCGTCGGCCCTCGATGCCATCCGTCTCGCGGGCGCTGCATATCTGCTCGTCCTCGCCGTGACGACGTGGGCGCACGCGGGGGAGGAGATCGCGGAGGCGAGGACAGGCGCGCACGTGTTCCGCCGCGGTTTCCTGGTCAACATCACCAATCCGAAGATCGCTCTCTTCTTCGTCGCCTTCCTCCCGCAGTTCCTCGGCACGGCGAGCGAACGGCCCTTCGCCCAGATCCTCATGCTCGGCCTGCTGCTCCAGCTCACCGGGCTCGTCGTGGATCTCGCGATCGGCAGCGCGGCGGGCCTGTTCCGGGACGCCGTGCTCGGCCGACGCAAGGTGCGCCTGGCACTGGACGGGGCCGCCGGGACCGTCTACGGAGCGCTCGCCGTCCTGCTGGTGCTCGGGGTGGCCCGCGAGTAGCCGAGCCCAGAGGGAGACTGGACTCATGGACACCCAGCGCAGCTCCTTCACCGCCGTCGTCACCGGCGCCTCCAGCGCCATCGGCCAGCAGGTCGCCCTGCAGCTCGCCGAGAGGGGGTGGCGCGTGATCGCCATCGGACGTGACCAGGAGGCGCTCGCCGAGCTCGGGCGCAGCTCGGCACTGATCACGCCGCGCGCCGCGGACCTGCTCACGGATGACCTCGCCGCCCTCCTCCCCGCGCGTGTCGATGCGCTCGTGCACGCCGCGGGGATCTCGCCTGATGGCGGGGTCGAGCGCACGGACGCCGAGGACTGGTCCCGGGTGTTCGCGCTCAATGTCACCGCCGGGGCACAGCTGGTCCGATACGCCCTGCCCTCGCTGCGCCGCTCCCGCGGCACCATCGTGTTCGTCAACTCGGGCGCCGGCACCGCCGCCAGGCCCCGCAACACTCCCTACGCTGCGAGCAAGCATGCGCTGCGGGCCCTCGCCAACGGCCTGCGCGGCGAGGAGGAGGCTCACGGGGTCCGCGTCTCCACCGTTTACCCCGGACCCACCGACACCCCGATGTTCACCGGGGACGTGGACCGCAGCGACCTGATCCGACCCTCCTCCGTGGCTGCGGCGATCCTCACCGCGATCACCGCGAGCGAGGATGTGCAGCTCACCGACATCCATGTCCGGCCGCGTCGCGAGCTGTCCTGGTGAGCTGAGCTGCCCGGGCGGGGACGGTGTCCCCATCGGTCCGCGAGGGCGCATGCCGTTCGAGGAACTCGAGCATCGAGACCCGGTCCACCCCGGTGAAGGTGCCCGTCGGCATCGCCGCCAGCAGCGAGGCGTGCAGCCGCGCGACCGGCCACACCGACCCGTCCCAGCGGTCCACGAGCGTCGGATCCGGTTCGCGGCAGCAGGTCGGATCGGGACAGGAGGAGGAGTGGCGCACTGTGGTCTCCCGACCCCGGAACCACTTCGTGTGCTGGTAGGCGGTGCCCACCGAGATCGAGAACTCCCCGCCCGGCCCGGATTCGATGTGCGAGGTGCACCAGTAGGTGCCGCCGGGCTTGTCCGTGTACTGGCAGTACTGGCGCATCCGGTCCTCGCTGCGGAACACCCGCCGCGCGCTCCACCAGCGGCACACCCGCTGCCCCTCCACCGCCCCGAGAGCATCGGTGGGGAAGCGCACGTCGTCGTTCTGGTACGCCTTGAGGATCGTGCCGGAGGAGTGGACCTTCAAGAAGTGCACGGGGATGCCCAGGTGATGGGTGGCGAGGTTCGTGAAGCGGTGCGCGGCCATCTCGTAGCTGACCGCGAACTCATCGCGCAGATCCTCGACCGACAGCTCCCGCTCCGCCTTCGCGTGCTGCAGGAAGTCCAGCGCCCCCGACTCGGGCAGCAGCAGTGCGCAGGCCAGATAGTTCGTCTCCACCCGCTGGCGCAGCAGGTCGCCGTAGTCCGCGGGCTCGCCCTTCTGCAGCACATGGGCGGCGATCGCCTGCAGCACGGTGGAGCGCGGATCCGAGGTCGCCCTGCCGAGCGGCAGATAGATCCTCATGTGCTGCGAATCGGTGATGGACCTGGTCGAATGCGGCAGATCCGGCACCGAATGCAGGGAGAAGCCGAGCTTCGAGGCCAGCAGAGACACCTTGGACTGGGACAGCGGGCCTCCCCGATGCCCGATCTGTCCCAGCAGATCCCGGGCCACCTCCTCGAGCTCGGGATAGTAGTTCCCTCCCTCGGACTGCTCCTGGCGCAGCTGGCCGTTGACCCGCCGCGCCTCCTCCGGAGTGGCGGCACGCTCCTCGTGCAGGCGCCGCAGCTCCTCATGCAGCGCCAGGATCGTCTCGATCGCCGCATCGGAGAGGGACTTGCGCACCGGCAGCTCGGGCAGCGGGAGGCTCTGGTAGAGGGTGCCCGCCTGGGCTCTCTCCAGTGCTATCTCCAGGGCGGCCCGACGGGACGGCGGCTCGGACTCCAGCAGGTCGTCGACCTCCACCTCGAGGGCGCGGGCGATCCGGCCCAGCTCGCCGAGCTTGAGCTCGCGCCTGCCGTTCTCGATCACCGACAGCTGGGAGGGAGCGCGCTCGACCCGCTGCGCCAGCTGGGCGAGGGACAGCCCCCGCTGCAGCCGGCGCGCGCGGATGCGCTGACCGATCAGCAGCGGGTCGTAGGAGTCGTCGTCGGCCGCACGGGGGATCACCACGTCGTGAGTCATGCGGACACGGTGCCACAGAAAAGTTCTGTTCGGCAGAAATATTGGAGAAGTTCTTTGATTCAGGGGGTTCTGGGCATCTTGCACGGCCTGCAGAGTGTGACTACTCGATGAAGTTCGTCGAGAACATCACCCGAGACACCACACGATCCAGAGGAGCCGACGATGGCCACTCCCACCACTCCCAGCACCCGGCCCGGCACTCCCCGCCCCGGAGACCAGACCATGACCGCCGAGGAGCTCTCCCGCGACTGGGAGATCGACCCCCGCTGGCGAAACGTGCGCCGCGACCACACCGCAGAGGACGTCATCGCACTCGCCGGACCCGTCCGCGAGGAGCGCACCCTCGCCCGCCGCGGCGCGGAGATGCTGTGGGAGCTCATCGAGGAGAACACCTCCGATCCCGAGCAGTGGGTGCGGGCCCTCGGCGCGCTGACCGGCAACCAGGCCGTCCAGCAGGTCCGCGCCGGGCTGAAGGCCATCTACCTCTCCGGCTGGCAGGTCGCAGCGGACGCGAACCTCTCCGGCAAGACCTACCCCGACCAGTCCCTCTACCCCGTCAACTCCGTGCCCACCGTGGTGCGTCGCATCAACAACGCCCTGCAGCGCGCCGCGCAGATCGAGCACGCCGAGACCGGCACCACCAGTCGTGAGTGGATGGCCCCGATCGTCGCCGACGCCGAGGCCGGCTTCGGCGGTCCCCTGAACGCCTATGAGCTGATGCTCTCGATGATCGAGGCCGGCGCCGCGGGCGTGCACTGGGAGGACCAGCTGGCCAGCGAGAAGAAGTGCGGCCACATGGGCGGGAAGGTCCTGGTGCCCACTTCCCAGCATGTGCGCACCCTCAGCGCTGCCCGCCTCGCCGCGGATGTCGCCGGGGCACCGACGGTGATCATCGCCCGCACCGATGCGCTCGCCGCGAACCTGCTGACCAGCGACATCGACGAGCGCGATCAGCCCTTCCTCACCGGGGAGCGCACCGCCGAGGGCTTCTACGCGGTCCGCCCCGGGATCGAACCGGTGATCGCCAGGGGCCTGGCCTATGCGGAGTACGCGGACCTGCTGTGGGTGGAGTCCTCCGCGCCGGATCTGGAGCTGGCCCGCACCTTCGCCGAGCGGATCCACCGGGACTTCCCCGAGCAGAAGCTCGCCTACAACTGCTCGCCCAGCTTCAACTGGAAGCGCCACCTGGACGACACCCAGATCGCCACCTTCCAGCGTGAGCTCTCCGCGATGGGCTACGCCTTCCAGTTCATCACCCTGGCCGGCTTCCACTCGCTGAACCACGGGATGTTCGAGCTGGCCTCCGGCTACCAGGAGCGGCAGATGAGCGCCTACGTCGAGCTGCAGGAGGCGGAATTCGCGGCAGCGGATCGCGGCTTCACGGCCCATCGCCACCAGGCCGAGGTGGGCACCGGCTACTTCGACCGGGTCGCGACCGCCCTGAACCCGAGCTCGAGCACCCTCGCTCTCGTCGGCTCCACCGAGACGGCGCAGTTCTGAACTGCGCAGCTCTGAACGGCGCAGCTCTCCTCGAGGGAGCAGATGACCCTCACGTCCCGGCCCGCGCACCACCGCCGGCCCCCTGCACGACCGCCCCAGAAGGAGCAGGATCATGACTCTCACCCAGCAGTCCCGACCCACCCAGCAGTTCCGACCCACCCAGCAGTTCCGACCCACCCAGCAGTCCCGGCCCACCAGCGGCGCCCAGGCGAGTCCCACCACGGCGAGCCTCAGCTGGATCGAGCAGCTCGGCCCGATGGAGCACCGATTCGACGAGATCCTCACCCCGGAGGCGATGAGCTTCCTCGCCGCGCTGCACGACCGCTTCGCCAGCCGCCGCTCCCAGCTGCTCACGGCGCGGGCCATGCGGCGCGAGGCGATCTCCGGCGGTGCGATGTTCGACTTCCGCCCCGAGACCGCCGCGATCCGTGACGACCCGACCTGGCAGGTGGCCGGCGCCGGCCCGGGCCTCGAGGACCGCCGGGTCGAGATCACCGGTCCCACCGACCGGAAGATGACCATCAACGCCATGAACTCCGGCGCGAACGTGTGGCTCGCCGACGGGGAGGATGCGCTGAGCCCCACCTGGCACAACGTCATCACCGGGCAGCTCAACCTCCACGACGCGATCCGTCGGAGGATCGACTTCGTGACCGACGAGGGCAAGGAGTACCGGCTGGGGGAACAGACCCCCACCATCGTGTTCCGACCCCGCGGCTGGCACCTGCCCGAGCAGCAGCTGCGATACCAGCGGGCCGACGGCCGCTCCTGCCGCTCCTCCGGCTCGCTGGTGGACGTCGGGCTGTACCTCTTCCACAACGCCCACGAGCTGATCTCCCGCGGCGCCGGCCCCTACCTCTATCTGCCGAAGCTCGAATCCCATCACGAGGCGAGGCTGTGGGATGAGGTGTTCACGTTCACCGAGCGGCGCCTGGGGCTGGCCCATGGCACCATCCGCGCCACCGTGCTCATCGAGACGCTGCCCGCGGCCTTCGAGATGGACGAGATCCTCTATGAGCTGCGCGACCACTGCGCGGGCCTGAACGCGGGTCGATGGGACTACCTGTTCTCGATCATCAAGCAGTTCCGCGACCGCGGTCGCAACCAGGTCCTGCCCGACCGCGCCCAGCTGACCATGACCGTGCCGTTCATGCGGGCCTACACGGAGCTGCTGGTGCGCACCTGCCACCGCCGCGGCGCCTACGCGATCGGTGGGATGAGCGCCTTCATCCCGAATCGTCGGGACCCCGAGGTGACCGCGAACGCCTTCGCGAAGGTCTCCGAGGACAAGTCCCGGGAGGTGGCCGACGGATTCGACGGCACCTGGGTCGCGCACCCGGACCTGATCCCCGCTGCCCGCGCCGAGTTCGCCGCGGTGCTCGGGCAGCGCCCCCATCAGCTGGACCGGATGCGGGAGGACGTGCAGGTCACCGCCGCGGATCTGCTGGACCTGCGGGTCGAGGGCGGCCGCATCACCACCGCCGGGATCCGCCAGAACATCCAGGTGGCGCTCCGCTACCTCGACTCCTGGCTGCGGGGCCAGGGCGCCGCGGCGATCGACAACCTGATGGAGGACGCCGCGACCGCCGAGATCTCCCGTTCCCAGCTCTGGCAGTGGATCAACCAGGGGATGCTCACCGAGGAGGGCATGCCGATCGTCAAGGAGCGGATCGAGTACTTCATCGACCGCTGCGCCGAGGAGCTCACCGGCTCCGAGGTGTCCCCGGGCGACGAGGGAAGCCGTATCCCGGAGGCGGCCGAGCTGCTGAAGGACGCGGTGCTCGGGGAGGAGTTCCCGGCCTTCCTCACCACCGCCGCCTACGAGCAGCACCTGCGCTGAGCGGGGGCGGGTTTCCGGTTCTGCTGCCCTGGCGACCGATGCGGGCCTTCGCATCGGTCGCCAGGCCAGCAAAAGTGGGAGGAGATCGGGGCGCAGGGGCCTTCGTGACGGGAACGACGTGGAACCGCGTGGAACCGTCGCGCTCCGGGATCCCCCCGAGGGTATCGTCAGCACATGCGAATCGGTATAGATGTGGGCACGACCAGGACCATTGCAGCAGGAGTCGACCGGGGGAACTACCCGGTGCTGAGCTTCCTGGACCCCGACGGCGATCCCCACGACCACTTCCCCTCCGTGATCGCGCTCGACGGGGATGCGCTGGTCCACGGCTTCGAGGCCGAACGTGCGGCGCGGGCCGGCGCACCGCACCTCCGCTCCTTCAAGCGTCTGCTCGGAGACCCCGCCACGCATCCCGGGACCAGGGTCGAGCTCGGCGGGCGCGAGTTCGCCCTGCTGGACCTGCTCACCGGCTATCTCACCGCGGTGCGCACCGCCCTGCCGGTGCCGATGGGGGAGGTCGCGGTCTCCGTCCCGGCCCACGCCCACTCGGCCCAGCGGGTGATGACCCTCGAGGCGTTCCGACGTGCGAGCATCGACGTGATCGCGATGATCAACGAGCCCTCCGCGGCGGGCTTCGAGTACACCCACCACCAGAGCCGCTCCCTGACCTCGCGCCGCACCCGCATCGCGGTCTACGACCTGGGCGGCGGCACCTTCGACAGCTCCCTGGTGGAGGCCGACGGCGCCAGCCATGTGGTGCTCGGCAGCCGCGGCGAGAACCGCTTGGGCGGGGACGACTTCGACCAGGTCCTCGCGGACCTCGCGCTCGAGCGGGCAGGTCTGCGTCCCGAGGACCTCACCGCAGAGCAGCACGCCGCTCTGCGCGAGGAGTGCCGCGAGGCCAAGGAGCGCCTCACCCCGCAGACCCGCCGGGTGATGGTCGAGATCGCTGAGGAGCACGATCCGGTGATCCTCACCGTGGATAACTTCTACGCGGCCGCGACACCGCTCGTCGAGCGCACCCTGGAGGTGATGACGCCGCTGGTCGGCACGCTCGATGCGGACTCCGGGATCGCGGGCATCTACCTGGTGGGCGGCGGCTCGGCGCTGCCGCTGGTGGCCCGGCTGCTGCGCGATCGCTTCGGTCGACGGGTCCACCGCTCGCCCTATCCTGCGGCGTCGACCGCGATCGGGCTGGCGATCGCCGTGGACCCTGACGCCGACGTCACCCTCACCGATCGGCTCTCCCGCGGCATCGGGGTGTTCCGCGAGGCGGATTCCGGCGTGGGGGTCACCTTCGACCAGGTCCTCACCCCGGAAGCGCCCCTGCCGCAGACCGGCAGCACCAGCGTGACCAGGCGTTACACCGCCGCACACAACCTGGGCTGGTTCCGCTACGTCGAACACCCTGCGCTCGACGAGGCAGGGGAGCCGCGCGGCGACCTGGTCCCCTTCGCGGACGTCCTCTTCCCCTTCGATCCCGTGCTGCGCGAACTCGATGCGGCGGAGCTCGCCGCGGTCACTGTCGAGCGCCGGGAGGGCGGACCTGAGATCGAGGAGACCTACACGGTGGACGCCGCCGGCATCGTCACCGTGCGGATCACGGATCTGAGCAGCGGCTTCAGCCGTGACTACGGGCTCGCCCGACGGGCCTGAGCGCAGGGCCCCGGCAGGGGTGCCGGGAGCGATCCTCAGCCGAGGACGGGGCGCAGCTCGAGCCATTCGTGGATCGGCTCGCCGTCCTTTCCGGGCTCCGCAGAGAGCTCGGCGGCGAGCTCCACAGCCCGGTCATGATCGACGACGTCGATGATGATCCACCCTGCCACCAGGTCTTTAGCGTCGAGGGCGGCGGAATCGGTGAGCGGGGGACTGCCCACTCCGTCATACCTCACGAAGGTTCCCTCGGCGGACAGCGCCAGGGAGTCCACGAACTCGCCGCTCTCCCGCAGTCGGTCCGCGAAGTCCTCCATGTACTTCATGTGGTCCGCGACATCGCGCTCGGACCACTGATCCATCGGGACGTCGTTCACCCCGGCCGGGGCGCCTCGGTAATGCTTCAGGAGCACGTACTTGGCCATGGCTGGCCTCCTTCGAGAGGGTCCGCCCAGTCTCCTCCGCGGAAGGTCTCACGGGAAGTGTAAAGGGGCGGCGACTCCCGGGTCCGGAGCGTCAGGACTGTCCGTGGAACTCGATGACCTCGTCGAGGATGTCGATGGTGTCGAGCTGCCAGGCGATCTCCTGCTGCAGGCGTTCGCGGTGCTCGCTGAGCACAGCCACGAGATCTTCGGTGCGGCACCCCTCCTGGACCAGGCCGGGCAGCACCGGCTGGATCTCGGTGCTCGTGAGCCCGGCGGCGAACAGTCGCTGGACCAGGCCGACCCGGTCCACCGCCTCCTGGCTGTAGCGACGATGCCCGGCTGGGGTGCGCTCGGCGAGGAGCAGGCCCTGCTCCTCGTAATACCTCAGGGAGCGATGGCTGACCCCGGTGCGGGAGGACAGCTCACCGATGCTGAACGTGGACCCGTCGGTGGTCCTCACAGCTATGTCAGTGGTGGTCATGACCGCACTGTACGACTTCTGCGGCGACGATTCGTGCAGGTCAGCGGCGTGTCTTCAGAAGTGACAACGATGTGAGGACACCGTTGTCAGGCCAGCGGGTTCGGCTGTGGGGGCAGGGCTTCGACGAGGGGGTGGTCCTTGGGGATCACGCCCATCTTCGCCGCTCCGCCGGGGGCGCCGAGGTCATCGAAGAATTCGACGTTGGCCTTGTAGTACTCAGCCCACTGGTCCGGGGTGTCGTCCTCGTAGAAGATCGCCTCGACGGGGCAGACGGGCTCGCAGGCCCCGCAGTCCACACACTCGTCCGGTTGGATGTAGAGCATCCGGTCGCCCTCGTAGATGCAGTCCACGGGACACTCGTCCACGCACGCTCGATCCTTGACGTCCACGCAGGGCAGTGCGATCACATAGGTCACGGGATTCGGTCCTCTCACTCGATGCTCCTCGGAGCGTAGGATCTCAAGTGCACTTGAGGTCAAGGCGACGCGCCCGAGAGGGACGCGGCACCGGCCATGACCCGGAGCACGAGGAGAGGGGGCCGGGTGAATCCCACCCACGAGCCCGATGACCTGCTGACGATCGGCGAGATGAGCCACCGCACCGGCGTCGCGACGTCGGCGCTGCGCTATTACGAGGAGCTCGGCCTGGTGGGCTCGGTGCGCACTGGCGGCAACCAGCGTCGCTATCCCCGCCATATGCTGCGCCGGGTCTCCCTGATCTCCGTCGCGAAACGGCTCGGCATGCCGTTGTCCGATGTCAAAGAGGCTTTCGGAGACGTCCCGATCGAGAGCACCCCCTCGCACTCGGACTGGCAGCGTGCCTCCCGGCGCTGGAAGAAGCGGCTCGAGGAGCGGCGACGGGCCATCGAACGGCTCGAGCACGAGCTCACCGGCTGCATCGGGTGCGGCTGCCTCTCGCTCAAGGCCTGCGCACTGCTGAACCCGGATGACGCCCTCGCCGAGATCGGCCCGGGACCACGCCGCCTCGAGGATGTCACCGAGTTCCCCGAGGGCGACGCGGAGAGGTCTTGACCTCAAGTATGCTTGAGGTCTTAGTGTCGATGAGCCGTCGCGGGCATCACGACGGGGGCACCGACCTATCCTGGAGCATCGGAATGCGGGCGCTCCCGCGGTAGTCCAGCCCGCCCGTGACAGCAGAGGAGGACCCCATGGACGTCTCCTTCCTCGGCATCTTCTTCATCCTGGCCGTCCTCGCGGTGGTGGTGATCGCCGCAGTGGCCCTGGTGGCGGTTGTGGTGGCGAGCATCCTGCTGGTGCGCAGGTCGGCCGCGCGCGCTACATCGACGACGACCACTGGCCCCGACCCCCGCGCAGGGAGTGGTCCCGGCCGGCCCTGACGCCCTGGAGCCGACGCCGGCACGTCAGCTCCCAGCGCGCCGGACCTTTCGGACGATGTGGGGGCCCCATCGACGCCCCTAGAGTGACGGTGTGGATCTCGATCGTGCGCCCTCCCCGGAAGCGTCCCGTGCTGCGGCGCCGGCCGTCGGTCGTGCTTCCTTCCGTGCCCGCGCCGTCGCGGAGAGCGATACCGCCACTGCCCTCGCCGCCACCTTGCGCGGCGCGATGCATGTGGCGTTCCTGGTGCTGCCGAGCGTCGGCGCTCTGCGTGCCATCACCGCCGAGGCGGTGGCCCCGGTGCTCGCGATCCTCGCCGCTGCCGTGGTCGCCGTGATCTACCTGCTCGGATCCCAGCGCGCCCTGGCCCGCGGTGCGGCGGGACGCTCGCTCAGCACTGACCTGCTGCTGCCCTCGCGGGGCTGGGTGCTCACCCTCTCGGTGGCCTGGATGGCCAGCACCTTCGTCTCCGCGGCGTTCGTCTGGATCGCCTTCCCCCTGTTCTTCCTGGTCCTGTTCGCGCTCGGCCGCATCGCCGGACCGCTGGTGATGTGGGGGGTCGCGCTCTGGGCGGTGATCGCCCCCGTGATCGCCCGTGAGCAGTGGTCGCTGGGAGTCGGCGAGATCCTCGGCCCGCTGGTCGGGGCGGCGTTCTCACTGATCGCCCATGCCGTCCACCGTCGGCTGCTGCAGGAGACGGACCGCAACCGGGAGCTCGTCGTCCAGCTGCGGGCCGCCCAGGCCGAGCTGGCCGATTCCGAGCGGCGCAAGGGCATCGCCGAGGAGCGTCAGCGCCTCGCCCAGGACATCCATGACACCCTCGCCCAGGGCCTGAACTCGATCGTCATGCTCAGCCGCGGCGCCCGCAACGCCCACCCGACGGCCGGCGTCGAGTTCGCCCGCATCGAGGACACCGCCCGCGAGAACCTCGCCGACGCCCGCCGCCTGGTGCGGGATCTCGCCGACCGCGCCCCGCAGACCACCCTCGAACAGGCGCTGCGCGCCGCGATCTCCCGGGCCGAGGCGCTCGTAGACCCGGGGGAGCAGCCCCGCTGGGAGCTGCGCATCGACGGCACACCGCGCGAGCTGGACTCCGCACAGGTGGAGACCCTGCAGCGTGCCGCCCAGTCGCTCATCGCCAACGTGCAGCGGCACGCCGAGGCGCAGCGCTGCGTGCTCACCCTCGCCTGGTGGCCGGATCGGGTGAGCCTGGACGTGGTCGACGACGGCCGCGGCTTCGACCCCTCTGCCGCTCCCCGCCGGGGTGAGGGCGAGGGCGGCGACGGGCTGTGCCTGCTGCGCGCGCGGATGGACCGCGCCGGGGGGACGGTGACGATCGATTCGGCGCCGGGGGAGGGCACCACCGTCGGCCTCTCCTTGCCGACCAGCACGCCGTTCACCTCTGCTCCCACGAACCCCACCCCACCGGACCCCACCCCACTGAACCACGCTGGGTCGACCCCTCTCCAGGAGCCAGGCGCATGAGCATCCGCCTCATGATGGTCGACGACCATCCCGTGGTCAGGGCAGGACTGCGCGCCCTGCTCGAGGCCGACGAGGGGATCGAGGTGGTCGCCGAGGCGGGCTCCGGCGACGAGGCGATGAGGGCGCTGAACCTCCTCGCGCAGACCGCTGAGAGCGTCCCCGACCTGGTGCTCATGGACCTGAACCTCGGTGACGGGATCGGTGGGATCGAGACCACCCGGCAGCTGCGCGCCCGCTATCCCGCGGTCCGGGTGCTCGCGGTGACCACCTTCGATGCGGAGGCGGACATCGTCGGCGCTCTCGAGGCCGGCGCCACCGGCTACGTCCTCAAGGACTCGCCCACCGAGGCGCTGATCGCCGCCGTCGGCGAGGCCGCCGCCGGGCGCAGCGTCCTCTCCCCCGAGGTGCAGCAGCGGCTGGTCGCGCGGATGACCAACCCGGCCACCGCCCTCTCGCCGCGCGAGACCGAGATCCTCGAAGCGCTCGCCACCGGCGCGACGAACCGGGAGGTCGCCAAGGTCCTGTTCATCTCCGAGTCGACGGTGAAGACCCACCTGGTCCATCTCTACGACAAGCTCGGCGTGGACAGCCGCACCTCCGCGCTGCGGGTGGCCAGGGAGCGCCGGCTGATCCGCTGAGGCTGCCGGGCGCGCGGCCGGACCCCCGCACGGCGGAGGACCGACGGACCGCTCCTGCACAGGAGCAGCCGTCGGTCCTCGAGATGCCGGTGGGAGCGGGTGTCACCAGCGATGGGCCACGTCGATCACCAGGCGGGATCCGTCGCCGGGGCCGTCGAGCACGAATGTCCTCATCGGAAGTCGGGCGCGCACGCCGAGCCCGATCAGGGTCTGTCCTTCGAAGCTGCCGCTGAAGGCGACCTGACGGAAGGTGCGGTAGCCGTCGACGTTCACGGCCTGCGAGCGATGGCGCGGGGTGTAGGTGGCGCGGTAGTCGGCGTCGTGAGCGGGCGCGAAGACCAGGACCTCCAGGTCGGCGGCGCCGCTGAGCGGCACGGCGAACCCGGAGCCGAGCTGGTTCACGCTGCTGACGTACTTCACCGAGTAGCCGGAGACGTCGCCTTTGAGGTCGACGACGAGCCGGTCGAAGCAGGTGTGCCGCCCGGAGCGAAGGTTCTTGATCTGGGCCGAGGACATCCCTGAGGCCGATTCGGGGAGCGAGCCCCAGGTGATTCCGCAGTAGGGGGCGGCGGTGGCCGTGGCCGGGGCGAACATCCCCAGGCTGAGCAGCAACGCACACGACGCGAGGACGGACAGGACTCTCTTCTTCATGGCTGGCTCCTCGAGGAGACGGCCGAGGCCACGGCGGCCGGGCCGTATGCCGTGATTGTCCGCCTTTGCGGGCGTGTTATCCAGTGACTGGACGGTCATGACAGCAGAATCGTGATCTGCCGCTGACCGGGGGATTCGCCGCCGTCTGTCCGGAGAACGAGACCATCAGGGTGGGTGCTCGGGCGGGTGCGCCGATCCGGCGAGACCTCGGTCCCGCGCGAGCTCGCGGAACGGCTGGCAGGATGGGGCACATGACCGTGCTCGTCGCCTACGCGACCCACTCCGGAGCCACCCGCACCCTTGCCGAGACCCTCACCACCGCACTGCGTGCCGTCGGGCTCGAGGCGGACCTCGCCGACATCGAGGACTCGCCCGATCCTGCCGGATATGACGCCGTGGTGCTCGGCTCCGGGGTACGGGTCGACGCGATCGAGAAGGCCGCGACCGCCTGGGCGCTGCAGCACGCGCAGGCGCTTCGCCAGCAGCCCTTCGCGTTCTTCTCCTGCTCGGGCTCGGCCTCCGATCCGTCCAAGGGCGGGAAGCAGAAGGCGACCGATGCCTTCCTCGAGAAGGCCCCGGTCACCCCGGTCGCGGTGAAGAACTTCCCCGGCTGGGTGCTCATGGACCGGATCCCCCTGCACGAGCGGCTGCTGCTGAAGTCCATGCGCACCCCGACCGGAGACTTCCGTGACCTGCCGGCCGTCGAGGCGTGGGGCCGGGAGATCGCGCCGTTGCTGCGGGGCTGACGCCCTGGGGCCGCGCCCCGGTGAGGAACGAGATGAGCTCCCGACGGGAGATGCCGCCGCGTCAGGAGGTCCCGGCGGTGCCGTCTGCTCGTCGCACGGCGGCGCTCTCCAGCAGCAGCCGGTGGAAGCGCCGCTCCCCGGACACCTCCGGATGGAAGGCCGTGGCCAGCAGATTCCCCTGCCGGACAGCCACGATCCGGCCGTCCTCGAGGCGCGCGAGCACCTCGACGTCCGGGCCCGCCAGGACCACCTCCGGGGCACGGATGAAGGTCGCCGCGACCGGTTCGTCGCCGAGCGCGGGGAGCAGGAGCATCGCCTCGAAGGACTCCTGCTGTCGGCCGAAGGCATTGCGGCGCACGGTGATGTCGAGCCCGCCGAAGGTCTGCTGACCCGCGATGGCATCCTCGAGCCGCTCCGCCAGCAGGATCATCCCGGCGCAGGTCCCGTAGACGGGGAGGCCGGCAACGATCGCCGCCCGCAGGGGCTCGCGCAGCCCGAAGGCTCGGGAGAGCTTGTCGATCACGCTCGACTCGCCACCGGGCAGCACCAGGGCGTCGAGGCCGAAGAGATCCGCCGGACGGCGCACCCGCACCGTCGTGGCGCCGAGGGTCGCGAGCGCGCGCTCATGCTCACGCACGTCGCCCTGCAGGGCGAGGACCCCGATCCGCAGGGCGGGCCCTTCCGCGGCGGTCGACGGTGCGGGGGCGCCTGTCACCAGCCGCGTTCGGCCAGGCGGTGCGGGGCGGGGAGGTCGGCGACGTTGATGCCCACCATCGCCTCGCCGAGCCCGCGTGAGACCTCCGCGATCACGGAGGGGTCGTCGTAGAAGGTGGTGGCCCTGACGATCGCGGCGGCCCGCTCGGCAGGATTGCCGGACTTGAAGATCCCGGAGCCGACGAACACCCCGTCGGCTCCCAGCTGCATCATCATCGCGGCATCCGCCGGGGTGGCCACGCCGCCCGCGACGAACAGCACCACCGGGAGCTCACCGTTCTCGGCGACCTCCTTGACCAGCTCGTAGGGTGCCTGGAGGTCCTTGGCGGCGAGGTAGAGCTCGTCCTCGCTCTTGGCCGACAGCTCGCGGATCTGGGCGTTGATGGTGCGGATGTGCTTGGTGGCCTCGGAGACGTCGCCGGTGCCGGCCTCACCCTTGGAGCGGATCATCGCGGCGCCCTCGGTGATGCGGCGCAGGGCCTCGCCGAGGTTCGTCGCGCCGCACACGAAGGGGACGGTGAAGCGGTGCTTGTCGATGTGATGGAGGTAGTCGGCGGGGGAGAGCACCTCGGACTCGTCGACGTAGTCCACGCCCAGCTCCTGGAGGACCTGCGCCTCGACGAAGTGGCCGATGCGGGCCTTGGCCATCACCGGGATCGAGACGGAGCTGATGATGCTGTCGATCATGTCCGGATCGCTCATGCGGGAGACCCCGCCCTGGGCGCGGATGTCGGCGGGGACCCGCTCGAGGGCCATGACCGCGACCGCGCCGGCGTCCTCGGCGATCTTCGCCTGCTCGGCGGTGACGACGTCCATGATGACGCCGCCCTTCATCATGTCGGCCAGGCCGCGCTTGACTGTGCCGGTGCCGGTGCCGGTGCCGGTGGTGGGCGTGGAGGCGGTGGTGCCAGTGCTGTCCATGGGATTCCCTCGTCGCTCTCGCGGCGCGGGCCGACGGCATCTGACGCGTCGACCCTCCCTGCACCACATTGACCTAGGCCAAAACTAACACGGCCCGGGCCAGTGGGTGACAGCGGGCCGTTCCCAGCAGGGACCCGTGCTGCAGCCGCCTAGACTCGGGCGGGTGAGCATGGAGATGAGCGGGTGATCAGCGGCGGAACCGCGGCGGAGATCGCCGACAGCGTGCGGGCCCTCGTGGACCGTGGCGACCTGTCCCCGGGGCAGAGCCTGCCCCCTGTGCGCGCACTCGCCGAGCAGCTCGGGATCAACCGGAACACCGCTGTGGCCGCCTATCGCACGCTCGCCCGCTCCGGGGTCGTGGTCTCCCTGGGCCGCGCCGGCACCCGGGTCGCGCAGCGGCAGGCCGTCGCGCAGGAGGGCTTCGCCTCCGCCGGATCGCTCATGGATGTCGCCACCGGCAACCCCGACCCGCGCCTGATCCCCGACCTCGCCCCGGCCCTGACCGCCGCGGCGGGGCGCCCCGTGCTCTACGGCGAACCCGTGATCGACCCCGAGCTCGAGCAGTGGGTCCGGGAGTGGATGAGTCCCGACGCCCCGGGGGATCCCGCGGACCTGCACCTCACCCTGACCAGCGGCGCCGTCGATGCCGTGGAGCGTCTGCTCGCCCAGGCCCTGATGCGGGACGATGCCGTGGCGCTCGAGGATCCCTGCTTCCTCGCCAGCATCCAGATCGCCCGGCACGGCGGTTATCGCGCCGTCCCGGTCCCGGTCGACGCCGAGGGGATGACCGTCGAGGGCCTCCGTGCGGCGCTGGACCAGGGGGTGCGAGCCGTCGTGTGCACACCCCGCGCCCAGAACCCCACCGGCGCCTCCCTCACCGCACAGCGTGCCGCCGCCCTGCGAGAGGTCCTCGTCGAGCACCCGTATGTGCTGGTCATCCAGGACGACTATTACTCCTTCCTCTCCCAGCAGCCCTTCCACTCGATCATCGGCCCGGCGCACCGGCGCTGGGCGCTGCTGCGCTCGGTCTCGAAGTTCGTGGGCCCCGACATGTGCCTGGCCGCCACCGCGACCGATCCCGAGACCGCCGGTCGGCTCGCCCAGCGGCTCAGCCCCGGCACCACCTGGGTCAGCCACCTGCTGCAGCGGATCACGCATGCCGTGCTCCGTGATCCGGACGCGCTCGCGCTGATCGACCGAGCCGGCATCCACTACGCCGCGCAGAACACCGCCTTCGCCGCTCAGCTCACGGCGCTGGGCCTGCCGGTGGAGGCGGGCGACGGGATGAGCCTGTGGGTCCCCGTGCCCGTGCCCGCCCGAGTGGTCGCCGAACGGCTCATGCGCCGAGGATGGCTCGTGCGCACCGGGGACGACTTCCGGCTCGCGCCCGGTGCGGAACCGTCCCGGCACCTGCGGCTGACCGTGCATGACCTCACGTCCGAGGAGATGCGGCGTCTGGCGGAGGATCTGGCGGCGGCCGCGACCCCCTCCCAGCTCTCGCCCTGAGCTGCCCGTCCCCTGCCGGCTGTCGCTGGACCTTGCACGCATGGCGGCGGTGCCGTAAGTTCGGGGGACCCGGCGTGTAAGCGGTTTCATTCGGGGTGTCGCGAGGATGCGACGACTTCCCCCGACCGCCTCACCGGCCTCGAGACCTCACGGAGAGCAGACATGAGCCAGGACAGTGAACGGGCTGCCACCATCTATGCCGTCGCCCAGAGGGCCGGGGTCTCGACCGCCACGGTATCGCGCACCCTCGCAGGCAGTGCGAAGGTCGCCCCCCTCACCCGGGAGGCGGTGCTCGAGGCGGTGCGTGCGCTGAACTACCTGCCCGACGGCGCGGCCCGCGCCCTGGCCGGCCGCCGCACCCACGCCCTCGGCCTGGTGCTCCCGGACATCGTGGGCCCCTACTACGCCACGCTGCTGGTGGCCTTCGAGATGACCGCGAGCGAACGTGGACTCTCGGTGGTGATCTCCCTGGCCGGGGCCGGCAGCACCCCCGATCAGGCCGTGCGCACCCTGGCCGGGAACGTCGACGGCATCGCCTTCATGGCCCGCAGCGCCGCCGACGACGAGCTGATCGCCGAGATCGCCCGGCGCAGGCCCGTGCTCACCGCAGCCCGTTCCCGCCTCCCCGGCCGCGACGCCCTGTTCGCGGAGAACCGCGAGACCGCGGCGCAGCTGACCCGCCACCTGCTCGAGGCCGGGCACCGCCGGATCGCCTTCGTAGGCCGTCCCGAACCCCATTCCGACGTCGGCGCGCGCCTGCGCGGTGTCAAGGCGGCCCTCGAGGAGGCGGGGCTCGAGCCCGCCGCCGTGTTCGAGGTCGACTCGGTGGAGGCCGAGGGGCTCGCCGTCGCCCGCCGCATCGTGGCGGAGGAGATCGCGCTCGACGCCGTGATCTGCGGCAATGACGAGCTCGCCCTCGCCCTGATGCATGAGCTGCAGGACCTCGGGGTCGACGTCCCAGGGCAGATCGCGGTGACCGGCTGGGACGACGTCCTCGCCGCCCGCTACGTGCGCCCGGGGCTGACCACCGTCGCCCAACCGGTCCAGGAGCTCGGCGCGCTCGCCGCCCGTCGGCTGGCCGCCCTGATCGATGGCGAGGCCCCGCTCGAGGAGCCCGTCGTCCTGCCTTCCCGGATCGTGCATCGCGCGACCTGCGGATGCGGTACCCCCGGAGAAGGAGAGATTCTCGCGTGAGGACAACTGGGACGACGACTGGGACGACGGCAGAGACCCACCCGGTGCTGCTCTCCGTGGCCGCCGAGACCACCAGCTCCGGTGACGCCCGCCGGCTCGACGCCGGCCCGCTCAGCCTGCTGCAGTATCCCGCCACGGAGGCAGGCTCCGGGCCGGCCGCAGTGCACCTGCGCCTCCGCACCGAGAACGGGCACCGCTCGCGGCCGCTGACCGGCCCCACCAGCGGCGGCAGCCTCCTGGCCGACGGCACCATCCTCACCGTCCACGACGGCCTCGAAGCCCGCACCCGGCTCCAGGTCGCGGCCGACGGCGAGGCCTGGGCCTGGAGCATCCATCTGCGTCACGGTGGTGACGCGCCCCTCGAGCTCGACCTGCTGCACACCCTCGACATCGCGCTCACCGAGCGGGACGCGATCCGCCGCAACGAGCAGTACGTCGCCCAGTATCTCGACCTCACCCCTGTGCAGCTGCCGCAGGGCGGCGGCCGGGAGGCCTCGCTCGCCCTCGCCGTGCGCCAGAACATGCCCGGGCCCGCCGCACCCTGGGCGGCCGTGGGAGCCAGCACCCCCCTCGCCGAATGGGGGACCGACGCCCTCCAGCTGCTGGACCGCCGCACCGGGGAGGGCCTGGATCCTGCCCGCGACCTGCCCTCGGAGCGCCTGCAGCACGAGCACACCCTCGTCGCGCTGCGCACCGCGCCGCTGGTGTTCGCCCCCGGCCAGGAGTGGAGGGGCAGCTTCTGGGGCTTCGCGCTCGCCGATCATCCCGCGGCCACCGGGCCCCAGGATGCGACGCTGATCCGGCAGCTGCAGGAGCGGATCGAGGGATCCCTGGCTGCGCCGGCGGCGCTGCCCGCTGCGGCCGCTGAACCCGCTCCCGCAGAGGCGGAGGGCGTCGCCCCCGACGCGCGACCCGCCACCTCACATCCCGCCACCTCTCATCCCGCCACCACCGAGTCCGCCGCCTCTCCGCTCGCGACATCCCTCCTCGCCGCCGCGCCGCCGCTCGCGGTGCAGGAGGCTGATCACGCGCAGTGCGAGAAGTTCGCCGGCGGGCCGCTGCGGCTGCTCGAGGAGGACGGTCGGCTGCTGAGCGCCTTCTCCGACCGCGGCCATCTCGTCACCGCAGCCAAGGAGCGCCTGGTCCTGCGGCCGCACGGCCACATCCAGCAGGTCCACGGCAGCGGCACTGCAGATCTGGACACCGTCGCCTCGACGGTCTGGATGCGCGGCGTCTTCTGCTCCCAGCTCACCCTCGGCCACGCGTCCACGGGCGCCCTGACCACGGTGCGCCGCTCCTACCTGGGCCTGGATCGCAGCGGTGGGGTGCGCCTGCTGCTGCGCACGGCCGACGGCGGCTGGTCGCTGCTGTCCACCCCCTCCCTCTGGCTCACCGACGGCGCCTCCTCCCAGTGGCTGTACCTCACCGAGACGCTCACCCTGCGCATCAGCTCCGAGGTGCTGCTCGGGCAGGGCGCCTTGGTGGACATCGAGGTCAGCGGCGAGCCCGGGCCGGGCGCGGAGCTGCTGCTGGTGGTGGGCACCGAGTCCGCCGAGCTCGCGCTCCAGGTCATCGCAGACGGCTGTCCGGTGGAGATCGGGGATGACTCCGCTCTGTTCTCCGACGGCAGCGTGCACGGCACCGGACTGCTCACCGCCCGCCTCGACCTCTCCCAGTCCGCGCGGGTGCGGCTGCTGCACGGGGAGGCCACGCCGGGCGCTCCCCGCACGCCGGGCGCTGCCCGCACAGCGGCCAACCCGGTCGGCTCGAGCGCTCCGGTCGGCTCGGGCGCCGCAGGTGAGCCGTCCGCCGCAGCCCCGTCGGCCGCCTATCGCCCCCGCCTGCCCGCACTGCGCGGCGGCGGAGAAGAAGTCGCGGCGGTCGGTGAGACGCTGGGCTGGCTCGCGCAGAACGCCTCGATCCACTTCCGCTCCCCGCGCGGGCTCGAGCAGTACTCCGGCGGCGCCTGGGGCACCCGCGACGTGTGCCAGGGCCCCGTGGGCCTGCTGCTGGCCACCGATGAGCCGGCCGTGCTGCGCCGCACCCTGCTGAGCGTGATGGCGGCCCAGCAGGAGGACGGCACCTGGCCCCAATGGTTCGACTACCTGCCCGGACACACCGGGCCCGGGATGCGGGACGCCCACGGGGACGTCGTCTATTGGCCGCTGCTCGCCCTCGGGGAGTACCTCGCCGTGACGGGTGATCACGGGATGCTCGAGGAGACCGCCCCCTGGGTGGGCGAGCAGGCGATGGGGGAGCCGACCACGGTCCTGGACCACCTCTCCCGCGCCCTCGACCACATCGTCGGGCACCGCACCGAGGACCCGCGCCTGCCCGCCTACGGCCACGGCGACTGGAACGACTCCCTGCAGCCGGCCCGCCCCGAGCTCGCCGAGCACATGTGCTCCACCTGGACCACCGAGCTCGAGGTCAAGGCCCTCACCGTGCTCGCGGACGCCCTCGCGGAGGACGCCGACGCCCGCGGGGCCGAGCTCGAGCGGCGCTGCCGTGCTCTGGCCGCCGGCGCCGAGCAGGGCCTGCGTGAGCACCTGCTGGTCGACGGCGAGCTGGCCGGCTACGCGATCCTCGACGGCGGTCAGGTCGAGCACCTGGTCCACCCCAGCGACACCACCACCGGGGTGCGCCACGGCTCCCTGCAGATGATCCACGCCGTGGCCGATGAGCTGCTCACCCCCGCCGAGGCCCGTCATCACCTCGCACTGCTGCGAGAGCATCTCGCCGGGCCCACCGGCCTGTACCTCTTCGACCGGCCCCTCAGCTATCACGGCGGGGAGATGCACATCTTCCAGCGCGCGGAGGCGGCGACCTTCTGGGGCCGGGAGGTGGGCCTGATGTACATGCACGCCCACCTGCGCTGGATCGAGGCGCTCACCCACCTCGGCGAGGCCGACCTCGCCTGGACCGAGCTGCTGAAGGCCGTCCCGATCGGTCTCGGCCAGCGGGTGCGCGGGGCGAGAGTGCGCCAGGCCAACTGCTACTACTCCAGCTCCGACGCAGTCTTCCCCGATCGATACACCGCTTCCGAGAACCCTGGTGCCCTGTTCGCGCAGTCCACGGGCTTCGAGGGCGGCTGGCGGGTCTACTCCTCCGGGCCGGGCCTGCTGCTGCGCATCATCGTCGAGGACCTGCTGGGCGTGCGCCGGCGCGGAGAGCGGCTGGAGATCGACCCCGTGCTCCCCGCCGCGCTGGACGGCATCGAAGCGGAGATCCCCTACGCCGGCGGCTTCCTCACCGTGCGCTTCCTCCGCGGGGTGGCCGGCTGCGGGGTGCGCGAGCTGAGCGTGGACGGGCAGGTCATCGTCGGCACACCCCTCACGGCCCGTTACCGGGAGGCCGGGATCTCGGTCCCCGTGGAGCAGGTGCGCGCCGGTGCGGTGCTGGATGTGCGGCTGGGCTGAGCCGCCCCTCCCGCCCCGCGCGGGGTCTGAACCGCATCGACCTTCTCCGGGATGCTCGACCAGCTCCGGGCATATTTCATAAAGGGGTTACATAATGCGTCTGCGCTGATAGCGTGCGGTAATGCACGCCATGACGACCGCTCGGCGGTCGCACCGTCCGGTGCTCTTCACCCCAGCGCCGACGCCCCTCTCTGAGGAAGGACCGCCCGCGCATGACCACCACCCCGCACCCCGAGGCTGATTCCGAAGTCGCTGTGCCGCCCGAGGCCCCGCGCCCCTTGCGCGTCGGCGTCGTCGGCACCGGTGGCATCTCCCGCGCCCACCTGCCGGGCTGGGTCGAGCTCGGCGTGGACCTGCACTGCTACAGCGACGCGGGAGCGCAGGAGTTCGCCACCGAGTCCGGCGCCACCGTGCACGACACTCTCGAGGAGCTGCTGGCCGCGGTGGACGTCGTGGACGTCTGCACCCCCACCCCGGCGCACCCCGAGATCGTGCGTGCGGCGTTGGACGCCGGCAAGGACGTAATCTGCGAGAAGCCGCTCGCCCTGGACCCCGCTGAGGCACGCGACCTCGTCGAGCATGCCGAGAAGGCAGGCCGCAGGCTGTTCCCGGCGCACGTGGTGCGGTACTTCCCGCAGTACGCCGCGGCGAAGCGAGCGATCGACACCGGCGCCGTAGGCACGCTCGCCGTGCTGCGCTTCGAACGCACCGGCTCCCTGCCGAGTCGTGAGTGGTACGCGGACGAGGAGCTCTCGGGCGGCATCGTGATGGACCGGATGATCCACGACATCGACCAGGCGCTCTGGATGGCCGGCCCCGTCTCGACGGTCTACGCCCAGCAAGCGGTCGCCCCCTCCTACTCCGCGGTGCGCACCGCACACGTGGTCCTGACCCACCGCTCCGGCGCGCTCAGTCACTGCCGCGGCTTCTGGGGCCCGGCCGGCACCGCCTTCCGCTACACCTTCGATCTCGCCGGTGACGCGGGCCGCCTGCAGTACGACAGCGCCGGCGATTCCGGGATCGTCTTCGATGCCGTTGCCTCCTCCCGTCAGTCCAGCGGCGACGGCTTCCTCCCCGACGTCTCGGTCCTGGCCGACCCCTACGCCGCCGAG
The DNA here is from genome assembly GCF_947500705.1 of uncultured Brachybacterium sp. GTDB lineage: Bacteria > Actinomycetota > Actinomycetes > Actinomycetales > Dermabacteraceae > Brachybacterium. The sequence goes on along the minus strand of NZ_CANMSY010000003.1, from coordinate 340,843 downwards.
ATCGTCGAGTTCGTGACGGCGCTGAGCACCGGCGCCCCCACCCGGGTGGAGGCGGCCGACGGCGCGCTCGCCGTGGAGGTCTCCCACGCCGCCCTCGAGTCCCTGCGCACCGGACGGAGCATCACATGCTGACCGCACACCCCACTGACCCTGCCGGCCACGCCGCTCCCGAGCTGAAGATCGCGCTGATGAGCTGCGCGCACACCCACGCCGTGAGCTACGCGGCGCAGCTCGGGGCGCGCGCCGACGTGGACCTCGTGGTCGCCGACCCCGACGGCTACGGCGACGTGCGCGGCGTGCGCGTGGTCCCCTCCTACGCCGCGGCGTGGGACGCCTGGCCCGAGGGCCCTGACGCGATCGTGGTGACCAGTGCGAACGCCCATCACAAGGACCTGGTGCTCGAGGCTGCTCGCCGCGGCGTGCACGTGCTGTGCGAGAAGCCGCTGGCCACGAATGTCCCCGACGCCGAAGCGATGGTCGCGGCCTGCCGTGAGGCCGGCGTGGTGCTGATGACAGCGTTCCCGGTGCACTTCGCCCCCGCGGTACAGGCCCTGCGCACCGCGGTGGCCGACGGCACCCTCGGCGAGGTCGTCGGACTCACCGGCACCAACAACGGCAAGCTGCCCTCGGCCCGCGACTGGTTCACCGATGTGGAGCTCGCCGGCGGCGGCGCGATGGTGGACCACACGGTGCACCTGGCCGAGATCCTCGACTCGATCTTCGGACCGCCCGCGACGGTTCACGCGGTCACCAACCGCATCCTCTACGCCGACCGGGCTGGCGAGGGCGCCGAGACCGGCGGCCTGGTCACCCTCACCTACGATTCGGGTGTGGTCGCGACCATCGACTGCTCCTGGTCGATGCCGCCCGACGCCGCGACCTGGGGAGGCCTGAGCCTGCAGGCCCTCGGCACCGGCGGGCAGCTCCAGATCGACGCCTTCGCCCAGCACGTGGGCGGCCCGGGGCAGTGGCTCCCCTACGGGACGAACACCGACGCCCTGCTGCTGGACGCCTTCCTGGGCGCCGTGCGCGAGGGCCGCGCGGCGGATCCCACCGGTGACGTGGGGCTGCGCACCGTCGCGGTGGTCGCCGCCGCTCAGGAGTCGGTGCGCACCGGCCAGCCGGTGACGCTCGCTCGGGGCTGAGTCGCTGTACCCGTCTCGTCGGCACACCCGCCTCCGAGGCGTCGATCCCCTCTGAGCTGTCGCCGGGAATGCCCCCGAACGACAGTCCAGAGGGGATCGACGGGGTCGTGGGCAATCTGCCCAGGGTCGCCGCCCAGGCCCACCTCTCACCGCCCCAGGTCCCGCTCGAGCACCGGGGCGAGGCGGAAGGGGATCAGCTCGCCCATCGCGAGGGAGGTGTCGGTGCGGATCACGCCCTCGCAGCCGAGGATCAGCTTGTTGACCCGGTAGAGGTCGTCGGTGTCGCGGCACACGCAGCGCACCAGGATGTCGTTCAGGCCGCTGAGCCCGTGCACCTGAACCACCTCGGGAATCTCGCGCAGCTGCGCGATGACCTGCTCCAGCCGAGGCTGATCCACCTGCGTCTCCATGAACGCAGTCAGCGGATAGCCGAGCGAGGCCGCATGCAACCGCCGGTCGTAACCCTGAAGCGTCTGCCCCGCCTCGAGCGCGGCGAGGCGTGACTGGACGGTGTTGCGGGACAGGCCCAGCCGCTCCGCGAGGGAGACGATCGTCGAGCGGGGATTCTCCGTCATGGCCAGCAGGAGCCGACGGTCGGTGTCATCCACGATGCGCATAGTGCACTATTCTACGCCTCCGTAGCCTCGAGTGTTGAGCATTGTGCTGAAGTTCTCTGGTTTCCGTTGCACGTCCTGCACCCTCGGCGTAGCGTGCACGGTGACGATGACGTCACGCGCACCCACCCGGTGCGGACGTCCCATGCGCCTACCCGGCGCGGCGGATTCTGGAGGTCCGAATGTTGACGACCACGTCAGCTCCCGACCACGACCTGGTCGCTGGACTCGTGCAGCCCCTGTACGTCCTCGCCGAGGACGGCACCCGACACCCCGACCCCACCCTCGATCCCCTCCTGCGCGACGTGGACGAGGAACTGCTGACCGGCCTCTTCCTCGACATGGCCGTGATCCGTGCGCTCGACGACGAGGCCGTGGCCCTGCAGCGGCAGGGCGAGCTGGGGCTCTGGCCGCCGCTGCGCGGCCAGGAGGCCGCCCAGATCGGCCTGGCCCGCGCCCTGCCGAGCACGGACTTCTTCTTCACCTCGTACCGGGAGAACGGCCTGGCCTGGTGCCGGGGAGTGAGCCCGGGGGAGATGCTCTCCGTCTGGCGCGGGACCACCCTGTCCGGTTGGGACCCCTTCGCCCACCACATGGCCACCCCGCAGGTGATCATCGGGGCGCAGGCCCATCACGCCGTCGGCTACGCGATGGCCACGAAGGCGCAGGGCAAGGACGACATCGCCGTCGCCTGCTTCGGGGACGGCGCCCTCAGCCAGGGCGACCTCAACGAGGCGATGGTCTTCGCCGCCTCGTTCCGCGCCCCGGTGCTCTTCTTCTGCCAGAACAACCAGTACGCGATCTCCGAGCCGGTCGCCCTGCAGGCCACGGTCCCGATCGCGTTGCGCCCCACCGGCTTCGGGATCCCCTCCCTTCGCGTGGATGGCAATGACGTACTCGCGATGCGGGCGGTGAGCCTGTTCGCGGCTCGGCACATCCGTTCCGGGAAGGGGCCGATGTTCATCGAGGCGGTCACCTACCGCCTCGGCCCCCACACCACGAGCGACGACCCCACCCGCTACCGCGACGAGGAGGAGCTGGAGAGCTGGCGACGGCGCTGCCCGATCGCGCGTCTCGAGCGTCATCTCGAACAGCTGGGCACCGACGTCGAGCAGCTCCGTGCCGAGGCGAAGCGCCGCAGCCTGGAGGCCACCACTGCGCTGCGGGAGGCGGTGACCACGCTGCCCGAGCCTGCCCCGGAGAGCCTCTTCGAGAACGTGCTGTCCACCGAGCATCCGGGCCTCGTCCGGCAGCGGGAGCAGTTCCGGGCGTTCCGCAACTCCCTTGCTCCCGAGCAGGCCGACGGCCAGCAGACGGAGGGATCTTCGGCATGACCACCACACCGAACCCTGCGGTGACCACCGCACAGGCCACCACCCAGACCACGACGATGACCATGGCCGCGGCATTGAACGCCGCCCTGCGCGACGCACTCGAGGCAGATCCGGACGTGCTGCTGATCGGTGAGGACATCGGCACCCTCGGCGGCGTCTTCCGCATCACCGACGGGCTCAAGGACCGCTTCGGCGCCGACCGGGTGATCGACTCCCCGCTCGCGGAGTCGGGGATCATCGGCACCTCCGTCGGCATGGCCTACCGGGGCATGCGCCCGGTGTGCGAGATCCAGTTCGACGGCTTCGTCTACCCGGCCTTCGACCAGATCGTCGCCCAGGTCGCCCGCCTGCACTATCGCACCGGCGGGACGGTGCAGATGCCGCTGACCATCCGGATCCCCTTCGGCGGCGGCATCGGCGCCGTCGAGCACCACTCGGAATCGCCCGAGGCCTACTTCGCCCACACTCCGGGCCTCAGGGTGGTGACCGTCGCCGATCCCCAGGATGCCTACTCCACGATGCGTGCCGCGATCGAATGCTCCGATCCGGTGATGGTGTTCGAGCCGAAGCGCCGCTATTGGTCCAAGGGCGAGGTGGACACGACCGTGACTGCTGATCTCTCCTCCGCGCGGGTGCTCCGGACGGGGACCGACGCGACCCTCGTCGCCTACGGTCCGCTCGTGGTCACCGCGCTCGAGGCAGCGGTCGCCGCGGAGGACGACGGCATCAGCCTCGAGGTGATCGACCTGCGCTCTCTCTCCCCGCTGGACCGGCAGACGGTCGCCGCCAGCGTGCGCCGCACCGGCCGCCTGGTGGTCACCCACGAGGCACCGGGGAACGTCTCGCTCTCCTCGGAGGTGATCGCCTCGGCCGTCGAGGACTGCTTCGACCATCTGGAGGCCGCCCCCGAACGGGTCACCGGCTTCGACACCCCCTACCCGCCCGCCGCGGTGGAGGACCACTACCTGCCCGGTATCGACCGGATCCTGGACGCCGTGGACCGCACCCTGGGCCGCCGCAATTCGAGGGAGGCAGCCTGATGAGCGACTTCCGACTCCCCGATCTCGGGGAAGGACTCACCGAGGCGACGATCGTGGCCTGGCAGGTTGCCGTGGGTGACGAGGTCACCCTGAACCAGCCGCTCGTCGAGGTGGAGACCGCGAAGGCCCTGGTCGAGCTGCCGAGCCCCCGCGCCGGCCGGGTCAGCGTGCTGCACGCCGCCGAGGGGGAGACCCTCGCCGTCGGCTCGCCGCTGATCGGCTTCGAGGAGGTGGGTGCGGTGGGTGCGGATCCCGCGGGTGAGTCTCCGGCCGACGCCGGAGCGGCCGACGCAGAAGCGGCCGACGACTCTGCGACCGACACCACCCGCCGAGCCTCGTCGACGAAGTCCGCCGCTCCGCAGCGTCAGCAGGTGCTGGTCGGGTACGGGCCCGTGCTGCCCGGTACCGGACGGCCTCGCCGTCGGCCCCGCTCCTTCCAGACCGAGCCGTACATCGGCCGCGCGGCGCAGGCCGTGAGCGGCAGCGCGGAGGCTGCCGCGGGCGAGACCCCCAAGGCGCTGCCGCCGGTGCGACGACGTGCCCGTGACCTGGGCGTGGACCTCACTGCGGTGCACGGCTCGGGCCCGGGCGGCCGGATCCTGCGCACCGACGTCGAGGCCTGCGCACGGAGCACGACGAGTGCCGGCACGAGGCCTGGCGCCAGCACTCGCTCCTCCACCCGCGTCCCGGTCACCGGGCTGCGCCGCGAGACGGCCCGGGCGATGACTGACTCCGCCTTCACCGCCCCGCAGGCCTCGGTGCACACCACGATCGACGTCACCGACACCCTCGAACGGCTGCGTCACCCGGCGCGGAGGGGAAGGAAGACGTCCTTCCTCGCCGCGGTGTGCCAGGCGATCCTGCCGGCCGCCGCCCGCACCCCGTCGGCCAACGCGCGTTACGACACCGAGGCCGGGGAGATCGAGCACTTCGCCCGCGTCGCGCTCGGCATCGCCGTCGCCACCGAGCGCGGGCTGGTGGTCGCCACGGTGCCGGATGCCGAGGAGGCCGACGGCCTGACCCTCACCGAGCGGATCACCGCCCTGGTCGCCACGGCACGAGAAGGTGCGCTGACCCCGGCGGAGCTGACCGGCTCCACCCTCACCGTCACCAACGTCGGCGTGTTCGGCGTCGAGGGCGGCGTGCCGATCCTCAATCCCGGCCAGAGCACGATCCTCGCGATCGGGGCGCTGCGCACCCAGCCGTGGGAGCACCGCGGCGAGATCGCGCTGCGCACGGTCGTGACCCTCACCCTCTCCTTCGACCACCGCGTGCTCGACGGCGCGGAGGCCTCGCGCTTCCTCATGGATGTCGCCGATGTCCTGTCCGATCCCGCGATCCTGCTGACGAGGTAGTCCATGGATGTTCCGCACCGCGCCGTCGGCCCCGCCGGCTCAGCCCCCACCGGCACCGGGCCGGTGGGGAATCCCGAGCCCGTCGTCACCTCGCGCGCCCAGGCGATGGAGGCCCTGGTCGTCGAGCTGCGGGCCCGTCTCGCGAAGGCCGCGGAGGGGGGCTCCGCCGCGGCCCGGGAGAAGCATCGTGCCCGCGGCAAGCTGCTGGCCCGGGAACGGATCGATCGCCTCCTCGATGAGGGCTCGCCCTTTCTCGAGATCGCGCCGCTGGCCGCCGAGGGGATGTACGACGGGGCCGCCCCGAGCGCCGGGGTCGTCGCCGGGATCGGGATGATCCATGGCCGGCACTGCCTGATCCTCGCCAACGACGCCACCGTCAAGGGCGGCACCTACTTCCCGCTGACCGTGAAGAAGCACCTCCGCGCGCAGGAGATCGCGCAGGAGAACCGCCTGCCGTGCGTGTACCTCGTCGACTCCGGCGGCGCCTACCTGCCGATGCAGGACGAGGTGTTCCCCGACCGCGACCACTTCGGCCGGATCTTCTACCACCAGGCCCGGATGAGCGGCGAGGGCATCGCCCAGCTCTCCGCCGTGATGGGCTCCTCCACCGCGGGCGGCGCCTACGTGCCGGCGATGAGCGATCAGACCGTCATCGTGCGAGACCAGGGCACGATCTTCCTCGGCGGACCGCCGCTGGTGAAAGCAGCCACCGGCGAGGAGGTCAGCGCCGAGGACCTCGGCGGGGGGCTGATGCACACCGAGGTCTCCGGGGTCGCCGACCACCTCGCCGAGGACGACGAGCACGCCCTGTCGATCCTCCGCGACATCGTCGACACCCTCCCCGCCCCCGCACCGGTGCGGCCGCGCGGGGAACCCCGCGCGCCCGCCATCGACCCCGAGACCATGGGCGAGGTGGTGCCGGCGGACCTCTCGACCCCCTACGACGTGCACGAGGTCATCGCCCGGATCGTCGACGCCGGGGAGTTCTCCGAGTTCAAACCCACCTACGGAGCCACCCTGGTCACCGGCTTCGCGAGGATCCACGGGCACCGGGTGGGCATCGTCGCCAACAACGGGGTGCTGTTCAGCGAGTCCGCGCTCAAGGGCGCCCACTTCATCCAGCTCTGCGACCAGCGCGAGATCCCACTGGTGTTCCTGCAGAACATCGCGGGGTTCATGGTCGGCGCCGAGTACGAGCGCGGTGGCATCGCCAAGGACGGCGCGAAGATGGTCACCGCCGTCGCCTGCGCCCGGGTCCCGAAGCTCACCGTCGTGATCGGCGGGTCCTTCGGCGCCGGTACCTACTCGATGTGCGGGCGCGCATACTCCCCGCGCTTCCTCTGGCTGTGGCCGAACGCCCGTGTCTCCGTGATGGGCGGCGCCCAGGCCGCCGCGGTGCTCTCGACCGTCACGCGCGACCGCATCGAGGCCGGCGGCGGGACCTGGAGCGAGGCGGAGGAGGCCGAGTTCCGCCGGCCCATCATCGAGGACTACGACGCCCAGGGCAGCCCCTACTACTCCACCACCCGGCTCTGGGACGACGGGATCATCGAACCCGCTCAGACCCGCACCGTCCTCGGCCTCGCGCTGGACGTCGTCTCCCGTGCCCCGCTTCCCGCGCTCGCCCGCGGCGTCTTCCGGATGTGAGGCCGATGATGCTCAGAACTTCCGAGACCAGCACTTCCGTGACCAGCGGCCGGGTGGTCAGCGCCCGCCTGCTCGATACCGTTCTGATCGCCAACCGCGGCGAGATCGCGATGCGGATCCTGCGCACCGTCCACGGCCTGGGCCTCGCCGCGATCGCCGTCCACACCGACGAGGATGCGAGCGCCGCCCACGTCACCTCCGCCGACCGCGCCGTACGGATCAGCTCCTATCTCCAGGGCGAGGAGATCATCGCCGCGGCGCTGGCCACCGGTGCCCGGGCGATCCACCCGGGCTACGGCTTCCTCTCCGAACGGGCCGACTTCGCCCGCGCCTGCGAGCAGGCCGGGGTCGCGTTCGTCGGCCCGTCGGCCGCTGCGATCGAGACCATGGGCGACAAGATCTCCGCCCGCGCCGCGGTCACCGCCCGCGGGGTGCCGGTGGTGCCGGGCCTCGCCGCCCCGGGACTGGATGATGCCGCGCTGCTCGCCGGCGCTGCGGAGGTCGGCTTCCCGCTGCTGGTCAAGCCCGCCGCTGGCGGTGGTGGGAAGGGCATGCACCGGGTCGCCACCGCCCACGAGCTGCCCGCCGCGCTCGCCGCCGCCCGCCGCGAGGCCGCCGGCGCCTTCGGCGACGACACCCTCTTCCTCGAACGATGGATCACCGCACCGAAGCACATCGAGGTGCAGATCCTCGCCGACGCCCACGGGAACGTGATCCACCTGGGGGAGCGGGAATGCTCCCTGCAGCGCCGCCACCAGAAGGTCATCGAGGAGGCACCCAGCCCATCGCTGACCCCTGAGCAGCGCGATCAGTTCGGGCGGGTCGCGGTCGACGCCGCCCGCGCCGTGGACTACGTGGGCGCCGGCACCGTCGAGTTCATCGTCGACGGTACCGCCCCGGAGGTCCCGTTCTTCCTCGAGATGAACACCCGCCTCCAGGTCGAGCACGCCGTCACCGAGGCGATCACCGGGATCGACCTGGTCGCCGAGCAGCTCCGGATCGCGAGCGGTGAGCCGCTGTCGCTGTCCCAGGAGGACGTGCACCTCGAGGGCCACGCGATCGAGGCCCGGATCTACGCCGAGGACCCCGCTGCGGATTTCCTCCCCACCGGCGGGAGAGTGCTCGCGCTCGCCCTGCCGGAGGGCGCGCGGGTGGACCACGCCCTGAGCGTCGGCGCCACCATCTCCAGCAGCTACGACCCGATGCTCGCCAAGGTCATCACCCACGCCCCCACCCGCGACCGGGCGCTCGCCGCGCTCGACCGGGCGCTCGCCGACACCCACCTGCTCGGCGTCGTCACCAACACCGCCTTCCTGCGCGCGCTGCTGGCCCTGGACGAGGTGGTCAGCGGGGAGATGGACACCGGCCTCATCGAGCGCCGCCTCGCGGAGCTCACCCCGCCGCCGGCCACCGCCCGGGCGCTCGCCGTCGCGGCGCTCGTGCGCTGGGACCAGGTGGCCCGCTCCCGTCCGGGCGGCCTCTGGCATGCGCCCTCGGGATGGCGGCTCGGGGCTCCGGCGCCCTTCATAGTCCGCTTCGCGGGGGCCGGCGGGCCCGGTCACGACCCGATCGAGGTGGTGCTGACCGGCGCCCCGGCCCAGGCCCTCGCCCGGATCGGCGAGCAGGAGTTCGACCTCTCTCTGCACCAGGGAGCCATCGCCGTCGACGGCGTGCGCCTGCCGCTGCTCCACCACGTCACGGAGAGCGCGGTGTGGATCGGACTGCCGGGCGAGGATCGTGAGCTGCTCCTGCACCGTCCCACGCGCGGCACGTCAGGACGGGAGGCGGCACCGACGCTCGCCTCGCCGATGCCGGGCACGGTGACCATGGTGCTGGTGGCCGACGGGGACCACGTGGAGGCCGGCGACCCGGTGCTCGTGGTCGAGGCGATGAAGATGGAGCACACCCTCAGCGCACCGAGCGCCGGCACCGTGCGCCTGCGGGTCAGAGCCGGAGACCGGGTGGCTCGCGGCGAGAAGGTCGCGCAGGTGGACCTCGTCGCAGGGGGCTCCGGTATCGACGATCACGAGGAGGCCCGCCCATGAGCGATCCCTTGCCCGAGGGGCCGCGCATCATCCAGCGCGGTCTCTACGCCGACGAGCTGCAGATCGGCGCGATCTACGAGCACCGCCCCGGCCGCACCCTGACCGAGGCGGACAACGTCCTGTTCTCCACCATGACCATGAACCCGCAGGCCCTCCACCTCGACGCCGCCTGGAGCGAGACCACCGAATTCGGGCAGCGGCTGATCAACTCGATGCTCACCCTCGCCACCGTGGTCGGGGCATCCGTCGCCCAGCTCAGCCAGGGGACTCTGGTGGCGAACCTCGGCTTCGGCGAGATCAGCTTCCCCCGCCCCCTGCACCACGGCGACACCCTCTACAGCGAGACGCAGGTGCGCGCCGTGCGGCCCTCGACATCGCGGCCAGGCCAGGCAGTGGTCACCCTCGTCCACACCGGACGCAACCAGCACGGCGAGGCCGTGGTCCGCGCCGAGCGCACCACCCTCATGCACGCCGCCGCCTCGGAGCATCCCCCCGCATCGACGCGCCCCGCACCCCAGAAGCACGGCCAGGAGAACTCATGAGCAGGAACCACGATCACCTCTCCCCGCGCAGCCGCAGCACCTGCCGCGAACGGCACGGCGCGTCCGAGGGGCACGACGGCGACGGGCGCGAGCTGCTCCCGCTGGGACCCTCGCTGCTGTTCTGCCCCGGGGACCGGCCGGACCGCTTCCGCAAGGCCGCCGACCGCGCCGACGCCGTGATCCTCGACCTCGAGGACGCCGTCGCCCCCGAGAACAAGGCCGCGGCCCGTGCCGCCGTCGCCGCCCATGACCTGGATCCCTCCCGCACCATCATCCGGGTCAACGCTCCGGGGGAGGCGGACTTCGCGGCCGACGTCCTCGCCCTCGCACCGCTCCGTCCTCGCTGGGTCATGCTGCCCAAGGCCAGCAGCCTCGCCGAGGTGGATCGGCTCGTCGGCGCTCTGCCCGGGGCGCAGGTGCTGGTCCTGTGCGAGACCGCCCGCGGTGTGCTCGCCGCCCCCACGCTCGCCGCCCACCCGGATGTGGTCGCACTGATGTGGGGCGGGGAGGACCTGATCGCCTCTCTCGGCGGCACCTCCTCCCGCCGCCCCGACGGCGGCTACCGCGACGTGGTGCGCCACGCCCGCTCCAGCGTGCTCCTGGCAGCCCGGGCCAACGGCCGCAGCGCGATCGACGCGATCCACACCGACCTCGCCGACGAGGACGGCTGGCGCGCCGAGGCCGAGGACGCCGTGGCCAGCGGATTCACCGCGACCGCCTGCATCCACCCCGCCCAGGCCGCGATCATCCGCGAGGCCTACGCACCGACGCCCGAGCAGACCGCCTGGGCCCGCGGGGTGCTGGCCGCCGCCGAGCGCCGCGGCACCGGGGTGTTCGAGCACGAGGGTCGCATGATCGACGGCCCGATCCTGCGCCACGCCCGCTCGCTGGCCACCCGCGGCCTCGCCGGTGCCCTCGGACCGCAGGGCCCCGCCGACCCGCACGCCGCCGACCACTCATGAGCACCGCCGCTTCGCTGAAGGAGACCCCCGTGAGCACCACCCCCACACCCCCGCCCGGCACCGAGCTGCTGAGCGAGGAGCACCAGCGCCTGGCCGCTCTGGTGCGCGACTTCGCCGACGAGGTCGTCGCCCCGGCCAGCTACGAGTACGACACCCAGCGTGAGCTGCCGATGGGGATCATCGCCCAGATGGGGGAGCTGGGGCTGTTCGGCCTGCCGATCCCGCGCGAGTACGACGGGCAGGGCAGGGACTACATGTCGCTGTGTGTGGCCGTGGAGCAGCTGGCCCGCGTGGACCAGTCGATCGCGGTGACCCTCGAGGCGGGCCTCGGCCTCGGCGCGATGCCGATCCTCACCTTCGGCACCACCGCCCAGAAGGAGCGCTACCTGCCGGCGCTCGCCCGCGGCGAGGAGCTCGCCGCCTTCGGGCTCACTGAAGCGGAGGCGGGCTCCGACGCCGGCGGCACCCGCACCTCCGCGCGGCTCGAGGACGGCCAGTGGGTGATCGACGGGACCAAACAGTTCATCACCAACTCCGGCACCCCCATCACTTCGCTGGTCACCGTCACAGCCGTGACCGGACAGCGCCAGCGGGCCGATGGACGCGCCACCCCTGAGCTGACCAGCATCATTGTGCCTACCGACACCCCGGGATTCACCGCTCTGCCGGGCTACGACAAGATGGGTTGGCACACCTCTGACACGCATCCGCTGCTGCTCGAGGACGTGCGCGTGCCCGAGGAGAACCTGCTGGGGGAGCGGGGCCGCGGCTTCTCGAACTTCCTGGCGATCCTGGACCAGGGACGGGTCGCACTCGCGGCGCTGTGCGTCGGTGCCGCCCAGGGCTGTCTCGAGCAGGCGGTGGACTACGCGAAGCGGCGCGTGGTCTTCGACCGGCCGCTCGGCGACAACCAGCACATCGCCTTCACCATCGCCCGCATGCAGGCCCGGGTCGCCGGCGCCCGCGCCCTCATGCACGAGGCCGCCCGCCGCCTCGACGCCGGGATGCCCTTCAGCAAAGAGGCGTCGCTCGCGAAGCTCGTGAGCAGCGAAGCCGCAGTGGCCAACGCCCGCGACGCCTGCCAGATCTGGGGCGGCAACGGTTTCCTCAACGAGAACGTCGTGGCCCGTCACTACCGCGACTCCCGCGTGCTCGAGGTCGGCGAGGGCTCCACCGAGGTCCAGCTCGCGATCATCGCCAAGCATCTGGGGTTCTCCAAGGCGCTGACGGGCTGAGGCATCCGACGGGAACTGCCGTCCGGTGCGGCCAACTTCCTATAGGGTGACCCGGAAAGCGCGCCCGATCCTCTGACAGGACGAGGATCCGGGCCGCCGGGTAAGAGAGGGAGTGCCGAGATGGCCGTGCGACGACAGGTCCTCCGCGCCGAGGTCGAGGAGCTGATCCTCCAGCGCCTGCTCGAGTCGAGGTGGGCACCGGGCTCGCGGCTGAGCATCGACGGGCTCGCCCGCGACCTCGAGGTCTCGCCGACGCCCGTGCGAGAGGCGATGGTCTCACTCGAGCGCTCCGGTCTGGTGGAGTACGTGGCGCTGCGCGGGTACGTGGTGGCGCCGATGCTGGATGCCGCGCAGATGACCGAGCTGCTGGACGCCCGCAAAGTCGTCGAGTCCGCGGCCCTGGCCCGCGCCTTCGAGGACGTCGGCACGCTGCTGGCGGATCTTGAGGAGGCGTACGCCGAGCACGGTGACGTCATCGAGCGGATCGAGGCGGCGGGAGAGGTCACCTACGAGCTGCTGCAGGAGCACTTCCACGCCGACTGGCGCTTCCACCAGGTCCTGTTCGACCACGCCGGCAATCGGTACCTCTCGACCATGGTCGACACCGTCCGCGCACACACGCACCGCATGCGCCAGACCTGGGTGGGCGGCCCCCCCGCCCTCGACATCCACGAGGCGTACAGCGAGCACGGCCGGATCCTGGAGAAGGTGCGCCGGCACCACCACGACGGGGCGCTCCAGGCCCTGGTCGAGCATCTCGACGCCGTGCTCGAGCGCTCCACCACGCTCGCCGAGGAGTCCGCGGAGGGCGAGCGCGGGGGGTCGGAGGAACCAGCCGCCCAGAGCGTGACGGTCTGATCTCAGCGGTCGAGGAGCGGGTCGTCCGCGGAGTCGGCGAAGCGGGCTCTGAGGAACTCCGAATGGACATCCAGCGAGCGGGCGACGCCCGCGACGGTGTCGTTCTCCAGCCGGTCCAGGCGGCTCCCGAGAACGCTGAGCTGCTCATCGATGCTGTGGAGATTCGCGATCGCCCGTGAGCGGGCATCCTCCGTGGTCGTGGGGGCGAGGAAGCCGACGGAGTCCTCCAGCGCGTCCACCAGGTCCGGGACATAGCGATCCGCCATCCCCTCGAGCATCATCACGTCGGCGTCCGAGGCGCGACGGGACTGGATCGCCGGAGCGCCCAGCAGGGCGTCGATCCGCAGCAGCAGGGTCTCGGCACGCCTCAGAATCTGCGAGAGCGCCGGTCCGCGGGCCCTCCGCTGCATCTTCTGGAGACGGCGACGCTGCTGGCGGGAGTCCTTGACGATCTTCTCGAGCATCGCGCGGGTCCCGGCGGGGATCTCCACCGAGGCGCGCCCCAGCCGGACCGGCTGCGGAGAGCGGTTCCGCAGCAGGAATCCGCTGCCCCCGCCGACCAGGGCGGCGATGCCCAGCCCAGCCAGCAGCGGCGTCAGCAGACCTGCCCCGCCGATCAGGCTGCTGACACCGAGGATGACGAAGCCGCTGATCCCGAACGCGCCGGCGAGCACGACCGGCACGCCGACGGTGAGCCAGCGACCCCGCCGACGGGGTGCGGTGAGGCCCTTCGAGCGCGGGGAGTGGATCGTGCCCTCGAGCGGGCCCTGTCCGGGCGGCCACATCCCCGGCGGAGTCGTCGACCGCGGTGCCCCCGTGCCGCGGCGCACGCCGGAGCCGGGCCGCGGCGGGACGCTGCCCCGGCGGGCCGGCTGCTGGTGCCGCGGACGGTTCTGGGTGCTCATGGCTACCGCGGACCTCTCTGTGGTCGGAGCTGAGGTCAACGACGGGGAGGTCCGGACAGGGGGCCCACGGGATGCGGGGCCCCGCTCCGGGACCTCACCATCGACGGCCTCCAGGCTATCGCGACCGTCCGAGGATCGGCTGGGGGCTATCCCCCGAGCCGGCGGGGGAGCGACCGGCCCCGCCGAAGGTGAGGGTGACCCGCGCTCCCGATGGTCCGGGGTGGCCCGCGCTCCCACTGGTCCGGGGTGGTGACTGCGCGGCGACCTGGGGTCTGCTCTGACGTCGAACCGGCGCAGCAGCGCGGCCCGCTCGACGGAGAGGAACCATCATGTCCGAGAACTCTCCCGCCTCCGACCCGGCTGCCACCGACGGTGCGCAGAGCACTGCGGAGGGCGAGGCCGCGACGTCGTTCACCACCGGTCGCCCGGCGCACTTCGAGATCCAGGCCGCCGATCCGCAGCGCGCCGTCACCTTCTACTCCACAGTGTTCGGCTGGGGCTCCGAGGACTGGTCAGGGTTCGCGGGCTCACCGTACTTCGGCGTCACCACCGGCACCGGGCACGGCATCGACGGCGCCGTCATGAGCCGTCCCGGCGGAGCGAACCCTGAGGTCGGTGGCCCCGTGGCAGGCGCCGTCCTCACCATCGGAGTGGAGGACTACGACGCGACCGCGGCGATCCTCGCCGGCGGCGGCACCGAGGCGCTGCCGAAGTACGCCCTGGCCGGCATGGCCTGGCAGGGCTACTTCCACGACACCGAGAACAACGTCTTCGGCATCCACCAGCCGGATCCCGAGGCTGCCTGACGCTCCGCTCGTCCCCCGCGCGGGGTCAGTCGGCCGCGCGCGCCTACGCCACGCGCGGGATCAGCCGGCTGCGTGCGCCTCCGCGATCCGCAGCAGCTCGAGGTAGCCCCCGAGCTGCCAGGCGGTGCGCCCCACGAACAGCCCGGTCGCGTGCTCGATGCCGAGCAGATCCGCGGCGTTGTCGAGGTTCACGGAACCGCCGTAGAGCAGCCCGGTGACCCGCCCGGTGTACTCCGCGCCGAGAGCAGCGAAGGGCTCGATGAGCTCGTCGACCGTGGCGGGCCGGCCCTTCTCGCCGATCGCCCAGATCGGCTCGTAGGCGATCAGCACGCGGGAGAGCTCCTCGGCGGAGAGCCCCTCGAGGGCGCCGCGGGCCTGATCGAGGACGAACTCGCCCGAGCCGCCGGTCTCCTTCACCTCGTCGCTCTCCCCGATGCACAGCAGCGGGGTCAGCCCGTGGCGCAGGGCCGCGGCGACCTTGAGCCGGGTGGTCTCCACCGTCTCGCCGAAGTGCTCACGCCGCTCGGAGTGCCCGATCTCGACGATCCGGGCGCCGGCGTCCTTCGCCTGGGGCACGGAGACCTCCCCGGTCCAGGCGCCCGCATCCTCCCAATGGGCGTTCTGCACGCCGAGCAGGACGGGGGAGTCCTCGCCGAGGATCTCGGCCACGGTGGTGACGGCGGTGAAGGACGGGATCACGAAGGGCTGAACTCCCGCGGGGACCGTGCCGTCGGATGTGCCGCCACCGCCGAGGCTCTCGCGCAGGCCTGCGGCCCAGGCTCTTCCCTCGGCGAGGGTCTTGGTCATCTTCCAGCTGGTGCCGACCCACAGGGTGCTCATGCCGATCAGGCCTGCTCGAGCGAGCCGTCGTAGGCGCAGATCGCGTCGACCTTCGCGGCCGAGGAGGAGTTCGGGTCGAACTCGAGGTCCAGCCACACCTTGACCAGCTCCTTGGCCGCTTCCAGACCGATCACGCGCTGGCCCATGGTCAGCACCTGTGCGTTGTTCGAGAGCACGGAGCGCTGCACGGAGTAGAGGTCATGCGCAGTCACGGCGCGGACGCCGGAGACCTTGTTCGCCGCGATCGCGACGCCGAGGCCGGTGCCGCAGATCAGCAGGGCCCGGTCGGCCTCGCCCGCCGCGATCTTCTCGGCCGCGGCGACGGCGATGTTGGGGTAGTGGGTACCGTCGTCCGCGGAGCCGACGCCGACGTCGAAGACCGACTCGACGCGGTCGTCGCCCTCGAACAGGGCCTTGATCTCTTCCTTGTAGCTGAAGCCGGCGTTGTCGCCGCCGACGATGATCTTCAGTGCCATGGGGTTCTCCTTGGTGGGGGGTGTTGTGAGGGGTGTTGTCTCGAGGATTTCAGCCCGGATCGCCTGCGGGGAAGGGCGTTCGGGCGTCGACTTCCCCACGCCGTCCGGGGTCAGGACAAGTGCTGCCCGAGCTCCTTCATAAGGATCGAGAAGGAGATCGCGCCGGGATCGGGGGTGCCGATGGACTTCTCGCCGAGCACGCGTGAGCGGCCCAGCGAGGCGGTGATGTCCGCGGTGGCGTCGGCCGCCTCGCGGGCGACCTTCGCCGCCGCCAGGATCGCCTCGGCGGTGTTGTCGCCGGTGAACGTCTCCTCCAGCGTCTCCCGGAAGGGCGCGGCGGCGTCGACCATGGTCTTGTCGCCCACCTTCGCCCCGCCCAGTCGCTGGATCGCGTCGATCCCGGCCTCGACCGCGTCGACCACGGTGCGGGACTCGGCGCCGGCCTGATCGTCGAACACGCTGCCGGCGGCGATCAGCGCCGCGCCCCAGAGCGCGCCGGAGGTGCCACCGGCGGACTCCGACCAGGCCTCCCCGGCGCGGACCAGCAGGGTGCGGGCCCCGGCCCCGGCGTCGAGCGCCTCCTTCGCCGCGGCCGCGGCGCCCTTGGAGCCGTAGGCCATGCCCTGGCCGTGGTCGCCGTCCCCGGCGATCGCGTCGATCCGGCCGAGCTCGGCCTCCTCGCGCAGGCACACGGAGCCGAACAGCTCCAAGACGTCCGCGACCTTCGCGGCAGCGGCGCGGGACTCCTCGCTCGAGGCGGGGATCTCGTCGGCCCCGGCCTCCCAGAAGGAGGAGCGGCGGGGGCGGTCCACCTGCGGCATGGCGCCGCGGTGGAAGGCGGGGGTGTCGACGGGGGCGAGCCAGTGCTGCTCGAGCTCCTTGTCGAGGAAGACCAGGCTCAGGGACACCCCGGCCATGTCGAGGCTGGTGACCAGCTCGCCGACCTCGGGGCGCACCGGGGTGATGCCCGCGGCCTCGAGCAGCTCGGCGACCTTCGCGTAGACGACGAAGAGCTCCTCGTACTTCACGGTGCCGAGGCCGTTGACGAGCACCGCGGCGCGGCCCTGATAGCCGCCCTCGACGTGCTCGGGTTGCTCGGCGAGGACGCCCTCGACCAGCAGCGTCGCGATCTCGTTCGCGGTGCCGATCGGCTCGTCGCGCACGCCGGGCTCGCCGTGGATGCCGAGGCCCACGCCCATCTGGTCGTCCTCGACGTGGAACAGCGCCTCGGGCGCGCCGGGCAGTGTGGGGCCGTCGAAGGCGACGCCGAAGGAGCGGGTGGCGTCGTTCGCCTTCCAGGCGATCCGCTCGGCCTCGTCCAGACCTGCGCCGGCCTCGATCGCTGCACCCGCGATCTTGAACACGGGCAGATCCCCGGCGATGCCGCGACGGTCACGGTGGTTCTCGAGCGAGTTCGAGACGATGTCGTCGCTGACCTTGATGATCCGCACGTCGATGCCCTCGGCGCGCAGCTTCTCCGCCGCGGCGCCGAAGTGCAGCACGTCCCCGGCGTAGTTGCCGAAGCCCAGGATCACGCCGCCGCCGTTCTCGGCATTGCGAGCGACGGAGTAGACCTGCGAGGACGAGGGTGAGGAGAAGATGTTCCCGCAAGGTGCGCCATGGCCCATGCCCGGACCGACCCAGCCGGCGAAGGCGGGGTAGTGGCCGGAGCCGCCGCCGATCACCAGAGCGGGCTGTCCGGCAGGAGTCTCGGTCGCGCGGACCACACCGCCGTGGACCACTGCGACGTGGTCGGGGTGGGCCAGGGCCAGGCCTGCGACCGCCTCGGTCGCGAAGTCTGCCGGGTCATTGAAGAGATACGTCATCGTTGATTCCTCCGGAGGCTGCCGCGCTGAGGGCGCGGCGGCAAGGGTCTGAGGTGGATCGCGGCGGGTCGTTCCGCACGCTCCGGTTAGATCCTATAGGAATCGTAGGCCACAGGACAGGGGTCGGTGAGGGTCCCCATGCGGCGAACCGGGCGGGGAGGGGTCGTCGATACCTTCATCGTCGTGTCGTCCGTCCGGGCGTGTCGGAGAGGAACTCTGCTCCGTTTCGCCCGGGGCCTTCCCAATCCGTCCATCGATCCTATAGGATCAGTTCCGACGGTACCACTTTACGAAGGGACGACGATGTTCACTGCAGAGAACTGGCCGATCGGCGCCAACATGCTCTCGTTCGGCAGCACCACCTCGGACGGCACGCCCACCCTGGAGGCCTCCTCCACCGTCTGGGGTTCCCAGCTGCGCCAGGTCAAGGAGCTCGGAGTCGATCAGATCGACCCCACGGACGCGTGGCTGCCGCTGGCGAAGCTCAGCGATGAGCGCCTCGAGGAGTTCCGCACCGTGCTCGACGGCGAGGGCATGTCGCTCTCCTCGATCTCCATGACCCGCAACTCCGTCGTGGACGTCGAGAACGGGGAACGGAATCTCCGCGATGCGCACCGTTTCCTCGAGATCGCCCCGAGCTTCGGCGTGAGCGTGGTCAACACCGGCTTCATGCAGGCCACCACCGAGAAGCAGGCGAAGGCGATCTGGTTCTGGCTCGAGGACGGCCACGTCGACGATCCGGCCCTGCGCGACCTGGCCATCGAGCGGATCCGGGAGCTCGGCGACGCCGCGCAGGCCCAGGGCGTGCAGCTCAGCCTCGAGATGTACGAGGACACCTACGTCGGCACCGCCGACGAGGCCGTCGCCTTCGTCACCGATGTCGACCACGAGTCCGTCGGCCTCAACCCCGACATCGGCAACCTCGTGCGCCTGCACCGCGAGGTGGAGCCCTGGCCGGACATGTTCGAGAAGGTGCTGCCGCACTCGAACTTCTGGCATATCAAGAACTACACCCGGGACCTCGATCCGGCCACCGGAGCCTACTCGAGCGCTCCCATGCCGCTGAAGTACGGCTACATCAACTACCGCCAGGTGATCCGTCGCGCGATCGAGCTGGGCTACTCCGGACCGTTCTGCTGCGAGCACTACGGTTCCGATTCGCTCGGCGTCATCGCCGAGAACGTCCACTACATCCGCCAGGTGCTCGCCTCGGCCCTCGCCTGAGGCTCCCGGGGGCCGCACCGCCCCCATTCCTTTTCGGAGAACGAAGGAGTTCCCGTGGACCCCATACTGCTCATTGCACTCGTCGTCGGCATCGCGCTCATCGTGGTCATCGTCCTGAAGACCCGACTGGACGCCTTT
The DNA here is from genome assembly GCF_947500705.1 of uncultured Brachybacterium sp. Taxonomy (GTDB): domain Bacteria; phylum Actinomycetota; class Actinomycetes; order Actinomycetales; family Dermabacteraceae; genus Brachybacterium. Next base: position 321,851 of record NZ_CANMSY010000003.1, on the reverse strand, counting down.
GCCGGACTGCTGATCGCCTCCGTGGTGGTCGGCCTCATCGCCGGGCAGGACCTGCCGGGCATCGTCGGATCGATCAAGACCGGATTCGGTAACACGCTCGCCTCGATCGGCATCGTGATCGGACTGGGCGTCGCCATCGGCAAGATCCTCGAGGTGTCCGGCGCCGCCCAGGCCATCGCCGTGGCTTTCCTGCGCCTCTTCGGCAAGGGGCGCGAGCCCTGGGCGATGACCAGCATCGGCGCCCTGATCTCGATCCCCGTCTTCTGCGACTCGGGCTACGTGATCATGAACCCGCTGGCCCGCGCGATCGCCAGGGTCAAGAAGTACGGCTACGCCACGCTGGGCATCGCTCTGGCCGGTGGCATGGTCATCACCCATCACTTCGTCCCTCCCACACCGGGCCCGCTCGGTGTCGCCGGCATCCTCGGGGTCAGCGTCGGCTCGGTGATCATCACCGGGCTCGTGTTCACCGTCTTCATGATCCCCGTGGTCACCCTCTACGCGAAGTGGATCGGCCCCAAGGTCGAACCGCTCATCAACGCCGAGATCCAGGAGGCCGTCTACGGGGACGTCCGCAGCGATCGCCTGGCTACGGTCCGCGCTGCCGGCGGGGGTGGCGGCGTCGAGTCGGACGCCGCCACCGATCTCGAGGACCTCACCCGCGAGAGCACCGAGCTGGGCGAACGGCCCGAGGGTTCGAAGCCGCACCGGATCGGGCCTGTCGTCGGCCTGCTCCCGCTCGTGGTCCCGATCGTCCTCATCGTGATGAACACCGTGGTCTCGGCCGTCGACATGGCGGCCCAGGGAACGGCCCTCCCGGCCGAGTACGAACCCTCCACCTGGGCCGGTGTCTTCGTCTTCATCGGTGACCCCGTCATCGCGCTCCTCATCGGACTGGTGCTCGCCGTGTACCTGCTCCTGCCGCGCTGGACACCGAGGAAGAAGAGCCACAAGTGGCTGGGTGACGCCGCCGCGGACGCCGGTCTCATCCTGCTCATCACCGGGGCCGGCGGCGGCCTGGGCCAGGTCCTGCGCGACACCGGCATCGGCGATGCGCTCGCCGCCGCGATCGGAGGGCTCCCGCTGCCCTCGTTCCTGCTGCCCTTCCTCATCGCCTCGATCGTCCGCATCGCCCAGGGCTCCGGCACCGTCTCGATGATCACGGCAGCCTCCGTCACCGCCCCGGTGATGGCGACCATCGGCCTGGACCCGTTGGTCGCGGTCATGGCCTGTGTCGCGGGTGCCATGGTGTGCAGCTACTTCAACGACTCGTACTTCTGGGTCGTCACGCGCTTCATGGGCCTCGAGGGGACCGCCGCCCTGAAGGCCCACTCCGGCATGACCACCGTCATGTGGGCGGCATCCATCCCGATGCTGTTCGTGCTCAGCCTCGTGCTCGGCGCGTCCGGCTGACGCCCACCCCCGGGAGTCCGGCCGACGGAGCAGATCCCGTCGGCCGCCTCCCGCAGAATTCCGCCACCGACCACCCAGATTTCACCCCCGACGAACGGAGAACATCATGTCCCTCGAGATCAAGACCATCCAGCCCTTCCCCGCCCAGCGCACTGCGATCGTCACCGGCGCCGGAGCCGAGCGCGGTATCGGTCGCCGCGTCGTGCGCAAGCTCGTCTCCGAGGGCTGGAGCGTTGCCGCCGCCGACATCGACGGCGCCGCCACCGAGGCCTTCGCCGCCGAGATCACCGCCGAGCTGCCCGAGGGCAGCACGCAGAAGGTCGTCGGCGTCGGCGTCGACATCTCCGACCAGGCCGCGGTGGATGCCGCGTTCGCCCGCATCGATGCCGAGCTGCCCCCGGTCGTGGCGCTGGTCAACCTCGCCGGCATTCCCAGCCCTCATTCGATCTTCGAGATCACCTCGGAGATCTGGGACAAGGTCATGAACGTCAATGGCAAGGGCACGCTGCTGATGACGCAAGCCGCGGCGAAGCGCATGATCGACGGCGGCGTCGGCGGGCGCATCGTGAACACCTCCTCCATCACGGCCCTCGACGGAGGCGGCACCTTCTCCAAGACCGGCTACGCCGCGGCGAAGGCCGCCGTGCAGGGCCTGACCCGCGGCACCGCCCGCGAGCTCGGCAAGCACGGCATCACCGCGAACGTCATCCTCCCCGGCCCGATCGACACCGACATCATGGGCGGGACGCTCACCGACGAGCGCAAGGCGGGGATGTCCTCGAACATCCCGCTCGAGCGCGTGGGGCAGCCCGAGGAGGTTGCTGGCCTGATCTCCTTCCTGGTCAGCGAGGACTCGAGCTTCGTCAGCGGCACCTCGATCAATGTCGACGGCGGCAAGCACATGCACTGATCCTCCTCGTCGTCCCGCCGGGTCAGGACCCGGCGGGACGACGGAGGTCCCCGAGCGTCCCCGTCGCGAGGGACCTCCGACTGCCGGCACCAACCAATATCCAATAGGATCGCTACTCTCAGTACCAGAGCCATACGGCCGCCTCGTCACGAGTCGCCGACCGATGGCAGCGACGGCGCCCTCGTCCACGCGGGCGCCCCCTCGAACGAAGGAGTTCCCTCATGACCATCTCCACCGTGACCATCGTCGGCGCCGGCTACATGGGCGGCGGCATCGCCCAGGTCCTCGCCATGGCCGGCTTCGACGTGACCATCGCCGATGTCGACGTCGAGGTCGCCAACAAGTCCCTCGAGCGCCTCCAGAAGGAAGCCCGCGACTTCGAGGAGCAGGGTCTCTACGCCCCCGGCTCCGCCGATCTCGTCGCGAAGAACATCTCCGCTGGCAAGACCATCGAAGAAGCGGTCTCGGACGTCGACTTCATCGAGGAAGCCGTGTTCGAGCGGATCGACGTCAAGCGCGAAGTGCTCGGGAAGATCTCCGAGCACGCCCGCCCCGACGCGATCATCGGCACCAACACCTCGACCATCCCGGTCAAGGAGCTCGAGAGCGCCGTGAAGAACCCTGAGCGGTTCCTCACCGTCCACTTCTCCAACCCCGCCCCCTTCATCCCGGGCGTCGAGCTCGTCGCCGGACAGGCCACCACCCCCGAGGCCGTCGCCGCGGTCAAGGAGCTGCTCGAGAAGAGCGGCAACCAGGGCGCCCAGGTCGCGGACACCCCCGGCATGGTGCTGAACCGCCTGCAGTACGCGCTGCTGAAGGAGGCCACCTCCGTCGTCGAGGAGGGCGTCGCCACCGCAGAGGATGTCGACACCATCGTGCGCACCACCTTCGGCTTCCGCCTGGGCTTCTTCGGTCCCTTCGCGATCGCCGACCAGGCCGGGCTCGATGTCTACGCGAACTGCTTCGTGACCTTCGAGAACGCCTTCGGTGACCGCCTGGCCACCCCCTCGCTCCTCACCGACTCCGTCGCGGCGGATCGCAAGGGCGTCAAGAACGGCAAGGGCCTCCTCGGCGACTACGACGAGGACACCGCCGCAGAGCTGATCGCCTACCGCAACAAGGCATACGCCAAGATGTCCCAGCTCCTCGCGGAGCTCGGCCCGGCCCCCAAGGCCACCCCGAAGAACGCCTGACCCCCACCCCACCCCTCACCACCCCACGGGCATCGCCCGTCGACCGGGCACTGCTGCCCGGGACCTGAGCCGAACGCTCGGGGCCCGGCAGCTGCCGGGCCCCGAGCGTTCCGACGTCGGAGCTGTCGGTCGACCTGCCCCCACTCTCAGGAGACATCCCTCGTGGAAGAACTCGTCCTCGCGGATCGGCCGGTCTGGCTGCTCCTGACGATCGCGGTCGTCGCGATCGTCATACTGCTCGTCCTCATCATCAAGGCGCGCCTGCACGCCTTCTTCTCCCTGCTGATCGTCGCGGTCGGCACCGGCCTCGCCGCCGGCATCAGCGTCGGCGACGTCGTCACTGTGGTGATCTCCGGCTTCAGCACGACCGTCGGAACGGTCGCCCTCCTGGTCGGCTTCGGCGCCGTGCTGGGAAGACTCATCGAGATCACCGGCGGCGCCCAGGTGCTCGCCGACAAGATGCTCGACACCTTCGGGGAGGCGAGGGCACCGCTGGCGCTCTCCGTCGCCTCGCTGTTCTATGCGTTCCCGATCTTCCTGGACGCCGGCTTCATCGTGATGCTGCCGGTCATCTACACCGTGGCCCGTCGACTCGGCGGCTCCTTCATGCTCTACGTGCTCCCGTCGATCGCGTCGTTCATGATGATGCACGCCCTGCTGCCCCCGCACCCGGGCCCCACCGCCGCCGCCATCGTGATGGGCGCGGACGTCGGCCTCGTGATCGTCGTCGGCCTGCTGATCGGCCTTCCCACCTGGTACTTCGGTGGCTACCTGGTCGCTCGGGCGATCGCCAAGCGCTACCCGAACACTCCGGTGCCGGCCCTGCTCGGCGAGCCGCGTGACATCCCCGTCGAGGAGCGTCCCTCCTTCGGCGCGATCATCCTGGTGCTGCTGATGCCGCTGGTGCTGATCTTCTTCAACACCGGGATGTCCACCCTGGAGCAGCAGGAGACCGTCACTGCGGACAACATCTTCTTCCAGCTCTCCCGGCTGATCGGCGCGACCCCGGTCGCACTGTCGCTGTCGGCCCTGGCCGCGATGGTGCTGCTGTACGTGATCCCGCGGCGCCGCCGCGGTCAGAAGGTCGGCGGGCTGCTCGAGGAGCTGGTGGATGACGCCCTGGCCCCCGTCTGCTCGATCATCCTGATCACCGGTGCGGGCGGCGCCTTCGGCCGCGTCCTCACCGAGACCGGCATCGGCACCGAGGTCGCGAACGGCCTCGACGCCATGGGACTCCCGCTCATCGTCTCCGCCTACCTGGTGACCATGGCCATGCGCATCGCGCAGGGCTCGGCCACCGTCGCGGCCACCACGGGTGCTGCGATCATGGCTCCGGCGATCATGGGTGGCGACTTCAGCACGATCGCCGTGGCCGCCATGGTCATCGCGATCGGCGCCGCCTCGATCGGCTGGTCGCACGTGAACGACTCCGGCTTCTGGCTGATCGGCAAGTTCTGCGGCTTCGACACCGTGACCACCTTCAAGACCTGGTCGGTCGTGGGCACCACCATCTCGCTCGTCGGCTTCGCGCTGTCGGCGGTGGTGTTCGTCATCTTCGCCTGATCTGCGTCTGACAGAGTGAGGGCCGGTGCGAGATGTCGCAGCGGCCCTCGCCCGGTCCCGTTCCGCTCCTGCACCTCGGAAGAAGGCCCTTGTGACCGTCACCGCGTCCTCCCCCCGCCGCCTGCTGATCCTCGACGATGACCCCACCGGTTCGCAGTGCGTGGCCGGCATCGATGTCGCCTTCGACGAGGACCCCGCGATCCCGGTCCAGGTGCTCGCCGAGCCGGAGTCGGCCTGCTTCGTGCTGACCAACACGCGCGCTCTGGACGAGGCGGCGGCCACGGCGATGAACCGGCGGATCGTCGGGGGAGTGCTCGACGGCGGGATCCCCGCGAGCGGCCTGCATGTGGTCTCCCGCTCGGACTCGACCCTGCGCGGGCATGTGATCGCCGAACCCGTCGCGATCGCCGACGAGCTCGTCGCCCACGGGGTCCAGGTCGACGCCTTCGTGCTGTGCCCGGCGATGATCGAGGCCGGCCGCTTCACCGAGGGCGACATCCACTACGCCACGGTCGACGGTCAGGCGGTCGAGGTCGCCCGGACCGACTTCGCCCAGGACGCGACCTTCGGCTTCACCCACTCGAACCTGCGCGAGTTCCTCGCCGAGCGCTCCGGCGGCGCGATCGACGCCGCAGACGTCCTCAGCATCTCGCTGGAGGACATCCGCTCCGGCGGTCCCGCCCGGGTGCGGGAGATCCTCGCCGGCGCCCGCGACCGGGCCTGGGTGGTCGTCAACGCCACCGAGTACTCCGACATGGAGGTCGTCGCAGCCGCGATGGCCGAGCTCGAGGCCGAGGGGCGCACCTACGTCACCCGCTGCGCTCCCTCCTTCGTTCGCCCGCTGACCGGCCAGTCCGGCGCCCGGGTGGTCGACGCCGAGGCAATCACCATCCCTGCCGGGCGACTGGACCACGGCCTGGTCGTCGTCGGCTCGCACGTGGGCCTGACCACCACCCAGCTGCGGGCCGTGCAGGAGCGCGGCACCCTCACCGAGGTCAAGATCGACGTCCCCGCCGTCCTGGACGAACGCCGCGAGCAGCACCTCACCGAACTGGCCGACAGAGTGCGCGAGAGCCTCACCCGCAGCGACTGCGTGCTCTACACCAGCCGTGACCTGGTGCGCACCGACGATCCCGCCGCATCCCTCGCGATCGCACGCAGCGTCTCGGACGCGGTGGTGGAGATCGTCCAGCGGGTGCGCACCGCCCGGCCCGCCTGGGTGGTCGCCAAGGGCGGCATCACCTCCCATGAGGTCGCCGCGCATGGCCTCGGGATCCGCCGCGCCCGGGTCGAGGGCCAGTTCTGGGCCGGACAGGTCTCGCTGTTCGCCGCCGAGGAGGCCCCCGAGGAGGTCCTCGGCATGCCGTACGTCGTCTTCCCCGGCAACGTGGGCGGGGCGCAGGCCCTGGCCGACGTGGTCGACACCCTCACCGCCGCCGTCGCGGCCCGCTGACCGTCCGTCCCACCCCGCATCCCTGAGGAGCACGACATGAGCACCACGAGCACCGCTGCCACCACCTCCATCGCCTGGATCGGGCTCGGCGCCATCGGCACCCCGATGGCCCGCACGGCCGCCGCGGCCGGCTTCCCCGTCACCGCCTTCGACCTGAACCCCGCCGCCCGCGAGGCCGTGGCCGACGTCGCCACCCCTGCCACCTCCGCCCGCGAGGCGGCTCAGGGCGCCGACGTCGTGGTCGTCATGGTCGCGACCCCCGCGCAGCTGGACTCCGTGCTCGTGGGCGAGGGTGGCATCGCGGAGGTCCTCACCGACGCGACGACGCTGCTGATCATGTCGACCGTCGGTCCCGCCGCGATCGAGCAGACCCTCACGGCGCTCAAGGGCATCACCTCCCACCTGGTCGACGCCCCCGTCTCCGGCGGCGCCGCCCGCGCCGCGACCGGCGACCTGCTGGTCATGGTCGGCGGCGCCGAGTCCGACGTCGCCGCCGTGCGGCCGCTGCTGGACGCCCTCGCCGCGAACGCTCCGGTGGTGGGGCAGAAGCCCGGCGACGGCCAGCGCTTCAAGATCGTCAACCAGCTGCTGTGCGGGGTGCACATCGCCGCGGCGGGGGAGGCCCTCGCGCTCGCCGACTCGATGGGCCTGGACCTGAAGCAGGTCCACGAGGTCCTCGGCACCGGCGCCGCCGCGTCCTTCATGTTCGGCGACCGCGGCCAGCGCATGGTCGACGGCGCCTTCGACGACGTCCGCTCCGCGCTGACCATCTTCGTCAAGGACATGGGGCTGGTGGCCGAGGCCGCGCAGGAGGTCGACCAGGAAGTGCCGCTGGCGACCTCCGCCCAGCAGATCTACCGCCGCGGCAGCGAGCGCGGCTGGGACCGCCGCGACGACTCCATCGTCTTTCGCGTGCTGCGCGAGCAGGACGACCGACGAACGAGCTGAACCCCCGACCGTTGACCGCACGACCGACCTCATAGGAGAGACCCACCATGGCCGACTCACCCCTCTCGGGTGCCCTCGAATTCGCGAGGATGCTCGCCGCTGGCGGCTTCCGCCTCGACCCGGTCGAATCCGCCCCCTCGATCGAGGACCTCCGCCTCCTCGCCAGGAAGCGGCTCCCCACCATGGCGTTCGACATCGTCGACGGCGCCTCGAACCACGAGATCACCCTCGATGCGAACGCCCGCGACCTGCGCGAGGTGCGCTTCCGCCCGCGCTGGCTCACCGACATCTCGCGCATCGATGTCTCCACCACCGTCGACGGCCTCGCCCTGGACCGTCCCTACGTGCTGGGCCCTCTCGGACTGCAGCGCATGATCGGCGGCGAGGGGGAGCTGGGCGCCGTCCGCGCCGCCGGCCGGGCCCACATCCCCTTCACCATCTCCACCGCCTCGAACTGGACGATGGAGGAGCTGGCGGAGCACGCGACCGGACCGCTGTGGTACCAGCTGTACATGTACAAGAGCGAGAAGATCGTCGCGAACCTCATCGAGCGCGCCCGCGGCATCGATGCCGAGGTGCTGGTCGTGACCGTCGACGTGCCGCTGAACGGCAAGCGCTACCGCGACCATCGCAACGGCATGTCGATCCCGCCGAGGATCACCCCGCGCAACGCCGTCCAGGCTGTCCGGCACCTCGGCTGGACCCGGGCGATCATGCGCCCGCCGGCCATCGGCTTCCGCAACCTCAAGGACGAGATCCAGGGCAACAACGCCGTCTCCCACCAGGAGTTCGTCAAGAAGTACCTCTCGAACCTCACCCTCACCTGGGAGGACATCGCAGAGGTGCGACGGCAGTGGGACGGCCCGATCTACATCAAGGGCATCCTCACCCCCGAGGACGCCGTGCGCGCCCGGAAGGCCGGGGTCCAGGGGATCTACGTCTCGAATCACGGCGGGCGCCAGCTGGACTCCTCGCCGAGCACGATCAGCGTGCTGCCCTCGATCGTCGATGCCGTCGGCGAGGACATGACGGTCGTGTTCGACGGCGGTGTGCGCACCGGTGACGACATCGCCAAGGCCCTCGCCGTCGGCGCGGACCTGGTCTCCATCGGCCGCGCCTGGGGCTACGGCAACGCCGCCGCGGGGGAGAAGGGCGTGCGGCGGGTGCTCGAGATCCTCGACGAGGAGCTCGAGCTGGCCATGGGACAGCTGGGGGCGACCGGCATCCCCGCGCTCGACCGCAGCTTCGTCGACTACCCCGAGGCCTGGCACGGAGCCGGCCTGCACCGCGAACCCGAGCCCGCCGCCGTCACCGAGGAGTTCACCCCATGAGCAGCACCTGGAAGCTGGCGATCACCGCCGACTACGCCGAGCCCGACGGCTCGACCATCTACGGCGACATCGGACTGGCCTCCCTCGCCGAGCACGGGATCCACTGGTCCCTGGTCGGGGAGGAGGGCCGGGACCTGCGCGCGGAGGAGCTCGAGGGCTTCGACGCGCTCCTGCTGCTCAGCGGCACCCCCGTCGGCCGCGCCCAGCTCGAGGGGGTCACGACGCTGAAGCATGTGGCCCGCTTCGGTGCCGGCTTCGACGCCGTGGACCTCGAGGCCTGCGACGAACGGGGCATCACCGTCACCAACGCTCCCACCGGGCTGCGGGTGCCGATGGCCCATACGGCGCTCACCTTCCTGTTCGCCCTCGCGCACTCCCTGCTGCCCAAGGACCGCCTGGTGCGCGAGGCCGCGTGGGACCGCAAGGCCGAGCACCGCGGGCCCGGGCTCGCGGACGCCACCATCGGCATGATCGGGCTCGGCGGCATCGGCCGGGAGACGGTGAGCCACTTGCGCGCTCTCGATCTCGAGGTGATCGCGTGGAACCGCTCGCCGCGGCCGGAGTTCTGCGCCGAGGCCGGGATCGAGCAGCTCGACCTCGACGAGGTGATCGCCCGCTCCGACTACCTGATCCTCACCGTGGCCGCGAACGACGGGACCCGCCACCTGATCGGTGAGCGCGAGCTGGCGCTGATGAAGGACACGGCGTTCCTCATCAACATCGCCCGCGGCGCCGTGGTGGACGAGAGTGCGCTGATCGTGGCGCTGCAGGAGGGCACCATCGCGGGGGCCGGGCTCGACGTGTTCGAGGTCGAGCCGCTCCCGGCCGACAGCCCGCTGATCGCGCTGGAGAACGTCGTCCTCAGCCCGCACGCGCTGTGCTGGACGGCGGACTTCGCCGCCGCCACCGGCGCCGAAGCGCTCGGCGAGGTCATCGCCGTCGCCGAGGGCCGGACCCCGCGCAACGTGGTCAACGCCCCTCGCACGACCGTCCGGGACGCGGGCCGGTGAGCGAGCGCTCGGCGGCCGACGAAGCCCGGATCAGCAGCCTCACCTGCGTCGTCACCGGTGCCGCCGCCGCGCGCGGCATCGGCCGCGGGGTGGCCCTCACCCTCGCCCGGCAGGGCCGCCCGCTCGCCCTGCTGGACCGGGACGAGGCCGGCCTCGTCACCGCGGCGCACGCCGCCCGGGCGGCGGGCGCCCCGCACGTGGTCACCGCCCGGGTCGACATCGCCGACGAGGCTTCCGTGGACGCCGCGCTCGGCGCCATCGAGCAGGACCCCGCCGCGCCCTCGGTGGGAGCCCTGGTGAGCTGCGCCGGCATCGCGGATCCCACCCCGTTCCTGGAGATGACCGGCGAGGGCTTCCTGCGCACGCTGACGATCAACACGCTGGGCACCTTCCATCTCGCGCGTCGCGTGGTGCCCGGCATGGTCGAGCAGGGGCTCGGGCGGATCGTCGCGATGAGCTCGACGGCGGGCCAGGACGGAGGCGGGAACTTCTCGACCTCCGCGTACGCCGCCTCGAAGGCGGGCGTGGAGGGGATGCTCCGCGGCCTCGCGAAGGAGCTCGCGGGCACCGGCGTCACCACCGCCGCGATCGCCCCCGCCAACATCGACACCGACATCATGGGCGGGCGTCTGGAAGGGGAGCGACGGGCGCACTTCGTGGCGCGCACCCCCGTCGGCCGCCTCGGCACCACGGAGGAGCTGGGCGAGCTCGTGGCCTTCCTGGTCGGCCCGCACGGGGGCTTCACCACCGGTGCCACGTACAACCTCAACGGCGGTCTGCGGGTGGGCTGAGGAGTCCCGCCCACGGCGGCGGGTGGGCCACACCTCCCGCCGCCGCAGGCGGACACGGGCGGTCAGGACCTCCGGGTGGTCACGTAGAGCCCGAGCGCCGCCGCGCCCATCAGCACGCCCATCGAGGCGAGGGCCGCACGATAGTCGCCGAGCGTCGCGCCGCCCTCGGGGGCGAGGAGGTCGAGCACGACCCCGATGAGCAGGACGGCCAGCAGCGAGGTCGAGTACCCGCCGATGTTCACCATCCCGGTGGCGGTGCCGACCGCCCGGCCGGGGACGCCGGTGCGGGCGAGGTCGAAGCCGACCGAGCAGGTCGCGGACCCGATGGCGAGCGCCACGATGAGCGGCAGCAGCTGCCAGGCGCTGAGCGGCACCGGCACCAGGAGGGTGACGGTCCATGTCAGCGTGAGGATCCCGCCCGCGATCCAGCCGAGGCGTGCCCGGTGATGCGGGAAGCGGCCGGTCGCCACCCCGATCAGCGGTCCGAGTGCCACCATCACCACGACGTTGACCGTGAGCAGCGTCCCTACCTCGGCGGCACCGAGCCCGTGCCCCTCGGTCAGGTACGGCACGCCCCAGAGGAACATGAAGGAGTTCACCGTGGCGAGCGTGAGGGCATGGAGGAAGAAGCCCGACCACGCCTGCCGGGAGGTGAACACGTCGCGCAGGACCTGCCCGGCCCGGACGGGCTCGGGGACGTGATCGGTCGGGTCCCCGGGCGGCGCGTCCTGCACGACGGCGAGCACCAGGAGCACGCTGAGGACGAGCAGGAAGGCCAGGCCGGACCATGCCGCGGTCCAGCCCGCTCCGACCAGCAGCGCGAGGAAGGGGACCGCGGCCACCGCCTGGCCGAACTGTCCGATCATGGTCGCCAGCTGCGTGAACACGGGGACCTGATGGGTCGGGAACCAGACGGTGACCAGGCGCACCACGCTGATCAGGGTGGCCGCGTCACCGACTCCCGTGAGCAGCCGTGCGAGGAGGGCCGTCGGCACGTCGGTGGCGATCGCCAGCAGCAGTTGGCCGACGGCCATGGTCACCGCGCCGATCACCATCATCCGGCGCGGGCCCAGCCGGTCCAGCAGCAGCCCGGCCGGGATCTGCGCCGCCGCATAGGTGCCCAGCTGCACGACACCGAACAGGCTCAGCACCGCCCCGTCCACCCCGAACCGCTCCGAGGCCTCGACGCCGGCGACGCCGAAGGAGGCGCGTCCGGAGACCGCGCACAGATACGCGAACACGCCGACGGCCCAGACCAGGAGGGCCCGCGGGGGACGGCGGAAATGCCGCGCGGAGGGTGTCGTCACGGAGCTCGTCAGTGCGATCCGGGGGAGGGGCACAGGTCGTGGAGCGGGGAGCGCCGGGGCGCGAGACCCGGGGCGTGGTCGGGGGAGTGCACGGGAAGCTCCTTCTGGCCTCGGCGGCAGAGTCGACGGATAAGGCGCCTATAGGATCTATGATGCTTACTGGCCCGTCAACCTGCCCGCTGCGGGCGTCATCCCGGCAGGCGGTGGGGCGGCGACGATCGCGCGAAAGACGACGTCGAGGCTCGGTGAGGACGCCGTCCGCCGGTCCCGGGTCACGGCGACCTGCCGGCCCTCGGCGAGCGTCCCGACCGGGACCACGCTCATCCCCGTGGTGTCGCAGATGTCCGCGGCCAGCGCGTTCAGCACGCCGACCCCGAGCCCGGCGCGCGCCAGGTTCACGACCGTCTGCGGCTGCTCGGACTGCCAGGCCAGGGGGATGTCGAGCTCCCAGGCGCTCAGGGCGCTCCCGGTGTCCGGATCCGCGGCGGCCCCTGGCTGCGCGATCGCGATCAGCGGGTGCTCGGTGAGCCGTCGCGGGTCCAGCCCTTCCGGGGGCGTGACGGCTCCGAGGAGCGGGTGCCCCGGGGGCATCACCGCGACGAAGCGCTCCGTCCACAGGTGCACGCTCTGCAGATCCTCCGACGGCGGATCGGCGGCCAGCGAGTGGATCGCGATGTGGAAGCGGCCGGAGGCGATCCCCGAGACGAGGTCCGGGGTCGTGTGCTCGGTCAGCTGCACGCGCAGGAGCGGATGCTCGCGGTGTATCTCGGCGATCACACCGGGCAGGAACCCCGCGCTCACACTCGGGTGGCAGCCGATCACCACGCGTCCGCGCAGCGTCCCGGAGTGCTCCTCGACGGCCTCGACGCCCCGCTCGAGCGCGGCGAGGACCGCCCGGGCGTGCGGGAGGAAGGCGGTGCCGAGCTCCGTCGGCCGCACCGGGCGGTGACTGCGATCCAGGAGCAGGCCGCCGAGGGAGCGCTCGAGGGCGGCGACGTGCGTGCTGACGCGGGACTGCGCGCGATGCAGCGCGCGCGCCGCGGCGGAGAAGCTGCCGTGGTCGACGACGGCCACGAAGGTCTCCAACCAGTCCGTCTGCTCGATGCGGGGCACAGCGGTCCTCCTGGGGTCGGGGCGAGCGGGATGCAGTCGGGCAGGGCGGGACGGTGCCCGGACGGCACGGCCGCGGACGGGACGGCGTCCGGACGGCACAGCGCCCGGGGGCCGGGTCACGATCAGGTGTCGGGGCTGATCGCCCCGACGGCATCGGCGCTGGCCATCACCCTGTTGTGACGCATCTTACCAATATCGGATATAGGATTCCAGGATCGCGGATCGCAGGAGGCGTGCGCGGCCCGGAGCCCGTTGGTAGCTTTCGGTGCACCTCACCGGTGAGGAGTCTGCCGGATCGGCGGCCCGGAACCCGGATCGCCGCGCATCGGAGCGCGGACCGCCCCCCGGAGACCCTTCCCGACGAGCACGTCCCCGACCCGCACGACGAAGTGGAGTCCACCATGACGCACACCCCTCGCCCCCGTACCCGCAGCCTGCTCTCCGGCCTCGCCGGCGCCGCAGCCCTCGCGCTCGTCGCCGCCGGCTGCTCCGGCGGCGCGGGCGGCGGTGGTGCCGACGGAGCAGACGGCGATGCCGTCCAGGCCTGCAACGACATCAACGCCGACTACCCGAGCGGCCCCGTCGAGCTCATCGTCCCCTGGGCCGCCGGCGGCGGCACCGACGGCGTCGCCCGCCTCATCGGCGACCAGCTCTCCGGCCAGCTCGGCACCAACATCAACGTCGTCAACCGCACCGGCGGCTCGGGCGTCGTCGGTCATCAGGCGATCGTCGACGCGGAGCCCGACGGCCAGACGGTCGGTCTGGTCACCGTCGAGATCGGGATGATGCATCACCAGGGCCTGACCGACATCAGCGGGGAGGACCTCACCGCCATCTCGCAGATGAACGAGGATCCCGCCGGGATCACCGTCGCCGCCGACGCCGAGTGGGAGACCGCCGAGGACCTCCTCACCTACATCGAGGAGAACCCGGGGGAGGTGACGTCCTCCGGCACCGGCCAGGGCGGCATCTGGCACCTGGCGCTGCTGGGCATGCTGATCGATAACGATCTCCCCCTGGACTCCGTGAACTTCGTACCCTCCGAGGGGGCGGCCCCCGCGCTCCAGGAGATGGTCGCCGGCGGCATCGACATGACCACGAACTCGCTGGGGGAGTCCACCACCATGCTCGAGTCGGACCGGGCCAAGGCCCTCGCCGTGATGGGCACCGAGCCCGACCCGAACTTCCCCGACGTCCCGACCCTCGAGTCGCAGACCGGATCGGACTACTCCATGTCGGTGTGGCGCGGCATCGCCGGACCCAAGGACATGGACGCGACGATCGTCGAGGAGCTCGAGTGCCACCTCGGCCTGATCGCCGAGTCCGAGGAGTTCAACGACTTCATGTCGAAGTCCGGCCTCGGCGTGAAGTACCGCGGGGCCGAGGACTTCCAGACCCTGATGGCAGAGGACGACGAGGCCAAGGGTGCGGTCATGGAGGAAGCGGGGCTCGCGAAGTGACCTCGCCCGAGACCGCCCCGACGACCGGCCCGGTGCGGGGGAGCGTCCTCATCGGCGTCCTCAGCATCGCCGCCGGCGCCGGGGTGATCCCGTACGGCGCGTCGATGCCGTTCATCCGGGAGGGCATCCCCGGACCGGGGCTGTTCCCGATGATGATCGGAGGACTGCTCATCCTGTTCGGCGGGCTGCTGATCCTCACCAGCGTGCTCGGTGCCCGTCGTGAGCGGAGCCACGCGGCGCGGCTGGCCGCGATCGGTGCGCCCGTCGGACCCACCGCCGCACCGGCCGACGCGGCGGCCACCTCCTCGGAGGCGGCCGCCCCCGCCGACGCGGCCGCCGTGCCCTCGGAGGAGAGCGAGGACGCCCCGGCGACGGCGTCGGTGCTCGACACCGACATCGGGTCCGACGGGCCGCGGCGCTGGCTCAACGGTGCCGTGCTGCTGGGCAGCATCGTCTTCTTCGTGCTGGCCGCGGAACCGCTCGGCTTCCCGCTCACGATGGCGATCGTCGTGTTCGCCATCGTCTTCTCCCTCCGAGCGAAATGGTGGGTCGCGCTCGCCACCGGCGTGCTCACCTCATTCGGCCTGTGGGCCATGTTCGAGCTGGGACTGATGGTCCAGCTGCCCGACGGCATCATCCAGGGGTTCTGACATGATCGAAAACTTCTCCGGCGCCCTGGAGCTCATCGCCGACCCGATGACGATGCTCGTCGTGGTCCTTGCCGGACTGTTCGGCCTGGTCATCGGCTCGCTGCCGGGCATGACGGCGACCCTTGCCGCCGCTCTGCTGGTACCGTTCACCTTCTTCCTGGACCCGGTACCGGCCATCGCCGCGATCATCACCATGTCCGCGATGGCGATCTTCGCCGGCGACATCCCCAGCGCCCTGCTGCGCATCCCCGGGACTCCGTCCTCGGCCGCCTACACCGAGGACGCCTACGCCCTGACCCGCAACGGCAAGGGAGCCCTCGGGCTCGGGGTCTCGCTGGTCTCCTCCGTGCTCGGCGGGCTGTTCGGCTCCGTGGTGCTGATCTTCGTCTCCCCGATCCTCGGCGAGTTCGCTCTGCGGTTCACCAGCTTCGAGTACTTCTGGGTGGCCGTGCTGGGTCTGACGGCGGCGGTCATCGTCTCGAAGGGGGCCCAGCTCAAGGGGGCCATCGCGCTCATGACCGGGCTGCTGGTCTCGACTGTCGGCCTCGACGTGACGCTCGGCCACCCCAGGTTCACCTTCGGCAACGAGGAGCTCTACCGCGGAGTCGACTTCATCGCGGCCATGATCGGCCTGTTCGGTCTGTCCGAGGTGCTGCGCGCGGTCACCTCCCGCAAGGGCGAGTCCCTGCCGATCCCGAAGATCGAAGGGCAGGGCGCGATGCGCTCCACGCTCGCGGCGATCTTCCGGCACAAGGGACGAGTCGCCTCGGGCTCCACGATCGGCGGCGTGGTCGGTGCACTGCCCGGCGCCGGCGCCGACATCGCCGCGTGGATCTCCTACGCCTTCACCCGCTCGACCAGCCGGAAGAGGCCCGGGGACACGGCCGACGACAAGCGGCTCGAGGCGATCGCGGGGGCCTCGAGCGCCAACAATGCGGGCGTCGCCTCGGCGTACGTGCCGACCCTGGCCTTCGGCATCCCCGGCGACACCATCACCGCGATCCTGGTCGGCGTGCTGCTGGTCAAGGGCATCACCCCCGGTCCCGACCTGTTCCTCTACCAGACAGACACGCTGTACTCGATCTATCTCCTCTTCATCATCGCGAACCTGATGCTGCTGCCTCTCGGGTTCCTCCTGATCCGGGCCTCCGGGTTCGTGCTGCGGATCCCCCGCACCGTGCTGATGGGGCTGATCGTGGCGATCTCGATCTGCGGGGCGTTCGCCATCAACAACGGCTACCTCGAGGTGGGGCTGATGGTCGTGTTCGGCCTGCTCGGCTACCTCTTCGAGAAGGGCGGCATCCCACTGGCACCGGTGGTGCTGGGCATCGTGCTCGGCCCGATCGTCGAGGCCAACTTCATGCAGTCCGTGATCAAGACGAACTGGGACCTGACCCAGTTCTTCACCCGTCCGATCAGCGCGGTCCTCATCGTCCTGGTGTTCCTCGCGATCGCGGCGTCGCCGCTCATGAGCTGGCTCGGGCGGCGTGCAGAGCGTGCCACGGCCCTCCGGTCCGCACAGGACTCGGTGGACGTCGGCACCGGTCACTGACCGGGGCGACGGTGCCCGCGCGGCACGACATGCCCACCCATTCCCCCGATGACGCCCACCAGGGCACGGGATCGGGGGAACGGAACGGCGCGGCGCACTCGACGCGATGAGAACGGCACAGCACGGCGCCCCCGCCGGAGGATCCTCTCCGACGGGGGCGCCGTGTTCTCGTGCGTCGTGCGTCGTCCTGTGCGCGGGGCGGAGCCCGCGGGTCAGCTGCGCGTGCGCAGGCTCGTCATCCCGCCGTCGATCGGCAGCAGCACCCCGGTCGTGGAGCGGTTGCGCGGGGAGGCGAGGTAGCAGTGCGCCTCGGCGACCTCCTCGGGCTCCACCAGGCGGCCGTGCGGCTGGCGGGCGTTCAGCGCGGCGCGCTCGGCGTCGGGGTCGTCGGCCTTCTCGAGCAGGCGCCCGATCCACGGGGTGTTCGCGGTGCCCGGGACCACCGCGTTCACCCGGATCCCCTCGGCGACCCAGTCCGCCGCCATCGCGAGGGTCATCGACTGCACGGCACCCTTCGAGGCGGAGTAGAGGACGCGATCCGGCAGCCCCAGCATGGACGCGATCGAGGCGGTGTTGACCACGGCGGCGGCCTCGGAACGACGCAGGTGGGGGAGCGCGGCGGTGGTCACGCGCGCGACCGAGACGACGTTGACGTCCAGGACCCGCGCCCACTCGGCGTCGTCGTTGGCGTCGACCTCGCCCTGTGCGCCGATGCCGGCGTTGTTGATGACGATGTCGATCCCGCCGAGCTCCTCGGCGGCGCGGTCCACCGCGGCCTTCACCGCGGCGGAGTCGGTGACGTCGACTTGGATCTGCACGGCGCCGTCGGGAGCGCCCGAGGGATCGAGGTCCAGGGCGGCGGTCCTCGCCCCGCGTGCCTGGAGGGCACGGATCGTGGCGGCGCCGATGCCGGCACCGCCTCCGGTGACCAGGGCCTTGAGGCCAGCGAATTCGGAATCAGCAGGTGCAGTCATAGGGTCTTCTCCTCGTCGAGTCGTCTTCCGTACAGGATATGGGAAATGTGTGGGGTCCGGCCGGGCCGACCGGCGCTGCCGATCCGAAGGGTGCGACGTCGCTCCCGGACCTCACGCCAGCGCCGATAACGCCAGGTCACAGCGCCTTCCCGTGAAGTTCCGGGATTCGGATACGGGCTTCTCGGAACGCGGATCACGGCGGACGGCGGGAGCGGGCAGGACGCTGATAGCGTCGTCCGCACGAGCCCGACGTCCGTGTCGTGACAACGACGCACCCTCGGACATCCGATGTCTCGATCATCCGACGTCCCGTCACCGGGCAGGCGCATCGCCGCCCTCGCCCCGTCGGGACCCACCCCGACCGCGCAGGAGCCCTCGTGCGAGCACTCGTCCTCACCGACTTCCACCAGCTCGACCTCGTCGAGGTCGAGCGCCCCGACCCCGGCCCCGGCGAGGTGCTGCTGCGGATCAGCGCCACCGGCATCTGCGGCTCCGACTTCCACGGCTTCACCGGCGAGAACGGCCGCCGGGTCCCAGGGCAGATCATGGGGCACGAATCCTCCGGCACCATCGCCGGGCTCGGAGAGGGCGTCGACCCCGCCACGCTGCCCCTCGGGGCGCCGGCCACCTTCAACCCCGTCGTCGTGCCCGATGCGCTGGTCGAGGAGTACCGCGGCCGCGAGCACCACGCCCCGGGCAAGCAGGTGATCGGGGTCGCCCAGCACCTCCAGGCCTCCTTCGCCGACTACGTCGTGGTCCCGGCGCGCAACGTGCTGCTGCTGGACCCGGCCATGCCGCTCCACCTGGGCGCTCTCATCGAGCCGCTCGCGGTCGCCGTCCACGCCGCCGGCCTCGCCCATCCCCTTCCGGAGGAGCGGGCGCTGGTCGTGGGCGGCGGCCCGATCGGGCAGAGCCTCGTGCTCGCCCTGCAGCGGCTCGGCCTGTCCGAGATCGCGCTGTCCGAACCGGATCCCCAGCGCCGGGAGCTCGTCGCCGCCCTCGGCGTCACCGTGCTCGACCCCTCCGAGGGGCCGCTCGCGGAGCAGGTCCTCGAGGCGCTCGGCGGACCGGCGGACCTCGCGATCGACGCCGTCGGCCTCTCGCCGACCATGGCGGACGCGCTCGCCGCGACCCGGCTCGGGGGGCGCGTGGTGCTGGTCGGGATGGGCTCGCCCCGCCTCGAGCTGCCCGCCTTCGCGATCAGCACCGAGGAGCGCACCGTGATCGGCTCCTTCACCTACTCCGCGCAGGACTTCGCCGACGCCACCGCCTGGATCGGCGGGCATGTCGAGCAGGCGGCCACCCTGGTCAGCAGGGTCGTCGGCCCCGCCGGGGCGCAGGAGGCCTTCACCGCGCTGGCCACCGGCCGCGGCCCCGCCGGCAAGATCCTGGTCAGCTTCGACGAGGAGGAGGTCCCCGCATGAGCGCCCGTCAGCGGACGATCGCCCATGTCCGCGCCTTCACCGTCACCGGCGGCGGCGCCGACTACCACGACCAGGGCGCCGATCACTGGATCGACGACCACATCGCGACCCCCATGTCCGGGTACCCGGGCTACGCCGACTCCCGGCAGTCGTTCGGGATCAACGTGCTGGGAACGCTGATGGTCGAGATCGAGGCCGACGACGGGACCGTGGGCTTCGCGGTCTCCACCGGCGGTGAGATCGGCGCCTGGATCGTCGAGAAGCACCTGGCGCGCTTCCTCGAGGGCGCGAAGGTCACCGACATCGAGCGGATCTGGGACCAGATGTACCGCTCCACCCTGTTCTACGGCCGGCGCGGCATCGTGCTGAACACGATCAGCGCCGTCGACCTCGCCCTGTACGACCTGCTGGGGCGCCTGCGCCAGGAGCCCGTGTACGCCCTCCTCGGCGGTCCCGTCCGGGACGAGCTGACGATGTACGCGACCGGGGCGCGCCCCGACGTCGCGAAGCAGCTCGGCTTCATCGGCGGGAAGATGCCGCTGCACCACGGTCCCGCCGAGGGCGAGGAGGGGATGGAGAAGAACCTCGCCCTGCTCGCCGACATGCGAGAGAAGGTGGGCGACGACTTCTGGCTCATGTACGACTGCTGGATGTCGCTGGACCTCGACTACGCCACGCGTCTCGCCCACCGCGCGCACGAGCACGGGCTGCGCTGGCTCGAGGAGGCGCTCATCCCCGACGACTACTGGGGGTACCAGCAGCTGCGGAGGAACGCGCCGAAGGGCATGCTCATCACGACCGGCGAGCACGAGGCCACCCGCTGGGGCTTCCGCCAGCTGCTCGAGATGGGCTGCGCCGACATCATCCAGCCCGACGTCGGCTGGTGCGGAGGCATCACCGAGCTGCTGAAGATCTCCGCGCTCGCCGACGCCCACGGGGCGATGGTGGTCCCGCACGGCTCCTCGGTGTACTCGTACCACTTCGTCATCACCCGCACGAACAACCCGTTCAGCGAGTTCCTCATGATGCACCCCACCGCTGAGGAGATCGTCCCGATGTTCTCGCCGATGCTGCTGGGGGAGCCGGTTCCGGAGAACGGGCGGATCCGGGTCCCGGAGACCCCGGGGTTCGGCGTCGAGTTCAACCCCGAGATCCCGGTCCACCGTCCCCACACCCACTGACGCGCAGCGCCCGCCCGCCCAGACATCGGATGTATCAGGGCTCGGGCGGGTCGGCGGCGTGTCCGCCCCGCCTGGCACAGTGGACCCCACCGGACCTGGGCGGCGACCGCCGTCCCGTCCACGTCACCACCACTTCGAAGGAGAACCATGGAACTGCGACGACTCGGCCCCCTCGGCCAGGAGAAGCCCGCGCTCGTCAGCGACGGCGTCACCTACCGCCTCGACTCCCTCACCGAGGACCTCACCGGGGCGTTCCTCGCCGACGGCGGCATCGAGAAGGCCGCCGCGGCGCTCGCGGCGGGAGAGCTCCCGGTGTGGGAGGGCGCGGAGGGAGAGCGCGTCGGCGCCCCGATCGCGCGCCCCGAGGCCGTGATCTGCATCGGCCAGAACTACGCCGAGCACGCCGCGGAGTCCGGCGCCGAGCCGCCCACCACGCCCATCGTGTTCTTCAAGCACCCCAACACCGTCGTGGGCCCGCACGACGAGGTCCCGATCCCGCCGCACGCCACCAAGGTCGACTGGGAGGTCGAGCTCGGCGTGGTGATCGGTCGGCGCGCCTCGTACCTCAAGGACGAGCAGGAGGCGCTGGACGTCATCGCCGGCTACGTCACCAGCCATGACGTCTCCGAGCGCGACTTCCAGCTCGCCGAGTCCGGTGGCCAGTGGTCCAAGGGGAAGTGCGCTGAGAACTTCAACCCCGTGGGCCCGGCGCTGGTCCCCGCCGCCGACGTCGACCCGCAGGCGCTGCGCCTGTGGTCGCAGGTGAACGGGGAGTCGCGCCAGGACTCCACCACGGCGGACATGATCTTCTCGGTCGCCCAGCTCGTGCACCACCTCTCCCAGTACATGGTGCTCTCGCCCGGTGACCTCATCAACACCGGCACCCCGCAGGGCGTGGCCCTCTCGGGCCGGTTCCCCTACCTCGGCGACGGCGACGTGGTGGAGCTCGGGATCGAAGGGCTCGGGGAGCAGCGCCAGGTCTTCGTCCAGCGCCGCTGACCGGCAGGCCGCGCAGGGGCGGTGCACGAGGCCGCCCACGACCGGTCGCGCACAGGCGAGTGCCGCGCGATCGACCGTCCACGGTCGGCTGCGCGTGAACAGGGCCCTCGGAACTCCACGGAGCTCCCGAGGGCCCTTCGTCGTCCCCGGCGGCGCGCTCCCCGGCAGATTCCGGGCCACGGAGACGTTCAGGCGCCTGCGGCACTCAGAATCCCGCCTCCGCACAGCGGGCTCGGTCAGGTACTGGCGTGTGGGCGATGGCTGGGGCGAAATGTGCAGAGCCATCGCTCCTGGTCCAGTACCGGACCAGACCTGCCCTCGCCGGCGGCCGTGGCGACCGGGGACCGGGCCCGACCGGGTCCGGACGGCGGACGGCGCCGGCTCCCCTGTGCGGGGAGCCGGCGCCGTCAGGTGCTGGGCGGGAGCGGGCCCGGGTCAGCGAGCCTTCGTGAGACCCTCGTCGATCCGTCGCACGGCCCTGGAGTTCTTCCAGGACAGCAGCAGCGGCGGGATCGCGAAGAGCACCAGCGCGAGGGCGAAGGCCGGGTTCCAGCTCCAGGCGACCACGGCGAGACCCCCGACGACCACCGCGAGGAGCAGCAGCCCTCGACGATTGCGCTCGTAGGCGGCGCGCATCCCCCGCAGCTCCGACTTCAGCTGCTCCTGCTCCGCGGACGTGCGGGCGACAGGACCGCGGGCGGCCTCGGCCTGCGACTTCCGCTCGGCGCGGGTGACCATCACCAGCCGGACGGAGTAGGCGACCGCGCCGAGCAGGACGAGGACCATCCCGAGCCAGTTCTCCCGACTCGCGAAGAGCGCCGAGAGCACGAGGCACGAGGCGATCGCGATGAGGGTCACGGGGATGCGCATGGCACCTGATCCTCTCACGCTGCTCGGGGTGGTCATCATGCTCATCCGAAGAAGTCCATGAAGAACTGGACCAGGGCGAGCAGCCCCGCGACGGTGAGGAAGATCGAGCTGAGCAGCACTACGATCTGGAGCCACTTGTGCATCCGGAACGGAGCCGGCAGCACCTTGTGCTCGGTCCACAGCTGGGCGAAGCCCCAGATGCCGAGCGAGAGGACGCCGCCGAGCACGCCGGCGAAGGAGATCACCGTGGTGTAGCTGACCCCGGTGAACAGGAGGAAGACGGCGCCGCCGAAGGTGTAGACGTTCACCCAGATGCGGAGCTTCTTCCAGTTCGACGGGTTGTGCAGCGACCGGAACGACGGGGCGAAGGCCTCACGCACCGTGTAGGGGTAGATCACCGAGAGGGCCTGGAGGGAGCCGAAGAACGCCGCCCAGATCGCCAGCTGGTAGAAGTACACCAGCACCGGCGAGATCACCGCGAAGAACTGCGCCTGGTTGGTGAGGATGTTGTCGTTGTTGGGCACGTCCTGGACCCCGGCGGTCCCGAGGATCACGTCGCCGAGGATGACGAAGGTGATCGCGAGGATGGCGACCGAGACGAAGGACGCGAGCACGTCGAGCTTCGCGGCGCGCAGCCAGGCGTGACCGTTGGAGACGTTCTCCTCGTCCGTGGCCAGCGGGATCTGGGCCTGGTGGGTGTCGAGGCGGCCGAGCTTCTCCTCGAGCTCGGCGTGGTTCGGGACGCCGAGCATGCCCCATTTCTTGGCACGCAGGGTGCCCACGTAGCCGATGTAGTCGTACGTGCCGCCGCCGAGGGCGCCCAGGTAGGCGATGATCTCGAGCGGGATCGGGCGGGAGGCGACCTCGGGGAAGTCGGCCTGCACCCAGTCGGGGTAGCTGCTGGGGATGTTCGGGATCAGCCCGGCGAAGGCATCGACCCATGGCGGGTTCGACACGAACAGCGCCACGAACGCGAACAGGATCATCAGACCGACGACGGCCGTCTGGAAGTTCTCGACGATCTTGAAGCTGCCCAGGAACACCGTGGCGAAGGCGACGAGTCCCCAGGCCACGCCCCACAGCCGCGGGTCGACGTCGGTGCCGAAGGTCCAGTTGGACCACTGGCCCAGGCCCTGGAGGAAGGCGACCGCCCAGGACGGGAAGCAGATGACGGCCAGGACGCCGAGGGAGAGGGCGAGCCAGTTGCGGGGGCCGGGGATGATCTGTGCCCAGCGCTGGAACGGGTGCTCACCGGTGAGGGTGATGTACCGGGCGCCGGAGTAGACGATCGCGGCCTTCATGATCGCGCAGAGCACGAAGGTCCACAGGATCGTGACCCCGAAGACGGCGCCGCCGCGCGAGGCGGAGAACACCTCGCCGTTGCCGATGGTCACGGAGGCGAGGATCATGCCGGGGCCGGTGAAGGCCAGCAGGTTCCCGAAGCTCCATTTCTTCAGTCGTGGATCCGGTTCGGGGAAGCGGAGCTCTCCGATCTCGAGCTTGTCAGGCTGTGATGTGGTCATGTCAGCTGGTCCTCCCTTGGGCCGAGCGTGGGTGCCGAGCGACGGCGGTCGAGGTGATCGCCGGTGGTGGGACGGGGCTATGGGGGCTGAGGCCGGACGCGATGAGCCAGCGGTCGGCATCGCCATCATTGGTCGATCCCGTGCTCAAGTCGTCGCGGGCGACCCACGTCATGCACGATGGTGAACACTAAGCATGCGCCCACGAGAACGTCAAGTAATTCCTACAGGATCGTTGATCCCTCCGGGTGGAGGTTCTGCGGGGCCGACCGCTCCCTCCCTGCGCCGGGGAAGGTCATGCCCCCGTCGGGGCCGCCCGAAAGCGCTGGTGAACCTCCCTGTCAGGAGTCGGGACGGATCCCGCGGTGTGCTGACGGATCACGAAACATCTAGCCGAAATCCAATAGGATGCGTACGATGCGAGTCACCGGACCGATCGGCCCTCCCAGATCGCCGTGCGCCACCGCCGGCGGTGGCCCGGCCGCGACGGCCACCCCCGGTGCGCCTGATCCCGAGAGTCTCCGCCGCCTCCCGGGCATCGCCGCCCGGAGGTCCCTGAATGCTCTGTCCGGTGCAGCACCCCGACAACGAGAGGACACCGATGAGGATCGCGATCGTGGACTGCGACAACGAGAGCTTCGACGAGGAGGAGGAGGTCACCTCCCGGCTCGGCATCGCGCTCACCCGCGCGCACGCCGACGACGAAGAACAGGCCGTCGAGGCGGCGCGAGGGGCCGACGGGATCCTGGTCCAGTACGCGCCGATCACCGCCGCCGTCCTGGACGCCCTGCCGGACCTGCGGGCGATCGGGCGCTACGGCGTCGGGGTGGACACCCTCGACGTCGAGGCCGCCACCGCCCGCGGGATCGCGGTGTGCAACGTCCCGGATTACGGCGTGGAGGACGTCAGCGACCACGCCATTGCGCTGACGATGTCGGTGGTGCGCGGTACCGCGCAGCTGGACCGCCTGGTGCGCGCCGGCGACTACGGCCTGGTGCCCGTCAAGCCGCTGCACCGGGTCTCCTCGCTGCGCCTCGGCGTCGTGGGCTTGGGTCGGATCGGGGCGGCCACCGCGGTCAAGGCCCGCGCGCTGGGCTTCACCGTGATCGGCAGCGACCCGCAGCTCGAGATCGGCTCGCGCACGGCCGACGACATCGAGGTGGTCGACTTCGAGACCCTCCTCGCCACCTGCGACGTGATCAGCCTGCATGTCCCGCTGCTGCCCTCGACGCACCACCTCATCGACGAGGCCTCCCTCTCGCGCATGAAGCAGGGCGCGATGCTGGTCAACACCTGCCGCGGCGGGGTGGTCGACACCGACGCGGTCGCCGCGGCGCTGCAGGACGGCCGGCTCAAGGGCGCCGGTCTCGACGTGTTCGAGCAGGAGCCGCTGCCGCTCGACAGCCCCCTGATGGCCTGCCCGAACGCAGTGCTGACGCCGCATGCCTCCTGGTACAGCGAGGAGTCCTACTCGGAGCTCAAGCGCCGGGTCACCGAGGCGGTGGCTGCGGTGATCCGTGGTGAGCGGCCGCGCGACATCCTCAACCCCGAGGTGCTCGAGCGCGACTGAGGCTCGACGCCCGTTCCCGCGCCGGGGAGGCCCCCACCCTCCCCACAGCACCCTGAACCCGTGAGCGGGGCAGGCCCGCGGGCCGTCAGTGGATGTGCGAGCCCCCGTTGATGTCGAGGGTGACCCCGGTGAGGTAGCCGCCGTCGCGACCGAGCAGGTATGCGATGCCGCCGGCGACGTCCTCGACCGTGCCCACTCGGCCCACGGGCAGCTCCTGTAGCAGGAACTCCTTGCGCTCGTCGCTCAGGCGCCCGCCCATGATGTCGGTGTCGATCGAGCCCGGGGCCACGGAGTTCGCGGTGATGCCGTACTCGCCGAGCTCGCGGGCCCAGGTCTTCGCCATCCCGAGCAGCGCGGCCTTCGAACCGGAGTAGGCGGCGCGGCCGTACACACCGCCGCCGCGCTCGGCGGAGGCGGAGGAGACGTTGACGATGCGGCCCAGGCTGCGACGGCGGAAGATCTTCACCGCCTCCCGGGTGACGAAGAACGTGCCGTGCACGTTGACGTCGAACACGCGCTTCCACTCCTCGGTGCCGACCTCGGTGAACGGGGTCGGGGAGGAGATGCCGGCATTGTTCACCACGCCCACCAGCTGCGGCAGCTCCTCGTCGATCCGGCGCACGGCTGCGACCACCGCCTGCTCGTCGGCGATGTCCACGCCCAGACCCAGGGCGGGCACCCCGTGCTCGCGGGCGAGCTGCGCGGCGACCTCCTGGGAGGCGGCCTCGTCCAGGTCCACCACCGCCACGGCCCAGCCGTCGCGTGCGAGACGGTTCGCGGTGGCCCGGCCGATCCCCCGCTCCGAGGCGGCGCCGGTGACGATCGCGGTCGGCGTCGGGGGGAAGTCGCCGGCGGGGTACGGGGTGAGAGCCATGGGCGGGAGTCCTTCGCAGAGAGAGGAGGCATCGCGGGATGCGGGAGGCTGGGGTCGCGGGTCGACCCCCGGGCGACACCACGGACCGTGCGTCCCTGCGTCGCCGAAGAGTGCCGAGGAGCCCGGGAGGGACCTCCATGACATCGCACGAGCCCGCTGCCGCCGGATCCCACCGTACGCCGACGCGGCCCGGTCCCGTCGGGTCCGTCTCCGTGCTGGGACCGGGCCCGATGGGGATGTCGATCGCCCGCACCCTGCTCGCCTCCGGCAGGCCGACGACGGTCTGGAACCGCACCCGCTCCCGCGCGGAGTCGCTCGCCGCCGACGGCGCGAGGCTCGCCGACACGGTCGCCGACGCTGAGCATGATGGTGGGCGGGCCCAGGACGACGTGGCCGCCGCGCGCCCGGTGCTCGAGGTGATCGGCGGGACCCTCACCCATCTGGGACCGCTCGGGGCCGGCGCGCTCGCCAAGCTCTGCAACCAGACCGGGGTCGCCGAGACCCTGTCCTCCCTCGGCGAGGCGCTCGGCCTGGCCCGCGCCGGCGGCATCGATCCCGGGCAGCTGGTCCAGGTGCTCTCCGGCGGGCCGGCGTCGAGCGAGGTGCTCGCCCAGGCTGTCCCCACTGCTGCGCGAGATGTTCTCCGAGCTGGTCGAGCGCGACGGGGACAGGACGACCACGCCGCCGTCCAGGAGTTCTTCCTCGACGACTGAGGTCCGCTCCCACCACGGCGGACCGCTCCCACGACGTCCGATCGATCCTATAGGATGCGTTCTGTGGCGCCGGGCACCCGTGCGCCGGGAACCGCTCATCGACGAGCTGCGGCTCGCGGTCGAGCTCTCGACGAGGAGGGTCATGTCGGACCTGCGCAGCGCGGACTGGTACGTCGGCACCGGACGGAACGCCTACATCCATCGAGCCTGGATGCGACGGGGCCTGCCCGCCTCCGCGTTCGAGGGCGACCGCCCCCACATCGCCATCGCGAACACCGCCAGCGACCTGGTGCCCTGCAACATGCACCTGGGGGAGATCGCCCGCTCCGTCTCGAACGGGATCTACGAGGCCGGCGGCATCCCGCTCGAGCTGCCGGTGATGGGCCTGGGGGAGACCCTGGTGCGGCCGACCGCCATGCTCTGGCGGAACCTCGCCGCGATGCAGATGGAGGAGATGTTCCGCGCCAATCCGATCGACGCCGTGGTGCTCCTCGGCGGCTGCGACAAAACCGTCCCGGCGCTGCTGATGGCCGCGGCCTCCGTCGGCCTGCCCGCGATCGTCGTGCCGGGCGGTCCCATGGTCTCCGGCTCGTTCCGCGGCGCGCCGCTGGGCTGCGGGACGGACGTGTGGAAGCTCAGCGAGGACGTCCGCGGCGGGGACCTCTCCGCCAAGGAGTTCCTCAGCTCGGAATCCTCCATGATCCGCTCCAAGGGGCACTGCAACACAATGGGCACGGCCTCGACCATGGGACTGATCGCCGAGGCGCTCGGCATGGTTCTCCCCGGCCTGGCCGGGACCCCCGCCCCGGACTCCCGCCTCCTCGAGGGGGCCCATGCGAGCGGTCGGCGGATCGTCGAGATGGTCACGGAGCAGCTCACGCCGCAGAAGATCATCACCGAGGCGGCCTTCCGCAACGCCGTCGTCGCCCTCGCCGCGATCGGGGGGTCCACGAACGCCGTGGTCCATCTGCTGGCGATCGCCGGCCGGCTGGGGCTCGACGTCTCGGTCGACGACTTCGACCGGATCGGGGCGGACGTCCCCCTGCTGGTGAACCTCCAGCCCTCGGGCCGGCACCTCATGGACGATCTCTTCCGGGCCGGCGGGTTCCTGGCCGCGATGCGGGAGGTGCAGGACCTGCTGGACCCGACGCCGATCACCGTCTCGGGCCGGCCGCTGGTCGAGCACCTCGACGAGGCGAGGGTCTGGGACCGCGACGTCATCTTCACGCGCGACATCCCGGTGCAGGAGAAGGCCGGCATCGCCGTGCTGCGCGGGAACCTCGCCCCCGGCGGAGCGATCGTGAAGCCCGCGGCGGCCACGCCCGCCCTGCTGCAGCACCGCGGCCGGGCGCTGGTCTTCGACTCGATCGAGGACTTCCGCGACCGGATCGACGCGCCGGATCTCGACGTCGACGAGAACTCCGTCCTCGTCCTGCGCGGCTGCGGACCGAAGGGCTATCCGGGCATGCCGGAGGTCGCGAACATGCCCCTGCCCCGCAAGCTCCTCGAGCAGGGGGTGCGGGACATGGTGCGCATCTGCGACGGGCGCATGAGCGGTACGGCCTACGGGACCGTCGTGCTCCACGTGACGCCCGAGGCGGCCGACGGCGGGCCGCTCGCCCTGGTCCGGACCGGGGACGTGATCGTCCTGGACCTCGAGAACCGGCGCCTGGACGTCGAGGTCGACCCGGCGGAGTTCGCGCTCCGCACCCCGGACGAGGCGACGACCGCGGCCTTCGCCGCCCCGGAGCGGGGCTGGCAGAAGATCTACGTCGACCACGTCACCCCGGCGAGCACGGGAGCGGATCTCGACTTCCTGGTCGGGGCGAGCGGCGCGGAGGTGCACCGCGAGTCCCACTGAGCCCTGAGGAGGAGGGGCCGCTGCCGGGACGTGCTCGGCAGCGCCCCGGGGCTGCGCGCGGTGTGCCGTCGGCCGCCGCTTCTCCGATGATTCATCAGGTCTTCGGCAGAGAGAATCGCGTAGACCGTGCTTGACGTGACCTCATATGCACGCGCATGATAAGCCTCGACACCAAAGGTCCGATGTTTCTTCGGGGGCGCACCTCGCTCCATGCCGCGTCGAGCGGCAGCGTCGGGTCCGAGCTAAGAGAGGCTCTCCCGCATGAGCACCTTCACCTTCGTGGACGTCCAGGACGTCCGCTTCCCCACCAGCCGCAGCCTCGACGGTTCGGACGCGATGAACCCGGACCCGGACTACTCCGCGGCCTACCTCACGCTGCGCACCGACGCGCCCGACGAGGGCACCTCGCTGGTGTTCACCATCGGCCGCGGCAACGACGTGCAGAGCGCAGCGATCGCAGCCCTGGCCCCGCACCTCGTCGGCCGCGACGTCGAGGAGATCCTCGCCGATCTCGGCGGGATGCACCGCCAGCTCACCTACGACTCGCAGCTGCGCTGGCTGGGTCCGGAGAAGGGCGTGATGACCATGGCCATCGGCGCCGTGGTCAACGCCCTGTGGGACCTGCGCGCGCGGCGTGAGAATCGTCCCCTGTGGCTCACCCTCGCCTCGATGAGCCCCGAGGAGCTGTTGGACCTGGTGGACCTGCGCTACCTCGAGGACGCCCTCACCCGCGAGGAGGCGCTCGAGATCCTGCGCCGCGGTGCCGAGGGCAAGGCGGCGCGGATCGACGCGCTGCGCGAGCGGGGCGTGCCCGCCTACACCACCACCCCGGGCTGGCTCGGATACAGCGACGAGAAGCTCACCCGCCTGCTGCACGAGGCCCGCGACCAGGGCTTCGAGATGGTCAAGCTCAAGGTGGGCGCCGACGCCGCCGACGACGAGCGCCGGATGCGGATCGCCCGCGAGGTGATGGGCCCCGGCTTCCCGATCGCGATGGACGCGAACCAGCGCTGGGGCACCGCGGAGGCTATCGAGGCGGTCCGGGCCCTGGCTCCCCATGACCCGTACTGGATCGAGGAGCCCACCTACCCCGATGACGTCCTCGCCCACGCCGCGATCCGCGAGGCCGTCGAGCCGGTGCGGGTCGCCACCGGTGAGCAGGGGGCGAACCGAGTCCTGTTCAAGCAGCTCCTGCAGGCCGGGGCGATCGACGTGCTCCAGGCCGATGCCACCCGGGTCGCCGGGATCAACGAGAACCTCGCGATCCTGCTGCTCGCCGCCAAGTTCGACGTCCCCGTCTGCCCCCACGCGGGCGGGGTGGGGCTGTGCGAGATGGTCCAGCACATCTCCTTCTTCGACGCGGTCGCGGTCGCGGGGGACGACGAGCGCCGACGGATCGAGTTCGTGGACCACCTCCACGAGCACTTCGAGGTGCCGGTGCGGATCGAGCGCGGCGCGTACATGCCGCCCGAACAGCCCGGCGGCGGGTCCCGCATGCATGCGGTGTCCGTCGCCGACCACCTCTTCCCGGACGGTCCCGTCTGGGCGGGGGAGCAGGCCGCGCCAGACTCAGCTCCCGCTCCTGCCCTGCGCTGACCTCAGCCCAGCCCCTCACTCCAGCCCCCGCCCAGACCGTCGCGTATCGAGAGGCCCGACCGCCATGGAACACATCGCTCTGCACACCCGCATCGCCGAAGGGCATGAGGCGGACTACGACCGCGAGCACGCCCGCACCTCCGACGAGCTCGACGCCGCCCTGCGCTCGGCCGGGGTGCACGCCTGGCGGATCTGGCGCGACGGCCGCGACATCTTCCACCTGGTCGAGGTCGAGGACTACTCGGCGATGCGCCGGCAGCTTGCCGAGGATCCGGTGAATCTCCGCTGGCAGGAGCACATCAACCAGTTCCTCGAGGTGGCTGACGACTACGGCGGCGAGGACTCCGGGATCCGTCCCGTCTGGTCCCTGCCGTCGCAGGCCCCCGGGGTGGGGAGCGCATGAGCGACGACCCGGCGTCGCTGAGCGCGTCGTCAGAACGTCCGCGCCCGTCGTCTGACCGTCCAGAGCCGAGCATCCCACCGCTACAGCTGCCGCGGCTCGGCTTCGGTGCCGCGCAGCTCGGCAACCTCTTTCGCGTCACCTCCGACGAAGAGGCCGACGGCGCGGTCGCCGCCGCCTGGGATACCGGGATCCGGTACTTCGACACCGCACCCCACTACGGCGTCGGCACCAGCGAGCGGCGCCTCGGGCAGCGACTGGCCGGCTACCCGCGCGAGGAGTACCTGGTCTCCACCAAGGTGGGGCGCCTGCTGCTGCCCGGACCCGGCACCGGTGACGACATGGACAGCGCTTTCGCGGTGCCGGATGAGCACGTGCGGCAGTGGGACTTCTCCGAGGCCGGGGTGCGGCGCTCGCATGCCGAGTCCCTCGAGCGGCTCGGGATGGACCGGGTCGACATCCTGTTCGCCCACGACCCGGAGGAGGGGCCGACGGAGCCGGCCTTCGCGGAAGGACTGCCGGCCCTGGCCAGGATGCGGGAGGAGGGACTGGTGCGCGCCGTGGGCGTCGGCTCCAAGGACGTGGCGGTGCTGCTGCGCGCCGTCCGCACCGGACTGATCGACCTGGTAATGCTCTCGGGCCGGTACACCCTGCTCGAGCAGGTCGGCGCCGAAGAGCTCCTGGCCGCATGCGTGAAGCATGGCGTGGGGATCGTGGCGGTCTCCGTGTTCAACTCCGGTCTGCTCGCCCAGCACCAGGTCCCCGAGAACGCCACCTACGAGTACGCCCAGGCGCCCGCGCCGCTGCTCACCCGCGCCCGTGAGCTCGCGAGCATCGCCGAGCATCATGGCGTCACCCTCCCGGACCTCGCCGTGCAGTACCCGCTGCGCCACCCGGCCGTGCGCTCGGTGGTGCTGGGGATGCGCACCGCCGCCCAGGTGCGCTCCAACGCCCAGCGGATGAGCACCGACATCCCGGCCGCGGCCTGGGAGGACGTGGAGCGGACGGCGGAGCCACGATGAGCACCGCCCTCCCGGCAGCCCCCGCGCTCCCGGTCACCGACACCCATCTGCACCTGTGGGACCTCGCCGCGAGCCCCTACGTCTGGCTCGCCGGCGCCGCCCCCGAGCTGCGCCACACGGTCGAGATCGGCCAGGTGCGCCCCGGGCTGCGCGAGCTCGGCGTCACTCGGGTGGTCCTGGTCCAGGCCGACGACACCCCCGAGGACACCGCCCACCTCCAACGCACCGCCCGCGCGATCGAGGCACATGCAGCGGAGACCGGGCAGATCGGGGAGGGCATCACTCGTGCAGACGTCGTCGGCTGGCTGCCGCTGCGGGATCCTGCTGCGGTGCGAGAGGCGCTCGCCGATCCGCGCCGCACCGACCACCTCGTCGGGCTGCGCCACCTGGTCCATGACGAGCCCGATCCGGGGTTCCTGGACCTCCCCGAGGTCGCGCAGTCGCTCGAGCTGCTGGCCGCGGCCGGCCTCCCGCTCGATGTTCCCGACGCATTCGAGCGTCACATGGCGCAGGTGGTCCGCGTCGCGCAGCGTCATCCCGGGCTCACCGTGGTGCTCGACCACCTGGGCAAGCCCCCGCTCGGTGACGCTCCGGCGATGGAGCGCTGGCAGGCGCAGCTGGTGGAGATCGCCGCCAGCCTGAACGTCGTCGCGAAGATCTCCGGGCTCGCCACCAGCGGGAACGGTGACTTCGCCGCCGCGACAGATCTCGCGCTGTCGCTGTTCGGTGCTGAGCGGCTGATGGTCGGCTCGGACTGGCCGATCGCGCCCCGTCCGCTGGACCTCGGCAGCGGTTTCGCCCGCGTGCTCGAGCACGTGCGCAGCTGGTCGGAGGCCGACGTCCGTGCCGTCACGCACGGGACTGCTGCGCGGGTCTACCGCCGCCTCGATGAGGCGCCGTCCGTCTGATCGCGCCCGCCAGATGCCCGCGGTGCGCGCAGCATCCGCGGCGCGCTGCCACGTGCTGCGCGTCCCACCGCACCGTCGGCTGGGGGGTATCAAGATTGCGCGATTCCGAACCAGATCCGCGCCGAAAACGGCTCAGATCCTGCCAATCCTCGCGTCACACCTCATCGCGTCGCTGAGCTCAACTGAGCGCTTCGGGGTCTCCGGGCTCGGCCTCGCTCACCCCGTCGGCGGTTCCCCTTGGACGAGCAGCCACGACTCGACGCCGGCCACATGCGCCGCCGCATAGGTGCGGGCGAGGTCCGGCCGACGGGCCAGCAGCGCGTCCAGGATCCGCCGGTGCTCGGCGAGGGTGCGTTCCACGGAGGAGTCGTCGGTCAGGCCGCGCCACACCCGGGCCCGGGCGGTAGAGCCGGCCAGGCTGTCCAGCAGCGAGCGGAGGTAGTCGTTGGGGCAGCGCTGGTTGATCAGCCGGTGGAACGTGATATCTGCGGCGACCAGCTCCTGGATGCTCGAGCTGTCGTCGAGGTCCTCCATCGTCTGCTCGAGCTGGGCGAAGTCCTCGTCCCTCAGGTGCGGGCAGGCCTGCTCGACCGCGGCCGGTTCGAGCAGTCGTCGGATCTCCAGGATCTCCACGTAGCTGGAGTCCTGGTGGAGGTCGAGCACGAAGGCGAGGGATTCCAGCAGCTGCTCGGGCTCGAGCGCGGTCACGTAGGTGCCATCGCCCTGGCGCACGTCGAGCACCCGGATCACGGACAGTGCCTTGACTGCCTCGCGCAGCGAGTTGCGGGAGACGCCGATCGTCTCGGACAGCTCGGCCTCGGTGGGCAGGCGGTCGCCGGGCTTCAGCGTCCCGTCGACCACCATCTGCTTGATGGCGGAGATCGCGCGGTCGGTGACGGTGGAGGCCATCAGTGCCGACCCCCGAGAGGCTGGAGCGTGGCGGGGACAGTGGTGGCCGGGTGTGCATTCAGCATGGCGATCCTCTCAGAGGGATGAGACGGCGCGATCCTCGGAGCCTAGTGCAGACATCCGATGAACGGCTGGGCTATGGGGCGGGCCACGCCGCGCGTGACGGTTCCCTGGCGGGGGTCATGGGCTCGGGGCCTGGTCGATCTTCTCGAGCAGAGCGGCGATGCTGCGGCCGAGCAGCCCGATGGCGAGGTCCAGTGCTCCCGCGGCTCCGACCAGCAGCGCCACGGGTGGGATCAGCCCGCACAGCAGGATCCAGAGCGTCAGGCCCCCGATGAGGGCGACCGCGCGCATCGGCAGTGCGCCGGGGACGAGCAGAGCGATGCGCCAGGTGACGGTCAGCTCCTGTCGGCGCAGACGCGGCGAGGCGAGGATCGCCGCCACGGTGGTGGTCGCCCAGGGCAGGCTGATCGCGGCGACGGCCACCAGGGCCACCATCAACGCGGCGGAGGTGACGGCGCCGGAGAAGGCGATCACCAGCATCGCCAGTGCACCGGCCTGCACCGCGAACAGGGGCAGCATCTGGAGGTTGGCGCGTACCAGCCCCGCGCGGAACCTCCGCCACATCAGCGGCAGCACGCGCACGCGAGCCTGCTCGCGGGAGGCCAGGAGGGCGTCGACCGCGGCGGCGGTCGCTGGAGCCAGCCCCAGCACGACCGCTCCCAGCAGGGTCAGGATCCACCAGACGGCGTTGATCCTGAGCAGCAGGAAAAGGCGCTCGATCAGCTCATTGGCGGACATCACCCAACCCGGGACCTGCTGAGGGCCTTCCGATCCGCCGGGCCTGCTCATGCGGCACTCCTCGTTCGTGCGACGGATGGATTCTTTCTGGGGTATCGCGCTGGTGCTTGCTCGGCGAAATGGTGTTCCTCGACGATCGACAGTACCCGAGGAAGCTGCCAACGATGGGAGAACCATCGTTCAGAGAGCCGATGTCTTGCACGTCTTTGCGGGAAAACGTCTCGATCTTCGCAAGCGACCTTCAAAGCCTAGCGCGATAGACCCGATGTTTGGTTGACTGGACTCATGACAGCATCCTCGACAGAGATCCTCGTGCCCACTCCCGAGCAGCTCACCTGGCAACGGGACGGCTTCGGCGTCTTCTTCCACTTCGGAGTGAACACGTTCGCCGGCAAGGAGTGGAGCGACGGCACGCTGGCCCCGCAGATCTTCGACCCCAGCGATCTCGACGCCGACGAGTGGGTGCGCCTGGCCCGCGACATCGGTGCCAAGTACGTCATCCTGACGGCCAAGCACCATGACGGCTTCTGCCTCTGGCCCACGGCGACCACGGACTACTCCGTGGCGTCCTCACCGTGGAAGGGCGGCGAGGGCGATGTGGTGCGTGAGGTTGCTGAGGCATGTCGGCGCCAGGGGATGAAGCTCGGGCTCTACCTCTCGCCATGGGACCGGAACGCACCGCAGTACCAGGATCCCGCCGCCTACGACGAGTTCTACCTCGCCCAGCTCCGCGAGCTGTGCACCGACTACGGGCAGCTGTACGAGCTGTGGTTCGACGGCGCCGGCTCCGCCGGGCGCGAATACGCCTGGGATCGCATCGGGGCGCTGATCGATGAGCTGCAGCCCGGCGCGATGGTGTTCAACATGGGTCCGTCCACCATCCGATGGGTGGGCAACGAGGACGGCCTCGCGGCCGATCCCGTCGAGTACGTGACCACGTCGGCGGATCTGAACAACTACGACGACGACGTCGTCGAGACCGAGAGGGCCCGGTATCTCCCGCCCGAGTGCGACGTCTCGCTGCGCAAGGGCTGGTTCTGGCAGCCCGGGGAGGAGCCCAAGTCCGTCGCGCACCTGCTGGCCATCCACGACCGCTCCATCGGCCTGGGTGCCAGCCTGCTGCTGAACATCCCGCCGGACCGCCGCGGACGCATCGACCCGGCAGATGCGGCGCGCGCCGCCGAATTCGGGACGGCGCTGCGCGACCGGTTCGGCGCGCCGGTCGAGGGCACTCTCACGGCGTCCACCGACGGCGTCGACGCAGATCTGGGCGGGTCGGTGCGGCTGGACCACGTCGAGCTCGCCGAGAGGCTCGAGGACGGCCAGCGGGTCACCGCGCACCGGATCCTCGACTCCGCCGGGCGGGTCCTGGCCGAGGGCGGCACCATCGGGGTGCGCCGCCTCCACCGCCTGGCCGAGCCGGTGCAGGCCTCGTCGCTGCGCATCGAGGTCGAAGGAGAGGGGGCGGTGATCGAGCGAGTCGCCGTGCACGATGCCGTCGGCGCCCCCGTGCCGGACCTCGCCGGCGCGTACCGGGCCCCCACGGAGCGGCCGGACGACTGAGCGAGCCGCGTCCCCGCTGGGACGGCGCTGACAAAGGGGGGCCGGACGCTTCTGCGTCCGGCCCCCCTTCCCGGCTGTCGAAGCTGCCGGCTCAGCCGAACTGGCGGTCGTAGGCCGTCTGCTGGATCTCGAGGAAGGTGTCCACCCCGATCGAGGTGAAGCCGTCCTGGAACTCCTGCCAGGCCGCGTCGTCGTCCACGTCCGCCCGACCGGTGCCGATCGCCGCGAAGAACTGCTCGAGGTGCTGCCCCAGGTTGGTCTCGAACTCGCCGACCTGTGCCGCCTCATCCGTGGTGAACACGAGCAGCGGGAGCTTGCTCTCCTTGGGGATCCGGTAGGGCTCATACGCCTTCCCGGCCTCGTACAGCGTTCCCTCGATGGTGAGCGTGTCCTGGGGGACGGCCTCACCGTGGCGCTGGTCCTCGGACTTGTAGTACGGGCCCCACTCCCACCAGAGCTGGTTGTCGAGGTCGTTCGGGATCCTGGTGTAGACGGCCTGTGCTCCGTTGATCCCCATGGCGCCCTCGTCGGCGAAGTCCCAGCCGACACCCTGCTCGCCGGCACCCATGGCGACGGTCATCCCGAGCTCGAACTGGTGGTCGGCCCAGCGGATCATGGTCTCCGGGTCCTCGCAGGAGGAGGTGATCACGAAGTTCGGCGAACCGATCTGGTACCAGTCCCAGTCGCAGGTCCTCACGCCGTCGGGACCCTCCATCGGGGCCAGCGGCACCATGATGCTGGCCGGGCTCCGCTCCTGCGAGGGGTCGTTCACGGAGGTGAAGCTCCCCTGGCTGCCGCCGTGCGTGACCAGGAAGCTCGGTCCCCCGTTGGCATCCCCGAGCCGCTTGAGCTGCTCGTCGGTGAGCGCGAACATGTCGGTCGAGAAGAGGCCCGCCCGGAACTGCTTCTGGATCCAGGACAGGCCCTCCCGGTACCCCTCCTGGGAGGGTCCCCAGACCACTTTCCCGTCGTCGAGCAGCAGGTGGGTGGTCGAGACGGGCAGGAAGGAGCCGAGGAAGAAGTTGAAGAGATTGGGGACGGTGGTGCTGGTCGTGGTGACGACGGCACCGCTTCCTGTCCGATCGGGATGGTCCTTGAGCTCGGTCATCAGGCTCTCGAACTCCGCGAGCGTCTGCGGATGGGCATCGGCGGGGACGAGGTCGGAGTTGATCCACGTCCTCACCCCGCTGGACTTGCAGTGGTAGCAGTCGTTCATCGACGGGACCGCATACATCCGGCCGTCGGGAGCCGTGAAGAGGGAACGCATCTCCGGGAACGTCTCGAACATGTCCCGGACGTGGGGCGCCAGGCGATCGATCAGCTCGTCGACCGGGATGAACATCCCCATCTCGCCATAGATCGCCACCTGGGACGGGCTGAACAGCTCCATCCCGCACATGATCGCGTCGGGGAGATCGCCTCCGGAGAGCATCGCGTTGACGGTCGTCTGGCCGTCCTCTCCGAGCGGGACGTCCTGATAGGCGATCTTGACCCCGGTCTTCTCCTCGACGAGGTTGGCGTAGTAGTTCTCGAGGTACGACAGGCCGGGGATCGAGCGGCCGATGACGGAGAACTCCGTCTGGCCGTCGCCGAAGGGCTCGAGCTCTCGGTGCCGCGGCCCGGCGTAGTCCTCGGGATAGTTCACGCCCTCGATCTCGGGGCCCAGCTCCACCTCGAGGGCGGCGCTCCCCTGTTCGTACTCGGCGGCGGGTTCCCCGCCTCCGCCGGGTATGGAGTCGCCCGAACAGGCGGCCAGCACGGGGGCGACGCCGGCGAGGCCGAGGCCTGCAACGCCCGCCTTGAGAACGGTGCGACGATTCGCGTGGAGGGTCATGGTGGGTCCTTCCTCAGCGTGGCGGGATGCCACGTGAACGGGGTGGGAGGGCACTGCGGAGGCGGTGGCAGATCTCAGAAGAGACCGGCCTTGGTGATGCGCTTGGACAGGTGGTTCACGGCCAGCAGCAGGACCAGGCCGATCACGCTGCGGAACAGACCGATCGCGGTGGCATAGCTGTACTGGGGGATCGGGCTGTTCAATCCCACCTGGTAGACGTACGTGTCGATGACCTGCGAGGTCGCCAGGTTGATCGGGTTCTGCAGCAGCAGGACCTTCTCGAAGCCGACGCTCATGATCGTGCCGACGTTCAGGATCAGCAGGACCATCGCGATGGGCAGGATCGCGGGGATGTCGATGTGCCACATGCGGCGAAGATGCGAGGCGCCGTCGACCTTCGCGGCTTCGTGCAGCTCCGGCGGCACGGAGGACAGCGCCGCGAGGTAGATGATCGCGCTGAATCCTGCGGTCTGCCAGACGCCGGACCAGACGTAGACGTGCCTGAACCAGCCGGGGTCGGTGAGGAAGGCCGGTGGTTCGATCCCGATCAGTTGGAGTGCGTGGTTGACGATGCCGGCCTGTGGGTCCATCAGCATCACGATCATGCCGACGACCACCACCACGGAGATGAAGTTCGGGGAGTAGGTGATCAGCTGGACGACGCGGGAGAAGTACTTCTGCCGCACCGCGTTCAGAGCGAGCGCGAGGATGATCGGGATGGGGAAGCCGGCGATGAGCTCGTAGATCGCCAGGACCAGGGTGTTGCGCAGCAGGGGCCAGAAGTTGTGGCTCTCGATGAACCTCGTGAAGTGGTCGAGACCCACCCATTCGGAGCCGGTCAGGCCCCCGACGGGCGTGTAGTTCCGGAACGCGATCTGGATCCCGTACATCGGCCAGTAAGCGAAGACGATCAGCCAGAGGATCGCGGGGAGGACCAGCAGATACAGCTGCCAGCTTCCCCGCAGCCGGGCTCCCAGGCTTCGTGTGCGCTGCTCGGCCTGCCGCGGCTTCCGCCGTGCGGGCTTGTCGTCGTCGTCGAATCGGAGCTGATCGACGAAGTTTCCGCTCTCAGTGGTCACGGTGTTCACTCAGCCTTTCAGGGAACCGATCATCATGCCCTTGACGAAGTGCTTCTGCACGAACGGGTAGGCGACCAGCGGCGGGATGGAGGCGATGATGATCAGCGAGTACTTCAGCTGATCCGACAGGCGCTGCATCTCCACGATGCGCGCGGGATCCATGCCGGGGATCTTCGAGGGATCGAAGCTGTTCTCCAGCAGGATGTTCCGCATGATCAGCTGCAGCGGATACAGGCTGTTGTCCGTCAGGTAGATCAGGGCGGGGAAGTACGAGTTCCAGGTGGCGACGCCGTACAGGAGCAGATTCACCGCGATGATCGGCTTGGACAGCGGCAGGGCGATCTGGCCGAAGAAGCGCAGGTCCGAGGCGCCGTCGAGGCGAGAGGTCTCCAGCAGCTCGTGGGGAATCGTGGTCTGGAAGAACGTGCGGGTGACGATGAGCTGCCAGACGCTGACCGCCGTCGGGACGATGACCGCCCACGGGGTGTTCAGCATCCCCAGCTGGCCGACGACCAGGTACAGGGGGATCATGCCGCCGGAGAACATCATCGTGAACACGAACAGCAGGGTGAAGACGTTCCGTCCCACGAGATCGCTGCGCGAGAGCGCGTAGCCGCCCATCGTGGTCACCGCCGTGCCGAGGAGCATGGCTGTGCCCGAATACAGCACGGAGTTCAGGAATCCCCGGGGGATCTCGGGATAGTCCAGCAGCGCCTCATAGGCGGCCGCGGATCCTCCGACGGGCCATAGCCACATCTCGCCGCGCGAGACGGCCAGCGGATCTGACAGCGAGGCGCTGACGATGTAGACGAATGGATACACGATCGTCAGCGAGAACAGTGCCAGGAGCACGATCAGGATCACATTGAGCACGCGATCCCCGCGGGGCTCCTTGATTCTCCGAGGAGAGCCGTGCGGCGGGGCGTCGGTCGACGGTGTGAGCAGCGTCGTCGCCATAGAGGGTCGTCCTTCCTGTCTCCTCAGCAGTGAGGGCTAGGCAAAGACTGAACGATGATCCTATGTCTGTCAAGTGAACCCGCGCCCGGTGGGCGGCAGGCGGGTATCGCGCCGGCAAGAGCGACTCCGCGGAGAGGTGGGGCGGGCCGGTGCCTGATCGCTTGGATGCGACTGCCGGGTTCAAGGAGGTATGAGCTGACTGACCGAACTTCTTTGCAGGTCGCGGCGGTAAGCTCGGTGACCTGCTGAGATGCGGGGCGTCACGGGAGGGGGCGCCGGCGTCATCCGTGGGAGCGGGAAGAGCGCTCTTCATAACGGGGTGCAGGGCGCTCGGCTGATTGTCTCGCGGCACGAACTCCGAGGCCTCATGCCCTAATACATCGGAGGACTGTCTTCTGGCGACCGCGATACATCCTATGTAACTGAGGTTCAGGATCAGGCAGCGCCCGTCGCGCGTCGAGAGTGCGGCAGGCCGGGAACCCGGTGACCGTGGAAACCGCGAAGGACAGCAGTCCCTGCTCCGTCGGTTCCTGCAAGGAGGCCGACGGGCGTGAGCAGCTCGGCGTCGCCGCAGAGTTCGTCAGCGCTCCACGATTTCGGGCGCACCCCTGGAGGAGCCCCCGTCGACCCTCGGAAGCCACGGTCGTCGATACCGTGCTCCCGTCGGCCGCGATGCGCAGCGCTCAGTGCCGGGCCTGCGCGGCCGGGCCTGGTCTCAGCTCCGGTCCTCGATCTCCAGCAGATCCATCGCGCTCGCGCTCTCGATCTCCGCGTGCTCGGGCTGCTCCTTCTGCATCCGCTCGAGGTACGGCTGGGAACGCTGCACCTGCTGCTCGAGGCTGTTCACCGTGGCCAGGAAGTTCTCGTTGGCCTTGGTGCGGAAGGCGTCGATCCCGTCCATCGTGGTGAACAGGTTGTCGAAGGCCTTCTGGAGGGTCTCGGGGGAGACGCCCGAGGTCGCGGCCTGCTCCTGGATCTTCACGGAGTTGTCCGCGAGCATCTGCGAGGTGCGGGAGATGAGGCTGTCGGTGGTGCGGTTGACCGCGTCGATCTGGTCCAGCACGATCTTCTGGTTCTCGAGCGCCTGGGCGGTGATCACCGCGGTGCGCAGCGCCGTGACAGTGGTGGTGCGGGCCCGCTCCACCCCCTGCTGAAGCTTGGTGTTGTTGTCCTCGATCAGGCCCATCGACAGGTAGGCCTGCACGGTGACGGCGATCTGCGTGGCCACGTCCTGGCGGCGCTGGCGCACGGCGAACAGCACATCCTTCTCGAGCGCGGCGGCCTCGGCGGCCTTGCCCTCGGCGCGGGTCTGCTCGGCCCGGCGCACCGTCCGATCATCCAGCAGGCTCAGCAGGTAGGCGGCCTTCTGCAGCGCGGCGAGATCCTCCCAGAGCGCCCGACGCTCCACGGAGAGCTCGGCATTGTCCTTCAGCAGCATCTCCTGGCCGCGGGAGAGGGCGCCGAGCACCTG
Organism: uncultured Brachybacterium sp.; assembly: GCF_947500705.1. GTDB lineage: Bacteria > Actinomycetota > Actinomycetes > Actinomycetales > Dermabacteraceae > Brachybacterium. The sequence goes on along the minus strand of NZ_CANMSY010000003.1, from coordinate 280,631 downwards.
ATCGAGCTGGTCCTGGTTCGACTCGAAGTTGCGGAAGTAGCGCTTGGCGACGTTGCGGCCGGGCAGGAAGGAGAGTGCCTTCTCCGCGAAGGTCTCGTCTTTCGGGGCCAGGTCCTCCATGGTGGTGCGCAGCTCGGAGAGCGACTTCGCGACCGACTCCTGCGCATTTCCCTTCTCCTTCGACTCCCGCAGCGACTGCTGCATGAAGCGGGAGGAGGTCTGGCTGGTGCGCTCGAAGGTCCGCCTCGCCACCGCGCCGAGCGCGTTGACCTGCGCGGTGAACTCCTGCGAGTGCGGGTTCAGCCCTGCGACCTGATCCACCCAGGCGTCGGCCCGCTGCTCGAGCTCCTGCGCCTTCTCCTGGGGCAGATCGGGCAGCACCGAGACCGCGTCGTCATCGCTGATCTGCTCGATCGGCTCGGCGGGCGTGATCTCTTCGGCGGGGGTGGGCGGCTGCAGCTTGTCCATCGGTGCCTCCTGGGCGGTGCGGTGGGTGGAGTCGGTGCGGGGACGGTCAGTTCTGGGCTGTGTCGGTCCGGGCACGGGGTATCGGATGAGTGGGTCAGACGTCGATGATCGGGTTCAGGTGCTGGTCGGCGAAGCGGGTGCGCAGGAACTCGGAGTGCACTTCGAGGGAGCGGGAGACTCCGCCGACGATGTCGCTCTCGATCTGCTCGACCCCCTCGGCCAGCACAGCGAGCTGCTGGTCGATGCTCTCGAGGTTATCGAGCGCTTCCTGCCGGGCGGACCCGGCGAAGGTCTGCAGGAAGCCGAGGGTGTCCCCGGCGGCCGCGACCAGCTCGGGCACGTAACGGCAGGCGATCCCCTCGAGCATGGTCACCTCCGCGGCCGACGGGCGCAGCGCCTGCAGCTGCTCGGAGCCGACCAGCGCATCGATCCTTCTGACCAGGGAGTCCACGTCATCCAGCACCTGGGCGGCGCCGGGGACGGTCGCGCGGGGTCGGAGCCGGGCGCTGCGCTCACGGGTCTCGGCGTCCGCCGCCAGGATCCGCTCGAGCACGGTGCGGGTGCTGCCGTTGACCGAGGCGTCCAGCACCGGGCGTTCGTCGGCGCTGCGGCGCGGGGCGTTCAGCACCAGGGCGCTGCCGCCGAGGGTCACCACGCCGATGCCGGCGGCCGCGGCGAGCACCAGCAACGGGCCGGCCACGGCGGTGCCGAGCCCCAGCACCACCGTCGCGATCGCGGCGAGGCCGCCCAGCAGCAGCGGGGCGCCGAAGCGCACCAAAGGAGAGCGGCGGGGCCGCCCGACGGCCTTCGAGGCGGGGGAGTGGACCTTCCCCTCGAGGGGCTGCTCGATCGGACCCCAGAGGTCACGGCGCTCCGCGGTGGCCTTCCACGGCAGGTCCTGGTCGCCGGGCGCGAAGGCGAGCGTCTCGTCGGCGGCGCGGTCTGCGGCCCGGTGGGGGTCACGGTGGCCGGAAGCGGGCGCGAACGGGTCAGGGAACCGGCTGTTCCCGCTGTTCGTTCCACTGCTCGTCGTCCCACTGCTCGGCCGTTCGGCCGACGGATCGCGTTCTTCGCTCACTGGTTCCGGCTGTCCTCCCCGAGGCGGAAACGAGAGACCCGGCACGGACCGGCGGTGCAATCCTGCGATCGCTCCCGGCACCGTGCGAGCGCCTCGTCCTGGGCGTGCCGAAAGGTTATCGCGAGCCACTGGATATCGCCCGAGGATTCGCCGGGCGCGTACTCAGCCCCCGCCCGCGGAACCGGCCCCGCTGCCGGCCCCTGGCGGTTCTGGGCCGCCAGCCGTTCATCGAGATCGACGTTCGGTACAGCTTCACCCTCGCATAGGGTTCCGAAGGTCGATCTCGGTGACGGAGACCGACCCCGTCGTTTTGCTCGGCTTGCTCGGTGACGGAGGGGGCCAGGATCAGGCTGCTGCGATCCTCATCATCAATGCGCAGGCCATGGAGTTCGCCCAGCTGAACCACTCCCGGGTGAACGTGGCGGGGTCATCGGGGTCGAACCCCTCGTGCATCCGACCGGTGCCCGCATCGGTGGCGAGGAGGGACTCAAGGCAGGAGACCGCCTCCTCCGGCGTCCCCGTCAGCCCCTGCACGGCCAGCGCGATGTGCCAGACGTAGCCCTCAGGGGTGTGGGGGCTGCCGACGCCGGAGGCGTGGCGGCCGGTGAAGTGGAACGGGTTCTCCGGTCCGAGCACCCAGGCGCGAGTAGCGAGGTAGCGAGGGTCGGTGGCGGCGATGTCACTGGTCAGCGGGAGGGACAGCAGCGACGGCATGTTCGCGTCGTCCATGCACAGCTGGTGTCCGAGGCCGTCGACCTCATAGGCGAACCGGCCACCCACCATGCCGTGCTCCTCGACGCCAGCGGTGATGTCGCGCGCCAGGGACTCGGAGTCGGTGCGCAGGGCGGCGTCGTCCCAGAGCTCGGCGAACTCTCCGATCATGCGCAGCGCCATGGTGGCCATGAGCTGTGCGGGGATGTTGTAGCCGAAGGTGCAGGCGTCGTCGGAGGGGCGGAACCCGCTCCAGGTCATGCCGGTCACCGCCACGGGGGCGCCGCGGCCGTCCCGGGGCAGCGTGTCCTGCGGCTCGGTGGGGCGCACGTGCCGGTAGGGGGATCGCTCGTCGTGGTGCTGCTCGAGCCGCCACAGATCCACGATGGTCCGGCATCCCGTGTGGACGGCCTCACCCAGGTGCGAGGCGTCGCCGGTGGCGCGCCACAGCTGATGCGCCAGCTGCACGGGAAAGGCGAGCGAGTCGATCTCATACTTCCGCTCCCATACGCCCGGGTGCAGATCGAGGTCCTCGGGGTCGAAATGGGCGCCCGTGTCGCAGGCGTTGAACGCATTGGCGTACGGGTCCAGGGCGATGCAGCGCCACTGCTCGCGCACGAGGCCCTGCAGCACGTCCACCACCTCGGGGACGTGCACCAGGTGCAGGAACGGCAGCACCTGCGCCGAGGAATCGCGCAGCCACATGGCGGGGATGTCGCCGGTGATCACGAACGTGCCCTCGCCATCGCGCGACATGGTGGTGCTCCACGTATCCAGCATCATGCCGGTGAACATCTCGGCGGCGCGAGGGCCGGTGCGGGCCTCGATCCTCGAGGACCAGTGCGCGATGGCCTCGGTGACGCCGGCGGATGCGGGGTTAGTGATTGTGCGCATCGAACGCTCCTCGGGTGCTGCTGGTGGTGTCAGGGTGCGAGCGGCACCAGTTGATGTCGGCGGCGGTGAGTCGGCGCAGGTGGTGTCCGAACCCTTCGAGGGAGTCGAGCCCGCCGGGCGTGCCGGACCACAGCTGCTGGGCCACGCTGGCCCCGCGGGGCCAGGCGAAGTATTCCGCGCGTGCCGGGGTGCGGATGTACTCGCTCCATAGCTGGAACTGGCCGCCCAGCACCCTGCTGCTGGCAGGGACGTCGAGAACGGTATGCAGCTGCCCCACCTTCTGCAATGTCAGGGGCCCGCCGATCGACAACGGATGGCCGGGGGTGCCCTGGTGGTGGTCCAGGTAGGTGAACTCGGCGGGGGCGGCGATGACTTCGTGGCCCATCGCCGCTGCGCGGGAGATGGCCTGCGCTTCACGCCACACCATGATGGTGGTGCCCTCCGGGGCTCCGCCGTCGAGGACTTCGTCCCATGCGATGACCCTGCGGCCGGCGTCCAGGACGTGCTGGCAGATGAGGTTCTCGAACCATGCCTGCGCCGCTTTCCCGGTGGTGGCGCCGATGGACGCCATCGTGGCGCGCGAGATGGGGTCGGTCAGCCACTCGCGGTCCGGGCATTCGTCCCCGCCGACGTGGAGGGGTGATCCGGGGAACAGGTCCATGGCCTCGTCCAGCACCGTGGTGCAGAAATCCACGGTCCTCCTGCTGAGCTGCAGCACGTGCTCGGAGACTCCCCAGCAGGTGCGAGGGTGAGACACGTGGTCGCAGGCGCCGAGCCATGGATATGCCGCGATGGCGGCCTCCATGTGGCCCGGCATGTCGATCTCGGGCACCACGGTGATGCCCAGTCGGGTGGCCTTGGCCATCAGCGTCCCGATCTCGGCCACCGTGTACGAGCCGCCGTGGGGCCGCCCGTCGTGATGCGCGACGTCATCGCAGTCGTTCTCGTCGGGCGGGGGCTGGTGTCCCGGCAGGGTGCCGGGCCGCCAGCCGCCCACTTCGGTCAGCAGCGGGAACGAGGCCACCGGCAGGCGCCAGCCCTGGTCGTCGGTGAGGTGCAGGTGCAGGACGTTCAGCTTGTGCATGGCCATGGTGTCGAGGTGCTTCAGCACATATTCCATGGGCAGGAAGTGGCGTGCCACGTCGAGCATCGAACCGCGCCAGGAGTACCGCGGCGCGTCCTCGATCATTGTGCGCGGAAGCCGCAGGTGTGCCGGCTCCATGGGGCCGGGTCCGTAGACCTCGGGCGGTAGGAGCTGCAGCAGGGTCTGCACGGCCCAACCAGCCCCACGGGAATCGCCGGACACGATGTTGACGCGCTCATCGATGTCGAGCCGGTAGGCCTCCGCGCCGAGTGTCTCGTCGATGGCGAAGGACACGTCGGCCTCCGACGGAACGGCCACGTCGCGGAACCTCACCCCCGCCGATCGGCGGAGGTGCTCGGCTAGCACGCCCGCCGCGTCACCGCCGCCGAATACCGCCACGACGGGGCCCAGCAGCAGGTCCCCGCCTCGGCGCTGCCACGAACGCGGCGTGGGCACCACCGTCATGGCAGCTGCCCCGGTTCCCAGGCGAGGACCAGGGGGTCGGTGAGAGAGGCCGCGTGGGCATCGCCATGTCCTGCCCCGGCAGCACCGACGGTGAGCACGAATGCTCCTGCGGCCTTCCCGGCGGCGGCGCCGACGGGGGAGTCCTCCACCACGACGCACGTCTCCGGCTCGACACCGCAGCCGCGGGCGGCTGCCAGATAGAGGTCCGGTGCAGGTTTGCCGCGGGCTACGTCATCGGTCCCGACCGCAATGGTGAACACGTCATCCCATCCCATCCTCGTCACCATGTCCGACACGATGATGCTGGGGGAGTTCGAGGCGATCGCCAGCGGCACCGTCAGTGCCAGGCGCCCCAGGAGCTCGGTGGCGCCCGGCATCGTCATCACTCCTTCTGTCAGGCGCACGTGCAGGAGTTCCATGAATCGCTGCTCCGCCGCGGCGGGGTCCGCACCCGGGTGGGCGTCCATGAACTCGTCGATGATGTCCGCGGTGCTCCCGCCCAGCACATCGGCGCCGCGTTGCGCGGGGCCGGCGTTCTGCCAGAGGTCATCAGTGGCGGCGGACCATGCGTGCTCGGAAGACACCAGCGTGTTGTCCATGTCGAACAGCACGGCGCCGATGTGCTGGGGCAGGGCGGTCATCGAGTGAGCTCCAAGCTGAGAGGTGAGAGGTGAGGGGTGAAGGGGGAGTCGTCGAGGCGGTCGGTGCTGTGCCCTGCCGCGCCCGCTGCTGCGGTGTCCTGCAGCGCCTGCTACTTCAACGCCCCCTCGGTGATCCCGTCGATGAACTGCTTGGCACCGATGATGAACACGATGATCAGCGGTACCACGGCGATCAGCGCGCTCATCATGAGCATGCCGTAATCAGTGCCGTGGGTGGTCTGCAGCTGGGACAGGGCCACCTGCAGAGTCAGGCGGGAAGGGTCGTTGAGCACGATCAGGGGCCACATGAAGTCGTTCCAGGAGCCGATGAACGTGAAGATTCCCAGGAACGCGAGAGCAGGGCGCGCCGAGGGCAGCGCGACGTGGAGGTACTGACGGAAGAAGCCGCAGCCGTCGATCGTCGCGGCTTCGATCAGCTCGGTGCGCACCGAGTTCTGGAAGAACTGCCGCAGCCAGAACACGCCGAAGGCTCCGGCCAGCGACGGCACGATGACGGCCTTGAGCTCACCCACCCAGCCCAGCTCGGTCATCATCAGGAACTGGGGGATGGTGGCCAGCTGCGAAGGCAGCAGGAAGGTCAGCATCACCACCAGGAACAGGATTCTTTTGCCCGGGAAGGAGAACTTGGCGAAGGCGAAGGCGGCGAGCGAGTCGATGAGCAGCACGAAGAACGTCACCGTCACGGCGACGAGGAGCGTGTTGGCCATGGCGGCCCACACGTTGATCGTGCTCATCACCGACTCGAAGTTCTCCCGGAAGCGGTCACCCGGCAGCAGCGGCGGCGGGAATTCGTAGATCGCCGCCGAACGGTGAGTGGACAGCACGAACATCCAGTAGAACGGGAAGAACGAGAGCAGGGCGCCGGCTGCCAGCAGCAGATGGCGCAGAAGCCTGCCGACGCTCCGCCGGACGGGTGGGCGCCGACGGCGCCGGGCTGTGACGCCGGCCGCCGGGCTGGTGAGGCGGGAGGACTCCGGAGCAGAGGTGGTGGTCATCGTGAACGCTCCCTCGTGGCGACCCAGTTGATGATCGTGAACAGGATGACCACGACCATCACTCCCCAGGCGATCGTGGCGCCGTATCCGTAGCGGTTCTCCTGGAAGGCGACCGAGTAGAAGTACAGCACCAGGGTCAGGCCCGAGTTGCCCACCCCACCGGCGCTCGAGGCACCGCCACCCTGGGAAGAGGTCATCACCTGCGCCTCGGTGAAGCTCTGCAGCGAGCCGATGGTCGACATGATCGTGATGAACATGATGATCGGGCGCAGCATGGGGACGGTGATGGAGAAGAAGGTGCGCACCGGACCGGCCCCGTCGAGCTGCGCGGCCTCATAGACCTGCTTCTCCACGGACTGCAGGCCGGCCAGGATGATCATCGCGTTGTAGCCCACGAAGCTCCATGCGGAGAGGGTGGAGATCGCGACCTTGATCCCCCATTCCGATTGCAGCCAGCGCACGGACTCCAGCCCGACGGAGTTCAGCAGCGCGTTCACGATGCCGAAGTTCGAGGAGAAGATCGAGCTGAAGAGGATGCCCATCGCCACCAGCGAGGTGATGTTGGGGACCAGGTAGGCGACCCGGTAGACGGTCGAGAAGCGCACCGCGGAGTTCAACCCGAGGGCGACCAGCGTGGCGAGGGTGAGGCACGGGATCGTCGTCATCACCCAGAGGATGAGCGTATTGCTCAGAGCCTTCCAGAACAGCGGATCCTCGAGCAGGTACCCGAAGTTCGTCAGGCCCACCAGGTTCCAGTCGCCGATCCCGCGCCAGTCGGTGAAGGCGAGGAACATCGTGAACCCGATGGGGATCGCGCTGAAGATGGCGAACAGCAGGAAGTACGGTGCCAGCGCCACATAGGCGGGCCGGGCACGCCGGGAGCCGAGGGCGATCGTGCCCGGGTCCGTGCGCCGCCCCGCCCCCCGCCCGCGTCCAGCGGACGCAGGCGAGGCAGCGGTGGCGGTGAGCTTCTGGGTGAGCGAGGTGGACATCGTCAGGAGACCGTGACGCCGTTCTGCTCGGCCAGCCGCTGGGCCTCGGAGACCGCGTCCTTCCACGCGGTCTCCGGGTCCTTGCCGCTGGCCTCGACCAGGGAGAGCTCGGCGTAGTACGGCCCGTTCACGATGCCGTCGCGCGAGTCCTCGTACAGCGGCCGCACGTACTCGGCCGCGCGCGCGAAGACCTCCGCAGCCACCTGACCACCGAGGAACTCGACCTCGCCGGTCAGCTCCGGCGAGTCGAAGGCGCCGGTGTTCGCGGGGAAGTTGCCCGAATGGGTGTACTCGATGGCCTGGTTCTGGGCGTTCAGCAGGCGCAGGATGATCTCGAAGGACTGCTCGTGGTTCTCGGAGCCGGACGGGATCCCGAGGAAGGATCCTCCCAGGTTGGTGGCATCTCCGGGATGCTCGCAGACGTGCCACTTGCCAGAGGTGTCGGGGGCGTCGACGACGAGGTCCGCCAGGTGCCAGGAGGCGCCGAAGTCCACGGGGAGCTTCCCGGCCGCGACCGCCGCGGCGACGTCCGGCGTGTTCGATTCCAGTGCGGCGTTTATCCCGGCCTCCTGGGCGGCGATCGAGAGGTCCCAGGCCTTGCGGATGTGCTCGTCATCGCCGATGAAGGTGCCGTCCTCGTCGATGAAAGCGGCCCCCGACTGGCGCCAGCCGATGTCGAAGACGGCGGAGAGGTTGCGGATGATGTAGGTGTCGGGGTCGGCCTTGTTCAGCTGCTTGCCGAGCTCGAACAGGGCCTCCCAGTCGCGGATCGCCGCGGCGAGATCCTCCGGGGTGGAGGGCAGGCCGTGCTGCTCGAAGATGTCGAAGCGGTAGAACAGGGCGGTCGGGCCGATGTCGATCGGGATGCCCAGCTGGCGGCCGTCCTTGGTGGTCGCCTGCTCCCACTTCCAGGCGACGTAGTCGCCCTTGTGGTCCTCGGCGCCCAGGGTGTTGAGGTCGACGAAGAAGTCGGCGACCTCGGAGAAGTGCGCGATGTCCTCGCCCTTGATCCCGGTGAGGTTCGGCAGTCCGGACCCTGCCTGCAGCGTGGTCTGGAGCTTCTGCTTGAAGTCGCCGCCCTGGATGATCTGCTCGAAGTTCGCGTCGGGGAGGGCGGTGCGGATGTCCTCGACGATCGTGTCGTCGAAGCCCTCCGGCCAGTACCACAGCGTGGTCCCTTCGCCGGTGGCACCACCATCACCACCGCCGCCGGCGGTACTGGTCGAGCAGGCCGCGAGCAGGGCGAGCGAGCTGGTGGCGGCGCCGAAACCGAGGGCGGTGCGGCGGGAGAACGGGGTGCGGATCATGGATCTCTCCTTTGAGACGGGTGATGCAGGTGAGGGTGAGGCGGGCTGGGGAGCTGGGGTTGGATCGCAGTCGGCGGCCCGCGGCGTCCGTCCGACCAGTGGAGGGGGTGCATGAGGTCAGCTCTGCCCGGGTGTCTCGGTGAGGAGCGTTTCGAGCGCTTCGGTGCACTCCAGACGGTGCTCCCGGGCGAGGGCGGCAAGGTGGGCCAGGTCGGGGGTGGTACCGGGGCCGGCCAGCCCGGCAGCGCGTGCGGAGGCTGCCAGACATGCCGCCTCCAGGGAGTCACGGAGCTCGAGGCCACGATCTCGCAGCACGATGAGCGCGGCGCCGAAGGTGTCGCCGGCGCCGGTGGGATCGACGGGGCCGAGCGCGGGTGCTCCCACCTCCACCTCGAGACCTGAGCGCGAGTCGATCCCGATGGCCCCGTCGGCCCCGCGGGTGACGACGGTGATCGGCACGAGGTCAGAGAGCCGGCGGGCGGCGGTGAGCGGCGAGTCGGTCCCGGTGTAGGCCATCGCCTCGACGTCATTGGGCAGGAAGCCCTCGCACTGTGCGAGGTGGCGCAGCAGGGCGCGATCCCAGGTGCCGGTCGCGTCCCAGCCGACGTCGGCCCACACCGAGGCGTCCGTCTCCGCGAGCCAGGGGAGGTCCTCGAGCCCGAGGTGCAGGGCGATCGAGGAGGCGCCGCGCACGTCCGGAGCGGGCGCGGCACCCGTGGGGGCGGGGCCGCCGGTGACAAGCGCGCGATCTCCGGCATAGGGGAGTGCGGAGGTCACCTGGAGGTCCCAGCCGGGCACGAGCTGGAGGCGGGTGGTGTCGACGCCGGAGTCCTCGAGCAGCGCACGGGTGATGCGGCTGACGGGCCCGTCACCGATCCGGGCCGCGATCGCCGTGCGGGCTCCGAGCGCGGAGGCCGCAGCGGAGAAGTTCGCGATACCGCCGGGGATAAGCTGGGCGCGATCGGTGAAGATCTCCTGCCCCGGGGTCGGTGCTGCGGGGAGGACCCCGTAGAGGACGTCGAGGAAGAGCTGGCCCACCGCGAGCAGGTCCACCTGCAGGGGCATGACCGTGGCGCTCGCTGGCGCTGCGCTCGTCGGCGCTGCGCTCGCAGGCACGAGACCCGCAGGCGCGGCGCTCGCGACGTCGATCGGGGAGGGGTGCATCGATGCTCCGTTCCTCGGCGGCTCGTGGCACATCGCTGTGACCCGAGAAGATGACGCCCATTGTGCGCAGATGATTGCAGATGGTCAAGAGTGATCACAGATTGGGATTGAAGAGCCGCAAATCGGGACAGTTTGAGCGCGCATGAGCGAAAGTGTTGCTATCGCGGCGTCGCGAGGGATAGCGTGTCCCAGGTGATCAGAGTTGCCCGCCTCGATGCGATCGAGTCCATGCTGCAGGAGCAGAAGGTCGTCTCCACCCACGAGATCGTCGATGTCCTCAAGGTGTCGGGAGCGACCGCTCGTCGAGATCTCGACGACCTGGTGGCCGAGGGGCGCGTGGTGCGCGTCCACGGCGGCGCCAAGCTGCCGGAGAATGCCGAGGAGGATCCATCCTCTCTCGACGCCGAGGTGACCGAGGGATCCACCCCCCATGAGGCGGCAGAGGTCGATGAGCCCTTCCATGAGGTCCTCACGCGCAACTCCGCGCTCAAGCGCACCCTCGCTCGCGCCGCCGCCGCACTGGTGGCGGACGGCGAGACCCTCTTCCTCGACATCGGCACCACCACCTATGAACTGGCCCGCTGTCTTCTGGACCGTCCGCTGACGGTCGTCACCAACTCGCTCGGCGTGGTGGACGTCCTGTCCGCCTCGCAGCGCGGGAAGCTCGTGGTGCTCGGTGGTGAGTACAACCGCGAATATCGCTGCACACAGGGTCGGAGCGTCCAGGAGGAGCTGCGCGAGCTCCACATCGATCGTGCTTTCCTGGGCTGCGCGGGCATCACGGAGCTCGGCATCGTGCGCGACAACGACGCGCGCCAGGCTGCGATCAAGCGAGCCGCGGCCGAGTGCAGCGGCGAGACCACCGTGCTCGCCGACTCCTCGAAGATCCCCGGTATCGGTGCCTACACCGCGCTCGAACTGGCCTCCGTGGACAGACTCGTCATCGACCGCCCCCTGCCGACGGCGCTCGCTCGCCTCTGCGCCGACGCCTCGACGGAGGTCCTCGTCCCATGATCCTCACGCTCCTCGGGGGAGGCGGATTCCGCGTCCCTCTGGTGTTCCGCACCCTGCTGGCAGATCGGTCCGAGGGTCGGGTGACCCAGGTGCGACTGCACGACAGCGACCCAGCGCGCCTCGCCGCGATGACTAAGATCCTCACCGCGATGGCGGACCGGGCTCCCCACGCCCCCGAGGTCATGCACTGCGAGGACCTCGCCGAGGCGGTGCGAGGCGCCGACTTCGTGTTCTCCGCGATCCGGGTCGGCGGCACCGAGGGACGAGCCGTGGAGGAGAGGATCGCTCGAGAGCTGGGGATCCTCGGGCAGGAGACCACGGGGTTCGGTGGTATCAGCTATGCGCTGCGCGGCCTGCCCGTCGCGCTCGACATCGCGCGCACCCTTGCCGACGTCAATCCCGAGGCCTGGCTGATCAACTTCACCAACCCCGCCGGGATCGTCACGGAAGCCAGCCGGCAGATCCTCGGCGACCGGGTCATCGGCATCTGCGACTCGCCGATCGGCCTCGCCCGTCGGGTGCTCGGCAGCCTCGAATCCGCGGACCTGGTCCCGGCAGGCACGACCCGCGAGGTCGGCGTCGGCGGGGGTGACGTGCGGCTGGACTACGCGGGACTGAACCACCTCGGATGGCTCCAGGGGCTCGAGGTGCACGGCGAGGACGTACTGCCCCGGCTGCTGGAGCGGCCGGATCTCCTGGAGAGCTTCGAGGAGGGGCGGCTGTTCGGCGCTGAATGGCTGCGCACCCTGGGCAGCATCCCCAACGAGTACCTCCATTACTACTACTTCGCGCGCGAGACGGTGGAGGCCGACGGTCGCAGCGACGCCACCCGCGGTGTCTTCCTCGCACAGCAGCAGCGTGAGTTCTATCGGGCCGCTGCGGAGGCGGGTCCTGCGGACGCGGCCCAGCTGTGGGAGCGCACCCGGCAGCGCCGGGAGGAGACGTACATGGCCTCGAACCGCGAAGCCGCCGGAGGGGTGGGGCGTGACGCCGAGGACCTCGACGCCGGCGGCTACGACCGGGTGGCCCTCGCGATCATGCATGCGATCGCCCAAGACCGCCCCGCCCAGCTGGTGCTCAACGTCGCCAATCGCGGGACGCTCGAGCACCTGCCCGACGACGCGGTGATCGAGGTGCCATGCCTGGTCGACGCCCAGGGACCGCGACCGCTGCCCGTCTCCCCTCTGCCCGCGCATGCCCGCGGCCTGGTCCAGACCGTCAAGCATGTCGAGCGCACGGCGATCCGCGCGGTGACCGAATCACGCCGAGACCTCGCCATCGAGGCGCTGGCGCTGCACCCGCTCGTCGGCGGTGTGGGAGTCGCCCGTCGAGCATTCGATCTCGCGGCCGCCGAGTTCCCCGAGCTCGCCGCCCTGCGCTGACCAGGAGGTCCCGATGTTCCACGATGAGTCACGGATCCTCGCCCGGGTCGACCGCACCCAGCGCGAGCGCATCGCCCCCGCGGTGCAGCGCGATTTCGGCCCGCTCGCGGTGAGCGCCTGGGCCGTGCCCGGCGACGGCGAGCCGGTCCCGCCCGCCACCGTCCCTGCCCAAGGCCATTCTCCGATCACGCTGCCCCACCCCTGGGGCATCCCGTGGTCGACCACCTGGTTCCGGCTCGACGGCACGGTCCCCGCCGTGATGGACGGGGAGGTGCTGCGACTCGAGGTGGATCTCGGCTTCAAGGACGACTGGCCCGGCAACCAGTGCGAGGGCCTCCTCTTCGACGCCGGCATGACCCCGCTGAAGGCGATCAACTCCCGCAACCGCAGCGCGCTCGTGCCCGACGCGGCCGGCCGCGAGGTGCGCTTCCACATCGAAGCCGCGGCGAATCCCGACATGATGGAGCGGGGGACCGAGCCGACCGAGCTCGGCGACCGGCTCACCGCGCCGCAGGAGCCGCTCTACTCGCTGCGCAGCGCCCGCTGGGTGGTGCGTGATGAGAACGTGTGGGGGCTCTGGCACGACGTGGACGTGCTGCGCGGCCTCGCCGGGGAGCTGGAGGAGGGGTCTGTGCGTCGGGCCCGGATCCTCGCGGCCCTCGATGATGCGATCGACACCCTCGACCTCCACGATGTCCCCGGGAGCGCCGCGGCGGCGCGAGCGGTGCTCGCTCCGGCGCTCGCCGCCCCGGCGGGAGCGTCGGCGCTGCAGGTGACCGCGATCGGTCACGCCCATATCGATTCCGCCTGGCTGTGGCCGGTGCGTGAGACCGTCCGCAAGGTGGCCCGCACCTTCTCCAACGTCGCCGCGCTGATGGAGGAGTACCCCGAGTTCACCTTCACCGCGACCAGTGCCCAGCAGTACGAATGGCTGCAGGAGCACCAGCCGGCGGTGTTCGAGCGGGTGCGCTCGGCCGTCGCGGCGGGGCGCTGGTTCCCCGCCGGGGGCATGTGGGTCGAATCCGATGCGACGATGCCCGGCGGCGAGGCGCTGCTGCGCCAGTTCACCTACGGCACCAGATTCTTCGAGGCCGCGTTCGGGGTCCGCTCGCGCACCCTGTGGCTTCCGGACTCCTTCGGCTACTCCGCCGCTCTGCCGCAGATCGCCCGGCAGCTCGGGATGGACGGCTTCCTCACCCAGAAGATCTCCTGGAACCGCACCAACCAGCACCCGCACTCGACCTTCTGGTGGGAGGGGCTCGACGGCACCCGCCTGTTCACCCACTTCCCGCCGGTGGAGAGCTACGACTCGATGCTCACCGCGGACGAGATCTCCCATGCCGAGCGCACCTTCCACGAGAAGGGCCGTGCGAGCCATCAGGTGATCCCCTTCGGCTACGGGGACGGCGGTGGCGGGCCGACGGCCGACATGCTCGAACGTGCCCGTCGGCGCGCGGACCTCGAAGGCTCGCCGCGCGTGCGGATGGGGGACCCGGATGCCTTCTTCGACGCCGCGCGCGAGGAGTACGCAGAGGCCGCGCCGACCTACCGCGGAGAGCTCTACCTGGAGTTCCACCGCGGCATCTTCACCTCGCAGCTCGAGATGAAGCAGGGCAACCGCCGTGCGGAGCACGCGCTGCGCGAGCTCGAACTGGTCTGGACCTTGGTGGGCCTCGCCGGTCGCGGCGCCCTGGACCAGGCGGCGGTCGATGCGCTGTGGAAGCGGACCCTTCTGCTCCAGTTCCACGACATCCTGCCCGGCACCTCCATCGCCTGGGTGCATCGGGACGCCCGGGCCGACCACGCCGCGATCCTTGAACGGACGGCGGAGCTCACCAGCGAGGGCCTCGCACTCCTCGCCGCCGACGGGGCTGAGGAGCGCGGGCTGCTGAACCCCGGCCCGCACGCCCGCCGCGAGGTGATCGAGCTCGCCGGCGCCCCGCACCTCGTCGAGGTGGCCGGCTCCTCCCTCACGCCGCTCACAGAGGCGCTCGCCGCTCCGCGCGATGCCGTCACCGCCGTCGCGGACGGTGCCGGTGGTGCGATCCTGCGCAATGCCCACCTCGAGATCCACGTCGACCCCGATGGCGCGCTGCGCCGCGTGCACGATCGGAACGGGGACCGGGAGGTTCTCGCCCCCGGCGCCCGCGGCAACGAGCTCCAGCTGTTCGAGGACGTCCCCAACGAGTTCGATGCCTGGGACATCGACCGTCACTACCGGGGCAGTCGGCATGCTCTCCCTGTCGAGCCCGCGCCGACGCTCGAGATCCTCACCGCCGGGCCGCTGCGCGCCGCTCTCCGCATCGAGCGGAGGCTGGGGGATTCCCCCGCGACGATGACGATCAGCCTGGATGCGGAGTCCCGGCAGCTCGACATCGCCCTCGAGGTCGACTGGCAGGAGCGGGAGACCCTGCTCAAGGCGGCGTTCCCGCTCGCCGTCCGGGCCGAGCGCACCCTCGCCGAGACGCAGTTCGGGCACGTCGCGAGGGAGCTGCACGAGAACACCACCTGGGAGTTCGCGAAGTTCGAGACCGTGATGCATCGCTGGGTGCTCGCTGCGGAACCCGGCGACGGCGCGGCGCTGATCACCGACTCCACCTACGGCTACGACGCCATGCCCTGGTACGGGGACGGCGCCACCGGCACCCTGCTGCGGCTGAGTCTCATGCGCAGCCCGAACTGGCCCGACCCCCGAGCGGACCGCAGCCGGCGACGCCTGCGCTACGCGCTGCTGGTCGAGGCCGATCCGGTCGCCGCCGCACATGCCGGCTATGCCCTGAACCAGCCGCTGCGGGCCACGACGGCCCCGGCACGAGCCCGCGCCCTTGCCCGGGTGGAGCACCCGGGCGTGCATGTCGAAGCCGTGCTGCCGGCCCACGACGGCTGCGGCGACGTGATCGTGCGCCTCTATGAAGGCGGCGGCTCCCGGACCCGCACCGTGCTCCATCCCGGCATCGCCCTGACCCGAGCGCGAGAGGTCGATCCGCTGGATGAGCCGGTCGAGAACCCGCAGGTGGACCTCCATGCTGGTGACCTCGCCGCAGGCGCGGGGATCCCTCTCTCCCTGCGACCCTTCCAGATCCTCTCGCTGCGCCTCACCCCGGAGGACCTCTCATGAAGCTCCTGCTGATCGGACTGGACGGGGTTCGCATCGATCTCGCGATCCCCGCCGCACTCGACCGGCATGACGGGTTCGCCAGCCCGGACCATCCCGCGGACCCCCGGTTCGCCGCCGCACCCCGCCCTGCCGATGCACCGGAGATGCCCGCGCCCGGCGGTGAACCGGCGGCGCCCACCCTGTCCCGTCTGCTCGAGGGCGGGGCGGTGCTCCCGGTCTGGATGACCCCGCCCACCGACTCCGGGCCGGGCTGGGCCTCGCTGCTCACCGGCACCACCCATGAGCAGAACAACGTCTGGTGGAACGAGTTCGTCGGCCATCGGCTCGCCCGCACCCCGGATCTGCTCTCCCAGGTGTTCTTCGCCGACCCGTCGGCCCGCACCTTCGCCGCCTCCACCTGGGATGCGCTGGTCACCGCCGGCGGTGCGGGCCCCGTCATCCACCAGCGCACGGATCAGCAGCTCGGCGGGCAGCACCAGCTGATGGCGGCCACCGACTTCTCCCGCGGCTGCGTGAGCGCGGACGTGCAGGTGCGCACGCACGCCGCGTGGGTGCTCAACCACGAGGGGCCGGACGCGGCCTTCGTCTACTTCGAGGGGGCCGACGAGGCCGGCCATGCCCACGGCGCCGCGTCCCCGCAGTACCGGGCAGCGATCACCGCGGTCGACGAGCACGTGCGCTACCTGGTCAAGGCCGTCAGCGAACGCTATGAGCAGCTGGGGGAGGAGTGGCTGATCGCCGTGGTCACCGACCACGGCCACAAGCCCGGCGGCGGGCACGGGGAGGACGAGGAGGACGTGCGCCGCTCGTTCCTGCTGCTCCACCGGGTCGGGCCGGAGGGCTCCTCCACGTGGGTCCAGGACCGGGTCGCCGGGACTCCTGCCCTGCGCAGCGAGGACGTCACCCCGCTGCTGCTCGATCTGATCGGCGTCACCCCGGCGCGCTGGGAGGCCGGGCACGAGGTCGGGATACGGTGCGACACCCCCTCCGTCGGCCCGACGCGGAACCAGGCGTACGAGTGGTGAACCTCAGCACCCGTCACGCAGCACCCAGGAGCTCCTCATGACCCGACCCTCGCCGGCTCTGATCGGGCCCGCCACCCCCGCGCAGCTGCACGTGATGAGCATGAACATCCGCCTCGACCGCTCCGGCGACGGCGCCACCCACCCTGGAGATGCTGATCACTGGCCAGAACGTCGGCCGCGGCTCATCGAGCTGCTCGCGCGTGAGCGGCCCGCGGTGCTCGGTGTCCAGGAGGCTCTGCACGGCCAGCTCTCCGCGATCGAGGAGGCGCTGCCGGGCCATCGGTGCGTCGGCTACGGCCGCGAGGGCGGCAGCCACGGCGAGCATGCCGCGATCTTCTATGACGCAGAGCGCCTCGAGCTGCTCTCCTGGGACCAGTTCTGGCTCTCGGACACTCCGGAGATCATCGGCTCGACGACCTGGGGTCACACCGTCACCCGCATCGTGGTGCGAGCTGAACTGCGCGACCTCGCCACTCACCGTGAGCTCACCGTGCTGAACACCCACTTCGACCACGAGTCCGAGATCGCCCGGCGCCGGAGTGCCCGGGCCCTCACCGAACTGGTCACCGGCAGCTCGGTGCCCGTCATCGTCACCGGCGACTTCAACGCTGCGGCCCACGACTCCGGTGCCTACACCGCTCTGGTCACCGAGGGGCCGACGGTCGACACCTGGGACACCGCGGAGGCGCAGCTCACCCCGGCCTGGGGCACCTTCCTCGACTACCGGGCACCCGTCGAGGGCGGTGAGCGCATCGACTGGATCCTCACCTCAGAGGACATCACCACGGTGCGCGCGGCGATCAACGTCTCCCGTGGCGGCGAGGGCCGCTATCCCTCCGACCACGCCGCCGTGCAGGCACTGATCGCTCTGCCCTGAGGCACGGCCTCCCAGCTCCGTGACGCGGCGGACCGCACGATCGAGTCGCAGATCTCCGCTGCGCTCAGCCCGTCGGCCGCGTTCGGGGCGAGCTGCGTGCCGTGCACGACGTCGGAGAGGAACGACGCGGCCTCGATGGTCTTGAGGTCATCGAAGCTCATGGGGATGCCCGGCCCGGGCTGGAAGCGGGCGTAGTCGCCATGGCCGGGACCTGCGAGCACCGTGGTGTAGCCGTGCTCGGTGCCGCCCTCGCCGAGCATCACCTCGAACTCGTTCATCCGGGTGAAGGACCAGCGCGCCGAGCCCTCGGTGCCGAACACCTCCAGCGCGTAGTCGGAGCGGTGCCCGCGCGCCACCCGCGAGGACTCCAGGGTCGCGTGGGCCCCGCCGTCCAGCCGCGCGAGCGCCGCCACCCAGTCCTCGTTGCCGACGCGGCCGCGCTCCTCGCCGACCTCGATACCGCCATGACCCACCCCCGCGGAGAGGGCGATCGGACGCTCGGTGATGAACACGTCGGAGACGGCGGTGACCTCCGTGAGGCGCTGCCCGGTGACATGCTGGACCAGGTCCGCGCCGTGGGAGAGCAGGTCGCCGATCACGCCGCTGCCCGCCTTCTCGCGGTCGTAGCGCCAGATCAGGGCGCCGTCGGGGGAGGAGGCGTAGTCGGCGTTCAGCCAGCAGCGCACGTTCGTGATCCAGCCCAGACGACCCTCGGCGACCAGGGCGCGCAGATGCGCGATCGCCGGGGCGTGGCGGTAGTTGAAGCCGACAGCCGTGGCGACGCCCGCGCCGTCGTTCGCAGCGGCAGCGGCGTCGTGGATCTCGCGGGACTGCGCGGCGGAGACCCCCATCGGCTTCTCGATCCAGAAGGGCTTGCCGGCCCGCGCCGCCGCGACGGCGAAGTCGCGATGGAGGAAGTTCGGCGAGCAGATCGAGACCGCCTCGACCTCGGGATCGGCGAGCACCTCCTCGATGCTCGCGACCGCCTTCTCGAAGCCGAACTGCTCGACCGCGGCCTGCTGGTTCTCCTGGATCGGGTCTGCCGCGA
This sequence comes from uncultured Brachybacterium sp., assembly GCF_947500705.1. Classification (GTDB taxonomy): domain Bacteria; phylum Actinomycetota; class Actinomycetes; order Actinomycetales; family Dermabacteraceae; genus Brachybacterium. The sequence goes on along the minus strand of NZ_CANMSY010000003.1, from coordinate 262,347 downwards.
CCACCAGGCGGGGCCGGATCCCGAGCTCGGGGAAGCGGGAGGGGAGGCGCTGGTAAGAGGAGGCATGCAGGCGCCCCATCCAGCCGAGGCTGACCAGGCCGATGCCCAGTTCCCGCGGCGCGCTCACTTCAGTCCCAGTCCGCAGTCGGCCAGGAACTCACGGGTGGCGATCGCGTTGGGCAGCGGCAGACCCGGCTCGCAGGGGTAGAGATCCTGCTCGCAGATCACGTAGAGCTCACGATCCAGGGTGGCCAGCTTTGCGACCAGCTCCCGCATGTCCGGCAGACCGTTCGGCGGGCGCACCGAGGCGCCCTTGGCCACGGCCTCCCCGAAGGGCCAGTCCTTCTCGTGGGCCTCGCGGGTGATGTCCGGGTCGAAGGCCTTGATGTGCACGTAGCCGATGCGCTCGGGGTACTCCTCGATCATCTGCACCGGGTCTCCGCCGCCGTAGACGATGTGGCCGGTGTCCAGGCAGAAGCTCACCAGCTCCGGGTCGGTCGCCTCGAAGACGCGCGCGATCTCCTCCGGGGTCTCGATGTGGGAATCGCCGTGGGGGTGCAGCACCATCGTCAGCCCGTAGTCCTGCTTGAGCAGCTTGCCGAGGCGGTTGGCGTTGTTGACATACAGCTTCCATGCCTCACCGGTCAGCTCCCGATCGTCGGTGAACTCCCAGGTCTTGTCGTCGCGGTAGAGCGGCGGCAGGTGCACCATGTACTCCGCGCCCACGGCCGCGTGGGTCTCGGCGATCGCGCGGAAGGTCCGCTCGGTCTCCGCCCAGGCCTCCTCCTTGTGCAGGATCCCCCAGCCGGTGCCGGCCACGACGCGGAAGCCGTGCTCGTCCATCACGGACTGGAGCTGCTTCGCATCCTGGGGGAAGTAGCCCCAGGGCCCGGTCTCCATCACGGAGAAGCCCGCCTCGGCCATCTCGCCGAGCGCTGTGCGCCAGGGGATCTGCTTCTCGTCCTGGGGGAACCACACCCCCCACTGGTCGGGGCACACGCCGATGGTGAGCTTGTTGAACGGCGGCTCGGGGTTGCGGGACTTGTCGATGCGCGCGGCACCGGAGGTGGTGGTCAAGACTCTTGCTCCTTCGGAGGTCATGTGCACGGAGGGGCCAGCCCGGGGTGTGGCCGAAGCGCTGTCTCTCGGACCAGGCCCGAGGATCGCGGCGAGGGTGCGGAGTCTTGTGGCCTGAGGACCGATGGTGAGCTCAGCATCGGTCCTCAGGCCACAAAACTGTGGCACCAGACCCCGGGCACGGGTCAGTCGTGGGTGGGGAAGCTCATCGAGGCTTCGACGGTCTCGTTCTGGGCGGGCCAGCGGGTGGTGACGGCCTTCTGGCGGGTGTAGAAGCTGACGCCTTCGGGACCATGGGCGTGGTGCTCGCCGAACAGCGAGTCGTTCCAGCCGCCGAAGGAGTAGTAGCCCACCGGGGTGGGGATCGGGACGTTGATGCCGATCATGCCCACCTGGATCTCGTCCTCGAAGCGGCGGGCGTAGTGGCCGGAGTCGGTGAAGATCGCGGTGCCGTTGCCGAAGCGTGAGGAGTTGACCAGGTCGATCGCCTCGTCGAAGTTGTTCACATGCATCACCACGAGAACCGGCCCGAACACCTCCTCGGTGTAGGTGGGATGGTCGGCGGCGAGGTCGGTGATGACCGTCGGCCCCACGAAGTTGCCCTTCTCGAAGCCCTTCACCACGAGGCCCCGCCCGTCGACCACGATCGTGGCGCCGGCCTGCTCGGCTTCGTCGGTCATCCGGATCACGCGCTCGCGCGCTTCGGGGGTGATCACCGGCGGCATGTCGGTCGTCGGATCATCTCCCGGGCCCACGACGAGCTTCTTCGCCTCGGCCGTGATCGCAGTCATGAACGCTTCATGGGCGTCGCCCACGGTGACCGCGACTGGGACCGCCATGCAGCGCTCGCCGGCGGAGCCGAACGCGCCCGAGGCGACCTGCGCGGCGGCGAACTCGAGGTTCGCATCCGGCATGATCACGGCGTGGTTGTTCGCACCGCCGAGGGCCTGGACCCGCTTGCCGGCCGCGGAGGCGGTGGCATGGACGTGCATGGCGATCGGGGTGGAACCCACGAAGGACACCGCGGAGACACCCTCGTGGGTGGACAGGGCGTCGACCACGGTCTTGCCGCCGTGGACCACCTGGAACACGCCGGCAGGCAGGCCGGCTTCCTGGTAGAGGCGGGCGACGATGTTCGAGGCGGACGGGTCGCGTTCGGAGGGCTTGAGGATGAACGCGTTGCCGGTCGCGATGGCGACGGGGTGCATCCAGAAGGGCACCATGGCCGGGAAGTTGAACGGGGTGATCCCGACGACCACACCGAGCGGCTGACGCAGGGTGTGCGCGTCCACCCCGGTGGAGACGTTCTGGGAGAACCCGCCCTTGAGATCCTGGGTGATGGAGGTCGCGAATTCCAGGGTCTCCAGGCCGCGGGCGATCTCGCCCTTCGCGTCCCCGAAGGTCTTGCCGTGCTCGCGCGAGATGACCTGGGCGATCTCGTCGGTGTGCTCGATCATCAGCTCACGCATGCGGTAGAAGATCTGGGTGCGTCCGGCTAGGGACACCTTGGCCCATGCCTTCTGCGCGTCCGCGGCGATCTGGACGGCGCGGTCGACGGTGGACTCATCGCCCAGCTGCAAGGTGCCCACCTGGGCGCCCGTGGCAGGGTTCATGATCGGCTGGGTGGAGCCGCCGCCGTTCTCTTCATGGCCATCGATCCAGTGCGGGACGTCGTAACCCATGAGTGTTCTCCTTGCGGGTCGGGCTTGCAGGTCGGTCGGTGCGTGGTGTCGTGGGGTGGTGCTTCGTGCGGTGCGCGGGCGGGTCAGAGGTAGTGGCGCTGCGGGGAGCGCTGGTCCTCGTAGACGCCCCGGGCGGACTGCGTGGAGTCGAGGGTGGAGACCTCCGAGACGGGTACGTCCCACCAGCTGTTGCCGGGCGGGTTCGGGCCGTACAGGTTCGTGGTGACCACGATCGCGGTGGCCTCGCTCGAGGCCGCGGCTCGACGATAGGCCTCACGGAAGTCGGCGGCGCTCGAGACCTCCTGGACCTCGATGCCGTAGGAGCGGATGTTCGCGGGGACGTCCAGCGGGACCAGCCCGCCGTCCAACAGCCCCGACGTCGCGTCGCGCATGCGGTACTGGGTGGCGAAGCGCTGGCTGCCGTGCGATTCGGACAGCGCACCGATCGAGGCCCAGCCGTGGTTCTGCAGGATCACCAGGATCACCTTGACCCGTTCGGCGACGATCGTGGCGATCTCCTGGGGTGCCATCTGGAAGGTGCCGTCGCCGATGATCGCGACCACCTCCGAGCCGGGGGAGGCCATCTTCGCGCCGAGCGAGGCCGGCAGCTCGTAGCCCATGCACGAGTAGCCGTACTCCAGGTGGTACTGCAGCGGCGAGCGGGCCTTCCACAGCGCCTGCAGGTCACCGGGCATGGAACCGGCGGCGTTGATGACGATGTCCTCGTCGCCCATCAGGTCGTTCAGGGCGCCGAAGATCTCGGTCTGGGCGGGCAGCTCCTGGTCGTGCGGGGCGAAGCACGGGGCCACGAGCTCCTCCCACTCGGCGCGCAGGGTGCGGGCGCGCTCGGCGTGCTCGGCCGGTGCCTGGTAGCCGGTAGCTGAGGCGATGTCGGTCGCCGTCGCCCCGGGTGCCGCGTCGCTCGCCGTGGCCCCGGCCAGAGCCTCGCGCAGGGCGTCCAGCCCGGCGCGGGCATCGGTGACGACCATGGTCGCGGAGTGCTTGGCGGCGTCGAACGCCTTGACGTTGAGGTTCACGAAGCGCACGTCGGGGTTGCGGAAGGCGGTGTGGGAGGCGGTGGTGAAGTCGGTGTAGCGGGTGCCCACACCGATCACCACGTCGGCCTCGGCGGCCAGCGTGTTCGCGGCGTTGTTGCCGGTCGAGCCGACGCCGCCGATGCACAGCGGGTGATCCGCGCTGAGGGCGCCCTTGCCGGCCTGGGTGTCCAGCACCGGGATGGAGGTGGCGTCGGTGAAGGCCGCCAGCGCATCGCTCGCCTCGGAGTAGATCGCGCCGCCACCGGCGATGAGCACCGGCTGCTTCGCGGAGCGGATGACCTCGGCGGCGCGGTCGAGGGCTACGGGCTCGGGCACCGGACGGGCCACGTGCCAGGTGCGCTCGCGGAAGAACTCCAGCGGCCAGTCGAAGGCCTCGGCCTGCACATCCTGCGGCAAGGAGAGGGTCACCGCACCGGTTTCCGCCGGATCGGTGAGCACCCGCATCGCCTGCAGCGCCGCCGGAATCAGCTGCTCGGGCCGGGAGATGCGGTCGAAGTAGCGCGAGACAGGACGGAAGGCGTCGTTGACGGAGACGTCCCCGCTGGTCTCGTCCTCGAGCTGCTGCAGCACCGGGTCAACGGTGCGGGTGGCGAAGATGTCGCTGGGCAGCAGCAGCACCGGGATGCGGTCGACGGTCGCAAGCGCCGCGCCGGTGATCATATTCGTGGAACCGGGGCCGATCGAGGCAGTGCAGGCGAAGGTCTGCAGGCGGTTCTTGGTGCGGGCATAGGCGACGGCCGTGTGCACCATGTTCTGCTCGTTGCGGGCCATGTGGAAGGGCATCGGCGCTTCACCCTCGGCGGGATCCTGCGCGTTCTGCAGCAGCGCCTGGCCCAGCCCGGCGACGTTCCCATGGCCGAAGATACCGAAGGTGCCGGGGATGAAGCGCTCCCGGATCCCGTCGCGCTCGGCGTACTGGGCGGCCAGGAAGCGCACCAGCGCCTGGGCGACGGTGAGCCGGATGGTCCCGGTGGGGTGAGCGCTCGCGGCGGGGCTCACGGCCCCGGCGGGCGTCGAGAGGTTCTCGCTCATGCTGCCTCCGTTGTGCAAGCCCGCCGCGCAGGGCGGGACGTGGGTGGCACCGCCGGACGCGGTCCACTCGACGGTGAGTTCGTTATCCACCAGCATGGACCGACCGCCCAACCATGTCAAGACAATGTCGAGGTGTGGCGGCGTTGCTGTCCGCGCAGGTCGCGGCAAGCTTTGCGGGATCCGCCGGCTCCGACAGGCATGCCGAGAGGTACGTGTGGCGCGACTACTGGCGTGAGGTGTCGGGCTGCCAGCTTGGCTGGTGCATGCACCCAGCAGGCAGCATCTTTTGTCTGGACAAAGAGGAGCCTCCGTGGGAGCATGGGCGCACTCGCCGGACCGCCGGGCACCGTCGCACACGGCAGCAGTCACACACGGCGGCAGTCACGGCAGCAGTCGCAGACGGCGGCGATCCAGGTTTTCGACGCAGGGAGGCATGGAGACCCATGGCAGCAGATTTCGACATCATCACGTTCGGGCGCAGCGGTGTGGACATCTACCCGCTGGAGATCGGCAAGGGGCTCGAGTACATCCAGAGCTTCGGCAAGTTCCTCGGCGGCAGCCCTACCAACGTCGCCGTCGCCGCGGCCCGCCTGGGGAACAAGCCCGCCGTGATCACCGGGGTGGGGGATGATCCCTTCGGCCGCTATGTGGTCAAGGAGATGGAGCGCCTCGGCGTCTCGGGCCGCTTCGTGGTGAGGAACCGCGAGCTCAACACCCCGATCACGCTGTGCGAGATCTTCCCGCCGGATGACTTCCCGCTGTACTTCTACCGCCAGCCCAGCGCCCCGGACCTGCAGGTCGCCCCCGAGCACCTGGACCTCGAGGCGATCCGCGAGGTGCCGCTGTTCTGGTTCTCCGGCACGGGGCTGTCCGAGGAGCCCAGCCGCTCCGCCCACTTCGCGGCGCTCGAGGCACGCGGCCGCACCGCCCACACCGTCTTCGATCTCGACTACCGGCCCATGTTCTGGTCCAGCCCGGAGGAGGCCCGCGAGCTGTACCGCGAGGCGCTGAAGCACACCACTGTCGCCGTGGGCAACAAGGAGGAGTGCGAGGTCGCCGTCGGAGAGACGGAGCCCGAGCGCGCCGCCGATGCGCTGCTCGAGGCGGGCGTGCAGATCGCGATCGTCAAGCAGGGCCCCAAGGGGGTGCTCGGCAAGACCGCCGATGACCATGTGGTGGTCGCCCCGAATCTGATCCAGGTGATCAACGGCCTCGGCGCCGGCGACAGCTTCGGCGGCTCCCTGGCCCACGGCCTGCTGGCCGGCCAGGACCTGGAGACCATCCTGACCCGCTGCAATGCGGCAGGCGCCATCGTCACCAGTCGCCTGGAGTGCTCCACCGCGATGCCCACCGGTGAGGAGATCGACCTGCTGATCGCGGGCGGTGACCCCAACCACGGCCAGACTGTCGAGCAGATGCTCGATGCGCTGCGCAATCGCGGTGTCAACGAGCCGGCGGTGCAGAGCGCATGAGGCCCTTCCAGGTCGGCGGAGCCTCTGCCAGTACCCCCACCACCGAGTTCGTCTCCACCTACGAGGACGTCACGCGGGTGCGCGTCGAGGATCCGGGCCGTTTCGCGCGCCTCGCCGCGACCCGCAGTCGACGCACCGTCGCCGACACGGACGGCACGATGATGATCATCGCCGCGGACCATCCCGCCCGTGGTGCCCTCGGAGTCGGCTCCCGCGGCCAGGCCATGGCCAGCCGCACCGAGTTGCTGGATCGCCTGCGTGAGGCGCTCGCCGTCCCCGGGGTGGACGGAGTGCTCGGCACCGCCGACATCCTCGAGGACCTGCTGGTCATGGGAGCTCTTGAAGACAAGATCGTGTTCGCCTCGATGAACCGCGGTGGCCTGCAGGGCAGTTCGTGGGAGATCGAGGACCGCTTCACCGCCTATGACGCGGCGTCCGTCAAGGCGGCCGGCTTCGACGGCGGCAAGATGCTCACCCGCATCGACCTGGACGATGACCGCACCCCCTTCATCCTCGAGGCGAGCGCGACGGCGGTCTCCGAGCTCGCCCATCACGAGCTGATCGCGATGGTCGAACCGTTCATGTCCTCCCGCCCCGGCGGACCTGGCACGAAGGTCGTCAACGACCTCTCCCCGGAGGCTGTCATCAGGTCCATCCACATCGCCCAGGGCCTCGGCACCACCAGCGCCTACACCTGGTTGAAGCTGCCGGCGGTGGAGCACATGGAGCGCGTCATGGACTCCACCACGCTGCCCACCCTGATCCTCGGCGGGGACCCGGCGAACGACGACCCGATCGCCCTGCGGGCATCGTGGAAGCGTGCCCTGGACCGGCCGAACGTGCGCGGGCTGGTCGTCGGCCGCACCCTGTTGTATCCGGCCGGTGACGACGTGACCGCTGCGGTGCGCGCCTCGGTCGAGATGATCCGCTGACTGACCCCTTCGGGAGGAGAGCACGATGACCACGCATGTCACGAGCACGCACGACAGCTCGGAGTTCCATCTGCCCGCCGGCTCCACCGGCCGCGGCCCCTACGAGACGATCATCGACCCCGGTGCGCGCGAAGGCTGGGTCCATACCGGCCTGCGCGTCCTCGCCCTCGGGGCGGGGGAGAGCGAGATCTTCACGGCGAACAGCGTCGAGGCGATGATCGTGCCCCTGAACGGCAGCTGCGAGATCTCCGTCGACGGCGAGACGTACACGCTGCGCGGTCGCGCCGACGTGTTCGCCTCCGCGACGGACGTGCTCTACGTGCCCGTCGGCTCCCAGCCCACGATCTCGTCGGCCGACGGGGGCCGCTTCGCACTCGCGACGGCGGTCGCGACGGGCAGCCACCCGGTCGCGCTGATCCGCGCCGAGGACGTCCCGGTCGAGATCCGCGGCGGCGGGAACATGACCCGGAAGGTGCGCAACTTCGGTACCGTCGGTGCCTTCGATGCGATGGACAGCCTCATCGCCTGCGAGGTCATCACCCCTGGTGGGAACTGGTCCAGCTACCCGGCGCACAAGCACGACGAGACCGTGGACGACGGGGAGCATCGCGAATCGGAGCTCGAGGAGATCTACTACTACGAGATCCAGGACGCCCCCGGCGGCGGGCCCGGCTTCGGCTTCCACCAGACCACCTCCAGCGGTGAGGACACGCCCATCGACGTGCTCACCGAGGTGCGCAGCGGCGACACCGTCCTGGTCCCGCACGGCTGGCATGGCCCCTGCGCCGCCGCCCCCGGCCACGACATGTTTTACCTCAACGTGATGGCCGGCCCGGACGCCGAGCGGGCCTGGAATATCACCGACCATCCTGAGCAGACCTGGGTGCGCGGCACCTGGGATGAGGCCGGGATCGACCCCCGACTCGAAGGAGAGGCCCGATGAGCGCAGCCACGGCCCAGCCCGCCGCACCCCCGCAGACCGGGCCGCAGGACGCGGCGAAGAGCACCGGCCCCACGGCGCTCCCGCAGGACATCCGCGTGGGCGTCATCGGCGTGGGCCGCATGGGCGCCGACCATGTCGAGCGCCTCTCGCACCGCATCAAGGGCGCGCGCGTCAGCGTGGTCAGCGACTACCTGCGCGAGACCGCGGAGAAGGTCTCCGCCACGGCTCCCGGCTCCCGCGTGGTGGATACCCCCGAGGAGGTCATCACCGCCGACGACGTCGACGCCGTTCTCATCGCGAGCCCCGGCCAGTTCCACCGCGACCAGGTGCTGGCCTGCATCGCCGCGGGCAAGCCCGTGCTGTGCGAGAAGCCGCTGGCGATGAATCCCTCCGATGCCTATGACGTGGTCCGGGCCGAGCACGAGGCCGGCCGCGCGTTCGTCTCGCTGGGCTTCATGCGCCGATTCGATGCGGGCTACGGCGAGCTGAAGGACGCGCTCGACGCCGGTGACCTGGGCACCCCGCTGGTCCTGAACTGCAAGCACCGCAATGCCGACGTGCTGCCGGGCTTCACCGACGTGCACATGGTCTACGACTCCGCCGTGCACGAGATCGATGCGATCTCCTTCTTCCTCGAGGAGCCGGTGGTCTCGGTCCAGACGCTCACCGGTCGCAGCTCCGAGAACGCGCCGGACGGGCTCAGCGACCCGATGCTGCTGCTGTTCCGCACCGCATCGGGCACCCTGATCACCGACGAGCTCTACGTCAGCACCCACTCCGGTTACGAGGTGCGCACCGAGCTGGTGGGCTCGAAGGGCACGGCGACCATCGGCCAGGAGACCGGCATGGTCACCACCCAGCAAGCCGGAGGCCGCTGGGGCGGCGCGGTCCCGCTCGACTTCCGGCCCCGCTTCCTCGCCGCCTACGACGCCGAGGTCCAGGCCTGGATCGCGGCGGTGGCCGACGGCTCCTTCGTCGCGCTCCGCTCGGCGACCGCCTGGGACGGCTACGTCGCCGCAGCGGCGTGCGAGGCGGCAGAAGCCTCGCTCACGGCCGACGGTGCCGTCGAGGTCACCCTGCTCGAGCAGCCCGGCACCGAAGCAGGCCGTCGTGGACACTGACAGTCTCAGCAGCAGCCCTGCCAGCAGCCATGCCACAAGCCCCGCCAGCAGCCATGCCACCAGCCCCGCCAGCGGCGCCGACCCTGCTGAGAACGGCCCGATCACGCTCGACCTCGTGGTCGACCGTGACGCCAGCATCCCGCTGTACCTGCAGCTGGCCGGCGGGATCGAGGACTCGATCCGGGGCGGGGTGCTGGGCCCCGGCAGCCGGCTGGAGAACGAGCTGGCGCTGTCCAAGCGCCTGGGGCTCTCCCGGCCGACGGTGCGGCAGGGAATCCAGGAGCTCGTGGACAAGGGCATGCTGGTGCGCAAGCGCGGCGTGGGCACTCAGGTGGTGCAGGCTCCGGTGAACCGGAAGGTCGCGCTGACCTCCCTGTACGACGACCTGCGCATCGCCGGGAAGGCGCCGCGCACCGAGGTCGTCGAGTACCGGATCGGCCGCCCTTCGCCGGAGGCCGTGGACCGACTCCAGCTGCGACCGGGGGAGCAGGTGCTGGATCTGATCCGGGTGCGCTACGCCGACGACGAGCCGCTGGCCGTCATGCGCAACACCATCCCCGAGCGCATCGCCCCGACCCGGGAGGCGCTCGCCGCCTCGGGTCTGTACGCCTGCCTGCGCGAGGCCGGGATCACCACGGTGCTGGCCCATGAGCGGATCGGTGCGACGGTCGCCGACGAGGAGCACGCCGAGCTGCTCGACGAGGAGCTCGGCGCGGCGCTGCTGACCATGGAGCGCAAGTCCTTCGCCAACGACGGCTCCGTGGTCGAGTACGGATTCCACGTCTACCGCGCCTCGCGGTACTCCTTCGAGGTCACGCTGGTGGATTCCTGAAGGTCGGCCATGACGCTGGGGCGGTGTTCATCCGATTCCAGAGCGCAGTGCCGAATCGTCGAGGGTCGTTCCCGGGGATCTTTGCGACGACGAATGGGTTGCGCGACCAGGGTCTGCTCGGTGACGACTACATGGAGTGAGCCGCCGGCAGGCCGGCGCGGCGCTTCTGCCCGGAGCGACTTCTGCGGCCGAGGTCGTGCTCGGGGCGGGCGTCGCGGGGTCTCGCCGGCGTCGCGGACCGTCGACCGTTGCATAGTTGGCGTTCTGGCGTCTGAGAACGCCCCAAACGCAACGGTGGGCGGGGGAGTGCGCCGCGAACGCAACGGTGGGCGGGGGAGTGCGCCGCGAACGTAACGGTGGGCGGGGAAGTGCGCCCCGATCGCAACGGTGGGCGAGGTGGGGCGCCGTGAACGCGACGGTGTGCAAGGATCTCGACCCTCTCCTGCACTCTGATGGCTCGGCGCCGCGTTGACGTGGCAGGTCAGCGACCGAAGAGGTCTCCGAGGCCCAGGTCCGAGATCCGGTCGCCGAGACCGGAGACCTGCTCTCCGGCGCCCGACACGGCCCCGCCGACACCGTCGGTCATGCCCTCGACGCCCTCGAACCCCTGGAAGTCCGAGAACCCCTGCAGGTCCTCGACGCCTGAGAATCCTTCGACCCCCTCGAACCCCTCGAACATCCCGCTGAGATCGCCCGCGAGATCGGGGGCCAGGGAGTCGATGTCGATGCCTGAACCGACGGCGTCCTGCAGCAGCGAGCCGCCGACGGAGGTGACGGCGGCGCCGCCGGCGACCACGGCCAGCAGGCCTCCGACGCCGAGCGCGCCGGCACCGACGGCCCCCGCACCCATCGCGGCAGCGCCGGCACCTCGGCGTCCGCCGCCGCCGGAGCGGCCCAGCAGGCGCGTGAGCTTGCGGGGATCGAGCGCTCCGAGCCGGGTGGCGGAGCGGGCGAGATCCTGCGGGGCGTCGGTGCGGGGGCGCTCGCCCTCGGGCAGCTCCGAGCGCATGGTCGCCGTCAGCTGGGTGCGCTGCTGCGGGGTGAGCTTCTCGAAGGCCTCGCGGTGGACCTGTTCGAGCTGCTCAGGCTCCGCAGTACGCACCAGGTAGTCGTAGCGCGCGATCGCGCGACGGTCCGTCTCGGAGAGAGGGGCATTGGTGGCGGAGCCGTGGGTGGACGGAGCGGGGCCCCGGGCGGGTGCGGTGGGAGCACCACCCCGTGCGGAGTCGGTGAATCCGGTGCGCTGCGGAGCCGAGCTCGAGCTGCCGTCTCCCGTGAGGGAGTCGGCGGCGCTGCGCACGAGGGAGCGCCAGTCGGAGCCCTGTCCTGAGCGACTGGAGCCGGAGCTCTTCGCGTCGAGGGCCTTCTGAGCGGTGCCGAGCAGGCGGCGGAAAGTGCTCACGATCGGTCCTTCCGATGGGGGCTGCGCCTGGTCTTCCGGACGCTGTATGAGGGTGAGGGTCCCACCTCCGTGCGCGCCGGGTCCGAGCATGGAGTTCCCTGGGAACGGCGGCCCTTCTCGTCGACGACGACAGGACCAGGCAGAGCAAGGCATGGTGACGACGATGCTTACCAGAGTGACGGGTGCTCCGGCGATCTCACCCGACCAGCAGCCGCACCCCGGTCCCGAGCGCCAGCAGCGCGCCCACGAAGCCGAGCACCATCACGAAGCGCTGGATGGTCCTCTCGGCCAGGCGTTTCTGGACCGCCTCACCGAGGAAGATCGAGGCGATCACGATCGCGACCATCGCGGCCCACATCCACCAGGGCAGGTCGGGGACCTGGCCGTCGTCCCAGGCCAGCTTCGAGGCGAAGGACACCGAGGAGATGAGGATCCACAGCGGCTGCAGCGTCGCCACCATCGGCAGCACCGGCCAGCGCGAGAGCACCGCGTAGACGGTCACCGCGGGGCCGCCCACGCCACCGAGCACGGTCCCGAGCCCGGACCCGATGCCGGTGACCACCTGGGCGGTGCGGCCGTCCACGGTGGTGTTCACCCGCACGAGCGCCACCGAGATCAGCAGGCTCAGCAGCACCAGGGATGCGGTCACGATGTACAGCGGGCCGGGCGGGGAGACCGAGGACAGCCAGGCCGCGCCCGGCATCACCGCGACCGCGGGCAGTCCGATCCAGGCCACGGTGCGCCACTGGATCCGATCCCAGATCCGCGGCAGCAGCAGCAAGGGCATCAGAGTACCCAGGAAGTTCGCGAGCATGATTCCCTGGTGCGCGCCGATCAGCACCACCGCGTAGGGCGCGAACAGCATGCCGAGCCCCAGCCCGGCGACCCGCTGGATCACGGCGGCGAGCAGCACCAGACCGAGCAGGGTCATCGCCAGGGGGACACTCACTCCGCCACGGTATCGGCTCCGCCGACCGCGCTTCCCGACCGGTCGGACGAGGTCTATCGGTGAGCCGAGAGCGGGCATAGGGTGGATAGGCAACCGCATACCCAGGAGGCTCCCGCATGACCACTGTTCCCACCCAGCCCTTCCATGACGGCAGGGCCGTCCCCCAGCTCGGCTACGGCGTATGGCAGGTCGAGGACGAGGTCGCGGCCGACGTCGTCCGCCAGGCGATCGACGCCGGCTACCGCCACATCGACACCGCCGCCGGCTACCAGAACGAGGGCGGCGTGGGCCGGGCCGTGAAGGCCTCGGGAATCGCTCGCGAGGAGCTGTTCATCACCACCAAGCTCGCCAACGGCGACCAGGGCTTCGACTCCGCGAAGCAGGCTCTGGAGACCTCTCTCGGCAAGCTCGAGATGGACTACGTGGACCTCTACCTCATCCACTGGGCGAGCCCCCAGCGCGGGACGTACCTCGAGTCATGGAAGGCGCTCATCGAGCTGCAGAAGGAGGGGAAGGCGAAGTCCATCGGCGTCTCCAACTTCCCGATCGAGCAGCTCGAGGAGATCATCGCCGAGACCGGGGTGGTGCCGGTGATGCACCAGATCGAGCTGCACCCCGAGTTCCAGCAGTCCGCGCTGCGGGACTACCACGCCGACAAGAAGATCCTCACCGAGGCCTGGTCCCCGCTGGGGCAGGGCGGCGACATCCTGCAGAACCCGGTGATCACCGCTGTCGCTGAGGCGCACGGCGCCGATGCGGGCCAGGTGATCATCGCCTGGCATCTGGCGATCGGGAACGTGGTGATCCCGAAGTCCGTCACGCCTGAGCGGATCGTCTCGAACTTCGCCGCCGCCCAGCTCGAGCTCACGCCCGAGGAGATCGAGAAGATCAGCGCCCTGGACCGCGCCGACGGTCGGATCGGGGCAGACCCCGCGAACCCGGGGTTCTGAGCCGGGACTCCGCGATCGCGGCGCAGCGACGGGGACTCTCAGCCTTCTGCGAGCAGCGCCGCGATCTCCGGGTGCCCGGCGATGTATCCCTCGAGCAGCTTCTTTCCCAGCACGGGTGAGCTGACCAGGGGATGCATCGAGAAGCCCTGCCAGGCCGCCTCGCGGGAGCCGGTCATCGCGGCCTCGAGGATCTTCCGCTCGGCGGCGCGCAGGGTGCTCATCATGCCGAGCCGTCCCAGTCCCACCGGGGCGACGGGCTGCGGGTGCACGCCCTCGCCGTCGACCACGCACAGCACCTCGAGCACGGCATCGGCCGGCAGCTCCGGCACGATGCGCTGCTCCGGGGGAGCGTCGCTGCCGGTGGGGGCATTGCCGACGTCCAGGATCATCCGCTCGCTGCGTCCGGTGGCGAGCGCGGTCATCAGCCGCAGCGCCACCTCCTGGTAGCCACCGCCGGCGATGTCCTCCTCGCGGCGCTCCTCGTCCCGGGACTCCGCCATATACGTCGCTTCGCGCTCATGAAGGGTCTCGCGCCAGAGGTCCAGGGGCGAGGTGCAGCAGGAGGCCGGCTCGGAGCTCTCGGCCGCGGCGAGGTAGAAGTCGCCCTGCTGCTTCGCGAGGAACTCGCCGCGGGTGGTCGCGGCGCTCGTGATGCGGTCGATAGCGGCGGCGGTGTGCAGGTAGTAGAAGAGGTACTCGTTGGGCAGAGCGCCGTCGGCCCGCACCCAGTCCTTGCCGATCAGGCGCGCCTCCTCGATCTCCTCGAGGGCGGCGTCGTCGGCGAGCAGGCCGGGCAGGCGGTCCACCCCCTCCACGGTCACCGAGCGCAGCCAGCCCAGGTGGTTCAGGCCCACGTAGTCGAAGCTCGCGCCGCGCTCGCCGGCGACCAGGTCCACGTCCAGCAGCCTGCCCACGCGCCGGACCAGGCCGATGGGGGTGTCGCAGATGCCCACCACATGGTCTCCGAGCACGCTGCGCATCGCCTCGGTGACGATCCCGGCAGGGTTGGTGAAGTTGATGACCCAGGCGCCCGGTGCGACCTCGGCGACCATGCGGGCGATCTCCAGGGCCACCGGGATCGTGCGCAGGGCGTAGGCGAGGCCGCCGGGGCCGATGGTCTCCTGGCCCAGCAGCCCGAGCCCCAGCGCGACCCTTTCGTCCACCGTGCGGGCCTCGGCGCCGCCCACCCGGATCGCGGAGAACACGAAGTCCGCTCCGGTCACGGCCTCGCGCAGGTCCGTGGTGGCGGTGAGGCGGGGGAGCGTTGCGGTGCTCCCGTCGGCCAGCAGCTGCGCGCCGAGGCCCTCGATCACGGAGGTGATGGCGTGCAGGCGCGCGGGGTCGACGTCGTACAGCGCGATCTCGTCGACCGTGAGGCCGGTGGCGGCGGTGGCGACTGCCTCGTAGACGAGGGGCACGCGGAATCCGCCGCCTCCCAGGATGGTGAGCTTCATGGCAGGAGGACCTCCACGTCTTCCCCGTCGGGGAGCGCGATGTCGAAGGGGAGGGGGGAGCGGTCGGTGATCAGGGCGGTGAAGCGGGACAGTCGCGCCACCTCGAGGAAGCCGGAGCCGGGGAACTTCTCGTGGTCGGCCAGCAGGTAGGAGAAGGCGGCGACGTCGAGCAGGCCGCGCTTGATCGGCACCTCGCTGGGGGTGGAGTCGAGTACGGCGCCGTCGGGCCGGACCCCGGCGCTGCCCAGGAATGCCCGGTCCACGCGCAGCTGCCCGAGCGCCGACTCGGTCAGAGTGCCCACCATGGAGTCGTAGTTGGGGCGCAGCAGCCCACCCAGGATCACGATGTCGACGTCGGGGGCGGTGGAGAGCGAGCGCACCACCGCGAGCGAGGCGGTGACCACCGTGAGGGAGCGCTCCGCGAGCAGCGGGCACATCGCCGCGACCGTGGTGCCGATGTCCAGGGCGATCACCTCGCCGTCGGTGATCAGGGAGCAGGCGCGGGCGGCGATCGCCTGCTTCGCGGCGGTCGCGGTGCTCGCGACGTCCGCGAAGGAGCGCAGATCCGCCTCGGGTCGCACCGAACCCCGCACGGCAGTGGCTCCACCGCGCACCCGGCGCAGGGCTCCGGCCTCGGCGAGCAGCTCGAGGTCCCGGCGCACGGTCGCCTCGGAGACCCCCAGGTCGGCGCTGAGCGCGGCGACGGTGACGGTGCCCCGTCGTCGGAGAACCGTCGCGATCGCCTGGTGGCGCTCTTCGCTCAGCATGGCGTCACCGTAGCACCGAGCGCGCAATTTCGCGCAGGTACGAGCAGTCGCGTGCAGTCGCACGCAACTCATGTCATCATGGTGGTCCGGACCACACGGCCGGCCCGCGATCAGCGGACGTGACGATGACGTGCGACCGCGACGATGCGGCGGGGCCGATCACTTCAGGAGGACATCATGCGACGACGGAACTTCCTCGGCAGCACCGCTGCGCTCGGCGGGCTCGGCCTCCTGACCGCCTGCGCCCCCGGCTCCGACGGCGGCGACGGTGGGAGCGAGGCGCCCGCTCCTGCGGCCGACGAGGTCGACACCGACATCGCCGCCCTCGGCGACATCACCCTGACGGTCTGGGACCAGGAGGTGCGCGGTGCGCAGAACGACGCGATCGAGGCGCTGATCGGCAGCTTCCAGGAGAAGTACCCCAACGTCACGATCGACCGCAACTCCCAGTCCTTCGACGACCTCCAGCAGCAGACCGGCCTGGCGCTGTCCGGCAACGACGTGCCGGATGTGCTGCAGGTCAACAACGCCCGCGGCGACATGGGCACCTTCGTGGCCGACGGCCTGCTCACCGACCTCACCGGCTACGCCGAGGCGTACGGCTGGGCGGACCGCTTCACCCCCAGCGTGCTGGGCAAGATGAGCTATTCGAGCGACGGCGTCACCTTCGGCGAGGGCTCCCTCTACGGCCTCGCCCAGACCGGCGAGGTCTGCGGGATCTACTACTCCCAGAAGAAGCTCGACGCGCTCGGGCTCGCAGCGCCCACCACCTGGGACGAGGTCTTCTCCCTGGTCGAGGCCGCCGCCGCGGCCGACGAGCAGCCGATCATGCTCGGCAACCTCGACCAGTGGCCCGCCCTGCACGTGTTCGGCCCGCTGCAGGCGAACTTCGTTCCCGCCGAGACGATCGTGACCCTCGGCATGGGCAACGCCGGCGCGGACTGGACCACCGACGACAACCTCGCCGCCCTCAGCCAGCTCGCCGAGTGGGGCGCCAGCGGTGCGCTCGGCGACTCCCCGAACGGGCTCGCCTACGACGATGCCTGGCCGCTGTTCACCGAGGGCACCGGCGTGCTGCTGATCGGCGGCTCCTGGCTGGGCCCGGACATGGAGGCCGTGATGGGGGAGGACCTGCGCTTCATGGCCCCGCCGGCCGGGGCCGACGGGAAGGTCGCCACCACCGGCGGCACGGGCATCCCCTTCTCCGTCCCGTCGGCCGCCGCGAACCCGGCCGCGGCCGCCGCCTTCATCGACTTCATCACCAGTGACGAGGCGATGGCGATGATCGCCGAGAACGGCGGCATGCCGGTGAACCGCACCGCCGAGCTCGCACCCGACTCGGGCGTGAACAAGGACATCTACGAGGCCTTCGACGCGGTCTCCACCGAGGGCACCCTGCTGCCCTACCTCGACTACGCGACCCCGTCCTTCGCGGACACCGCCGGGGCCACCCTCCAGGAGGTCATCGGCGGCCAGGCCGAGCCGGCGGCCGCCGCAGAGGCGCTGCAGGAGGACTACGGCGCGTTCACCGAGGGATCCTGACCCTATGGCGTCCAGCACGACAGGCAGGCGGGCCCCGGCCCGTCTGCCTGCCCGCAGGCGGCCCCGGCCCTCCGCGGTGGCGCGCTCCGCGGCCACCCCGTACCTGTTCATCCTGCCCGCCTTCCTGGTCTACGGCGCGTTCGCGCTGTACCCGCTGGGCAGAGCCGCGCAGTTCTCCCTGTTCGAGTGGAAGGGCTTCGGCTCCTCCACCTTCGTGGGACTGCGGAACTATCTGGACCTGGCGGGGGATGCGGACTTCCGGGCGGCGATCGCGAACGCCCTCATCCTGATCGTCTTCTATGCGGTGATCCCGCTGGTGGTCGGGCTGGTGCTGGCCGCGGTGCTGCGGCGCGGTCAGGTGCGGGGGATGGGCTTCTTCCGCACCGTCGTCTTCCTGCCGCAGGTGATCGCCCTGGTGGTGGTCGCCGTGGCGTGGCGGCAGATCTACTCGCCCAACGGGCTGCTGAACGAGGCGCTGCGCGCCGTGGGCCTGGACGTGCTCACCCGAGGCTGGCTCGGGGACCCGGGCACGGCACTCGCCGCGGTCGGGTTCATCGGCACCTGGGTGGAGATGGGCCTCGTGATGCTCCTGCTGCTCTCCGGCATGAGCCGCATCCCCGCCGAGCAGTTCGAGGCCGCGCGCCTGGACGGTGCGAACGCGGTGCAGGAGTTCTTCGCGATCACCCTGCCCGCGGTGCGCGGCGAGATCACCGTCGCGCTCGTGCTCACCATCATCGCGGCGCTGAAGACCTTCGACCTCGTGTACATGACCACCTCCGGCGGCCCCGGCAACTCCACCACCGTGCCCAGCTTCGAGGCGTACTTCCGAGCTTTCGAGCTGCGCGAGGTGGGGTCCGCCTCGGCCGTCGCGATCGTCCTGACGCTCCTGATCTTCGTGATCAACGTGGGCGTCTCCCGCATCGGGGAGCGTGAGGCATGAGGGTCTCCCGCGTCGAGACGACGATGAACTACGTGATCCTGGGCGGCTTCGCGCTGTTCGCCCTCATCCCCGTGCTCACGATCCTGCTCACCTCGGTCTCCGCCCCGCTGGGGGAGCCGGACGGCTTCTACCTGTCCAACTATGTCGAGGCCTGGACCGTGGGCGGCTTCGGCAGATCCCTCGGCAACTCCGTCGTGGTCGCCGCGATCGTGGTGTCCCTGGCGACCGTGCTCGCGATCCTCGCCGGCTATGCCTTCGGGACGATGCGCTTCCGCGGGTCGACGGCGCTGTTCTACCTGTTCCTGCTGGGCCTGATGATCCCTGCCGAGGCGACGATCATCCCGCTGTTCTTCGACCTGCGCTCTCTGGGCCTCACGGACACCTACCTCGCGATCGCGCTGCCCCAGGTCGCGCAGTCGATCGCCTTCGGCACCTTCTGGCTGCGGGCGCAGTTCCGCTCGATGCCCACCAGCCTGATCGAGGCCGCCGCCCTCGACGGTGCGGGGCCGATGCAGGCGCTGGTGCGGATCCTCGTCCCCGCCTCGCGGCCCGCGATCGTCACGATGCTGGTGCTGGTGTTCATGTGGACCTGGAACGAGTTCCTCATCGCCCTGATCATGGCGCCGGGCGGGAAGCTGCGCACCGCCCCGCTGGGGCTGGCGAACTTCCAGGGCCAGTACACCTCCGAGACCGCTCTGCTCGCCGCGGGCGCCGTCATCGTTGCCCTGCCCACCGTGATCCTGTTCCTCGTCCTCCAACGCCACTTCATCCGTGGAATGCTCGAAGGAGCTGCGAAATGACGACCGAACCCTCCGGTGCCGACGCCCCTCGCGCCGCCGCCTCCGGTGCCGACGCCCCCCGTGCCGCCGGCTCCCCCGCAGGCGGCACCACCCCGTCCCCGCCGGATGCGGCCGCCTGCGAGGACTGGGACCCGCTGGCCGCGAAGCGCACCCCCGAGGATCCGCCGCTGGACGTGCTGCTCTCCGGCACCGTGTTCTTCGACATCGTCTTCACCGGCATGGACCGCCTGCCGAAGCCGGGGGAGGAGCTGTGGTCCAAGGGCATGGGATCGAGCCCCGGCGGGATCGCCAACCTCGCCACCGCGGCCGCCCGCCTGGGCCTGCGCACCGGCCTGGTCGCCGGCTTCGGGGACGACGCCTACGCCGACTGGATGTGGCACACCATGGAGAGCGAGGAGGGCATCGACCTCTCCGCCTCGCGCCGCTTCACCGACTTCCACTCCGCGCTGACCGTCTCCATCGCCGCAGACGGCGACCGCGCCATGGCCACCCACGGCCATGACCTGCCTGAGCCGCTCTCCGCGCTGATCGCCCGTGCCCCGCACGCCCGAGCTGCCGTGGTGGACCTGGCCGGGGAGACCTCCTGGTGGGCGGAGCTCGGCGCCCGCGGGTCCCTGGTCTTCGCCGACATCGGCTTCGACGAGACCGAGCGCTGGGACATCGCGGACCTCGCCCCGCTCGCGCATTGCCACGCCTTCACCCCCAACACGATGGAGGCCATGGCCTACACCCGCACCTCCAGCCCGGACCGGGCAGTGCGCAGGCTCGCGGAGAAGGTGCCGCTCGCGGTGGTCACCGACGGCGCCCAGGGCTCCTATGCGATCGACTCCTCCACCGGCGAGGAGGCGTACTGCCCGGCCGTGCCGGTCACGGCGATCGACACCACCGGCGCCGGGGACGTGTTCGCCGCCGCGCTGGTGCTGGGCACCCTCGCGGAGTGGCCCCTCGAGGAGCGGCTGAAGTTCTCCTCCCTGTGCTCCGCCCTCGCCGTCCAGCAGTTCGGCGGCTCGCTCGCCGCTCCCGGCTGGGGCGATCTCACCGACTGGTGGCGCTCCCTCAGCGCCGCCGCCGACGAGGGCGACCTGCGCGCCGCCTACACCAGCGGCCGCTACCGATTCCTCGACGCGGTGGTCCCCGACCACCCCGTCCACGGCCGACGCCGCGCCCAGGGCACCTTCGCCCTGCGCTCCGACGCCGGAGACCACTGACCCCGCTGGCTCCACCCCGAACCGACGCACCGATGCGTCGTTCCTCTCGAAAGAAGGCAGCACCTCATGTCGACCCTCTCGACCCCCACCGGCTCGCAGCCCGCCGCACGCCCCGCCCCGATGTCCCTCACCCGCCGTCGTCTGCTGCAGGGCAGCGCGGTGCTCGGCCTCGCCGCCGGCGCGACCGCCCTGGACCTCCCAGGCCTGCCGCCGATGGAGCGGGCACTCGCCGACGGCACCGTCGATCTGGACATCCTCTACATCGGCGCCCACCCCGACGACGAGGCCTGGACGCTCGCGGCGCTCGGCCAGTGGAACGAGTACTCCGGTCAGCGCGCGGGCGTCATCACCCTCACCCGCGGCGAGGGCGGCGGCAACGCCGTGGGTCTCGAGGAGGGCCCGGCACTGGGCCTGATCCGCGAGGGCGAGGAGCGCACCGCCGTTGGCTACGCCGGCATCGAGCACGTCTTCAACCTCGACGCGGTAGACTTCTTCTACACCCTCTCGGCCCCGCTCACCTATGACGTGTGGGGCGGTGCGGCCGCGCTCAGCCGCGTGATCCGCGTGGTCCGCGCGACCCGTCCGGACGTCATCATCACGATGAACCCCTCCGCCGTCGAGGGCAACCACGGCAATCACCAGCAGGCCGCGATGTTCGCGGTCGAGGCGTACCTGCTGGCCGGCCGCGAGGACGTCTTCCCCGAGCACTTCGAGGAGGGGCTCGAGCCCTTCTCCCCGAAGCGCCTGCTGCGCTCCGGCTCCGACGGCAGCGCCGGGGTGGGCCCGGGCGCGGTCGCCGCCGGGTACGCGCCGCGGGTGGCGAGCGACGTGGTGTTCGGCGCCTGGAACGGCACCGAGTCCGAGAAGTGGGGCAAGCGCTGGAGCGCCGTGCGCGACGACTCCGTCCACTCCTACCGCACCCAGGGCTGGTTCGCGATCCCGCCCACCACCACCGATCCCGCGAAGATCCCGGCCACCTGGTTCACGCTGATCGACTCGCGCGGCCCGCTCGCCGATCCGACCAGCTCGGACACCGCGGCGCTCGAGGGTGCGACCCTGCCGATCGCGGGCGGTCTGCCTCTCGGCACCACCCTCGAGGTGCGCTCGGATCGTTTCACCGCCCTGCCCGGCGAGGCGCTCGAGGTGAGCGTGACCCTCGGCTCGCCCGGCAAGGCCCTGCCCGGCGCGGCCGTCGAGCTGGAAGTCCCTGCGGGCTGGACCGTCAGCGGCCGCCAGATCCTCGGCACCGTCCCCGCGAAGCAGCAGCGCACCGCGACCTTCACCGTCACCGCCCCGGCGGAGGCGGTCCCGGGCGAGCCCGTGCTGCTGCGGGCCCGCGCGAGCTCCAAGGGCGCGAGCGGCGAGAATGTGCTGCCGCTGCGCACCGCCGGTGTGGTCGAGGCGGGGATCGAGGACCGCCCCGAGATCGCCGCCTTCCTGGAGTGGACGGCGGAGCTGGGCATGCAGCGGCTCGATGCGCTGGTCCCGACCCGGTACACCCTCGGCTCAGGTCGCGCCGACACCGTCGAGGTGGTGGTGCGCAACCTTTCCGGCGCCGTGCAGGATGCCGAGGTGGTGCTCGAGCTGCCCGACGGCATCACCGCGGACCCGGCCGAGCTGCTGGTCGAGGGCGTCCCGGCGCATGGGGAGACCCGGGTGGAGGTGCGGCTGGAGAACACCGACACCTCGCTGCCCACCGCCAACCGGGCACCGGGCGGCGGGGTGTACCCGGTGACGGTCACCGCGACCGCGGCCGGCGTCTCGGCACCGATCGTCCAGGGCCTGTACCTGGTGCCGCGCCTGATCGCCGCTCGCTCCGAGGGGGTCGAGGTGGATGCCGCGCGCGGCGCCGCGGAGTATCCCGACGACGGGATCGACATCGGCACCCTCTGGGAGGGTCAGGCGGTCGAGCCGGCCGACGCCTCCGGCCGCACCTGGGTCACCTTTGATGACGCGAACCTGTACGTCTTCGTGCAGGTCACCGACGATGTGCTGGGCGCGCTGCTGCCGCCGCAGGACAACAAGCAGCGGTTCCGCACCGACTCGATCGAAATCATGATCGACCCGCGCGGCACCTCCGACAACACCGCGACCACCTTCATCCTCGGCGCTCTGCCGGGCACGGCGGTGGACGGCGGGGTCGGCGGCCCGGTCGCCGGGCGGGACCACGACAACCGGCAGGGACCGATCGCGGAGACCGCCCCGGGCGTGCTGATCGCGGCGACAGTGTCCGATCCGTACGAGGGCTACCTGTTCGAGACCCGGATCCCCTTCGCGGAGCTGCCCGACGGCATCGACCCCACCAGCATGGGGTTCAACGTGGTGGTCTACGACTCGGACACCCAGGACCAGACCGGCCAGTCCCGGATCGGCTGGTCCACCTTCCAGGGCATCCAGGCCGACCCCTCCCGCTGGGGCGTGCTCGAGCTGCCGGGCCTGGAGGTCGCCGCCTCCGCCCCGGTGGAGCCGCAGATCCCGGACACCGGCGCGCGGTCGGTCGAGTCCCCGGCCTCGATCCTGCAGGCCACCGGGGACGGCACCGGACTCGGCGGAGCACCGGTACTGCCGGCGGGTTCGCTGCGGATGGACAAGGTCGCGCGCACCGACGGTGGGGCCACCGCCCGGGTGCGCACCGATCGGGCCGGCACGCTGCGGCTGTACCTCTGGGACGGTGCGGCGATCGTCGGCGCACTGGACGCCCAGGAGGTGGGCGCCGGGCGGGACACCTATGAGGTGCCGCTGACCGGCACGCCGGCCGACGGCGCGACGCTGCAGCTGGCGGTCTCCTTCGAGGCCGAGGGCGGCACCGCCGCCGCAGGCGCTGACGTGAAGTGAGCCGACTCCGGCGGGCGTGACCGACAGCGGTCGCGCCCGCCGGGGTGGGCATCAGCGGGAGGCTTCCCTTTCAACTCTTTTCAATATGCGGAGTCTTCTTTATAATTTTTACATGTCTTTCAATCTCTTCAGGCCGTCGTTCGGCACCTATCCCCACCTCCTGGTCGGGCGCGACGAGCTGCTCGATGAGTTCGAAGACACCTTCGACGGGATCCTCGACCCCGCTGGGCTGACAATCCTCCTGTCCGGACAGCGAGGCATGGGCAAGACCGTGCTGCTCGACTCCTACCGTCGGGCAGCAGAGAGTGCGGGCTGGCTGGTCATCACCGAGAGCTCCAGCAGCGGGCTCCTGGACCGACTCACCCGAGACCATCTCCCCCGACTCCTCCAGCGGTACTCCGACAAGCCGCCGACGCGGCTCGACTCCGTGAACGCGGCCCTCGGCCCCGTCGGGGGAGGGGGTTCCTGGACCGGCCGCTACCCCGCCGAATCCACTCTCCGATCGCAGATCACCGAGCTCACCGACGCTCTGCAGCCCTCCGGGCGGGGTCTCGTGATCTCTATCGACGAGGTTCAGGCGGCAGACATCGAAGACCTGCGCAAGGTCGGGGAGATCATCCAGTACGGGCGGCGTGAGGAACGGCTGCTTGCCTTCGCGGCCGCGGGTCTGTCCACCCCGATCGAAGAGCTCCTTGACCACCCCGGGGCGACCTTCCTGCGCCGCGCCGAGCATCACCCCATTGGCCGCGTGAGCCGTGCGGACGTCCGGGCGGCCCTCGCTGGAACGATCGCAGACAGCGGCCATGAGATCGAGGCCCGAGCACTGGATCTGGCAGCCGACGCCATCGACGGCTATCCGTTCATGATTCAGCTCGTCGGATACCACTCCCTGAAGGCTCATCGGACGTCGGCTCCGGTCTCCGTCGACGACGTGGACGCCGGAGTCAAGGCTGCGCGCCGACGCCTCGGCAGGCACATCCACACTCCCGCCCTGCGACCCCTGTCGAGCGTGGACCGCACGTACCTGCTCGCCATGGCTCAGGATGATGAAGGCCCCTCCCGGACTGCGAAGATCGCTGAACGAATGGGGGTGGACCCCACCTACGCTGGCCAGTATCGGCGTCGGCTGATCCGCGACGGGATCATCGAGCCCGCCGGTCACGGGCTCGTCCGCTTCACGATCCCCTACACCGCCGAGCACCTGCGCGAGCATGCCGCACATGACGCCCTCGAAGGTTTGAGCGAGGACGAGCGCTGAGCTCCTCGGATCACCGACTCCCGGGCCGTGAATTCTCCGTATCGAAAGGTCGCTCCTGCCAGACTCTCACCCAAGGATGCGCTGGCCCCCGGTCGGTTTCAGGTCATCTTGGGAGGGTCGCTGCGCGGCGCACGTCCTGAGCGCGCTGAACTGACTGTACGAACGCTGTTTTCAGCAGTGGCATGTCAGGGAGCCCCCGTCGTAGGCCACCGTCACCGGGCTCGAGGCCCGTACAGCGCCGCGACCTCCTCGGAGCTGAGCCACCCGTCGTAGGTCTCCGACTGCGGCCAGCCCTCGGGGGAGTCCTGCCAGGCCTCCTGGCGGCCGTAGGGCAGCACGTCGACGAAGGGGAAGGTGTGGCTGAGCTGCTCGGTGCCGCGACCGTCGGAATGCCAGGTGCGGTAGGCGGTCTCGCCGTCGCGCAGGAAGACGTTCAGGGCGAAGCCGCCACCGGGCGGGGCACCGACGTCGGCCCCGAAGTCGCTGCCCGCGGTCGAGTACCAGTCCAGCTGGTTGCCGACCTTCTTGCGGTAGGTGAGGGCCTCCTCGATCGGACCCTGGGTGACGATGACGAAGCGGGCGTCGTACTTGCGCAGGAAGTCGGTGCGGGTGAACTGCGCGGTGTAGCTGGTGCAGCCGCCGCACTGCCACTCGGAGTCCGGGAACCACATGTGGTGGTAGGTGATCAGCTGCGAGGCGCCGTCGAACAGGTCGATCAGGGACACCGGCCCGTGCGGACCCTGCAGCGTGTACGCGGGCAGCTCGACCATCGGCAGGCGACGACGCTGGGCGGCGATCGCGTCGAGCTCGCGGGTGGCGGCCTTCTCCCGCATGCGCAGGGCGTTGAGCTCGCGCTGCCAGGTCTCGGGATCGGTGACGGGTGGGAGCGCGGGGGAGGCGGTCTGGTCAGTCGTGGTGGGCATGTCAGTCCTTCCTGGGTGACCAGCGGGTGTAGGTGACGCCGGAGCTGAAGGCGTGGTGCTCGCGCAGCTCGAGCCGCTGCTGGTGGCCGCCGGGGAACAGCCGGCGGCCGCGGCCCTGAACGTAGGGATAGGTCCACAGCCGGTACTCATCCACCAGGCCCGCCTCGATCAGCGGATGGCACAGCCTGATCGAGCCGGTCAGCGAGATCTCCCCGCCCGCCTGCTCTTTGAGCTCGCGCGCCGCGGCGACAGGGTCCCCGGTCAGCAGCGTGGAGTGCTGCCAGGCGGGGTCCGTCATGGTGGAGGTGACGACATACTTCTCAAGGGAGTTCAGCTCGTCGGTGATGCCGGTGGTGTCGTCCTCCTGGAGCGGCCAGAAGCCGCGGAAGTCCTCGAAGGTCTGCCGTCCCAGCAGGAGCGCGTCGCAGGCGGCGCTGTCGCGCTGCAGGAGCTGCTGCTGATCGGGCGGGGAGTCGGTGGGGTCGAACCAGTCGTCCAGCATCTCGATCGACCCGTCGACGGTCACGTTCTGCGTGATCACCAGTGGTCGCACCGATGCCTCCTCGGTGGCCGTGGAGCGTCGCGTCCTGGGGGCGGCAGGGGGCCTCCACGTGCACCACTGCCGGGGGCTCGGAGTGTAGTCCTCGCCGCGCCGTGCCGCTATGGGGCAGCGGCGGTGCCTGACCCGGACCGATCCTCTGCCCTCAGTCCCCGCAGACCGGCGGCCCAGGCCGTGACCAGCATGGGGAGTTCTCCCCGGGGACTTCTGCCCAGGCAGTTCACCCCATCGCGCTTCCGCCGGATCAGCCCTAGATTTCAGGTGGTTGGTGCGGGACTCTCCGAGGGGGAGAGGCACCGGCACGAGGCTCACGCAGCGCGGGAGCTGCTGGATCGACGGTGGGGGCCGACGGTCCGGCAGCGGGGACCCCGCCGCTGCCCGCCTCGTGACCGGTGTGCACCGCAGCCGGGAAGTCGAGACGATCCGGGCTCGGGCCAGCGCCACGGGAGCGGGGCTGGCGAACCGGCGGCCAGGTCAGAGCTGCACGAGCCCCTGGCCGAGCGAGAGCAGCGCGCCGACCATCGCGATCACGATCACCCAGCGCATCGCCCGGGGGCCGTGCACCCGTCGGGCCAGGACATTTCCGCCGAGCAGCCCGGCCACCAGCAGCCCCATCAGCATCGCCCACCCGGCGATCGGCAGCGAGGGCAGGGACCATTTCGTGAGCAGGGCGGCCACGCCGAGCACCGCGAAGTGCAGCTGGGCGGTTGCGGCGAAGGAGCGATGCTCCCACTGCGTGGCCAGCGCATAGACCACTAGGCCCGGCCCACCCACCCCGGCGGTCACGTTCATGACGCCCGACGCGAACCCGCCGCTGGCACCCACCCAGACGGAGTTCGGCACCTCCAGCGAGCGGGACGCGATTGTGAACAGCAGGCCCGCGATCACCAGCAGGCTGATCGCGATCGCGAGCACCGCCGGGGGCAGCCACAGCACCAGCAGCGCCCCGGGGATCGTGCCCACGATCCCGGCCGGCACTACGCTCGCGGCCCGCTTCCAGTCCAGGTCGGCGTGGACCACGGTGAGGTTCAGCAGTGCCGCGACGATCCCGCACACGTTGGTGACCAGGATGCCCTCGAACGGGCCCAGCGCCATCACGAGGAAGGGGGAGGACAGCAGCGCGAAGCCCATCCCGGTGGTGCGCACGGCCACCGCGCCGGCCAGGACGGCCAGTGCGGCCAGGCCCAACGGCCACCATTGAGGATCGATCACGCAGGTCACAGTACGTGCTGACGGTGGGTGCCCGGGCCGGCGGAACAGTCTCCGGAACAGTGACCTTGTGCCCTGGAGCACATGCCTTCACGAGGCTAGTTTCGAGGTACGAGCACTGCTCGACGCGGTGCGCTCACCAGGAGGTCCGTCATGACCCGCACCTACATCATCACCGGCGCCGCCTCGGGCATCGGGGCGAAGACCGCCGAGCTGCTGCGCGAGCAGGACCATACGGTCGTCGGCGTCGACCTGCAGGGCGTCGAGGTCTCCGCGGACCTCTCCACCCCGGCCGGCCGGACCGAGGGCGCACGTCAGGCGCTCGAGGCGGCAGGCGGAAGGGTCGACGCGGTGATCCCGTCGGCCGGGCTCGCGCTGCCGAAGCCTGTCACGGCGGCGGTGAACTACTTCGGGATGACCGAGTTCCTGCAGGCGCTGCAGCCGGCGCTGGCTCGCTCCGCAGCGCCGCGCGTCGCGCTGGTCTCCTCGATGTCCTCGTTGCAGCCGCTGGACCAGCAGCTGCTGGAGGCCTTCATGGCGGATGACGAGACCGCGGCGCTCGCCCGGGCCGAGGAGCTGGCCGCTGATCCGCTCACCGGGAACCTCATCTACGCCTCCTCGAAGCGGGCGATCTCCCGCTGGGTGCGCCGTGAAGCGCCCGGGGCGGCCTGGGCCGGCGCCGGCATCCCCCTGAACGCCGTCGCCCCCGGCATCGTGATCACGCCGATGACCCACGACATGCTCGCGGATCCGCAGTACGCCGCGTTCCTGGACATGGTGGTGCCGATGCCGTTGAACGGTCACCAGGACGCCGAGAGCGTGGCTCGCCTGCTGATGTGGCTGACCTCGGTGGAGAACTCCCACTGCTGCGGCCAGACCTTCTACACCGACGGCGGCGCCGATGCGGTGCTGCGGGGCGATGACGTGTGGGGCTGGAACGACGAGGCGATCACCGCGAAGTTCGCCGCGTTCAGCGCCTGAGTTCCCCCGCCTCCGGGACGGGAGGAGAGAGGCGGGCCGCCGACGGCAGGAGTGCCGGCGGCGGCCCGTCCGTCACTGCGCGGGGCCCAGCAGCGCGAACGCGGCGCTCGCCGCGGCCTCGGTGGCGATGCGGAGCGTCGGCTGCTGATCCGGGGCCCAGAGCGGGGAGTGGTTCGGGGCGGCAACGCGTCCCTCGGCGTAGGCGCCGGTGCCCCAATAGCAGTACGGGACCCCGAAGGCGTCGGGGATGGCGGAGAAATCCTCGGAGGCGGTGGCCGGGTCCATGTGCTCGACGCGGTCCTCCCCGAACTGGCCCACGAACGCCTCCCGCACCCGCTCGGCGAGCACGGGGTCGTTGTCGGTGACGGGATAGCGGTTGAACTGCTCGAACTGCGCCGGCTCCGGGGAGCGGGCCGCCTCGCACTCGGCGTTCACGATCCGCTGGGTGCCCTCGACCAGGTGATCGAGGATCTGGTCGCTGTAGGCCCGGAAGTTCAGCGCCAGCTCGGCCCGGTCCGGGATGATGTTCGCGCTGGTCCCGGCGTGGAGGGCGCCGACGGTGACCACCCCGAAGTCGCCGGGTGCGATCTCGAGGGCCACCAGGGTCTGGAGGCGGGTGACGATCGCGGCGGCGAGCACCACCGGGTCCACGCCCAGGTGCGGCATCGAGCCGTGGGAGCCTGCGCCGTGCACGATCACCCGCATCGACACCGAGGAGCTCAGCACCGGGCCGGGCGCGACGGCGACCTTCCCCGCCACGGGCGAGGTGAGCACGTGCTGGCCCAGGCACACGTCCGGCCGGGGCACCCTGTCGACCAGACCGTCCTCGACCATGGAGCGGGCGCCGGCGGCGATCTCCTCGCCCGGCTGGAACAGGGCGATGTAGGTGCCGGACCAGTCCTCGCGGTGCTCCGCCAGCAGCTTCGCCGCGCCGAGGCCCGCGGTCACGTGGAAGTCGTGCCCGCAGGCGTGCATGGTGGGCTGGATCTGCCCGTCGGCGTCGGCCTGGGTGTGCGCCGAGGCGTAGCGCAGGCCGGAGGCCTCCGCGACCGGGAGCCCGTCCATGTCCGCACGCATCAGGATCGTGGGCCCTTCGCCGTTCTCGAGCACGCCGACCACGCCGCCGCCGATCTGCTGGACCTCGTACCCGAACTCAGTCAGCTGCGCGGTGACGATTCCGCGGGTGCGCTCCTCGAGCATGGACAGCTCGGGGTGGCGGTGCAGGTCCTCGAACAGCGGCCCCTGCCAGGCGGCGTAGCTCTCCAGCGCGGCGGTCATACGGTCGGTCAGGGTGGTCATGAGAGAACTTTCCCGGCTCCGCAGAGCGGCCGGAACGGCCGACGGAACGAGAGCACTTCCGGGGACGCGGGCATGCTTCTGCACCCGAGCGTATCGACCCTCGCACGGGCTGCGGATCCGTCCATGTGATTCGCCTGACCCGGGCCTCTTCCCCCTTTCGCACAGCCCTTCTCGGCCCTACTGTTGTCGCGAGCACAAAAGATGCATGGAAACAGTGTCTGATCAGGCGGTACTCAACCTTGGGTGCCGTGCTCCCATCACATCGAGAAGGAGGGACCCACTATGGAGTCGCGCCATGACCTCACCGTCGGCAACGAGCTGAAGGCTGCCACTGAGACCGGACAGATCCAGGCGGTCCCGATGACCTCGGATGCGGGTGATCAGCCCACCACCTGGCGAAGCAGCCTGGGCGTCACGGCAGCGCTCGTGGCCGCCTTCGTGCTGGTCACTCTCGTGAGTCTCTGAGGGACCGCTGACGGGGGTGCAGCGCACCCCGACGTGCTGCGCCCGGGAAGCACCGCGAAAAGAACTCGCAGGTCGGGAACGTGCTCCGGTAGGTTCCGAGGAATCTGCCGTCCTCCGCCCGAAGGGTCCTCGCCGTGTTCTCCTCCCTCGTCTCCAGCCAACGGATCCCCGCCGCCCTCACACCCCTCGCCGAGAGGGAGGTGCTGGTCGCCCTCGACCCTGCGCTGACCGGCCTCCGCTCGGTGTCGCTGCTGCGCGTCGAGGGAGAGGCGACGGTCCTCTCCCTCTCGCCGGCCCGGGCGGAGCAGCTCGAGCTCTCCGCGAGCGACCGCATCGAGCGCGGGGAGCTGAGCGCCCGCCTCGACCGCGCCGGGATGGTGCTCGCCGACCCGGACCATCTGTTCTACCTGCCTCTGACCGAGCAGGCCGTGCTGCGCGAGGAGCCGTGGGAGGGCGCTACCCGCCAGCTGACGGAGGCCGATGCCGCAGTGTTCGCGGAGTTCACGGCCCAGGCGCCCGAGGGTGACCTGGACGAGGCTTTCGTCGAGCTCGACCACTGGCTCGTGGTCGGTACGTTCTGCGGTGAACGGCTGGTCTCCGCGGCGAGCATGTACCCGTGGGGCGAGACCCTGCTGGCCGACCTCGGGGTGATCACGCTGCCGGAGTTCCGCGGTCGCGGTCTGGGCCGCGCGACCGTCCGTGCGATCAGCGCTGCCGCGCTGGCCCGGGGCTACGAGCCGCAGTACCGCTGCCAGCTGGAGAACACCGCCTCCGCGGCGCTCGCACGCGCTGCGGGCTTCGCGCTCTTCGGTGTGTGGGAAGGCCTGGAGTCTGCGGGCTGAGGGAGCTTATTGGTCCCGTCCTCTGTCAGCCTGACGGCCTACTCTTGTCGTAGGCACAGAAAGTGGGTGTGGGCGGCTCGGCCGGCCCCGCGGTGAACCGTCGTGCCCTTCCCCTCGAGCACGAAGGACCTTCCCTGGACATGCGACCGACTCCTCCCCTCGGGCGCCAGCGCGCCGCTGCTCGTGAGGCCCGGCGCCCAGCTCGGCGCAGCGCGACGTCGCTGCTGGGCATGCTGCTGGCAGCACTCGTGCTGCTCGTTCCGCTGAGCGCCTGCGGGCCGACGGGCACTGCCGGCGACACCGAGATCGCGGACGACTCCCGCCCCGTCGAGCAGACCTCACCCGCCCCGGTCGACTCACCCACCCCGGAGCAGAACGTCCCCGCGGAGACCTCAGCGTCCGAGTCCGCCGCCCCCACGCCGGAGGCGGAACAGACCACCGCGGTCCCGACGATCGAGCCCACCCCCGAGGCGGCTGACGGTACCGCGCTCGCGATGCTGTCCGGCCTCGAGGAGAAGGGTCGCGCCCCGAAGACCGGGTATGACCGTGACTCCTTCGGCTGGCGTAACGACATCGACCGTAATGGCTGCGACACCCGCAACGACATCCTGCGCCGTGACCTGCACCAGATCACGCTCAAGGAGGGCACGCAGGGCTGTGTGGTGCTGCGCGGCACCCTCGACTCCCCGCACAGCGGCGACACCGTTGACTTCGACCGTGCGGAGTCCACGATCGACATCGACCACCTGGTCGCGCTCTCTGACGCCTGGCAGACCGGCGCCGCGAGCTGGGACGAGGACTTGAGGCGCGAGTTCGCCAACGACCCGCTGAACCTGCTCGCGGTCGAGGCGAGCCTGAACCGTCAGAAGGGCGACGGAGACGCCGCGACCTGGCTGCCGCCGAAGCGCGACTACCGCTGCGAGTACGTGGCCCGGCAGATCGCGGTGAAGGACAAGTACGGCCTCTGGGTCAAGCCCGCCGAGGCCGACGCGATGGAGCGCGTGCTCAGCGACTGCGAGGGCTTCCTCGCGATCACTGGCGCGCACGGCTGGCCCGGCACCGGCGACGGCGACGTGGTGGGAACCGAGGCCCAACCGCCGTCGGAGCCCGCTCCGGCACCTGCCCCTGCACCCGCCCCTGCGCCGACGAAGGACGCCGCTCCCGCGCCTGCGACGGAGGACGGCGGCAGCGTTCACTTCCAGAACTGCGATGCCGCCCGCGCGGCCGGCGCCGCCCCGGTGCGCACGGGCGATCCCGGCTACCGCAAGGGCCTGGACCGTGACGGCGACGGGGTGGGCTGCGAATGACCGTCCCCGTGTGAGCGCGGCCCCGAGCCTGGGGCCGCGCTCCGTCGTTCACCCGCCGGTCGGAGTGCGGACCCCGGAGCCGCCGAGCGCCACTGCCGCGCGCGACCGGGCTCAGACGGCGAGCTGCGGGTATAGGACCTCCAGTGGAGCCGACAGCCCCGCCTTGGCCCCCACCTCCTCCGGAGGATGGCGGCGGGACGCCACGAGCGACCTGCGGACCCTCATGCCGCTCGGCCCGCTTGCCGCGGTGAGGCCGATGCTGTTTCCTGCTGCGAAGGCCTGCCACAACACGACGACCGAGGAGACCCCATGACGGAGCACGCCTTGACGTTCGATGCCCTGCTCGCGCTCGAGCACCGCGGCTGGGAGGCCCTCACCCGGCATGAGGGCGGCAGCTTCTACGGCGAGCTGATGACGGCCGACGCGCTGATGATCCTCGTCAACGGCATGGTGCTCGACCGGGACACGATCGCCGCGACCCTGAACGAGTCCCCGGCCTGGAGCAGCTTCTCCCTCGAGGACGCGCGCCTGGTCCCGACGGGGGAGGCGAGCGCCGCGCTGGTCTACCGGGCCACCGCCTCCCGCGATGGAGAAGACGAGCCCTTCGTCGCACTGATGTCGAGCCACTACAC
Source organism: uncultured Brachybacterium sp. (assembly GCF_947500705.1). Lineage (GTDB taxonomy): Bacteria > Actinomycetota > Actinomycetes > Actinomycetales > Dermabacteraceae > Brachybacterium. The sequence continues at coordinate 229,876 of NZ_CANMSY010000003.1, read as the reverse complement.
GCTGATCGGCGGCAGGCCCGCGCTCACCCTCTACCAGCAGACCACCGTCACCCACTGACGGGCGTCGCTCTGGTCAGCGTCGCCGCAGCACCAGCACCGCGTCGACGTGCTCGCCGGGCGCGCCGTCAGGGCCGACGGCGGGGCGCCGACGTTCCTCGGCGACCTCCACCGCCCAGTCGGCGACGGGCTGCGCGAGCTGCTCCGCCTCGGCCCGCACGTCGATCATGTGCGCGGGGTGGTGATCGGCCCAGGAGGGCGGCGCCGCATGGGAGATGGTGACCAGGTGTCCGCCGGGGCGCAGCGCGCTCGCCGCACGTCGCAGGATCTCCACCCGGTCCAGCTCGACCTCGGACTGGAAGAACGAGGCGGTGACCAGGTCCGCTGAATCCGGCTCGGGTTGCCAGGTGCTGAGGTCCGTCGCGGTGAAGACCGCGCCGTCCAGGCCGCGCGCGGCGGCTTCGGCGTGGGCGCGGCCGACGGCGGTCTCGGAGATGTCCAGGCCCCGGGCCTGCCAGCCCTGCTCGGCCAGCCACAGCACGTCCCCGCCCTCTCCGCAGCCGAGGTCGATCGAGGTGCCGGGCTCGAAACCGCCGACCACCTCGGCGAGCGTCGCGTTGACCCGCCCGGACCAGATGCGCTCCTGGCCCCCGTAGCGCTGCTCCCAGTGCTCGACGGGGGAGAGGGACGGGTCTGGGACGGTGTGGCCGGCGGGGGCGCCGTGCTGATGCGACGTGCCGTGCTGATGCGTGGTGGAGTGCTTGTGGGGTGCGTTCATAGGAGCGAGCCTGGCAGATCAACCGACGGCGCGGTAGCGGACTTGCGCGCCCGGCCGCACCCGACCGACCTCGCGTTGCGCCCCGCGCCGCTCGGGTAGATTGTCGTCACTTCCAGCGGTTCCTCTCCGGTGACCGCAGACGGGGACCACCACTCGGTGGGGGAGCGAGACGAGGGGGTCCACAATGACGACCACGGGCATGAGCCGCGCTCAGAAGGTGGACGCCGCCACCCCGAAGACCCGCAACCGCGTCGTCGACTTCCTGCGCGCCGCCGCGATCACCGTGGTGGTGCTCGGGCACTGGACGATCATCGCGATCGACGCCGACGGCGGGATCCTGCCCCACGGCGTGCTCGACGGCGCCGCCTGGACCCACCCGCTGACCTGGGTGTTTCAGGTGATGCCGATCTTCTTCCTGGTGGGCGGTTACTCCAATGCCCTCTCCTGGCGCTCCGCACGACGGAAAGACGTGGGGTACGCGCAGTGGCTCCGGACAAGGCTGCGCCGCCTCGGTATCCCGCTGATCCCGCTGCTGCTGGCCTGGCTGGTGATCGGCGTGGTCGCCGTCGCCGCCGGGGCCCCGCACGCGACCGTGCAGCTGGCCTCGCAGATGGCGCTGATCCCCACCTGGTTCCTCGCCGCCTATCTGATGGTCATCCTGGTCGCCCCACCGTGCCTGGTGCTGTGGGAGCGGTTCGGCTGGTGGTCGATCATCGGCGGCATCGCGCTCGCCGGCGCCGTGGACGCCCTCAGCATCGTCACGGATCAGCCACTGCTCGGCTACCCGAACTACCTGCTGGTGTGGGCGGCGTTCCACCAGGTTGGTTACGCCTGGCTCGATGGCCGGCTCGCGGGGTCAGGCCGACGTCTGTTGCTCGCCGCGATCGGCCTGGTGGGCCTGCTGCTGCTCGTGCTGGTGGGCCCGTACCCGGTCTCGATGATCACCTCTTCCGCCGACGAGATCTCGAACTCGAGCCCTACCCGCGTGACGATGGCGTTCCTCGGGATGCTTCAGGCCGGGCTGGTGCTGCTGCTCGAGAAGCCGCTGACCGCGCTGCTGCGCTGGCCACGGCTGTGGTTCGTCACCGTGCTCGTGAACCAGCGGATCATGACCTGGTTCCTGTGGCACCTCACCGTGATGGTGGGTCTCGCGCACCTGTTGCTCGCGCTCGACGCGCGGGCGCCGCTGCCCGAGCCGCTGAGCGAGGCGTGGTGGGCGACCCGGCCGCTGTGGGCACTGGTGCTGCTGGCGCTGACAGGGGTGGTGGTGCTGGTGATGGGTAGGTTCGAGATGCCGCGGGCCAACGACAGGCCGGCGCCGCCGCAGTGGAAGCCGATTCTCGCCGCCGTCACCGTGATCGCCGGGCTCGCGGTGATGGCGAACGTGGGCGTGGTGGGGGAGAACGGCGTGACCTGGTGGTGGGTGTTGCTGCCGGTGGTGGGAATGTGGGTATTCGGGGTGATCGGGACGGGGGAGCGGAGTAATGCGGAGTGACTGGCTGGCTTGAACGGCGGGCCCTGGCTTACTGGCCGAGGCGTTCTTGGTGCGCTGTGACAGATGCGGCACGCTCGCGGTCACTACGGAAGGAAAGTAGGCAAGAACGAGGTGTCGTGGAACGATAGCCCGATGCTGCCTTCGATCGAAGACCTCGAGCTTCGTAACGCGTCCATGAACTGGCTTCGCGAACGGACGCGTGACGGCGAACTGAGTGTCCACTACATAGAGCTGGCTGAAGGATTTTCTTTCCAGGGAGTGCGTAGGCCTCTCAAAGACCGTCAGCGCGGCATCCATTCCTCGCGAGGATTTGGTACCGCATGGACGATCACGACGACGTATCGTGAGGATGGGAGGGAACGACCTTACGACGATGCTCCCGGCCCCGACGGTCTGCTGCGTTACCAGTGGCAGGGCAAAGACCACGACCATCCGAGCAACCGCGCGTTGCGCAATTCGATGACGCAAAAGCTTCCGATGATCTGGTTCTGGGGCGTCGCGCCCGGAGAGTTCAGGGCGATCTTCCCGATCTTCCTTGTTGCGGAGGAGCAGGAGAAGCATCAGTTCGTCGTAGACCTCAACGACCAGTGGGAGACGGCGGCTGTAGGGGCAGAGTCGTCAGAGTTAGTCAAGTCGTATCGCGAAGGAACCGTTCGCCAAAGGATTCACCAGCCGGTTTTTCGTCAGCGAGTCATTCGAGCCTACGAGACTCAGTGCGCGATTTGCGGCATGCCGAGGGCAGAACTTCTCGACGCCGCGCACATCGTCGCTGACAAGGAACCGGACGGGATTGCCAGCGTTCCGAACGGATTGGCACTTTGCAAGATTCATCATTCGGCGTACGATCATGACCTGCTGGGAGTGTCGCCGGAGTACAGGGTTGTCCTGCGCGACGACATTCTTGAAGCGAGTGATGGCCCGGTCTATGAGCACGGGCTGAAGGACGCGCATGGGCAGAGTCTGCGCTTTCTCCCTAGGAGAAGGTCTTTGTTGCCGGATGCGGCCCTTCTTGCTCAACGCTTCGACAACTTTCTCGCGGCTCCCGTGCCGCCGCATCGTCCACCAGACATTCTCTTCAAGCGATGATGTGCCGGGTCTTCAGGGGTATCCCATCGCGGCGTGATTAGCATTTTCGACGCCGGAGTAGACGAGTTCGGAGACCTCAATCGGCAGCTGGGAGGCCTTTCGTGCGGGGGCGTGGGCGGCGTTCCAAGGCTTAGACGTAGTCGTTCCGGTAGCCGTGGACCTATGAAGCGCCCTGGGTTTCGTTCCGTGGCTAGACGGTCGCGGGCGCGGTCGTCGTGGGATGAGTGTAGGCCGCTTCGACCGCTGCGGGGGTGCGGTAGTCGAGAGCTTCGTGGAGCCGGGACCTATTCCACCAGTGGAACCCAGCCCATCTTGGCGAGCTCGACCTCGCTGACGGACTCCCAGTCAAAGTTCCGCGCATACCAAGGACGAGCTGCCCGCGTTGATCAGTGACGGGCGGGAGACGATTCATGTCGGCCAGCAAGCTCTTGAACTGGGACTATCTTCAGATCCGTGGTCCGCGGTGGTGCAGTCGAAGCGCTCTCGCGTGCTGTTGGAAACCTGGCGTCCGTCCTGACGGCGCTGGGATTCTATGCCGACCGGGTTCAGCATCCAGAGAAGAGTCCAGACTTTCCGCCTGCTGTAGGAGGTCATCACCCCTCTGGCCGGCCAGGAGATCACCGCGAAGCCCGTATCCACCGACGATGCCCGCCGCATTCTTAACGCGCTGACACTCTAGAATTGCGCAAGCTGGGCCTGTCCCGCAACAACTAAGTGGATAGTTTATCCTTCGCCCACTGCAGGATCGCGGAGTATAAATCGGACGCACTTTGCGACCCAAGATGACTTGCGCCGCTTTTGGTGCATGAAACCTCAACGTGCTTCGATCCGTCGTGACCTATTTGGCCTGTCCAGCATGCAACAAGGTCTGTGTCCCGCTTAAGGCCAGAGAGGCGCCTTTTAATAATTTTCGGCGATGTCGATCGGTCGATTTCAATCCAATTTATTGCATCCTCGGGAACGCCGCTATCCTTCAGTTTTTGAACCAAGGGAAGGTTCTTTTGTCCCCCGACAATGAAAAGTCGAGTGGACGCAAAAATTTCAGCGACGGCTGCCCTGGAGGCCGAGGCTAGCCCGAGATTTGGATCGCATAGTAGTTCCGAGATACTTCCGTCTTCTAAAGAAACATTGCTTTCAGCCCCGTCCCAATGCCCACTCGAGGACGCTATAAAGGTTAGCTCTTCCCTGGAGGCATATATTACATCTAGAGTTATCGCAAGTTGCGATTCGTCTCCGCCCAGATATTTCGGGCGAACGATTTGAGGAATGAATGCGGTGACCGGCTGATTCGCTGACGTTGTATTCAGTGAGCGAGTGAGCATTCGGTCGATCTGACCTCGGACTTCGAAAGACCCCTCTGGAATATTGATCGTTGGTGCAGCATTCGGATATCCGAACTCAGTGTACTGCGAGAGAATGAAATCGCATCCGCCGGGCCCGATTGTCAACTCGTGACCAGAAGCAAGCCACCCCGCGAATCTTTCAAAGAACTCATCGTCGCTCTCCACCGTCGAATCCGAGCATTCGCTGTGGAGTAACACCCGCGCATCAACGACGGCAATCATGCGAACCGGCCCCCACGCCTCTTGGCGAGGGCGAGGATGAGATCCCGCCCCTCCTTGTCTTGCGTATCAAAGAAACCTGCAGGCCACTCCGAAATATCTCCTAGCGGCCCCAACTGAAGGGCAGCGATTCTGCTACCAAATTCGGACGGGTGCGCAAATAAGAATGAAACTTCACGTCCAGATTCCTGAGGCTCAATGGCGATCCTTCGGGCCCGCGTTATTAAGTATTCAGAATGTGTTTCAATTATCATTGACACGTCGGGCCGTGCACTGAAGAAAAAATTTGCGAGTCTGCTTTGAACTGCAGGATGGAGGTGGAGCTCGGGTTGCTCCAGCATTACCAAACTGTTCGGGGGCACACTTAGTGCAATCGTGATAACGGGGAGGAGTTGGCTGACCCCCACTCCGATAGTGGTCAGATCTCTTTCTTTGCCGTTGACCCGGACGGTTAACCCTCTCCCCAGTTTGCCTCGGTCTACGACGTCGACCGAGTCGCCAACTCCCAGCCAGGCAGCCCATGTCCCAACTGCTTCTCTAAGTGGAGAGGTTTGCTTTGTCCCATCGGGGTCGATGAATGCAACTGCTGTCTTCATGTTTCGTAGCAGGTAATCTGCTGTATATTCACCGCGAATGCCGACAGGGACCACTGGGTTTCGGCCGCCGGTCGAAGAGAGTACCTTTGGCTCTTCGCGAAGCGGACCGAGGTATGCGATAGAGTCCGCGAGCCGCTTCAGGCTGGTAAATGCGGCTTGCAGCGTATCCCACGCATGGCGGTATTCCTGACGGATTGCTGCCGTGCGAATCATTGATCGGCGACCGAAGAGTGGCGCCTGTTCGGGCGAGAACATCATTGGGAATACTATATACCCATCTTCGGCGACAATATTCGAGAGCTTTTGAACGACATTCACCACCTTTTCCCGAGATGTTTCGCTGAGTTCTTCTAGCGGCTTTTCGAGCAATTCATTTGTGATCTCGAAAACTTCTCGACTGATGCCGTCGAGATTCTCGCCGGGCGCGCGAAATCTAGCATTCTCGCGGAGCTCATGAATTGCATCGTATATCTCGAATGCTGTGACGTTGGAGTCGGACTCGCGCGATGCAGCGAGCTTCTTTAGGACTTCTTCGACGAGCCTAGAGGCGTCAAACTTGTGAATCGCGTGATGAGGATAAAAGCCGCTGAAAGTGACGAAGGTGCGGCCTGGGGCCTTCTTTCCCTCAATGCTCTTTACCCGAAGAAGGGCTTGGCCCCACGCCCCATTCGGATTGTTCGCTTCGCGAGTCTTTAGTTCAACCCGATGCGTGCTTGCATGGAATATCTGCGCGCCGTTAGCGAGGATCTCCACTTCGCTCACTGACAGCGGTGGGGTCTCGGGTTGGGCTGGCAGTTTTGGGCCGCGTAAATGGATTCGCGTGACGATAGTTTCGCGCATACGTGCGGGGCGCTCAATCCGGTCTGGCTGAGATTGGTCGAGCTCCCACTCGAGAACGATGTGGTTGCTTGATTCGTTCACGACGTCTGAATGATTGCCAAGTCTCAGGATTGTACCATTTAGGATGATGTCGCGAGAGGAGCTTTGGGCAAGCAGGAGGAGAGACTGTAGTAACGAAGATTTTCCCGAGGAGTTTATTCCGGACAAGAAGTTTGTTCCTTCGAGTGGCGTTTCGGCACTCTCTATTCCTTTGAATCCTTCGACTCGCCATTTGGTCACAGGGGCTGCGTGCTCGCCAAAATAGAACATTTCTATAGTCATCCGCATCTTGATCTTGGGCGGGTGGCGCCGCTCGGATTTTCACTGAAGCATTCTCCGCGGTAAGGCTTCTTTGCTGCTAAGCCAACCACGTGGGAGAGGGGGCGGAGTGCCAGATGCTGCCTAGAGTACCGCTTCGGCCCTCATGGCGGGTAGGGAGTTTCTCGTGTCCGCCATGGCGACTGGGCAGGAGCGGTGTGGCGAGCTGTTGGTCGTCGAGGATGCCCGCAGCCCAGGACGAGAAAATGCGCAACCTGACCGAGGAGGAGGGTGGTGTGCTTTGACGCATGCCTAGAGTTTGCACTTGATTGAATAGGGGTTTGCCATGGGTGAAGATGTTCCGCGGCGGCTATTCCGGCGCCGCTAAGGGCATGGTGTTCGCCTTCTCATCGCCTCGCCAAGCCTCTATGTACTTCGATTTGGCATATTAGAGGAAGATCACGGCGGCTCTCTGCCCTTCTTCTTAGGATGAAGAGGACTCAGGATGGCCGCACCCCGTTGCAGGCGCAGGAGACATGCTCAGTCCCTCCTCGTGTCGGACGCCGCCGTGTCCCATGTCGAGCCCGTAGAACTGGTAAACCGCCTGGTTGCCCAGCGATGCGCGGCACTCACCTGGAGCGTCTGGGCGGCGCGGCGAGAGGGGATGCCTGCGGGAGAAGCCGCCGCTGCCGCCGTCGCTCAGCTCGAGCGGGTCGATCGGGACCTCGAGGAGTTTGGGGACCTCCCGCGGTCGGTGCTGCTCGCGGTCGCGGCCCAGGTCCCGGCGGCGCTGGGGTGGGTGGTGGACGCGGCTCTCGCGGGCACCACTCCGGGGGACCCCACCCACCTCGATACCTTCGTCGGGGCGGCGCGGGTCCTGCTCGAGAACGTGCCGGCCGACGAGCGCGGGCCGCGGCTCCGTGAGGACGCGCGCGAGATCGCCGCAGCGCTCGATCGGCGCAACGGGAACGCCGCGCAGTCCGAGCTGCTGCGCGAGAGGTTCTTCCCGCAGGGGTGAGACCGAGGGCGGGACGCCGAGTCGGTCGGCGGGCCGGGAGCACGCCCCCTCCCGTCGGCCGTCGAAGCGACTACCGCCAGGAGTGCTCCGGCGCGTACCCGAGCACGCGCCGGGCCTTGTCGATTGAGAGCAGGGTGCCGTTGCCGGCGATGTCTCCGTGCACGGGGACCTCCGGGAACACCTCGGCGACGAGTTCGCGGTTGTCGCGGGTCATGACGGTGTCGGCCGCGGCGACGATGAAGCGGTCGGAGCCGGCCTGGGCGTGATCGAGGGAGCGGCGCACGGCCTGGGCGGCGTCGCGGCCGTCCACATAGCCCCACAGGTTCCACTTGCGGGCGGTGGCGTCGGCGTCGAAGTCGGGGAAGCGGGCGTAGTCCTCCTCGTCCATGACGTTCGAGAAGCGCAGCGCGATGATCTTCAGATCCGGGTGCCAGCGGCACAGCTGGATCGCGAGCTGCTCCTCGAGGTGCTTGGACAGCGAGTAGTGGGACTCGGGCCGGGCCTCGTACTCCTCGTCCACCGGGATGTACGGCGGCGGGGTGTCGAAGGGCAGGCCCAGCACCGTCTCGCTCGAGGCGGTGACGACGTTGCGGATCCCCGCCTTGAGCGCAGCGGTGAGCACGTTGTAGGTGCTGAGCATGTTGTTCTGGAACGTCGACGAGTTCGTGGCGAGGCCCGGTGCGGGGATCGCACTGAGGTGCACGAGCGCGTCGAATCCCTGCGGGGACTGCTCGTCGATGCCGGTGAGCGCGTCGAGCACCTGACCGGCGTCACGCAGATCGATCTGCACGAACCCGGGGCCGCGCTCGCCGGCCCGGTCGAGGTTCACCACCTGGTGCCCCCGGTCGCGGAGGTCGCGCACCACCGAACGTCCCAGCTTGCCGGAGCCACCTGTCACTGCGATTCTCATGTGCTCATACTGCATCCTCGGCGCGGCCGGCGACACTCAGCCCATCCACGCCTCGGCCAGCAGCTCGGCGGAGCGAAGCCGCTGCTCCACCCGCGGTCCCTGGTGGGCGATGATCAGCTCGTCCGCGCCGGTCTGCTCGGCGAACTCGGTGACCTGGGCCCGGACCGTGTCCGGGGTGCCGACGGCGCTGTAGGTCGCCATCTCGTGCAGGTGCCGGGCCTGGGGAGCAGCGAGCAGCTCATCGGCCTGCTCGTCGGTGTACTCAGTGCCCGGCTGCAGCAGCAGCGCCACCCGGCTGCGCATCATCTCGTGCTGCTGGCGCTCGGCGTCGGCCTGGTCGTCGGCGGCGATGACGTTGTACGCCGCCATCACATAGGGCGCATCGAGCTGCTCGGAGGGCTGGAAGTCGCGGCGGTACAGCGCGATTGCCTCGTGCAGCGCGCCGGGGGAGAAGTGCGAGGCGAAGGCGTAGGGCAGGCCGAGCACGGCGGCCAGGCTCGCACCGAACAGCGAGGAGCCGAGGATGAACAGCGGGACGTCGGTGCCCTTGCCCGGATAGGCGTTCACACCCGGGATCCGGGACTGACCGCGCAGGTAGGCCTGCAGCTCCACGACGTCCTCGGGGAAGGAATCGGCCGTGGCGCCGCTGCGGCGCAGCGCGCGCATCGTGTTCTGGTCGGTGCCCGGCGCGCGGCCCAGTCCCAGGTCGATCCGCCCGGGATGGAGGGTCTCGAGGGTGCCGAACTGCTCAGCGATCACCAGCGGGGCATGGTTGGGCAGCATGATGCCGCCCGCTCCGAGTCGGATGGTGCTGGTGTGCGCGGCGACATGGGCGATCAGCACCGCAGTGGCGGAGGAGGCGATCGAGGCCATGTTGTGGTGCTCGGCGTACCAGACCCGCCCGTACCCGGTCTCCTCCGCTTTCCGGGCCAGAGCGACCGTGCCCTCCAGCGCCTGCGCCACGCTCTGGTCACGGGCGGCGGTGGCGAGGTCGAGGATCGAGAGCGGGACAGGCATGGAGCACCTTTCGTGGAGTGGCGGCACCGGTCGGAGCAGCACCTGCTGGCACAACGCCCACGGCGTCGGTTCTCTTCCCGGCACCTCTTCGCGCCGTCGCGGCGGAGCGCCAGAGCCCCGTCCACCCCTGGGACGCCACATCACGAGAAGGTCACGGCGCCCTCTCGCTCTTCGCCTCAGCTCCACAAGAGCCCAGGATGGCCGCACCCCGCTGCAGGCGCACGGGACATGCCCATCCTTCCCTCGTGTCAGGAGCTGCCATGTCCTACGTCCAGCCCACCGATCTGGTGGACCGGCTCACCGCCGCCGGCGCCTCGAAGGTCACCTACTCCGCCGGTGTCACGGTGCTGCGTGCTTTCATGGCCGGGGCGATCCTCACCCTCGGCGCCGCCTTCGCCGTCACCGTCTCCACCCAGACCGGGGAGCCGCTGCTGGGAGCGCTGCTGTTCCCCGTCGGCTTCATCCTGCTGTACCTGATGGGCTACGACCTCCTCACCGGGGTGTTCACACTGATGCCGATCGCACTGATCGCGCGGAAGCCCGGAGTGACGCTGCGCTCGATGCTTCGCGTCTGGGGCCTGGTGTTCCTGGGCAACTTCCTCGGCGCGTTCATGGTCGCGGTGCTGATGGCCATCTACTTCACCTACGGCTTCTCCACCGAGCCCAGCCCCGTGGGCCTGGCGATCTCCGAGATCGGCCACGGCCGCACCGTCGGCTACGCCGATCACGGCGCCGCCGGAATGCTCACCCTGTTCGTCCGCGCCGTGCTGTGCAACTGGATGGTCTCCACCGGCGTGGTCGGCGCGTTCATGACCGACAACCTCCTGGGGAAGATCGCCTGCATGTGGATGCCGGTGATGCTGTTCTTCTACATGGGCTTCGAGCACTCCATCGTGAACATGTTCCTGTTCCCCTCCGGCCTGCTGCTCGGCGCGGAGTTCACGATCATGGACTACCTGATCTGGAACGAGATCCCCACCGTGGTCGGCAACCTCGTGGGCGGCCTGGTGTTCGTGGGCCTCCCGCTCTACTACGCCCACCGCCGCAAGAGCCCCGCCGCCGCTACCGGCACCGCGACTGCCCCCACCACCGCGACCGGCACAGCCGTGGAGGCCACCCCCGTCCCAGCCCTCGACCCCACCGGCACCCCGGCCGCCCCGTCGGCCGAGGGTCCGACCGAGGTCCCCGAACTGGTGGGGGCGCCCCGATGAGCCCCCGCATCGTCGTGATCGGCGCCGGCATGGCGGCGCACCGCCTGGTCGACTCGCTCGTCACCCGCGCCGAGGAGCGGATCACCGTGACCGTGCTCGGGGACGAGGCCCGCCGCCCCTACGACCGGGTGGGCCTGACCCGCTTCTTCGACGGGGACAGTCCCGAGGAGCTCACCCTCGCGCACACGATCTTCGAGGACCCCCGCGTCACCCTCCACGAGGGGGACCCCGTCCACGCGATCGACCGCGAGAACCGCACCGTCACCACCGCCTCCGGCACCGTCCACCCCTACGACCACCTGGTCCTCGCCACCGGCTCCCACGCGGCGAGGCCCCCGATCCAGGGCGCCGAGCTGCCCGGCTGCTTCGTCTACCGCACCCTGGACGACGTCGAGGCGCTGCGCCGCCACGTCGAAGCACGCGCCGCACAGCCCGACGCCGCGCAGGGCGATCAGCCCGTGCGCGGGATCGTCGTCGGCGGCGGGCTGCTGGGCCTCGAGGCCGCCGGCGCCCTGCAAGGGATGGGCGCCGAGGCGACGGTCCTGCAGTCCGGCGACCGGCTGATGTCCGCCCAGCTGGACCTGCCCGCCGGAGCCACCCTGCGCCGCCTCATCGAGGCCCGCGGGATCACCGTGCGCACCGAGGCCCGCTCCAACGCCGTGCTCCCGGACGCCGACGGCAGCGCCCGCGCCGTCCTCCTCCCGGACGGCTCCGAGCTCCCGGCGGACCTCGTGATCTTCACCGTCGGCGTCCGCCCCCGCGACGAGCTCGCCCGCACCGCGGGCCTGGCCTGCGACGAGCGCGGCGGGGTGCGGATCGACGAGACCTGCGCGACCTCCGACCCGGCCGTGCACGCGATCGGCGAGGTCGCCTCCTTCGAGGGGCAGTGCGTGGGCCTGGTCGCCCCCGGCTACGCCATGGCCGAAGTGGTCAGCGACCGGATCCTCGGCGGGGAGGCGACGTTCGCCGGCTACGACCTCTCCACCAAGCTCAAGCTCTCCGGCGTGGACGTCGCCAGCTTCGGCGACGCCTTCGCCACCACCCCCGGCGCCCTGGACGTGGTCTACACCGACCCCGTGAACGGCGTCCACAAGAAACTCGTCCTCTCCGACGACGCGAAGACCCTGCTCGGCGGGATGCTGGTGGGCGACGCCTCCGCCTACGGCTCCCTGCGCCCGCTGGTCGGCGGGCCGCTCGGCGGGGACCCCGCCGCCTACCTGCTCCCCGCAGGGGCGTCGGCCGCCCCGACCGCCGAACTGCCCGATGAGGCGGTGGTCTGCTCCTGCTCCTCGGTGAGCGCCGGCGCCATCCGCCACGCCGTGCGGGAGCAGGGCTGCGCCGACGCCGCGGCCGTCACCGCCTGCACCAAGGCGGGCGCCACCTGCGGCTCCTGCACCGTGATGGTCACCTCGCTCGTCGGCAGCGAGCTCGCGAAGCTGGGCAGGGCCGTCTCCGCCGGGCTGTGCGAGCACTTCGACCTCTCCCGCCGCCAGCTGTTCGATGCCGTGCACGTCTCGGGCCTGACCACCTTCAGCGCCGTCATCGCGCGGTTCGGCCGCGGGCGCGGCTGCGACACCTGCAAGCCCGTGCTCGCCGGCATCCTCGCCCTGCTCGGCGGGGAGCACGTGCTGGACAACGAGAACGCCACCCTGCAGGACACCAACGACCACGTGATGGCCAACATGCAGAAGGACGGCACCTACTCCGTGGTCCCGCGCATGCCCGGCGGGGAGGTCACCCCGGAGGGCCTGATCACGGTGGGGGAGGTGGCCCGCGACTTCGGGCTCTACACCAAGATCACCGGCGGCCAGCGGGTGGACATGTTCGGCGCCCGACTCGAGGAGCTGCCGCTGATCTGGCGGCGCCTGACCGAGGCCGGCTTCGAATCCGGCCACGCCTACGGCAAGTCGCTGCGCACCGTGAAATCCTGCGTGGGCTCCACCTGGTGCCGCTACGGCGTGCTGGACTCCACCTCCATGGCCATCCAGCTCGAGCTGCGCTACCGCGGGCTGCGCACCCCGCACAAGTTCAAGCTCGGCGTCTCCGGCTGCGCCCGCGAATGCGCCGAGGCCCGCGCCAAGGACGCCGGCATCATCGCCACCGCCCAGGGCTGGAACCTGTACGTGGGCGGGAACGGCGGCGCCACCCCGCGCCACGCCCAGCTGCTGGTCGAGGGCCTGGACGACGACACCCTGATCCGCACCCTGGACCGATACTTCATGTACTACGCCCGCACCGCCGACAAGCTCCAGCGCACCGCCCCCTGGCTCGAAGCGCTCGACGGCGGGATCGACGGGCTGCGCGCCGTGATCATGGACGACTCCCTGGGGCTCGCCGAAGATCTCGACGCGGCCATGGAACGCCACGTCGAGGGTTACCGTGATGAGTGGGCCGAGACTCTCGCCGACCCCGCCAAGCTCGCCCGCTTCCGCTCCTTCGTGAACGCCCCCACCACCCCCGACCCCGGCCTCGCCTTCGTCCCCGAGCGCGGGCAGGTGCGCCCCGCCCGGCCCGAGGAACGCACGGGTGGGATCCTGATCGCCGGCACGACCCTGGAGGTACGACGATGACCCCGACCCTCACCACCCCGAGCACCGCCAGCACGACTCTCGCCAGCCCGAGCCTCAGCAGCCCGGCCCTCGCCCCGCAGCTCGCGGCGAACTGGCTCCGGCTGTGCACCCTCGCGGATCTCGAGGTCGAACGGGGCTGCGCGGCCCTCGTGGGCCAGGAGCAGGTCGCTCTTTTCCTGCTGGCCGACGGCGACCTCCGCGCGGTCGACAACCACGACCCCTACTCGGGGGCGAACGTCATCTCCCGCGGCATCGTCGGCTCCCGCGGCGGCCGCCCCACCATCGCCTCCCCGATGTACAAGCAGGTCTTCGACCTGCGCTCGGGCACCTGCGTGAACACCCGCGGCAAGCAGGTGCGACGCCTCCGGGTCTGGCCGGTGCGCACCCTCGACGGGGACGTCTACCTGCTGCGCGGAGGTGCACGATGACCCTCGAGCCCGGAGCAGGGACCCCGGCGCCGGCCCCGGCATTCGGGAGGCCGACCCGCACGCTCAAGGCGCCAGCACCAGCACCAGTGCCAGCACCAGCGCCAGCAATGACACCCGCCCCGGCACCGGCACCCGCCCGGATGGCCGCCCCCGGCCACGTCGCACTGGTGGGCGGCGGGCCGGGCCCGCTGGACCTGCTCACGGTGCGCGCCCTGCGGCTGCTGCGCGTGGCCGACGTGGTGATCGTCGACCGGCTCGGCCCCGCCGCAGAGGTCCGCGCGGAGCTGCGTCCCAGCGCGCTCGTGATCGACGTCGGCAAGCGCCCCGGCCACCATCCCGTCCCGCAGGAGCAGATCAACGCCTTGCTCATCGCGCACGCCCGCGCCGGGAAGGCGGTCGTGCGGCTGAAGGGCGGGGACCCGTTCGTGCTGGGCCGCGGCGGCGAGGAGGTGCTCGCCTGCCGCGCTGCCGGGATCGAGGTCGAGGTGGTCCCCGGGATCAGCAGCGCCCTCGCCGTGCCCCAGGCCGCCGGGGTGCCGGTCACCCATCGCGGACTCTCCTCCACCGTGCACGTGGTCAGCGGGCACGACCTGAGCGGGCCGCACGGACCGTCGGCCGCGACCCTCGCCGCGCTCGCCGACGACGGAGTGACCACCGTGGTGCTGATGGGAGTCGCGGCGCTTCCCGCCCTGGTCGCCGCCGCCCTCGCCCATGGAGTGCCAGGGCAGCGGCCGACCGCGATCATAGAGAACGGCCACACCCCGCGACAGCGCACCACCCGCACCACCCTCGCCCGCGCCGTCCATACGGCCGGAGCCGTCGGCGTGCGCAGCCCCGCGGTGATCGTGATCGGCGAGGTGGCCCGGGCCGGGCTGCTGCAGCCGGAAGCGTCGGCCGCGCTCGCCCTCGCGGAGCCGAACCGGTCAGCGGCGCCGGACCTCGCCGAGATGGCCGCGCTCGGCGGGCAGACGCCGGAGCACGCGGCGTGAGCACCCCGACCCAGCTCTCCAGCGCGCTCGCGGGCAGACGGCTCGTGCTCGCCCTGGACCGCCGGGCCGAGGAGCTCGCCGCCGCACTGATCCGCCACGGCGCCGAGATCCAGCACGCCCCCGCGATGAGCATGATCCCGCACGTGGATGACCCGCAGCTGCTGGCCCGCACCGCCGAGCTCATCGCCCTCCCGCCGAGCCTGCTGATCGCCACCACCGGGGTGGGGGTGCGCGGCTGGTTCGAGGCCGCCGACGCCGCCGGCCTCGCCCCCTCGCTGCGCGCCGCGCTCGCCGGCACTCGGGTCCTCGCCCGCGGCCCCAAGGCCCGCGGCGCCGCCCAGCAGGTGGGACTCACCGTGGACTGGGTCGCACAGGAGGGCACCTCCGCCGAGGTGATCGCTCACCTCGCCGGCCAGGACCTCACCGGGATCCGCGCCGCCGTGCAGCACCACGGCTCCGGGGCCGACGGCCTCGACGAGGCGCTCCAGGGCGCCGGCGCCGAGGTGGTGGCCCTGACCGTCTACCGCTGGGGACCACCGCGCGACCCGGCCGCTGTGCACCGCTCCGTTCTCGACGCCGCCGCCGGAGCAGTGGACGCGGTCCTGTTCACCGCCGCACCCGGCACCGAGAACTGGCTGGTCGCCGCCGAACAGGCCGGCGCCCTGCCCGAAATCGCCGCCCGCACCCGCGCCGGTGAGCTGGTCATGGCGGCCGTCGGCCCCCTCACCGCCGCGCCCCTGGAAGCGCGCGGGATGTCCGCACTGCTGCCCGCCCGCAGCCGGATGGGCGCGCTGGTGCGCGCCGTCGTCCAGCACTTCGACCCGACCGCCCAGAAGGACCTGTCATGACCACCCTCGTCGCCTGCTCCCACGGCACCCGCTCCCCAGCCGGCCGCGCCGTGATCGCCCGGATCCGCGAGGCTCTCGCCGCGGCCCTGCCCGAGGCGACCGTGCGCGAGGCGTACGTGGACGTCGAGCAGCCCGAGATCGCAGGCGTGGTTCAGCGGGCCGCCGCCCGGGGCCCCACGGTGGTGGTGCCGCTGCTGCTCTCGACCGGCTTCCACACCGGCGTGGATATCGCCGCCGCCGTCGTCCCCCACCCCGCAGCAGTCGCCGCCCTCCCGCTCGGACCCCACGAAGCCCTCGTGCCAGCGTTGAGGGACCGGCTCGCCGCCCTCAGCGGCGGCGACGCCGGGCACCGGCCCGGCGACCACGTGGTGCTCGCCGCAGCCGGCTCCTCCGACCCCGCTGCGGCTCGTGCCGTGGAGCAGATGCGCGACCTCCTCGCCGCCCGCCTGCCCTGCCCGGTGAGCATCGGCTACGGCGCGGGCTGCGCCCCCACGATCCCGGAGGCCGTCACCGCCGCACGGGAGTCGGGAGCGCGCCGCGTGATCGCCGCGAGCTATGTGCTGGCCCCGGGCCATTTCGCGGGCCTGGTCCGCGCTGCCGGGGCGGATCTCGTCAGCGCGCCGCTCGGCGCCCACCCGGGCGTGGTCCGGGTGGCCGCCCAGCGGTACCGGGACGCACTCGCCCTCCTGGGTGCTTCGCAGCGAGTGACGGTCTGAGGATTCGGCAGTCGGTCAGTACCCGACGCTCAGCTGCAGCGGGGCCGACGGAGCGAACGCCACGTCGAGCCACGCCGTCGCTGCGGCGTCGGCCTCGATGCGACCTGCCGCGGCGAGCGTGCCCCAGCGTGCTCCGCCGAGCAGCAGGGAGCTGAGCTCCGAGACGCCCACACGGGCGGTGGCGGCGTCGACCGCGGATCCGTCCGCCGCCCCGCTGGCGCCCACCCTGCCGGGAACCAGCGTCTCGACAGCGCCGGCGCCCTCCCCGTCGACCGTGAGACGGTAGCGCCCGCCGGTGATGCCCAGCGGATCGATCACCTCGAGCACCACGGAGCCCGGGATGCGGTAGCGGCGACCCTCCAGGCAGGCGGCGACGTCGAGCACCCGCAACCAGTGGTGGTCATGCTCGGTGGACTTCAGGGCGCGCTGGTCCTCGAGCATCCAGCGCACCGGCTCGTCCGACGAGCGCAGCCCGCCGGTGACCGTCGTGATCAGGTCGTGCGTGAGGGCGAAGCGCCACAGGGCGGCGTACGCGTCGGTCGTCGCGGCTATCAGCCTTTCGATGCGCAGGGTCGCTGTGCCGTCGGCTTCCTTGACGCTGTAGACGATGATGCCGCGCACGCTGCCCTCGCTGTCCGTGTACTGCACGGCGCGAGAGGCCTTGTTCTCCTTCTGCGGGTGCAGGCCGGCGGCGTCCCGCCACAGGCCGGCCCAGCCGGAGATCTCCCCGGGCCGGCCCACAACCGTCTCGGCGTGGATGCTCGCGAGTGCCCGCATGGCATCTTCACGCTCGATCGGATCGATACGCCCGCGCCCCTCGTCGACCGGGCGCGGCCCCGACCAGCCCGCGCGACGGTTCTCGATCGTGAACGCACGGGCACCGACGGCCGGGCCGAAGCCGTACCGGCCGTAGATCGTCGCCTCGGACACGGTCAGCCCCGCGATCGAGTAACCGGCGCCCGCTGCGGTGCGCAGCTCACCCTCGAGCATGGCGCGGGCGATGCCGCGCCGGCGATGGGTGGAGGAGACCGTGACATCGCTGATCGCCCACATCGGCACCACGCAGCCGGGATCGAGCACCAGGCCGGTGCCCCACGTCGCGATGGTCCCCACCGGCGTCTCGGCGTGCGGAGCAGAAGGATCGAAGACCCCGACCAGACGCCCCTCGACCTGCAGCAGTGTGCTGCGCCAGCCCACCGAGTGCTCCGTGCGCTCCTCCAGGAAGCCACGGCTGACCGCGGCGACGAAGCTCTCGAAGGCGCTCTCATCGTGCCCGTCGATCGTGCAGTACTCGAGCCCGCCAGAGCGCAGCGCGCCCTCGGAGACCTGGTCGAGCGGCACCTCCGCCGCAGGTGTCCAGGCGGGAAGGCCGCGCGGAACGGGGAGGGCATCGAGAGTCGCGAGGGCATCCTCGAGCGTCGGGGCAGAGCTGGGCGCAGGGGCCGAAGTCGTCATGCACGCCAGAGTAGTGACGACCGGGGCACCCTAGCCACGAGTTTTGCGCCGACGCACTGCCCTGGCTGGTCTCGATCCGCCGCGGGGAGATCACGCTCGAGGACGCCGAGGAGCAGGCGGGCGAGGGGGCGGTCGAGCAAAAGGGGGCGAGTGAGCAGGCGAGTGGGCCGTCGCGCCTGCGATCAGCGGATCTGCCAGACTTGCTCCGTACGCCGGGCTGAACCGGCGAACCCACGAACAGCGAGGTCACCGATGCCCATGCAGTACCGCACTCCCACCCGCCTGGCCCGCCCGCTGTCCGTGATCGGTCAGGGCTGCTGGCAGATCGGAGCCGACTGGGGCGACGTCTCCTCCGATGCGGCTCATGCCGTGCTCGACGCGGCCGTCGATGCCGGCATCACCTTCTTCGACACGGCCGACGTCTACGGTGACGGCCGCAGCGAGCAGCTGCTCGGCGCGATGCGCGCACGCCTGGGCGCCGACGGGGGAGCGGCCTCCGATCTCCCGTTCATCGCCACCAAGGCCTCCCGCCGCGCCGACCCCTTCGCCCCGGAATCCTTCACCGAGGAGAACCTGCGCGCGTGGGTCGAGCGTTCCCGCCGGAACCTCGGCATGGACACCCTGGACCTGGTGCAGCTGCACTGCCCGCCGCCCGCGATCTACCGCGAGGACCGCGTGTTCGACGTGCTCGATGCGCTCGCCGAGGAGAAGAAGATCGCCGCCTGGGGCGTGAGCGTCGAGACCTGCGAGGAGGCGATGCTCAGCCTGGAGCGCGAGCACCTCGCCTCGATCCAGATCATCCTGAACCCCTTCCGCCTCAAGCCCCTGGGCGAGGTGGTGCCCACGGCCGACGCGAAGGGCGTGGCGATCATCGCCCGCGTACCCCTCGCCTCCGGGCTGCTCACCGGCAAGTTCTCGCCCAGCAGCCAGTTCGCCGCCAACGACCACCGCAGCTTCAACCGCCACGGCGAGGCCTTCGACCAGGGCGAGACCTTCTCCGGCGTGGACTTCGAGACGGGCCTGACCGCCGTGGCCCGCCTCGAGCAGGCGCTCGACGGGGCGATGCCGCTCGCGGAGGCCAGCCTGCGCTGGATCCTCGCCCAGCAGGGCGTCACCGCCGCGATCCCCGGCGCCAGCAGCGGAGAGCAGGCCCGGAGCAACGCCGCCGCCGGCTCCGCCCCCACCACCGAGCAGGCCGAGGTGCTCGGCCGCTTCGACGCCGCCGTGCGCGAGACCTACGACGAGCTGCTGCGAGAGTCCATCCACCCGCGCTGGTGATCCACCGGCTGCGCGGCCCTCGCCGGCCGTGCAGCCCCCGCCGGCCGCGCAACCGTCATCGGCCACGCAGCCTCGCCGGCCGCGCAGACCCCTCGATGATGACCGTCTCTCCCAGGAGCACCGCATGACCCGCCCCAACATCGTGTTCATCATGTCCGACGACCACGCGGCGCATTCGATCTCGGCCTACGGCAGCCGCGTGAACACCACCCCGCACATGGACCGCCTCGCCGCGGAGGGCGCGCGGATGGATGCGGTGTACTGCACCAACGCCATCTGCACCCCCTCGCGCGCCTCGATCCTCACCGGCACCTACAGCCACATCAACCGCGCCCCCTCGATCTACTCCGAGTTCGACTACCGGGTGCGCACCTTCCCCGAGGTGCTGCAGGACTGCGGCTATCAGACGGCGCTGTTCGGCAAATGGCACCTGGGACACTCCGAGATCTCCCGACCCCGCGGCTTCGACGACTGGCGGATCTATCCCGACCAGGGCGCCTATGTGGACCCGGTGATGAGCGGACCCGACGGCGAGGAGACGATCGAGGGCTACGCGACCGACATCGTCACCCAGCAGAGCCTCGAATTCCTCGAGCGCCGCGACCCGGAGAAGCCCTTCTGCCTGCTGGTCCACCACAAGGCCCCGCACCGGCCCTGGATCCCGCACCCCCGCTACGGCGACCTCTACCAGGTGGGCACCATCCCCGAGCCGGACACGATGGAGGATGACCACGCCACCCGCGCCCAGGTGGTGCGCGAGGTGGCCATGCAGCTCGACGACCTCCGGCCCACCGATTACAAGGACGAGCTGCCGCCCGAGCTCGAGGGGGACACCGAGGACGCGAGACGCGCCCGATCATCGTGGAAGTACCAGCGCTACATGCGCGACTACCTGCGCTGCGTGCAGGCGGTCGATGACTCGGTGGGGGAGATCCTCAGCTGGCTCGAGGTGAACGGCCTGGACGAGAACACCCTGTTCATCTACACCTCCGATCAGGGCTTCTTCCTCGGTGACCACGGCTGGTTCGACAAGCGCCTGATGCTCGACGAATCGCTGACCATGCCGATGCTGGTGCGCTGGCCCGCTCAGGTCCCGGCGGGATCACGCGTCACCGACACCATCTCCAACGTGGACTTCGCCGCGACCCTGCTTGACGCCGCCGGCCGCTCCGTCGCGGACCTCCCGGACCAGCAGGGCAGGAGCTTCCTGGCCCAGCTGCGCGGGGAGAGCGTCGAGGACTGGCGCCAGGCCGTCTACTACCGCTACTGGGAGCACGACGATCCCGAGCACCACGCCCCCGCCCACTACGGTGTGCGCACCCCCACCCACAAGTACATCCGCTACTACAACGACGGGCTCGGCACACCGGGCTCCTCGGACCGCATCATGCCGGTCGAGGACGAGCTGTACGACCTGGTCGCCGATCCGCAGGAGATGACCAACGTCGTTCACGACATTGCGTATACGCAAATCCTCGAACAGATGCAGACCCTCACCGCCCAACTCCAGGCCGAGTACGGCGACGCCCCCTACGAAGGCCCGGACACCCCGCGCCTGGAGTGGCCGACGGTCTGACCCCGCACGGCATCCGGCACCGGCTCGCCGAGCATCGCTGCGCTCGCCGACCGTCCGCCGTGCTCGCTGAGCATCCGCTGCGCTCGCCGGAGTGGTGGCGCGCGCCGAGCGCTCACTCCGCGGCGGCGGGCGCCGGCACCCGGCGGTGACCTCGGGTCGCGATGTGGAGGACGTCCACGAAGTCCTCGACGACCGGCGAGGGGTCGGGCCCGGTGACCACGCCGATGGTCCGGTGCGCCTCGGGATGGTCGATCGACAGTTCGACGACGTCCGTCGCGTGGGTGACGGCGCTCGGCGGCAGGACGGTCACGCCCAC
Organism: uncultured Brachybacterium sp.; assembly: GCF_947500705.1. Classification (GTDB taxonomy): domain Bacteria; phylum Actinomycetota; class Actinomycetes; order Actinomycetales; family Dermabacteraceae; genus Brachybacterium. Next base: position 208,893 of record NZ_CANMSY010000003.1, on the reverse strand, counting down.
CCCTGCGGCAGCGAGCCCCTGGGCGACCCGGTAGTCGTCGACCTCGAAAGCGGTCTCGGGCAGTCCGCCGACGTCCGCGAGCAGGCGGACGATCGAATCGTGCAGCCCGTAGCCGGCGCCGAGGATCACCAGCTCGTGGGCGCGGAGGTCCTCGGGGGTGAGCGGGCGCTGGAGCCTCGCGATCGGGTGCTGGGTCGACGCCAGGGCGACCAACGGCTCGTCGAAGAGCACCGACATCTTCCCGCCGGGGATGTTCTCCGGCTCCGCGAGCAGGGCGAGGTCAGCGGAGCCGTCCCGCACCGCCTCGAGGGTCTCGCGCCGGGAGCCGTGGCTGAGCTGGAACCGGGTGGTGCGCCGGAAGGTGCGGAAATGCGCGATCGCGCGCGGGAGGTAGCTCTCGCCGAGCGCGGCCTGGTAGCTGATCGAGATCAGGGCGTTCTCGGTGCCGGCTTGGCGGCGCGCCGCGATCAGGCCGTTCTCGAGCAGGGCGAGGGCCTCGGTGCCCGCCTCGGCGAGATGGCGCCCGGCATCGGTGAGCACGACGGACCGTCCCTGCCGCGCGGTCAGGCGCACCCCGGCGTGCTCCGCCAGTCGGGCCACGGCGCGGCTCGCAGAGGGTTGCTGCATCCCCAGCTTCTGCGCGGCCTCGGAGATCGTTCCGGTGCGGGCGAGCTCGACCAGGACGGGGAGGTCCGGCAGGAGGCGACGAGTATCGGACTGATTCATGCCTGCAGTGTATGCGAGTGTGATGAATCTGCATTAGTCATGCACTACGGGATTGCATAACATGCCAGTATGCCGTCTTCGCCCGCGCCGAGCGCTGCGGCCAGCGCTTCCGATGCGCCGGTCGCTGCCTCGCGCTCCGCCAGCTCCCGCTCCGCCCATTCCATCCCCGCCGCGGCGGAGTCATCGCACGGCTCGGCGCAGCCCGGGGTCTCCACGCGCCGGCTCGCCCTGGTCCTGCTGCTCGCGGGCTTCGCCAGCTTCGCCGAGCTCTACGCCGTCCAGGGCCTGCTCCCCAGCCTCGCCGCCGACTTCGGCATCAGCGCCGCTGACACTGCCTGGATCGTCTCCGCCGGCACGATCGGTGTCGCGATCGGCGTCTTCCCCTGGGCCTGGGCGGCCGGACGCATCGGACGGCTGCAGGCGCTGCGCATCGCCACGATCGTGGGCGTGCTGCTGATGCTCGTCTCCACTCTCGCGCCGACGCTCGAGCTGATGCTGGTAGGTCGGTTCCTGGCCGGTGTCTTCCTGGGTGGCGTCCCGGTGCTCGCAGTGCCCTATGTCTACGATCTGCTCAGCGGCCGTCGTGCCGCCGTGGCACTGGCCACCTACATCTCCGGCACCACCATCGGCGGGGCCGGCGGCCGGCTGCTGGCCGGACCGCTCGGGGAATGGCTGGGCTGGGAGAGTGCGCTGATGGCGATCAGCGGGATCAGCCTGCTGTGCGCGATCCTGTTCGCGGTGCTCGCCCCGGTGCCCGCGGCCGGCTCGGCCCTCGTTCCCGCTGCCAGCTCGAGCGCACCGTCGGGCGGGTCCACCGCGCGCACCGGCAGCCGTGCTGCACGCACCAGCCAGTGGTCGCGGATCAAGGCTGCGCTCGCCCAACCGCATCTGCGCCGACTGGACCTGCAGGGGCTCCTGCTCACCGGGGTGATGGTGAGCTTCTACAGCCTGATCGGGTTCCGGCTCGCCGCCGAGCCGTTCCACCTCTCGCCCACCTGGACCGCGTTCGTGTTCCTGGCCTACTTCGCCGGGACGTTCAGCTCCCGCCTGGCCGGCACCTGGCTGCCCCGCTTCGGCTTCGTGCGCACCGACCTGGTGGCGCTCGCCCTGACCGCCGTGGGCCTCGGCCTCACCCTTATCCCGAACCTGGTCGCGGTCGTCACCGGGGTCGTGATCTTCACCGCCGGGTTCTTCATGGCGCACTCCGCCGCGGTCACGACCGTGGGAGCGACCAGCTCGCCCGCGTCACGCAGCCAGGCCAGCGCGCTGTACACGCTGTGCTTCTATCTCGGCAGCGGCGTGGTCGGCGGATTCGTCGCGCTGGCCTACGACTTCTCCGGCTGGGCGGTGCTGATCGGCGTGATGCTGCTGATCATCGCGTTCGCGGGGATCAGCGCGGCGACGACCACGGTGCCGCGCCCCGCGTTCCTTCGCGCCTCCATGGACGTCCCGGGCGCGGCGGTGGAAGGCCAGCCTGCGGCGCGCGCGCCTGATTCGCAACTGCCCGATTCGCGCCGAGCCGACTCACGTCAGCTCGAATCGCGTCAGTCCGCCTCTTCCTGAGGCTGGGCCTCGAGCGCGGCGCGCAGATGCGCGGCCAGCAGCTCACCGGAATGCAGGATGTGCGAGCGCACCGCGGTCCGGGCCGCCTCTGGCTCGCGCCTGCAGCGCCTCGATGATCGCGTCGTGCTCGGACCGGGTGGTCTCGGGTCAGCCGCGCAGCGCGCTGAACTGGAGCAGCAGCACCACGATCCCGATGAGCACGGGGACGCTCACGAACATGAGGCTGACCTTCTCCAGTCCCATCAGATCCCCCTCCTGCGCTGGATCCCCCTTCTGCGACGGCTGCTCAGACGGCCGCTTCCGCGTCCTGATCCGCGGTGATGTCGTGCTCAATCGAGCCCAACAGGTGGCCGCCGCCGATCGGTTCGCTGACCCAGTCCTCGAGCGTCCATCCCTGATCGGGATGGCCGGTGAGGGTGACCATGCCGGTGTTGAACAGCGGCCGGTCGTGGCGGGTCGCGGCGCCGAGCTCGCCGACCACCGAGGCGAAGACGCGGATCGCCGCGCCGTGGCTGACCACCGCGACGGTCGCGTCCTCGGCGTAGAGCCCGGCGATATGGCGCAGCGCCCCGGTGTAGCGGGCCCAGAACTGCTCGCCGGTCTCCCCGCCCGGCAGGCCGCCGGTGAGGTCACCGCCGCTCCATCGGGCCTGGTTGTCCTGGTACGCCTCGACCGCGTCCTCATCGCGCCGCATCTCGAAGTCACCGGCGCTGATTTCCTCGAGGCCCTGAGTGAGCCGCGGGCTCATGCCCAGCGCTGCCGCCATCGGTGCCGCAGTCTCGTGGGTGCGCAGCAATCGGGAGACGTGCAGCCCGGAGATGCTCTCGTGCGCCAGGGCACTGGGGACGGCCTCGGCCTGGGTGGCGCCGAGGGCGGTCAGCCCGGGCCCGGGATAGTCCGCATCGAGGATCCCCTCGACGTTGCTGGGGGTCTGGCCATGGCGGATCAGGAGAAGTCGCATGGTTTTCACCGTACGCGATCACCTGGCCGGTTCCATAGACGCCAGGTGAACAACTGGTGCGCAGGTCACAGCCATGGGAGCGATCCCACTCGGGTGCCGATGATCGGCCCGTCGGCTCGTCGGCCCGTCGGCCCGTCGGCCCGTCGGCCCGTCGGCCCGTCGATCGGTCGGTCTGTCGGGCGGCCCGTCGGCACCGAGCGCACCACGTGCGCTCAGCGGCGCCGGCGCCTTTCGTGCCGAGAGACGAGCACGATCGCGACCGTCGGCACCAGCAGCCCCCAGATCCCCAGCGCGACAGCTGCCACCGAGATGATCACCCACGCCGGCCTGGACTGCTCCGGGGGCCCGCCCGGCTCACCGGGCTGGGGGATGGGCTGATCGGTGAGGTCCGCGGGATCGCCCAGCAGCTCGGTGAGCCGCTCCGGGTCATCGGGGCCGCCATCCGCCGGCAGAGCGCACCAGGTGCTGCTGTACGAGCCGTCCTCCCCGGAAGCCCAGACCAGCAGGCTCGTGCCCGCCTCGATCCTGCCCAGTCCGCAGGAGGCGATCCACTCATGGGTGGTGAACTCGATGGTGCGGGACTCCTCGCCCTTCCACACCGTGTCGACCACCGCGAAGTAGGTGACCTCGCCCTCGACGTCCTCGATCTCGCTCTCGATCGTGATGTCCGCGATCAGATCGGCATTCGCAGCGGCTTCCTCGAAGGTCAGCTCCATGCAGTCGCAGGCATACGCCGAGGGTGCGCCCACCAGGACCAGCATCAGCAGGCCGGCGAGCATCACGAGCAGCCGCGAGCTGCGACGAGTTGCGGTGGTGTGCATCACGCCAGGATAGTGTCGAGCTGTCGCCGGCACCTGCTTTGTGGAAGGAGCGCACCATGCGCCGCAGCATCGTCAACGATCCCGAGGATCTGGTCCCCGAGGCCCTCGAAGGTCTCGTGCTCAGCCACCCCCTGCTGCTCGCGCTCGAGGCGGAGCACCGCGTCGTCACCCGCCGTCACCGCGCCACTGACAAGGTGGGCCTGGTCTCCGGCGGCGGCTCCGGCCACGAGCCGCTGCATGCGGGCTTCGTGGGCACCGGGATGCTCGACGTGGCGGTCGCCGGTGCCGTGTTCGCTAGCCCCACCGCGTTGCAGGTCCTCGCAGCCACCAAGGCGGCCGACGCAGGCCGCGGCGTGGTCCAGATCGTCAAGAACTACACCGGCGACGTCCTGAACTTCCGCATCGCCGGGGAGATCAGCGGCGATGACGCGATCGAGACCGAGATCGTCCTGGTCGACGACGACCTCGCCACCGACACCGGGGATGCGGACGGCCCCGGCCGCCGGGGCACCGCCGCCACCGTGATCGTCGAGAAGCTGTGCGGGGCCGCCGCCGAGGCCGGGGCGAGCCTCGCCGAGGTCGCCGCGATCGGTCGTCGCGCCGCCTCCCGCGCCCGCACGATGAGCCTCGCGCTCTCCGCGGGGACCCACCCCGGGGATGCGGAGCCCCAGTTCGCCCTGGGAGATGACGAGGTCGAGCTCGGCGTGGGCATCCACGGTGAGCGCGGCCGCGGCCGCGTCCCCTTCCGCGACGCCGACGGACTCACCGAGCTGCTGCTGGAGCCGCTGCGCGAGGAGCTCGAGCTGCACCGCGGCGACCAGGTGCTCGCGATCGTCAACGGGCTCGGCGGCACCTACCCGCTCGAGCTGAACCTGGTGGCCCGCTCCCTGCACCACCACCTGGCCGACGCGGGCGTCGCGATCGAACGCTCCCTGGTCGGCTCCTATGTGACCAGCCTGGACATGCACGGCATCTCGATCACCCTCATGCCGCTGGACGACGAGCAGAGCCGGCTGTGGGACGCGCCCGTCCGTACCCCCGCCCTGACCTGGTAAGGAATTGCCTCATGAACGATCAGACCCCCAGCAGGACCCTTCCCGCCGGCTTCGGCCGCGCCTTCGTCCTCACCCTGCGTGAGGCCCTCGTGGGCTCCGCGGACGAGCTCGGCGACCTCGACCGCCGCGCGGGCGACGGTGACTTCGGCACGAACGTCCGCACGGCGATGAAGCACCTCGATCGGAACCTCGAGGCCGACGAACCCAGCAGGTACCGCGAGTGGCTGACCGCGCTGTACATGGCGTGGCTCGGCGTGGGCGGCACCAGCGGGCCCCTCTTCGGCATGTTCTTCCGCGACCTCGCCAAGGCAGGGGAGGAGGCGGGCACCGCCGCGCCCACCATCGCCCAGTTCACCGACGCGCTCGCCGCCGGCCAGGCCACCGTGCAGCGCTACGGCGAGGCGAAGGTGGGCGACAAGACGATGATCGACTCACTCGACCCAGCCGTCACCGCCCTTCGCGCTGCGCTCGAGGCCGATGCGGAGACGACCGCCGTCGAGGCTCTGTTCGCAGCGGAGGATGCCGCGGTCGCCGGGGCCACCGCCACGGCGCAGACCATCGCGCGCCGCGGCCGTGCCAGCTACGTCGGCGATGCCTCCCAGGGCGTCATCGACCCCGGGTCCGCGGCCATGGCGCTGGTGATCAGCTCCGCCCGCGCCGGAGCCGACGGTTCCGGCGTCGCCAACATCGGCTGGATCGCCTGACCGAAGTCTCTGCCCGGAAGATGAGCCGCTCCCGTGACCAGCGGGTGACGTTGTCGGCCTTGCGTCGCCGATTGCGTGCTCAGGACCGATGGTGGGCAGATCATCGGTCCTGAGCGCGCAATCGGTGAGTCCGCGCGACTCAGCGGGAGGGAGCGGGTGGGGGAGAGACTCTCGGCAGCCGGGCAGCCGCTCGGCCTCAGAGGCGGATCACGTCAGCCATCGTCCCGGTGCGGGAGGACTCGTAGGCCGCGAGGATCACGCCGAGCACGCTGACGCCCTCGACCTCGGTGTTGAGCGGACGCTCCCCGGTGAGCAGGCAGTCCACGAAGTGCGCGATCTCGGCGGAGAAGGTCTCCACCTCCTCGTGCTCGAAGACCTGCTCCTCCTCGCCGCGCACCTGCACCCGCAGGGTCGAGCCGTCGGAGCTGAGCGAGCCCTTCTCGCCCACCACCGAGAAGCGGTCCGTGCCCGGCGCCGCCTGGTACGCCCAGGAGGTCACCATCTGGCCCACCGCGCCGTTCTCGAAGCGCACCAGCACCTGGGCCGAGTCCTCACCCTCCATGAACTTCAGGCGGTGGGTGGAGAGCATGGCGAAGGCGCTGGTCGGCACCGCGCCGGCCAGGTGCAGCATCAGGTAGGTGGGGTGATAGCCGGTGTCGATCAGCTCGCCGCCGCCGGAGGTCGCGGCGTTCGCGCGCCAGCCCATCGAGTCGGGATCGAAGTCGTTGAAGAACGAGTCGGTGGTGCGCACCTCGTACACCTCGCCCAGCGTGCCGGCGTCGATCAGCTCCGTGGCCTTCGCCACGGCCGGCATGAACAGCTGGTTGTGCGCGCACATCAGCGTCACGCCCGCCTTCTGCACCGCGTCGCTGACCTGCTTCGCCTCCTCCGGGGTGAGGCACAGCGGCTTCTCGCACAGGATGTGCTTGCCCGCTGCGGCGGCCGCGAGGATCGCCGGGGTGTGCAGGTGGTGGGGGAGGCAGATGTCGATCGCATCGACGTTCTCGTCCTTCACCAGCTCCAGGAAGTCGGTGTAGCCCTTCGCGCCGGTCTCGACCTCGCGGCGGGCCAGCGCCTCGGGGTCGACGTCGGCGATGGCCGTGACCTGTGCGCGGTCGGCGACGGTCGCGTAGGCGTTCAGGTGGGCGGTGGCGATGCCGCCGCCGCCCAGGATGCCGATGCGGAGGGGGGAGGGGACGGTCGTGGTCATGGGAGCTCCTGAGAAGTCGTGGGGGTCGTGGGGGTCGTGCTGGACGTGCTCGTCCTGTCGGTCTTCGGGGTCGTGATGGGGCGCCTCAGGCGGCCGCGGCGTTCGCGGCGACCACGAGGGCGGTGAGAGCCTGGGCCCGGCCGAGGTTCTCGGCCGTGTCCTGGCCCGAGCGGATCGCCCGGGCCCACTGCGCGAAGGGGTTCTCGGCATCGCCGGGGACGTCGATCGGGACGGGGCCCTGGCCGGTGTCGACGCTGGTGCCGCCGCCCTTCCCGAGCCCGTGCTGGAACGAGCCCTCGGTGCCCTGCACCTCGATCGAGAAGGGGCTCGTGGGGGTGACGAATCCGGTCTCGATCACTCCGATCGCGCCGTCGGGGCCGGTCACGGTGACCACGGCGTTGTCCTCCACGCCGCGGCCGGTCATGTCGGTGAAGGTCGCCGAGCGCACCTGCACTTCGCTGCCCAGGATCATCTGGGTGAGGTAGACGGGATGCGCGGCGAGGTCGCTGAACGCCCCGCCGATCGCGGTGGCCGGATCGTAGAAGCGCGCCGGCAGCCAGTCGCCGGTGGACCCGTCATGAGCCAGCCGCACCCGCGAGTAGGTCAGGCGCCCGAGCCGCCCCTCCTCGAGCACGCGGCGCAGCGCGAGCGCGTAGCCGTGGGCCAGGCGGGGCAGGGAGACGGTCAGCCGCAGACCCGCCTCACGGGCCGCGGCGATCAGCTCCTCGCCCTCGGCGACGGTGGGGGCCAGCAGCTTCTCGGTGAACACGTGCTTGCCCGCCGCGAGCGCCCGGCCGATGACGTCGCGGTGCGCACTGGTGGCGGTGGTGACGGTGACGCCGTCGAGATCCTCCCGGGCCAGCAGCGTCTCGAGGTCCGGGGTGAACTCGACCCCGAGCGTCTCGGCCAGGGCCCGGCCGCGCTCGGCGTCCTCGTCCCAGACGGCTATCAGCTCGGTGCCGGGATGCTGCTGCGCCTCCCGGGCGTACTCCTCGGCATGGACGTGCCAGGCCGAGAGGGCGGCGATACGTAGGGGTGCAGACATTGTCCTCACGATTCGTCGGTCGGGATGCGGCACGCCCGCTGCCCGCTGCGCGCAGTGCGTATCAGGGGCGGGGACCTCGTGGTGCTGGTGAGGTAGGTTACTCACACCGGTGGACATAATCAATGGGTCGGCACCCACGGAGTCGACATCGGCTGGACCCACGGAGGGGACTGGAAGCACGGAGGGGAAGGGCGGCATGCGCGGAACATCGATGGCGGATATCGGCTCCTACAACGAGAAGCTCGTGCTGCAGATGATCCGTTCGGCACCTGGCGGGATGTCCCAGTCCCAGGTGGTGCGCGGCAGCGGTCTGTCGCGGCAGACGGTCTCGCTGATCGCCCGTCGGCTCCTGCAGGAGGGACTCATCGAGACGGCCGGGCAGCGCATCTCCGGGCCCGGCAAGCCCTCCACGACCCTGCAGGCAGTGGCCGATTCCCGCTGGACCATCGGCCTCCACGTGGACCCCGCGTACCTCACCATCGTCATCTGCGACCTGCAGGGGAACGCCGTGGACACGACCATCCTCGCGGCCCCCTCCGAGGATTCCGCCGCGGACATCGCCCGCATCGCCGCCGAGATCGAGCGCCTCTGCACCCGCCACGGTGCGGTCAAAATTCACGACGCCCCGGCCTCGGCTCCGGCTCCGGCTCCGGCCCCGGCCCCGGGCGCCGGCACAGGCACGGGCGCCGACGGAGCCGACGGGCGGGCCGCGCTGCAGGATCCACCCCGGCGAGTGGTGCTGGGGATCGGGGTCGCCGCCCCCGCCCCGCTGGACTCTGCCTCCGGCGTGATCCTGGATCCGCCCTGGCTGCCCAGCTGGCACGGCGTCCCGGTGGTCGCACAGCTCGAGGCCGCCACCGGCCTGCCCGTCCTCCTGGACAAGGACACCAACGCGGCGCTGACCGGCGAGATCTGGGCTGGGCACCTCCCGACCGAGGAGACCATCCTCTATCTCTACCTCAGCCACGGCGTCGGCTCCGCAGTGAGCGCGAACGGACGCGTCCACCGCGGTGGCAGCACCCAGGCCGGGGAGATCGGCCACCTGCCCACCGGGGTGGCCGACGAGATCTGCTCCTGCGGCCGCCACGGCTGCCTGAACCTGTTCGCCGGCGCGCGCCGGATGATCGAGCGTGCCATCGCAGCGGGCATGGATATCTGCGCGGAGGACGTCCCCGCTTCGGTGGACGCGATCGCCGCCGCCGCGCAGCGCGGTGAGAGCAGCGCGCTCGCAGCGGTGGAACGGCACCTCGCCGCGGTGATCGCGGCGCTGGACATCCTCTCCCGCATCCACGATCCGCAGCGGATCATCGTGGGCGGCCCGGTGCTGTCGGCGCTGCTGCCGCTGGCCGCACCTCGGATCCGTGCGGGCACGCCGGACTGGCTCGACAGGTCCGGGTGCACGCTGCACTTCTCAGAGCTCGGCAACGCCGCCGGCGCGATCGGTGCGGCCTGCCTGTTCCTCGAGGAGGAGCTGTCTCCCGGTCGAGGGTAGGCGGCCGACCTCGGCGCCCGATCGTCGCACTCGGCGGTTCCGGCCCCAGCCCAGCCACCCGACCAGCCCCGCCCCACCCGACCAGCCCTGCTCTTTCTGAGCAGTACCGCCAACCGTCCAGCCCTGTCACCCCTTGACGAAGGAGACCCATGTTCTCGACCCTTTCGCCCGGCGCTCTCGGCCTCGACCTCGCCCACCCGCGCGCCGTCGACCTCGCAGCTGCCCACGGCTTCGGTGGCATCGATCCTGACCTCACCCACTTCCGCACCCTCGGACCCTCCGGCACCGCCGAGCATGCCGCCGTGGTCCGCGAGCAGGGCCTGCAGTGGGGGCTGGCGGGCCTGACCGTGCCGCTGGATGCTCCGGCCGCTGACTTCCGCCAGGCGCTGGTGGACCTGCCGGCCGATCTCGAGCTGCTCACCGCTGCCGGTGTCACCCGCATGGGCACCTGGATCCGCCCGATGCACCAGGAGCTCGACCACCGCCAGAACTGGCGACTGCACCTGGGCCGCCTCTCGCTCGTGGCCGCACTGCTCGACGACGCGGGGATCCAGTTGGGCCTGGAGTACATCGGCCCCAAGACCCTCTGGTCCGCCGAGCGCTTCCCCTTCATCCACTCCCTGCGCGAGCTGCGTGAGCTGATCGCCGAGACCGGCGCCGGCAATGTCGGGCTCATCCTGGATTCCTACCACTGGTACACCGCCGGGGAAGGCGCCACGGAGCTGGAGGGCCTCGCCGACTCCGACATCATCTCCGTGGACCTCAACGACGCCCGCGCCGACCGCGTGCGTGACGAGCAGCAGGACCTCGACCGCCGCCTGCCCTTCGACACCGGCGTCATCGACCTCGACAGCTTTCTCCGCGCGATCACGCGTGCCGGGTACACCGGCCCCGTCAAGATCGAACCGTTCATGAGCTCCCTCGCCGAGCGGCCCGTCGACGAGGTGCTCACCGAGATCTCCGGACTGCTGGATCGTGCGCTCGCGCACGGCGCCGATACCGACGGGGAACGCTGAGCCGTCACTCCAGTGCGAGACCGGCCGTGAGACCGGCGCGGACCGCCCCACCTGCCCGCGCGGCACGCTGATAAGTTCACTCACCATGCCTGACCTCGCTGCACTGATTCCCGACATGAGCCCTGTCGCCTGGTCGCTGGTGGCCCTCGGGGCGCTGATCGTCGGCTTCTCCAAGACGGCGCTGCCCGGGGCCGGCACCATCGCCGTAGGCATCTTCGCCTTCGCCATGCCCGCCAAGGAATCCACCGCCGCGCTGCTGCTCCTGCTGATCGTGGGCGATATGACCGCGCTGTGGGTCTACCGGCGCGAGCCGGACGTGCGCACCCTGGTGCGCCTGCTGCCCAGCGCCATGATCGGGGTGGTGATCGGCGCGTTCTACTTCGCGCGCGTCGACGGGGATGCAGTGCGCCTGACCATCGGCATCATCCTGCTGACCCTGGTGATCGTCACCGTGACCCGGCGCCAGCTCGCCCAGCGACGGGAGGCTGCGGCAGCCCGCGGCGCGGGAGGCGCCGACGGCGCGAGCGCCCGGACCGGGACGGGCCTGCCCGCCACCCGGGTGGAGGTGGGCGGCTCGAGATCGGGTGCTGCCGCGACCGTGCAGGGCATGGGCTACGGCCTGCTGGGCGGCTTCACCACCATGGTCGCCAATGCCGCCGGGCCCGTGATGTCGCTGTACTTCTACGCGATGCGGATGCCGGTGCTGACCTTCCTGGGCACCTCCGCCTGGTACTTCGCGATCGTGAACCTCTTCAAGGTGCCGTTCTCGGCAGGGCTGGGCCTGATCACCCGCGACACCCTGGTGATGGACGCGATGCTGATCCCGGTGGTGCTGATCGGTGCATTTGCCGGATCGAAGGTGGCCCGTCGGATCCCGCAGAAGGTGTTCGAGAACCTGATCCTGGTGCTCACCGTCGCCGCCGCGCTGGGCCTGCTGCTGTTCTGACGCGGATCTGCTGCTGTACTGACGTCGGGCCCGCTGCTGCGCTGACGTCGGGCCTACTGCTGCGCAGATGTCGGGCCCGCTGCTGCGCCGACGGGATCTCCCCCGGGGGCTCAGCCTGCGCGGAAGCCCTGCGCCTCGACGTCCTCGGGGGTGCCGGCGTAGATGATCTCCCGGACCTCGACCACCGTCGGCGCGGCACCGCCCACCCCGAGGTCGGCCGTCCACACCTCGCCGCTGGGATCGAAATAGGAGTTCGCGGTCGTGATATCGAGCAGCAGCGCGGAGTTCTCCCCGCAGTACAGCCAGCTCTGGCGCCCGGCATGGTGCTCGATGCTGTCGCGCGGCACCGGGGTGCAGATGCTGCCCTCGGCCAGGACCACCATCAGCGGCAACGGGTCCTCGGGGGCCGGCGCTGTGAACCCATCGATGGCGGGGGAGCGGATGCGCACGGCCGTCTTCTCGAGCGGATCGCGCACGCACAGCGCCTCGTCGCCCTGCACCTGCTTGCAGGCGATCAGCAGATCCTCCGTCGCGCCGCAGCTGAAATAGTTCTTGCCCAGCACCCAGCGGGAGATCTGCGGAGCCCGGTCCGCGCAGGCATCACCCTCGAGCTCCTCGATCTGCCAGCTCTGATCCGGCCAGACGCCGGTGATCGTGGTGGCGGTGGGCGGCTCGTCGCTCTCGTCCCGGTCTCCGCTCTCGACGTGAGCACCGGTGCCCCCACCGTCAGAGGGGTCTGCGCCGCCGCCCTCGGCGGAGGGAACCCGCTTCGGGGGCGCGTTCTGACCGGCGGGCGGGGGTTCGAACTCCGATGGCTGCGGCGCGGGAGCGTCACCATCGCTGCAGGCGGCCACCGAGACGGCCAGCAGCAGGGCGCTGAGCAGGGCGAGCGGTCGGTGGTGAGCGGCCAGGGGTATCGGTGTCCGTTCCGGGTGGGGACGACGGCCCGATCCGCCCTCCCCTGGGCTCTGCGAGCCAGGATAGGCCGCGTGCTCCGACAGGGAATGGAACCGGCGCAGATCGGTTGCTGCCTGCGCCCTACTGCCCCGGCGCCATCCGCGCCGACCCCGCCCAGTCCCGCATCCCTTCGATCACGTCGAGCAGCTCGGGCGGATCGATCACCTCGACCGGGGCACCGATCCACGCCAGATGCATCGCCACCCAGTGCAGCTCATCGGCGCCGGCGCGGAGGATGCAGGCGCCCGGGCCGTCGGCCGTGACCGTCCCGGACCGGGCGGGGACCTGCGGGGCGACCTCTTCGAACGGGGCGAGTATCCGCACCGTGGCCGCCGCGCGGTATCCGCCGACCGTGATCGATTCGCGCACCGTGGCTTCGATGTCCGGGGTGGGGCGCTCGGTGATCGTGAAGGTCGAGGGGTGCACCGCGTGCATGCGGTCCAGCCGGAAGGTGCGCCAGTCCTCACGGTCCAGGTCCCAGGCGAACAGGTACCAGCGCCCCTCGACGGAGAGGACCCGGTGGGGCTCGAGGCGACGCTCACCGCGCTCGCCACCCAGCTTCTCGTAGTCCACACGGATCCGTCGCCGGTCGCGCACCGCGGTGGCCAGGGCCAGCAGCACCTCCGCCCGGGCGACGGGCATCGGCCGGGAGACCACCCCCAGGGCGTTCGACACGGCGGAGACCTCCGCCCTCACCTCCGGCGGCAGGATCCGATCCAGCGCAGCCAGCGCCCGCAGGGCCTCGGCATCCAAGCCCTCGATCCCGGAGGAGGCGGTCAACCGCAGGCCGACGGCCACCGCGACCGCCTCATGCGCACCGAGCAGCAGCGGCGGCAGCTCCCGCCCGGCACCCAGCTGGTAGCCGCCCCCGTGCCCGGCGGAGGTCAGCACCGGATAGCCCATCTCGCGCAGGCGGTCCACATCCCGCCGCACCGTCCGCACCGTCACCTCGAGCTCGCCCGCCAGCTCGGGCCCGGTCCAGACGGTGCGCGACTGCAGCAGGGCCAGCAGTCGCAGTGCTCTGGTGGTCACGTTGCTCATGCACACACTCTGCCCGACTTCGAGGACAGATGCTGTCCGCAAGGGCGAGAACGGTGGGTCCTGCCCGATCGACCGTCCCCACGCGGGCCCACGGCCCGCTGCCGAAGAGAACAGAGAGCACGATGCCTTTCCTCACCGCCGAGACCACCGACGAGCGCGACAGTCTCGCCACCTTCGCCCAGCAGCAGATCGACCAGGTCGCCACGGCCCTCCACGGGCTGGAGCGCGAGCAGCTCGCGCTGGTCCCGAGCGCCTCCGGGATGAGCCTCGGAGCGCTGGCCCGGCACGTCCTGCTGATATCCACCGGAGCGGCACAGGCCATGGTGGCCGCCCCCGACGCTCCGCCGGCGCCCACCGGCACGCCGCAGCAGCTCATGGCCGAAGGCGGACTCGCCCCGGACGCCCTGCGGGAGGGGGACACGCCCGACTCGCTGATCGAGCAGCTCCAGCAGGTCGGCGCACAGCTCGCCGCCGCGATCCGCGGCGTCGATCTGGAGACCCGGGGTCCCGTTCCCGATCAGCCCTGGTTCGAGGGGCGCGCGACGTGGAGTCTGCGGTGGTACGCCCTGCATATGATCGAGGAGAACGCCCGCCACGCGGGTCACGCGGACCTCCTGCGCGAGAGCATCGACGGCAAGGGTGCCTACGAGCTGAACGCCCTCGCCGCCGGACAGTCCTGGCCGCCTGCCAACTGGTGAGCGCAGTACGACCTCACCCCGCCCGTCGGCCCACTGCCTCACCACATCTCGACACCCCATGGAGGATCCGATGACCAGCGACGAAACCACCCAGAACCCGCAGGCCCGTGGCATCGACGGTGACCTGCCCACCGTGCTGCTCGACCAGATCGAGCCCCACGTCCGCGAACACCTGCGGCCCCGGCTCGAGGGCCTCACCGACGAGGAGTACTTCTTCGACCCCGGAGGCGTCGGCCGGGCCTGGACCGTGCATCCCCGAACGGCCGACGGCGAGACCCCGCCGACCTCGCTCCAGGGCGGCTCCGGAGCGATGACCATCGACTTCGAGTTCCCCGAACCCGACCCCTCGCCGCTGACCACGATCTCCTGGCGGCTGGGCCACATCATCGTGGGCGTGCTCGCGATGCGCAGCCACGACCACCTCGGCGGCCCGCCCGCTGACTACATGAGCTGGGACTACGCCGCGACCGCGACGGAGGCGCTCGCGCAGTTCGATGCCGAGTACGAGCGCTGGATCACCGGCGTGCGGAGCTGGGACGCAGAGGAGCTCCAGGTCGCCGTGGGCGAGGCGGAGGGGCCGTGGGCCGAGCACTCCCGCGCGACCCTCGTCGCCCACATCAACCGCGAGCTCATCCACCACCTCGCCGAGATCGCGCTGCTGCGAGACCTGTGGGCGCATCGGGGGTGAGTGGGCGAGCACGCGGGGACTGGTCGCGAAGAAGCTGAGCACGCAGGAGCTGAGCATGCAGAAGCTCAGCGCGAAGGAGCTGTCCGCTCAGGCGGCCGGCTCGACATGGGGCAGCTCGCGGGCCGGCCCGCTGTGGGAGGCCCGCCCCGGGGCCATGAACGTCTGCAGCGCCAGCACCGCCGCACCGACCGCGCAGGGATGGGGCTGGACTTGGGAGACCGCCACCGACATCTCTGCCCCGAGATTGCGGGCCCGGGCGGTGAGCAGTTCCTCCATCACCCCTTCGACCAGCACCGGGGCGACCTGCATCCCCGGCCCGGAGAGCACCACCGCAGGGATCCCCAGGGCGCTGGTGGCCGACCAGACCGCCTGAGCCAGGGCAGAGACCGCCGCGACGAACACCTTGCGCGCCCGGGGCTCCCCGTGGGCGGCCGCCAGGGCTATCAGCACTACGTCGCTGCTCAGGGAGGCGGGGGTCAGCCGCAGTCCCAGGTCCTTCGCCAGGCTGCCGGTGCGCACGGCATTCTCGATGATGGCGCGGGCCGAGGCGTACTGGTGCAGGCAGCCGCGGCCGCCGCACTTGCAGGCCGGCCCCTCGGGATCGATGCCCACGTGATCCAGGGTGGCGGAGCTGGCCGACCCGGGCTGCAGCGGCCGGCCGTCCAGGAGGATCGACAAGCCCAGCCCCGCATCCATGTGCACCGTCGCGCACAGCCCGCTCTCGGGCTGCTCGCCGCTCCAGAAGCTGCCGAGCGCGGCGCACGCCGGAGCGTTCGCGCTGATGGAGGGGATGTCCAGGCCCTCCGAGATGGTGCGCAGCAGGGCCGGGCCGCCCCCGTCGAGTCCGTAGGGGATCGCAAAGCCGATCCCGGTGGCGGAGTGCGCCTCGGCCTCCGGCCGGATCATCGACAGCGCCCGACGCAGCGCAGCGCCTACCTCTGTCGGATCGGAGGAGCTCTCCAGCGGCACTGCGATCCGGGCGCGCAGACCGCCGGCGAGATCAACCCCTGCCAGAGACAGGCGGTCCGCGTCGATGGTGCAGCCGATCGCCCAGCGCGCCTGGTCGTTCAGCCGCAGCAGGGAGGCGCGCTTGCCGCCGTTGGACGCTGCGAAGCCGCTCTCTACCAGCAGTTCCGCCGCGAGTAGGCGCTTGACGGCATAGGTGACGGTCGCCGGGGTCACGCCGAGCTCCCGGGAGATCTCCACCCGGCTGGTCTCCGCGCGGCGGCGCACCAGCTCGAGAATCGCGGCGTCCGTGGTGGAGGCGCTGCGCTCGCCGATCACGCTCATCGCCCTCTCCTCTCCCGCTGGTCCTGTGCTGGTCCCGGCCAGTCTGGCACCCGGGCTGAGACGCCGGGTCGCTCCGCATCGTGATCATTCCGTTGCCTGCTCCAGGCCGCCTCGCCTCTTGACGGATCGTGACCGAGGTCTCCACAATACCCATACTTCATTAACGTAATGAAGGAAGTTTCCCAGAGTGATCGACCCGGCACGCGCTGACGCGTGACAAGGAGAGCAACGATGCACCTCAGTCGTCGAGACCTGTACAAGCTCACCGCGCTCGGCGCGGCCCCCGTCGCGCTCGCGGCGTGCAGCACGAGCTCCAACCTCGAGAACGGCGGGGGAGGTGGGACCGAGGAGCGGCCGATCATCACCACCACCGCCAACACGGGCCTGGCCGAGAACTTCAACCCCCACTCGCCATCGGTGATCTCCCTGATCCAGGGCCTGATCTACGAGACGCTGTTCTACTTCAACCCCCTCGAGCCCATCGACCAGGAACCCGCCCCGCTGCTGGGCGAGAGCTACTCCTGGAACGAGGACGGCACCGTCCTGACCGTGAAGACCCGCTCCGGTGTGGTCTGGGCCGACGACACACCCTTCACCGCGAAGGACGTCGCCTTCACCTTCACCAAGGTCCGCGACACCGAGGCGCTCAATGCCGCAGGCACCGCCCCGTCGGCCGAGGCGATCGACGACACCACGGTCGAGATCACCTACGCCGAGCCGTCCTACACCGAGGGCCCCAACGCCCTGGCCCGCACCTGGATCATCCCCGAGCACCTCTTCGCGGACGTCGATGACCTGGCCACCTACGCGAACACGGAGCCGGTGGGCACCGGCCCCTTCGCCCTGGACGACTTCACCCCCGAGTCCTACCTGCTGCTGGCCAACGACAAGCACTGGGACGAGGGCAAGCCCGCCATCGGCGGGATCCGCGCCATCGCCATCTCCGGCAACCAGTCCGGCACCGACATGTGGTTGGCGGGGGAGATCGACTACATGTCCTCCGCGATCCCGAACCTCGAGGAGCATGTGGCCGCCAATCCCGAGCTCTCCTTCACCAACACCGGCATCTCCCAGATGGCGCTCATGGCCGCCTCCAATCCGGAGCTGGGCTGCGAGGGACCGCAGACCGACGTCGCCGTGCGCAAGGCCCTCTACTACGGCATGGACCGCGAGCAGCTCTCCAAGCTGGCCTTCTTCGACCTCGGCACAGACATCTCGCCCTCCTACGGCCTGCCCGAGCGCGACGGGGACTTCATCGACCCCTCGATCGAGAACGCCCCCTGGAACGCCCAGCCCGACGAGGCCAAGAAGATCCTCGAGGACGCGGGTTATGCGCTCGGCTCCGACGGGGTCTACGCCAAGGGCGACGTCCGGGTCTCGATGACGGTCTCGTGCCCCACCGGCTGGTCCGACTACGTCACGGCGCTGGACACCCTCGCCGCGCAGTACAAGGAGATCGGCATCGAGCTGATCCCGCAGCAGGTCTCGGTCAACGAGTGGAACGACGCCAAGGCGCGCGGGACCTATCAGCTGGTCATCGACTCCGTCGGCCAGGGCCCCGCACCGGATCCCTACTACCCCTACCGCAACCACTTCTCCACCGACAACACGGTGCCCGTGGGCGAGAACGGGAACCCCTACCACAACGTCACACGCTTCTCGGATCCCGACGTCGACGCCGCGCTCGATGCCGCCGCGGCGACCGACGATCCCGAGGTCAAGAAGGAGCACTACTTCCTGATCCAGCAGCGGCTGGTCGAGGTGATGCCGGCGATCCCGGTGATGATCGGCTCGAGCCTCACGCAGTACAGCTCCGCGAAGGTCTCCGGCTGGCCCACCCAGGAGGACCTCTACGCCTACCCGATGGCCTGGGCGGCGCCGGACAACTCCATGGTCCTCAAGGCCATCGTCCCCGCCAGCTGACCCACCGGCCCGCGCCGCCCCGCTCCGCCCCGACCAGGGCGGAGCGGGCGGCGCGGCCCGGGCGACGAAAGGATCTCGAGGCAGTGCATCTCCTGCGCAAGATCGGGTTCTACCTGGTGGCCCTCTGGGCCGCAGTGACCCTCAACTTCTTCATCCCCCGAGCCCTGCCGGGGAGCCCGGTGGACGCCGTCCTCGCGAAGCTCGCGCTGCGCGGACCGGTCGCCCCGGAGACCCGCCAGGCCATCGAGGTGATGCTCGGGGCGGACACGGACCGATCGCTGTTCCAGGAGTACTTCGCCTACCTCGGCGGGCTCCTGAGCGGCGACCTCGGCGTCTCGGTGACCTACTTCCCGACCCCCGTCTCCCAGGTGGTGGGCCAGTCCCTGCCCTGGACCCTGGTGCTGGTGGGCCTGGCCACCACCTTCACCTTCATCCTGGGAATGGTGCTGGGCACCCTGGCGGGGTGGAAGCGCGGGACCTGGCTGGACTCCCTGATCCCGGCCACCACGATCCTGCAGGCCGTGCCCTACTTCTGGCTCGCGCTGCTGTTCATCTACGTGCTGTCGGTGAACCTGGGGATGTTCCCGATCTCCGGCGGCTACGACTACACCCTGGTGCGACCGGCCTTCGACTACCCCTTCCTCTCCAACGCCCTCTACTACGGCTTCCTGCCGGCGCTGACGATCGTGCTGTCCTCGCTCGGCGGCTGGCTGCTGGGGATGCGCAACATGATGGTCTCCACCCTCAGCGAGGACTACATCCTCACCGCCGAGGCGAAAGGGCTCTCCCCGCGCCGCGTGATGGTCATGTACGCCGCCCGCAACGCGATGCTGCCCAGCGTCTCCGGCTTCGCGATCTCGCTCGGCTTCGTGGTCTCCGGCTCGATCGTGGTCGAGACCGTCTTCTCCTACCCGGGTGTCGGATTCACCATGCTGCAGGCCGTGCAGAACAACGACTACTCGCTCATGCAGGGCATGTTCCTGATCATCACCGTGGCCGTGCTCGCGGCGAACCTCGTGGTGGACCTGCTGTACGGCGTGATCGACCCCCGTACCCGAGCGCGAGGCTGAGGAGCACCGATGGCCACGTCCACAGACCCCACGTCCGCAGTCCCGAACTCGGCAGCCCCCACCGCCGGGACCCCCGGCCGACTGCGCGCCTCGCTGCGCCGCCTCGCCACCCCCTCCCTGGTGATCGGGGCGGGCCTGGTGGTCGTGATCACCCTGTTCGGACTGATCGCCCCCTTCTTCGTGGCCGACCCGCTGGCGATCTCCAACCTCGGCATGGCGCCGCCGTCGGCCGAGCACTGGCTGGGCACCACCCAGACCGGCCAGGACGTGCTGGCCCAGCTGGCCTGGGCCACCCGCGGCTCCCTGCTGGTGGGCGTGATCGTGGCGGTCCTGGCCCTGTTCCTCTCCGCCTTCTTCGGGATCCTGGGCGGATACCTCGGCGGCTGGATCGACGAGGGCTTCTCCCTGTTCACCAACGTGGTGCTGATCCTGCCGGGACTGCCGCTGATGATCGTGATCGGCTCCTACGTCCAGCAGCGCGGCCTGCTGCTGATCGCGTTCATCCTCGCGATCACCTCCTGGGCCGCCGCCGCCCGCGTGCTGCGCTCCCAGACCCTGTCGATCCGCACCCGCGACTACGTGCAGGCCGCGAAGGTCGCCGGAGAGAAGCCCCACCGCATCATCGCCGTGGAGATCCTGCCCAACCTGCTGCCCGTGATGTCCAGCGGCTTCGTCTTCGCCCTGATCACTGCGATCCTCGGCGAAGCGGGGCTGAGCTTCATCGGCCTCGGCGTGGTGGGCACCCAGACCTGGGGCTCGATGCTGTTCTACGCCCAGAACGGCCAGGCCCTCACCCTGGGCGGCTGGTGGTGGTTCGTCCCGCCGGGCCTGATGATCGCGGCGCTGGGCTGCGGCCTGTCGCTGATCAACTTCTCGATCGACGGCATCATCAACCCGCGCCTGCGCACCGCCCCCAAGGCCGCCCGCTCCGTGCGCCGCGCGGAACAGGGTGCCGAGCGCGCCGACGATTCCGAGGCCACGACGAAGGAGGTCCTCGCATGAGCACCCCGATGACCGGGCCCGTGCCCCCGGACCACCCCGCCCACGATCCCGACCCGAACGTCGAGACCGCCTCGGCGATCGCCCGCGGCGAGCTCGGCGATCCGGCCCTCCAGGACTCCCTCGAGCAGGGCCGCACCGGAGGCGATGGCTCGCCGGTGCTCGAGGACCCCGTGCTCACCGTCAAGGACCTGAACATCGTCTATGAGGTCGGCAAGGGGGTGCACGCCGTCCAGGACGCCTCCTTCGTGCTGCGCCGCGGGGAGATCCTGGGCCTGGCGGGGGAGTCCGGCTGCGGGAAGACCACCCTCGCCTACGGGCTGAACCAGCTGCACCGGCCCCCGGCCCGCATCACCGGCGGCTCGGTCACCTTCCACGACCGTGATGCCGCCGCCGACGTGGACGTGCTCGCGCTCGAGGGCTCGGCGCTGCGCGCCTTCCGCTGGTCGAAGGTCGCGATGGTGTTCCAGGGCGCGATGAACTCCCTGAACCCCGTGCTGAGCATCCGCACCCAGCTGGGGGACGTGCTCACCACGCACCGACCCCAGATGGACCGGGGAGAGCGACGTCGGCGCAGCGAGGAGCTGCTCGAGCTGGTCGGAGTGGACCGCGGCCGCATCGACGCCTACCCCCACGAGCTCTCCGGCGGCATGCGCCAGCGGGTGATGATCGCGATGGCGCTCGCCCTGGACCCGCAGCTGATGATCATGGACGAACCCACCACCGCGCTGGACGTCGTGGTCCAGCGCGAGATCCTCCAGGAGGTGCTGCGACTGCGCCGGGAGCTGGGCTTCGCGGTCGTGTTCATCACCCACGACCTGCCCATGCTGCTGGAGATCTCCGACCGCATCGCGGTGATGAAGCAGGGGCGGATCGTCGAGCTCGACACCGCCGAGAACCTCTACTTCGCCCCGCAGCACCCCTACACCCGCCGCCTGCTGGGCTCCTTCCCGTCCCTGACCGGCGACGCCGGGGACTTCGTGCGCGCCGGCTTCAGCGGCGCCGACCAGGAGGCCACCCGATGACCACCCTGACCGTCACCGATCTCCACAAGTCCTACCGGCTGCGCAGCGGGGCGCGCGTCACCACGCTCCAGGCCGTCAAGGGCGTCTCCCTCGAGCTGAGCCCCGGCCGCACCGTGGCCCTGGTGGGCCAGTCCGGCTCCGGCAAGTCCACGATCGCCAAGATCCTCGCCCAGCTCGAACGGCCCACCTCCGGGACCATCACCCTGGACGGCGCCCCCGTCGGCACCCGCGGCAGGGCCCTGGCCCACTACCGCGATCACGTCCAGATGGTGTTCCAGGATCCCTTCGCCTCCTTGAACCCCTTCCACACCATCGCCCACCACATCGAGCGACCCCTGCTCCTGCACGGCCGGGCCACCCGCGCGAACCTGCGCGAGAAGGTCTGCGAGCTGCTCGAACGGGTCAACCTCAGCCCCGCGACGAGCTTCCTCGAGCGCCGACCGCACGAGCTCTCCGGTGGGCAGCGCCAGCGCGTGGCCATCGCCCGTGCGCTCGCCCCGGAGCCCACGGTGCTGATCGCCGACGAGCCGGTCTCGATGCTCGACGTCTCCATCCGCCTGGGCGTGCTGAACCTGCTGGCGCGGCTGCAGCGCGAGGAGAACCTCGCGATGCTCTACATCACCCACGACCTGGCCACCGCCCGCCACTTCTCCGATGAGATCCTGGTGATGTACCGCGGCGAGGTGGTCGAGCGCGGTCCGGCCGACGACGTCATCCTGAACCCCCAGGCCGAGTTCACCCGGCAGCTGCTGATCGCCGCCCCCGAACCGGGGAACAACCCGCGCTTCCTCGCCGAGGCCCAGCGCCGCGGCGTCCCCATGCCCGACCACCTGGCGCTCGCCGAGGAGAATTCGTGACCCTGACCAGTACTCCCGCCCGTCGGCCCCTGCACGAGGGCTGGCAGCTGAGCATCACCGACGGTCCCGCCCCCTTCGCGGTGCGCGAGGTGCCGGCCACGGTGCCCGGCACCCTGATCACCGACCTGCATGCCGCCGGGCTGATCCCCGATCCGTACCTGGACCGCCACGAGCACGACCTGCAGTGGACCGGGGACTGCGACGTGCTGTACGAGACCGGATTCGACTGGGCACCCAGCGGCGCCGAGCGGGTGGACCTGGTCGCCGCCTCCCTCGACACCGCCGCGACGGTCCTGCTGAACGGCCTCCGCATCGCCGAGGTGCAGAACCAGCACCGCTCCTGGCGCTTCGATGTCACCGACGCACTGGTCGAGGGGACCAACCGGCTCGAGATCCGCTTCGCCTCCCCGCTGCGCACCGCCCGCGAGAACGAGCAGGTGCTCGGGGTGTTGCCGGTGACCGGCAACGACCTGCCCTACAACGCGATCCGCAAGATGGCCTGCAACTTCGGCTGGGACTGGGGGCCGGTGCTGGTCACCAGCGGCATCGCCGGGCCGATCGGCCTCGAGGAATGGTCCGGGGCGCGCCTGGCCGAGGTGCGCCCGCAGGTCACCGTCGAGCCCGGCGCCGGCTCCGAGGCCGGCGCGCGCGGGCTCGTCGACCTCACCGCCCTCCTCGAACGGGCGGATCTGCTGGACGAGATCGCGGTGACCGTCTCGGCGCGGCTGCTGGACCCTGCCGGGCAGCAGGTCCAGGAGCTCATCCGCTCCACTGCAGAGGACGAGATCGACCTGCGCCTCTCGGCCGCGGACCCGCAGCTGTGGTGGCCGCGCGGCTACGGCGAGCAGCCGCTGTACACCGTGGCCATCGAACTGCGCGACGCCGCGGACCAGGTGCTCGATGCGCGCGCGCACCGGATCGGCTTCCGCACCGCGGGCGTGCTCGAGGAGCCCGACGAGATCGGCACCTCCTTCACGATCGTGGTCAACGACCGCCCGATCCTCGCCAAGGGCGCGAACTGGATCCCCGATGACTGCTTCCCGGTGCGCCTGACCGCCGAGGACTATCGCGCGAGCATCACCGACGCCCTCGAGGCCGGGATGAACACCCTGCGCATCTGGGGCGGGGGCCTGTACGAATCCGAGCTGCTCTACGACCTCTGCGACGAGCTGGGGATCCTGGTGTGGCAGGACTTCACCACCGCCTGCGCCGCCTACTCCGAGCTCGAACCGCTGCGCAGCGAGTTCGAGGCCGAGGCGCGCGAGCACATCGTGCGTCTGGCCTGGCACCCCTCGCTGGTCCACTGGAACGGCAGCAACGAGAACGTCGAGG
This sequence comes from uncultured Brachybacterium sp., assembly GCF_947500705.1. Classification (GTDB taxonomy): domain Bacteria; phylum Actinomycetota; class Actinomycetes; order Actinomycetales; family Dermabacteraceae; genus Brachybacterium. Next base: position 185,474 of record NZ_CANMSY010000003.1, on the reverse strand, counting down.
GCTTTCACCACTGGGGCTGGCAGGAGCACATCCCGGAGGGCGCAGGGTGGGGCCTCGGCTACTACACCGAGCTGTTCCCGTCCCTGCTGGCCGAGCTTGACCCCACCCGCAGTTATACCCCCACCAGCCCCTACTCACGACCCCTGCCCGAGGACCCCCGCAACCCCGATCACGGCACCGTGCACAACTGGGTGGCCTGGGCGTCCGAGGAGGACAACGACTACCTCCGCTACCGCGACACCGTCCCGCGGTTCTCCGCCGAGTTCGGATACCAGGGACCCGCCAACTACGCCACCCTCGCCCGGGCCGTCACCGAACGGCCGCTGAACGAGGACTCGGAGACCATGCTGTCCCACCAGAAGGCGGTGGGCGGCCAGGACAAGCTGCGCCGCGGCATGGCCGGGCACCTCCCCCCGGTCGAGGGTTTGGACGACTTCCACTTCGCCACCCAGCTGAACCAGGCGCGCGCCCTGATCTGCGGGATCGGCCATTACCGCTCGCATTGGCCGGTGTGCGGCGGCACCATCGTCTGGCAGCTCAACGACTGCTGGCCGGTCACCTCCTGGGCCGCGGTGGACGGCGACCGCCGCCGCAAGCTGCTCTGGTACGCGCTGCGCGAGGTGCATGCGCCGGTGCTGCTGACCATCCAGCCCCGCGAGGACGGTCCGGCGATCAGCCTCGGCAACGACACCGACGAGCCCCTGAGCGGGACGCTGCGCCTGCGCCGCCAGAACCACGACGGGCAGCTGCTCGCCGAGGCCACGCTCGAGGTGCAGGTCCCCGCCCGCTCCGCGGCCACGCTGCCGCTCCCGGCAGAGCTCGCGACCGCCACGGACCCCGCCGCCGAGGTGCTGCTGGTGCAGCTGGCGGGGACCGAGGTGCGCACCGTGCACCCCTTCGCGGAGGACCGCGACTCCGCACTGGCCGGGGGAGCGGTGACCGCGAGCGCCCAACGGGTCGCGGACGGCGTCGAGATCACCGTGAGCGCCGGCTCGACGGTGCGGGACCTGTGCGTGCTCGCGGACAAGGTCGATCCGGCCGCGACCGTCGACCGCCAGCTGGTGACCCTGCTGGCCGGAGAGAGCGCACGGATCCGGGTGCGCACCACCGCCACGGTGGACCCCAGCGCCTTCCTGGCCGATGATGTGCTGATCAGCGCCAACGATCTGGTCGCCCGGGCCCGCGCCCGCGCCGCCTGAGACCGCCGGGGAGGCACTCCATGGCCACCATCGGGATCACCATCCCCGAGTCCGTCTGGTCCGCACGCTCCGAACGGTTCTACACCCAGGCCCTGCACGGGCTCGAGGACACCGCAGTCTCCCAGGGCCACACCGTCCTCAGCCACGTCACCGGCAGCCCGGCCGAGGAGCTGGAGACGATGCGGCGCTGGGCCGAGCGCGACATGGTCGACGTGGTGATCCTCAAGGATCTCCTGGATGGGGACGACCGCCCGCACCAGGCCCGCGCACTCGGCCTGCCCTTCGTGGTGATCGGCGATGTGCGCCAGGGAGAGTTCTCCGCGGTGACCGTCGACAACGCCGGCACCATGCAGCATCTGCTCGAGGACCTCCACGGGCGGGGCCACCGGGTCATCGGCCATGTCGGCGGCCCTTCGCACCTGCTCCACAGCCGCTGGCGCTGCGAGGCCTATCGGGAGTTCGCGCAGGCCCGGGAACTGCCCGCGCTCTTCGCCGAGGGGGACTACGGGGCCGACAGCGGCGCCGCCGCGACCCAGGCGCTGCTGGACGGCCCGCAGCGACCCACCGTGATCATCTTCGACAACGACGCGATGGCGATCGCCGGCGCTCACCGGGCGGTCGCGGCCGGGCTGCGCGTGCCCGAGGACCTCTCGATCGTCGCCTGGGACGACTCCCCGGCCTGTCAGACCCACGAACCACCGCTGGCCGTGCTCGAGCACCTCCCGCACCAGCTCGGCGTGGACCTCGCCCGCGCCGCCCTGACCCTGCTCGCGGATCCGGGCACCCCGGTGCGTCTGGCGCACGAGGTGCCGCGGCTGCTGCCCCGCGGCACCGTGAGCACCCGCGCCTAGACCGCGCCCACGGACCGTCGGCCCTCGCGAAATCGGACCGTCGGCCTTCGCGAAAGTGGACCGTCGGCCTTCGCGAAAGCGGACCGTCGGCCTTCGCGAAAGCGCTTGCCTCTAGACTCCTCGACGTGACCACCCCCGAGGCGACCGACACCGCGACCATCCCGCCCCGCCGGCGCACCGCTGGAGCCCGCATCACCCTCACCCTTGCCGCTCTGGGCATGCTGGGCCCCTTCACGATCAACACCGTCTTCCCCGCGTTCACGCAGATCGGGGAGGAGTTCGGCGCCTCCGACGTGGTGCTGCAGCAGCTGATCAGCGTTTACCTCGCCTCCTTCGCCGTGATGAGCGTCTTCCACGGACCGCTCTCGGACGCGCTGGGCCGCAAGAAGGTGATGCTCGCGGGCCTCGCGATCTACATCCTGGCGATGTTCGGCGCGGTCTTCGCCTCCGGGATGGGCATGCTCATCGCGCTGCGGGTGCTGCAGGGCATGAGCGCCGGTGCCGCCACGATCGTCTCGCGGGTGGTGATCCGCGACCTCTTCGCGGGCGCCGAGGCGCAGCGTCTGATGGCACAGGTGATGATGATCTTCGCACTCTCCCCGGTGATCGCCCCGATGCTCGGCGGGTGGTTGCTGCTGCTGGGCGACTGGCGCTGGGTGTTCGCGGGCGTGGGCATCTATGGCGTGCTGGTGATGGTCGCGACCGCGCTGATGCCCGAATCCCTGCCGAAGGAGAACCGGATCCCGCTGCGAGTGGGCTCCGTGGTCGGCGCCCTGTGGGAGGTGGGCCGTTCCCCGGCGCTGGTGCGGATCGCCCTCGCGACCGCCTTCGGGTTCGCCGCCCACTTCGTGTTCGTCGCCGCCGCGCCGATCATCGTGGTGCGGCTGCTGGGACTCGGCGAGCAGGACTTCTGGGTGCTGTTCGGCCCGCTGATCATCGGCATGATGGCCGGGTCCTACCTGGTGGGCAGGGCGGCCGACGCGATGGACCGCTCCCGGCTGATCACCTTCGGCTACGTCGGCACCGTGATCACCAGCGTGCTGAACCTGGTGCTGGTGATGGTCTTCCCGGATCCCTCCGGGCAGCTCGATGCGAGCCTGATCCCGGTGCTGATCGGGCCGATGCTGATGTCCTTCACCGCGTCGCTGTTCTTCGCCCCCATCCAGCTGGAGATCCTGGATCTGTTCCCGCACCAGCGCGGGGCCGCCGCATCGCTGGGCACCTTCTTCACCCTGATCATGAATGCCCTGCTCTCCGGGGTCATCGCCCCGCTGATCACCGGCAGCCTCACCGTGGTGGCGGTGGCCGCGCTCGCCTACGTGGTGATCGGGTCGCTGCTGTGGGCCTGGCATCTCGCCGAGCGCCGACGCCAGCCGATGCGTGCGGCAGCCCCGCTCTGACGTTCCCGCGCTGAACCTTGCGCTGAACTACGCGCTGCAGCTCCCTTCGAGCACCTCTTTCGCGTGTTCCCTCTCCCTCACGGTGCCACAGGGGGGACGATGGGGGCATGTCCTTCGACCTGGATCCCCTCGAGCTCGTCGCCGCCGCGCTGACGGCCGTGCTGCTGTCCGTCCCGATCGCGTTCCCGCTGGCCGCCGGGATCATCGCCGGCCCGCGCCGCACCTGGAGCGGAGCGGGGCTCGCGATGGGGGTCAGCCTGCTGCTGGGTGTGGTGCTCGCCGTCGCCGCGGCCTTCATCGCACCCGGGGCCCTGCAGACGCTCAGCAGCATCGCCCTGATCCTGGGACTGCTGTGCGCGATCGCTGCCGCGGTGCTGGTCATCGTCCTGGACGACGGGAACACTCTCGCCATCGCGATCGGGGTCGCCGCCTGCGTGCTGGTCGGCCTCGGCGAGCCCGGCGAGACCATGGTCGCGATGCTCGGCATCAGCTCCTCGACCCTGGTGGTCCTCTCCGCGGTGGTGATCGGGGCGGTCGCCCTGGTGGCGATCGTCGGCTTCCTGGTCGCCGTCGCAGGCAGGGTGCGAGCGCTGCAGATCGGCGTGGCAGTGGCCGCGATCGTCGCTGCGCTGATCAGCGTGTTCGGGATGTTCGGGCTGCTGCTGCACGAGCTCGCGCGCATCCATCTGCCGCAGATGCCGCTGCTGGCCACCCTGATCTCCGTGCTCGTCGCCCTCGTGATCGGCAGCGTGGTCGGTGGCGTGCTCGAGACGACCAGGACGCGCCGGCCGGCGCCGACCGTTTCCGACGCAGGCTGAGACGCGCGGGCTGAGACGCGCGAGCTGTGACCCGCGGGCTGAGTCGCGCGAGCTGTGACCCGCGGGCTGACGAACTCAGGCGGAGCCGAGGAGGCGTTCCCTCAACGCACGGAACCACCGCAGCTCGTACTCGCTGCGGGGAATCGCCAGGGCGTGCCCGCACCATCCCAGCACCTGCGCCCGCTCCCATCGACCCTCCCGGATCAAGCGCGGGATGATGTGCGCACCGAGGGTGAGTCCGGGCATCGTCTCGTCCCGCTGCGGGGCCGAGACCCCCTTCTGACCCGCCACCTCGAACAGCCTCGGCAGCGTGGTGTCGATCAGGATCGGACGCTCCTCCAGATAGCGTGAGAGGCCCGGCTGGGAGATCAGGAGCAGGACGGCGCCGCGCTGGGTGGGCGGCGGTATCAGCCCGCTCTGCGCCCAGTCGAACATCGCCTCGATGCCCCGGTTCCGGTCCCATGCCTTGGGGTTCGCCACGAATCGCTGCGCCCACGCCTCGACGAATCCCTGGAGATCGTCGGGGAACAGCCTCGGGATGATGTCCCGGGCGATCGGCAGCTCCACGGGATGCACTCTCGTCGCGGCCGGCGCTGTGCGTGTCGCCAGCCTGGCCACGGACGCGGCATCGTGGTGACCCCGGCGCAGGCTCCCGCTCCAACGCCCCTGCTCGTCGCGCTCCCCGATCGGCGCCGCGTCGATGGCATCCGCCGACTTCCTCACCGCGTTCCAGGCCCGACGCCTCTGCACCACAGAAAGCGGCTCGAGCAGGTTGAGCACCTCCGCGGTGCGTCCGGCGCGGAGGGCGGCGTGAAGTACTCGGTCCGGGGCGGACAGCGAGGTCGAAGGAGCACTCATGGCACAGGAATACCACGATGCTTCGTCACCCCGCGAGGACTACTCTGGGTGAGTGCGCGGAGCTGCTCCGCGTCCCCGTCGGAGGAGTGCAGATGACCATCACCGGAACCCTCGACACCGCAGGCCGCGACCTCGTGCTCACCCGCGTCGTGGCCGCCCCGGCAGCCCGGATCTGGGAGCACGTGAGCCGCTCCGCGCTGCTCGCCACCTGGTACGGGACATACACCGGTGACCCCGCGAGCGGTTCCGTCCAGGTCACCATGACGGCGGAGCCTGGGGAGGCGTCCACCTCTGATTACACGATCCACGCCTGCGAGCCGGGCCGATTGCTGACGGTCAGCGCGTCCATGGAGGGCACCTGGACCCTGAGCCTCGAGCTCACCCCCGACGCCGACGGCGGCACGCAGGTCGCGCTGACCCACCACGACGTGCCGGTCGAGATGGTGCACGACATCGGCCCGGGCTGGGAGTGGTACCTCGACCGACTCACCGGTGCCGTGACCGGCGGCAGGATCCCGGGCATGGACGTCTGGGACAGCGAGTACATGACGCTCAGCGAGGAGTACGCCGCGCTCGCCGGGTGACGCGCGGCGTTCAGCGTCGTCGGCCAGTCGGGCCGGCACCGAGAGTGACGATCGGACCATCTTGTGTCGCGCAAAGTGTTCCGAACGTCGATCTCGACCACGGCAGGCCACCGGTCGGCCAGACCGGCACCTCTCAGCGGGCGAGCTCGAACCCGGCCGGGGCGAGCCGGCTCAGCTCCTCACGCAGGAGCGCGCCGACCTCCTTGCGCCGCGCCGCCCCCATCCGCTCGAGCGGCCCGGTGACGCTGACGGCGACCGAGCGCCCGCCGGTGCGGGTCAGGGCCACGCCCACGCAGGCGATGCCCGGCTCGTTCTCCTCGATCTCGGTGGACCACCCGCGGCGGGCGGCCTCATCCACCACCTCGGTGAGGTGCTGCAGGCTGATCACGCTCCCGGCCTCGTCCGCTCCTCCCTCGGTGGCCTGGGCATACGCGGTCAACGCGTCTCCGCGTGCCCCGTCGGCCGCGAGCATCGCCCGACCCATCGCGGTGCGAGCCGCCGGGGCCCGGCTGCCCACCCGCGACCACACCCGGAGCGTGCGCTCGGGCTCGACCTTGTCGAGGTAGAGCACGCGCGTGCCGTCCATCTGCCCCAGATGCACCAGTTCCTGGGAGCGCTGCGAGATGCTGGCGAGAGCCGGAGCGAACAGGGTCGGCAGATTCTCGCCGGTGCCGTAGGCCTGGGCGAGCCCGAGCGGGGCGGTGCCCAGCCGGTAGCGCTGGTCCCTCGCGGACTGCTCGGCGAACCCGCGGTGCATGAGCGCTCGCAGCAAGCGGTGGACTGACGCCTTGTTCAGCCCACCGGCCTCGGCGATGTCGCGCAGCGTCATCCCCTCGGGGCCGGCGCCAGCCAGGATCTCCAGCAGGATCAGCGCCTTGTCGACGCTGCCGACGGGGCTCGCCCCGTGGACGGGTGCCGTTGGCTTCTCCTCCGGGTCGGGAGCGGTCATCGCATGCCTCTCTTCCTGGATGAGCAGAGATTGCCCGGTGCTCACGGCGCCTCTAGACTCATTACGGACTGCAGAATATGCGTTCCATCATATAAAACAGATTCGGGGTCCCGCAGTCGTGGCCTCGCCCCGGAGGAGCCTCGCATGGCCATCGATCGCATCGACGTGAACGTCACCAGCCCCGGCCGCAACTTCGTCACCGCCATCGTGACCACCAGCGACGGCATCACCGGCCTCGGCGACGGCACGCTGAACGGACGCGAACTCTCGGTGGTCTCCTACCTGCGCGACCACGTGGCGCCCACCCTGATCGGCCGCGACGAGTCCCAGATCGAATCGATCTGGCAGTACCTCTACCGCAGCCCCTACTGGCGTCGCGGCCCGGTGACGATGGCCGCGGTCTCCGCGATCGACATGGCCCTGTGGGACATCGCCGCGAAGAAGGCGGGAGAGCCGCTGTACAAGCTGCTCGGCGGCGCCTCCCGCAGCGGCCTGCTCACCTACGCCCACGCCTCCGGCACCACGATCGAGAGGCTCAACGAAGCGATCCACGGCTACGTCGAGCAGGGCTTCCAGGCCGTGCGGATCCAGTCGGGCGTGCCCGGACTGGACCAGATCTACGGTGTCCACGACTCGGAGCCGGGTGGGAAGTACGAGTACGAGCCGGCCGGGCGGGCCGCGGCGGGCGCGCCGCTGCGGCCGACGGAGGAGACCTGGGACACCGCCGCCTACCTCCGCCACCTGCCCACCGTCTTCGCCGGAGTTCGCGAGGAGTTCGGGCCCGCGCTGCACCTGCTGCACGACGGCCACCACCGCATGCGGCCCATCGAAGCCGCGAAGCTCGCGAAGTCCCTCGAGCCCTACGACCCGTTCTGGTTCGAGGACTGCACCCCCGGCGAGGACCAGGCCGCGCTGCGCCTGGTGCGCCAGCACTCGGTGACCCCGCTCGCGATCGGCGAGGTGTTCAACTCCGTCCACGACTACCAGACCCTGATCACCGAGCGGCTGATCGACTACGTGCGCTCCTCGGCCACCCACGCAGGCGGCATCACCGGCCTGCGCCAGATCATGAGCTTCGCCGCGGTCTACGGCATCCGCTCCGGCTTCCACGGCCCCACCGACGTCTCCCCGGTGGGGATGGCCGCGAACCTCCACCTGGGTCTCGCGATCCACAACTTCGGGATTCAGGAGTACATGCCCCACTCCGAGAGCACCCTGTCGGTGTTCCGCACCAGCTACCGCTTCGAGGGCGGGATGCTGCACCCGGGCGAGACCCCGGGGTTCGGCGTCGAGCTCGATGAGGAGGCGGCAGCGGGGCACGAGTACCAGCCCGCCTACCTGCCGGTGAACAGACTGCGCGACGGGACCGTGCACGACTGGTGACCTCTGAAGGAGCCCCGGTGAGCGCTGACCCCACCACCCCGTTCGTCGTCCCGCCCGGACCGACCACGCGACCCACGCTCGAGGGAACCTTCGGGATGACCGCCTCGACCCACTGGATCGCGACGGCCTGCATGCAGAGCGTCCTGGAGCGCGGCGGGAATGCCTTCGACGCCGCGACCGCCGGCGCCTTCGTGCTGCATGTGGTCGAGCCGCACCTCAACGGCCCCGGCGGGGACATGACGGCGATTCTGGCGACCGCCGCAGACCCCACCCCCGTCGTGGTGATGGGACAGGGTTCCGCCCCGGCCGGGGCGAGCATCGCGCACTACCGCGCCGAGGGCCTCACCGCCGTGCCCGGCACCGGCGCCCTCGCCGCCGCCGTTCCCCTGGCGGTGGATGCCTGGCTGCTGGTGCTGCAGGAGAAGGGCACCTGGGAGCTCGAGGACGTCCTGGCCTACGCGATCGACTGCGCCGAGCAGGGCCATCCCGTCCTCGCCCGCGTCAGCGCCCAGATCGAGACGGTCGCCCAGACCTTCACCGAGCACTGGCCGAGCTCCGCCGCGCTGTGGATGCCGGACGGGGCCGCGCCGGAGCCCGGGCAGCTGATCCGCAACCCGGAGTATGCCGCGGTGCTGCGGGACCTCGTCGCGGCCGGCGCCGGTCACGGGGCCGGGATCGGGGCCGACGGTGCGGGCGGGAGTGAGCTGCCCGATGGGCGCGAGCTGCCCAGCGAACCCGAGCTGCCAGGCGGGCGGGAGGCTCGGATCGCCGCCGCCCGGGAGCGGTGGCGCGCCGGGCCCGTCGCCCAGGCCATCGCCGAGTTCGTGCGCACCCCGCACCGCCACTCCGACGGGGCCGATCACGCCGGCGTGATGACCCTCGAGGACCTGGCTGCGGCCGAGGCGCACGTCGACACGGCAGCCACCGCGAACTTCCGTGGCTGGACGGTCGCCAAGACCGGCGCCTGGGGACAGGGCCCGGCCCTGCTCGAGGCCCTCGGCATCCTGGACGGCTGCGAGGATACCCAGCTCGACCCCTCCACCGAGCGCGGCGCCCACACCATCCTCGAGGCGCTCAAGCTGGCACTCGCCGACCGCGACGTTCACTACGGCGACACGGACGGAGGCGTCGACCTCGAGCAGCTGCTCTCACCCGAGTACCTCTCCGGCCGCCGCGCCCTGATCGCCGAGAACGCCTCCCACGAATTCCGCCCGGGCGCTCTCGGAGACGGTCCGTCGGCCCTGCCGCCGCTGCTCACCGACGACGAGTTCGCGCAGTGCACCGGCGAAGCCGTCGACCACGGCAGCTCCGGGGAGCCGACGGTCCGACCGACCGGGGAGGCGCGCGGGGACACCTGCCATCTCGATGCGGTCGACCGCTGGGGCAACATCATCAGCGCCACCCCTTCCGGCGGCTGGCTGCAGTCCTCACCCGCCATCCCTGGCCTCGGCTTCTGCCTCGGCACCCGCCTGCAGATGATGTGGCTGGACGAGACGCTGCCCTCGGCCCTGCGTCCCGGCCGGCGCCCGCGCACCACCCTCACCCCGACGCTGGTGCTGCGGGACGGTGAGGCCGTCCTGGCCTGCGGCTCCCCGGGCGGTGACCAGCAGGATCAGTGGCAGCTGCTGTTCCTGCTGCGCGTGCTGGTGGGCGGGCTCGAGCTCCAGCAGGCGATCGACGCCCCGGCCCTGCACACCCTCTCGATGCCGGGCTCCTTCTGGCCCCGCACGTGGTCCCCGGGCCGGGCCGTGGTCGAGGATCGCCTCGGTGAGGAGGTCATCGCCGGGCTCGAGGCACGCGGGCATGAGGTGGTGCGCGCCGGGGACTGGTCGCTGGGGCGGCTGTCGTGCGTGATGCGTGACCCCGACACCGGGATGCTGCGCGCCGCCGCCAACTCCCGCGGCGCCCAGGGCTACGCCGCCGGCCGCTGAGGCCCAACCGCTGCCGCCGGCCGCTGCTGAGTCGGTCAGCGGCTCACGGGGTCCGCGGCGCCGCCGGAGAGCAGGGCGTCGAGGTCGCGCAGCCGCGGCGCCCCTTCCCAGTCCCCGGGGCTGGTGCAGGCCAGCGCCCCGCAGGCATTCGCCCTGGCCAGCCGTGCGGGCACGTCCAGCCCGTCGAGCTGAGCGCTGAGATATCCGGCCACGAAGGCGTCCCCGGCACCGACGGTGTCGACCACGTCCACCCGGTGCCCAGGGGCCTCATGGATCTCGCCGTCCGCGAGGGCGGCGCCGCCGTCGGCCCCGAGCTTCACGACCACCTGGCGGCCGTCGGCCTCCAGCGCCCGCAGCAGAGCCCGGTGGTCAGTGTCGGCGATGTCCGGAGCGAGGATCGAGAGCTCCTCCGGCCCGCCGAACACGACGTCGACGTGCTCGAGGATCTCGCCCAGCCGCTGCCCGAGGAGTTCCCGCGACCCCAGCCGCGAACGAAAGTTCACATCGAGGCTGACCTGCACTCCTGCCGCCACTGCGCGCTGCACGGCAGAGATGTTCGTGGCGTGCGCGGTGTCCGAGAGCAGCGGGGTGATGCCGCTGAGCTGCAGGATCTCGGCCTGCTCGATGAGTCCTGCCGGGAGGTCGCCCGGGGTGAGGGCGGAGGCGGCGGACCCGGCCCGGTAGTAGTCCACGCGGGTGGTGGCGGCGCTGGGGCGGGACTTGATCATCAGGCCCGTCGGCCGCTCCGGATCGACCGTGCAGTGCACCTCGACGCCCTCGGCGCGGATCTCGCGGGCCACGCGCGTGCCCAGCGGATCATCGCCCACTCGGCTCACCCACGCGGAGGGGACGCCCAGCCGGCGCAGCCCGATCGCGAGGTTCGACTCGGCGCCACCCAGCGAGATGTCCACCGAGGGCAGATGCGCGAGCGAGCCGATGGAGGCGGTGCGCATCAGCGCCATGGTCTCGCCGACCGCCACCACGCGGGGGCCGACGGGGGCGCGGACGCCCTCGTCGGGGATCCTCATGCCCCGGCCTCGCGGGTGGTCACGCCCACGAACCGGGCGGCGCGGTCGGCGAGCTCCTCGAGGCTGCCGCCCTTCAGGGCGTCTCCCACCAGTGGCCCGCCCACGGAGACCGCGTCGGCGCCGGCGCGCAGCCAGGCCGCGGCCGCCTCGAGATCCACCCCGCCCGAGGGGACCACGCGGATGTCGGGGAAGGGACCGCGCAGGTCCTTGAGGTATCCGGGGCCCACGACGGACGCCGGGAACACCTTCACCGCCGCCGCCCCCGCGGCCCAGCCGGCGTGCAGCTCGGTGGGGGTGAGCCCGCCGGCGACGATCGCGATGCCGGCCTCCGCCGCCGCCTCCAGCAGGTCGGGGCGGGTGATCGGGGTGACGATGTAGTGCGCGCCCCGCTCGGCGGCGGTGCGCAGCTGCGCCGGGTCGGTGACGGTGCCGATGCCGAGGTCCAGGCGGTCCCCGAAGCGCTCGAGCAGCGCGGGCAGCTCCTCGAGGGTGCCGGGGGTGGACAGCGTCAGCTCCACGGAACGGATGCCGGCGTCGGCGAGGGTCGCGAGCACGGGAGCGTACTGCTCGGCGCGCTCACCACGGATCACGACGATCAACCGGGCGGAGGCGGTGCGCTCGGGGAGCGACAGGCGGGACACGGGGGTCATGGCGGATCTCCTGGGGGTCAGGGCGAGCGGACGGACGGCGCGCTGCTCAGAGCTCGAGCAGCACCTTGGCGGAGAGGGAGGCATCGCGCGCGGTCGCGAAGGCGCTCTCGGCCTCGGCGGCGGGGATCGACTGGGTGACCACCGCGTCGAAGCGGGCATCCTCGGCCAGCAGCTCGATGGCCTCGTCGATCTCGGTGTCGAAGCGCTGGGTGCCCCGCAGCTGGACCTCCTTGGCGACCAGCGCGGCGAGGTTCACCGGGATGTCCTGGTTGGGCAGGATCGCGACCTGCACGATGATCCCGGCCGGGCGCACCGCCTGCACGGCGGAGGAGAGCGAGATGGGGGCCCCGGAGCATTCGAGCACCACGTCGTAGGCGGAGTGCTCGGGGGTCTCCTCGCCCACGAGGATCGTGCGATCGGCGCCGAGGGCACGGGCGCGCTCGAGCGGCTCGGGGCGCACGTCGGTGGCGTCCACCGAGGCGGCGCCGCGGTGGAGCAGAGCGGCGACGGCGAGCAGGCCGATCGGACCCGAGCCCAGCACCAGGGCCTTCTTGCCCGTCACGTCCCCGGCGATGGTCACGGCGTGCAGGGACACGGCGAGCGGCTCGGCGAGAGCGCCGCGCTTCAGCGGCAGCGACTCGGGCAGACGGCGCAGGTTCGCGCGGTCGATGACGAGGTGCTCCGCGGCCGCGCCCTGGCGGTGCGGGGTGACGCTCGCGCTGCCCAGGTAGTCGCCGCCCGGCCACAGGTGGGGGCGGTCCTCGATGCCCGGGGCGGAGGTGCCGTAGCGGGCGGGGTGCACGGTGACCGGGGTGCCCGGGGCGTACTCGCCGCTGGGGTCCAGGTCCACCACTGCGGAGAGCTCGTGGCCCGGGGTCAGCGGCTCGGTGATCACGAAGGCGCCGTTGGCCCCCTGATAGTAGTAGTGCAGGTCCGAGCCGCAGATGCCGACGTACTTGATGCGCAGGCGCACCTGATCAGGGCCGGGTTCGACCTCGGGGGCGTCCTCCCAGCGGAGGTCTTCGGCGGCGTGGATGGCGAGGGTCTTCATCAGCGGTTCTCCTTGAACGAGGCGGTGAGTGCCTCGGCGGTCGCGGCGCGCGGTCCCGAGGTGAGGATCGTGGTGAGCAGCTCGCCGACCAGATCGACGAACTCCGGGCGGTCGGCGAGCTCCTCGGAGAGGCATCCGCTCTCCATCAGGAGGCGGGCGTGCTCGGCCGGGCTGGTGGCCGCCGAAGCGATCTCCTGCAGCTGCGCCTGGGCGGGATCGGTCATGGCGCGCGCCTGCTCCCCGGGCTCGAAGCCTCGCGGGGGGACGACGCAGGCGAACCAGGCCGCGACCGTGAGGGCCAGCAGAGCCGGGGTCCGCCCCGCGTCCAGATGGAAGCGGGCAGGGACGGGGATGCGCTGGGGCAGCCGCATCGACCCGTCGGACCCGACCTGGCGGGTGCGGTGGCCGAGGTCGTGGTTGTGCCAGCGGTGGGTGAGGTCCTCGATGTACCCCGCGGTGTCGAACCCCGCGGGCAGATCGATGGTGGGCAGGTTCTCGTCGTGGATCAGCGTGAGCACGGCCTCGGCGATCCAGTCCTGGTCGAAGGCCTCGGGGATGGTGACCCGGCCGTCGAGCGCCCCCAGGTAGGCGATGAGGGAGTGCGGTCCGTTGAGGATGCGGAGCTTGACCTGCTCGTACTTCTCGACGTCACCGTCGGCGGTGGACATGATCGCGCCGCCGCGCTCCCACGCCGGGCGGCCGGCGGGGAAGTCGTCCTCGATCACCCACATGGAGAACTTCTCGGCGCGCACCGGGGCCCCGTCACGCACGCCCAGCAGCTCGGCGACGTGGTCGCTCGTGCCCGGGGTGGTGGCGGGGACGATCCGGTCCACCATGGCGTTGGGGAAGGAGACGCTGCCGCGCACATAGGCGAGCACGTCGTCCTCGGCGCCGGAGGCCTCGAGGAACTCGGTGACCATGCGCCGCGCGGTCTGCCCGGCGGAGACGACGTTGTCGCAGGGCAGCACGGTGAACGGCTCGCCGCCGGCGGCGGCGCGCGCAGCAAGACCGCCGGCGAGCAGGCCGATCACGCTGCGAGGCGAGGCCGGGCTCTCGAGGTCCGCACGGATCGCGGGGGAGTCGACGTCCAGGTGTCCGGTGCGGGGGGAGACGGAATAGCCGCCCTCGGAGACGGTGAGGGTGAGGAGGCGCCGCGCCGAGGTCGCGATCTCCCGCACCACGGCCGACGGATCCTCGGCCATCACGCCGAAGCCCCGGTGCACGTCCACGACATCCGCCCGGGTGCCGGTGTCCGCGAGCTCGAGCACGCTGTACAGGCCCTCCTGGCGGGACATCGCATCGACCACCGAGCGGGAGCGGTTCGCGAAGCCGATGATCCCCCAGTCGCCCTCCTCGGCGGCGAGGGCACGCGCGGTGTGCACCGCCGCGTGCGCGCGATGGAAGGCGCCGAGGCCCAGGTGGATGATGCCCGCGCGCGCGGGATCCTGCGGGGCTGACGCGCCGAGCAGCGGGAGCCCGCTCAGACGCGAACGGTCGAGTGCGGGGACGGAGCCGGGTGTCGGCATGCGAGCCTCCTGGTCGATGGCTGGTGACGCGGTCGCGAGGCGAGAGCGTCCGTTGGTGGAACGGGTCACGTCAGACCGGAACCTGCACCATTTCATATTGCAAAACGTTGGTTTTGTAGTTCGTAACAGTTTAGCAGTGTGGGGTATGTGGCGTACGTGTCTCTCCGGTGCGGTCAGAATCGCTCGATCGGACCCTCGAACGCCACGATCCCCGCAGCTTCCTGATTCTCGGAGTGCCGCGGGGATCGCCCGCCTGAGCTCGCCAGCAAGGAGGGCGGTCCGAGGACGTCAGCGCGGTGAGTCAGTTCGGCAGGACCTCAGGATTGAGGATGTTCCGAGGGCGCACGCCCATGACCGTGTCGATCACGTTCTCCACGGTGCGTCGCTTCAGCTCGAAGTACGATTCCTCCGTGTACCAGGCGATATGCGGCGTCAGCACGACCGTGTCGAAAGTTGTCAACGGATGGTCTGCCGGGATGGGCTCCTGCTCGTGGACGTCGAGACCCGCACCGTAGATCTTCCGCTCCGAGAGAGCGTCCACCAGCGCAGCAGTGTCGATGACCCCGCCGCGACTCGTGTTGATCAGGATCGCCTCCGTCTTCATCTGCGCCAGCTGCTCGGTGCTGATCAGATGGTGTGTCTCGGGAGTGAGTGGCGTATGCACCGAGACGACATCGGAGCTGCTCAGCAGCTCCTCGAGGCTGACGATGCGGACGCCATCGACAGTGCTGCCGAGCTCGCGTCGCCCATCGGTGGCCACCACCTCGTACCCGAGCCCTCGAGCCTTGCGTGCAGTCGCCGCGCCGATCAGGCCCAGGCCGATGATCCCGAAGGTGCGCCCGCCGATCAGGCGGAGCGGCTTGACCGGGACGAAGTCCGCCGAGCCTGCGCGGATCCCGCGATCGAGCCGGGCGATGCCGCGACCGACGGCGAGGGCGAGACCGATCGCGTGGTCGGAGACCGCCTCGGTCCCGTAATCGGGGACATTGGAGACGGCCACGCCTCGCGCTGTCGCGGCCTCGACGTCGACCGTGTCGACGCCCACTCCGTAGCGCCCGATGGACTTCAGTCGGGGGAGCGCCTCGAGGACCTCGGCGTCGATGGTCGCGTACTGGACGACGATGCCGTCGGCATCAGCCGCCGCGGCGATCACCTCGGCCTTCGTCGTCGCCTGGGCCAGGACGAGCTCGACGCCGCGCTGCTGCGCCACGTCCTGCTCGGTGGCGATCGAGTCGTGGTCACACTCGGTGATGACGATCTTGGGGATCAACGCATCTCCTTCACGGGGAATGTATCCATGTCGTCGAACGACTGGTTCTCGCCGGCCATGGCCCAGACGAAGCTGTATGCGGAGGTGCCGACTCCTGAGTGCACAGACCAGGAGGGGGAGATGATCGCCTCCTCATTCGCGACCACCATGTGCCGGGTCTCCTGGGGCTGACCGAGCAGATGGAGGACGCGGGCCTCCTCGGGCACATCGAAGTAGAGGTAGCACTCGGTGCGGCGGTCATGGGTGTGAGCAGGCATCGTGTTCCACATGCTGCCCTCATGAAGGGTGGTGACACCCATGACGACCTGGCAGCTGCGCACCCCGTTCTCATGGATGTACTGGTTCAGCGTGCGCCGGTTCGAGGTCTTCTGGTCGCCGAGCTCACGGATGGTCCCCTGGCCCGGCTCGACCAGGGTGGTGGGGTAGGCGGTGTGCGCGGGAGCCGAGAACAGGTAGAAGCGGGCGCCCGCTCCGGCGAAGTCGACATCGGTCGCGCCGCGGCCGATGTACAGGCACGCTCCCTTGGCCATGCGGTGCTCGGTGCCGTCGACCGTCACCGTGCCGGCCTGGCCGACGTTCACGACCCCTGCCTCGCGGTGGTCGAAGAAACGCTCGGAGCGGATCTCGGGATAGGTCGGCATGCTGATCGGCTCATCCAGGGGGACGATGCCGACGAGCACGGTGCGGTCCTCGTGGGTGTAGAGGGCGTTCGCCTCGCCCGGGACGAACAGCCCCGGCACCAGGTAACGGCGGCGAATTTCCGCGGTGTCCATTCCGGGCACCTGATCGGGATGGGTGGAGTGTCTGAGTTCCACAGTGGAGACCTCTCGTAGGGGGCAGTCGAAGACGATGGGAGGACGGACACCTCGGTGTTCGCCCTCCCACCAGTCACATCAGGCCGAGCAGGCTCGGCAGCCAGGTGGACAGTGCCGGGACGTACAGCACCAGGAGCAGCAGCAGCGCGAGCGCGATGAAGAAGGGGATCAGAGGACGCAGCACCGACTCCATCGAGACCTTGCCGATCCTCGCACCGACGAACAGCACCGTGCCGACAGGAGGGGTGATCACCCCGACGCATACCGCGAAGGTCATGAACAGCCCGAAGTGGATCGGGTGCATTCCCATCTCGATGGCGATCGGCAGGAAGATCGGGGTGAAGATCAGGATCGCGGGGGTCGCGTCCATGAACGTGCCGATGATCAGGAGCGCGATCGCGATGAGGAAGAGCACCACGATCTGGTTCTCGGAGACCCCGAGGATCAGGTCCGAGATGATGACCGGCACCCGCGCGAAGCTCATCATCCAGGCCATCGCGGTCGAGACGCCGATCAGGAAGACGACGATCGACGTGGTGCGCGTGGCCTCGAGAAAGATCGCGGGCAGCTGCTTGAGCGTCACCGAACGATAGACGAAGGCCAGTGCCAGCGAATACAGGACCGCGATGACCGCAGCCTCTGTCGGGGTGAAGATGCCGGCGAGGATGCCACCGATGACGATGACGATCATCAGAAGAGCGGGAATCGCCTTGAGGAGGGTCATCACAGCAACCCCGAAGGAGACCTTCTCGGTGACCTTGAGCTCGGGCCGCTTCCGTGCATAGAGATGAACCACGACCATGCACGCAAGGGCCCAGAGCATGCCCGGGAGGTAGCCGCCGACGAACAGCGCCGCGACCGAGGTGCTGCTGACCAGTGAATAGACGATCAGCACGTTGCTGGGCGGGATCAGCATCCCGGCAGGGGCCGAGGCGATGTTGACTGCCGCCGCGAAGCGAGGGTCGTAGCCCTCGCGCTTCTGCTGCGGTGCCATCGTCGATCCGACCGCGGCGGCGGCCGCGACGGCCGATCCGCTGACGGCACCGAACATCGCATTGGCCGCGACGTTGGCCTGGGCCAATGATCCGGGCATGCGGCCGACCAGCACTCGGGCGGCATCGATCAGTCGGGTCGCGATCCCGCCGTTGTTCATGATCACGCCCGCGAGGACGAAGAACGGTATCGCCAGCAGCGGGAACGAGTTGATCCCGGTGAACATGCGCTGTGAGGTGGTGAGGGCGACCTGCTCGGGGGTGAAGATGGCCAGCATGGCCAGCGCCGTGGCGCCGCCGACGGCGATCGCGATCGGTGTGCCGATGACGAGCAGCACCACGGTCGCGATGAGCAGGATGAGGGCGCCGAGTGTTGAGGGATCCATGGTTCTCCTTACACCGCCTCGACGGTGTCGATGTCGTCGGGCTCGAACGACTCCTCGTCACCGCGGGCGACACGCACCAGGTGATAGATCGAGTAGATGATGACGAGGACGCCCGAGATCGGCATGACCAGGAACCAGGGGCCGATCGTCGTCGGGAGCCCGCTGAGGTTCTGCTGCCAGGCGTTCTCGGCCGCCCGCAGCCCTCCGAAGACGAGGATGTAGGCGGCGAAGGCGATGACGAGTCCCTGGACGAGCAGCCCGACGATCCGCTGCGGCATCTCGGGGAGGCGGCGCACGGCCACATCGATGGCGATGTGGCCGCGCTCGCCGAACACCAGGGTGGCACCGAGCAGACCGACCCAGACGAACAAGTACCGTGCCAGGCTCTCGGACCACTGACTCGGCTCGAGGAGCACCTGGCGGGCGAACACCTGCCAGGTCACGACGACCACCAGGGCCATGAAGAGTGCCACGCAGACGATCCCCAGGATCCGGTCGATCATCAGCTTCGTTGCTGTGAAGGCCTTCATTCGATCTCTTCCTCTCGGCGCGGACCGCTCACACCGCGTCGCGGGTGGCCTGGTAGAGGGCCTGGGCGGTCTCGCTGTCCGGCACGGACTCCTCGGAGAACGGGCCGAGGATCGCCCGGAAGGCCTCAGCGTCGACGTCGTCGTTGAACTTCCCGCCGCCGGCCGTGGCGGCCTCGATCGCCTCAGCGACCTTCTCGCCCCACAGCGCGCCCTCCTCTTCCACTGCGGTGGCGAGCTCCTCCTCGAAGATCGACCGGTGCTCGTCGCTCATATCCGCCAGGACGGCGGGATTCGCGATGAGGTAGTCCGGCACCATGAGGTGACGGGTGTACGAGTAGAAGGGACCGACCTCGACATGCTTGAGATCGTTGAACACCAGCTCGTTGTTCTCGGCGCCGTCGAGGACGCCGCTCTGCATCGCCGTGTAGACCTCGCCCTGGGCCATCGGCGTGGCCGAGCCGCCCATGAGGTTCAACATCTCGATATGGGTGTCCGATTCCTGAACCCGGATCTTCAGACCTGCCATGTCGTCAGGGGTGACCACAGGAGCCTTGGAGTTGTAGACGTTCCGGACCCCGCCGTGCAGGCCGGCGAGGACCGAGATGTTCTGGTCCTCGAGCGAGGCGTAGAGCTCACCGATGATCGCAGGATCATTGGTCACCGTCCGCTGGTGCTCCTGGCTGTCGAAGACGAACGGGAGGTTGAAGACGATGTAGTCCTCGGAGAAGTTCTCCATCTGTGCGCCGCCGACCATGGCCAGCTCGAGCGAACCGTCCTGCAGCAGCTGGATGGCCTCCTGCTGCGCGCCGAGGGTCTCGTTGGGATACACCTCGATGGTGAGCGCGCCGTCGGTGCGCTCTGAGAGTCGTTCACCCATCGCGGTGAACGCGATGAACTGAGGGTGGTTCTCGGTCTGGTTGAAGGCGAGGCGCATCGTGGTTGCACCGCCGCCGCCACCTTCGCCTCCACCTGACTCGGAGCCGCCGCAGGCAGCCAGTCCAGCCGTAGCGAGACCTGCACCGGTGAGAGCGAGGAAATTCCTGCGTCGCATGTTGTTCTCCTTTGAACGTTGACAATCTTCTTCATGGGCTGCACCCGGGGGACCGGTATGCACGTGGAGGACCGGCGTCTGCCGGACGTGAAGTGGGGTCAGTCGGTGAGATACATGGGGTTGGCCAGGTTGTCCCGAATGTGGAAGAGCTCCTCGATGACGCCGTCCCGTGAGGCGGGGGTCATCTGGGCCTTGAGGAAAGAGGTGCCGAGGGCGAAGGCTCTCCCCGACGAGGTGCGCGGCGGGATCAGCACCGCAACTCCGTAGACCGACGGATTGGTCTCTCGATCATCGATCGCGTATCCGCGCTCACGCACCGCTTCGAGCTTCTCGAGGAGCTCGGGCAGCGTCCCGACGGAATGGTCGGTCCAGCGCGGGAGCGACTCCGGCTCCCGGAACCGATCTCGGATCACCTCCTCGCTGAGCTCTGCGAGCAGGACGCAGCCGACTGCGGTGATGGAGGCCGGGAAACGATCCCCGATGGTGGCGGAGAGCCGCAGCGGAGCACGTCCCTCGTGACGCGCGAGATACAGCGCCATGTCCCCGTCGAGCATCGCGATCTGCGCGAGCTCGTTGCGCACATAGCGCGAGCTGCTGCATTCCCGGTAGAACTCCCGGACGATGTCGAATCCGCGCAGGTAGGCGGCTCCGAGCTCGACCGTCTTGCGTCCCAGGGAGAAGTCCCCGTCACGACGGCTGAGCAGGCCCGCCTGCTCGAGGGTGACGCAGATGTTCAGCGTGGACGACTTCGCCAGTCCCAGCTGCCGGGCGATCTCCGTCGTGCTCATCGGATGGCCCTCGGCGGCGAGCAGGTCGAGGACCGCCGCGGCGCGGGCGACCGCCGGGGAAGGGCTCTTCGTCACTTCCGGGCGCGCAGGCGCCTCATCCCGTGGCTCGGGGCCCAGAGGCTCCGGCGGGTGGATGGGGCGGAGGTCTGCCTCGAGCGCGGCGGCGTCCACCGCGTCGGCGTGGCGCTCAGTAGAAGTCAACGGTGTCCATCACATTCTTCGGCCGGCGGCCGTCGAGCAGCGCCGTCGCGTTCTCGGCGAAGAGCTCCGCGATCAGGCGGTCCTCCGCATCGTCCAGCGCGGCGGTATGCGGAGAGACGAGGACGTTGTCCATGGCCCACAGCGGACTGTCGGCGGGGAGCGGCTCGGTGGCGAACACATCGAGTGCTGCGAAGCCGATCCGGCCGTCTTCCAGCGCGGCCACCAGCTCCTGCTCGTCGATGACGGTGCCACGGCCGACGTTGACGACGATCGTGCCGGGTCGCACCGCAGCCAATGCCGCCTTCCCGATCATGCGGAGCGTCTTCTCCGTGCCGGGGGCGGTGTTGACCACCGCGTCGGCCCGCGCCATCGCGTCGGCGATCCGCTCCGGGGGGTAGACCTCGGAGACTCCGGGGACCTCCTTCTGGCTGCGGTTGACCGCGATCACCTCTGTGCCGAGCGCTGCGAAGCGTTCCGCCACCGCCTGCCCGATCGACCCCAAACCGACCACGACCACCGTCATCGCGTTCAGATGGCGCATCACCCAGCGGCCGCTCCAGACGCGGTCGCGCTGCTGTGCCTGCAGACGGGGCAGATCCTTCGCGCCGGCCAGCACGCCGAGCAGTGCGAACTCCGCGAGCGTGTGCGCGTGCGGACCCGCTGATGTGGTCACGACGAGCCGCTCGAGCACCTCCGGATCGAGGCCGGCGGCCTTGACCTGCCCGCCGCCGCCGGCAGCCATGGTGTGCACCCAGCGCAGTCCGGGGTTGGCGGCCACGGTGCGGGCGAGTGCGGCAGGGTCGGAGTCAGGGATGCCGTAGAGGGCGTCCGCCCCATCGACCAATTCGTCGAAGCGTGCCTGATCGGTTGCCGACCGCGTGAAGGAGGGGTCGCCCTCGTGATCGCCGGGCCACCGCATCGGCGGCAGCAGGCTCTGATCTCGCACCACGTCCAGTCGCGGCTCGAGCGCGACGAGCAGCTCGCAGAGCTCTTCGCTCAGCGGGGTGACGACTGCGACGCGCATTCGCTCGGGATCTCGCAGCTCTGTCATCAGGCCACTCCTCATGTCATCGGCGGGCGGTGCGTGAGGGCCTCTCGGCCCCACGATCCTCGTTCCGCCTTGCCTACAGTGCCAAGGGTCAACATTTCGAACCCGGTTCACGATGCTGTCTCGCAGCGTCTGCGTTATTAGTACGTCACCCCTGAGGCTTCCGCAAGTCCCCCTGCCCTCTTGGCGTGCGGATGTCACCTGATCGTGACCTCGCTCCTGAGGAAATCAGGGTGCTTGCAGGCAGGGAGGACCTATGCGCGGGTCGTGGGCTGCATCAGATCCCCGTGCCGTCGATGGCGGATCGGTCACGGGTCGCACCGTCTGCGGGGTTGTGGAATGCTGATCACGATTCAGCGCAATGCCCATGATGGCGCGTGCTCACCTCATGGCCGGGTCCTCGCGGGCGGCAGTGCGTCCTCGCGGGCATCCGCGCCTGCGCACGGGATGCTGGCGCGGCGTCGACGCGGTGTCTGAATCGCCAGCCGCTCACCGATGGCCCGGAGCGCTGCCCCAGCTCCGCGGCCCGACGAGGAAGGAACGTCGCCAGATATCCCGCCGACCACCATCGCTCATTGCTGACGCAATGAGGTCGGTGGATTTTGTTGTGCAGGAAATTCTGAAGTATTTCCGGCGGGTGCTGATCAGTGAATGTGTGACCCGCCGTTGATATCCAGGGTCACGCCCGTGAGATATCCGCCGTCGCGCCCGAGCAGGAATGCAATTCCGCCGGCGACGTCGTCCACCGTGCCTACTCGGCCAACGGGCAGTTCATGCAGGAGGAACTCTTTGCGCTCGTCGGTGAGGCGCCCACCCATGATGTCCGTGTCGATGGAGCCTGGAGCGACCGAGTTGGCGGTGATCCCGTACTCGCCGAGCTCCCGCGCCCAGGTCTTCGCCATCCCCAGCAGTGCGGCCTTGGAGCCGGAATACGCAGCCCGCCCGTACACGCCACCGCCCCGCTCCGCGGATGCTGAGGAGACGTTGACGATGCGACCCAGGCTATGGCGGCGGAAGATCTTCACAGCTTCACGGGTGACGAAGAACGTGCCATGGACGTTGACGTCGAACACGCGCTTCCACTCCTCCGTGCTGACCTCGGTGAAAGGGACGGGGGAGGAGACTCCGGCGTTGTTGACCACACCCACCAGCTGCGGGAGCTCTGCGTCGATGCGGGCGACGGCCTCGATGACTGCTTGCTCGTCCGAGATGTCCACGCCGAGGCCGAGCGCGGGGGTTCCGTGGTCCGCGGCGATCTGCTCGGCGACCTGCTGCGAGGCGCTCGCGTCAAGGTCGAGCACTGCCACGGCCCACCCTTCTCTGGCCAGACGGAGTGCCGTCGAGCGCCCGATGCCACGTTCGGAGGCGGCGCCGGTGACGATGGCGGTGGGGATTTCCGGGAAGTCGGTCGCTGGGTAGGGCGTGAGGGTCATGGTGGAGTTCCTTTGTGAAAATGGTGCAATGGGGCCGGTTCGTGGCGTGTCTAGAATAGACGGTGCACTGCCGCTCTGATATCGACGCTGTTGCACCAGTCGCCGCAGTCCCCTGGGAGTCGAGGGTTTCGCTCCGAAATATTCCGATGACGCTGGGAGGCCTGATCGTGTCACCGCAGCCTGTATTTCGTCCTGATTCCGCCAGTACTCCGAATGTGCCCAGCACTCCAGATGCGTCCGGCGCTGCTGAGGTGTCCAAGAGCCCGGTCCTCTCGGTGTCCGTTCTGGGCCTGGGGCCGATGGGGATGCCGATGGCGCGCAACCTGCTCGCAGCTGGAATGCCCACCACGGTGTGGAACCGCACCCGTGCGACGGCCGAGACGCTGGCCGCCGACGGCGCCGTCGTCGCCGACTCGGTCGCCGACGCAGCGGCGGACATCGTGCTCTCCGTGCTCCCTGACGTCGCTCCGCTCCGGGCCCTGCTCGACGACGGTGCACGTGCCGCGATGGGCGCGAAGGGCACGCTGCTGGTGGTCATGTCGACGACAGGTCCGGAGGAGGTCCGTGCTCTTGGCCGGGACCTCGCCCCACACGGCATCCGGGTCCTGGATGCACCGATGTCCGGCGGGGTGGCCGGCGCCGCCGATGGCTCGTTGAGCCTCATGATCGGTGGGGACGCTGACGACGTGGCCCGCGCCCGTCCAGTGTTCGAGGTGCTCGGTGGCACCATCATCCACCTCGGAGACCTCGGCACCGGATCCATTGCCAAGCTCAGCAACCAGATCGTGGTGGCGGGCACGCTCGCCTCCATCGCGGAAGCTTTCGGCCTCGCACGAGCCAGCGGCATCGACCTGGACCAGCTTGCCGAGGTGCTGGGCGGCGGGCTCGCGGCCAGCGCAGTCCTCTCCCAGAAGCGGGACAAGCTGCTGTCCCGCGACTACTCCCTGGGAGGCAGCACCGACAATCAGGTCAAGGACCTGCTGTATGCGACCACGGCGCTGGGCCAGGCGGAGGTCTCGAGCCGACTCACCCCGGTGCTGCTCGAGGCCTTCCAGGACGTGGTCGCGCGAGGGTACGGGCAGCAGGACCATACGGCGATCCAGGAGTTATTCGAGCGCCCACGGGACTGAGCTCCGGGGTACGACTGCTCCCGAGCGCAGCGGTCAGAACGTGTGACCATGCACTGCGGAGCCACCCCCTGGGAGATCTGGGAGGGTCCCCGTCGTGCATGGTGGCCACGTCAGCCACAATGGCCTCGTGACCTCAGCCAGCGCAACCATCGACACCGTCCTGGCCCTCCTGCGCGGTGAGGCGCAGGATGAGGCCCAGCTCGAACAGCTCTCGCTGGAGGCGCAGACGCTGCCGATCGGTGAGCTCGTCTACCTCGTCGAGGCCCGCCCCGCGACCGAGGCCGCGCTGCTGTTCCGGGTGCTCGGCAAGCCCAGCGCCCTCGCGGTGTTCGAGGCGCTGCCGGCGCATCATCAGGCCGAGCTGATCTCCGCGCTGCGCACCCAG
This sequence comes from uncultured Brachybacterium sp., assembly GCF_947500705.1. Classification (GTDB taxonomy): domain Bacteria; phylum Actinomycetota; class Actinomycetes; order Actinomycetales; family Dermabacteraceae; genus Brachybacterium. The sequence goes on along the minus strand of NZ_CANMSY010000003.1, from coordinate 161,217 downwards.
CAGGTCGCCGACATCATCGGGGAGCTCGATCCTGATGACCGTGCCTCCCTGTTCGACGAGCTGCCGGCCTCGGTCGCCGAGCGCCTGATGCACGGCCTCGATGCCGACGAGCGGGCGATGACGACCGCGGTCCTCGGCTATCCGCGCCATGCGATCGGCCGCTATATGTCGCCCGAGGTGCTCACCCTCGCCCCCGGGCTCACCGTGAGCGCGGCGCTCGAGCATGTGCGCGGGCACGCTGAGGAGGCGGAGACGATCTACCTGCTGCCCGTGGTCGACGACACCCGCACGCTGCTGGGCGTGGTGGGGCTGCGACGGCTGCTGGTGGCCGACGGCGCGGCGCTCGTCGGCGACCTCGCCCATGCGCCGGTCAGCGCCACCGCGACCGACGACCGCGAGGACGCCGCACGCCGCTTCTTCGCTGCGAAGCTGCTGGCCATGCCGATCGTCGATGGGGAGGGGCGGCTGGTCGGGATCGTGACGGTCGACGACGCCGTGGGCATCATCGAGCGCGAGAACGCCGAGGACTCCGCCCGCACCAGCGGCTCCGAGCCGCTGCCACGCGCTTACCTCTCCACCCCGATCCTGCGGGTGGTGCGCAGCCGCATCGTCTGGCTGCTGGTGCTCGCGATCTCCGCGATCCTCACCGTCCAGGTGCTCGAGGTCTTCGAGGACCGGCTGGACCAGGTGGTGATCCTGGCGCTGTTCATCCCGCTGCTGACCGGCACCGGCGGCAACACCGGCAACCAGGCCGCGACCACGGTGACCCGCGCGCTCGCCGTGGGGGAGGTGCGCGTACGCGACCTGCCCCGGGTGGTGTGGCGCGAGCTGCGGGTGGGGGTCGTGCTCGGCATGGTCCTCGGCGCGCTCGGCTTCCTGGTGGCAGGCCTCGTCTATGGCTGGGCGATCGGGGCCGTGATCGGGACGACGCTGCTGTCGATCTGCGCCATGGCCGCAATCGTGGGCGGCATGATGCCGCTGATCGCGAAGCGGGTGGGGGCGGATCCGGCGGTGTTCTCCAATCCCTTCATCTCCACCTTCTGCGACGCCACGGGCCTGATCATCTACTTCACGATCGCGACGGCCGTGCTGGGGCTCTGAGGCGGGCAGGCTTGCCGCGGATATTTGACGCGGCGCCACGAGGGGCGCACACCGGCTGCCCCCCAATGGTCGAAGCGCTTCGATATATGCTAGATGGCACGCGAGGCACCTTCCTGGCGGGCGACCGTGGCCGTCGCCGCGGTCAGGGGGGTACTCCTGGGCGTGCTCACGCACGAGCCGCACGCACCTCGCGCGCAGGTGGGGATCGATCTTCTTCGGCACGCTGTCCATCCTCTCGGACTCAAGCAGCAACGGCATTAAACCGGCTCATCGCATTTGAGGGTGTAGCCGGGGTCTGAAGCCGCCTGATTCGAGGAGGCTGCGGGCGATGTAGTTGGTGAGGTTGCGGAAGCCGAGGGCGGAGCCGCGGAGGTGCTCGAGCCGGCCGCTTATCGCTTCGGTGGGGCCGTTGCTGGTGCCGGGGCGGTCGAAGAACGCCAGGACGCCCACGGAGCGCTTGGTCAGTTGTCCGGCCGAGCTTGCCCAGTTCCTCGAGGGTGTCGGGGACCTTCTTGCTCAGCGCCGCGATCACCTTCTCCATCTTGGCCTTGGCCTTTGCGCGGTCGGATTCTCGATACGCAGCGACCATGGCCTGGTAGATCTCCCAGGTCGCTTCGACCGCGGCGTGCTTCTCGTGGGCGAAGAAGACGCTGAGGCGCTCTTTTTGGCGATCGGTCAGCAGGCTCATCCCGGTGTGGAGGGTGCGGCGCGCCTTGTAGAGGGGGTCGTTCTTGTGGCCTCTGCGCTGGTGGAGCTGCTGCTGGACGCGTCGTCGGCAGTCGTCCAGAGCGCCGCTGGCGAGGCGGACGACGTGGAAGGGGTCCATGACCGCGACTGCGCCGGGCAGAGCCTCGCCGGCGGCGGTCTTGAACCCGGAGAATCCGTCCATCGCCACCACCTCGATGCGGTCCTTCCATTGCTTGGGGCGGGCCTCGAGCCAGGCCTTGAACGCTGCCTTGGAGCGGCCCTCGATCATGTCCAGCAGCCGCGCGGGCCCGGTCTTGTCTCGTGCCGGGCTGAGGTCGATGATCACGGTGACGTACTTGTCGCCGCGCCTGGTGTGGCGCCACACGTGCTCATCGACCCCGATCACGCGGACTGCGTCGAAGCGGGTGGGGTCATCGATGAGCAGGCGCTTGCCCTCGGCGAGGACGGCGTCGTTGGCGGTGTGCCAGGCGACTCCCAGCCCGGCGGCGACCCTTGCGATCGAGAGGTGGTCGATGACCAGGGCCTCCAGCGCCCACCGCATCCCACCGCGAGAAAGCTTCGCCCGCTTGGGCGCTGCAGTGGTGGTGTTCTCTCGCCAGCGGTAGCCGCAGTGCCCGCACTCGTAGCGGCGGATCCGCACCAGCAGGGTCGTGGGTCGGTGACCGAACGGCTCGTGGGCGAGGGACCGGGCGATCGTGCCCCGCGAGGTCGCCTTTGCCCCGCAGGCGCGGCACCACGGATCCTCCTCGGCGAGCCGGCACTCGAGCACCGCCCGCTCGGCGGAGAGTCGCTGACCGACAGCGACAAGGCCGAGCTCGTCCAGGCGCGCGAAGGTCGTCAGATCGGGGCTGTCGAAGGTAGCGTTGGGCACGTCGAGGTCTTCCTGATGGCGAGCGTGAGAACTTCCATCATCGGGAGACCTCGACGTCTATCCCGGCACCGACGCGCCCCTCCCGCGCTCAGCATCTACACCCTCATCTGCGAAGAGCCATTAAACCTGGGTCGATTCAAACCGCGCGCGGACGGTAGCGGACTTGTGGTTGCGAAGTAGCTTTTCCAGGTCGGCGAGGTCCTTTGTGGGGTGTTCAGCGAGTCCCTGGGCAAGGCCGTCGAAGAGGGCGCAGCCGTCCTCCTGCATCAGGGCGCTGCGGATTACAGCGTATGTGCGATCGCAATCGTTGGGGTACTGGTGTGCGTGTTCAATGAGGCTGAACCCAGCCTGTGCGCGGACGGAGGGGTTCTCGTCAACGATCATTGTCGCGAGGAATGGGAGCTTGCGGTCGGAGTTCCATGCAGCGAGGGTGCGGACAAAAGCGAGCGGGCTGTCTCGTCTTTCGTTGAGAAGTAGGGCTTCGACCTTGGGGTCCGGGATGGTGCCGGCTGCGATGCGCAGGTGGGTCACCGCGGCTGAGTATTCGTTGGTGCCACCGAATGGGTCTCCGAAAGAGCGCCCGCAAAGATTGGGGGCGAGCTTCCGGAGTTTCCGTTGGACGTGCTGTGGAAGATCGGGGAACCGCGCTGCGAGTCGGCGGACTGCACGCTGTTGCTGTGTCTCTTCGATGACGCAGGCTTCAAGTGCGTCGGTTACTTCCTTCCAGAGTTTGCGATCGTTGGTGTTAAGGGCTGCAAGGACGAGGTCGTCGAGTTGGTCGTTGGCGTATCCGGTCATGGCCATGGACCCGTCCTTGCCGCGGGCGTTCTCGACCATGGTGCGGACGGTCTTTGCTGCGCTCTTGCCGAACGCGATGAAGTCGTCGTGGTCTGTTGAGCCGACCACTAGGAGGGCGCGGACGGCGCTCGAGCTGCCATCTGCTGCTTCCTTGCGGAGTTCTGCGATGGCGTCGCCGTTGACCGGTCCAAGAGCCTCTAACATGCCGACCCTGTAGTGGTCGGTTCTCTTGGTGGCGGCCCTGCAGAGATTGTTGATGCGGGTGATGTTTAGTTTGGAGACGGCGAGCGCGTGCACGATACGAAGGTACGAGTTGGCCAGCGAGTCGTCGCAGGTTGCGAAGTCTGCAGCGATGAGGTCGGCGACTTTCTTGTGCGACTTTGTCGAGGCCGCCGTTAGAACTCGCGCGAAAGTCGCGTCAGCCTCATGCCATCGATAACTCCAGGCACTACCGTGGACGCGGACGGGGCCCTGGTTCTTGAGCAGGTCAAGGATGCGTTGCACGACATGGTCTGCGGCCTCCGTGCTGAGCAGATCGCCACCTTTTGCAAGGACGGCCATGGTTGCGCCTTCGTTGCGCTTAGTCCATTCGTGGTACGCGATAGCGTTCACTAGGGAGTGCAGTGTGTCCACCGGGCCGTCGAGCCACATCTTGCGGGCGGCGTCCTTGGCAGCCTTCTTCTCTCCGATGAAGATGAGCGCGCCGAGTGCTGCGGCGAGGTGGGTTGGGTCGGACGTCGAGGTGAATGTGAGTTTCGCGTTTATCGCGGTGAGGTGCCGCCAGGAGTTCCAGGAGCCGCTGAAGGCGGCGGTCCACGCGATCGTGGCCAGGTCGTCGCGGGCGGTGTTGTTGATGAAATGCATCGTGTTGTTTGCTGTCCAGCCCTCGAAGCGGTATTTGAGGTCCTTCTCGAGTGACCAGCTGACGTCCTGTGCCCGCCACCAGTTTCCGGCGTGGTCCTGAGCGGTGACGGTGGCCTCAAGGTCGCCGTCACCGAACCTGGCGTTGGCATACAGGATGGATGCAGCGGCGCCCCGGATGGCGCTGACCGACAGGTCGCCGTCGAGGGTTCTAGTTGCAACCAGAGCCTTCTTGGCGGCGTCGACCGCTTCTTTGGGTTTATCCAGTTCAAAAAGGAACGCAGCCTTGTGGGTCAGAAGCCATCCGCGGTCGGCAGGCTTTGTCGCACTTGACGGCACCAGCGTGTCGACGGCGTCCTGAGCCTGTTCGCCTTTATAAGCGATGCACGCCTGAACGACAAGGCTCGCGTCACGTTCGAAACGGTGTCGGGCATTTGTTGCAAGCTGCTCGAATTGATCGCTACGGCCGGTGGAAAGCAGCTCCTGGAGCGCGTGTACGAAGCGCCAGCTCCATTCCTTGTTGTTTTCCCAGTCCTCAACCTTCGGGCACTGGCCTTCACCGGCGCGATGGGCAAGTTCGGTGTACCGGTTCCTCAGCACCATCGCCACGGCTTCCTCGAAGCTGACCTCTTCGGTTGCGCGGTTCGGATGCGGTGCGATGAGGCGAGGGAGGACCATGGCAGTGCGGAGTCGCTCCGAAGGGCCAAGTTCGTTGAGCTTGCCGCTCCAGGCAGCACCTTCGAGAGCGTATTTTCGCTTCGAGACCGCGACCTCGGTCAGCGCTTCAGTATTGGTCTCGTCTACGGTCTGGGCGAACGGGACGAAGATCTTCCGGCCCTTGCCGGTCGAGACGATTGCGTCACCGTTCACCTCGGCCCAGTACGCGATCTGATTGTCGACGTCGACCAGGACAAGCAGGTATGGCAGGCCGAAGGAAAGCCAGTGGTCAAAATGGTACGTGTCGGATTCTGCGAACCACCAACCCGGCTTTCCCTTGTGCCTGTTGGTCGGCTTCAGGTACTCAGTGGGGCTCGCCTTGACCTGCATGAAAACGGGGGCGCCGAGGTCCCAGGTGTCCTCCTTGCCGTCCGGGGCCGCTTCATCGCGTGCGAACGTTACGAGGTCGGTCCCGATGTCCTCGCTGAGCTTGACCGGGGGCGCCCATCCGATGTCGGCGAAGATGACCTGGGCTTTAAGCTCGCCACGCGAGCCAGTCATCTTGGTGGAGTGCACGGGCGTTGTCATGGCTCCAGTACATCAGGTTTGATCTCCGGGGTTCAGAACATCCTGCGCCGGCCTGTTCAGGCCCAAAATAGGTCGTACCACACGCCGCATGTGGCCTCTCCTCGGGCCGCCCCTCCACAGGGCCCGGTCCCCCACTTTCCCGGCGGGCTGGTGGCGGAGATGGTAAGAGATTGATGGGCTGACGGACCCGAGAAACCCTGCAGGTGGGAGACCGTCATGACCCTCGTTCCGCTGTCCCCTGGCGGTGCCGAGCCCGCACCGCTGAACCGTGCCGCCGCCGAGTCCCTGGGTGAGCGCATCCAGCAGCAGGCGGCGGCGATCGCGACCGCGACCTGCGAGCTGCTCCTGATAGTTGGTGAGTTCGAGGTGAGGGGTGCGGTGGGCTGGTTCGTCAGCCTGAAGTCGACGGTGCACTGGTTGTCCTGGTCCTGCTCGATGGCGCCAGGCACCGCGCGGGAGCATGTGCGGGTGGCTCGAGCGCTGCCGTCGATTCCGCTGGCGGACGCGCTCCCAAAGCCTTGCCCGCACCTTCCTCGATGCCGAGCCCGATGATCGCTCCGGAGAGGACAGGCACCTGGTGATCGTCCAGGTCAGCGCCGAGGCTCTCGCCCAGAACGTTCCCGCGGGAATGCCCCCACGGTGCGGCGTGCTCGGAGCGGGGCAGCTCGAAGTCGCCACTGCGGAGCGTCTGGCCTGCACCGGCAAGGTCGCCGTGGTGATCACCGATGCGGGAGGGGAGGTCCTGTACCTGGGCAGGTCACAGCGCCTGGCCTCCCGCGCACAGCGTCGTGCCCTGCGGCTGCGGGACACCACGTGCACCCTCCCGGGCTGTCACCAGGTCAAGCATCTCGATGCTCACCATCTCCTCCCGTGGTCCCAGGGCGGGCCGACGGACATCGAAGGACTCGCTCTCCTCTGCCGCCGCCACCACGTCATGGTTCACGAGGGCGGGATGCGGATGGTGCTCCATGCCGCACGCCCCTCACCTCACCACCGGCGGTTCCAGGTGCTCGACAGCACCGGGAGCCCGGTCCAGGCTCGGTGGCCGGCCATGCTCGAGCAGATCCGCATCCGGGAGGACTACGGCAGTGCGGGCGTCTCCACGGCTGGACACAGGAGCGTGGCCGCAGCGATCCCTCCTGTCCCGGACCCAGGACGGATCGCCGCGACCACGGCTGGCGATGGCTTCAGCCTCGCGGCCTGCGTCGATGCGCTCTGTCAGAACATCATCGAACTCGCCGCCTGAACTGGCCGCTTGAGGCTAGCCGCCAGAGATTGGCACGCAGCAGAGCGGCCCGCCGGGACTCCAGCCGCACGATCCCGGTCGATTCCGAGCCAGATCGTGAAGTTTCTGGCTCGGAATCGACCGGGATCGAGAGCGGGTCGACGTAACGCGCGGGACTACTTGCTGAAGCCGGCGGTCAGGCCGCTGATCAGCTGGCGACGACCCGCGATGTACAGCACCAGGATGGGCAGCGCGGAGAGCATCACCGCGGCCAGCACGGCCGGGATGTTTACCGTGAACTCGCCCTGGTAGGCCCACAGCGACAGCGGCAGCACACGCTTGTCGGAGCTCTGGGTGAGCACCAGCGGGAACAGGAATCCGTTCCACACCTGCAGCGCGTCGTAGATGCCCACGGTGACCACGGCAGGCTTCGCCAGCGGCAGCACCAGCGAGCGGAACATCTGCCAGTCGTTGGCGCCGTCGATGGTCATCGACTCGTACAGCTCCCCCGGCACATCGCGCAGGAAGTTGGTCAGGATCAGGATGGTGATCGGGATGGCGAAGGCGATCGAGGGCAGGATCAGCGCCCACAGGGTGTCGTACAGCCCCAGCTGCACGATCAGGTAGTAGATCGGGATGATCGTGGCCTGCAGCGGGATCGCGATGCCCATCAGGAACAGCTTCTGGCTGAACTTCGCCAGTCGGGTGCGTGAGCGCACGATGACGTAGCTGGCCAGCAGCGAGGCGGTCACCACGGCGACCACCGTGATCACGGTGACGAACACCGAGTTCGCGAAGTAGCGCAGGAAGTCGTTCTCGAGCACATAGCGGAACGGCTCGAGGGTGAACTCGGAGGGCAGTGACAGCGGGTTCGAGGAGAAGTAATCCTCGCGCGGCCGCACGCTGGTGACGACGATGTAGTAGATCGGCACCAGGATCACCAGCAACCAGGCGAAGCCCAGCAGGCCGCCGACGACGTTGGGGGAGCGGTGTGTTCTCGTGCTCATCTCAGGCGCCCTCCATCTGGCTCTCCATGCGATCCGCGCCGGAGACGCGGTTCAGGATCAGCGACAGGGTCAGTCCCACAGCCACCAGGATCACGGCGATCACGCTGGCCGGACCCATCTGGTAGGAGCGGAATCCGGTCAGATACATGTCCAGCGGCAGGATGCGGGTGGCATTGCCGGGCCCGCCGCCGGTCAGGATGAACACCAGGTCGAAGTAGGTCAGCGAACCGACCAGCATCAGGGTGGAGCTGGTGACGATCGTGTACTTCAGCTGCGGCAGGGTGACGTTGAAGAACTGCCGCACCCTCCCCGCGCCGTCGAGCGTGGCCGCCTCGTACATCGAGGTCGGGATCTGCCGCACGCCCGCCTGGTACAGCAGCGAGTGGAAGGGCACGAAGGACCACGAGATCACCATGATCAGGGTGTAGAAGGCGAAGTTCGGCGAGCCCAGCCAGTCCTGGCTGAGGAAGTCCAGGCCGAAGGCGCGGGAGATGCCGAAGTTCGGGTCCAGCAGCGCCTTGAACGCGATGCCGGTGGCCGCCGCCGAGAACAGCAGCGGCAGGAAGTACAGCACCGAGAACACCTCGCGGTAGCGCTGGTGCCCGGCCATGAAGACGCCCAGCAGCAGGCTCAGCGGGAACTGCACCGCGTAGCTCAGCACCGTCATCAGCAGCGTCAGCCACATGGCGTTCAGCGTCACGGGGTCCTGGAACACCTGGAACCAGGCGGTCAGGCCGGCGAACTGCGGTGTGCCCAGCCCGTCCCAGGCGAAGAACGAGAGCACCACCACTCCTGCCAGGGGCAGCAGCGCGAACACGCCGAAGAAGCTCAGTGCGGGGACCAGCAGCCAGTTGCTGGGCCCGGTCTGCAGGTGTCGACGATCGCTGGAGCGGCCGAGGCTCCCGCCCGGGTGGGCCGACGAGGGCGGGGTGCCCTCGTCGGCCGAGGTGGCGGCAGCGGCAGGGGCGGCACCGGTGAGGGGTGCGTGCGACTGCCCGGCGGTCATGCCGACAGGGTCGCGTTCATGCTGGTCACGAACTCTTCGGGCTGGATCTCACCCAGGAAGATGCGGGAGAGGTTGTTCAGCAGTTCCTGCGCGGGGGCCGGGGCCAGGGCCTGGTCCCAGGACAGCTGGAAGTGCGGAGCGTTCAGCACCATGTCGTAGGCGAAGGACAGGAAGGCCTCGTCATCCAGCCCGCCGAAGGACTCCTCGAGCCCGGCGACCGCCGGGATCGCACCCATCGCCAGGAAGTTCTCGACCATGTCCTGGTTGAGGTTGAACTCGTTGAGGTACCTGATCGCGAGCTCCTGGATCTCCGGCTCGGCAGCGGCCGAGACCGACCAGTAGTTGGCCGGGTTGCCGACCACGTTGGCGGGATCGCCCGCGCCGCCGTCCTTCGCCGGGAAGTTCAGGAACCCGAGGTTCCCCTCGGCCACGAAGTCCGGTGCGTCCTGCTTGAAGGTGCCGTAGACCCAGCTGCCCTGCAGCAGCATCGCGGCCTGACCGGTGTGGACCAGGGCGGCGTCGGCCCCGGCGTCGGCGGCGACCGAACCGAAGGCGTTGCCGAACGCGCCGGCATCCTTCAGCTCGATGATCGCCTCGAGCGCCGAGGTGATCGCCGGATCGGACCAGGCGTCGGCCTCACCGGCGATGATCTTCTGGAAGACTCCTTCGCCGCCGATGCGGTCGGTGAGGTACTGGATGTACATCAGCTCCGGCCAGATGCTCTGACCTGCCAGGGAGAGCGGGGTGATGCCGGCCGCGGAGAAGGTCTCGACCGCAGTCATGAGCTCCGCCCAGGTGGTGGGCGGGGTGACGGCGTGCTCCTCGAACAGGGCGGTGTTGTAGTAGAGGATCACCGGCTGGGTGTCGTTGTTGGGGACGCCGTACTGGGCGCCGTCCACCTGGCCCACCATCCCGATCGACTCGATCGTGCGGGAGAGCACGTCGTCGACCTTGCCGGAGAGGTCCACGACCGCGTCGTTGGCGACGTAGTCGGCCAGGGTGCCGCCGGCCCAGTTGAAGACCAGGGTGGGGGAGTTGCCGGAGCCGATCGCGGTGCGGATCTTCTCCTTGTAGGAGTCGTTGGCGAAGAACTCCACGGCGAAGGGGTTGTCGGGATTGGCCTCGTCCCAGGCGTCGAAGGACGCCTGGTAGGTGTCCTGCTTGGCGCCGGTCAGGGCCCAGACGGAGAGGCTCGACGGGGAGCCGCCGCCACCACTGGGCTGGGTGCCGCCTCCGCAGGCGCTGAGGACGGCGAGGGACGGGATCGCCAGGCCGAGGCCCGCGAGAGTTGCGCGGCGGGTGGGTTGCATCATTGCTGCCTCCAGGGTCACGGACCGACACTTAACTGAAAGATTTCGGAAACTAATGTCGGTGACGTTAAGTTAATTCCTCTTACCGCCAGAGGTCAAGCGGAAGGGTGCGCATCCGTGTCTCAACCCATCGTGACGTGCGCACAACGCATCGGGGTGACGGCGGAGAGGCGCGCCGCAGGGCCCTGGGAAGGGAAGAAAACTTTCGCGGGAAGCAGTGTGGGCGGTGCAGTCCGGGGAGGCGAAAGCGAGAGGCCGACGGGCTGCGGAATCATCGGCGCGCCCTGCACGCAGAACGATCCCGGTCGATTCCGAGCCAGATCGGTGGGGCTTCTGGCTCGGAATCGACCGGGATCGTGAGAAGGGCGCCGCGAGAAGGGTGCCGCGAGCCGGGTGTCGGTGCGGGGCGCCGCCGGTCGCTGGGCGCTGGCCGGGTGGGGTCAGGCGCGGCCGGTGAGCTCCCGGGCCTGCTCCTGTGCGGCGATCGCGAGCTCCACGGCCTTGAAGGCGTGCTCCTGGGTCATGGCGTTCTCGGTGCGGTTCAGCACGTCGAGGATCAGCTCCCCGAAGAAGGGGTAGCCCACCTCGCCGGTGGCGTTCATGCGGTGCTCGCCCTCGCCGTCGACCAGGATCACCTGACCGCCGCCGTTGTCGGTGGTGACGTCGACGTACTTGCGCAGCTCGATATAGCCCTCGGTGCCGAGGATGAACGTGCGACCGTCACCCCAGGTGCGCAGGCCGGCAGGGGTGAACCAGTCCACGCGGACGAAGCCGGTGGCGCCGCTGGAGAGCGCGATGTGCGCGTCGCCGTAGTCGTCGAGCTCGGGGTGCTCGGGATTGCCGAAGTTGCCGATCGAGCTGGAGAGGATCTCGGCGTCGTCGGAGCCGGTGAAGGCGAGCATCTGCTCGAAGTTGTGACTGCCGATGTCGGTGAGGATGCCGCCGTAGCGGGCGCGCTCGAAGAACCAGTCGGGACGGGTGGAGGGATCGCCCATGCGGTGCGGACCCATCCCCTGCACCTGGAGGACCTTCCCGATCGCGCCGCGGTCGATCAGCTGACCGGCCAGCACGGCGGCCTCGACGTGGATCCGCTCGGAGTAGTACACGGCGTACTTCTTGCCGGTCCGCTCGACAGCGGCCTTCGCGTCCGCCAGCTGCTCGCGGGTGATCAGCGGAGTCTTGTCGGTGAAGTAGTCCTTGCCGGCCTCCATCACCCGGATGCCCAGCGGGGCACGATCTACGGGGATGGCGGCGGCGGCGACCAGGTGGACCTCCTCGTCGGCCAGCACCTGCTCCTCGCTCGAGGCGATCGCGACCTGCGGGAACTGCTCCTTGAACGCGGCGGCGCGCTCAGGCTGGGTGTCATAGACCCACTTCAGGGTGCCGCCGGCGTCCAGCAGGCCCTGGGTCATCCCGCCGATGTGGCCGTGGTCGAGGTGCATCGCGGCGAAGACGAACTCGCCGGGTTCCACGACAGGCTTCGGCATCGAGTCCGGCGCGTAGTTGGCTCCTTCAGAGACAGCCATGGGGTGGTCCTTTCGGTGGAGGGGGCGGCGTGAGGGCATCGGATGCCTCCGGGCTCGGGGCGGGCCGACGACGGACCGCGCCGTCGCGGGGCGGTGATGCCGAGGGCGCCGCGGGATGGCTACCAGGTCAGTGTCATGCATCACCCCTGCGGGCGGTGTCGTATGCCGGATGTTGCCAGGTTCCGGCGGCGGGATCCTGCTGCTAGCGTGCCTGAGGTGGATCTGTTCACTCTCAGCTGGTCAGCGCTCCGTCACGGCGTGGCGCAGCTCCCCGACGCCGCTCTTGATGCCCCGTCCGGCTGCCGCGGCTGGCGCGTCCGGGACCTCGTGCACCACCTGATCCTGCAGGCGCAGGACGTGTTGGTCACCCTCGCCACGCCTGCGGAGACCGCCCCCACCGACGACGCTCTCAGCTGGTGGACCCCGACCCCGATGCCGATCCCGCCGGACGGCCACTGCCCGTATGACGCCCTGATCGTGCGGATGGCCGACGCCTACGGGAGCGCCGCCCAGGTGCGTGACAGCTTCGAGCACGTCGCAGCGGCCGCCGGCCGCGCCGCGCTGCTCGCTCACCCCGACCTGCCGGCCAGCGCTCGAGGCAGGACGCTGACCGTGAGGGACTACCTCGGTGCCCTCGTGCTCGAGGCGACCCTGCACCACCTCGATCTGGTCGCCGACCAGCGCTCAGCGGAGGGATCTGCTGTCGAGGGCCCGCCCGCGGAGAGCCTGGCCGCCGCCCGCGAGATGGTCGAGCGGCGGCTGCGTCTGCGGCTGCCAGAGGCCTGGACCGACGCCGACGCGCTGCGGATCGCGACCGGTCGCCGCCCGGCGACGTCGGCCGAGCGCGCGGAGCTTGACGCCCTCGGCCCGCGCGGGCAGATGCTGCCGCTGTCGTTCGGCTGAGCGCCCACGCCCTTCGTCACGGTCAGCCGCGGCCGTGACCTCGCACAACTCCGCTGCGTGAGCGCCCTGGGCCGGGTCTATCGTGGGAGACCACTCCATAGGCGGTGCCCGCGCACAGGCGTCCGGATCCGGTGCTCCGCCGTGGGCACGGGAAAGGTGCACCGTGATCGACGTCCTCGAGGGGAGCCCGCTCCTCACGCTGTTCCTGGTCGTCGCCACGGGCGCGCTGCTGGGCGCGATCCCCTTCGGCCGGATCCGCCTCGGCGCCGCCGGTGCGCTGTTCACCGGCCTCGCTCTCTCCGCGATCGCCCCGCACCTCGGTTCGGGCATGGAGATCGTCCAGGCCCTGGGACTGGCCCTGTTCGTCTACACCGTCGGGATCTCCGCCGGTGCCGCCTTCTTCGGCTCCCTGAACCGGCAGCTGCCGCTGCTCGCCGCCGCCACCGTCAGCACCGTGCTCGCCGCGGCCGCGACCCTCGTGCTCGGCCAGGTGCTGGGTCTGACCCGCGATCTGTCGCTCGGCCTGTTCACCGGTGCGCTGACCGCCGCCCCCGCTCTTGACGCCGCCTCCCGCCTGACCGGCACCTCCGGGCCCTCGGTGGGCTACTCCTTCGGCTATCCGATCGGCGTGATCGTCGGGATCGTGCTGGTCTCGAGCATCGTCACCCGCGCCTGGCCGGGACGGAAGGACACTCCGGCCCTGGCCGGCACCGGTCTGGCCTCGACCACGGTGCGCGTGCAGCGCTCGGTGAACCTGCGGGACGTCCCCCAGTGGCACGCGCAGCAGGTGCGCTTCTCCTACCTGCGCCGCGACGGCAGGGTGCGGGTGATCGTGCCCGGTGAGGACCTGCTGGCCGGGGACGAGGTGGTCGCCGTCGGCCTGCCCGAGCAGGTGGAGGCCGTCACCGCCGAGCTCGGCGAGACCAGCGACCGCCACATCGCGCATGACCGCTCGCTGGTGGAGTTCACCCGGCTCACCGTCTCCAACCCCGACCTCGCCTCCCGCTCGATCGCCGAGCTGAACCTGTCGGTGCGCTTCGGCGCGGTGGTCACCCGGGTGCGGCGCGGCGATCTCGAGCTGCTGGCCCGCGACGACCTGGTCCTCGAACCGGCCGACCGGCTCGCCGTGGTGGTGGACCGCAGTCGGCTGGACGCCGTCCACGCCTTCCTCGGCGACTCGGACCGCAAGGCGGGGGAGCTCGACGCGCTCTCCTTGGGGCTCGGCCTGATGCTCGGCGTCGCGCTGGGCCTGGTCAGCCTCCCGATGCCTGGCGGGAGCAGCTTCTCGCTGGGACCGGCTGCAGGCCCGCTGCTGGTGGGCATGATCCTCGGCGCCCTGCGCCGCACCGGCCCGGTGGTGTGGGCGCTGCCGGGCAGCGCGAACCGCACGCTGCGCCAGCTGGGGCTGCTGCTCTTCCTCGCCGGGCTCGGGCTCACCGCTGGGCCGGAGGTCGCGACCATGCTCGCCTCGCCGACCGCGTGGCGGGCGGCGGTGCTGTCCGCAGTGGTCGCGGCGCTGAGCTGCCTCGCCCTGGTGATCGCCGGGCGCTGGGTGCTGGACCTCTCTGCTCCGCGCGCTGCGGGCGCGGTGGCGGGCTTCCTCGGGCAGCCGGCGGTGCTCGAGGCCGCGAACGCCCGACGGGCCGACGAACGCATCGAGGCCGCCTATGCCACGCTCTTCGCGTTCTCGATCGTGGTGAAGATCCTGCTGGTCCCGGTCATCTGGAACCTGTGACGCGGCAGCACCCGTGACCCGTCGGCCCGACCCCGTCGGCCCCATGACCCGCGTGCGCAGGGCCAGGGAGTCCTCTACGCGTGGGTGGCGCCGATGATCGACTCGCCCTCCTGCGAACGGACCGAGGCGGTCTTCTCGAAGAAGTGCGGGGCCCGCTGGACGAGCGTGCCCGCGCGGTACCAGGGGTCCCCGGGCCGGATCGGCAGATCGATCGTGCGGCGCTCGATCGCAGCGGCGTAGATCGCGGTCACCAGCTCGATCGCGTCCTTCCCGGCCTGCCCGTCGATCAACGGGGCCCGCTCCTCCCGGATCGCTGCGAGCACATCCCCGATCTGCCCGGCGTGGCCGGTATGCACGAGCGGGACGTGCGAGGCGGCGAGGGACTCGAGCTCCTGGATCAGCGACTCGTTCCCGCCGGTCTCAGGGAAGCCATTGGGCCGGGCCGTCTCGGCGGCGACCGCCCAGGGCTGGGAGATCCGGGCGTGCTCTCCCTGGATCACGACCTCCTGCTGCTCGCCGTGATGGACCACCGAGCTCGTCAGCTCCGCGAGCCCTCGCTCGTACTGCAGGATCGCCGCGGAGAGGTCCTCGACCTCGGCGTTGTCGTGCCCCGCGTTGGTCATCATCGCCGCGACCGCCTGGGGCCGGCCCAGCAGCCACAGCGTGAGGTCGAGGTGGTGGATGGCGTGGTTCAGGGTGGGCCCGCCGCCCTCGGACTCCCAGGTCCCGCGCCACCACAGGTCGTAGTACGAGCGGCCGCGCCACCACGCCGAGGCGATGCGGGCATGGGCGATACGACCGATCTTCCCGGTCTCGAGCACGGCCTTCAGCTGAGCCAGGTCGTCACGGAACCGGTTTTGGGCGACCACCGAGAGGAGCCTGCCGGAGCGTCGCTGCGCCTCGAGCATCCGGTCGCACTCCTCGAGCGAGGGCGCCATCGGCTTCTCCACGATCACATGCACCCCCGCCTCGAGCGCCTGGACGGTCAGCTCGCAGTGGGTGCCCGGGGGAGTGGCGATCGAGACCAGGTCCAGGTCCTCCGCAGCGAGCATCGCGCCCGCCTCGGCGTAGACCCGCGTCCCGGCCGGACCCTCCAGACCATGAGCGGCGCGCGCCGCCTCGGCCTTCGCGGGATCGATGTCCGCAAGGCCGACGATCCGCACCTCATCCGGAAACTCGAGATAGGCGGCGAGGTGGGCGCGGGAGATGTTCCCGGTGCCGATGATGCCGATGGAGAGCATGGAGGAGAGTGCCTTTCGGGCGAGGCGACGGGTCTACGGGTCTACGGGTCTACGGGGGACGGGTCAGGACCCGGAGGGTGCGAGCGCGGTCAGCGCCACCGCCTCCGGGCGCTCGCAGGTGCTCGCAATCTCGACCCGGGTCCCCGAGTGCGCGGACTCGAGCACCGCGTTCATGGTCTCCAGGACGTGCTGGCCGAGCCGGCCGCTGGCCCGCAGCTGCTCATCGCGCATCGCCATGTCCTGCAGCCCGATCCCGCGCGAGGCCTCCTCGTAGCCGGCCGAGACCGGCAGGACCTCCCAGTCCTTGCCGTCCAGGCGTCGGATCGAGACCTCTCCGGCGAAGTGGTTCGGGTCGGGGACCGCGAGGGTGCCCTGGCTGCCGTGGATCTCGATCGGGTGGATCGAGGTCGCGACCGCGTCGAAGCTCATCACCAGCGTGGACAGCGCCCCGGACTCGTGGACGAGCACTGCGGTGACGTGGGTGTCGGTGCTGACCGGGATGGTCTCCCCGGCGCGCGGGCCGGAGCCGATGGTGCGGGTCTCGCGGGCGCGGCTGGCCGCGCCGATCACCGAGGCGACCGGGCCCAGCAGGGTGACCAGTGCATGGATGTAGTACGGGCCCATGTCCAGCAGCGGACCGCCGCCGGGCGTGTAGTAGAAGTCGGGCTGCGGGTGCCAGCGCTCATGGCCGGGGCAGACCATGGTGGCTGTGGCGGCGATGGGAAGCCCGATCAGGCCTTCGTCGATCGCGGCCCGGGCGGTCTGGGTACCGGTGCCCAGCACGGTGTCCGGTGCGGAGCCCACAAGCACCCCGGCCTCTGCGGCGGCGGCGAGCACCGCCTGCCCCTCCTCGGTGGTGACCGCGAAGGGCTTCTCGGAGTAGATGTGCTTGCCGGCGGCGATCGCCGACAGATCGATCTCGGCATGCGCCGCGGGGATGGTCAGGTTCAGCACCGTGTCCACCTCGGGGTCGCTGAGCAGCTCCTCGACGCTCAGCGCCCGCACGCCCTCATGCTGTGCGGCGACCGCCTCGGCGCGGGCCGCGTTGAGATCGGCGACCGCCACCAGCTCCACGTCCGGGAGGTGGCCGAAGGTCGCCAGGTACTGGGCAGCGATCACGCCGCAGCCGATCATTCCCACCTTCATCGGGTCGCCTCCGCCTTCACGTGGTCGCCGTAGGGCTGCTCTGAGCCGCGGGCGGCCCAGAGCATGCCGCGCTCGATCACGGTGCGGACGTTGGGATCCTCGAGCACCTCGACGCGGTGGCCGGGGGTGGAGACGAAGATCCGGCCCTCGCCCCACTGGCGGGTCCACAGCGCGGGCGAGGTGATCTCGCGGTGCCAGGGGTCCCACTCGCGCACCTTCTGGGTGGTGGTGGCGAGAACGTCGCAGTAGTCATCGGCGAGCACCCAGTACTGCTCGGTGACCAGGTCGAAGTCGGTGATGCCCTCGGTGATCGGATGCGAGGCCGCGGCGGGCAGCATGTTCACCGTGTACGGCACGTAGTTGTCGGCCTGCTCGCCCTTGCGCTCGTCAGGGTGCTTGCCCGGGTGGCAGCCGAACTGGCCACCGATCAGGGTGAGGTAGTCGGATTCGTTGCGGTAGGAGTCGGCGATGCCGCCGTGCCAGCCGGCCATGCCGGTGCCCGCTTCGATCGCGGAGCGCAGCCCTTCGAACTGGGGCCGCTCGATGGTGTTCATGGTGTTGCACTGGACGATCAGGTCGACCGTGGCCATGTACTCCGCGTCGGCGTAGATCGCGGGGGAGTCCTCGATCCGGACCGTGAAGCCGTTCTCCTTCAGGAAAGGGAGGAAGAGGTCGGTGGCTTCGACGGGCTGGTGCCCGTCCCAGCCGCCGCGGACGACGAGGCAGGTGCGAGAGGTGGTCATCGGGTGGTCTCTTCCGTGGTGGTGCCCGGCGTGTTGGTGTCCGGCGTGGTGGTGGTCGTGGGGTCGGTGGTGGTCCAGCTGCTGCCGCTGTTCGAGCTGGTCTCGACGGCGGCGAGGACCTGCTGGACCTGCAGCGCCTCCTCGAAGGAGGGGGAGGGGTCGGTGCCCTCACCGATCGCGGTGACGAGGTCGGCGATCTGGTGGGTGAAGGTGTGCTCATAGCCCAGGCCATGCCCGGTGGGCCACCAGGCCGCGGCGTAGGGGTGCTCGGGCTCGGTCGTGAGGATGCGGGTGAAGCCCTGACGTCCGGCCGGGGCCGTCGCGTCGTAGACCTCGAGCTCGTTCATCCGCTCGAAGTCGAAGGCGATTGAGCCGTCGGCGCCGTTGATCTCCACACGCATCGCGTTCTTGCGGCCCTGCGCCATCCGGGTGGCTTCGAAGGAGCCGAGCACACCGGTCTCGAAGCGGGCGGTGAACAGGGCGACATCGTCGACCGTGACGTTCTGGCGCTCGGCGGAGGCGTCACCCTTGCCGCCGAGACCCTGCGCGGTGCCGGCTGCGGGACGGGTGGCGACCACGGTCTCCAGGGTGCCGGAGACCGAGGCGATCTGCTGCCCGGTGAGCCACTGGGTGAGATCGATGATGTGCGCGCCGATGTCGCCGAGCGCTCCGGAGCCGGCCTTCTCCTTGTCCAGCCGCCAGGTCATCGGGGACTCCGCATCGGCGAGCCAGTCCTGGAGGTACTGGGCACGGATCTGGCGGATCTCGCCGACAGCACCCTCGCTGATCAGCTGGCGGGCGTAGGCCAGCGCCGGGGTGCGACGGTAGGAGAAGCCGCAGAGCGATCTGGCGCCCTTCGCACGCGCCTCGACCGCGGCGGCAGTCATCTCCGCGGACTGCTCGACCGAGTTCGCCAGCGGCTTCTCGCACAGCACGTGCTTGCCCGCCGCGAGCGCGGCCATCGCGATCTCGTAGTGGGTATCGCCCGGGGTGCAGATGTCGATGATATCGATCTCGGGATCGTCGATCACGTCCTGCCAGCGGGTGGTGGTCTGCGCGAAGCCGTAGCGCTCGGCGGCGGCGACCAGGGAGCTCTCCGTGCGCCCGGCCAGCGTGCGCAGCTGCGGGGTGAGCGGGAGATCGAAGAAGCGGTGGGCATTGCGCCAGGCATGGGAGTGGGCGGCGCCCATGAAGCCGTAGCCGATCATGCCGACGTTCAGGGTGCCGGTGCGGTCTTGCGTCGTGGTCATCGGTGAAGCACTACTCCTGAGTGAAAGTTTCGGACGAGATGAGCGGGGCCTGCGGGATATTCGAACCGACGGGGTCCATACTCCGTGCCGGTGCCGAGAAGTGTCGCGACCAGCGTAGTAAGGCTATGACAGCGCATTCCGAAGCGCCAGGGCCACCTCGGAGTGCTCTGCGCCCACCCTATCGGAGAGAGGCTGTTGACCCCATGTTCCCCCCTGTCGTACGCTCGCGCCACCGAAAGCAACCGAAAAGGTTGCTAAACCTAGACTGAAAATGCCTCCGGGGCGTAGGTGCAGCGAACAGGTCGACGTCGTCGTCGCCTCGCCCACCGCAACCGTCACGGGCCGTGCGAAGGAGCGTCATGACCATTCCGCTGTGGAATGACCGGAGCCTCAGCACCGAGCAGCGCGTCGACGCGCTGCTCGCGGAGCTGAGCCTCGAGGAGAAAGCGGCCCAGCTCGGCAGCTACTGGAAGCGGCCGACGCTCGGGGACGCCGAGGGATTCGCCCCGATGCAGTCCACCTTCGAGGAGGGCCGGGACCCCTTCGAGGCCGCGGTCGAGGGCGGGCTCGGCCATCTCACCCGTCCCTACGGGAGCGCCCCGCTGGAGGGCGAGGACGGGGTGGAGAACCTGCGGACGATGCAGCAGGCCGTGGTCAACGGGTCCCCGCACGGCATACCGGCCCTGGTCCACGAAGAGTGCCTGACCGGGATCATGGCCCACGGGGCCACCACCTATCCCGCCGCGATCGCGTGGGGCGCGAGCTTCGATCCGGCCCTGATCGGGGAGATGGGCGAGCGGATCGGCACCGACATGCGCTCGATCGGCGCCCACATGGGACTCGCACCGGTGCTGGACATCGTGCGCGACTACCGCTGGGGCCGCATCGAGGAGACGATGGGCGAGGACCCCTATCTCACCGGCGTGCTCGCCACCGAATACGTGCGCGGCCTGCAGTCCTCGGGCACGATCGCCACCCTCAAGCACTTCGCCGGCCACGCCGCCTCCCGCGCGGGCCGCAACCACGCCCCGGTCTCCATCGGGATGCGCGAGCTGCACGACATCGACCTGGTCCCCTTCGAGATGGCCGTGCGCCACGGCGAGGTCGGCGCCGTCATGAACTCCTACGCGGACATCGACGGCACCCCGCCCGCCGCCAGCCACTGGCTGCTCACCGAGCTGCTCCGCGACACCTGGGGCTTCGAGGGCACCGTGGTCGCCGACTACTGGGCAGTGAGCTTCCTGCAGTCCATGCACCGCGTGGTCGAGGACGACCGAGGAGCGGCGCTGGCCGCCCTGCGCGCTGGGCTCGACGTCGAGCTGCCCGAGACCACCACCTACCCTCACCTCGTCGCCGCCGTGCGCGAGGGAGAGCTCGAGCAGGAGGTGCTGGACACCGCGGTGCGCCGGATCCTGCGCCAGAAGGTCGAGCTGGGCCTGCTCGATGCGGACTTCGACGCCGCCACCACCGGCGAGACGATCGATCTCGACTCCGCGGAGGGCCGCGCCCTCGCCCGGCGGATGGCCGAGGAGTCGATCATCCTGCTGGACAACCCTCACGACCTGCTCCCGCTGACGCCGACCCCTGAGCCGCAGGACCCTGCTGGCCCCGCCAGCCCCGCGTCGATCGCCCTGATCGGACCCGCCGCCGTGCAGCCCCGCAGCTTCCTGGGCTGCTACAGCTTCACCAACCACGTCCTGTCCCGGCTGGAGGACAACGGCACCTCCGTGCAGGTGCCCACCCTCACCGAGGCGCTCGGCGCGGAGTTCCCGGGCGCGTCGCTCACCACCACCGCCGGCACGGACTTCCTGGACCCCGACACCTCCGGGATCGCTGCCGCGGTCGCGGCGGCGCAGGCCGCCGAGCTCACGGTCCTCGCCGTCGGCGACCTCGCCGGACTGTTCGGCGCAGGCACCTCTGGCGAGGGCTGCGACGTCGAGAGCCTGCAGCTGCCCGGAGCCCAGCACGAGCTGGTCGAGGCGGTGCTCGCCACCGGCACGCCCGTGGTGCTGGTGCTGGTCACCGGCCGCCCGTACTCACTCGGCGCCTATAAGGGCCGTGCTTATGCGATCGTGCAGGCCTTCATGCCGGGTGAGGAGGGTGCGAGCGCGATCGCCGGCGTGCTCTCCGGCCGGGTGAACCCCTCCGGTCGCCTGCCCATCGGCATCCCGAACGGAGTGGGCGGTCAGCCCGGCACCTATCTCTCGCCCGTGCTCGCCTGGGAGAGCGATGGCATCTCCAACCTCGACCCCAAGCCCCTCTTCCCCTTCGGGCACGGCCTGAGCTACTCGCGCTTCGAGTACTCCGACCTGGAACTCTCCTCCGAGCAGATCGCTGCCGACGGCACCGTCGAGATCTCCGCGACCGTCACCAACACCTCCGGTCGCGATGGCAGGGAGGTCGTCCAGCTCTACCTCAGCGACCCCGTGGCCAGCGTGGTGCGACCGCTCAAGCGCCTGGTCGGCTTCACCAAGGTGGGACTCGCCGCCGGGGAGAGCGCCCGCGTGAGCTTCCAGCTGCACGCCGACCGCACCTCCTTCACCGGTCCCGACCTGCAGCGCATCGTCGAGCCCGGCGAGTTCCGGGTGCGCCTCGGCTCCAGCAGCGAGGACGTGACGCTGGAGGGCTCCTTCCGGATCGGCGGAGAGGTCCGGGTCCTCAGCCCCGGACGGCACGTGCTGGACACCCCGGCCGTCGTATCGCCGCTCGCGCTGCGCTCGCAGGATCAGCTGGCCCCGAGCAGCTCCGCAGCAACGATGGGACGCGCTCTGTGATGAGTGCCGCTCACCAGGACGTCATGGCCGAACGCACCGAGACCTTCCGGCTCCGACTGGTGGACGAGCACGGTGCGGCGAGAGCCGGGGAGGATGCCCGCGTCACTCAGATCTCCCACGCCTTCGGCTTCGGCTGCTCCGGCTTCGAGCTGCAGCCCGAGCAGCCCGATGAGCACACCAGGCTGTGGCTGGACCTGTTCAACATGGCCACCCTGCCCTTCTACTGGCGCTGGTTCGAACAGACCCCCGGCGCCCCGGACACCGAGCGGCTGCAGCGCCTGGCGAAAGGGCTGCGCGGGCACGGGGTGCGGCTCAAGGGCCATCCGCTGCTCTGGCACACCCTCGCCCCGAACTGGCTGCTCGACAAGGACCCCGCCGCGGTCGAGGAGGCGATCCGTCACCGGATCACCCGCGACGCCACGGACTTCGCCGGCCTGATCGACCAGTGGGACGCGATCAACGAGACCGTGATCCTCCCGGTGTTCGAGGCGGAGGAGAACGCTGTCACCCGCCTCGCCCAAGCGCGCGGCCGGATGCATGTCATCCGCCTCGCCTTCGAGACCGCCCGCGCCGCGGATCCTTCAGCACGGCTGGTGCTGAACGACTTCGAGCTCTCCTCAGCCTTCGAGGACGTCATCGAGGAGTGCCTGGAGGCCGGGTTGGAGATCGACGCAATCGGCGTGCAGACCCATATGCACAAGGGCTACCGCGGTGAGGAGCAGATCGCGGAGGTGATCGGCCGCTTCTCCCGCTTCGGCCTCCCGGTGCAGCTGACCGAGACCACCCTGCTCTCCGGCCAAATCATGCCCGCGCACATCGTCGACCTCAACGACTACGTCGTGGACTCCTGGCCGTCCACGTCCGAGGGCGAGGAGCGACAGGCCGACGAGCTGGTGCGCCACTACCGCACCGTGCTCGCCCAGCCCGCGGTCGAATCCTTGACCTACTGGGGGCTCGGCGACGCCGGCGCCTGGCTCGGCGCCCCCGCCGGGCTGGTGCGCGCAGACGGCACGCCCAAGCCGAGCTATCACGCCCTGAAGCAGCTGATCCACGAGGAGTGGTGGACCGGCAGCCACCAGCTGCGCAGCGACGCCGACGGGGTCCTCACGGTCCGGGGCTTCGCCGGGGACTACCGGCTCGATCTCGGCGGGGAGGTGGGGGAGTCTGTGGAGTTCACGATTCCTCGAGGGGGCGGGCATCAGCAGCTGAGCCCTGCGGGGAGCTCTCCGCAGAGCTGACCGGAGGGCTGACGAACTGGTCCGTGAGCATCTCCGCGACCTTCCGCTCCGAGGCCCACAGCGCGAAGACCAGCAGGGACGCGGTGACCAGCAGCAGGAATTCACCGATCAGCAGGATGATCCCGAGCGTCAGCACGCCGAGCGAGACCAGCGCCAGGGTCGACAGCGGCTTCACCAGCAGGGTGAATGCAGTGAGTCGGAAGACGTCGCGTACCCGGAAGCTGAAGCGGGAGACGATCGAGAGCGCCCGCGCCAGCACCAGCAGCGAGGCGGCTCCCACCACCAGGAACACGATGTTCAGCATGCTGGTGCCGACCGCATCGGCATAGGTGAGGTTGAGGGCCGCCAGGCCCAGCACGAGGAGCACCGGGGCTCCCACCCGGAGGCTGTCCAGGGCGTTGAGGCGATAGCCGCGCAGGAACTGCCGCGCCGGGATCAGCTCGTGGTCCTCGCGCCAGGCACTGCAGGCGTACAGGGCCGCGGCGATGGCCGGCAGCAGCGGCAGCGCCGCGATCACGAACACCAGCGAGCTCAGAAGCCCCGGGGCGAGCAGGGTCCACCCCAGCAGGGTCGGCGCCGCGGCCAGCACCAGCATCACGTCGATCACCAGGAACCAGTAGACGCCCTCGGTGAGCTCGGTGAACAGCCCTCGCGGGCGGCGGGGTGGCGTCATTGCTCCTCCTGGAGATGGGCGGGGTCTGGGACGGGCAGAGTCGAGAAATGCAGTGTCCGGAGACCTGCAGTCTGCCGCTCCGGGCGGCGGAAACCCATTCTTCTCGAAACTTTCGGTCTCTGTCGAGCCCTAGTTGCACGAATGTTACCTTCTCGCGGGGCCTGATGGAGCCTGTGAGGCATCTCTGCAGTGCATGAATTCCCAGGTCATGCTGATGTCGGGCAAGGGACTGGGTGCGCTATCAAATTTTCGTGAACTTCTTGACCGGGGTCACATCCACGGCTAAGTTGTGTGTCGCAGCGAAAGCTTGACGAAATTCTCAGCAATCGCGCTGGCACAGTCGCCGGCGAGACCCCTGCTCGAGAGCTTCACCCCTTCAGCTCGGTCCGACCCTCGGCCCACCCTCGGTGGCCTGGCGTCGCCTGAGCGTCGACGTACCCGCAGCACCGGCTCGATCCGCTTCGCCCTCGCCGCACCGCCCGGTCCGGCACCGACACTCACGAGGAGACGGCAATGAACACGCCTCGCCACTTCCCTTTCGCGCCGACCCGACGCAGCTTCGTCGGACTCTCCGCCGCGGCGTTCGCCACGGTCGCGCTGGCCGCCTGCGGCTCCGACTCCGGTGAGGAGGTCGACGTCGAGTCCCAGAACGTCGGCGCGATGGACGACTACACCGCGGATACCCAGTTCAAGGCCACTGAGCCGATCCAGGTCAGCATGCTGTGGACTGACTGGCCCGAGGTCCCCGTCGAGGACACCTGGCGGCTCTTCGATCACATCAAGGAGCTCACGAACGTCGAGATCACGCTGACGCACATCCCCTTCAGCGATGCGACCGAGAAGCGCAGCCTGCTCATCAGTGCTGGTGACGCGCCGACGCTGATCCCGCTGGTCTACACCGGCGAGGACGCGCCGTTCGTCTCCTCGGGCGCCGTCGTGCCGATGAGCGACTACGTGGACAAGATGCCGAACTTCCAGAAGTACGTCGAGGAATGGGACCTCGCCGACATGATCGGCAACCTCAAGCAGGAGGACGGCAAGTACTACATGGTGCCGGGCCTGCAGGAGGTCTCGGTGCCCGTGTTCAGCCTCGTCATCCGCAAGGATGTCTTCGAGGAGGTCACCGGCGCGGTGCCGAACACCTGGGATGAACTCCACGAGGGTCTCAAGCTCATCAAGGAGAAGTACCCCGACTCGACCCCGCTGGCCGACGGCTTCGAGGGCGGCGCGCTCTTCAACTTCGCCTCCCACGCCTGGCTCACCAAGGGCGGCTGGGGCTTCGGCGACGGTTCGATCGAGGGCCCCGACGGCAAGCTCACCTACGTTGCGATCACCGACGAGTACAAGACCATGATCGAGCTGTTCCGGACCCTGGTCGAGGAGGGCCTGCTCGACAGGGAGTCCCTCACCGCCTCCAACGACGGCTCCGGTGCGGCGTCGGTCGCCGAGAAGTTCGCGGCCGAGACCTGCTTCGCCGCCTCCGGCTCCTCCGGCACCGCGATCGAGTTCAGCCAGGCACTGAACGAAACCGTCGGCGAGGGCAATCACTCCGTCGCCCTGATCCCGCCGCCCGCAGGGCCGGCCGGCGAGCACGTCGAGCCGCGCAACTTCTGGCACGGGTTCATGCTCAACTCGCAGATCACGAAGTCCGAGAACTTCCTGGCCACCCTGCAGTTCCTCGACTGGCTGTACTACAACCCGGACGCCCGCGAGATGCTGCGCTGGGGCGAGAAGGACGTCAACTACACCAAGGCCGAGGACGGCACCATCGAGCTGATGGACGGCTTCTCGCTGGACGACTACGCGATCAACGCCGGCGCCGGTACGGACATCAAGACCGATCTGGGCTTCTCGACCTTCCCAGCCGAGTCCACCGAGTCCCGCGCCCTCAAGGAGTCCTACAGCACCCCCGAGTTCGTCGAGTACATCGATAACGTCCTCTCCACGCGCACCCCGCGGGATCCGTACCCGCCCAAGCCCATGGACGAGACCGAACTCGAGCAGGCCTCGCTGCTGGCCACCCCGATCAAGGACTCCGTGGACACGGCGACCCTTCAGTTCATCATGGGCGAGCGCGACATGAGCGAGTGGGACGCCTTCAAGAGCGAGCTCGAGGCCGCAGGCCTGCCGCGCTACCTCGAGCTGCTCAACACCGCTCGCGACCGCTTCGTCGAGGCGAACGGATGAATGGCGCGGAGACCCTGACGGAGGAGCTGAACTCATGACACTGGCGGAGACCCGGGAGGTCGCGGCGCAGGATCCTGCGCCGCGGCCCCCGGCCCCGAAGCGCAGGCCGGGAGGGTGGAAGCGGTCGCTCCGGCGTGACTGGCCGTTGTACACCCTCGCGATCGCCCCGCTGATCTTCCTCGCGATCTTCCGATACCTGCCGATGCTCGGCAACGTGATCGCCTTCCGACGGTTCCGGCCGGGCGGCAGCATCTTCGGCGACGAATGGGTCGGGATGCTGTATGTGGACATGTTCATCAACGATCCCGCGTTCTGGAACGTCTTCGCGAACACGGCGATCATCGGCGGCATGACCCTGGTGGTCTGCTTCCCGCTGCCGATCGTCCTCGCGCTCATGCTCAACGAGGTGCGGCGCACGCACTTCAAGCGGATCGTGCAGTCGATCAGCTACCTGCCTCACTTCCTCTCGGTCGTGATCGTGGTCGGCATGGTCTACCAGCTGCTCTCCCTGCAGGGCACGGTCAACCAGATCGCCGAGGCCTTCGGCGGCGATGCCGTCTCGTTCCTGCAGAAGCCCGAATGGTTCCGCTTCATCTATGTGGCCTCCGAGGCCTGGCAGACGGTCGGCTGGGGCACGATCCTGTACCTCGCCGCGCTGACCGCTGTGGACGACGGCCTCTACGAGGCGTCCCGCATCGACGGGGCCAACCGTTGGCAGCAGACCTGGCACGTGACGATCCCGGGGATCCGGCCGACGATGGTCACGCTGCTGATCCTCAACATCGGCAACTTCCTCAACGTCGGCTTCGAGAAGGTCCTGCTGCTGTACAACCCCATGACCTACTCCACCGGTGACGTCATCTCGACGTACCTGTACCGGGTGGGCCTGGTGTCCAACAACCTCAGTTATGCGGCGGCCATCGGCCTGTTCCAGGCGATCATCGGTTTCGTGATGGTCATGTCCGCCAACTACATCTCGAAGCGATTGGTGGGGACGAGCCTGTGGTGATCGAAGCAATGGCCCCGGATGCGCCGCGCAAGAACCCCAAGAACGCCGTCGCGCCCCGGACCTCCCGGATCAAGGACTCCACGTCCTACAAGGTCTTCACCGTCGTGAACATGACGGTGCTGGTCCTGATGTGCGCGGTGATGCTGTACCCGTTCATCATGCTGCTCGCGCAGTCGTTCAGCTCGGCCGGCGCGATCAACGCGGGGAAGGTCAACCTCTTCCCCGTCGGCTTCAACCTCGACACCTACAAGGTGGTCGCGAACAACGACAACTTCTGGCGCGCCTACGGCAACACCGTGATCTACACCGTGATCGGCACCACCATCGCCATGGTGCTGACCACGACGTATGCCTACGTGCTCTCGAAGAAGCACCTCAAGGGGCGCGGCCTGCTGATCGGCATCGCCGTGTTCACGATGTTCTTCAACGGCGGCATCGTCCCGAACTACGTGCTCATCTCCTCGCTGGGGATGAAGAACACGATGTGGGCGGTGATCCTCCCGCCGGCGCTGTCGGTCTTCAACCTGCTGGTGATGAAGGCATTCTTCGAGAACCTGCCCACCGAGCTCGAGGAGGCCGCGCATATCGACGGCCTGAGCTGGTTCGGGATCTTCTTCCGGATCGTGCTGCCGCTGTCCAAGGCGGTGATCGCCACGATGGTGCTGTTCTACTCGGTGCAGTACTGGAACGACTGGTTCGCCGCCTTCCTGTACCTGGACAAGACGGACCTGTTCCCCGTGACCCTGTTCCTGAGGAACCTGATAGCCGGGGCCTCCACCGCAGCGTCGGAGGGGGCCGCGGCCTCGGGCGGCAACGTCGATGCCATCAACGCCAACATCCAGTCGGTGACGATGATCCTGATCCTGATCCCGATCCTGTGCGTGTACCCGTTCGTGCAGCGGTACTTCGTCTCGGGCATCATGCTCGGCTCCGTCAAGGGCTGAACCCCCGCGCCCCGTCTGCCGTCCGCGGCCGGCGGGGCGCTTGCACGAGCAGTCGCAGTTCCCCTGCAGCAGCACTGATGCAGGATCCATTCGCAGTTCCCCCGTTGATGACGTCGAAGGAGACACCATGAAACGCCGCCAGATCCTCACCGCCGGAGCTGTCGCGACCACGCTCGCGGTCGCCGCTCCCGCTGCCGCGGCCCCGGGCCGAGCCGGCCAGGGACCCGCGAAGCAGCCGCCCGGGAACGGTCAGGACACACCTCCGGGGCTCGCGAAGAAGGACAACCTCGCCTTCGCCGCCGGGAGCACCCTGAAGATCGGCTGCGCCGTCGCCGGCGGCGGCCACCACCTGAGCCGGCCCTATCCCGATCCGTTCACCGCCGACGAGCCCTATCGCGAGCTGCTCGCCGCGGAGTTCACCTCGCTCTCGGCTGAGAACCAGATGAAGTGGGACCACCTCCGCCCCACCCAGGACACCTTCAACTTCGTCGACGCGGACGCGATCATGGAGTTCGCGCAGGCCCACGGCCAGGTGGTGCGCGGCCATACCTTGATGTGGCACAACCAGAACCCCGCCTGGGTGGCAGAAGGCGGGTTCACCCCTGAGCAGCTGCGGGCGATCCTCAAGGACCACATCGAGACCGTGGTCGGCCGCTACGCCGGGCGGATGCAGCAGTGGGACGTCGTCAACGAGATCTTCGACGACAGCGCCGTGCTGCGCACGGAGGGCAACCTCTGGATCCGGGAGCTGGGCCCGGAGATCATCGCGGACTGCTTCCGCTGGGCCCACGCCGCGGACCCGGATGCCCTGCTGTTCTTCAACGACTACAACGTCGACGGCATCAACCCCAAGAGCGACGCCTACTACGCGCTCATCCAAGAGCTGTTGGCCGACGGGGTCCCGGTCCACGGCTTCTCCACCCAGGGGCATCTGTCGATCCGCTACGGCTTCCCGGGCGATCTCGCCGACAACCTCCAGCGCTTTGCCGATCTGGGTCTGCAGACGGCCATCACCGAGCTCGATGTGCGCATGGACCTGCCCGACGGCGGGGAGCCGACGGAGGCCCAGCTCGCGCAGCAGGCCGAGTACTACCGCCGCGTGACCGAGGCGGCGCTGGCCGTGGAGGGCTGCTCGTCGTTGACCCTGTGGGGCGTGCTGGACCGCTATTCATGGGTGCCGGGCACCTTCCCCGGTGAGGGTGCGGCGACCGTGCTGTGGGACGACTACTCCCGCAAGCCCGCCTATTACGCCGTGCAGGACGCGCTCGCCGAGGCGAGCGGCCGCGCAGGGCACCCGGCGCTGCGGCGCTGAGCTGGACTACGCAGGGGCCGGTGCCGGAGCATCGGTCCCTGCGCCGTTCGATGAGGCCGCGCTCAGAGAGTCTCGCCCAGCCAATCGAGCTGACGGCGCTGCTGAGCGGGACCGCCGCCCTCGTGGTTGTTGAAGGGGTAGACCACGATCTCGCGCTCCGGATCGGTCCCGGTCGCGCTGCCGTAGAGGTTGTAGGCGGCGAACACGGTGGAGGGCGGGCAGATGACGTCCCGCAGCGCCACCGAGAACATCGCCGGCGCGGTCGCGCGGCGGCACAGGTGCAGGGCGTCGACATACGCCAGGGTCCGGAAGGTCTGCTCCTCGAGCCCTCGATGGACCGCCAGGTAGCGCACGATCTCCTGGTACGGATCTGCATCGGTGATCTCGGTGGCCCGACGCATGTGGGTGAGGAAGGGGACGTTGGTCATCAGCGCGTCGACATCGGGGACCAGCCCGGCAGCGCCGAGCGCGAGGCCGCCGCCCTGGCTGTTCCCGGTGACGACCACCCGGCCGTCCGCGCCGGGCAGGACGCGGGCGGCATCGACCGCCCGTGCCGCGTCGGTCAGCAGGCGGGTGAGATAGGAGGTGTGCGGAGATTCGATGCCGCGGGTCATCACCCCGGGGGCGGCCGGGCCCGAACCGGCCGGGTCAGCGGTGTGTCCGCCCGCGCCCCAGCCCGAGCCCTGCCCGCGGGAGTCCATCAGCAGATGCCCGTAGCCGGCGGCGGCCCAGGCCAGGCGCTCGAGCGGCTCCCCCCGACCGCCCCCGTACCCGAGATATTCGACGATCACCGGGAGGCCCTCAGCGGCACCGGAGGGCCGGTTGTACCAGGCGCGCACCGGGGTGCCGTCGTGCCCCGCAATGGTGACGTCCCAGGTGTCGACCAGGGTGAGCCCGTTCTCGACCCGCTCCTGCGCGAGGATCGGGGCGGAAGCCGCGCGGGCCTGGCGAAGGATCTGGTCCCAGAAGTCCTCGAGATCCGCCGGCTCCTCAAGCGTCGGACGATACTCCCGCAGGGCCTC
Organism: uncultured Brachybacterium sp.; assembly: GCF_947500705.1. Lineage (GTDB taxonomy): Bacteria > Actinomycetota > Actinomycetes > Actinomycetales > Dermabacteraceae > Brachybacterium. The sequence continues at coordinate 131,382 of NZ_CANMSY010000003.1, read as the reverse complement.
GAGCGGCATGTCGAACAGGGCCATAGGGGATGCCTCCAAGGAGTGCGCGGGGTGGTCGTCGACGACCGCTCCCGGCGTGGTGAAACCAGCGAAAATTGGCGAAATAGTGAACTGAAAGTTAAGGTACGACCAGGTTAGAGTTCGCGTGCTGGCCGGTCAAGGTTCGTTCGCGCGGGTAAGGTGCGATGCGGTGCTCCAATGGCGGAGCCACCCGGGCACGGGAGAGGTGAAGTCATGGCACAGAGCGAGACGCGAACCGGACGGGTCACCTTGAAAGAGGTGGCGGAGAAGGCCGGGGTATCGCTGGCGACCGCCTCGAAGGTGATGAACGGCCGCGCCGACGTGCGCGACCGCACCCGCGAGATCGTGGCCGAGGCCGCACGAGAGCTGGGTTACCAGCCCAAGCGCCGCGAAGGGGACAAGCGCCGCTCGGCACTGATCCACTTCGACACCCTCACCAGCCCCTACTCGCTGCAGGTCCTCGAAGGGGCGGAGCAGGCGGCGCACCGCGCGAACGTGGATCTGATCGTCGTCAGCGGCGACCAGACCTCCGCCGGCCTGTCACGGGCCTGGATGGCCGAGGTCGCCTCCCGCGGCGTCGAGGGAGTGGTCCTGGTGACCACCCCGATCGGCGCTCGGCACGCCCGCTGGAGCAGGGACCTCTCGCTGCCGCTGATCGCGATCGACCCCGTCTCCATCGACCCCGACGTCAAGGGGATCGTCACCATCTCGGCCACCAACTGGGAGGGCGGCACCACCGCCGTCCAGCACCTGGTGGACCAGGGGCATCGCCGGATCGGTGTGCTGGCCGGCCCGGAGGACTCGGTCCCGGCACGGCAGCGGCTCCAGGGCTACCACTCAGCGCTCGGTGCGGCCGACGTGAAGTGGGAGCGGGACCTCATCGAGCACGGGAACTTCTCCTACGAAGATGGTCAGCGCGGCGCCGAGCGCCTGCTGCAGCTGCCCGACCCGCCCACCGCGATCTTCGCCGTCGCGGACACCCTGGCGGTCGGGGCCCTGCGCGCCGCCCGCCAGCTCGGAGTCGAGGTGCCCGAGCAGCTCAGCGTGATCAGCTTCGACGACACGATGATCGCGCAATGGACGCACCCGCAGCTCACCGCGGTGCGCCAGCCGCTGTTCTCGATGGGACAGGTCGCGATCGAGCGCCTGCTGGCGCTGTCCTCGGACCCAGGTCTCTTCGCCCATCCCTTCAAGCTCGAGACCATGCTCATCCAGCGGGAGTCCACGGCTCCGCGGGAGTCGGCGGCTGACGGCGCCCCGCGGGCCGACGGCTGACGGTGCCCCGCGGGCCGACAGCTCCGGAGGGGGAACAGGATCCCTGACCTCCGGAGCACGCCCGCCCTGATGGTGCGCTGGGAGCTCTCGCCCGCGCGGCGGAGCGGCGTCGTCTCAGGAGCCCTCGAGGAACCGCTCGCGGGCGCCGTTGATCAGGTCCATGTAGTTCTGCAGTCCGGAGGCCTCGAGCTCCGCGGTGAAGGCTTCCCATTCGCCCATGTCGCGCTCGCCGAGGATGAACTGCAGCGTGGCGGTGTCCACGGCGTCCTTCAGCGGTGTCGCCATCAGGGACGCCTGCTCGAGCTCCGCCTCCTCGAGCGGTGCCGGAGCCCACGGCGGCATCGATTCGAGATTCTCGGTCACGCCGTCGATGTACTCGGTGTACTCCGCGGAGTTGTAGGACTCCTTGAGCGCCCGCGACTCGGTGGCCTCGGCCAGGAAGGTGGAGAAGCCCAGGTCCTTGAGCAGATCCGTCCCGGCGCCGACGTTCAGGTCGAAGGAATCCAGGGAGTAGCCCTCCATCAGCTCGATGGTGCCGTCCTCGGCCTTGGTGTAGGTCTCGCCCTCGATGCCCCAGCGCTGCATCTCGCGCGCCTCCGGGTTGAAGTACAGCCAGTCCAGGAACTGGAGGATCGCCAAGAAGTTCGCGGACTCGGCGATCTCGGAGTTGAGCATGAAGCCGTGCCAGAAGTTGCGCGGGCCCATGATGTTCCCACCCGGCCCGGCAGGCGGCGGGATGAGCCGGAGGTCGTAGTTTCCCTCGCCGACGGTCTCGTCAAGGGCCTGCGCGAACTCGATGGCCGTGCCGGAGGAGCCGGAGGCGGCGAAGCAGACCTCCTTGGCGAACTTCTCCGCGACCCCGCCGGCACCGCTGCCGTCGTTCGCGGCGGTGAGCGTCTCGGGATCCAGCAGACCTTCCGCGACGAGGGCGCGGTAGTACTCGACCATCGCCTTGTACTCCTCGGTGGTCGCCGCGTAGCGGAGCGGCTCGCCGTCCTGCCCGCCGATCGTCCCGTCCCCGAAGCCCCAGCCGGCGCGGGTGCCGAAGGAGTAGCCGCCGTAGTTGATCAGGGACTGTCCCTCGAAGCCGTCGGCCAGCGGGAGCGAGTCAGGGTACTTCTCCTTGATGGCCTGCAGGCCCTCGTGGACCTCATCCCAGGTCGAGGGGATCCCGATCCCGATCTCCTCCCAGACGTCCGTACGGATGATCAGGGAGAACGACGGCACCCAGACCTCCTGCAGGCCCGGAAGCATGTAGTACTTCCCGTCCGCCTGCTTGAGGTTCTCGACCATCTCGGCCTGGTCCCACTCCTCCACGTACTTGCGGAAGTTGGGCATGTGCTCGACGAAGTCGCTCATCGGCAGGATCGCGCCGGAGGAGACGAAGGGGGTCTCGTCGCCGCGGTAGATCAGGGGGATGATCGTGGGCGCATCACCCGCGCTGATCAGCAGGCTGCGCTTCTCGACGGAGTCGCTGAAGGGGACGTGGGTGAGCTCGAGCTGGACATTGGTCAGCTCCTTGATGCGGTCGAAGACCTGCCAGGTCTCCTTGACGGGCTGCTCGGGCCAGTCCGTCCACAGGATCGAGACAGTGATCGGCTCGGTGGCCATGAACTGCTGATCGGCCTCGAAGGTCTCCATCGCGCCGACGTTCTGGGCGGCGGGGTCGACCTCGACCTCTTCGGAGCCGCCGCAGGAGGCAAGGGTGAGGGTGCCGAAGGCCGCGGCGGTCAGGCCCACAAAGGTGCGGCGGCTGGTGAGCGGAGAGCGGGGGGTGATCATCGGGAACTCCTGGGGAGTGAGGAGAGAGCGGATTCGTGGAGCATCGTGCACGGCCGAGCATCCGTCGACGCAGGTTCAGCAGTGAGCTGGCGGCGAGGCTGCCCGTCGGGGAGGGACCGGTCGCAGCGTCCCTGCCGCGTTTCGTCCCGTCCCATGGAATGGAAAGTTTCTCGAAAACTATCAATCCATGGGAGGTTCGTCACCAGAGTAGGGAGCGGTCGACGGGTGGTCAAGGGCATTGCAGTAAACGTGAAAGTTTGTGCGCTCCGTGGCGCTACCGCAGGTCACCGTGGTCATTGCGCCACAGACGAGCCGATGATCTGATTCTGAAAAGCCATCGAAAAGTTGCGCGCACGGCAATGCAGTGTCTCTGGTGGTGAGGTCACCGCACGGCGCCCTGTCGAGCCGCCAGGACGTGCGGTGGGATCGCGGAGTTTCGCTCCCCCCGGCGGGGTGGGTGGCACCGGTCCCGTCGGCCTTCCCGTCGCAGCTGCGGCTGCGGCGGTGGCTGCGGCTCAGGCCGTGAGGTGGTGCGCGCGGGTGATCCACGCCCCGGGGGCGTTGAACACCGGCTGCAGCGCCGCGCGCGCCGCGCCATGCAGGGCCGGGTCGACCTGGCCGTCCGAGCGCTCGATGCGCACCGGGCCGGCTTCGACCGCCAGGGCGTGGCGTTCCACGGTCTCGCGGATCACCGGCTCGAGCTCGTCGGCGATCGGGGCCAGGTAGCCGGACAGCACCACGGTGGTCAGGTCCAGCACGTTCAGGGCGTTCGCGATCGCGAGGCCCAGCGAGCGCCCGATCATGCCGATCACCTCGGCGCGGTCCCGGGTGAGCGCGAGCGCATCGACCAGGTCCTCGATGAGGATGTCGTCGCTGAGCCCCGCCCGTTCCCGCAGTGCGTGATAGGAGACGTAGGCCTCCAGGCAGCCCTGTCGGCCGCAGCGGCAGGTGGCGCCGCCCGGCTCGATCACCGTGTGCCCGAACTCCCCGGCCCAGCCGTGAGCGCCGGTCATCAGTGCGCCGTCGAGCACCACTGCGCCGCCGATGCCTGTTGATCCTCGCAGGTAAATGAACGATTCGCCGGGACGCTGATCGATCTCGGTGAGCACGGAGAGGCGGTTGTCGTTCTGGGCGCGCACCGAGAGTCCCGCGAGCTCCGGGTGGGCGAGCAGGCGTCCCACGAGCGGCACCTCGGTCCAGTCGAGGTTCGGGGCCGAGAGCACCCGGCCATCATCCGGGGCGATACGGCCGGGAACGGCGACGACCACTTCGACCACCGGCAGATCGCCCGCGTCGGCACGCACCTTTCCCACCAGCTCGGCGGCGAGGTCGATCGATTCCTCGGCGGAGGTCGCGGTGACCTTCCGGTACTCGATGCGGTGGCTCAGCACGTCGCCGGACAGGTCGATCCCGAGGCAGGCGACATGGTCGGCGGCGATCTCGAGCCCGATCGCCAAGAGGGTGCCGCGGGCGGGTGTCAGCGGCACCATCGGCCGCCCGGCCCCGGCGGAGAGCGGCGCGCCCTCCTCGGCCAGGCCTGCGTCCACCAGCTCTTCGACCAGCTTGGAGACGGTCGGCTTGGTGAGTCGGGTGCGCTTGGCGAGCCCGGCACGGGAGATCGGGGAGGACGTGGACGAGGCCGTCGCCAGCTCGATCAGGATCGCGGACAGGTTGTGCTCACGCAGATGGGTGGACTGCACCTATGCCCCTTTCGCCGACTCCGATGCGGGCAGCTGCGGCATGCAGACCCGAAATATCTGGGAACAGCTTGGCACGACCGCGTTAGTTACGGTAACTTACTAACAGCGGCGTTGCGATGAGAGCACGCCGAGAGCACGCCAAGAGCAACGACGAAGGAGCCTTTCCATGGCCGCCCCCACCCCCACTCGCGACGACAAGTTCTCCTTCGGTCTGTGGACCACCGGCTGGGAGGCCCGCGACCAGTTCGGTTCCGCCACCCGCCCGCCGCTCGAGCTGAGCGCCCACATCCGCAAGCTCTCCGAGCTCGGCGCCTGGGGCTTCACCTTCCACGACAACGACGTGGTGCCCTTCGATGCGACTCCCGCGGAGCGCCAGAAGATCATCGACCAGCTGAAGTCCGTCACCGACGAGACCGGCCTCGTGATCGAGATGGTCACCACCGACACCTTCGCCCACCCGGTCTTCAAGGATGGCGCGTTCACCTCCAACGACCGCGACGTGCGCCGCTTCGGGCTGCGCAAGGTCCTCGCGAACGTGGACCTCGCCGCCGAGCTCGGCGCGACCACCTTCGTGATGTGGGGCGGCCGAGAGGGCTCGGAGTACGACGGCTCCAAGGACCTCTTCGCCGCGCTCGAGCGCTACCGCGAGGGCCTGGACACCGTGGCCGGCTACATCAAGGACAAGGGCTACGACATGCGCATCGGCCTCGAGCCGAAGCCCAACGAGCCCCGCGGCAACATCTTCCTGCCCACCGTGGGTCACGCCCTGGCCTTCATCGAGCAGCTCGAGCACGGCGACATCGTGGGCATCAACCCCGAGACCGGCCACGAGCAGATGGCGACGCTGAACTACACCCACGGGCTCGCCCAGGCGCTGTGGAGCGAGAAGCTCTTCCACATCGACCTCAACGGCCAGCACGGCCCGATGTACGACCAGGACCTCGTGTTCGGCCACGGCGACCTGATCAGCGCGTTCTTCACCGTCGATCTGCTCGAGAACGGCTTCCCGTCCAAGCCCGGTGCCTATGAGGGCGCCCGTCACTTCGACTTCAAGCCCTCACGCACCGAGCACGAGAAGGGTCAGTACGACTCCGCCGCGGCGAACATGGAGATGTACCTGATGCTCAAGGAGCGCGCCCTGGCGTTCCGTCAGGACTCCGAGGTCCAGGAGGCGCTGACGTACTCCGGCATCGAGGAGCTCGCCGAGCCGACCCTCGCCGAGGGCGAGTCGCTCGCGGACCTGCTCGCGGACCGCTCCACCTTCGAGGACTTCGACGCGGACAAGGCCGGCGAGCGCAACTTCGGCTTCGTGCGCCTGCAGCAGCTGGCCATGCAGCACCTGCTCGGCTTCCGCGCCTGACCTCGCGCGGCTCCGACGGGCCCCGCGCTGCCGCGGTGCAACCCGGCTCTGCTCCGGCGCACCCGGCGGTGCCGCCGAGTAATGTCGCTGGAGGACCGATGCGAACTCTCGCATCGGTCCTCTGCGGCGCAGAACCCACGCGGTCCCCGCGCGGCGCAGGACTCACGCGGTCCTCCGCGGCTCTGAACTCCCCGTGCCGTACTCCCCACCCAGATCTCACGACGGAAAGGCCCCTCTGATGGCACCCCTCGTCCTCGGCATCGACTCCTCCACCCAGGCCACCAAGGCCCTCCTCGTCGACGCGGAGTCCGGCGAGGTCCTCGAGCAGCGCCGCGCGAGCCACCCCGACGGCACCGAGGTCGACCCCCGCGCCTGGCTCGCCGCAGTCGATGAGACCGCCGGACCTCTGCTGGAGCGCGCGGACGCCGTCGCCGTCGGCGGTCAGCAGCACGGCATGGTGCTCCTCGATGGCCGCGGCGAGGTGGTGCGTGACGCGCTGCTGTGGAACGACACCCGCTCCGCCCCGCAGGCCGAGACCCTGATCCAGGAGATGGGCGGGCCGGAGGCCTCCGTCGAGGAGATCGGCAGCCTGATGGTCGCCTCCTTCACCGCCTCCAAGCTGCGCTGGGTGCGGGACAACGAGCCGGAGAACGCCCAGCGCGCTGCCAGCGTGATGCTCCCGCATGACTACGTCTCCCTCCACCTCGCTGAGCAGGGCACTGCACCCTTCACCGACCGCGGCGACGCCTCCGGCACCGGCTACTACTCCACCCGCGCCGAAGCCTGGGTGCCCGCGCTGGCCGAGGCGGCCCTCGGCAAGGCGCTCGAACTGCCCCGCCTGCCCGGCACCCCGCAGGAGGTCATGGCCCGCACAGCCTGCGGCGCCGTGATCGCGGCCGGCACCGGGGACAACATGGGCGCCGCGCTCGGCCTCTCGCAGGGCCCCGGCGACGTCTCCGTCTCGATCGGCACCTCCGGGGTGTGCGCGATGGTCAGCCCCACCCGCCCGGGTGACGCGAGCGGCACCGTCACCGGTTTCGCGGACGCCACCGGCAACTTCCTGCCGATGACCACCACCATCAACGCCTCCCGCATCCTCGAGGTAGCCCGAGCCCTGCTCGGAGTGGAGCACGAGGAGCTCTCCCGTCTGGCGCTGGCCTCCGTGCCCGGCGCGAACGGGGTGACCCTGCTGCCGTACTTCGACGGAGAGCGCACCCCGAACCGTCCCACCGCCCGCGCCACCCTCACCGGGATGAGCACGGCGACGACTCGCGAGGACGTGGCCCGCGCCTACGTCGAGGGCCTGCTGTGCTCGCTGGCCGACGGGATCGCCGCGCTCGAGGACCGCACCGGCACCGCCGCCGCCCGCATCACCCTGATCGGCGGCGCCGCCCGCAGCCAGGCCGTCCAGCAGCTGGCGCCGGCGATCTTCGGCCGCGAGGTGACCATCGCCCCCGAGGGCGAGTACGTCGCCCTCGGTGCCGCTCGCCAGGCCGCCTGGGCGCTGTCCGGCTTCGAGGAGGCACCGGCCTGGCGGATCAGCGGCTCCCGCACCGTCGGCGCGGAGCCCACACCCGAGGTGCTGGGCGCGTACCGCGAGCTGAAGGACCGCACCGAGAACTGGGGCTGAGAGCGCTCGAGGCGGCAGGGACGTTCCCGCGGGAACGTCTCCGCGTCTCGGCGGCGAGCCGCCTCGATCCGGGAGCGCACCAGGACCTCCGCCGCCCGAACTAGCCCAGCGGGCTCGTCGCGATGAATCCCAGCACCACGATCAGCAGCGCGATCGCGCCCAGGATGGCGCCCACGAGCGCCGGAAGCATCCGCGGGGCCCGGCCCGCGTCGTAATGGCCGACACCGACGACCCCGTAGACGACCGCGATGATCGCGGCGGGCACCGCGACCAGGTCGCCGATGACGGGGATCAGCGCGCACGCGAGGGAGAGCAGACCGAAGAGCAGCGCGTACCCGCCGGAGCGGTGCTTCGTGTGCCCTCCGGGTACGGGGTGCTCTGTCATGGAGTCGAGAGTAGCGCCGGGGGTGGCATGCGGGTCGCTGTGACCACGCCGGCGCCCTGGCCCGAGGGTCGAGCTGGTGCTGGCAGGCCGAGCGCCCGCGGGAACAACGCGTTCACGTCGACCTCGCACGCTCACGGACGTTCCCGCGGGAACGTTTCCGCGTGCGACTCCGCCCGCGCCGCTCGGCGCCTACTGGAAACTGGATGCACGGCGCGCACTGGGAGCTGAAGGTGCGCACCGCGAGCTGGAGCCGGGCCTCACACCCTCGCCAGGATCGCTTCCGCGAACGTCTCGGTTACCGCGGGGACCAGCGGCAGGTTGAACAGCGGCTCGAACAGCTCCGCCTCGAGCAGCACTAGGCCGCAGCGAGCGGAGTCCACGACGTCGATGCGGCCGTACAGCGGTGTGTCCAGGCCTGTGACCCGGGCGACGGCGGCGAGCACCTGCTCGGCGAACTCCCGCTCCTGCGGCGTCGCCTCGACCACGGCGGGCCGCTCCCGGTAGGTGCCGCCAAGCAGCCCGCCGCCCCGGGCCAACAGCGCACCCTTGGCGATCGCGTGCGTGAAGCGCCCGTCGACCACGTAGAGCGCCTTCTCCCGGCCCTCGGACAGCTCGGCCACCTCCGGCTGCAGCATCACGACGCCGCCGCTGGCGAGGATCTCGCGGCCCTGAGCCAGGGCCGCCGGGTCCTCGGGCGCGAAAAGGCCCGTCTGCAGGGCGCCTGCCCCGACCGTCGGCTTGAGGACGACATACGGGGCCCCGTCGGCACGGCCCGCCGCGTCGCCTGCATCGACCCGGCCCGCCCTACGGGCTGCGGCGCCGACGGCGGCGAGCGCCTTGGCGAGAGACTCTTCCTCACCGTGATAGCTGGTGGGCACCCCGGGGATACCGGCTGCGGCGAGCTGCTCGAGGTAGCGCTTGTCCATATTCCAGCGCACCAGCTCCGGCTCGTTGAGGACCCGGGTGAGCCCTGCGGCGCGGTCCAGCCAGGCCTCGAACTCCGCCGGGCGCAGCGAGTAGTCCCAGGGGCTGCGGAGGACCAACAGGTCGTAGGCGGCCCAGTCGATCGTCCCGTCGTGCCACACCAGCTGTTCGGCGTGCACACCCCGACCGCGCAGCGCTGCGACCAGGGGCTGGGAGTCCAGCTCCGGGTCCGCGGCGGGGAAGGTGTTGGCGTGGGTGATCACGATGCCGATGCTGGTCATGGGCGCGAGCCTAGTGAAGAATGCGGGCCCGGCCGTGGGGTGTCCGGTGGTGCCCACCGCAGCGATGACCAGGCACGCCCTCCCTGTGCGCTCGCAGACGTTCCCGCGGGAACGTTTCTGTGTGCGGATCACCCGGGAACAGTGAGCGGATCGCACCGGCGCCGCACCCCTATGCACCGGGCAGCACCACCGGCGCGTGGTCCTGCGGTCCTGCGTGCTGCGGTCCTGCGGTCGCCGCGGTGCTCAGGCTGTGGTGTCCACTCCGCTCAGGCCTGCTGACCCACCCCGCTCAGCCGGTACGCCTCCTTGAGGATCTCCAGCGAGGCCATCGCCTCCTGAGGACCGATCCAGAACGGCTCGGGCTCGTCGAGTCGCGCGTAGAAGTCGCGGATCAGCAGTTCGTGGGAGACGCCCCAGTAGGAGCGGCCGCCGGAGGTGACGGAGCGCTCGCCGATGGTGTCCACGCGCCCGTCGGACCACCGGATGGTGAGCCCGCCATCGGTGCCGCCACGCAGGGTCACGTAGGCGTTCTCGCAGTCCAGCTCGATCTCGACGGGGCGGTGCTGGGGAGCGGTGAGGGTGGCGTAGAAGGATGTGGTCACGCCGCCCGGATGATGCAGCAGCAGCTCCGCGGTGTCCTCGACCTCGATTACGTCCCCGTACTTGCGGGTCGCGACATGGCCGTCGGTGCGCTCCACCCCGCCCAGCAGCCACTGCACCAGGTCCAGGGTGTGGATCGCCTGGTTGATCAGCAGGCCGCCGCCGGAGTTCGCCCAGGTGCCCCGCCAGGGCTTGGCGTGGTAGTAGTCCGCGCTGCGGGTCCACACCACCGAGGCCCAGGCGCCGCGCACCGCGCCGAGCTCACCGGAGGCGAGCAGCTCGTGCAGTCGCTCGCTGGCGAGGTTGTAGCGGTTCTGGAAGCAGATGCCCACCTTCGGTGCGTCCGGGCCCGCGTTCTTCACGGCATCCACCAGGCGCTGCCCCTCCTCGAGGGTGTGTGCGAGAGGCTTCTCCTGCAGCACGTGCACCCCGGCCGCCAGTGCGGTGAGGGTGGGGTCGATGTGCTCGTCGTGCGGGGTGGTGACGTGCACCGCGTCGGGCTCCACCGCATCGATCAGCTCCTGCGTGCTGGCGAAGCCGGGGACCCCGGTGGCCTCGGTGGCACGGGCGAGCGCCTCCGGGTCGGTGTCGGCGACACCCACCAGCTCGAGTCCCTCGATGTCCCGGATCGCCTCGAAGTGCACCACCGAGACGTCCCCGCATCCGACCAGTCCGATGCGCCTGGCGCTCATGTCTCCTCATTCCTGGCCGCACCGATGCAGCCGACGTCGATGTCCGCCACCTTACGTGGGACGTATGAAGGAGAGCGACGAGATGCCATCGGATGCATCCGGCACTTCGGGAGCGACGCCGCGCAATGCATCGACATGCAGAGTGACGGGCGTCCTACCCGAAATCTGTTTGTCCGACAATTAGTTTATGCGTCGTGACCTGCATGAGTTATCGATAAGTGACCGTTCGGGTAGCCAAGCAACATGCACTGTGCGAGTATCTATACGGCTCCACGTGCGAAGTGAGCTGCGGACCGGCCCCAGGAGGGCCCAGGGGCCGCGGCCGCCGTCCCGTCCCCGGAGCAGGCGCCAGGCGCCGCCCGGGTCGACGACGAACGGCTCGTGCGAGGGGGCCGATTGCCGGTCGGCCCCGCAGGGCTCCGCCCTGATGTCAGCGCGCTCTGAGCAGCGTGCGCGGATGACCGGTTGCAGGAGACCAGTTGTCCGCAATGAAAGGAAGCCCAGTGCCGCCCGCGCCCTCAGGTGAGATCGTCCAGCTAGGAATCATCGGAGTATTGCTCCTCCTGCTCCTGTTCTACGGGGCCACGATGTGGATGTCCGTCTCCATCTCCCGCAAGAAGGAGAACGCCGACGACTACATGACCGCCGGCAACAAGATCGGCTTCGGCGTCTCCGCCGCCTCGATGACGGCCACCTGGATCTGGGCGTCCTCGATGTACGCCTCGGTCACCGCCGGCTACACCTACGGCGTCTCCGGCCCCATCCACTACGGGCTGTGGGGGGCGCTGATGATCCTGTTCATCTACCCCTTCGGCAAGCGGATCCGCAAGGTCGCCCCGCGTGCCCACACGCTCGCCGAGGTGATGTACGCCCGCCACGGCCGCTCCTCGCAGCTGATGCTCGCCGGCTCCAACGTGCTCGGCTCGGTCATCTCCCTGACCTCGAACTTCATCGCCGGTGGCGCCATCATCGCGATGCTCTCACCGCTCGATTTCGGCGCCGGCATCCTGATCATCGCCGCCGGGGTGCTGATGTACACCCTGTGGTCCGGCTTCCGCGCCTCCGTGCTCACCGACTTCGCGCAGGTGATGGCGATGCTCGGCGCCGCCGGCATCATCATCCCCGCCGTGTTCTTCCTGGCCGGCGGCCCGTCGATGTTCGCCGAGGGTGTCGCCGCCGGCAACGTCACCCCGCAGCAGGAGAGCTTCTTCTCCTCCGACGCCTTCATGAACCAGGGCGCCCCGTACATCGCCGCGGTGCTCGCCTACGCGATCGGCAACCAGACCATCGCCCAGCGTCTCTTCGCCGTGCGGGAGGACCTCATCAAGCCCACCTTCATCACCGCCACGATCGGCTACGGCGCGACCGTGATCGGGATCGGCATGCTGGGCGTGATGGCGCTGTACCTGGGCGTCCAGCCCATGGGCGGCGACGTCAACAACCTGATGCCGCAGATGGTGGGCACGTACCTGCCCGTGGCACTGGTCGCGCTCGCGTTCATCATGATCATCGGCTCACTGTCCTCCACCGCGGACTCCGATCTCTCGGCGCTCAGCTCGATCGTGATGACCGACATCTACGGCCAATCCGTCGGCCGCAAGAACGTGAACCCGAAGCTGATGCTGCTGATCGGCCGGATCACGATGATCACCGCGACGGGCCTGGCCCTGTACTTCGCCACGGCGAAGTTCAACATCCTGGACCTCCTGGTCTTCGTCGGCGCGATGTGGGGCTGCCTGGTCTTCCCGGTCATCGCCTCCTTCTACTGGAAGAAGGTCACGAACCTCGCGTTCTCCCTGGCTGTGGTCGCCGCCCTGGCGATCTTCCTGCCGGTGCGCTTCCAGCTCATCCCGATCACCGGGGCCTGGGCGCTGCTGGTCGAGATGCTCGCCATCATCGGCGTGGGCGTGGTGCTCGGCATCATGTCCTTCGGCTTCTTCGGGAAGCGCGTCGCCGTGATCGTCGGCGTCGTCTCCATCCTCGCGGTGCTGCCGTTCGGCTTCGGTTTCCTGCGGGACTACGAGACCCTCTCCGGCTCGCTGGTGGCCTACTCGGTCTCCTTCCTGGTCTGCTACCTGCTGAGCTTCCGGTCGAAGCAGGACTTCGACTTCTCCACGATCAACAAGGTCACCGGAGACTTCGATGACGAGACCCTCACCGCTGACGAGGACATCGTCCTCGCGGACGCTGCCGCCGCGGGGCGCTCGACCAGCAGCTGATCCGCTCGCGGCGACCGGCACCGGCCGCCGCTCCGTCCCCCGCGTGACCGTGCTCCGGCCGGTCCGCACCCTCTGAGAGGAGAACAGCCATGACCGCTCTGCTCACCATCTACGTGCTGATGTGGCCCGTGCTCGTGCTCGGCGTCCTGGCCGCGATCGCCCGCGGTTTCGCCAAGGACGCCAAGGAAGCCCGCGACGAAGGCCGCATGCTCATCTGATCCGGCCCGCGCCGTGAGTCAGGACAGCACCCGCCGCCCCCACCACGGGGACGGCGGGTGCTGCTCCTTCGTCGCGCCGCGAGGGAGAGATGAGAAGCCGCCATGGCCCTCGCGCGCAACCCCCTCCGGGTAGAGTCCGAGGAGCACGCCAGGCACCGCTCGGCCTGTCGGAATGGCAGGTCCGGGCCATGACATCGCCCTGAACTCGACGACGAGGAGACCTCATGATCACCCCCGCCTCCAACGCCCCCGACCGCAACCTCGCCCTCGAACTGGTCCGCGTGACCGAGGCGGCCGCCATCGCCGGAGCCCGATGGGTCGGTGCAGGGGACAAGAACCTGGCCGACGGCGCAGCGGTCGACGCGATGCGCTCCTTCATGGACACCGTGCAGATGAACGGCACCGTCGTCATCGGTGAGGGGGAGAAGGACGAAGCCCCGATGCTCTTCAACGGCGAGTCCGTGGGCGACGGCACCGGCCCGGACGTCGACGTCGCCGTGGACCCGATCGACGGCACCCGCCTGACGGCGCTCGGCTACAACAACGCGCTCGCGGTCTTCGCGGTCGCCGAGAAGGGGAGCATGTACGACCCCTCGGCCGTGTTCTACATGGAGAAGATGGTGGTGGGCCCGGAGGCCGCGGAGTTCGTGGACCTCCGGCTCCCCATCGAGCAGAACATCAAGCTGGTCGCCAAGGCGCTCGGCAAGCCCGTCAACCAGGTCACCGTGTGCGTCCTCGAGCGGCCGCGGCACGAGCCGCTGGTCGATCAGATCCGGGCGGCCGGGGCACGCGTCAAATTCATCATGGACGGCGACGTGGCCGGGGCCATCGCGGCAGCCCGCGGCGCCGGGGTCGACATGCTGCTGGGCACCGGCGGCACTCCCGAGGGCATCATCGCCGCCTGCGCGGTCAAGGCCACCGGCGGCATGATCCAGGGCCGGCTGGCCCCGATCGACGACGCCGAGAAGCAGAAGGCGATCGACGCCGGCCATGATCTCGAGCGGGTGCTGACCACCGATGACCTGGTCGCGACGGATAACTGCTACTTCGCCGCCACCGGCATCACCGACGGCGACCTGCTGCGCGGGGTGCGATACCGCGGCGACCGCATCGTCACCGAGTCGATCGTCATGCGCTCCACCTCCGGCACCGTGCGCATCGTCGAGGCCGAGCACCGCGCGGAGAAGTGGAGCCGCTGGCTCACCGACTGAGCCAGGGTTCGGGACGCCATTGCGCATCTGGCTTCCGCCGGTGGAAGCGGAGTGCGCAATGGCGTTCATCGTCCGGGACCGATGGCCCGGGTCGGCAGTCTCTGGGCGACCGCCTGGTTGCTACCTGTGAGTCGCCTTGCAGTTGCAGTCAAGCTGACCATAACCCGGCGTAATCTGGACACATGGCTCCCACCGCATCCGAGATCCACGTCGCTGTCGACCTCACCGTCCTGACCCTCCGGGACGGCGTGCTGAACGTGCTGCTGATCCAGCGCGAGGATGAGCCCCACCGCGGTGCCTGGGCGCTTCCCGGCGGTTTCATCCAGCACGGCGAGGATCTCGACGCGGCCGCCCACCGGGTGCTGGCCGACGAGGCCTCGCTCGGCAGCGGCGCGGTCCACCTTGAGCAGGTGAAGACCTTCGGCACTCCCGGCCGTGACCCCCGCGGTCACGTCGTCTCGGTGTCCTTCATGGCGCTCGGCGCGGATCTCCCGGATCCCCGGCGTGGCGACGATGTGGCCGACGCGCGCTGGTGGGCGGTCGCGGACCTCGGCGAGGTCACGTTGGCCTTCGACCACGCCGCCGTGCTCGAATCCTCGATCGAGCGGGCGCGCAGCAAGCTCGAGTACACGACCCTGGCCGTCACCTTCCTCCCTGAGGAGTTCACCGTCTCGCAGCTGCGCGGGGTGTACGAGAGCGTCTGGGGCGCGACCCTGGATGCGGGCAACTTCCACCGCAAGGCCACCCGCACCGAGGGCTTCCTCGTGGAGCTGGACCGGCATGCGGCACCCACCGGGGGGCGCCCGGCCCGCCTCTACTGCGCGGGGCAGGGCAAGTACCTGGTGCCGCCGCTGCTGCGCAACGGCGACTGAGCCCGCCGCTGTTGCGTCCCGATAGACGGAGCCTGGCCGCCGCCGTCTGATCACTCCCGCCCTGAGCACACCCGCCCTGAGCACACCCGCCGGGCGCAGGCACCTCGTGGCAGGATCGTCGGGTGACCGATGACGCCACCAGCCCCCGCACGGACCTCGCCGAGGACGCCCTCGCCGCCGCCTATGCCGCCCGGCGCGAGCAGGTCCATGTCCTCGCCCGCGCGATCCACGCCGATCCCGAGATCGCCTTCGAGGAACGCCGCGCCCACGACCGCTGCGCCGATCTCCTCGAAGGGGCCGGGTTCGCCGTCGAGCGCGGGGTCGCCGAGCTGACCACGGCCTTCCGCGCCACCCTCGGCACCGGTTCTCTGGTGGCCTCGCTGTGCGTGGAGTACGACGCCCTGCCCGGGATCGGGCACGGCTGCGGGCACAACCTCATCGCCGGCGCCTCGCTCGGCGCGGCTCTCGCCCTCGCCGACGTGGTCGACGAGCTGGACGTGACGCTGCAGGTGATCGGTACCCCCGCCGAGGAGCACGGCGGAGGCAAGCAGCTGCTCATCGAGCGCGGGATCTTCGACGGCGTGCACCTGTCGCTGATGAGCCACCCCACCCCGCACACCGACACCTATGACGTGCTGGGCTCGACCAGCCAGGCCGTCGGCCGCTGGCGCGCCACCTACACCGGCCGCGGTGCGCATGCCGCCGCCAATCCTGCCGACGGGATCAACGCCAATGACGCCGCCGTGATCGCCCAGGTCGCGGCCGGGTTGCTGCGCCAGCGGATCCAGGATGGACAGCGCCTGGCCCTGGTCCCGCAGCAGTCGGGCGTCACCAACATCGTCCCCGAGACCGCCGTGATCGACTTCGAGTGCCGAGCCCTGACGATGCCCGAGTTCGAGACGCTGCGCGGCCAGCTGTTCGCCTGCCTCGAGGCCGGTGCGGTCGGGACCGGGGCCGGCCTCGAGATCGAGCAGACCGAGCCCCTCTACGAACCGGTCCATCAGGATGAGCTGCTGGGGACCGCCTGGAATGCCGCGATCGAGCGTCTCGGTCGGCCGCTGAACGGCTCGCTCGGCGTCATGGCCGCCTCGACCGACATGGGCAACGTGACTCAGCGGGTGCCGGGCCTGCACCCCTTCGTCGGCATCACCGGCGCCGGGGGAGCGCTGCACACCCGCGAGTTCACCGCCCACGCGGCCTCCGCTGAGGGCTACCGGCTGATGGACGACGCCGCGATCGCGATGGCCTGGGTGATCCGCGACGTCGCCGGCTCTGCGGATTCCCGTGCCCTGATCCTCGAGCGCGCGGCGCAGCTCGCCGCCGCTCATGCCGCGCGTCCGGAGAGCGCCGGAGCGCCCGCCTGAGTGTGAGCGCGGAGCAGCCTCGCGCGGACCAGCCTCGCGCGGGGCAGCCTCGGTCGGGGCCGGCGAGTTGGTTCGAGAAAGCCGACACGCGGGACTGTCCGGTGGGAACGGCCGCGTCGCTCGGTGTCGTGAGCCTCCGCGGCGAGGGATCAAGGTCCCGTCGCGGGCGTCGGCGGGAGGCCTAACGTGGAGCCCACGCCTCCCCTCGAGCATCTCGAGGGTCGAGGTCGGGAGAGCTCCGAGTCGGCAGGGGAGAGCGGGCTCGGGGACAGGGCGGTGAGCTGAGCTCACCGCCCTGAACTCTTTCCGGAGGATTCTTCTCGACGGTGCTGCGCCGGCCCGGTGCCGTGCGGGACGTCGTGCATGAGCCACCCCACATCGTGCAATGGTTGAACTTTCTATCAATTAACGGGATGATGGATCCATCGCCACCTCGATCGAAAGGATCGTCATGACCTCCTCCCCCCTCACCGCTCCCACCGCTTTCGGAACTGGAGACGGCGCAGTGGACGAGCAGCACCTCTCCGACGACCTTGCGATGGACGCCGTGACCCTGCGCGTCGGCGACCTCGAGCTGATGAGCTCCTATTACGAGAACGCCCTCGCGCTGACGCCGATCGAGGAGCAGGCGCGTGTGGGCGGAGAGGTCCACCGCGTCCTCGGCCGTGGCACCACGCCCTTCGTACGCCTCGTCGCCACCCCCGGACTGCCCGCCGTCGACTCCCGTCAGGCCGGCCTGTTCCACACCGCCTTCCTCTTCGAGGATCAGGCAGCGCTCGCCGGCACCGTGCTTCGCGCCGCCCAGGATCCTCGCTCCCGCTTCGCCGGCACCGGCGACCACCTCGTCTCCGAGGCGTTCTACTTCGCCGACCCCGAGGGCAACGGCATCGAGCTGTACTGGGACCGCCCCCGCGAGGAGTGGACCTGGACCAACGGCCAGGTCGCCATGGACACGCTGTTCCTGGACCCGGACAAGTACCTCGGCGAGCACCTCACCGAGGATGTCCAGACCGACCCGGGCCTCCGGCCAGGCATTGTCGGCCACGTGCACCTGCAGGTCGGCGACGTCGACACCGCCCGGAAGTTCTACATCGACACCCTCGGTTTCGAGACCACCGTGGGCAGCCACCCGGGCGCTCTGTTCGCCTCCGCCGGCGGCTACCACCACCACGTCGCGATGAACACCTGGAACAGCCGCGGCGCTGGTCCGCGCGCCACTTCGCTGGGCCTGGCGAACGTCGCCATCACCGTCCCCGGCCGTGACGACCTCGATGCGCTCACCGCGCGCCTGAAGCGGGCGGGCCTGTCCTACGCGGACGAGGGCCGCTCCGTGAAGGTCTCCGACCCGTGGAGCACCCCCGTGACGATCAGCGTTCCCGGCACCACCACCGAGGAGCTGCTGGCCCGCTGACCGGCACACTCCCACGCAGGGAAATGCCCGGACGCCCCTCGTGGTGCGTCCGGGCATCTCTCTGCTGCGGGTGAGCGCGAGCTCTGGCCTAGTCGCAGGTGCCGTCCGCCGCACAGCTCGTCCCGCCCTCGATCGTCCCGCCCAGCAGCGATGTGAAGGAGGTCAGCGGTGCAGGCGAGCCGGTCGTCCCGGTCGTCCCGGCCGTGGCGGCCGTGCCTGCATCGTCGGCTGCGCCGGCGGCCGCGTCGTTCACCGTCGGCGCGACAGCCGGCGCGTCGGCCCGGTCGGTGGTGGTGCCAGAGCTGTGCCCCGCGCTGTTCATGCCTGGGCCCGCTCGGCCCGGGCCTCGTCGGCGATCTGCCGCAGCGCCTGGCGGAAGGACTCCAGGGGGAGCGCGCCGGGGGCGGTGTACTTGTCGTTGAACAGGAAGAACGGCACGCCGCGGGCACCCATTGAGGCGGCCTCGCGCACCTCCGCCTCGACCTTGTCGTCGTGCGTCTCGCCGGCGTGCGCGGCACGGGCGGCCTGCTCATCCAGACCCGCCTCGACGGCGCGGGCGATCACGGCGTCGGCCTCGAAGGGGTTCGCGGTGCCGGTGAAGTAGCCGCGCTGGAGCTGCATGAAGAACTCCGTCGCCGCGTCGACTCCGTGCGCCTCGCCGATCGCCTGCATCACCCGGTGCACACCGCGGGTGTTGGCCATCGGACGCCCGGTGACGTATTCGCGGCCCATCTCCTGCGCCATGCCCTGGATCTGCTCCTCCATCTCACGAACCTTCGCCTCGTCCATGCCCTTGGCCTCGACCAGGTGCGCGATGTTGTCCTTCGCGCTGTCGGTGGGCGAGGTCGGATCCAGCTCGAAGGAGTGGGCGCGCACGTGGACCTGATCGCTGAGGCCCTCCGCCTCGATCGCATCATGCAGGCGCGACTCGCCGATGTAGCACCACGGGCACACCACGTCGGTCCAGACGTCGATGGTGATCAGCGGAGCGGCGGGATCGCTCGGTGCGGTCCGGTTCTCTGGGGTCTGGGTCATCGGATCCTCCGTCAGCGGGGTCTGTGGCGGTGGCACGACCACCGCGTTCCTTGAAAATTCTACTGGATGGGGGCTCGGGGTGGCAGGGCGAGGTGGGCGCTTCCGCTCCTGGCGCAGACTGAGGAAGTCCTCATCATCGTCTCACCTGCGCTTCACCGGGCCCGGTCAGCATGGGCATCGCCACGGACGGTGACAGACTGGAGCGCTACTCGCCCCGGTGCGTTCCTCCGGGTATCTCTTCCCGACGTTCTCAGGACCGCCATGACCATCGTGAACCACCGCACCTCGCACCTCGGCCGCGCAGCCGCAGCGGACTGCCGGGCTGCCCTGCGATGCCAGGAGGAGCAGAGCGCATGAGCACCGATTCCAGCCCCGATGTCCCCGTCCGCGCTGCCTCGAACGATGCCCCGGCCTCCGCAGAGCCCGCGTGGATCGAGATCGGCTCCCCGAAGCGTCGCACCTCCCCGCCGCCCTGGTCGGATGAGCTGGCGCGAGACGCCTGGGCCGGGTCGGACGGGGTCGATGCGGCAGAGGGCGCGGCCGCGCCGGGTCGGTTCGAGCTGGTGGAGCCAGCTCCTTCGGCCGACGATTCTGCTGAGGAGCCCGCTGGGGAGCCTGCTGAGGAGCCCGCTGGGGACTCCGTTGAGAAGCCTGCGGAGGAGCCTGTTGCGGAGGACGCAGAGGACTCTCCGCACAGCCCCTCCTCTCCATCCCTGCGCGGGGTCCGGCTGCGACGAGCACCTCGTGCCACAGCCCGCCCCTTCCGGCGCCCTGCCGCCCGCGACTCTGCAGGGGAGTCCGCAGGGGAGGGGGCGACGCAGCCCGAGGGTTCACCGGAGCTGGACCCGCAGGACCCCGTGCCCGCGGACCTCTGGGTACAGGAGCCGGCGGCAGAGCTGACGCCGTCCACCCACGAGATCCCGGTTCTCGACCCGGTGCGTGGGGCGGAGGAGAGACCCGCAGCGGGGACGCATGAGGAGCTGGCCGCGGAGTCCCTCGAAGACCAGGAATCGGCAGAGCGCTGGCAGGTGATCCGCGATGATGCCGCGTCGGAGCACGTGGCCGAGCCCCATTCCGTGCCCGCCTCCGAGCCCCGGACCGACCGGGAATCCTCGCCAGATTCTGCGCCCGACGTCGAGCCCGTGCCCACCCCAGGCCCCTCCCCGGCGGCACCGGCGACGCTCGGCCCGCAGGCCGCTCCCGCGGAGCCGACCCGGCTGGCCGCTCCCGCGGAGTCGACCCGATCGCTCCCGGTCACGACACCGATGCCCGCGGCGTCTCCGGTGCCCCTCGGTGGCTCCGCCCTCTCGCCGGCCCCCGTCGAGCAGTCGCCGAGCGCCGCCGAACTCCCCGTCCCACCGCAGTCCGCACCTGCACCGGGCCCGAAGACCGCCGCAGGCCAGGATGCCCGCCGCACGGGCACCCTCGGCGCGGCGCTCGACCTCGTGCTGCCGGATCTGCACGCCCACCGATCGGCGCTGATCGTCGGCCTGATCTCTCTGGTGCTGAGCGTCTGGATGCTGGTCGCGCTGCCCTTCCCGCTGAAGTACTCGATCGATGCGGCGCTCGCTGCGGCCGGCGCCGGAGCCACCGCCTCCACCGGCGGAGGGGCCGATCCGGGCACCGCCCTGCTGCTCTCCGCCGGGGCGCTGGTTGCCCTGATGGCGCTGCAGGCAGGATTCCGCGCTCTCTCGGTCGGGATCCTGCACCGGATCGGGGGCCACGTCGCCACCGCACTGCGCGGCCGCCTGCTCGGCCATCTCCATCTCCTCAGCCCCGGGCGGGACGGCGAGAACCTCAGCCGGGTCAGCTCCCCGCTGACCGAGGACGTGGCACGGCTGCGGGACCTGGTCGCCCACACCGGACCGCGCCTGGTGACGGGCCTGCTGGCATTGGCCTCGCTCATCGTGATGATGCTGGTCGTCGAACCGATCGCCGCCGCCATCGTGCTGGTCAGCGCCGGGCTGTACGCCCTGGTGGCACGCGTCTCCCTTGCCGCACAGCGACGGAAGGAGACCGCGGCCCTCGCCGACGGGGTGGTCCTCGCCGAGACGGCCGACGAACTGCTCGCCGCCACCCGCACCATCCAGTCCTACGGGCTCGAGCAGCGGGCCCAGCACAGCCTCGCCGAGCTCGGCGACCGCTCCGCCCGCTCCCATACCGCTGCCCGTCGCAGCAGCGCCGTCGGCGGCTTCCTCGGCGAGCTGGTCGCCGGACTGGGCATCGGCGCCGCGCTGCTCCTGGGCGGCTGGCGCATGAACGCCGGCACCATGACCCCCGGTGAGCTCACGATGGTGATCGCCGCCGTGCTGATCGCCGTGGTCCTGGCCCGCGAGGTCGTCCACCAGTCGACCGGGCTGCCGGCCATCGCCGCTGCCGGAGGCCGGATCGGGACGCTGCTCGAGCACCGCCCCGTGATCACCGAGCCCAGCCGCGCCCAGACTCTCGGTGCACTGCGCGGAGAGGTGGTGTACTCGGCGCTCGGCACCGCCGGGCCGCGGGGACCGCTGTTCGAGAACGTCTCGCTGATGATCCCGGCCGGCCAGCACGTGGCCCTGGTGGGACGCGACGGGGCCGAGGCGTCCGCGCTGCTGTCCTATCTGCTGCGCCTGGACCAGCCCGACAGCGGACGGGTGCTGCTGGACCGCTACGACACCCGCACCCTCGCCCTGGCGGATCTGCGCAGCGCGATGGCCGTCGTCCAACGCGAATCGGCGCTGTTCAGCGAGACCGTGCGGGAGAACATCCGGGTGGGCCGGCCCGGCGCCACCGACGACGAGGTCGTCGCGGCCGCTCGCCGCAGCGGCGCCGATGAGTTCATCACCCTGCTTCCCGAAGGCTACGACACCCTCCTCGCCCACCGTGGCGCAGCGCTGTCCGACGGGCAGCGCCGCCGGATCGCGATCACCCGGGCGCTGCTGCGCGACGCCCCGGTGGTGATGCTCGACGGCGCCGACGCCGAGCTGGATCCCACCGAGCACGACTCGGTGCACCGTGCGCTGGCCTCCCTCGCGGCCGGGCGCACCGCGCTGATCAGCAGCGACCAGCCGGAGACCGTGCTCGGCGCCGATCGGGTGGTGTGCTTCGAGAGCGGCGTCCTCGCCGAGGACGGCGCCCCGGCGCAGCTCGCCGGGGACCCGGATTCCTGGCTCGCGGCGTGGATCCAGGCCGCCGGGGACACCCCCCGCTGAACCGGCCGGACGGCGCGCAGGCATGCTCCCGACGGGATTGCTGTCGAGGACGGGCGACGGGGAGCACGCTCCGGAAGTATGACCGGAGCGTGTCACCACGCGCCAGTGCTCGCTGCCTCACGACGGCCCGGTGGTCTGCTCCTCTCCTGATCGCCACGAGGGCGACACCTCACCGTCACCTGTGCCTGGCACCGTGGCAGGAAAGGCCCGGCAGCGGGCTCTGCGAGGAAGGGAGCGAGGCAGATGATGATCTCCGTGATCGGGGTGGGGTATCTCGGCGCCGTGCACGCCGCCGCCATGGCAGAGATCGGCCACGACGTGATCGGCCTGGATGTCGATGCGGAGCGCGTCGCCGTCCTGCAGGCCGGCCGCGCGCCCTTCCACGAACCCGGCTTCGAGGACATCCTCCGCCGGGGGCTCGCCGCCGGAAGGCTGCGCTTCACCACCGACTACGCCGACCTCGCCCAGGCCGACGTGCACTTCCTGGGGCTCGGCACCCCACAGCGCAAGGACGGCTACGGCGCGGACCTGTCCCACCTCGAGGCCGCCACCGAGTCGCTGCGGGACGTGCTGCCGGCCCGTGAGGGCGCACCGACGCTGGTGGTGGGCAAGTCCACCGTCCCCGCCGGCACCGCCCGGAGGCTCGCCGACCGCGTGGAGCAGGTCGAGGGAGTGCAGCTGCTGTGGAATCCCGAGTTCCTGCGCGAGGGCTTCGCCGTGAAGGACACCCTGGAACCGGACCGGCTCGTCTATGGGGTCCGCGACCCGGAGACCTTGCCGGCGGTGGCTGCGGTGCGCCGGCTCGATGCCGTCTACGCCCCGATCCTGGCCAGGGACACCCCGCGCCTGGTGATGGGCTATGAGACCGCCGAGCTGGTCAAAGCCTCCGCCAACGCTTTCCTGGCCACGAAGATCTCCTTCATCAACGCGATCGCCGAGATGTGCGAGGCCGTGGGCGGGGATGTCACCGATGTCGCCCGCGCGATCGGGATGGATGACCGCATCGGGGCGAAGTTCCTGCGCGCCGGAGTGGGCTTCGGCGGCGGCTGCCTGCCCAAGGACATCCGTGCCTTCATCGCCAGCGCAGAGGAGCACGGCGTGGGGGAGTCCCTAGGGTTCCTGCGCGAGGTGGACACGATCAACGAGCGCCGCCGCGCCCGCACGGTCGAGCTCTCCGGCGAGATGCTCGGCATCCTCCGCGGCCGACGGATCACCGTGCTCGGTGCCGCCTTCAAGCCCGACAGCGACGACGTGCGCGACTCCCCGGCACTCGATGTCGCCGACCGGCTGCTGCAGGCGGGAGCGCAGGTCACGGTCACCGATCCGCAGGCACTGGCCAACGCCTCCCAGCGCGTGCCGGGCCTGGTCGTGGAGGCAGATCTGGCCACCGCACTGCGCGGTGCCGAGCTGACGCTGTTGCTCACCGAATGGCGCGAGTACCGCGACCTCGACCCCGTCTGGGCCGCCGGGCTCGTCGCCGTACCACGCATGCTCGACGGCCGCTCCGTGCTCGAGCCGCGCAGCTGGGCGGAGGCCGGCTGGGAGCTGCGGGCACTGGGACGGTCGGCCCCGACGCCAGGCCCAGCCCCGACGGCAGCCCCAGCCCCGCCCGACACTGCGCGGACGCTGCCCGCGCTGATCTGACCGCGGCGACGTCGAGCACGGGCGCCGGGGAGCACGCTCCGGCGATATGGCCAGAGCGTGCTCCAGAGCGCCAGTACTCTTCCATTCCGCCCGCGCAGCACGCCATCGCACCAGCTCATGCGCTGCCCTGGAGCGATGAGAGCCTCCTCATCGACGCCTCATCGACACCTCATGGCCGCCCGTCATCCTTCTGATCGTCACCGAACGAGCAGGAGAGTCCGATGGACACCACGATCGCGCTGTACTCCCACGATTCCGTGGGACTGGGCCATGCACGCCGCAATCGCGCCCTCGCCTATGCGCTGGGGGAGCACCTGCCGACCCTGACCGGCGGAACCGTCGGCGGCCTGCTGATCGCCGGCCACCCCGACGCCGGCCGCGACCCGCTCCCCGAGGGCTGGGACTGGCTCGTGCTGCCGGGCATGACCCGCGTCCGCGGCGGCTACGGCGCGCGCCGCCTCGGCATGGACCCGGACTCCCTGCGGGACCTGCGCAGCGCCACCATCGACGCCGCCCTGGCCGCCCTGAAGCCGGACCTGTTCATCGCCGACCGCCACCCCTTCGGCATCGACGGCGAGCTGGAGCCCGTGCTCGCGAACCTCCGCGCCCGGGGCACGGCCACCGTGCTGGGCCTGCGTGAGGTGCTCGACTCCCCGCGCGTGGCGAGCGCCGAATGGGAGGCTCTCGGCGGGGCCGAGCACGTGGCCTCCTATCTCGACGCGGTCTGGGTCTACGGTGACCACCACGTCTACGACCCCCGCCTGACCGGCGAGCTGCCGCCTGCGCTCTCCAGGCTGGCCACCCCCACCGGTTACCTCTCCCACGGCCGACCCGCCGGCCGCACGACCTACCCCGGCCGCACCTCGCCCAAGCCGCCCCCGCCCTACGTCCTCACCGTCCTCGGCGGCGGTTCCGACGGCGCGGAGCTCGCCCGTCTCGCCGCGAGCGCGCAGCTGCCCGAGGGGCACCAGCACCTGCTGATCACCGGTCCGCAGATGCCCGAGCAGGACATCACCGAGATCCGTGCGCTGGCCGCCGCCACCAGCGCGTCAACCACCGTGATCCGCAGCGCCGCAGACGTCCCCGAGCTGATCGCCGAGGCGGTCTCGGTGGTGTGCATGGGTGGCTACAACACGATGGCCGAGGTCATGGCGACGTCCACTCCCGCCCTCGTCGTGCCCCGCCACCGCCGCCGCCAGGAGCAGCCGCGTCGCGCCCGGGCCCTCGCCAGCGTCGGCGCGGTCGAGACCTGCAACCCCGAGACCCTGACCGCCGAGGACATCACCGCCTGGTGGCACCGTTCGGTCACGGGCCGCACCGACCGCAGCCACATCGACCTCGGCGGGCTCGACATCGTCGCCCACCTCGCCAAAGAACTGCTCCCGGCTGCTGCCTCGCGCTCTGCCGCCTCGCACTCTGCTACTGCGCACTCCGCCGACGCGCACTCTGCCGTCGCGCACCTCGCCGTGGAGCCCCTGCCCGTGTCCGTCCCCGCCCACCCGGAGGTGTCCCGCCATGTCGGTTGAGAGTCCCCATCGCATCGCGTACGTCCTGAAGATGTACCCGCGCTTCTCGGAGACGTTCATCGTCTCGGAGATCCTCGCCCGCGAGGCCGCCGGTGAGGAGATCGTGATCTTCTCCCTGCGACCCCCGATCGATGCCCGCTTCCACCCCGAGCTCGCCCGGGTGCAGGCCCCCGTCATCCAGGTGGGCCGCTCCTCGAGCCCGCGCCGCCTCTGGGAGGTATGGGGTGCGGCGATGGCCGATCCGGTGCTCGCCGCCGGCCTGTCCGCGCAGCTCGGAGAGCTGGCGGGCGCCGGGGTGGACGACGCCGAACAGGCCGTGGCCGTCGCGATGCTCGCCCGCGAGCACGGCGTGACGCATCTGCATGCGCACTTCGCGTCGATGGCGACCACGGTGGCTCGATTGGCCGGCCTGCTCACCGATCTTCCCTACTCCTTCACCGCCCACGCCAAGGACATCTTCCACCGCGATGTGGAGGACGAGGACCTCGCCCGCAAGCTGCGCGACGCGGACCACGCCGTCACCATCAGCGAGTACAACCGCCGCCACCTGCAGAACCGCTTCGGCGCCCGGGACACCGCCCGGCTGGAGCTGGTGCGCAACGGACTCGAGCTCGAGCGCTTCCCCTACCGCCGCCGCACGGACCTCGCCGAGGTGCCGCTCCTGCTCGGAGTGGGTCGCCTGGTCGAGAAGAAGGGCTTCGACCAGCTGATCGACGTCGTCCACGCCCTGCGCGAGGAGGGCCGAGAGGTGCGTGCCGAGATCGTCGGAGACGGCCCGCTGCGCGACGAGCTGGCCGCGAAGATCGACGAGCTCGGGCTCCAGCAGCAGGTCCGGCTGCTGGGACCGCGCACCCAGGAGGAGGTGCGCCACCTGCTGGAGGCGGCCGATCTGTTCGTGGCCCCCTTCGTGATCGGGGCCGACGGCAACGCCGACGGACTGCCCACCGTGCTGCTCGAGGCGATGGCCACCGGCATCCCCTGCGTCGCAGCCTCCGTCACCGCCGTCGGCGAGGTGATCCTCGACGGAGAGACCGGCTGGCTGGTCCCCACCGGGGACACCGCCGCACTGGTCGGCGCCGTCCGCGAGGCGCTGGACCCCGCCACGGACCGGCTCACCCTCACCGACGCCGCCCGGGAGCTGGTCTCCGCGGAGTACGACTCCCGCTCCCAGGCCCGCCACCTGCGCTCATTGGCCGAGCGCTCCGCGCATCGCAACATCCTCACCCAGCCGATCGAGCTGTCAGAGGTGCAGCGGGTCGAGCAGTCACTCTCGCCCGCCACAGCCCCGTCGGCCGCCCAGCCGATCGCTCCCGCCGGAAGGACCCTGTCATGAGGATCGCCTACGCCCTGCTCGACCCCGGCATCGGGGTGTTCGGCACCAAGGGAGCCTCCGTGCACGTCCAGGAGGTCATCCGCGCCTTCCGCGCCGACGGCCACGAGGTGACCGTCTTCTGCACCCGCGTGAACGACGACATCCCCGCCGACCTCGCCGACCTCGAGGTGCGCCGCCACCGCCTGCCCAAGGGCAGCGGCGCCGAGCGCGAACTGGCCGTGGCCGCGGCCTCCGCCGCGATCGCCGAGGAGATCTCCGCCGGCGGCTTCGATCTGGTCTACGAGCGCTACTCCCTGTTCTCCGACACCGCCGCACGGCTCTCGGCACCGCCTGTCAGCCCGGCAGACCCGGCAGACCCGGCCGGCCCGTCGGCCGCCCCGATCCCCTCGATCCTCGAGGTCAACGCGCCGCTGATCGCCGAGCAGCGCCAGCACCGCAGCCTGGCCGACGAGGCCGGCGCGCTCGAGGCGACCCGGCGCCAGCTGCGCGGCGCGTCGCTCATCTCCTGCGTGAGCGACGCCGTGGCGCAATGGACCCGGAACGAGGGTGCTGATCCGGCCCGCGTGGTCGTGACCCCCAACGGTGTGAACACCCAACGCATCACCCCCGGCAGCCGATCCGTCGTCGCAGCGGGGCCGAAGGCGCCGGTGACCGTCGGCTTCGTGGGCACCCTGAAGCCCTGGCACGGCACCGACGTGCTGCTGCGAGCCTTCGCCCGCACCCGCGAGAACCTGCGCCTGGACATCTGCGGCACCGGTCCGCAGCAGGAGGAGCTCGAGCAGCTCGCCGCCGAGCTCGACATCGCAGACCGGGTCCGCTTCCGCGGCGCCGTCGCCCCCGAGCTGGTGCCGGGCATCCTCCACGAGATCGACATCGCGACCGCCCCCTACCCGGCGGGGGAGCACTACTTCTCCCCGCTGAAGGTCTACGAGTACCTCGCGGCGGGACTGCCCACGATCGCCTCCGCGATCGGCACCATCCCGGCGCTGCTCAGCCAGGGCGAGCTGGGCGTGCTGGTGACGCCCGGGGACGTGGACGAGCTCGCCGCCGCCCTTGACGAGCTGGCCGCCGATCCCGCCCACCGCGACCGCCTCGCCAGGAGCTCCCGCCAGACGGCGGTGCGCGAGCACGACTGGCAGATCCGCTGCCGTGAGCTGCTCCGGCAGGTGGAGGCACTGCGCCCGGCAGCGGTTCAACGCCGGACAGTGGCACAGCGCCCGGCCGAGGTGGGTGCCTGATGGCCATCGGCACCTCTCGCACCGGGATCGACCAGCGTGATCCCGCACCGCACAGCGAACGCCCTTCCCTGCTGCGCCGTCTCCTCGGCAGCTCCGCGGTGCCGAAGAAGGAGCGCCTGGATCCGTCGGCCCTGCGCCGCACCCTCCAGGTGGTGCGCCCACACCTGCCGCGTCACCTGCTGCTGTGCCTGGTCGGCATGGTCGGGCTGCTGCTCGACGTCGCCTTCCGGGTGCTCGAGCCCTGGCCGCTGAAATACGCGATCGACGCAGTCACCTCGGCGCTCGGCGCCGAGCTGCCCTCGGACGCCTCACCCTTCGGGCTGGACATCGAGGAGACGGTGATCGCCGCCGCGATCTGCCTCGCGATCATCATCGCCGGACGCGCCGGGTCGAACTACTTGGCCACCATCTCCTTCGCGAAGGTCGGCGCACGCATCGCCACCGAGCTGCGCACCCGGGTCTTCGACCACATCCAGGCGCTGTCGCTGCGGTACCACTCCCGCGCCTCCATCGGCGACACCTCCCAGCGCCTGGTGGGGGATGTGGGCCGGCTCCAGGACGTCGCGGTCACCGCGGGTCTGCCGCTGATCGGCAACGTCATCACCCTCGCCGTGCTGCTGGTGGTGATGGTGATCCTGGATCCCTTCCTCTCCGGCATCGTGATCGCCACGGGCCTGATCTACCTGCTGCTCTCGCGGCGCTCCTCCCCGAAGATCGTGCGCGCCTCCCGCAGCACCCGCAAGGGCGAGGGCTCCCTGGTGGGCGCCGCCGCCGAGGCGCTCGGCGCGATCCGCGTGGTCCAGTCCTACGGCCTGGAGAAGACCGTCGCCCACGAGTTCGCCGGCGGCAACGAGAAGGCCATGAAGGCCGGGGTGAAGGCCAAGAAGCTGGCCGCCGGACTCGAGCGCTCCACCGACGTGCTGGTGGGCATCGCGCAGGGCGCGGTGCTGGTCGTGGGCAGCCTGCAGGTGCTGCGCGGGGCGATGAGCCCCGGCGACATGGTGCTCTTCCTGACCTACCTGAAGATCGCGATGAAGCCGCTGCGCGACATGGCCAAGTACACCGGCCGCATCGCCCGCGCCTCTGCCTCCGGCGAGCGCATCGCCGATCTCATGGACGAGGAGATCGAGATCGCCGATCCCGAGCGCCCGGTGCCGATGCGCCACGTGCGCGGCACCGTCGAGTTCTCCTCGATCACCTCGCCCGACGGCCACGGCCGCCCCCTCTTCGAGGGACTGGACCTGCGGATCCCGGCCGGTCAGCACCTCGGGATCCTCGGCCCCTCCGGGGGCGGGAAGTCGACGCTGGTCTCCTACCTGCTGCGCCTGAACGAGCCGCAGCAGGGCCGGATCCGGATCGGTGGCTATGACACCCGTTCGGTGAGCCTGGCAGATCTGCGCCGCCACGTCGCGATACTCCCGCAGGAGTCGGTGCTGTTCACCGAGTCCGTCCGTGAGAACATCCGCTTCGGCAGGCGCGATGCCTCCTCCGCCGAGATCGAGGAGGCCGCCCGCCGCGCCGGCGCGCACGACTTCATCATGGGCCTGCCGGAGGGCTACGACACCGTGCTCGGCAACCGCGGAGACACCCTCTCCGGCGGGCAGCGCCAGCGCATCGCGATCGCCCGCGCCATGATCCGCCGCGCCCCCGTGGTGGTGCTCGACGAAGCCACCACCGGCCTGGATCCTGCCGCGAAGGCCCAGGTCAACGAATCCCTTCGCGAGCTGGCCCGCTCCCGCACCACCATCTCCATCACTCACGACGCCACCACCGTCGCGGGGCTGGACAGGGTGCTCTGGCTCGAGGACGGCCGGATCCTCGAGGACGGCACCCCGGCACAGCTGGCCGCAGATCCGGACTCCCACTACTCGCGCTGGATCGTCGAGCAGCGCAGCGACGACGACGCAGCGGACACCGCCGCCGAGCCCGCTGCTCAGTCCCCGCTCTCGACCTCGATGCCGACCTCGATCTGGACCCCGACGTCCAGCCCGACCCCGAACCCGAGCCCGCACACGAGCAGCCAGGAGGTTCTGCGATGACCACGACCGCGATCCCCACCAGCCCGGCGAGCACCCCGCTCGAGCTCCTGCTGGACCACGCCCAGCTGCGCGGAGCCGAGGTGCTCCTGGACCCTGCCCGCCTGTCGGCACTGCTGGATCGAGAGGTGATCCTGGACCGGGTGCGGATCAAGCCCGGCGCCTCTGTACTGGTCTCGTACCGCGCGACGGGCATCGTCACCGGTGCCGGCACCGCGCCGGGCACCGCCTCCCGCGCCGGGTCCAGCGCCGTCGGCCGGGACCTGGCTGAGGTCGGCTGGGTGCAGCTCGTCCGCTCCCACGACAAGCGCGAGAACATCCTGCGCCGCGCTGGTCGCACCGGGGGAGAGGTGCGCGAGCACCATCTCCCCGCCTCTCCCGCCTCTCCCGCCTCTCCCGCAGCTCCTGCCGTCGCTGCTCCCCCCGTCGCTGCTCCCCCCGCGGCGGCTGAGCAGGTTCCCTACCTGCTCAGCGGTGGGATCGACAGCGACCCCCGCCTCGGCGCCGAGATCCATCGGGTGCTGCGCCGCCACCAGGACGTCCCGGCCCCGCGGGTGCTGAGCTACAACCCCAGCCGGCACGCGGTGCTCCTCCTGCCCGGCACCGGTGAGGTGCTGCGCGTGGCCGCCCGCCCGCTGGACGATCTGCTGCAGGTCGTCACCCACTGGCGCGAGCTCGGCCTGCCCACCCTCGACCAGCGCCGCTGGCGCGGCCGCCGCGCCGTGCTCGTCGGCGAACGCTGGGGCGACGGAGACCTCGCAGGTCTCGCCTCCCACCCCCTGTCCATGCCTGCCGCCACCCGGCTGGGCGGCATCATCGCCCGCCTGCATGCGGCCGAGGTCTCCGGCCGGGACCTGCCCGCGGCCCGCATCGGCGGCCTCATCCCGGAGACCACCGAGGCCGTCGCCGACCTGCTGCCCCACCGCGCCGAGCGGATCGAACGGCTCTCCACCCGGTTGCGAGAGGAGCTCCCGGCCGACGGTCCGCAGGTGCTCATCCACGGCGACCTCTCACCCGACCAGGTGCTGGTCTCGGTGGACGAGACCGCCGTGCCCGGCGAGGGACGCCTGCCTCTGCGCGTGGTGGACCTCGACCGGTCCGGCCTCGGCCCCGCCGGCGCGGACCTCGGCTCCTGGCTCGCCTCCTGCCTCCTGGCCGGCGTCGAGGAGCAGGCCGCCGCCTTCCTCGCCGGATACGCGCAGCATCGTGCCCTGCCCGCCCCGGAGGAGCTCGCGGCCTGGACCGCCCGGGCCCTGCTCGCCGCCGCCCTGGATCCCATGCGGCGGTACGGCGAGGACTGGCTGCCGACGATCGAGCAGCGCCTCGCGCTGGCGGAGACGGTGCTGGAACGGCCTGAACGACTGCCGCTGCCGCATTCGGCCTCCGGACCCGCTCAGGCCCCGTCCACGTCGCTGGTCCCTGCCCGGATCTCGCACCAGGGGCGCTTCCTCGCGGTGCGCCGAGCCTGGGCCGACGACGGTCGCGGCCTGCCGCTCGAGCTCACCGACGACAGCCCGGGCCAGAACACCGCGCCGCTGCGTGCGGCCCGGCTGGACCCGACCACCGGCGAGGTCACCGTCTTCGAGGCGGGCACCGACCCGCGACTGCCCGGCCTTTCCCGGGTGCTCGCCGCCCGCTCCGGCGCCGTCGTCGTCTCCCACCGCCCCGGCAAACGCGCCGTGGTCCGCACCCGCGACGACGACGGGACCGTGCGCTTCGTGAAGATCGTCCGCCCCGGCCGCGCCGCACGGCTGCTGAGCGCGATCGACCGCTCCGAGGCCTTCACCGGACCGTTCCGCACCGCGACCGTGCTCGCCGCCGACGAGGACACCGTCACCTTCTCCGAGCTGTCCGGTCGGCTGCTGCACGACGGACTGCCCGTCGCAGGCGGCACCTGGCGCCGCGCCTGGCGCGAGACCCTCGAGGCCTGGTCCGCTGCGGTGCACAGCTCCCGCCAGCGGAGCGATGCCGTCGGACTGCAGGACCACGCCCTGGGAGCTCAGGGTGCGCCGGCCCAGGATGCTGGGACCCAGGACACGGGGGCGCAGGGAACTGGCACCCACGCTGCGGAGGCTCGCGCCGCAGAGGTGCACGGCCCCGAGGCCGAAGCCGCCGTGCTCATCACCTGGGGCGAGCGCGCCGATGCCGTCGACCCCGCCGGAGCCCCGGCCCGCAGCCGGGCCATCGCCGCGGCGCACCGCGAGCTCACCCGCCTCGGCGAGGTGGAGCGGCCCGCCCTCATCCACCGCGATCTGCACGACAAGCAGATCCTCTGGAGCGAGGGGGAGGCCCCCGCGCTGCTGGACGTGGACACCGCCACCCTCGGTGACCCAGCCCTGGACGCCGCGAACCTGCGCGCCCACGCCACCTGGCGGGAACTGCAGGGGATCTGGTCCGCCGAGCAGGCCGAGGTGGTGCGCGAGGAGATCGACCGCGCCGCAGCCCAGCTGGAGATCCGCCCCGAGGCGCTGGCCGCCTACGAATCGGGCACGATCGCCCGGCTCGCCTGCGTCTACGCCTTCCGCCCGCGCTGGCGGGAGACCGCGCAGCACCTCGCAGCCACCCTGGTGACGTCTCCCGGTGCCGAGCCCCCCACCACCGCGGAGCTCCGCACGGGCCCGGGACCCACCACCGGGCCGACCACCGGACCCACCGCCGGGCCGACCCCCGTCGGCCCCTCCTCGACCCCTTCCCCCGCGCCTGCGGGAGACCCCACCCCCCTGGGCGGCTCCGCCACCCTTCTCGAAAGGAGCATGTCGCGATGACCACCACCATCTCCGTCATCGGAGTCGGATACCTCGGCGCCGTGCACGCCGCCTCCATGGCCGAGCTCGGCCACGACGTGATCGGCCTCGATATCGACGCAGAGCGCATCGCCGCACTCCAGGCCGGCATCCCTCCCTTCCATGAACCCGGCTTCGAGGACCTCCTCGCCACCGGACTGGAGACCGAGCGGCTGCGCTTCACCACCGACTACGCCGATCTCGCCCAGGCTGACGTGCACTTTCTGGGCCTGGGCACCCCGCAGCGGGCCGACGGCTTCGGCGCGGACCTCTCCCACCTCGAGGTCGCCGTCGACGCACTCGCCGAGGTGCTGCCCGCCCGCGGCGGCGCCCCCACCCTGGTGGTCGGCAAATCCACCGTCCCCGCCGGCACCGCCCGGAAGCTCGCCGCACGCCTGGCTCACCTCGAGGGCGTGTACCTGCTGTGGAACCCCGAGTTCCTCCGCGAGGGCTTCGCGGTCCAGGACACCCTGAACCCGGACCGGCTGGTCTACGGCGTGCACGACCCCGAGCACCCCGCCGCCGAGCAGGCCGTGACGATGCTCGACGACGTCTACGCCGAGATCCGCGAGCACCAGGCACCGCGCCTGGTGATGGGTTACGAGGCTGCCGAGCTGGTCAAGGCCTCCGCCAACGCCTTCCTCGCCACCAAGATCTCCTTCATCAACGCGGTCGCGGAGATGTGCGAGGTCACCGGCGCGGATGTCACCGATGTGGCACGGGCCATCGGGATGGACGACCGCATCGGATCGAAGTTCCTGCGCGCCGGGGTCGGCTTCGGCGGCGGCTGCCTGCCCAAGGACATCCGCGCCTTCCTGGCCAGCGCCGAGGAGCACGGCGTGGGGGAGGCGCTCGGCTTCCTGCGCGAGGTCGACGCCGTCAACGAGCGCCGCCGCGACCGCGTCGTCACCCTCGCCGGAGAGCTGCTCGGCGAGGTGGAGGGCCGACGGATCACCGTGCTCGGCGCCGCCTTCAAACCGAACAGCGACGACACCCGCGACTCCCCGGCCCTGGATGTCGCCGCCCGCCTCCGCGCCGCCGGCGCCGAGGTGACGGTCACCGATCCCCAGGCGCTCGAGAACGCCCGCCGCCGCCTCGGCGGCCTGGTCGAGCTCGAGGAGGACACCGACGCGGCGCTGCACGGCGCGGAGCTGACCGTGCTGCTCACCGAATGGGACGAGTACCGCGACCTCGATCCGGCGCTGACCGCCTCCCTGGTGACCTCGCCGCGGATCATCGACGGGCGCAACGTCCTGGACCCCCGGGCCTGGCGTGAGGCCGGCTGGGAGATCCGCTCCCTCGGCCGGGCCGAGCTCTCCACGGGCAGGCCCTCCGTCGCGCGGGGCGGCGCTGTCGCCGCTCGTGCGCAGGCCGCCCTGGTCTGACCAGGCCGGCCCCGCGGCGGAACTACGCGGTCGTGCCCTCGCTGAGGGCACGGCGGTGGCGCACCAGCGCCCCGGCCAGCCCCAGCGCGAGCCCGAGGATCAGCCAGCCGATGAGCCACTGCAGATCACCGGCAGGGTCGATCCAGCCGCCGCCGATCGCACCGCGGAAGGCGTCCACGGCATGGGTCATCGGCAGATACGGGTGGATGACCTGGAAGAACTTCGGCAGGGTCGGGGTCGGATAGGTGCCGCCCGCGCCCGAGATCTGCAGCGCGATCAGCACCAGCGCCACGAACTTCCCGACCGGGCCGAACAGCGCCCCGAAGCCGTGGTTCAGCGCCACGAACACGGTTGAGGTCAGGGCCGCGATCCCCAGCACCAGCGGCAGATTCGCCATCTCGATACCGACGGCCAGATGCAGCGTCCCCACCGCGATCGCGGTCTGCACCAGGCCCAGCAGGAGCGCAGGCACCAGGCCACCGGCCAGCAGCCCCAGCGGTCCGGTGCCCCGGGTCGCGGCCCGCTCGGAGAACGGCGGCATCATCAGGAAGATCGCCATGCCACCCACCCAGAGGCTGATCGACAGGAACAGCGGCGTGAGCCCCTCCCCGAAGCGGTCCAGGCCGTGCGCGCGCTCGAAGCTCATCTGCACCGGATCCGCGGCCACCTCCGAGAGCTGCTCACCCTCGGCGTCGGAATAGGTCGGGACCTGCTCCTCCGCCTCGTCCAGCCCGTCGCGCAGCTCGGTGGAGCCGTCGGCGAGCTGCCCGGCACCGTCGTCGAGCGTCACCGCTCCGTCCGCTAGGTCGTCGGCGCCCTGGTCAGCGCGACCCGCGCCGTCGGCCAGCGTCTGTGTGCCGGCCTCGAGCTCGCCGGCACCATCGGCGAGACGGCGCGCACCGGTCTCTGCCTCGGAGGCGCCGTCGGCCAGCTGAGAGGCGCCGCCTGCGAGCTCCTCGGTGCCGCCGCTGAGCTGCTCCGCCCCGGAGCGCGCGGTGCCCACCCCATCGGTGTAGCCGGTGACCCCGCTGGCGAGGCTCTCGGCGCCGCTGCTCGCAGTTCCGGAGGCGGCGGCGAGACGTTCGGCGCCGCTGGAGACCTCTTGAGCGCCGGTGTTCAGGCGGTGCACGTCCTCGGCTCCCTGCTCGAGCGCGGAGTAGGCCTCCGGCAGGGCGGCGGCGGCCGTGCGGGCCTGCTCGGAGAGATCGCCGGCCAGCTGGGAGGCGTCAGACCCCTGGTCCGGGGAGGATGCAGCGGTGACGGCATCGTTCCGCAGGGTCGTCAGGTCCCGGTCGAGGGAGGTGGCGCCCTCGGCCAGGGGGCCGGTGGCGTCGGTGAGGGTGGCGGTGCCCTCTGCCAACGTGGAGGTGGTGGTGGTGAGGCCCTCGAGATAGGGCACCAGGGAATCCGCCGCCTCGGTCATGCCGGAGGTGTCGCCCGCGAAGGTGCTCGAGGTCTCGGCCGCGATGGCGGCGGTGCGGTCCGCCTCGCCGGCGTCCTCCAGGGAGGTGGAGGCGTCCTCGCGCACCGCGGAGGAGGAGTCCGTGATCCCGGTGAGCTCCTCGCAGAAGGCGGCGTCGGCGCCGGAGTCCGCGCAGCGGGCGGCGAGATCATCCACTGCTTCGGTGTAGTCGCGGGTGCTCTGCTCGGAGGTGCCGGCGCTCTCTGCGGCGGTGCCCGTGGCCTGCTGCGTGGTCTGCACCTCGGTATCCAGCGCGGTGGCATCCTCGCCGATGGTGGCCGCGCCGTCCTGCAGGGTGCGGGCGTCGGTGGTGCGGTCCTCGGTGTCGCGGGCGAGGGTCTGCGCGGACTCGTCCAGACCGTCGGCGGTCTCATCGACGGTGGCGGCCGCGCCGGAGAGAGTGCCGGCGTCGGTCACCGGGGTCTTGAGGCGCTCGGGCAGATCCGTGGCCGCCCCCTCGAGTGTGTCGATGGCGGTGATCAGGTCCTCGCTGGTGCGCTGGACGCCCTGCTCATCCACGCCCAGCTCCCGGACCCGCTGCCAGGCCGCGCCGACTGTCTCGTCGAGCTGCTGGGTGCCGTCGGCGACCTGGCCCGCTCCGCCGGCGAGGTCGGAGGCGCCGGTGGCGAGCTGAGTGGTGCCGTCGGCGAGACTCCGGGCACCAGTGCGCAGCGGCTGCCCGTTCTCGTCGAGGGCGACCAGGCCGCGGCTGAGCCGCCCGGCCCCACCGTTCAACTCCTGCGCACCCTGCTCGAGGGTGCCGGCGCCGTTGCTGAGCTGGTCCAGGCCCACCACCAGTTCGAGCTCGCCCGCATGGAGCGTGGTGGCGCCGGTGCTCAGCTCCTCCGCGCCCGCGGCGAGCTCTCCGGTGCCCTCGGCCAGGGTGCTGCTGCCGGTGACCAGCTCGCCGGTGCCGTCGTGGAGATCGCTGGCGCCGTCGGCGAGCTCCTCCGCACCCTCTGCGGCCTCGGCCACTCCGTCATGGATGCTCGTGAACCCCACGTAGATGTTCCCGAGGTATTCCTCGAGCACGCTCGCGCGCAGGGCCTCGGTGAGCGCTGTGCCGACGGATTTGGTGAAGTTGCCGCCCACATAGTTCACCGAGTCGTTCGTGGTGACCGTGAGCAGGGCGGGGGCCGCCTGCTCGGCGTCGCCGCCGAGGGAGGCGACATGCGCGGAGAAGTCGGAGGGGATCGCGATGCTCGCCCCGTAGGTGCCGTCCTCCAGACCGCGCTGCGCCTCGGCGGGGGAGACCTTCACGAAGTGGAACACCGTCTCCTTGTCCATCTCGAGCAGGGTGTCGGTGAACTCCGCGCCCACGTCGAGCTGGGTCTGTTCGCCGTCGGTCGTGGTGGTGGTCGCGCCTTCGTCCTCGTCCACCACTGCGGCGGTGATCTGCTCAAGGCTGCCGCTGGGGTCGCGGAAGGACCAGGTCATGGTGCCGGAGTAGATGACCGGGACCAGTGCCAGCCCCACCACGAACAGCGCCGCGATCGGCTTCTTCCACTCGCCCGGCAGCAGCGCGAGCGCGCCGCGGCCGGCGGTGGAGGTGCCGCGACCGACCGCGCCGAGGCCCCGGCCGATGAGGCTGACCGTGGTGCCCACCGCGGCCCGGATGGCCGAGACCGCACCGACCGCGGCCTCGCGCACGGCGGTCAGGGCGGCGAGGAGCACAGAGAGGAGCGCAGAGAGGAATCGCATCACGGCGGCGACGATACATCCGTGTATCGAGATACGTTACTGATCGGTAACAAGTGTGGTGCAGTAGACGCGACGGCCGCCGCGGGTTCGGGTTCGGGTGCGAAAGCGGGTGCGGGCGTCCGAGGTCCCCGGGGAGCGCGGCGAGAGCCGGGCACCTGCGTCCTCCACGGTTCAACCGGGCAGCTGCACCACCCACGGCTCGCGCGGCAGCCCGGCCGGATCCCAGCGCTCGAGCACGTCGGCCGCGGTGCGGCAGCCGGCCAGTCCCAGCGAGTCCCCGATCCGGCCGACCACCTCCGCGACGCTCTCCCCCTGTGCATAGCGGTCCCGCAGGGTTACCGCACCGTCGCGCTTGGCGAGCCGGGCTCCTTCGTCGTTCACGGCGAGCGGGACGTGGGCGTAGCTCGGCTCCGGCACTCCGAGCAGCTGTGCGAGGTACGCCTGGCGGGGCGCGGAGCTGAGCAGGTCGTCCGCCCGGACCACCTGGTCCACCCCGGCCGCGGCGTCATCGACCACCACCGCGAGGTTGTAGGCCACCACGCCGTCTCCGCGCCGCAGCACCAGGTCATCGACCGTTCCGGTCACCTCGCCTGCCCACAGATCGCGGACCGTCCACACGGGTGCCAAAGCACGCAGGCGCAGTGCGGGCTCTCGTCGCAGCTCCCGCATCCGCTGCCGTCCCTGCTCGCGGGCGGCGGGGGAGAGGTCCCTGCAGGTGCCGGGATAGGCGCCGGGCGGGGCGTGCGGTGCGCTCGGCGCCTCGAGGATCTCCCGGCGCGTGCAGTAGCACTCGAACACCAGGGAGTGCGCCTCGAGGTGGGCGATGGCCTCCGAGTACGCCGCACCTCGCGCGGACTGCCGCACCACCTCGCCGTCCCAGTCCAGGCCCAGCGCGACGAGATCCTCCAGCTGGCGCTGCTCGGACCCCTCGCGCACCCGGTCCAGATCCTCCACCCGCAGGCGGAAGGCACGCCCGGTGCGACGAGCGAGCGCCCAGGCGAGGATCGCGGTGCGCAGGTTCCCCAGGTGCAGGTCGCCGCTGGGGGAGGGGGCATACCGGCCCGCGCCGGGCAGGATCGGGTCAGCAGGCATGCATGACAGTCTAGGAAGCGGGCCGCACCAGCAGCACATCATCCGCGCGACCGCCGGGCACCGCGCGCTGCGGAGGAGCGGGAAGGAAGCCCAGCCGCGCGGCGAGCGAGCGCGAGGGACGGTTGCGGGCGGCGGTCACCGCGACCACCTCCCGGCCGTGCGAGCCGCAGCGAGGATCGGCCAGCACGGCGCCCATCGCCTCGAAGGCCACGCCACGACCCATCGCTGCGGGATCCAGACGCCAGTAGGCGCTGAGCAGCGGTGGCCCGTCCGACTCGAGCAGGGAGAGCCCGACCACGCCGAGCAGCCCGGAGGGGAGGGAGGGGGAGGGGCCCGCCACGTCCCGAGCGCGCACCGAGAAGTACCCTCGCCCGTGCTGCTCCCAGTCCTGGACCCAGCGGGCGAGCACCCAGCGCATCTGGGCACGGTCGTCGAGCGGGGCGGTGGAGTCCTCGACGAAGGCCCGGGGGTCGGCGTGCAGGGTGAAGAGCTCCTCGAGCTCGGAACTCTCGACCGGCGTCAAGCGCAGCCGCGGGGTCAGGAGCCCGGAGGCGACAGGCCCGGACATGACAACAGCGCGGCGATCACCGTCCGGGGACGGGATCGCCGCGCTGTCGTTCACGGAATGCTCCGCGGTGCGCCGAGGCGCGGACTCAGGAGTCGCTGCGGTGGCTGCCGCGCTTCTCGTCATCGGCCGCGGAGGCGTCCAGGTCGGAATCGACCTTGACCTCCTTGGGCGTCACGTCGGAGGCGCGATCCTCGCCCTTCAGAGCGGAGGCCACGTCACCGGCGTCTGCCGAACCGACGGTGTCGGAGACGGTCGAGGAGTCGGACTCGTTCGCGGCAGAGGCCGGGTAGTGCGCACGGGCGAAATCGGCGGGCGGTGCCCACGGATCCTCGACCGGACGGGTCTTCTGCCAGACGACGTAACCGGCAGCGGCCCCCGCGGCGGCCAGACCCAGGATGAGCAGCACCTTGCCGGCACGGCTCTTCTTGGGCTGCGGCGTCGGCTCGAGGACGGCCGAGCGGATGCTGCCCTGACCCTTGTCGAGCTCCTTGCGGGCGGCGTCGACGGCCGCCTTCAGGACGGTACCGGTGGTCTCGGCGGTCTTGCGGGCGCGCGGGATGTAATCGTCCTGCACGTCGTGGCGAAGCTTGTCCGCACGCGGGCCGAGGTTCTGCGAGAACTTCTCGCCCTGGTCGCGGAGCCTGTCCGACTGCTCACGCAGCTTCTGCTGAGCCTCGGGCGCGTACTGGCCGTACAGATCGGTGGCACGGGTGCGAGCCTCGCGAGCGCCCTCAGACACCACAGGGCCCACCTGCGCGGCGAGCTTCTGCAGCTCCTCGACGGCCTTCTGGGCGTTCAGGCTGGTCGCGCTCGCGGCATCAGCCGTCTTCGCGGCCTGCTTCTTGGCCTTCTTGGCTTCCCGCTTGGTGGTCAACGCCATGGGGTTCCCCTCTCGGTCGAATCCGTCGGGTCGGGCCGACGGTGGTCCCTGGGCCCGGACAGCCGGTGGCTGTCACGAACCCGTGTGGCACAACTCTAACGCGAGCGAGTATGCACGCTCACAGCAGATGTGGAGAAGCAGGGGTGGACAGCCCCGTCCAGTCGGTCGGGAGCCCGGAGAGCCCGGCCGGCCAGGCACCCGCGCGCCCGCCCCCGTGTGGGAGGATGTCGCCATGTTCGCAACTCTTCACACCACTCACGGGGACATCCGCATGGAGCTGTTCCCGAACCATGCTCCCAAGACCGTCGAGAACTTCGTGGGCCTCGCCGAGGGCACCAAGGAGTTCTCCGATCCGGAGACCGGCGAGAAGGTCACCCGTCCGTTCTACGACGGCGTCATCTTCCACCGCATCATCTCCGGCTTCATGCTGCAGGGCGGCGACCCGCTGGGCACCGGCACCGGCGGCCCCGGCTTTAACTTCGATGACGAGATCTCGGAGAAGAACTTCAACGAGCCCTACGTGCTCGCGATGGCCAACGCCGGCAAGCGCCGCAACGCGCTGACCGGCAAGCCCTCCGGAACCAACGGTTCGCAGTTCTTCATCACCGTCGGCCCCACCCCGCATCTGCAGGGCAAGCACACCGTCTTCGGCCAGGTCGCCGACGAGGACTCCAAGAAGGTCGTCGACGCGATCGAGGGCGTCAAGACCGATATGCGCGACCGTCCCCTCGAGGATGTCGTCATCACCTCAGTGACCATCGAGAAGTGATCTGAGGGGCGCGCTGCAGCGTCCGCTCACCTACAACGCCGTCGGCGTCGTCGCAGTCCTGGCACTGGCCGGATGCGGCGGCGCCGACGGCGTCTCCGACGGCACGGCGCACGACCCCTCCGGCCGGTCCATCACCACGGTGTTCACGATCACCGTCACCTGCGCCTGAGCGCGTCAGCTGCCGATCACAGTGCCGAGCGCGGCACCGATCCCGTAGGTGACCAGCAGTGCGAGCAGTCCGCCGACGATCGTGCGGAGCGTCGCCCGGCCGGCCTGTGCCTGGCCGAGCCGTGCGCTGACCACTCCCAGCAGCGCGAGGGCGAGCACGACGGCGGTCATCGTGACCGGCAGGCGCCAGAGCGCCGGGGAGGCCAGGATCGCCAGCAGCGGGATCACGCCCCCGATCGCGAAGGAGACCAGCGAGGTGATCGCGGCGCCCCAGGGGGAGACCACCGCGTCGCCCTCCACCCCGTGGCGGAACCGGGTGTGGGCGTCCAGGGCATCGTGCCGTTCGAGCGAATCGGCGACGGACTCCACGACGTCCTCCGGGATCCCGCTCTCGGCCAGGGCATCGACCAGGAGACCGTGCTCGCGCCGGGGCTGCGCCGCGAGAGATGCGCGGGTGCGGGCGATGAGCGCGCGGTCGGTGTCGCGCTGGGTGGAGACGGAGACGTACTCACCCATCGCCATCGACAGGGCTCCGGCGACCAGTGCGGCGAGACCGGAGATCAGCAGCCAGCGGATATCTGCGGTGGCGCCGGCGACGCCCACGGCGAGACCAGCGACGGAGACGATGCCGTCATTCGCGCCGAGCACGCCGGCGCGCAACCGGTTCACCCGCTCTGAGCGGGAGGTGCGCTGCTGCTCGTGATCGGAGGGCGCGCGGACTGCTCCGGCCGGAGCGTCGGCGCGGTGGGAGCCGAGCGCGCCCGCGGGGATGACGGGGCGGTCGGAGGTGACGGCTCCGGCGGGAGTCTGGGAGTGTGAAGAGGTGGTGGGCGAAGGCGCGTCGACGAGGGTCATGGCCCCACTTTAGTTGTTTGGACTCAGTCCAGACAAGTGAGCTGAGGCTATCCTGACCTGCGGGAATGTAAGGCTAAGCTAAGTGGGACTGGCAAGCCTGTCGGTCCGTAAATCCGGTCCGTAAATTCGGTCCGCAAATCGCCGGATGGGGCCCGCAGGTCTCCCCGCGGGCCCGGTCGGCCTCGATGCTGTTTTCACGACCAGCCGCTATGTCGGGCTCGATACCAGCCCTGCTGTCGGCCTCGAAGTCAGCCCCGCTGTCCCTCCTGCCGCGCGGCGGTCGGGCGCTGCGCGGCAGCGGGGCGCGTGGGCCACCACATGCGATCACCGATCAGGGCGAACAGCGCCGGCACCAGCACGGTGCGCACCAGCAGGGTGTCCAGCAGCACGCCGAGGCCCACGATCAGGCCCAGCTGCCCGAGCACCACCAGCGGCAGCACGCCGAGCGCCGCGAACACCGCCGCGAGCACCACGCCCGCGCTGGTGATGACCACCCCGGTGGAGCCGACGGCCCGCACCATGCCCTGCGTGGTGCCATGCGTCGCCGCCTCCAGCCGGGCGCGATGGACCAGGAAGATCGTGTAGTCCACACCGAGCGCGACCAGGAAGAGGAAGGCCAGCAGCGGCACGGTGACGTCCAGCGCCGGGATGTCCAGCAGCAGCCGACCGGCCCAGAGGCCCAGCCCGATCGCGGCGACGGCGCTGGCGACGTTCACGGTGAGCAGCACCAGCGGAGCGATCACCGCCCGCAGCAGCACCATCAGCACGATCAGCACGACCGCGAGGATCATCGGCGCCACCACCAGCAGGTCACGGGTGGAGTCGGTGCGCACGTCCATGGCGCTCGCCGTGGTGCCGCCCACCAGGGCGTCGGCCCCGGCGAGGGAATGCAGCGCCTCGCGCAGGCCCGCGGCCTCCCGGACAGCTTCAGGAGATTCCGGGTTCGCGGTGCCGACGGCGGAGAGCACGGCCCAGCCCTCCGGCGTGGTGCCGCTGAGCGATGCGCGGTCGATGCCGGGCACGGACTCGGCGGTCTCGATCGCCGTGTCCGCCGTGCCCTCGCGCACCACGATCTGGTGCGGGGCGCTCTCCCCGGCACCGTAGTGCTCCGCCATCGCGGCGAAGCCGGTGGAGGACTCGTTCGCGGAGGCGAACTGCTCGTCCTGCGAGAGGCCGACACGGGTGCCGATCAGGCCGGTGGCCAGCACCGCCATCAGCGCCACGGAGACCACGGCGGCGATCGCCGGACGACGCGTGACGGCGCGGGCGACCTTCGCGAAGGGGCCGTGCTCGGCATCGTCCTTCCGGGTGGTTGCCTCCTCAGGCCTCGGGACGAAGGGCCAGAACACCCTGCGGCCCACGACGGCCAGCAGTGCGGTGAGCGGGAAGAGCACGGCGACCAGGGCGATGAGCAGGCCCGCGGCGGCGGCGATCCCGAGTCCGCGGGTGGCGGGCATGACGGCGGCCAGCAGGGTCATCAGCGCCAGCACCACGGTGATGTTGGAGGCGATGATCGCCGGGGCCGTGCGGATCCATGCGGTGGAAAGCGCCGCGCGATGATCGGTATGGCTGTGCAGCTCCTCGCGGTAGCGGGAGATCAGCAGCAGGGCGTAGTTGGTGCCCGCGCCGAACACGAGCACGCTGATCACGCCGGTGTCGAAGGCGAGGGAGAACTGCTCGCCGAGGGTGCTGGTCACCGCGCCTGCGGCGCCGTCCGCCAGGGCCACCACTGCGAGCGGCACCAGCCACAGCACGGGGGAGCGGTAGGTGAGCAGGAGCAGCACGGCGACCACGGCGATCGTCACCGTGAGCAGCGTGAAGTTCGCCCCGGCGAAGGCCCCGCGGATATCGGAGCCGACGGCGGGTCCGCCGGTGATCGAGACGGTGAGCTCGGCGGGGACGGAGGCGTCGGCCGCGGCCCGGAGGTCCGCGATCATCGCGTCGATCGTCTCCTTGTCGGCCTGGGAGTCGACGGTGGTCAAGACCAGGTCCGCCTCACCGTCCTCGGCGGGCATCGGTCCCATCGCGTCCCGACCGGAGACCTCGCTGAGATCGGTGCGCAGGGTCTCGATGGCGGCGGTGTCCTCGGCGGTCAGGGCTGTGCCGTCGGCCCGGGTGACCACGGCGAACACCGGCTGGTAGCGGTTGCCTTCCATGGTGCTCGCGATCGCCGCGGCG
The DNA here is from genome assembly GCF_947500705.1 of uncultured Brachybacterium sp. Taxonomy (GTDB): domain Bacteria; phylum Actinomycetota; class Actinomycetes; order Actinomycetales; family Dermabacteraceae; genus Brachybacterium. The sequence goes on along the minus strand of NZ_CANMSY010000003.1, from coordinate 87,593 downwards.
CGGGAGGACTCGGAGCTGCCCGGCAGAGCGTCCATCCCGGCGGCCGGACCGGCGCCGCGCATCCCGCCCATCACAGCCAGCAGCAGCACCACGAACACAGCGAGCACCGCCCAGGCGGAGCGACGGCCGGTCAGCAGGGTGGAGATCCGGGCGGCGAGGCGGCCGCCGTGCGCGACGGGGGCGTCGGCGGTGTTCACCGGAGCGGTCGCGGAGGAGTCGCCGGCCCGATGCCGGTGCAGGGATGGGGTGGGAGCGGGCACTGTGGTTCCTTCGAGAGAAGACCGCTGGTGGCGGCCGTGAGGTGGTCCCGGGTGGGTTGCTCTCCACGCTAGGGAGCGTGCAGCGCGAGCAGATCAACCTTTTGATGGATCCTCGGCTCCACCCCGCAGCGGCCATTACGCTCGCCTCATGACGCAGCGACACCTCGCCGGAGCCCGGATCCTCGCCCAGGGCCTGGTCGGGACGCCGCGCTGGGAGAGGCCCGTCGAGGTGGCCCGCGCCTTCGGAGCCCATCAGGGCCAGGACCTCGCGGGCGTGATGGCCTCCCTCGCCCTGCGGACCGGCGGCGACCTCCCCGCTGTGCTCGCGGCTTTCGACCGGGGCGAGATCGTGCGGGGCTATCCGATGCGCGGCACCGTCTTCGCCGTCGCCGCCGATTCCCTGGCCTGGCTCACCGAGCTCTGCGCCGTCGGCCCGCTCCGAGCGGCGATCTCCCGACGAGGGCAGCTCGAGCTCGAGGAGCACCACCTCGAACGGGCCCAGGCCGTGCTCGAGGAGATCGCCGGGGAGCACTCCGTGCCGGGCGCGGGCCGCGGGGTGCTGCGCAAGGAGCTGCTGGCGGCGTGGGAGGCCGCCGGGATCAGCACGAGCCAAGGACGCGGATACCACCTGCTCAGCGAGCTGATCTCCTTCGGGATCGCCGCCTACGGGCCCTGGCGGGAGGGGGAGACGGCCGTGGTGCTCGCGAAGTCCTGGCTACCGCCCGGCACCGACCTCGCGGGCGCCTTCAACGGTGAGGAGATCGCGGCCGTCGCGGAGCTCGCCCAGCGCTACTTCACCACCCACGGCCCCGCGGGGGAGCGGGACTTCGCGTGGTGGTCGAAGCTGCCGCTGGGGAAGATCCGCGCGGCGATGCCACTGCTCGGCGAGCAGCTCGAGGACGGGTATGCGGACCGGGACGGACGCCTGCATGCCACCTCCGATGCCGCCCGCGGGGGCGATGGCGAGATGCTGTGGTGGCGCCCGGGCTTGGCTGAGGAATACGCCGCCGCGGAGAAGGAGACCATGCGCGAGCTGCTGCTGCCCGGCTTCGACGAGCTCGTGCTCGGCTACCGCGACCGCCTCTTCCTCATGGACCAGGAACGACACCACGCCCTGGTCCCCGGCAACAACGGAGTGTTCAAGCGAGCTGCCGTGCGCCGCGGCGAGGTGGTGGGGGTCTGGTCCCGCAAGGGGTCGGCCGGGAAGCGGAAGCTCGTGCTCGAGGAGCAGCGGCCGGTGAGCGAGACGCAGCGGGCCCGCTTCGAGAAGCTCTTCGCCGCGTTCCCCTACACGGCTGCGTGAGCGCCGGGCCGCTCACTCGGCCGCGCTCCAGGTGAGCGTGATGGAATAGCCCCCATGGAACGACCCAGCTACGGCTACAGCGCCGAGGACTCCCCGGAACCGCAGGCCCAGCCGGTCTGTCCCCGCCACCCCGACCGGGTGAGCTACGTGCGCTGCAAGCGCTGCGAGCGCCCGGCCTGCCCTGACTGCCAGCGGCCCACCCCGGTGGGCGTGCTCTGTGTGGACTGCGAGCGCGAACTGTCCCGGCAGCAGGCCTCGACCCGGCCCCGCAACGCGATGGGCGGCGGGATGGGGAAGAACACCCCGTACGTCACCTACACGCTGATCGGCCTGAACGTGCTGGTCTATCTCGGGCAGATGCTCGCACCGCAGATCGTGGAGCAGCTGGGACTCTTCGCCCCCTTCCGCGCCGTGTTCATGCCCTGGACCTTCTTCACCGCGGGCTTCCTGCACGGCGGCATCCTGCACCTGGCGCTGAACATGTACGCGCTGTGGATCGTGGGGCAGTACCTCGAACGGACCCTCGGCCATGTGCGCTACTCAGCGGTCTACCTGGTCTCGGTGCTCGGCGGGCACACCGCCGTGTACCTGCTCGCCGATCCGCTCGGACAGGCCTGGTACACCGGCACCCTCGGAGCCAGCGGCGGGGTGTTCGGCCTGTTCGCAGCAATGTTCATCACCAACCGCCGGATGGGCCGACAATCGGCGCAGATCCTGGTGCTGATCGCCCTGAACCTCGTCATCACCTTCACCATCCCCAACATCTCCTGGCAGGGTCACCTGGGCGGCCTGGTGCTCGGCGCGGCGGTCACCGCCGGGATGTTCGCGCTGCGCCCCAAGGCGACGCCCGGCGCAGACCGCCAGGCCCTGGCCCGGCGGTCCGCGCTGGTGCACTCGGCGGTGGTCGCCGGCGCGACGCTGCTGTGCGTGGTGGTCATCGTCGTCAAGACGCTGACGGTGATGACGCTCTGAGTCCAGGCGCCCAGGCGACGGGCGCGGTGCGGGGGCGAGAACGGTGCGGAGGGCGAGAACGGGCTGGAGCGGCGCAGGAGCGGCTCCGGCCCGTTTCGTCTGTGCCCGACGGCCGCAGGCGCTCGTCGGCTGGAGTCCCGCTATCACGGATCTCCCGGCTCCGAGACCCTGCCGAGGAACTACAACAGTGTGGTTTTCCCCAGTTGTGGACGGAATTGGGGATAACTCTGCGGATGGTTGGGGATGACCGGAGCGTGCTGTGGATAACTCGGCATGGGGTGTGGACAGCTGGTGGGGACAGCCCATGAGGGCCGAGACTTTCCCACACTGCAGAGCTCGCAGACGAGAGGCCGCAGCCTGCGGAAACGTCTCTCGAGGCAAAGGGAGTGGCTCATCCCATATTTCCTGCTGGGCAGATGACCTGCAGGAATGCCGGAAAGGCACCGGCGCTGGGCGGTTCGTCGTGCGCGAGGAGGAAAGGCGATCCCGTCCCGCTCACTGCGCTGCGACACGCCCGGCAAGTCCGCTGTACCTGCAGAACTACACGTCTGTCATTCCTCCACGTCTGTGGAAAACATTGTGGATAACTCGAGAGGGCGGGTGCCGAAGAGGCCTTTTCCCACCGCTGCGCATGGTCATGCCCACGTTGTGCACAGTCGGGAGGCGGGAGTGCTCCCCACTCCCCACAGGCCTTGACAGGAGGCCCGGGATCAGTGTTCGGTGCCGCCTGCGACGCGATCGTCGACGTCTGTGCGCAGCGCGACCTCGACCATCCGTGCCAGTGCCCGGGCGGTGGTGGGGGCGTCGAGGACCGCGGCTTCCGGGACGTGGATGAAGCCGCCTCGGACCCCCGCGAGCTCCGGGTCGGTCGCCAGCAGATGCTGCAGCGTGTAGAAGACGTCATTGCACACATAGGTGCCTGCCGTCTGCGAGACCGAGCCCGGAACGGCGTCGACCGTGAGGGCTGCGACCATCGCCTTGATCGGCAGGCTGGAGAAGTACCCGACCGGTCCGCCCGCCACCACGGGCTCGTCGACCGGGCTCGCCCCGGCGTTGTCCGGTATCCGGGCATCGCGCACGTTGACCGCGATCCGCTCCGGGGTGATGCCGGTGCGTCCGGCGGCGAGGCCGACCGCGATCGCGAGCGAGGGGCGGTGCTCGTGCAGCGCCGCGGCGAGCAGCTCCCCGGCGTGACCGAACTCGACCGGGAGCTCGAGGATCTCCACCGTGAGGCCCGCCGAGTGCAGCTGCGGTGCGGCCAGGCGCACCGCCTCCCAGGACTCGTTGACCGCCGCTCCATCGAAGGGGGCGAAACCGGTCAGCAGCACGTCTGTGGTCATGAGGACAGCCTAGGCACCGGCCGAGAGTATTCAGAGGCCAGGAACCTGGTCTGCCTCTATTCTGTGCCGGTGACGACTCACCCCGGCCTCGTGATCCTCCACCCGCCCTTCGGCCTCGTGCTGCGCGCCGGCGCACTCACCCTGCGCCCGCTCGCCGATGCGGACCTGCCGGAGTACGCCGCCCTGCTGCGTCGGCCGATCTTCGAGGATCCGGAGTCCCCGGCGATGTTCTGGTGGTACCAGGAGCAGCCTGAGGTGCGGGTGCGCAATGCGCTGAGCTTCCAGTGGCGGCTGCGCAGCGGGATCTCGCCGGAGGAATGGACACTGCCGCTCGGGACCTGGGCGGGCGGCCGGCTGATCGGCTGCCAGGACCTCTCGGCCGTGCGTTTCGCCGAGCGGCGCACCGTCACCTCCGGCTCCTGGCTGACGCTCGATGCCCACGGCAAGGGCTACGGCACACTGATGCGCCAGGCGATGCTGGTGCTCGCCTTCGACCACCTCGGGGCGAGGCGCGCGGAGTCCTCCGCCGCGGTCGGGAATGACGCCTCCTTCGGTGTCTCCCGCGCCTGCGGGTACGCCGAGGATGGCACCCGCATGTCCACCCTGCCCGGCCGGGTCGTGCTCGAGCAGCGGTTCCTGGTGACCCCCGAGACCTTCCGTCGGCCGAGCGCGCCGGTCCAGGTCGAGGGCGTGACCGACCAGCTGCGGGTGATGCTCGGGGCGTGACCTCGGCTCACATCGAGTCCTGCCACGCCTGGTAGAGCGCCGCGAAGCGGCCGCCTGCGGCGACCAGCTCGGTGGGGGAGCCGTCCTCGACCACCTCGCCGCCGTGCACCACCAGCACCCGGTCCGCGATCATCACGGTGGTCAGGCGGTGGGCGATGATCAGCGAGGTGCGATGGCCGAGCAGCTTCGTCAGCCCCTCCTGCACCATCCGCTCCGAGGGGATGTCCAGCGAGCTGGTGGCCTCGTCGAGGATCAGCACCCGCGGATCGGCGAGGAAGGCTCGGGCGAAGGAGATCAGCTGCCGCTGCCCGGCGCTGACCCGGCCGCCGCGCTTGTTCACGTCGGTGTCGTAGCCGTAGGGGAGCTTCTCGATGAAGGCGTCGGCCCCGATGGCGCGGGCCGCGGCCTCGATCTCCTCGCGGCTCGCGCCGGGCTTGCCGAGCGCGATGTTGTCCGCGACGGTGCCGGAGAACAGGTACGCCTCCTGGGTGACCATCACGATGTTGCGCGTGAGGTCCTTCATCGAGATGTCCCGCAGGTCCACGCCGTCCAGCGTCACCCGCCCCTCGGTGGTGTCGTAGAAGCGGGCGATGAGCTTGGCGACCGTGGACTTCCCGGCGCCCGTCTGGCCCACCAGGGCGATCGTCTGCCCGGCGGGGATGTGCAGGTCCAGCGGCTGGAGCACCAGCGGACCGTCCTCGGAGTAGCGGAAAGCGACGCGTTCGAAGTCCACCTGCCCGCTCGAGGTGGGCAGCGCGGTGGGGGTGCGGGACTCCTTCACATGCGGCTGCACCGCGAGGAGGTTCGCGATCTTCTCGAGCGCCGCGACGGCGGACTGGAAGGCGTTGTAGAAGTTCGCGATCTCGTCCACCGGCTGGAAGAACCGGCGCGAGTACAGCACCAGTGCCACCAGCACGCCCACCTGCAGGTCGCCGTTCAGCACCCGGAACCCGCCCACCACCAGCACCGCGGCGATGGTGACGTTCGCGAGCACGCGCAGCGCCGGCTGATAGATGCCGAAGACGTTGATCGAGCGCAGCGAGGCGTCGCGGTAGTCCTGGGCGAGGCGGTCGAACTCCGCCTGGTTGCGGTCCTCCTTGCGGAAGGCCTTCACCGCGCGGATCCCGGCCATCGCCTCGACGAAGTGGACGATCAGCCGCGCCGAGTGGGTGCGGATCGCGCGGTACTCGATGCGGGAGCGCTTCTGGAACCACACGGTCAGCGCCACGCAGGGGATCAGCATCAGCAGCATCACCAGGCCGGTCACCGGGTCCATGGTCACGATCAGCACGATCGTGAACACCATCGACAGGGAGGCGCCGACCATGACGTTCACGCCCGAGTCCAGCAGCTCGCGCAGCGCCTCCATGTCGGAGGTCTGGCGGGAGACGATCCGCCCCGAGGTGTAGGACTCGTGGAACTCGAGGTCCTGCTTCTGGGTGAAGCGGAAGACCTTGCGGCGCAGGGCCAGCAGCATCTTCTGGCCGACGACGACCGACTGACGCACATACCCGTAGGTCAGCACGCCGCCGACGATCGCGGCGCCGACGGCGAGCGCAGCCGCCTGGTAGGCCGGGGTGGAGTCGCCCGCCATGAGGGAGGGCAGGCCGTGGTCGATGCCCCAGGCGATGATCGCGGGCCCGGCCACGACCGCCAGCTGCGCGATGACGACCATGATCGCCATGACGACGAACTGACCCTTGACCGGGGAGATCAGCTCGCCGAGCAGGGCGAAGGAGCGCTGCCGGGACGCCGTGTTCTCCTCGGCGGTGTAGGACTGCTGCTCCGGATCGTTCTGGTCCGGCTTCTGGCCCGGCTGCGGGTTCTTGACGGCGTCGGTGCTCATCGGCCCTCCTCCTGGATCGCGCGGAGCTCGAGCTCCCCGGTGAGAGTCTCGATGTCCTGGTCGCGGCGTCGCTCCTCCTCCTGATGGGCGATCACCCAGCGGTAGCGGGCGGAGCTCGCCATCAGCTCGGTGTGGGTGCCGACGTCGACCACCCGCCCGCCGTCCAGCAGCGCGACCCGATCGGCGAGCGCGACGGTCGAGCTGCGGTGGGCGACGATGAGCGTGGTGGTGCCCTTGAGCACCTCGCGCAGGCGCTCGGTGACGGTCTCCTCGGTCTTGGTGTCCAGGGCCGAGAGCGGGTCGTCCAGCAGCAGCACCGCGGGTCTGGCCGCGATCGAGCGGGCCAGGGCCAGGCGCTGGCGCTGCCCACCGGACAGGCTCATCCCCTCCTCGCCGATGCGGGTGTCCACACCCTCGGGCAGCTCGTAGGCGAAGGTCGCGTCGGCCGTGCGCAGCGCGAGGTGCAGCAGCTCCTCGGCCTGCTCCGCGCTGAGCGCGGCGTCGGCCCCCAGCAGCACGTTGTCCCGCACCGAGTCGGAGAACAGGGTGGCGTCCTCGAAGGCGACGGCGGTGAGGCTGCGCAGATCGGTGAGGTCCATGTCGCGGATGTCGACCCCGTCGATGGAGATCGTGCCGGAGGTGACGTCATACAGCCGCGGCACCAGCTGCAGCAGGGTGGACTTGCCGCTGCCGGTCACGCCCACCAGGGCCATGGTCTCGCCCGGGAGGATCTCGAGGCTCGCACCGTCGAGGACGTCCGGCACATGCTCCGGAGCGTCCTCGTAGCGGAAGTGCACGTCCTGAAGCCGCACCGCACCGGTCGCGCCAGACGGATCGATGCGGGCCGGGGATTTCGGAGAGGTGATGGTGTTCTCGGAATCCATCACCTCGTAGTGACGGTCCAGAGCGGTGGTCGCGTTCACGGCCTGGCCCAGCAGCATCCCCAGCATCCGCACCGGTCCCACCACCAGGGTGGCGGTCGCGAAGTAGGAGGCGAGCTGGCCGGTGGAGATGTCTCCCGAGGCGGTGAGATGCAGACCCACCAGCAGCGCCACGCCGAGCGCGAGCTCGGGCAGCATGAACATGAACATGTCGAAGCGCGCGATCGCGGTGGCCTTGCGCACTTCGGTGCGGCGCAGCTCCTCGGCCTGCTCGGTGAAGCCCTCGAGGGCCGACGGGCCGCGGCCGAAGGCCTTGAGCACGCGGATGCCCTGGACCGACTGCTCGATCGTGGTGGCCAGGTCGCCGTTCTGGTCCTGCGAGAGGCGGGAGAGCACGGAGAAGCTGCGGTTGAAGCGGTAGGCGATGATCGCCACCGGCACCGCGGCGAGGAAGAAGATCAGCGCCAGGATCGCGGAGGAGCGGATCAGCAGCGCCATGCCCACGGTGATCGTGACGACGTTGGTGACGGCCATGATCATGCCGAAGGCGATCCAGCGGCGGATCTGGTTGATGTCGGTCATCATCCGCGAGAGCAGCTGACCGGAGCCCCAGCCGTCGTGGAAGGTGACCGGCATGTGCTGGACGCGGCGGTAGAAGCTCACCCGGATCTGCTTCTCGACCATGGTCGAGGGCGCGACGGCGAAGGTGCGGCGCAACCAGATCAGGGACGCCTCGACGATGCCGAGGGCCAGCACGATCGCGCCGCCGGTCCAGATGGTGGCGCCGGTGGCATCGACCTCCAGGCGGTTGACGATGAATTCGAGGACCTGCGGGATCATCAGCGCGACGATCGATGCCGTCATGGCGCTGAGCAGGCCCAGATAGAGGCGGAAGCGGATCGGACGGACCGTCTGCCAGAGACGGCGCATGGTGCCGAGCATGGGGGGAGAGAACCTCGGGGGAATCGGGAGGGCCCGACGTTCGGACCGGAGGCTTAGCTTAGTCAACTATCTCCACGATGGACAGTGGTTAAGCGCGTCCCGCTGAGGCGGAACCAGTGTCGGGCCAGCTCCAGCCCAGCTCAGGCGGCGTCGGGCTCGGCGGGGAGCCACTCGCTGTAGGCGGCGTCGGAGAGCAGGGCGGCGGCGCCGGCGGCTGCGGCGGTGACGGTGAGCACCGCCGGCCAGGGGCCGATCTTCTTCGCCAGCGGGTGGGAGAGCCCGAAACCGACCACATAGGTGGCGCCGAGCACGGCGGTGGTGGCCGGGCCGCGGCGGGCCAGCCAGGTGCGGCCCGCATAGAGCCCGGCGGCGGCGAGCACCACACCGCCGAGCGGACGGATGCCCGTCTCCCGCGCAGTCAGCCAGCCGCCGATCAGCCCGAGGGCGACGACGGGGGCGGTGTTCACAGATGCTGCTGGCTTGATCGCGGTGCTCATGGCGAGAGCCTACGTCGTGGAGAGGGGAGGGGAGCGGCCCTCCGGGCGAGGTGTCCGCGCCGTCGACCGTTGTGCAGTCGGCGTTCTCAGCTCTCAGAGCGCCCACTGCGCAACGGTCGAGTTCGAGGGGGTGCCGTGGCCGGGAGTCCGCGTGGGGCGGGCGCTCAGCGCACCACGGCCGCGCCGTGCGCGGGCACCACCCCGGGCGCCGCAGGGCCGACGCCGTCGAGCATGTCCGCGCCGCTGACCACCTCGAGCACCTCGCCCGGTGCGGGCCGATCCTCGTCCCCGAGGTTCAGCACCAGGAGGAGCGGGGCCGGAGCACCCGTCGCGGCGACCCCGCCGCCGGGACTCGTGCCGCCGGCACCCCCGCTGCCGCCTTCGCCGCCCGGGGTCAGCACGATCTGCGCCCAGGTGTTCTCGAGCGAGTCCTCGTCCACGTGCACCGAGGCGGTGGCGAGCCATGACTCCCGGCGGCGCAGCGAGAACAGCCGGCGGTGCACCTCGAGGATCCGCTCGGCGGCGTCGGGCTTCAGCAGGGTGAGGTGGTGGGGGCCGCCCGGGGCGCTGTCCGCAGAGGCGGCCGCGGCGACGACCTCCTCCGGGCTGCCGGGGAACCAGGGGCGGATCGCATCGTCTCCGCCCGCCCGTTCCTCCTTGATCCCGGTGGCACCGAACTCGTCTCCGGCGTAGACCGTCGGGATGCCGGGCAGCAGCGCCAGCAGGGCGAACGCCGCGGAGAGGTCGCGGCCGTCGGTGAGCTGGGAGGCGATACGGGTGGTGTCGTGGTTGCCCACGAAGGTCTGCGGATGCGCCCCGCCCTCCGCCTCCAGGAACTCCTGGTGGCGGCCCAGGGCGTGGGCGAGCTCGAACAGGTTGTGATCGCGCAGCCCGGACCAGATCGCCTTCCACAGCTCGTACTGCGTGATCGAATCCGCGGTGGACGCGGCGGCGAAGGCCGGGTAGTCGCCGTGGATCACTTCGCCGAGGATCCACGCCTCGGGATGCGCGGCCCGCACCCGCTCGAGGATCGGCGCCCAGGCCTCGGCCCCTGCCGCGTACATCGCGTCCAGCCGCCAGCCGTCGGCCCCGCGCTCGAGCCAGAGACCCATGATCTCTACGACGCGATCCTGGATGACGGCGTCGGCCAGATCGATCTCGATGAGGTCCGCGTTGCCCTCGAAGCCATAAGGGCTGGTCCCGGACCAGCGGATCCGGGCGCCATCCTCGGTGCCGGGGCCCGCGGCGATCGCCTTCCGCGCCACCGGGTGGCTGTCCGAGACGTGGTTGAACACGCCATCGAGGACCACCCGGATGCCCCGTGCGTGGCACGCGGCGATCAGCGCGTCGAAGTCCTCCTCGCCGCCGAGCCGCGGATCCAGACGGCGGTGCTCAAGGGTGTCGTAGCCGTGGGAGACGGAGTCGAAGATCGGGTTCAGCAGCAGCACATTCGCGCCGAGGCCCACCAGGTGGTCGAGCCAGCCGTGCAGACGGTGCAGACGGTGCACGACGTTCTCCCCGTCGGCCCCGCCGTAGCCCTCGCCGCCGAGGTCGGTGCGCACGCGCGGTGCGCCGCAGAAGCCCAGCGGGTAGACCTGCCAGCAGATCGCATCGCGGATCCAGGACGGGGCGGGCACGATAGTCATGGCGCCATCGTAGGCGGGGGAGTGTTCAATAGGTCCAACCCGACGCCGGATCCGAACCCAGGAGTGATCACCGATGATCCGCATGCGCACCGACTTCTTCTCCGAATCCCTCGGCATGGGCACCTCGATGGTGATGCTGATGCCGCAGGCCGCCGCCGGGATCGGGATGGAAGGGGCCGACGGGAGGGCCGGCGCCGAGGCGGGCTCCGAGCGCGGTGTGCCCGTGCTGTACCTGCTGCACGGGCTGAGCGATGACTGCACGATCTGGGAGCGCCGCACCTCGATCGAGCGCTATGCGACCGAGAAGGGCATCGCCGTGGTGATGCCCGAGGTGCGCCGCTCCTTCTACGCCGATGAGGCGGTGGGGGAGATGTACTGGACCTTCGTCGCCGACGAGCTGCCGCAGCTGGTCGCGCGCACCTTCCACGTCTCCACCGCACGGGAGGACACCTTCGTGGCGGGCCTGTCGATGGGCGGCTTCGGCGCCTTCAAGCTGGCGCTGAACCATCCGGAGCGCTTCGCCGCGGCCGCGAGCCTCTCCGGCGCGCTGGACCCCGCCTCGCTGAGCCTGGACCTGAACACCGGTCATCTCGCCGAGCGGATCTGGGCGGGCCGCGCTCTCGCCGAGACGCAGGACGATCTGTTCGGCCTGCTCGGCGCCGCCGACCCGGCGACGCTGCCGGCTCTGTTCCTGGACTGCGGCACCGAGGATCAGCTGCTGGATCACAACCGTCGCTTCCTCGCCGCCGCCGAGGAGCACGGCGTGGACCTCACCCCCCGGCTGCGCCCCGGCGCCCACACCTGGGAGTTCTGGGACCAGGGGATCCAGGATGTGCTGAACTGGCTGCCGCTGCGCGGGTGAGCAGCCCGGTTCAGCTCGCGACCAGCGCGATCCCCAGCAGCGCGAGGTAGAGGACCACTTCGGTGGCGAGGTTCATCAAAGCGGGTCCACCGAGGTGCTTGGCCTCGCGTTTCGTCGGCTCCGCAGGAGGCGCCTGCACCAGCAGGCGCCGGCACGCGACCACGACGCCGACGGTGAGGGCGAGCGTGAGCAGCCACGGCACCCACCACAGCGAGGCCGGGACGATCCCGATGATGCCGAGGACCGCGAGGATGCTCGCGCTGCTGATCGCGCGCATGAGGATCCGCCGGGGATGCTGGTAGCGGCGTAAGAGGGTCACGACCGAGACCAGCAGTCCGGCGGTCAGGCCCACTATCGCCAGCAGTGGCAACAGGCTCAGCAGAGTCGTCACAGGGCCACCGCCCCGGTGAGGATATCTCTCGCGAGCGCGTCGACGCTCCGGGCGGTGTCGGTGAGGAGCACGATCCCTCTCCCGGTCTCCGGGGTGAAGCCCACGAAAGAGGCGAACCCGCCGGTCATCCCGTTGTGGAAGACGTGCCAGGAGCCGCCCCCGAGGTCTTCGTGGAACCAGTTCATCGCCGTGCGGCTGGTCGCGCCGTCCTCGAACAGCACCTCGGAGGCGGCGGCCGCGCCCGGAGCCGAGCCTGCGAGGGTCCCGGCCAGATAGGTGGCCAGGTCCGCCGCGGTGGAGCGGATCCCGCCCGCCGCCGCGCTGCCGTGCATGGTCCACGCGGCCTGCGGCAGGCCGCTTCGGCCCCGGCCACGGGTGGCGGTCTCCCGCAGGTTCTCCGCGGTGATCGGGGCGTAGGTGGTGCTCAGTCCGAGGGGTCCGAGGATCCGCGCGGTGAGCAGCGAGGCGTAGTCGGTGCCGGCTGCGCGGGCGAGCAGCTGCCCCTCCAACGCGGCCCCGAGATTCGAGTAGGCGTAGCTGCCGCGTCCGGAGAGGGTGCTGCCGAGCGCATCGTCGATCACCTGTGCGGCGTCGCGGCCCGCGTACGGGTCCTTGCGCAGGAAGTTCGCCAGCACGGACCCGGCGAGGCCGGCTGTCGCCAGGCGCGGCAGGCCGGAGGTGTGGGTGGCGAGCTCGGCGAAGGTGACGTCGGCGAGCTCGCTGCCGTCGGCGTCCTCGCCGAGCACCTCGGCGACGGTGGTCTGCGTGGTGACCTCGCCGCGGGTGACGGCCTCGGCCAGCAGCGCGCCGGTGAACGTCTTGGAGACCGAGCCGATCTCGAACTCGGTGGTCTCGTCGGCCCCGAAGCCTGCGAAACGAGGGGCGCCGCTGCCCTCGAGATGGGCGACGGCCACCCGACGGTGACCGCCCAGATGCGGTGCGAGGGCGTCGGTCAGCTGCTGATCTCCCACGGGGTCTCCCAGGGTTGCGGGGCGGGGATTGGTCAGCGCCGACAGGCCGACGAGGCCGACGACAGCCGGGATCCCGGCCGCCAGGACGGTGCGCCGGGCCACCGGCGCTGTTGCTGTCGTTGTCGCTGGCCCCGACACCGTCACGGCGGGTGCGGGTGCGGGTGCTGGTGCCGGTGTGGCCGCGGGGCCGGGGCCCGGGCCTGCAGCACGAGGGTCGACCGGTCGCTCAGAGTCCATGCTCAGCCTTTCTCGAGGGCGATGAGGATGGTCAGCAGAGGGATCACCCGAGGGGTGGGCAGTGACCAGCTGCCGCGGCGCGGCGAGTGCACCCAGCCGCCGACCTGCAGGGCGGAGAGGTGGTGGTACGCGATGCCGGTGGACCCGAGCTCGAGCTCCTCGACGAGCTGGGCGACGGTGTGCTCGCCGTCCAGCAGTCGGCGCAGGATCCCCATCCGCAGGGGGTGGCCGAGGGCCGCGACGGACTCGGCGTGCTGCTGCCAGTCCGTCTCCAGCAGATGCTCCGTGGGGCGCGACCACTGGTACTCCAGATGTCCGGCGCCGACGTCGACCGCGCCGGTCAGCAGTACGCCACCCGGTGCGGGCAGGCGCTCCTTGAGCGAGGTGAGCGCCCAGAACGGGTTCTCGGAAGGGCTCTCTCCCGGCGCTGCGGTGAGGGTGCTCACGGCTGGCGCGGGGGCGCCGGTGCGGTCGCTCTCGAGCTCGTCGACCCGCGCCTCGAGGGTGGAGAGTCTGTCCAGGAGCTCCGCGGGCGTGGGGTCGACGGACGTGGGGGCGACGGACGCGGGGTCGACGGGCGCGGGGTCGACGGACACGTCAGGACTCCTCATGAGATCGGGTCGTGATCCGCGATGAGATCGGGGACGCAGCTCATGATATTCGTAAATCCGGAAAAAGAAAGATCCGATCTGCTGGACGGTGCCGCGCGACCCTCGCAGATGCGGCACGATGAGGAGAGATATCGACGGGCCGCGCGATGACGTCGGCCCCCGCCCTCAGGGAGAGATCATGGCCGCTTTCGCCGTCCAGTACACCTACGTCGACGACGCCTCTCGCGTCGCGACCTTCCGCCCCGAGCATCGCGAGCACCTCTCCGAGCTGCACCGCGAGGGGACTCTGCTGCTGTCGGGCCCGCTGTCCGGAGAGCCCGGGGCGCTGCTGATCGTCCTCGCGGACTCCGCGGAGGAGGCGCTTGCGAAGCTTGACGGCGACCCCTTCAAGCGCGAGCGTGTCATCGCGGATCGCAGCGTGCGCGAGTGGACCGTCGTGATCGGGCAGCTGCCCGGCGCCTGAGCCGCGACGCAGGGGTCCCGCGTCTGCCTCAGCGCTCGCCGGCGTCCCCGCCCTCGGGCTCGCGACGCGCGGCCTCCTGCAGATCCAGCAGCGCCCCGGCGGTCGCATTCACCATCGTCGTGTCGCCCAGGAGCACGAGCGGCAGAGCGTCGGTGCCGCCGTGCGCGGTCAGCAGCTCCTGGGCATGCGGGTCGCGGAACACATTCACCCAGACGACGTCCTCGCGGGGACCCCGGATCGCTGCCTGCAGACGGGCCGAGAGCGGGTTGCCGGGTGCCCAGAGGATGATCGCCGTCCCTGCGCCCCGGGTGCGGGCCTGAGCCAGCGGGACGTGCGGGCCGGAGCGCAGAGGACTCGTCCAGTACGCCATGAACACGGAGAACAGTCCGACAGCGATCGCGGCGATCCACTGGTCTGCGAGCTGCAGCAGGGTCATGAGCAGCAGCCCGCCCGCCAGCAGCAGCACCGGTCGCACCCAGGCGCGGGCCGGGGCGTTCCCGCCCCTGCGGGCGTTCAGATCATCACCGCCGTGTCCAGGCGCTCGGTGGTCTCGGCCACCAACGCATCACGCAGCGCGCTCACCGCCGGGATCGCGAGCGCGCCGCGGCGGTTGAGCAGCCCGATCATCCGGTTGTCGAGACCGGGGATGGCGCGCACCACCAGATCGGCCGACGGCGCCGCCTCGAGGGCCGTCTCCGGCATCAGCGCGACGCCGCCGCCGTGCATGATCAGCTGCTGGACCACGATCGTGTCATCGGTGGAGTGGCGCACCTGGGGGGAGAATCCGGCGCGGCGCGCGCTGGAGATCAGGTTCGCCCGGCAGCGCTCACAGCCCGCGATCCAGGGATCATTGGCGAGGTCGCTGAGCGTGAGGTCCGGGTCCTCGGCCCGCGGGTGCTCTCGCGGCAGCACCAGCATCACGCGGTCCTCCATCAACGAAGTCCACTCCAGGGTGCCCTCATCGCCGATGTCGCTGCACGGGTAGCGGAAGACGAGCGCGAGATCCAGCTCGCCCTCACGCAGGGCGACGACCGCATCCGGAGGCTCGAGCTCGGCGAAGGTCACGTCCAGATCCGGGGCAGTCTCGGAGAGTCGCTTCAGCACCGGCGGCAGCAGCATCGCCGCGGCCGAGGGGAAGGTCCCGAACTTCACCGTCCCGCGCCGCAGCGCCGTGATGTCGGCGAGCTCCTCCTCGGCAGCGTGCAGCTGCGCCGCGATCGCCTCCGCGTGCGCGGCGAGCCGGGTGCCGGCCTCGGTGGGCGTGATGCCGGCGGAGGAGCGCAGCAGCAGCTGGGTGCCCACTTCCTTCTCGAGCGCGGCGAGGTGCTGGGAGACCGCGGGCTGGGTCCAGCCCAGCTCGCGCGCGCCGGCACCGATCGAGCCGTTGCGCACGACGGTGCGGAAGATGAGCAGGCGACGAGGATCCATGCCCCCATCCTAGGCACAGGTGGCAAGCCTGGCTTATGGGTTCGGGCACAGTGCTCCGGGAGTGCTTGCCGGGGGCCGGGCCGGGGCGGGCGGGTCGCTGCGGTGCGGGGGCCTGGCGGGCTCCCTCCCGGGGGCGGTGCCGGCTTTCCGCTCCCCGTCGGCCTCACGGGGCGCGAGTCGAGTTCTGTGCCGCTGCGACTCATGTTCGGGCGAGCATGAGTCGTAGCGGCACAGAAATGATCGGCGAGGAGTGCCGGGAGGCGGGCTACTGTGCCTGCTCTTCGGTCGGCTGTGCGGCCTTCGACTCCTCGCTGCCGTCGGAATCCTCGCGACGGACGGCCTCTCTGAATGCGCGGGCACCTTCCGAGAAGCGACCGGCACCGGAGCGGACACGCCCCGCGGTATCGCCGCCGAACTGGATGGCTGCACCGGCGCCGTCCACACCGGTCTTGACCACCTTGTCGCGCACCTCACCGGCCGCCGTCCTCCAGCGCTTCGCCTCGGCAGAGTCGTGGCCGTCCTCGATCTCCAGAGCCGTCTGGAAGTCGATCACCCGGCCCACCACGAGAGTGCTGGAGGTGACCGCTGCGCGAGCCGGCCGCGGCGACAGGAGGACCTTGGCGTTGGCCCGTCGGATGGTGGTGTTCATCCGCTCGAGCAGCTCCTCCGTCGTACGGTGAATCAGCGCGAGGCGCTTCTCCCGTGCCGCGCGGAGTCCGAGACGGTGGCGATCGAGCTCCTCCGGGGCGCTGTCGAGCACACGATCGAGCTCGAGGATCGCGAGGGCATCCTGGAGCTGGACGCACCGTGCGAGGACGGCGAGCCACTCCCGCACCGTGGACTCGGCGGCCTTCGCCTTCGTGGCGAGATCTGGGACGCTCGCCTTCTCGACCTTCTCCGCCTGCGCATCGATCTGCCGCAGCGCATATGCCTCGGTGGTGGCGAGGGTCAGCGCGGAGTTCTGGATCTTGGACCAGGTCACCTCCGAGACGCGGCCGACCTCGTCACGGACGGTCATGGCCTCCTCGATCATGAGGTCCACGCCGATCATGTCCGAGAACACCGAATCCTTCTGCGCGCGCAGGATGTCGTCGATCTTCTCGTCGATGATGGCGAGGTACTCGCCGATCTCCTCGATCGCCTCCTGCATCGCCATCTGCGACATGACCGCTCCGGCGCCGGCGAGGGCAGCGGGGGTGAGCAGAGATGCCGGTCCTGCGGCGAACTGGAGGTTCTTGGTGAACTGGCCGCTCGAAGCGCGGAGCGTGGCGTGAAGGTTCCCGGTGGCGGCGTTCTTGACGAGCGGAAGTTTCTTAGACGCGGCGAAGGATTCCGACGTGAGTTTCATCCAGCGGCCAGAGTTCGCCGCGACCCCGGCACCGGCGTTCAGCAAGCCCGCGGAGGTCTTGTACGACGGACCGAGCCGGCGGACCTCGAGCTCGCGGGACTCGAAGCCGAACGACGTCAGGAAGGCGTCGACATCCTCGGGGGCACCGAGCACGGCGAGTCCATCGCCGTCGCTGATCACTTCGATCTCATTCGTCATTCGGTGCTCCGGGAGCTAGGGGGCGGCTTCGTGCTGCCACATCCTGTTCAGTGTCTCTCGCGAAACCGACAAACGATCCACGGACGGAGGATGACTGGACGTCGGCAAGAAATCGTGATCGGTTCGTTGCGCGGCACCATGCGCAAGCGCACCGTGGTGCGGACGCGAGTCGAGTTCTGTGCCGCTGCGACTCATGTTCGGGCGAGCATGAGTCGTGGCCGCACAGAACTCGGCGGATCCGCTGGTGGCGCACGGCGGATCCGCTGGTGGCGCGCGGCCGGTCCCGTGGTGACACGCAGCCGGCGCGCTGGAGGGCGGGTTAGAGCGCGGGCAGCCCCAGGTTCTCGCGCAGCGTCGATCCCGCGTACTCGGTGGGGTACACCCCGCGCTCCTGCAGGCGGGGGATCAGGTGGTCCACGATGTCGTCGAGGCCCGAGGGGATCAGCCACGGGGTGATGTTCAGGCCGTCGATCGCGCCCAGCCGGGCGAACTCCGCCAGGCGCTCGGCGACCGCGTCGTAGCTGCCGGTGAAGGTGCCGCGCCGCGAGCCGGCCTGCACCCGGGCGAACTCGAGGATCGACTGCCCCTTCTCCGCGGCCTCCTCGCGCCAGGCCCGCGTGAGCTCCTGGGCCTTGGCGAACTGGAACCCGGCGCCGCGGGTCACCCCGGACTCTGCCACCTCCGGCTCGACGTCCGGCAGCGGTCCCTCGGGGTCGAAGGAGGAGAGGTCCCGGCCCCAGTACTGCTCGAGCAGTGCGATGGCCTGCTCGGGGCCGATCTGCAGGTCGCGCACCCAGCGCACCTTCTCATCGGCCTCCTGCTCGGTGGCGGCGAGCACCACCTCCGCACCGGGCAGGATCTTCACACTTCCCGGATCCCGGCCCGCGGCGACCGTCCGTTCGACGATCGAGCGCCGGAAATCGACCGCTGCCGCGAGGGCGCCGTGCGGGGAGAAGATGACATCCGCCGTGCGGGCGGCGAAGTCCTGCCCAGTGGGGGAGGCGCCGGCCTGGAAGAGCACCGGTCGGCCCTGCGCGGAGCGCGGCAGATCGCCCTGGGCGCGCACCGAGTAGTGGGCGCCCTCGTGCTCGATCTGCTCGCCGCGCCAGAACTGCTCGGCGATCTGCACGAACGCCTCGGCATGGACGTACCTGTCCTCATGGTCGAGATAGCCGCCACGGCGGAAGTTCTCTCCGGTCCAGGCGTTGTCCGTGGTCACGACGTTCCAGCCGGCGCGGCCGCCCGAGAGCAGATCGAGGGTCTGCAGGCGCCGAGCGAGGTCCACGGGGTCGTTGTAGGTGGTGTTCTGGGTGGCGACCAGGCCGATGTGCTCGGTGACCGCGGCCAGCGCCGCGAGCAGGGTCTGCGCATCGGGGCGGCCGGCGACGTCGAGTTCGAAGGGCACGCCCCGGTGCTCGCGCAGACGCAGCCCTTCCCCGAGGAAGAACGCCGCGAACTTTCCGCGCTCGGCAGTGGCCACCAGCGCCTCGAAGGACTCCCAGGCCACCTGGTCGCCGCTCTCGGGCAGGCGCCAGATGGTCGAGGAGTTCACGCCCTGGAAGAACGCCCCGAAGGAGAGCTGCCCGGTAGGGGTGTGGTCGGGGTGGAGCGGATGCTCTGCGGGTCCGGTGACCAGGGCGGCGGCCTCGGCGGAGAGCTCGGTGCGCTCGAAGGGACGGTGTGGGGCGGTGGTGCTCATGCGTGGTCCTCAGAGGTCAGGCGGCCGCGGTCGGAACGACGCGCAGGATCAGCGGTGCGGGCCGCGGTGGGAAGGCTCAGCTGATCGCGCAGGCTCTGCTCGGCCGACGGGGCCGCGGCGATCAGCCCCTGTTCGCGCAGGGTGGCGGTGAGCTCGGCCACCGTGCCCAGCGGGTCGGCGTCCAGGTCAAGACCGACCAGGCGCACGAGGCACACGACGGGGCCCGTCGTCTCGGTCAGGGCCTGGCGCACCGTGTCGGCCACGGCGCCCGGCCGTGCACCGGTGGAGACGTCGAGGTCGAGCACCCGTCCGTCGGCCAGCTCGGTCGCGACGCGCTCGCCGACGGCAGCGCGGTCCACGTCGGTGACCAGCACCGGGAGCAGGCCCTGCGGGGAGCGTGGGGTGATCGCCGGCCCGCGCACCGAGAAGGTCTCGCCCTCGAAGTCGGCGTACTGCAGCCGGGCGGCGTCCACGTAGACGCCGCGGGCGGCGTCGCGCACCACGGCGTCCTGCGCCCAGGAGTCCCATATCAGGCGGGCGGCCTCGAGCACGTCGGCCGCCTCCCGGGCCGTGTCCTCCGGGCCCAGGGCGGCGCGGCCGACGCTCGCGGGCACCGCCGGATCGGTCTCCGCCGTGAGCAGCCAGCCGGCGCGGCCATGGCTCAGGTGATCCAGGCTCATCAGCTGCGTGGCGAGGTGGAAGGGCTCCACGTAGACGGCGTCGGTGCGAGGCAGCAGCGCGATCGTGCGGGTGAGCGGGGCCAGGTAGGACGCGACGTGAATCGGGTGGAGCCCTCCGTCGCTCAGCGTGAGGGCGCCGACGCCGGAGCGCTCGAGGTCCTGGGCCAGCTGCCCGATCCGCTCCAGCACGGAGGGATCGCTGATGAGGTCCACGGCGAGGACCGGCAGGTCCGAGCGCTGCAGCGGGACGCCGGCGCTCTGGGCGCCGAGGTCGAGGGCGGTGGTGGTCATGGCTTCTCCTTCATGTGGACGCGTGCTTCGGGGAGCCCCACATCGGCGAGGTTCCAGCGTTCGAGCACCTGGGTGTAGGTGCCGTCGGTGATCACGGCGTTGAGTGCGGCGGCATACGGCTCGGTGAGCCCGCTGCTGCGGGCGAAGGTCGCCGCGATGAGGGCCTTGTCCGGCCAGCCCTCCTCGACGCGGCCCTGCACCTCGACGTCGTCGCGTCGGGAAGCGATGAAGGTCTGCGTCGCATAGGGGCCGAACGACGCGTCCACCCGGCCCGAGCCGAGGGCGAGAAGGGTGTCGGCGCTCGACGAATAGTTCTTCAGTGTCGCAGGCTTCTTCCCCGCGGCCTCGAGCTCGGCGTTCCAGTCGATGAGGATCCGCTCCTGGTTGGTCGCGGCGCCGACGGCGATGATCCTCCCGCTGATCGAGTCGGCGTCCTCGAGGCGGAGGTCCGTCCCCTTCTTCACGAGGAAGGCGACGTACGCCGCGCGATACGAGGCGAAGTCGAACTTCTCCAGGCGCTCGGCGTTCACGCCGACGTTGAAGTGGACCACGTCGAAATCCCCGGCCTCGAGCTTGAGCGGCCAGTTGTCCCAGCTGGTCAATCTGACCTCGAGATCGAGGCCGAGCTTGTCCGCGGCCAGTCGGGCAGTGTCCACCTCGGAGCCGATGTAGGTCTCGTTGTCATCCGCGAGGAAGGAGAGCGGGGCGAAGCTCTCGCTCCCGATGCCCACCCGGAGAACGCCCGATGTGGCGATCTCGGACGGCAGGAGCGCGGCGATCTCGGGGTCGGCCGTGGAGCGGATCAGTTCCTGCGTGCCCGAGGTGTCGATCTGTCCGGTCTCCGGGGCACCTCCGCCGTCGGATGCGGCGGAGCCGGAGCCGGAATCAGAGCCCGTATCAGCGGCCTGCGCCTCGGGGCGTGGATCGGAGCAGGCTGCGAGCAGACCCACGGGCAGCAGCAGCCCGGCACCTGTGAGGGTGCGGCGGGAGAGGAGAGGGGTGCTCACGGGTTCTCCTGGGTGTGGGCGCGGGATTCGGTGAGGGCTTCCTCGGACAGCTGCCAGCGTTCGAGGACCTGTGCGTAGGTGCCGTCCTCGATGAGGGCGTTCAGAGCGGCGGAGTAGGCCTCGACCAGGCCGCTGCCGGCGGGGAAGGTGCCCGCGACCAGCGTCTCGTCGGGCCATCCGGCATTGATCTTGCCCTGCAGCTCCATGTCGTCGCGGCGCGAGGCGACGAAGGACAGCGAGGCGAAGGGGGAGAGGTAGCCGTCCACCCGTCCGGAGCCGACGGCGAGCAGGGTGTCGGCGTCGGTCGAGTAGTTCTTCAGCTCGGCCGGCTCCTTGCCGGCGGCCTCGAGCTCGGCGTTCCAGTCGGTGAGGATCCGCTCCTGGTTGGTCGCATTGCCCACGGCGATGATGCGGCCGCTGAGGGAGTCGGCGTCCTCCAGCCAGAAGTCCGCCCCCTTCTTCACCAGGAATGACATGTACGCCGCCCGGTAGGAGGCGAAATCGAACTTCTGCAGCCGCTCGGCGTTGATGCCGATGTTGGCGTGGACCACGTCGAACTCGCCCGCCTCGAGCTTCAGCGGCCAGTTCTCCCAGGTGGTCAGCTTGAGCTCGAACTCGAGCCCGAGCTTGTCGGCGACGATCCGGGCGATGTCGATCTCGGAGCCGACGTAGGTCTGGTTGTCGTCGGCGAGGAAGGACAGCGGCGCGGCGCTGGTGCCGTTGATGCCCACGCGCAGCACGCCGGACTCGGCGACCTCGGGGGGAAGCAGCGCCGCGACCGACTCATCGGCGCTCGCACGGATCAATTCCTGGGTGCCGGAGGTGTCGATGGGGCCGGGACTCGCACCGCCCCCGTCGGAGGCGCCGGAGCCTGTGCTGCCAGCGCTGCCGGCAGGAGCCGCCGGGGCCGGGTCGGAGCAGGCGGCGAGCAGGCCCAGGGGCAGCAGCAGGCCGGAGGTCGCGAGGGTGCGGCGGGAGATGAAGTGCGTTGTCATGACTGGTGGTCCTCGGTGAGATAGCGGGGAAGGGGAGTGGTGGGGTCGAGGGCGAGCGCGGTCGCGGAGGGATGGCTCGGGCGCCGGGGCGCATCCGCCGGGGGTGCGGGCGACGGCTCGACGGGTGGCGGGCTGGTGGGTGCCGGATCCTCGTCCGCTGCCTCCGCGCCGGTGCGCACCCGTTGCAGGAAGGCGCGGGTGCGCTCGTGGCGGGGGCGGTCGAGGACCTCGGCGGGCGGGCCCTGCTCGACGATCCGGCCTTGGTCCATGAAGACCACGGTGTCGGCGACGTCCCGGGCGAAGGAGATCTCGTGGGTGACGATCACCAGAGTGGTGCCGGCCCGGGTGAGGGAGCGGATCACCGCCAGCACCTCCTCGACCAGCTCCGGATCCAGCGCGCTGGTGGGCTCGTCGAAGAGCAGCACCTTGGGTCGCAGCGCAAGGGCGCGGGCGATCGCGACCCGCTGCTGCTGGCCGCCGGAGAGCTGGCGAGGGTAGACATCGAACTTGTCGGAGAGGCCCACCAGCGTGAGCAGTTCGCGGGCCCGGGCCTCGGCCTCGCGGCGCGGCACCCCCAGGGCCCGGCGGGGCGCCTCGGCCACATTCCCCACCGCCGTCATATGGGCGAAGAGGTTGAAGCTCTGGAACACCATGCCGATCGAGGTGCGCTGGCGCAGCACCTCCTTCTCGTGGAGCTCATGCAGCAGCTCGCCCTCGCGGCGGTATCCGATCACCTCGCCGTCCACGCTGATCAGACCCTGGCTGACGGGTTCGAGGTGGTTGATGGTGCGCAGCAGGGTGGATTTCCCAGAGCCCGAGGGGCCCAGGATCACGGTCACCGAGCCGGGGTCGATGCGCAGGTCGATGCCGCGCAGCACCTCGAGGTCGCCGAAGGACTTGTGGACGCCGCGGATCTCGACGAGTCCTCCGAGCGAGGCGGTGTCAGGGTGCGGGTCGGTGTCGGTGTGCGGGGCGGTGCCGGGGTGCAGGCTCATGCGGGAGCTCCCGTCGGGGTGGGGCGGAGGCGGGCGAGGCGGGCGCGCGCCTTCTGCAGCGGTGTGGGCGGCAGGGTGCGCACGGCGCCCTTGGAGTAGTGGCGCTCGATGTAGTACTGCCCGACGGACAGCGCCGAGGTGATCACGACGTACCAGAGCGTCGCGACCAGCAGCATCGGCAGCACCTGCTGGGTGCGGCCGTAGATCAGCTGGATGGTGAAGAACAGCTCGGCGTGGGCCAGCACGTAGACGATCGAGGTGCCTTTGACCAGGCCGATGATCTCGTTGAAGGCGGTGGGCAGGATTGCCCGCATCGCCTGCGGCAGCACGATCCGCAGGGAGCGGTCGCGGGCTGGGATGCCGAGTGCGCTCGCCGCCTCCAGCTGACCCTGGTCCACCGAGAGGATGCCGCCGCGGATCAGCTCCGCCGCATAGGCAGCCTGGTGCAGGCCCAGGCCCAGCACTGCGGCGAGCATCGGGGTCATGAGGTCGCTGGTGCGGGCGTCGAAGAAGGTGATCTCCGTCAGCGGGATGCCGAGGGTGATGCGCTCGTAGAGGTAACCCAGGTTGTACCAGAGCAGCAGCTGCACGAGCAGCGGCGTGGAGCGGAAGATCCAGGAGAAGGTCCAGCTCACACTGGAGATCAGTCCGGACTTCGACAGCCTCATGAGCGCGAGTGCGAGGCCCAGGCCGAAGCCCACCGCCCCCGCCATCACGGTGAGCTTCAAGGTCTCCAGGAGGCCGCGGATGATCGACTCGGCGAAGAACCACTGGGCCACCACGCCCCACTCCCAGCGCGGATTGGTCACGAAGGAGTAGAGGACGACGGCGACCAGCAGGCCGACGCCCACGGCGAGCACCACCCGACCGGGGTGTCGGGCGGGGACCACGCGCAGGCGGGAGAGGTCCTCGGGGGGAGCCGCAGGCGGCGGGCACGACATCTCATGATGTCCCGTCGCCGTGGCATGCCCGGCGGCCGGGGTGGCCGTGGGCGTGCGTTGCGTGGTCTCGGGGGAGACGACGGAGGAGGTCATGAGATGCCTTCCGTGACGGAGCGTGAACCGGGGAGTGGTCTGGGCTTGCACGGACAGACGTTATAAGGGAATCTAATGGAGATGCAAGGTGGCGGCTATGGACCGTCA
Source organism: uncultured Brachybacterium sp. (assembly GCF_947500705.1). Taxonomy (GTDB): domain Bacteria; phylum Actinomycetota; class Actinomycetes; order Actinomycetales; family Dermabacteraceae; genus Brachybacterium. The sequence continues at coordinate 63,862 of NZ_CANMSY010000003.1, read as the reverse complement.
TGATGTGACACAGAGACACCTCAGAAGGGATCCCGACGGATGAACTCCCGGATCAGCGCACCGACCACACGCCTCGTGATCGTCGGCGGCGGGCCGCGGGCGATCGGTGTGCTCGAGCGCCTCAGCGCGAGCGCGGCCCTCCCTGACCAGGCAGGGCACCTCGAGCAGGCGCCGCTGCACGTCGACATCGTGGACCCGCACATGCCCGGAGCCGGTCGTATCTGGCGCGCCGAGGAGAGCCCGCTGCTGCTGATGAACTCCCGCGCGGCTGATGTGTCGATCTTCGCGGACGAGACCGTCGAGTGCGTCGGACCCGTGGTCGCCGGCCCCTCCCTCGCCGAGTGGGCCGACGGGATCCGTCGCGGCACGATCGCCGCACCCACCGCCGGTACCGAGCGGCTCGCGGAGATCACGGCACTGCAGGAGACCGACTTCGCCGGCCGCCGCGTGCAGGCCCTCTACCTCGAGTGGTTCTTCGGCCAGGTGCTCGCGAATCTCCCCACGACGGTCAGCGTCACCGTGCATCGCACCACTGCGACCGCCATCTCGCCCGGCTCACGGGTCGCCCCCGTCCGGGTGACCGGCTCAGCCGACCAGGGGACTCACGGCTGGACCGTCGAGCTCGAGGACCGCGCGCCGCTGCGCACCGATCTGCTGCTGCTGGCCGCTGGGCACACTGATGCCCGCCCGTCGGTGGCCCGCCATCAGCTGGCCGCCTTCGCCCGCCGCCACGGCGGCACCTACCTTCCGCCCTCTCAGGCCTCCGACGCCCTGATCGAGCAGCTCGCGCCGAAGGAGGACGTGATCGTGCGCGGGATGGGCCTGGCCTTCATCGACCTGATGGCCCTGCTGACCGAGGGGCGCGGCGGCCGCTTCCTCCCCGCTCCGCTGCCGGGCGAGCCCGACCGCCTCACCTATCAGCCCTCGGGCACGGAGCCCCGGCTCTGGGTGGGATCCCGGCGCGGCGTGCCCTACCACTCCAAGGTCCGCGGGGAGGGCGAGCCGGCCGGACCCGGCGATCTCCTGCACCTGACCCCCGAGAACCTCGCCGCGCGCGAGGATGCCGAGGGTCGCCTGGGCTTCCGCGACGACGTGCTGCCGCTGATCGCCGCCGAGGTGGCCCGCTGGGTGCCCGATGCTCCCGTCGCCGCACCCGGCGAAGAGCCGCTGGCCTGGCTCGATGACCCGCTGGCCTGGCTGCATGGCGACGCTCATCCACGGGTCACCCGGGATGCGGTGGTGCGCCATATCGAGCACGACCTGCGCTCCCGCACCCAAGGCGATACCGCCCCCGCTCGCGCCCTCTTCCAGCTGCTGCTGCGCCTGCACGGGGCCTTGGTGGACCAGCTGCCCGCCTCCCGGCTCCGCGACGGCGCAGGCGGTGACTACCCCCGCTGGTGGCATTCGCTGTTCAGCTTCGTCGACTCCGGCCCGCCCCCGCACCGCCTGCACCAGCTGCTCGCTCTCGAACGGGCCGGGGTGGTGCACTTCCTGGGCCCCCGGACCAGAGTCACGGCCGACGAGACCACCGGCCGCTTCACCGCCCGTGGAGCAGCGGGCGTGCAGGTCACAGCCGCCGCGCTGGTGGACGCCTTCCTGCCCGAGAGCTCGCTCGCGAACTCCACCAACCCTCTGCTGCGCGATCTGGTGGCCGGTGGCGACGCTGCGGTGGGACGGGAGTCAGCGGGCCTGTCAGGGACCCTCGAGGTGGATCAGCGGCACCGGGTCATCGGCCCGGACGGTGCCCCGCAGCAGAATCTCTGGGCCGTCGGCCCCTGGACCTCGGAGCTGCCCATCGGCGCCTTCGCCCGACCCCGCACCAACGCCCCCTGCCACCGCCGCAACGACGCCCTGGCCCGCGAGCTGCTCGCTGCGGCAGAACGGGCGGGGCGAGCTGCGGCGACCGGAGTGGAGCTCTCCCCCTCCGTCGCGACGTCCGCTCCTGCCGAGACCTCTGCGTCTGTCGAGACCTCCGCGCTCGTCGAGACCTCCACCTCCGCGGTGCGCTCCCACACCGCAGAGCTGCCTCTGCGCACCACCCGCTCGCTGCGGCTGGGGGTGCTCGGCCCTGGGAAGATCGGCAGCGCCCTCGCGCGCACCGCCCTGCGCTGCGGTCTCGAGGTGCAGGTGGCCGGGCGCGCACCAGCGCCGGCGCTCGCGGCGAGGCTGCCCGGTGCCCGGCCCGTCGGCCTCCGCGAGATCGCCGCGGCCAGCGACGTCGTCGCGATCACCGTGCCTCTGCACGTCGCCCTCCGGCTCGATGCGGAGGCGCTGCACGGCGCGATCGTCATCGATGCCACCAACCCCTGGGGCGAGGCCGACGCGCTCGCCGTCGCCGAAGCACGCGCCGCGTTCGGCGATCTGGATGCCGCACTCTCCACGAGCGAGCTGCTCGCGGCCCGGCTGCCGGGGGCGCGGGTGGTCAAGACCCTCAACCACATCGGCTATCACGACGTCGAGGACCACGGCCGCGAGGACGGCGATCCGAGCCGACGGGCGATCGCCGTGGCTGCGGACGATCCCCGAGCGGCCGACGTGGTCTCCGCACTGCTGCAGCGCCTCGGCTATGAGCCCGTGGTCGTGGGCACCCTCGCCGACGGCCGCGATCTCGAGCCCGGAGAGGCCCTGTTCAACGGTTGGAGCACGGCGGCGGAGCTCAGCGGGCGCCGCGAAGCGCGGATCCACGCGGCCTGATCAGGCGTCGCGCCGGGCGGCCAGCGCCCTCTCCACATGCGACCTGGCGTGCTCGAGCGCGCTGTCGAAGTCCACGAAGAGGTGCTTGTGGTGGCGCAGCGCGGCCAGCACCCCCACGCGACGGAACAGGGCGCTGTGGCTGTCCTGCACCCCTTTGATCAGCACGGTGATGCCTCGGCGCTCGAGCCCGCGCACGATCTCGGCGAGCACCTGGGCGCCGCTGGCATCGACCCGCTCCAGCCGGGAGAGCCGCAAGATCACGACCGTCACGTCCCTCACCTCCATCACGGTCTCGAACACCCGTTCCGAGGAGACGAAGAACAGCGGGCCCTGGAACCGGACCGCGACGATCGATCCGTCCAGTTCGCTCGGTGATGCGGCCTGGATCGGCTCCAGGCTCACTCCGGTGGTGCGGGCGGCGCTGCGCAGGGCGACGATCGCGGCGAGCACCACGCCGATCAGCACCGCGACGATCAGGTCGAAGGAGACCGTGACCAGCGCGGTGATCACGAAGATCCAGGCATCGGAGCGGGTCGACGTCATGATCGAGCGCACCGTGGCCGCCCGCACCATGCGGATCGCGGTCATGAACAGCACCCCGGCGAGCGCCGCGAGCGGGATCATCCCGACCGGTCCCGCTGCGACGTACACGACCGCCAGCAGCACCAGCGCGTGGATGATCGAGGACGCGCGGGTGCGGGCCCCGGCGCGGATGGAGACCGAGGTGCGGGCTATCGCGCCGGTCGCGGGCATGCCGCCGAACAGGGAGGCGCCGATGGAGGCGATGCCCTGGCCCACCAGCTCGCGATCGGGGTCGAAGGCGCCGGTGTCCGCCATGGTGCCGGCCACTCGGGCCGAGAGCAGGGACTCGATCGCGGCGAGCGTCGCAACCGTCGCCGCCGCCGGCAGCAGCACCCCCAGCAGCGCCGGATCGATCGTCGGCACCGTGGGGGCGGGCAAGGAGGCGGGGATCGCCCCGATCGTGGCCAGCGGGCCGGGGATCAGCGCCGCGAGCAGCGCGACCACGGCGATCCCGATCAGCGAGCCCGGGATCGAGGGATGGATCCGCGGGGCGATCAGCATGCAGGCGGCGACGATCACGACCGCGCCCAGCGCCCACGCAAGGTACTGCGGATCCGCCATCGCGAGCGACTGCACTGCAGCGACCAGGGCGTTCGAGCTCAGCTCTCCCGGCTCAGCGGGGTCCGCGGAGGTGATCTGTGGGACCTGCTGCAGGAAGATGATGCAGGCGATGCCGAGGGTGAACCCCTCGATCACCGGCCACGGGATGATCGAGACCACCTTCCCCAGCCGCAGCAGACCGGTTGCCATCACCATCAGCCCGGCCAGCAGGGTCACTGCGGCGATCGCGCCCACGCCGTAGTTGGCGACGATCGGGACGAGCACCACCACCATGGCGCCCGTCGGCCCGGAGACCTGCACGTTGGAGCCGCCGAACACGGCGGCGAGGAGCCCGGCGACGATCGCGGTGACCAGTCCCTGCTCTGCGGTGAGGCCGGAGCTGACGCCGAAGCCGAGTGCGAGGGGCAGTGCGACGATCCCGACGGTCACGCCCGCGACCAGGTCCTTCCGCCAGGTCTTCGGCAGCAGGCGGTAGTCCTCGCGGGCGGGCCACAGGTCGCGGGAGCGCGCCAGTGCTGTGCGCAAACGCTCGGAGAGGGCGGGGGCGGTCATCGGTGCGCCGCCTTGATCTCGGGCAGGCTCTGTGCGGCATCCAGCCGTGCACGGTCCTCGCTGAGCATGGCCAGCAACAGGGCGCGCGCAACCGCCAGCAGCTCGCGGATCCGCGGATCGGCCAGGCGGTAGTAGACGTGGCTCGCGCGGCGCTCGGAGGCCACCAGATGATGGCGGCGCAGCACGGAGAGGTGCTGGGAGAGATGAGAGGGTTCCAGCTCCGTCTCGGCCTGGAGCGCGGCGACACTGACCTCGTCATCCTCGGCGAGCAGCTCGAGGATCCGGATGCGGTACGGGTGGGCGAGGCCCTTGAAGAGGTTGGCCTTGACCTCGTAGAGCGGACGCTGGGTCTGGGATAGTGACATGATGAAAACATCATACCGATCAGCGATGCAGGTCGCACGCCGATGTGGCCAAGACGATGACACCATGTCCGCATGAGTGCCGACCTCGTCGACCGACTGCTGTCCCTGCTCGGCGCGGACGGTGTGCTGGGGCTGGGGGAACCCACGCACGGAAGCGCCAATGCCTTCGCTGCGCTCGCCTTCCTCCCGTGCAGCACGGCGGACATCACCGCGTCGTGAGGTCCTTCTCCATGATCTCGTCGGTCTCCGTCACGCTACGACCCACCCCGCCGGCGTCCACGTACTCGTAGGTGGTGGTGACCTGCTCTCCGAGCAGCCGATAGCCGAGCCGCTCATAGAGCCGACGGGCACGGGGATTGTCCACGCCCACGCCGAGCTGGAGCCGCCCAGCGGGCTGTGCCTGGCGCTCCGCCTCACGCATCAGTGCAGTGCCGATGCCCTGACCGCGCTGCTTCTCCGGCACTCCGACATTGCAGATCTCGGGCGGCTCGCGGTGGACCAGTTGAGCCACTCCCACCGGCGCGTCATCACGGAGCGCAACCAGCAGGGTGCTGCGGCCGGTGCGCATGCTCTCCTGCCAGACAGGGACCGCGGCCGCCCAGGCCGAATTCGCTGCGGTGAGCAGTAGGGCGGTGGCGTCGTCGAGCGGCACGACCCGTACCTCATCACAGGCGGGGGAGGAGGTCACGGACCTGCTCCTTGCTGAGGTGTCGCATGCACCGACCGTATCCCGGGCCCGCACGCCGTATCGTGCGTGCCCGCAATGCGCAGACGCAGAGAGGCCCTGCCACCTCAGCTCAGGGAGCAGAGGGTTGCGCCTACAGTGTGCGCATGACGAATCGGTGGGGGAATGATGATCACGGACCGGGTGGGGACCCGTCCTGGCTGGGTGGAGGGGACCGGGATGGCGGTGCAGTTCCGGAGCGCGGTCAAGGCTCCGGACGCTTCTCCTCTGATTTCGCCTCGGACTTCTCGCGGGATCCCCGCAGCTCCCAGGGCGCCCGGCGCCCAGCGGAGTCCGACTTCTCGGAACGGGACAAGGGGCAGGCGGCGGAGTCGATGGCGCCCCGCTTCGGGGAGGTCACTGGGGATGCGGCGATCTCGGAGGATCGCGATCAGGGCTCTGCCTGGGCGTCGAGCTTCACCGGGCACTCGGGCGAGGGGCAGGGGCGCAGCCGGAGTGGTCGTTCGATCGTCGCCCAGGTGATCGGGCTCCTCGGGTCGTCGGTCGGCCTGATCGTCTTCGCCATCTTCTTCTACCGCATGGGGTTCGACATGTGGTGGATCCTGCTGGGAATCGGGTTCCCCCTGGTCGTCCGGGTGGTCCGCCTGATCCGCAGGAACCTCGGCGGCTGAACCGCCCGGCGCGGACTCGGTCAGCCGACGGCGAGGCGGCAGCTGTCGCCGTCCGCAGAGCGTGTCTGCGCCCCCGCATCCACCGCGTCCCGACGCACCAGGGCGAGCCGGGAGAGCGAGCCACGCACGGGGAAGGGTCTTCCGGCAGGCTTCGATCGCGTCGATGGCCTGGGCGTCGGTGAAGTCGTCGGAGTCGAGGGTGCGGCCGAGGCGTTTCCAGTGACGTGTCAGTACGAGCAGCAGTCACTTTTCGAGCGCGAGATCCGTGAGGATCTTCCCCGGATCACGACGCGAGAACTGCTTCTTCCACCCGCCCCTCGGATACTTCGACGATGAAAGCCCGAGGCTCACGGCGACTGTCACCTCTGGGCATGCTCGGCGTGACGGATGTGTCTCCTACAGCCCTGAATACGAGTGCAACCCGTTGATGACGGTGTTGACGATCGTGTAGTTGAAGACCACTGCGACGAATCCGGCGAGGGCGAGCCCGGCCGCTCGATTCCGGCGGAATCCGCCGGTGGCGCGGGCGTGGAGATAGGCGGCGTAGAGCACCCAGATGACGAAGGTCCACACCTCCTTGGGATCCCATCCCCAGTATCGCCCCAAGGCCTCGCGGGCCCAGATGGAACCGCAGATCAGAGTGAAGGTCCAGCACACGAAGGCCACGGAGTGCACGCGGAAGCTGAGAGTCTCGAGCACTCGAGAGACGGGGAGACGGTCGAGCGTGGCCCCGATCCGGCCCCGGTGCTCGATGTGCTCGTCCCCGGAGGCGCTGCGATCGGCACGGCTCTTCTCGTCTCGGGCCTGGACCAGCTGAAGAGAGGCGACCAGTGCGCCCAGGATCGACAGTGCGGTGGCCAGGACAGCGACTCCGATATGGACGACAAGCCAGTGGGAGTTCTGCAGGCTCGGCGTGAGCGCGGCTGCGGGGACGATCCAGAAGGTCTGGGCCAGGAACATCAGCAGGAGTATCGCGCCGACGACGAACGTACCGAGCAGACGCAGCTCACGTCGAGTGATGGAGAAGATGAGGAAGAGCAGCATCACGAGCGCGGCGCTGGTGGCGGCGAACTCGTACATGTTCGCCCACGGCACTCGCTGAGTCGCAGCGGCGCGCAACCCCACACCAGCGATATGCGCAAGCGTCCCGGCGCCCGCAACGAGGAACGCGAACTTCTGCGATGACATCGAGCGGGGCACATCACGGGGCGGCGCAGCGGTGGTGAGCACTGATCCACCCGGCGCCCGTGGAGGGATGCCCTCTGCTGGCGCGCCTCCCACGGATGCCACCACAGGATGCTTCGCTGAGGGTGCCTCAGTGTGCTCGCTGTTCAGACGTGCGTCGCTGCGTCATTGCGTGCTCGAGGCCAGATCTGCCGCGAAGCCGATCAGTGCGAGGACATAGAGCACGATTGCGACGACGATGGCCAGGTTCGAGATCTCGGCCAGCGGGTGATCAACCATCGTCGGTCTCCCGGTGTGTCAGGCGTGGTGTTCGGCGGTCGGCGGCAGGTATCCGGTCACCACAGGACCGCAATGGCCATGTTGAGCAGGGCCAGCCCGCCGACGGCATGAGCCAGACCGACGGGAACGTCCTCGTCCCGCTTGGCCTTCCGTCGGCCGATGATCGCGGCGACCACCACGGCGATCACGACAAGGAGCTTGACGCCGATCTTCAGGTGATTGACCGGTCCGCCATCTCCCATCTCGAGAAGGCCGACGAGCAGCACTCCGGAGATCAACTGCAGCCACGCACCGATGAGCTGCCAACGGAGCACGGTGGGAGCCCGAAAAGTGGCCAACCAGCCACCGATGAGCGCCGCCGCGCCGACGAAATGTGTCAGGAGGATGAGTGAGTGCAGGAGTTCCATGCCCGAACCCTACAAGGTCCCGACATGGTGTCGGGACCATCTCGACGTATGGTCGGCTCATGCCTCGTATCAGTCAGCCGACCGTCGCCGAGCACCGCGCCGCGCGCGAACGCGCTCTGCTGGACGCCGCCCACGACCTCCTCCTGGAGACCGGCGAGGCCCCGAGCCTGTCAGCAGTGGCGGAGCGGGCGGGACTGGCGCGCACCAGCACGTACCAGTACTTCGGCTCGAAGCAAGAGCTGCTCCAGGCAATGGTCCGGGACATCTATCCCCGCTGGGTCGAACGAGTGACCGGCGCGGTGGCGGCGGCGCCGACGGTTGCCGACAGCGTGCTGGCCTACGCCGAGGCGAACGTCGAACTCGTCGCCGAGGGCGCCCATGCGGTGGGCACGGCCCTGGCCGCCCTGGAGCCGAGCGAAGCGATCGATCAGCAGGCGGCGAGCATGCATCGCGACCTCCAGGAGCCCCTGATCCAGACCCTCACCGAACTCGGTGTGGAGTCCCCGGAGGCGATCGCGGAACTGGTCAACGCCGTGGTCCACGCTGCCACCCTGCAGCTCGAGGCCGGCCTCGACCTGGACCAGGTGCGAAACCTCCTCGCAACCATGCTCGGCCCCATGGTGCGCGAGCTCGGTGGTCGAGGAAGGTAAGACGGCCGCCTGCGGCGCAGGCGCCCCTCGGCAGTCATCGCCCTGATCGCCGTCCTCATGGTCCTGCTCTCCGGACTCTCCACCGGCCTGGTCAGCGGCGGAGTCTCCGGCCTGAAGTCGATGCCTGTCTCCTCATTCGCTTTCGATGAAGGCACCAAAGCGGACAACGCCTTCTCCCGATCGATCGTCGACGATGAGCAGATCGCGGCCTGGGAGAAGCATCCCGATGTCGCCACCGCCTCTCCGATGGGCGCATCCATCATGAACGCGGAGACCGACCAGGGCCTCCAGATCGACCTGTCCCTGTTCGGGATCGAACCGGACTCCTTCCTTGCGCCTGAGCTGTCCGCCGGAAGCGCACTCGGCGCCCCCGGAGGAATCATCATCTCCGAGACCTTGCGCGGCGAGAGCCTGGAGCTCGGCTCCGTCATCACCTTGGACCAGGTGGGCACCGAGCTCGAAGTCATCGGCTTCACCGATGGGCAGGCCACCTTCGGGCACGTCGACGTCGCCTACCTGCCCCTGGGCACCTGGCAGCTGATCGCCGCGGGTGAGGCTCCCGCCGGATCCGCGCCGACTGCGGAGCAGCTCGCAGCGCTCGACTTCGAGTACGCCTCCGGGGTCGCCATCGAGGCGGTCGACGGATCCCCGCTCGCCAAGGCGGACGCCGACGCCCTGGCAGCCGGCGACAGTGCCGCCGGGACGACCTCCGTGACACTTGAGCAGTCCTTCAACGCCTCACCGGGATACCAGGCCGAGACCCTCACGCTCAGCATGATCCAGTGGTTCCTCTACGCGATCGGGGCGCTCGTCGTCGGCGCCTTCTTCACCGTCTGGACCATCCAGCGAGGCCACGAGCTCGCGGTCCTGCGCGCCATGGGCGCGTCGGAATCGCTCGTGCCTCGGTCAACGCGCCCGGAGTCCTTCTCGTGGACGAGCCAACCGCCGCCCTGGACCGCCAGAGGAGTCAGGACATCGTCGAACTGCTCGCCGAGCAGTGCCACGAGAAGCAGATCGCGGGCGTCATGGTGACCCATGACCATGAGGTCCTGGCCCACTGCGACAGGATCCTGGAGATGGTCGACGGCACGCTCACGCCTATGCGTGAGTGAAGGCGCACGATCAAGACGTCCAAACCCGACACCACACCGGGGACAGGCGTTTCTCACCGATCGGCTGCCCGTGGGCAACACTGGATCCTCGTGCGGCGCGGCCTCCGGAGAGGAACCCAAGGGCAGCGACTCAGCGAGCTGTGGCCCGTACGGGCCCGAGATCGCCCTCCCGCTTTCCCACGATGCGAGGATGGAACCGTCGGGCACTCGCAGCCCGGAATCGCAGAGCAGAAGGAGCACACCGTGGAGTACGTGAAGCTCGGCAGCACCGGTCTGGACGTCTCGCGTCTGTCCCTGGGCACAATGGGGTTCGGCGACCGGGAGCGGTGGATCCACCAGTGGGTCCTGGATGAGGAGGAGTCGCGTCCGGTCATCAAGCACGCCCTGGACTCCGGCATCAACTTCTTCGATACCGCGAACGTCTATTCCCTGGGACGCAGCGAGGAGATCGTGGGCAAGGCGCTGGCCGACTACGCCAAGCGCGACGAGATCGTGCTGGCCACCAAGGTGCACGGCCGGATGCACGAGGGCCCGAACGGCGGCGGCCTCTCCCGCAAGGCGATCCTCTCCGAGGTGGAGAACAGCCTGCGCCGGCTCGGCACGGACTACATCGACCTCTACCTCATCCACCGCTGGGACTACACGGTCCCGATCGAGGAGACGATGCGGGCGCTGGATGATGTGGTGCGCTCCGGGAAGGTCCGCTACATCGGGGCCTCGGCGATGTTCGCCTGGCAGTTCCTGCAGGCGCAGCATGTCGCCGAGGTGAACGGGTGGACGAAGTTCGTCTCCATGCAGAACCACTACAACCTCCTCTACCGCGAGGAGGAACGGGAGATGATGCCGCTGCTGCGGGAGCTCGGCGTCGCCTCCACCCCGTACAGTCCGCTCGCCGCCGGGCGCCTCACCCGGGACTGGGATGCGGACACCGAGCGTGCCCGCACCGACACCACCGCGAAGTCGAAATACGACTCGACCGAGGAGACGGACCGACAGATCGTCGAGCAGGTCGCCCGGATCGCCGAGGACCGCGGTGTGGAGCGGGTGCATGTGGCGCTGGCCTGGCTGCTCGCGAAGGACCCGGTGGTCTCCCCGATCATCGGCGCCACGAAGACCGGGCACCTCGACGCCGCGCTCGGCGCGCTCGATCTCGAGCTCACGGCCGACGAGATCGCCGCGCTCGAGGCGCCGTACGTCCCCCACCAGGTCTCGGGCGCGCTGGCGCCGAGCGAGAGCGTCCCGGGACGGACCCCGGGCTCAGCAGCATCGCCGCGGCGCGAGAGCTGATCGACTCGTCACCGACTTCGAGCGCCACCCGCGGCAACATCGAGGTGACCGTCTCCGTCTCGGACGACTGACGCACGCCCCGGCGGCCGTCATGGAACCTTCGTGGCGGCCGCTCCCCGTCCCCACAGCAGCGCGGCGACCATGGTTCCCGCCAGTCCCGCCAGGAGGTCGGTGAGGGTGTCCGCCGGCGCGATATAGACGGTGGGGTCCACCCAGTGGTGGCCGGCCAGCTCCATCAGCTCCCACACCACCGCCAGCAGCGCCCCGGTGGTGATCACGCGCGCTGCCGTCGGCCGAGAACGGTGCAGCACGCGCGCCACCAGCACCGCCAGCAGACCGGTGAGCGCTGCGTGCACGGGCAGGTCCCACCACGGAAGCTTCTCGTACAGCAGCAGGAACGAGCTGATCGCCGCGACCAGGCACACCAGCGATGTCGCGATCTCCCATCGGGCAGGCAGGCCCGACCGCCACGCCACCACCTGCGCGAGCGCGACCAGCATCGACACCGCCACCTCGACCCACAAGCCGGTGATCGCGAAGCCAGCGGCCAGTGCCAGCCCCGACCACCGCACCGGCAGCATCGCCACCGATCGGGCGACACCCGCTGCGCGGCCGCTCATCTGCCGGGCCGCGCCGCGGTGACGGTGAGGGACCCGCGGCACCGTGCCACCCAGCGCTCCCACGGCCGCTCTCGACGCCAGTTGCGACGGAGGGTGAGCGCGGCCCGGCGCCAGCGCAGCAGCTGGCCGCGGTCCCGGGCCAGTGCCCGCGAGGACATGGTGACGCCCACCTCGCGCGAGACCTGCACCCTCTGGCCCGGCCGCACCTGGAAAGAGAGGTCCATGTCGTCGTGCACCTCCGCGCTGCGCGAGGCACCCTCCCGCGCCTCCTTCCACCAGGACCGCGGCATCGACATCGTGGTGCCGAACGCCGGGAAGTGACCCAGCGCCGCCGCCGTCAGCAGCAGATATCCGCCGACGTAGACGCCAGAGACGAGCCCCGCCCACGGACGAGGAAGGCGGAACAAACCCGGTCCGGTGACGATCACGGTGCCGGGGGCTGCGACGGTGTGCTCCTGCCGGTGCGCGGCGAGCCATCCCGGCGGGGGTCGACTGTCGGCATCGCAGCGGACGATCAGGTCACCCCGAGCGGCGTCGTACCCGAGCGCCGCCGCCCCGGCGATGCCCGGGACCGGGTACGGCAGGACGGTGCAGCCTGCGGCGCGGGCCACGGCGGCGCTGTCGTCGCGGGAGCCGTTGTCCACCACGATGATCTCCAGCGGCGGTTCCGTCTGCTGGGCGAGGGCGCTCAGCAGCCCGCGCAGCTCGCGCGCGTCGTCCCGGACGGGTACGACGACGGAACAGGTCGGTGTCAAGGTCTCCACACCTGCTCACGCTACCTATATCGAGGGGTCATCGGCGCCGCGCCCGGAGCAGGTGTCGTGTGGAATGGGCGACGTAGGAGCCGTCCCGGCGGATGATCTCGCCCATCGCGAGCAGCTGCTCCCGGTAGCGGTCCACGTCGAAGTCCGGCACCCACCACACGCATTTCCGCAGGATCCACACCACGGCCCCCACATCGAAGAACTCCATCCGCAGCCGCGCGGTGCGCAGCTCGGTGACCTCGAGTCCCGCGGCCTCCGCCGCGGCGGCCTCGTCCGCGGGGTGGCGGCTGCGGCGCTGAGCCTCGGTGGTGGGCCCGACGAAATGTTCGATCAGCGCGAAGGCCGAGGCGGGGCCGACGTGCTGGGCGAGGTACTCGCCACCCGGGGCCAGTACGCGAGCGATCTCCGGCCAGTCCGGCGCGACCGGGTGGCGAGAGGTGATCAGGTCCGCGGCGCTGTCGGGAAGGGGGATCGGGGCACCTGGCACGGTCTCATGCACCTCCACCCCGCGCGGGCCGAGCAGCGCCCGGGCCTGCGCCGCATTCGGCGGCCAGGACTCGGTGGCGTGCTGCTGTGCGGCGAGGCGCGGGCACTGCCCGAGCACCTCCCCGCCGCCGGTGTCGAGATCGATCGCGACCTCGGCGTCGGCCACCGCCTGTGCGAGCAGCCTGGCGTAACCCCAGTCCGGGCGTTCCTCGGTGGCGCGGCCGTCCAGCCAGCCGAAGCCCCAGCCGTCCACGTCCGCGACGGCGGCCTCGGCGATCAACCGTTCGGCGCGTCCCGCCTCGGCTCGGCGGGCATCGGCCAGGCGCAGGGACTCGCGCAGCTCCTCGCGTTCGGAGGCCGGCCAGGGACCCGACTCAGCCAGCGGGATCTCGGTGAGATGCCGGCGCTCTTTCGCGGGGATCGTCGTGATGAAGAGGTCCGGGTCCTGCGCGGCCAGCGCATAGAGGTGCGGGCCGTCGGCGTAGTACGGGTCGATCATCACCAGGTGCCCCGCGGCCGCGCGCATGATGTTCGAAGGATTCGCGTCCAACGGGCCGCACCAGGCGAGCTCGCGCCGTGCCTCGGCGTGGACCCGCCCCACCACGTCGGCGAGGTTCGAGAGGTCGCCCTCCGGCTGCGCGAACTCCCCGAGGAAGCCGGTCGCCTCCTCCTCCGGGACCGAGAACAGACGCTCCATGACCTGCAGATCCGCCCCTCCGGCGAGCCGCCGGTGCAGATGCAGGCGCGGCACCGCGCCGGTCATCGCCGCCTGCTCGTACAGGCGTGCGGTATACGGGCCGACGGGATCGAAGGGGCTGATCCGGGCCACGATGCCTCCGTCCGGTGAGACCAGTGCGAAGGCCCAGTCCCCGGCCCCGCAGTCGCTCCAGCCCGCATCGCGCAGCAGATTCTCGACCTCGGGGTACGGGGTGGAGCGGTCGACGGTTGCGAACGGGTTGAGCGGGTGAGGGGCGGGCATGGGCGGGACGCTACCGGGAGGCAGGACGGTCGGCGAGCACATTTCCGTGAAGCGTGCGGGTTGCTGCTTTGCCGACCACTGCGCGAGTGGCGGGGCTGCGAGAGTCAGTCACGCCTCTTCGCGAGCACCGTATGGATCCGGAGCACACTCTCGGCGAGCGACGACACTGCGGTATCGAGCAGGAGATCCGCGGGGATCTGGGGCACCTGGCGGGACCATTCGGCGTGGACCCGGCGCAGGAAGTCCTTGTTCCGAGACAACCTGCGGCTGGGGCCGGCCAGTGCTCGCTCGAGCGCGGTTTCGACGTCACAGGTCACCACGACAGTGAGCAGCTGCGTTCGCGCGGGAACGCTGTCTCGCACGAGGTCGCACCGTGATCGCGATGTTCCCCGTCGTGCCGCTAGGCTCCACGAGCAGCTGCGTGATCATAGTCGGCCCTCCGTGGCAGTCCCGCGGGCGGCGTGCTCGACAGGCTGGCGCAGGATCGTGCGCAGCCGGTCCGGCCGCGCTCGACGGGGGTCTCCCAGATAGATCTCGTGGTGCAGCCCGCGCAGGGCGAGGCCCCGCTCGGGGACCTGCTGATGGTGCAGCTGCTCGAGCACCGGCCCTTCGGCGTCGTAGGGGCCGACGTGGAGGGTCTGCAGGCACAGCCCCTCCTCGAAGGCCTCCCACCGCACACCCCCGTCGGACTCGACATGCTCCTGGTCGATCCACGGCGGGGTCATCAGCATCATCCGCCACTGCCAGCGGTTCTTGTCCCTCTCTGCGGTGAACGAGATCATGTCCCCGGCCCACCACAGCCCCTCCAGCGGCGGGACCACGTAGTCCCTGCCCAGCTCGCGCTTGCTGAGGAACTTCAGCCGGTAGGCGAGGGGGTAGAGCGCCTGCAGCGCCGCATCATAGGCCGGGGCCGCATTCGGATCCCCCGCGCCGTCGATCATCAGGAAGTGACGGCGGGGGATCTTGAGGAGCTCGAAGGTGCCGCGCCGGGCGCGGTAGTCCGGAAGCTGGGTCTTCACGTCGTACTTCGCCGGTGCGCTCATGGTCGACATTCTCGCTCCCCGGGCACGGCCCGGCCCGGCGCGGCCAGAGGTCGAGGGTGGCGTGTGCCCGAGCAGGGTTCAGCGCGACGGGCCGCGAGGAGTGCCCCCGAAGCCGACCGTGGCCAGGGAACACGTATCCTTGAGGAGGACGGGATCTACGCCGGCGCGAGCTGACGTGCCCGGCCGCCGTATCGATCCGGTGCCCCGCGGCACCACCGAGGGAGGGGACCGACGATGAGATGCCTGCTGTGCGTCGCGGGGGAGGCGTCATGAGCGCGCTGACCGCCGGACTCCTCATCCTCGCCGGGGCGCTGTTCTTCGCATCGATCATCGGCATCTACATCACCAACGTCACCGCGAAGCCCGGTGCGATCCCGCGCTGGGTGCTCGGACTGGGGCTGGCCACCCTCGTGGTCGGGGTCGCCGCGCTCGTGACCGCCCTATAGTGTTCAGCCGCCCAGCTCGAGCACCCGGATCGCGAGCTGCACCCGGTTGGTGACCTGCAGCTTGTGATAGAGCCTGCCCAGGTGGGTCTTCACGGTGGCGACCGACATGAACAGGCTCTCCCCGACCTCCTGATTCGCGAGCCCGCGCGCGACCAGGCGCGCCACCTCCCACTCGCGCTCGGTGATGCCGGCAGGCGTCGGGACGGTCGCGCGGCCGTCGGCCGCCTCGAACCCCCCGGCAGCGGAGGCGTCGCCAGCCGACCCACCGGAGGCGAGCCGCACCAGGCGCGTGAGCACCTCCGGCGAGAAGCGGGGCCGATCTCCTGCGGCATCGAGCACCGCCTGCACCACCTCCTCGGGCGGGGAATCCTTGAGCAGGAACGACACCGCACCGGCGCGCAGCGCCTCCAGCAGGAAGTCGTCGGTGTCGAAGGCGGTCAGCATGACCACTCGCGCCTGATTGCCCTCCGTCTGCAGGGCCCGCAGAGACTCGAGCCCGGTCATGCGGGGCATGCGGATGTCCATCAGCACCACGTCGGGAGCCAGGGAGCGGATCTGCTCGAGGGCAGCAGCGCCGTCGGCCGCCTCCCCGATCACCTCGATGCCGTGCGCGCCGTCGATCATCAGCCGTAGGCCGGCGCGCATCAGCGCCTCATCGTCGACCAGCAGCACCCGCACTCCGTTCTCGGCGGAATGATTCCGATCCTCTGCACTGTTCACCATGGCATCCATGCTTCCACCTCGAAGATTCCAGCAGCCGCGCCGTACCGCGCCTCCCCGCCCAGCAGTCGCGCCCGCTCCTGCACCCCGAGCAGCCCGTGGCCGGTCGAGGTCGCTGAGGTCACCGGCGCGGTGGGCAGCGGATTCCGGGCCTGCAGCACCACCCGCTGGTCGCTGCGGAGGAGGGTGACCTGCAGCGGAGCGCCCGGGGCATGCTTGGCGGCGTTCACCGTGACCTCGGTGAGGATTCGGGCCAGCGCTACCACCGTGCTGCGGTCGCAGGCCAGGAGATCCTCCGCGGTCAGGCCCTCCCAACGCAGCTCGACCTCCTGCCCCTCCTTCCGGCAGCGTTCGACGACGGCCTCCAGGGTCGGCGCGGAGGCCAGCGGCTGATCGCCGTCGGTGCTGCGCAGCCCGATCAGCACCGTGCGCAGCTCCCGGTTCGCCTGCTGCGCGGCATCCCGCACCGTTCCTGCGGAGCGGCGCAGCACCTCGGGGGAGAGGTCCTCGCGATAGGTCATGGCACCGGCATGCAGGGCGATCGTGGCGAGGTGGTGGGAGACGCTGTCATGCATGTCGCGGGCCAGCGCCGCCCGCTCCTCGGCACGCACCCGGGCGGCATCGGCCTCCCGCTCCCGCACCTGGGCCAAGGCTTCGCGCTCGGCGGCGGCGCGCTCCCGCTGGGCGGTCTCCCGCTCCCGCTCCGCCGAGGCCGCGCGTTCCTGCAGCGAGGCCAGGAGCTCGTGGCGGGTGCCCACCACGTGGCCGATCAGCAGCGGGATCAGCGTGAGCACCACCATCACCCCCACCGCGGAGAGCACGACGAGCTCCGGCTCAGCACCGCGGAGACGGCCATCAATGCTCAGCGTCGCCATCGAGGTGCCCGCGACCAGCAGGACCGCACCGATATCGAGCACCGTGCGGCGTCGCAGCCCGATCCGGTACAGGGCCAGCGCCGCGGCCGGCATCGACCAGACGCTGAGCCCGACAGCGGCGGCCAGCAGCAGATGGGCCGCGCTGTGCAGTCGTCCCGGCCGTAGGAAGCGGAGCGGGCCGATCGCCATCGTGGCGATGACTCCCACCAGGGCATCGAGGGCGAACAGCGCCACCAGGCCCCCGGGGGGCTGGTCGTCGAACTCCACCAGCACCGACCCGAAGCTGATCAGGAACAGCAGCAGCCCCAGCGCCGTGCCGAGGAGGCTCTGCGCCACCGCGATCGCCCACTGGTGCGGGCTGCGCACAGAGGGTGCGGCCGAGGCGCGGGTCACGGGGAGGGTCATGGAACCAGAGTAGAGAGCAGACGGCGGCCGACGGATCGCCCGGCCGGCTGATGCCTGTGTCCGTGGGGTCGGCCGATCGGCGGGGTCCCCTCCGAGCCGTGGGGCGGATGCGCAGCGGCCGACGGGACGGGCAGGATCGAGGCATGACCCGGCCCTCTCCACGTCCCCCTTCCCCGCCTCCCGCTGCCGCCGACATGCTCCGCAGCCCCGACGTGCTGCGCAGCCCCGGCGTGCTGCGCAGCCCCGACGTGCCGATGCCGGCCACATCCCCGCATGTCCCGAGCGGCCGCGACCACATGCTCTCGCAGCCCTACCACCGTGCCGCTCGCGCGATCCCGCACCGTCGCTACTGGTGGCGTCCGCTGGTCGCACTGGTGGTCTCCGCCGCCGTGTTCCTGGTGATGAACCTGCAGCTCTTGCTGGTGCTGGTGGTCGTGAGCCTGATCTGGCCGGCATTCACTCCCAGCGCCACCCTGATGGATCCGTTGAACCCGCTGGACCAGACCTTCGGCCTCGGCATGCTCGCGCTGCTGATCCCGGCGGTGCTGGTGGGAACCCTCGCAGGGTACGGGCGGGCGGGGATCGCCCTCTCGGTGCTGGGCCGGTTCCGCTGGGGCCTGCTGGGCCGCGCCGCGCTCGTGGTGGTCCCGGTGTACGTGCTGATCAACCTGGTCCTGAACCTGGTCCTGGAGCGCGAGGCGATCGTGGTGCCCCAGTTCAGCGCGAGCGTGATCCTCGCCTGGCTGGTGGCGATCGTGCTCGCCCCGCTGCAGAGCGCCGGGGAGGAGTTCGCCTTTCGGGCACTGCCGATGCAGGTCCTCGGCACCTGGCTGCGCTGGCCGCTGATCGGGATCCTGGTTCCCGTGCCTCTGTTCATGCTGGGCCACGGCTACAACTGGCTGGGCCAGATCGACATCGCCGTCTTCGCGATCGTGATGGGGCTGCTGGCCTGGAAGACCGGGGGCCTCGAGCTCCCGATCCTGCTGCACGCCGCGAACAACTGGACCCTGTTCGCGATCGCCCCGCTGATCCCCGGCTTCACCGAGCAGGGAGAGATCCGCCTGCTCGGCTTCGTGCTCGCGATGGCGCCGATGCTGCTGCTCTCGGCCGGGATCTGGTGGTGGTACTCACGGCGCGAGGGCCTCGGGCTGTGGGAGCCGCAGCGCGGCAGCGCCCAGACCCTTGCGGCCTAGAGCGGCTCTGCGCAGAGTGTCCCCGCTCAAACCCGAGCAGTGCGGATCCGCGCCCTGCTCAGACCCGTTCGCCGAGGGCCGCCATGACCTCGCGCCCGCGCTCTGTGTCCGGGAAGCGGTTCACGATCTCCTGGAGGGTCGTGGCGTCACCGCTGCTGCCGAAGGCCTCGCTGAACGGCTGCAGGCGCACGCCCTCGGCGAGGGAGCCGATCAGCAGCGGGTCGAAGCCCAGCTCGTCCACCAGCGCGGCCACGATCTCGGCCTCAGGGGTGGGGCCGGCGATCGCGATCGCTGCCCGGGGCGCGGCACGGCCGGCGAGGTCCTCGAGATCGTGATAGCCCATGTGGTTGAAGGCCTTCACCACCGTGGCACCGGACAGCAGATCCTGCACGAGCTCGCTGGTCGAGGCACCCGGATGGGAGAACTCCTCGAGGACCCCGTCGGTCTCCCACCAGTAGTTCATCGCATCCACCACGAGCTTTCCCTGCAGGGCGTCGGCCGGGATCGAGGCGTGCTTGCCCAGGGGCAGCGCGAGGATCACCAGATCCGCCCGCTCGGCGGCCTCCCGGCTGGTCACCGCCTGCGCGCCCGGGGCGAGGATCTCGGTGATCAGCTCGATCTTGGAGGGTTCGCCGGAGCCCGAGATCAGCACCTCGTATCCGGCGGCGGTAGCGAGGCGGGCCAGCACGGTGCCGATCTTGCCGGCGCCGAGGATCCCGAGGATGCGAGGGGTGGATGTGTTCACGCCCGTGCCAACGCCGGCGGCGGGCGCGAGCTTCCCGGGAGTGACCGGTCTCGCGCCTGGCGCTCGCCGCTCACCACCCGTCGCGATGTCAGGCGGGGCCGACATCCACCTGCCACAGGACACCGAAGCGGTCCTTGACCTGGCCGTAGTGATCGCCCCACGGGGCCAGCTCGAAGGGCATCTCCACCGTGGCGCCGGTGGCGGTGAGCTTCTCGAACAGCGCCCGCGCTTCGTCGACGGAGGCGGGCATGAGCATCAGCGAGTAGGCGGAACCGTCCAGCGGCTGGGGGCTCTCTCCGATGTCGTCGCCGCCGGCGAGGGTGACCAGGCCGCCCTGCAGCTGCGCATGGGCGACGGCCCCCGGCGGAGGAGTGAACGGCATGCCCTCCATGGGCATGTCCCCATAGGTCATGACGTCGAGGGTGCCGCCGAAGACCTCCTGGTAATAGGACATGGCCTCGGCGGCATTGCCGGGGAACGAGATATAGGGCGTGGAACTGGGCATGGTTCCTCCTCAGGGGCGGGGCCGCGATGCGAACCCTCGTGGGATCATCGTGCCACCGGGGGCCGACGGAGGGAACGGCTCGAGCGGCACTCAGCTCTCGCAGCTCTCGTGGTCGCCCTCACTGCGCCCTCAGACAGGGAGTTCTAGAGTGGTGGGGCCATGTGCCGACTCTTCGCCCTTCATTCCGACCGCCCCGTCACCGCCGATCTCTGGTTGCTCGATGCGCCCTACTCCCTGCTGAACCAGTCGCGCTTCAACGCCGACGGCACCGGCCTGGGATGGATCGACGAGGACGGACGGCCACGGGTCCGCAAGCGCCCCGTCGCCGCCTACGAGTCCGAGGCGTTCACAGACTTCGCGACCACGCTCCGCACCCGCACGATGCTCGCCCACCTGCGGCTCTCCTCCGGCACCGGGCACTGCGACGAGAACACCCATCCGTTCCTGCAGGACGGGATCATCTCCGCCCACAACGGGGTCCTGGAGGTCACCGCGGAGATGCGGCAGCGGGTCGCCGAGCTCGACGCCGCCCACCACGTCCAGGGCTCCACCGACAGTGAATGGATGTCCGCCCTGATCACCGGCGAGGTGGCCGCCCACGGCGATGACCTGCGCGCCGGGGTGACCGCCGCGCTGCGCTGGATCGCCCGCCATGTCCCCGTCTACTCTGTGAACGTCCTGGTCATGAACGGGGAGGAGCTCATCGCCGTGCGTCTGCCCGCGACCAATGAGCTGTGGATCCTCGAGCGCCCCGTCTCCGTGGACGCACAGGACGAGACCCTCGAGCAGTCCTCGGACTCGCTCGCCCTGCGTGCCCGCAGCGAGGACCCGCGCGGCGCGCGCTCCGTCG
The DNA here is from genome assembly GCF_947500705.1 of uncultured Brachybacterium sp. Lineage (GTDB taxonomy): Bacteria > Actinomycetota > Actinomycetes > Actinomycetales > Dermabacteraceae > Brachybacterium. The sequence continues at coordinate 43,201 of NZ_CANMSY010000003.1, read as the reverse complement.
TCGTCGCGAGCGAACCCCTGGATGACGACCCCGCCTGGCGCCTCCTGGACTCCGGCGAGCTCGTGCACCTCACGGCCGACGGGCAGGTCCGCAGCGAACGCCCGTTCGGTCCGCTCGCCCGCGCGCTCAGCATCGAGGACCTCGGTCTGTCGGCCGCCGCCTCCCAGGCGCACGCCGCGCAGGCCCGCGCCCACGAGGACCGCCGTCGGAACCTCGTCGAGAAGTCCGCCCACCCCGCCACCACCACCAGCGCCGACACCGCGCGCCCCGCCCACACCGCCGGCGCCCACCCCGCGCGCCCCGACGAGAGTGCAGAAAAAGCCGCATGAACCACCTCGGGACCGAGCGTCCTCGCCCCTATCACCGGCTCGCGACGCTACGACCGGAATGGTCCGCCTGGGCGCGGCCGCTGCTTGCCGTCGCCGCGGCGTTCATCGCCTATGTGGTGCTGGTCTCCGTGGTGCTCGTGCTCATGATCCTGGTGCTCGCCCTCGCGCCCGGTGTGAACGTCGCCATCGGCGTGACCAGCGGCGATCCGACCAGCCCGCTCGATGCAGTGCTCGCGCTGCTGATGGGCGCCATGTGGCTTCCCGCCGGGATCGTGGGAGTGCGCGTCGGCGGCTGGCGACCTCTGAGCACGGCCTGGTCCGTCGCTGCCCGATTCCGTCGTGACCTGCTGAGCCCGCTCGGTGTGTGGGTGGCGGCAGGGGCGCTGGCGACGGTGGCGATCGCCGCGGTGGCCGGCCATCTCGCCAGCTCCGGAGAGTCGGCGGGTGCTGCGGCCAGCGGAGTCCCGCCGCTCCAGCTGCTGCTCGTGGTCGTGATCGTGCTGGTCCTGGCCCCCCTCCAGGCCCTGGGCCTCGAACTGGCACTGCGCGGCGTGATCCTCCAGGCCGTCGGCACCTGGCTGCGCAGCCCCGTTCTCCCCGTCGTGGTCGTCGCCGGGGTCTCGCTGATCGGCCGTCAGCTCACCCCGGCTGTGGTGATCCCGGCCCTCGCCCTGGCGCTCGCCGCTGCGGTGCTCGCCTGGAAGAGCGGCGGCCTCGAGCTGCCGATCCTCCTCACCCTCACCACCACCGTGGGGTCGCTGATCGTCTCCGCGCTCGCCGCGGGCACCGGCGCAGGGGCCGGTGCCTCTGCGCTCAGCGCCGCGGTGGCCGCCCCCGGGACCTCGGCTGCGGCGCTCGCCGACCACCGGGCGGTCGCCGGCCACGACGAGCTGGCCAGCGCGGGAGCGTTCACCGGCCTCGAAAACGCAGCCCTCGCCGGGGGAGCGGCCTCCGCCGTCGCCGTTCTGCTGCTCGCGGTGCTGATCGTCGTGATGATCAGCCGACGAGAGGGACTGCGCCTGCTCGAGCCCGTCGGCCGGGCCGCAGACGCCCCGGCTCCGGGACCCGTGCTGGTCTGACCCTGTGCTGGTGTGACCCTGTGCTGTTCTGACCCGGTGCTGATCTGACCCGTGCTGAACTGGTCCGTCACACCTGCGGGCCGCGTGACGTCGAGGGAGCAGGAGCCTTCGGCGGGATGGTCGGCGGCGCACAGGGAAGGATGGGCCCATGGAGCCCACGCAGCTGGACCAGAGGACTGCCGGCGCGAGGTCCGGCGCAGCCGATGCCCTCGCCACCACGGGATCAGGTGCGGTGGATGAACTGGCGCACCGATTCGAGCAGGAGCGGTCACGCCTGATCGCTCTCGCCACCTGGGTGCTCGGCGATGCGAGCGAGGCGCAGGACATCGTCCAGCAGGCATGGCTGCGCCTGGATCGCGCAGAATCGGGCGGGGATGGGGGTGCGGGCATCGACAACCTGCCCGCCTGGCTGACCACGGTGACCACCCGGCTGTGCCTGGATCGGCTGCGGCGACGCATCCCCGTGCCCGAGGAGGAGATCCAGGGCGAGGAGACCGCCCCCGACCCCGCCGAGGACGTGGCGCTCGCCGACACCGTCGGGATCGCCCTGCAGCTGGTTCTGGACCGGCTGAGCCCCAACGAACGGGTCGCCTTCGTCATGCACGACAGCTTCGGCTTCGAGTTCACCACGATCGCCGCGGCACTGGACACCACGCCGCAGGCGGCACGCAAGCTCGCCTCGCGCGCCCGCGCCAAAGTCGCTCAGCCCCGGCCCGAGGACGCACTCGCCGACTGGGAGGTGGTCGATGCCTTCATGACCGCCGCTCGCGAAGGTGACTTCACCCGGCTCGTGCAGCTCCTGGCGCCGGATGCCGTGGTGCGCGGTGACCAGCGGGCGATCGAGACCGGTACCCCCGCCGCGATCGATGGCCGCGAGGACGTGGCGAGCTTCTTCAACGGCTCCGCTCACGCCGCGCTCCCGGCCAGCATCGACGGGCGTGCGGGTTCGGCCTGGTACCACCGCGGCCAGGCGATGGTCCTGTTCGACTTCACGATCGTCGACGGGCAGGTCGCACGCATCGACTTCCGTGCCGACCCCGCGGTCCTCGGCCGCGTGGTGCGCCGCGATGGCGCTGATCCGCGGAGTACCCGGTAGAGCACGCGATGCTCACCACCGCTGAGCACCACCGCTGAGCACCACCGCTGAGCCGCGATGATCGAGACCACGGATCTCCGCGACCGGTCACATTCCCGGCGCGACGCACGTCAACACCATGAGAGCAGTATGGGCAGTCGGATCCACCGGCTGCCGTCGCCGGAGAAGAGGAGCACCCGATGAAGACCATGACCTGCCAGCAGCTCGGCGGACCCTGCGACCTCGCCCACCGCGGCGAGAGCGCGGACGACGTCATCAACGCCCAGGACAAGCACCTCAAGGAGGTCGTCAAGGCTGGCGACGAGGCCCACCAGGCGGCCCGCAAGGAGATGAAATTCCGCTGGCTGCATCCCAAGCAGTCCCTCGGTTGGTACAACGACATGAAGGCGGCGTTCGCCGCGCTGCCCGAGGACTGACCGGGCCTGACGCAAGAACGGGACTTCTTCGACCCACCGACGCCCGCAGGGCGCTCGCCGATTGAAGAAGTCCCGTTCTCGGGCCGTGTGACCCTCAGCTGCGGATCGCGTCGATCACCTTGATCCGGGTGGCGATCAGCGCAGGGAGCGCCCCGGCGAGGACGCCCACCAGGGTGGCCGCGCCCAGGCCCACCACCACCGCCTCCACGGGGAAGGGCGGCAGCTCCACCAGGCCGATGCCGGCGAAGTAGCGGGAGACGAACGGGGCTTTCACCAGGGCGATCGCGCCGGTCACCCCCACGGCGCCAGCGAGCACGGTGGCCACCACCGACTCCATCAGCACGCCCACGAAGATCCGCCCCCCGGTCGCGCCGTAGGAGCGTCGGATCCCGATCTCCCGCACCCGGAAGCGCACGGTGACCAGGGAGATGTTCACCAGGCCCAGGGCGCCGAGCAGCAGGATCACCAGGGCCACGCCGATGACCGCATAGGCGAGCACCTGGAAGCCCAGCTCCTCGGCGGACATCGAGCTCGGCTGGACGTCGAAGGATCCCGCCGCGGTGCTGCGCAGCGAGGCGCCCAGGCGCTCGCGGATCTCGTCGGCCTGCTCCGGCGGTACCCACAGGATGTAGTCGGAGACCACCGGGGCCTCGGTCCGGCCGGGCAGCGCGCCCATGCCGCCGGCGGCCACGAACGCCTGCAGTCCCCAGTCGGTCTCCGCGCTCGCGGGGAGCACACCGACCACGATCGCCTGGTCGGAGTCGGTCGCACCGGAGGGGCCATAGATCGTGACCGGCTCGGTCCCCAGGTCCGGGCGTCCCAGCTGCTCGTACATCGGCGCATTGACCACCAGCGCGGGGGCGAGGCGGCGGGCGTCGGAGTCTGCGAGCCAGCGACCGTCGGCCACGGTGGTGCGGTAGATGTTCGCGTAGGCGGGGTCCACCCCGGTCAGCTGCGCCGCCGTCACCCCTTGCGGGGTCTGCACGCGCAGCGAGTCGTAGATGCGGCGGGTGCGCTGGTCGATGCCGAGCCGTTCGATCTGCTCGAGCACCACCGCGTCCTGCTCCTCGGGAGTGACCTCGGCGGCGGAGCCCGCCGGGTAGATCGTCAGGGTCGTATCGCGTCCCGCCCACTTCTCGGTGGTCTGGGTGAGGGCGCTGGTGAGCATGCCGCCGCCGCCCATCACCGTGGTCAGGGCGAAGACGGAGAATGCCACACCGATCAGGGACAGCAGGATGCGGCCCTTGTTGACGCGCAGCTCGCCGTAGGCCTCGACGATCGAGGCGATCAGGCCGGTCATGCCACCGCCTCCCGTCCGGTGCGCAGGCCCGCGGTGGCCGACAGCGCCTCGCGGACACCGTCCCCGTCCGTCCCGTCTGTGCCGACGTCGTGCAGGGTGCCCTCGTTCAGCAGGAACGAGCGGCGGGACATCGCGGCGACCTGCAGATCGTGGGTGATGGTGACCAGCGCGGCGTCGGAGTCGCGCGCGATCTCGTCCAGCAGCGCCATCACCGCCTCGCCGGTGGTGACGTCGAGGGCGCCGGTGGGCTCGTCCGCCAGGATGAGCCGCGGCCCCCGTACCAAGGCGCGGGCCACGGCGACACGCTGCTGCTCGCCGCCGGAGAGACGGGAGGGCTGCTGCTGGGCGCGGTCGGCCAGGCCCACCCGGTCGAGCATCTCCAGGGCGAGCTTCTCGCGCCGCCAGAACTGGCCGGCGCTGCCGTACATCAGCGGCATCATCACGTTCTCCAGAGCGGTGCGCCGGTCCAGCAGGTTGAACTGCTGGAACACGAAGCCGATCGAGGCGCCGCGCAGCCGGGCGCGCCGGCGATCCCCGAGCCGGGAGACGTCCACTCCGTCGAACAGCAGCTCGCCGCCGCTCTGGTGGTCGATCAGGCCCAGCAGGTTCAGCAGAGTGGTCTTGCCGGAACCGGAACGACCGACGATCGCCACGTGGTCCCCGGCCTCGACCGTCAGGTCGATGCCGCGCAGGATGTGCAGCTCCTCCCGGCTGGGCAGGCGCACGGAACGGCGCAGATCGCGCAGCTCGAGCAGGGGTGCGCTCACCACATCTCCCCGTTCATCGACTCGTCGATGCCGTCGATGCCGGGAGCGAACTCGAGGATCTCCTGCCCCGCCTCGAGGCCCTCGGTGACCTCGACGGAGCCCTCACCGCGCATCCCGAGGGTGACCTCGATCGGCATCGGCTCACCGGTGGTCTCGTCCAGTGCGTAGACGGTGCCGGCAGTGCCCTCGCCCTCCACTGCGGTGGTGGGGACGGTGAGCACGCCGGTGCGGGTGCCGAGGTCCACCGTGACCTCGACGCTCAGCCCCGGGACCACGCGGGCCTCGGCAGGGACCGGGCACACCAGCTGCGCCGCGGAGACCCCGGCGCCGCCGCCGGAGATCTGCTCACCGGTGAAGGGATCGATCTCGGGTGCCTGCGGCGCCTCGGGCTCCTCGACCTCGGAGTCCTCGGTGATGGCGGGCGCGGCGCAGACCACCGGATCCGGAGTGTTGGGCAGCTCGGCGGTCGCCTTCAGCTCCACGTCCAGCAGGGACAGCTGCTGCTCGGGGGTGAGGTCGGCGACGATCGAGTAGGTGCCCGGCGAGATGGTCGCGACGGTGTCGCCCTTGGCGAGAGCATCCCACTCGGTGACCTCCATCCCGCTGAGCACACCGTTGGCGGTCGCCACCAGGTTCACGTAGCGGTACTCGGCCGCGACGGGCTCCGGTGCGGGCTGCGGGGCGGGAACCATGCCCTCCTCCCCGTCCTCCACGGCCGGCGGCGCGGGGAGCTCGACCGGATCCGGCTCGATCTCGTAGCGCACCTGCAGGATGCGCTGCCCCTTCTCGACGGCATCACCGTTCTTCAGCCAGATCTTGTTGATCTCGCCGTCGTCGGTGGCCTTCAGCGCGCTGCCGGCATCGGGCTGGACCATCGCCGCGAGCACGAGCTCGGAGGAGAGGTCCGCGGGCTCGACGCTGACCACGGCGTGCTGATCGAAATCGGCGCTGGGGGCGAGCGGATCCTCGACGGCGGCATCGGCGTCGGAGGGGAAGAAGGCCATCTTGACCAGGGCCAGGGCGATCAGGCCGAGGATCAGCATCCAGATCATGGGGAAGACGTAGCGGCGCAGCGCGTCCATGGGCGCCTTTCGTTCAGGTCGACGGCGGTGCCGACGGGGAAGGGACTGCGGAGCTGCGAGCAGCCCGAGGAGGAGAGCGGTGCCTGCAGTGCGCTCATTCTTACCGCTACTCATCGCTCTGACCACCGACTTTGGTGGAGATTCGTGGAAGATCCGGGTTCCCGTCGTGCGGCGCGGGCGGTACCGTCGCCCCATGAACGCCGCCGCTGCCGTCATCTCTCCCGACTCTGACCGTCCAGCGATCACCGCCGACCCCACCGTCCCCGACCAGCTTCTGCTGCTCCCGCTGCGCCAGCGGATCCTCGAGCAGGATCTCGGCGTGCGCGCGCTGCACCTGCACCGTGCCGGCCGGGCAGAGCTCAGCCATCGCTTCGCCGGAGACACCGAGGAGAACATCTACTCGGTCTCCAAGACGGTGACCGCGCTCGCCGTGGGCATCGCCGCCGCGGAAGGGCTGTTGGACCCCGGTGATCTGCTGGTCGACCATCTCCCCGCCCCGACCGGCGGGTACGGCAGCGGCATCGAGCAGGTGCGGCTGCGGCACCTGCTAACCATGACCTCCGGCTCCCCGGTGCTCGGCTTCCTTCAGGAGCAGCGCGATCACGCCGATCTCACCTCCCTGTTCCTCGGCACGGACCTGGTCGCCGAGCCGGGGCAGCGGTGGGAGTACTCCAACGGCTCGACCCTGCTGCTCTCGCGGGTGATCAGCGAGCGCACCGGGCAGAGCCTGCGCGACTGGCTGATGCCGCGACTGTTCGAGCCGCTCGAGATCCTCAACCCCCAGTGGCACACCACCCGCGACGGCTTCAGCTGGGGCGCCTCGGGTCTGCACCTGAAGAGCGGGCAGCTGGCGCGGATCGGCAGGCTCCTCCTGCAGCGTGGGGAGCACGACGGGGCGCAGCTGGTGCCTGCGGCCTGGATCGACGCGATGCACGCCGACGAGAGCTGGGTGGCCACCGGGGATGACGAGCCCGAGAGCGTCCACTACGGCTATGGCATCTGGCGGTGCACGCCCGACGGTGCCTGGCGGGCCGACGGCGCCATGGGGCAGCTGCTCATCGTGCTGCCCGCGCAGGACGCCGTCCTGACCGTCACCTCACGGCTCGAGGGCCGAGGTGCCGCCGAGATCCTCCGCGCCGTGTGGCAGGAGCTGCTGCCGCTGCTGTGACGCGCACATGCTGTGAGATGCGCAGGATGACCCCAGTTCCCCGTTCCGCCCACAGGTAGCGTTGCCCCATGGATTGGACAGCGCTCCTGAACCTCGGCCTGGTCTTCGCCTTCGTGCTCGTCGGCGGTCTGTTCGCCGGCACCGAGATGGCGATCGTCAACCTCCGCGAATCGCAGATCAAGCAGCTCCAGGAGAGCGGCCCCGGCGGTGAGCGCACCGCTGAGATGGTGCGGGATCCCAACCTCTTCCTCTCCGCCGTGCAGATCGGCGTGACCGTCGCCGGCTTCTTCTCCTCCGCCTATGGCGCCTCCACGATCGCCCCCTCGCTGGTCCCGGTGCTGACGGAACTGGGACTGTCGGAGTCCGCGGCGGGCACCACGGCGCTGATCGGCATGACGCTGGTCATCGCCTACCTCTCGCTGGTGTTCGGCGAGCTGGTGCCCAAGCGGCTGGCGATGCAGAACGCGATGGCGATGACCAAGGTCGTCGGCCCCCCGCTGAGCATCTTCGGGAAGCTCATGCGCCCGGTGATCTGGCTGCTGTCCACCTCCACCAACCTGGTGGTGCGCCTGCTGGGCGGGGACCCGGGCGCGAACCGCGAGTCGGTCTCCGCCGAGGAGATCAAGTCCATGGTCCGCAGCTCAGAGGCGCTGGACCAGGCGGAGTCGCGGGTGCTCGCTGATGTGTTCGACGCTTCCGAGCGCACGGTGGTCGAGGTCATGCAGCCCCGCCACCAGGTGCGCTTCCTCGACGGCGAGCGGACGGTCGTGGAGGTCCGCGAGGAGATCCGGGAAACCGGCTTCTCCCGCTATCCGGTCACCGGCGAGGACGTCGACGACGTGCTCGGCTTCGTCCACGTGCGCGACATGCTGCTGGTGGAGGAGCCAGGCGAGACGTCGCTGGCAGCGCTGGTGCGTCCCATCGAGCACATCCCCGGCACCGTCCAGGTGCTCGAGGCGCTGAATCGGATGCGCGCCCACGCCGACCAGATCGCCGTGGTGGTGGATGAGTACGGCGGCACCGACGGCATCGTGACCCTCGAGGATCTGCTTGAGGAGCTGGTGGGCGAGATCTACGACGAGTTCGATCGCGAGAGCTGGCCCGTCGCCGGTGGTCTGGACCGGATCCTCGCGGCCGACGGCACCTTCGAGGGCGGGCTGATCCTGCAGGAGTTCGAGTCCGCGACCGACATCGCCCTGCCGGACACCGGCGGCTACGAGACGGTCGGCGGGTTCCTGATGGCCCAGCTGGGCCGGATCCCCGAGGCCGGGGACAGCGTGGAGATCGACGGCGGAGTGCTCGAGGTGGTCGAGGTCGACGAGCGCCGGGTGCAGACGGTGCGATTCACCGTTGCCGCGGTGCCTGCGGGCGAAGATGCCGAGAGTTCGCTCGAGGAGCCCGTCGGCGACTGAGCTCTCGGTGCCCGTGCCGGTGCGCCCTGCCGATGTCCAGCCGATGCGTCAGCTGACCGATCGGCCCGGCCCTCGTGCATAGCCGGCCGCCACGGCTAGGGTGAGAACGACGGGCGCCGCGCCTGGGGCCGGTGCCCTCCCCGGACCCACCCTTTCAGGAGGCCCCGCATGGCCCGCAGCACTTTCGCCCAGCTCCTCGTCACCCAGCTCCGGGACCTCGGCGTCCAGCGCATCTACGGGGTGGTCGGGGACTCCCTGAACCCGGTGGTGGACGCCGTGCGCACCACCGAGGGCATCGAATGGGTGCACGTGCGCAACGAGGAGGCCGGAGCCTTCGCCGCCGGGGCCGAGGCCCGCCTGACCGGGAAGCTCGCCGTGTGCGCCGGGTCCTGCGGCCCGGGCAACACCCATCTCCTCCAGGGATTGTTCGATGCCCACCGCGACGGCGCCCCGGTGCTCGCGATCGCCTCGCACATCCCCTCGGAGAAGATCGGTACCGGCTTCTTCCAGGAGACGCATCCCGAGATCCTCTTCCGCGAGTGCTCCCATTTCTGCGAGATGGTGCACTCCGGCACGCACGGCGCGACCATGCTCCATATCGCCGTCCAGACGGCGATCGCGAAGCAGGGCGTCTCCGTGCTGGTGCTGCCCGGTGACGTGGCCGACGAGGAGGTCGACGGGCCTCTGACCCGCGACCTCGCCACCGACCTCGGCCATGTCCAGCCCGCCGCCGCGCCCGTCGGCCGCCTCGCCGAGCTGATCGACGCCGCAGACACCGTCACCCTGTTCACCGGGGCCGGGGTGAGAGACGCCCGCGAGGAGGTGCTCGCGCTCGCCGACCGGGTGAAGTCTCCGATCGGGCACGCCTTCGGCGGCAAGGAGATCATGCAGTACGACAACCCCTTCGACGTGGGGATGAGCGGGCTGCTCGGCTACGGCGCCTGCTACGAGGCGATGCACGAGGCGGATCTGGTGATCCTGCTGGGCACCGACTTCCCCTACAGCGAGTTCCTGCCCGGGCCCGGAGGGAAGAACCCCCCGAAGATCGTGCAGATCGACGCCGACGCCTCACGCCTCGGACGCCGCGTGCCGCTGGACCTCGCGATCCACGGCGACGTGGCCCTCACCCTGCAGGCCGTGCTGCCGCTGGTGACCAGCGCCAAGAGCTCCCGCTTCCTGCACCGCCAGCTGAAGGCGCACCACAAGGCCCTGAACGGGGTGGTCGCCGCGTACACGAAGAACGTCGAGAGGATGACGCCCATCCACCCGGAGTTCCTCGCGGCGACCCTCGACGCGCTCGCCGCGGAGGACGCCGTGTTCACCGTCGACACCGGGATGTGCAATGTGTGGGGCGCCCGCTACATCACCCCCAACGGGAAACGTCGGCTGTTCGGCTCCTGGCACCACGGCAGCATGGCCAACGCGCTCCCGCAGGCGATCGGCGCCTCGATGGCGTTCCCCGAGCGCCAGGTGATCTCCATGAGCGGGGACGGCGGGCTCGGGATGCTGATGGGGGAGCTGCTGACCGTGAAGCTCCACGAGCTGAACACCAAGATCGTCGTCTTCAACAACTCCAGCCTCGGCATGGTCAAGCTCGAGATGCTGGTGGAGGGCCTGCCGGATCACGGCACTGACCACGAGGACGTCGACTATGCGGCGATCGCGAGGGGCGTGGGCATCGGCGCGGTGCGCATCACCGATCCGAAGACGTTGAACCAGCAGCTCGCCGAGGCGCTCGCGACCCCTGGCCCGGTGCTGATCGATGTGGTGACCGATCCGGACGCGCTCTCGATGCCCCCGAAGATCACCGCGCAGCAGATCCGTGGCTTCGCGCATGCCTCGACGAAGATCGTCCTCGGCGGCGGGGTGGGCAGGATGCTCGACATGGCGGCGACGAACCTGCGCAACATGCCGCGCTGAGCCTCACGGCATGCCACCGTTCCGGCCACCACCGGCAGCGGGGTGTGGAATGCTGGGCCCTCGGGAGCGATCGCATGTCAGAAGGGGGCGCCGACCATGGCTCTGATCCATCCGCGCAGCCTCGAGCGCTGGCAGGAATGGCGCAGTTCCCGGCGCCGGATGCGCGGCATCCACCGCGTCCAGCCCGCGTCCGCTTCCCGCGCGCCGGCCCCGCAGGGTTACGTGCTGCACACCCGCGAGGGGGACGGCTCGGCCCGCACGCTGCTCGGCATCGACACCGCCGCAGGGGCGCAGCACGGCGGACTCCCCGCAGTGCTGCCCTATGTGCAGGGATCGGCACTCGTGATCACGCCCGTCGGCCTGGCCCTGGATGAGCTGAACGGTCCTGAATGGCAGCACCAGCGCCTCGATGAGCCCGCGGCCCTGCTGGACGGTCTCGGCATCACCTCGGTGCTCACCCTCGGTTGGCACCAGGAGGTGGGGCGCAGCCTCCATGCCTGGGCGCGTGAGGCGGATGTGCCCGGCGCCGTCGTCCAGCACGACGTGCTCACCCCGTTCGCGCCCCCGCTGCCGCCCCAGACCACCCTGCTGGCCTGGAGCGACGAGGACGGCGAGTTCCACCGCGCCGGCCGCGACGACGTCGAGGTGCGGGTGGTCGGCTCCCAGCGGCTGTGGCAGGCGAGCCACGAAGCGGCGGGGAACGATCCGGTGCGCGAGGAGCGCCCGGTCTTCCTGGGCCAGCTCTCGGCGATCGAGCTGCCGCGCCGTCTCACCCTCGCGGCCGCCCACGGGTACTGCCGCTCCACCGGCGCGCTCTACCAGCCCGGCCCGCAGGAGACCGACCGGACCGCCCGCGCCGCGCATGCGCTGCTGCGCCGCCGCGGCGTCGAGCTCCAGGACTCCGCTCTCACCGTGTCCGAGCAGCAACGGCCCGTGGTCTCCGTGTTCTCCGCCGATATCCTCGAGGCCGCGGTGCGCGGGCTCCCGGCCTGGGTGCACGCTCCCCGCGCCCCCGCCTGGGTCGGTGCGCACTGGGACCGCTACGGGATGCGCCCCCTCGGGGAGGAGCAGACCCCGCCGCCGACGGTCGGAGCCGATGAGCCCGCGCGCCTGATCGCTCAGATCCTCGAGGGCAGTACGTGAGCATGTTCGACCTGACCGGCCACCTCCAGCACTACGAATGGGGGTCGCAGACGGCGCTGCCCGAGTTCCTGGGGCAGGAGGCCGACGGCGACCCCTGGGCAGAGGTCTGGTTCGGCGCGCATCCGCTGGCACCGGCGACGGTCCCCGGCGGTGCCCGGCTGGACGACGTGCTCGACGCAGAGCCCGACCGGATGCTCGGCAGCGACGTCGCCCGGGCCTTCGGCGGCCGGCTGCCGTATCTGCTCAAGGTGATCGCCGCCGAACGACCGCTCTCGCTGCAGGTCCATCCCACGCGCGAGCATGCTGCGGAGTCCTTCGCCGCGGAGAGCGCCGCCGGGATCGCGCTGGACTCCCCGCGGCGCACCTACCGGGACGCGAACCACAAGCCCGAGATGCTGATCGCGCTGACGCCGTTCACCGCGCTGTGCGGATTCCGCACCCCGCGCCGCGCCGCGGTGATCCTCGACGGTCTCGGGACCGACCTCACCGACCGGCTGCACCGCCTGCTGCTCGAGAACCCCACCGCCCATGGCATGCGCGCGGCCTTCCGCACCCTGGTCTCCACCTCGCTGCGACCCTCGACCTCCGCGGTGGACGAGGTGGTCGAGGCCTGCAGGGCTAGGGCAGAGGCCGGCACCTCTCCGTCCCCGCGCATCGACCGCTCCGTGACGCTGCTGGCGGAGCACCATCCCGGTGACCCGGGGGTGGTCGCGGCGCTGCTGCTGAACCCGGTCTCCCTGCAGCCTGGGGAGGCGATGTTCGTGCCCGCCGGCGCGCTGCACTCCTATATCAGCGGCACCGGGATCGAGATCATGGCGGCCAGCGACAATGTGCTGCGCGCGGGTCTGACCCCGAAGCGGGTCGATGCGGATGAAGTCCTCCAGTGCGTGAGCGTCACCGCCGCACCCCCGCTGCGGGTGGCCCCGGAGCGGCAGAATCCCACCTCTATCGCGTACTACGCCCCGGTCGACGACTTCGAGCTCGCCATCACCGAGCTCACCGACTCGCTCGGGGCGCCGATCGAGCCGCATCGGATCCCCGGCTCGGGGCCTCGGATCGTGCTGGGTCTCGGGGGAGCGACCACGCTGGTGACCTCGGCCGGGAGCCATCCGCTGCGGGCCGGCCAGGCGGTCTTCGTCCCGGCGGCCGACGGGCCGCTGCGTGCCTGGGGCGCCGGCAGCTTCGCGCAGGCCAGCGTGCCGTGAGCCCTCACCAGGGTGCCGTGATTCCTCACCAGGCGGGAAGGCGGAGCCGTCTCGGCGCCACGACGCCCGCGGGCTGAGGCCCTCGGGACCTCACGATGCCGATGGGCTGGTCTCGGAGTCTCCCGGGGCGGTGATCAGCTGCTCCTGGATCGCCTCCACGAACTCGATCACGGCGCTGCCGCCGTCGACCGGACCGCCGGCGAGCAGCCCGTCGGCTCCCAGCAGCACCGCGGAGGGCGCGGTCCTGCCCCCGAGGGTGCTGCGTGCGGTGAACTGCAGATCATGCATCGCATGCTCACCCACACGGACCGTGGTGCGCTCCCGCAGCTGGTCGATCGGCCGGGAGAACACGAACTTCACCTGCATGAACGGGGACAGGGACCCGATCCAGCCGTCGGCCCGGTCCAGCACCCGCTCGCAGGGCCCGCAGCCTTCGGACACGAAGACCAGCAGCGCCGCGCTCTGGGCGGTGAGCTGGGTGAGGGTGATCAGGCGGCCATTCGGCTGCTGGAGCACGCCGCCGGGGATCGCGGCACGTTCGTAGTCCAGCAGCTCCTCGTCGGTCATCGCTTCGGTCATCGCACCGGTCACCCCATCGGTCCGCTCCTCACGGGGCGCGTCGCCCGAGAGGTCGGTCCGTTCCTTGGCGGACCCGCCGAGCGTGAGGACGGTGAGCACGATGGTGAGCAGCAGCGCACTCCCGAGCCCCACCAGCGACAGCGGCACCTGCACCAGCGCGAGGGTCATCGCCCCGCTGCTCGCCGCGAGCAGCGTGATGATCGCGAGCAGCGCGAGCAGCAGGTTGCGGCCCAGGGTGGTGCGCGAGACGGTCGGTGAGGCGAGCGTGCCGAAGCAGGAGCATTCGACCGGTTCACCGAACGTGAGCGCCCTCGCGATGATCACCAGATAGGCCACCATCAGCAGCGCCACGCACATCGCCATCAGCACCTGCAGCGGCACGGAGGGGATCCACAGGCCCAGGGCCAGCACGATCTCCACCACCGGCAGGACATTGGCGACCGAGCGGTGGAAGCTGCGCAGCGGCAGGCGCAGCGACGTCATCGCGTCTTCGGTGCTCTGCCGCGCACCGAGCTTCGCCAGGCCGGAGACCAGCAGCGTCAGTGTCAGCAGGATCGGCGCGGCCAGCAGCACGGTCATCGTCAGAGCCCTCCTCGCCGGCCCGGACGTCGGACCGTCATCTCTCTCCATTGTCCGTGACGGTGACGCTCACGGTGGAGCAGATGACGATCCTGGCGGGTGACGGTCGTCCCGTCCTGCGGATGTCCAGCGCCGAGATCTACGCTGGGGCCATGTCGAATGACGCGCAGGACACCGCCACTGACTTGACCGCCCCCGATCCGACGGCTGCCGATCCGGCCGCCACCGATCCGGCCACCCCTGCCGAGGACGCCCTGCGCTCCCGGATCCGGGCAGAGGTCACCGCGCTGCGCGAGTCCTTCGACGCCGGCACCACCCGGCCGCTCGAGGCCCGCCTCGCCCAGCTCGAGGCGCTCCGCCGCGGGCTGCGCCGTGAGGAGCCGCGCCTGGCCCGGGCGCTCGCCGAGGACCTCGGCAAGTCCCGCACCGAGAGTGCGCTGACCGAGCTCGGGGTGGTCTCCCAGGAGATCACGCACACGATGAAGAACCTGCGCACCTGGCAGAAGCCGCAGCGGCTCCCCCTCGGTGCGATGCTGGCACCGGCCACGGGTGAGCTGCGGAGGGAACCGCTCGGCACCACGCTGATCATCGCCCCCTGGAACTACCCGGTGAACCTCACGCTCTCGCCGCTGGTCGCTGCGATCGCGGGCGGTAACACCGCGATCGTGAAGCCCTCCGAGGTGGCGCCGGCGACCTCTGCAGCGCTCACCCATCTGCTGCGCACCCACCTCGACCCCGCCTGGGTGCGGGTGATCGAGGGGGCGGTGGAGGAGACCACGATCCTGCTCGAGCAGCGCTTCGACCTGATCTTCTACACCGGCAATGGGACAGTGGGCCGGATCGTGGCCCGCGCCGCCGCTGAGCACCTCACGCCCACCGTGCTCGAGCTGGGCGGGAAGTCGCCGGTGTTCGTGGACGAGGGGACGGATCTCGCCATCACCGCACGCCGGATCGTCTGGGGGAAGTTCACCAACGCCGGGCAGACCTGCATCGCCCCGGACTACCTGATGGCCACCCCGCGCACCGTGCAGCGCCTGCTGCCCCACCTGCGCAAGGCCGTGCGCGCGCTGTACAGCGGCAGGCCCGAGCGCAGTCTCGACTACGGCCGGCTCGTGAGCACGAAGCACTTCGACCGGGTGCTCGCCCTGATCGACGACAACAAGACCATCTGCGGCGGCACCGCCGACGCCGACCGCGAGACCCGCTTCATCCCGCCCACGCTCATGACCGAGGTGGGCTGGGACGATGCGGTGATGGGGGAGGAGATCTTCGGCCCCGTGCTGCCGATCCTCACCGTCTCCGGTCCCGACGAGGCGATCGCCCGCATCCGAGCCGGGGAGAAGCCGCTGACCGCCTACGTCTTCTCCCCCCGGCGGGAGATCGAGGAGCGCTTCGCCGAGGAGACCTCCTCCGGCTCGCTCGCGCTGGGACTGACCCTCGCGCACGTGGGCACCACCGGCATGCCCTTCGGCGGGGTGGGGGAGTCCGGGATGGGTGCCTATCACGGCCGCACCGGGTTCGAGGCGTTCACCCATGCCAAGCCCGTGGTGAAGAAGCCGCTCGCGCCGGACACCCTCAAGCTCGTCTACCCGCCGTACACCGGACTCAAGCGCCGGCTGCTGCGGCGGCTGTTCCGCTGAACCGCTGAACCGCTGAACCGCCGGATCCGCCGGATCCGCCGGATCCTCTGGACGGAAGCCCAGGGTCAGCCGCGCGGCGGATGCACCCCCACCCCTCGGCTCGAGCTGCTCCACCCTGCGGCCATGATCAGCAGAGAAGACCCGCAGCTGTGCCTCCTGGCCGAGTTCCAGGTCTACCGTCGATGGCAGCGGCCCACCCCGGGCCGATGTACGGAAGGTCGCGACGATGTCCACTCCACCCTCAGGACTGCCACCCCAGCCCGGTGCCACCCCCCGCGGCCTCAGACCCGTCGGCCCGGACCGCCCGGGCACCCCTCACCTCCTCAACGGTGCCACCACTCACGGGCTGCGCGGACAGCGCGCGATCCGGCACCCCTGGGAGATGCCCCTGCTGATCACCGGGGTGGTGCTCGCGGTCCTCGCGTATCTGCTCTGGATCGCCCTGCTGGTCGGCACCGCCTTCCTCTATATCACCGAGGGGCAGGCGACGGTGGACGAGCTGTGGAAGTACGTCGGCCTCGTGCCGTTCATCGCGCAGCTCGTGCTGCTGCTGCCGCTCGCACCGCTGATCATCTGGTGGGTGCGCGCCACGATGTATGCGCAGCTGCGGGCGTCGGCCGTGCGCATGAGCCCCACCCAGTTCCCCGAGGGCTACCGGATGGTGGTCGAGGCCGCCCAGCAGTACGGAATGCGCCGCGTGCCCGATGCGTACGTGCAGCTCGGCAACGGCACCATCAATGCCTTCGCCTCCGGCCACGGCTTCCGACGCTTCGTGGTGATCTACTCCGACATGTTCGAGATCGGAGGGAGGGCCCGTGACCCCGAGGCGCTGCGTTTCGTGATCGGCCATGAGGTGGGGCACCTCGCCGCCGGCCACGTCTCCTACTTCCGCCTCGTGTTCAGCACGGTCATCAATCTGATCCCGATCCTGGGCCCGGCGCTCTCCCGCGCCCAGGAGTTCACGGCAGACAATTTCGGCTTCTCCTACGCACCGGCCGGCTCCCCCGGGGTGGTGGCGGTGCTCTCGGGCGGCAAGTACCTCAACGCAGAGGTCAACGTGCACGAGCTGGCCGATCGTGCCGCCACCGACCCGAGCTTCTTCGTGCACTGGGTGAACCTGCTCTCCTCCCACCCGGTGACCACCTGGCGCGCCCACGCCCTGCGCGACCGCTCCACACCCGGTTCGCTGTGGATCAGGCCCCGAGGCACCCTGTTCATCTCGCCCCTGCCCCCGGGACACGTGTGGTCCTCGAAGTACCCGACCCCGGGTGACGCCCTGGCGATGCTCGGCGCTGCCGATGCTCAACGGCCCGCCGGCGCCGGTGGCCAGTTCGGTCGCTTCCCCGGGGCCGACTACTCGGACCGACCCGCGACGCGAGCCCTGCAGACCTCCGCCCCGCTGCTCTCGGACCGCACCGCCTTCACCGTTCCGCGCGGCCCCTACCGGGACGATGCGAAGGGTGCGCTGGATGGGGACGGGACACGCCCCTTCGGGACCCCGTAACAGCCGTCGCCGCGGCCTCTCCGGTCCCGACGTCGCGCGCAGTCAGAGACGCATCACCGCGCGTGGGTGTCCCGCCGGTCACCCCACCCTCCTCAAAAGTGCACTGAGTGCATAAGGTGGACCGGTGATCCCCGACCCCAGCGCGCTGACCCCACCGGTGCGTCGCAAGCCCCTGCTCGCCGTCCTCCTCGCCCCGCTGTTCATGGCCCTGATCGCCGTGAGCGTCATCAACGTGGGCCTCACCGCGATCGGCGAGGGCCTCGGCGCGGACACCGGTGACCTGCAATGGGTGATCTCGGGCTATGCGCTCGCCTTCGGCATGCTGCTGGTGCCCGCCGGGCGGGCCGGTGACGCCACCGGGCGCCGACGGATGTTCATCATCGGCGTCGGGATCTTCACCGCCGGCTCCCTGCTGTCCGGGCTCGCGCCGACCGTCGAGATGCTCAACCTCGCTCGCATCCTGCAGGGCATCGGCTCCGGCCTGCTGAACCCGCAGACCGTCGCCCTCATCCAGCAGCACTTCCGCGGTCAGGACCGGGCCCGGGCCTTCGCGCTGCTGGCCACCACCGTCGCGGTCGCCACCGCGATCGGCCCGGTCGTCGGCGGCGCCCTGATCCAGCTGCTGGGGCCGGAATGGGGCTGGCGCTGGATGTTCCTGATGAACGCACCGATCGGCGTGATCGCGATCGTCGGGGCCTTCAAGTACATCCCGGACGACAAGGCCCGCGGGAAGGGGCGCCCGGACCTCGACCCCGTCGGTGCGCTATTGCTGTGCCTGGCGATCCTGGGGGTCATGCTGCCCTTCCTCGAGCGCGGCGGGCATGCGCTGGTGTGGATGTCCTTCCCCGGCGGGCTGCTGATGCTGGGCCTGTGGTGGGTGTGGGAGCGGCGCTACCGGCGCGCCGGCCGCAGCCCGATGGTGGACACCGCGATCTTCGCGAACAAAGCATTCCGCAACGGCATCCTCATCGTCTCGGTGTACTTCCTGGGCGCCACCAGCGTGTGGATCATCGTGCCGCTGTACCTGCAGATGCACCTCGGGCACACCGCCTTCGAGGCGTCCCTGATGGGCGTGCCCTCCTCGATCGCCGCCGCGATCAGCTCCCAGATCTCCGGCCGCTACGTGCTCACCTTCGGGCGGCGGATGGTGATCGTGGGCTTCGGCGTCGCCTTCGTGGGCCTGGCCGGCACCGCAGTGCTGACCGGCTTCGTGGAGAACGGGCTGATCGCGTTCTGGTGGCTGGCCGCACCGCTGACGCTGATGGGTCTCAGCCAGGGCATGACCATCTCCCCGAACCAGACCCTCACCCTGAATTCCGTGGATCCGCGCTTCGGCGGCGTCGCCGGTGGCATCCTGCAGCTGGGCCAGCGCACCGGCGCCGCGATCGGCACCGCGATGATCCCCGGGATCATCTTCTCCCTCACCCTGGGCGGCACTTCCTGGCTCGAGGCGTTCACCATCGCGCTGGTGATTATCATGGCGCTCACCCTGGCCGCGATGGGTGTGAGCTTCGCCGACCGCGCCCGGGAGAAGGCGGGCAAGGGCGCGCTGTAGCGGGTACTCGACGGCGTGGGGGAGAGGATCGCATGGGGGTGCGAGGTCAGGATCGCGCGAGCGGACGCGACGGCGCGAGCGGGCGCGACCGCGCGAGAGGACGCGACCGCACGGCGGGGCGCGCGCTGCCGCTGGGCTGGGGAGACGCGGCGGTGCAGGCGGACCCGTCGGCTTCGCCGGACCCCCGGGACCGGTCGGACCCGTCGGCTTCGCCGGACCCCTGGGACCGGTCGGACCCGTCGGCTTCGCCGGACCCCTGGGGCCGGTCGGGCCCCGCGAGATCCGACCCGTCAGAGAGCACCGACTCGACTGGGCTGCCCGACCCGCGCGAGGGTTCTGCCCCGCGTGGCCCCTCTTCCCGTACGCGGCGGCTCCTCGCCATCGGTTGCGTTCTCGCGCTGGTGGCCGCCCTGTTCGTCGGCCTGCCGCGGCTGCTCAGCAGCACCGCCGGGCCGGAGCGGGCGACCGGCGAGTTCCTCCACGCCGTGATCGACGGCGACGTGGAGACGGTCCTCGCACATGTCGAGGACGCGCCGGATGCCAGCGCCGCAGCCCTCACCGCGCAGGTCGTCGCCGAGGCGCACGACCAGCTCGAATCCTTCGAGATCCAACACGTCGAGGTCACCTCCGACACGGCGCGGGTCACCGTTGCGCTCAATACCGGAACCGCCCGCAGCGAAGCCATCTTCACCCTGACCGCCACCGACGCCGGTTCCTTCTCGCCTCTGGCCTGGGAGCTGGCACCGGTGGCACTTCCCGAGTTCGTGATCGACGTGCCGTTCGGCGCACAGGAGGTCGGGATCAACGGCGTCTCCTTCCCAGTCGCCGAGCTCGGCCTCACCGGCGTTCCGTACGAGTCACGGATCATGGTGCAGCTCCTGCCCGGGACCTACGAGATCTCCCTGCCCGAGTCGCGGCGCTGGCTGGAGGCAGAGCCGATCGCCCTCGAGGCCCCGCCCACCTTCCGGACCTGGCGCAAGCCCGTCCACGGCCTGCAGCACACCCTCGCCGAGGACGGGCTGCAGGAGGTGCAGCACCAGATCGACGCGGCGCTCGAGGAGTGCGCGACCGACACCTCGTCGGCGCCCGAGGGTTGTCCGTTCGCGGTGCCCGATCCCTCGAAGCCCGCTGCCCCGGAGCCCGCAGCCTCGGAGGCCGATGGTCCGGAAGGACCCTCCACGAACACCGCCTCGCAGGGCACCTGGACCCTCACGGACCCGCCCCGCGTCGAGGTGCACCCGGGGGACTCCTTCTTATGGATGGTGCACGGGGAGGGGACGGCCGAGTTCACTCCGGATGATCTGTCGGCCGAGGATCCAGCGACCGACGGGGGTGTGCAGGATGAGGCCGGGGCGGCGGCTGCGATCACGGTGCCCTTCGAGGTCGATGGCACGGTCACCATCGACGGTGACGGAGAGCTCGCCGTGGCCCTGCGCAGCACGGCCTCGTTCAGCTACGCCTACTGCGTCGACGAGGAGACCGGTCACTTCGACGGGGTCGTCGTCATCGACGATGCCGAGGTCACCTCCAGCTCCTGGGACGCCTGCGGCTGAGCCTCATCGAGCTGACCCGGCTTGGCCCGCACTGACCCGATGCGCCCGTACTGACCCGAAGTGCCCGGTGCGCTCGGGGAGCCGCTGCGGTACTCTTCCTCCACGCGAGAGATAGGCCTCGGAGCGCTATGTGATCCCGGAGCGGAAGCAGATGCCCGGCCGGATCATCCGTACGGGATGGCCCGTTGCCGGCAGCATCGATGCGGCCGCTTCAGAGACCACCCCGCCCCACCTGGGGAGCGCCGATGAGCAGCTCGGTGAGGAGATCCTGCCCCGCCACCAGGGCAGTGTGCCGCGCAACCGGAGGATCCGCACGAGGTCCCGGCTGCGCACCACGATCGCGACGATCACCGTGATCGGGCTCGTCTCCATCGCGCTGCCCTGGCTGCTGCTGCGACATGAGGGCCCCGAAGACGTCGCACGGGAGTACCTCGACGCCGTGATCTCCGGTGACATGGAGACGGTGCGCCGCCACGTGCGCCCGGTGGACGGGACCCTCGACACCGCGATCACCGCCGCGGTCCATCAGGCCACCGCAGGTGGCATCGCCAGTTATACGATCGACCGGGTCGACCTCCGCAGCACCTCCGCCGAGGTCACCGCCACCCTCCGCAACCGACACGAGGAGCACCGCACCGTGCTGCGCCTGCACGCGACCAGCGCGGGACCCTTCTCCCCGGTCACCTGGGAGCTGGACCCCATCCAGCTCCCGATCCTGACCATCAGCCCGCTGACCGGGACCGATTCCCTCCTTCTGAACGGTCAGCTGCTCGAGATCCCCGAGGTGCTGTTCAGCGAGCGAGGCGCGAACCGGATAGGCGTGGTCCTGCATGTCCTGCCCGGCAGCTACGCGATCGAGCTGCCCCCGCCGCAGCCGCCCCTGACCTCCCGTCCGCGCGTGATCTATGTGCCGCCCGTCCTCGGCCAGTGGCAGACCGGCATGATCGACGTCGACTACGGACTCAGCCCGCCCGCCGAGGCACGCGTGAGATCCGTGCTCCGCAGCGAGATCGCGCAATGCGCCGAGAGCACCTCCCCGCGACCGCCGGGCTGCCCGTTCGCGGTGGACCTGC
This sequence comes from uncultured Brachybacterium sp., assembly GCF_947500705.1. Lineage (GTDB taxonomy): Bacteria > Actinomycetota > Actinomycetes > Actinomycetales > Dermabacteraceae > Brachybacterium. Next base: position 21,801 of record NZ_CANMSY010000003.1, on the reverse strand, counting down.
CGGAAGGGACGGTCGGTTCCTGGAGCGTGACCCAGCAGCCCGAGATCGACTACGTGAACATGCTGGGGGACAGCTTCCAGTTCCGCGGGGAGCACCTGGTCGCGGAGTTCACCGTCAGCACGCCCGCCGACCGCTCCGCGCAACCGCCGGCCCCGGCAGCACCGGCCTCCGCACCGTCGGCACAGTCCCGAGAGTCCCCACCGTCCGCCCCGGCTCCGCTGTCCCTGGTCGTGCCAGCAGTCATCCCCGCGAGCGGCGCGGCGCCGCAGCAGGAGCCGATGCCGGGCTCGGTCCACGTCACCTCCGCGCTCTTCGGCGCGAGCATCCACCGTGTGGACGGCGGATATGAGCTCGCGGCCTGGAGCTACGCCGGGACCCGACCTCTGCCGCACTGAACGAGCCGGGTATCCTGAGACATTCTGCCGGGTCATCGAGGACCGCTCGTCGGCAGTACCCCATTCTTCTGCCGGCCGGCGCCGTCCGACAGCCTGATCCGGGAGCACCGTGAAAGCGTCGACACCTGCCCCGACCGGGCGGACCCTCCCACTGGGCTGGACCCAGCCCGAAGGGGAGCTGCCCGCGTTTCACGGCCCTGCCGCCGGCGAGGGCCCCGCCGCCGAGCCGGGCGGTGCCACCGAACTTGTCAGCACCACCGATCCGGGCTCCGACAGGCGGGCGCACCGCCGAGGACTCGCGCTCGCCGGAGCAGTCTGCGCGGTGCTCGCCCTCGTGCTGGTGCTGCCGCGGCTGCTGCTCGGCGGCGCCTCACCGGAGGATCCGGTCCGGGACTATCTCGATGCGCTGGTGGCCGGTGATGTCGTCACCGTGCGCGAGCACCTCACGGACTCCGCGGAGACGAGCGATGCCGCCCTGACCGCGGAGGTGCTGCGTGCCGCGACGCACAGGATCACCTCCTACACGATCGACACCGTCCAGATCGAGGGTGGACAGGCCATGGTCACCGCGTCGCTGAGCTCGAGGACGGGCGTCCAGCAGGCCGGCTTCACCGTCCGTTCCCAGGCACCCAGCTCCTTCGCCCCGGCGACCTGGGAGCTCCTGCCGGTGGCGGCGACGGAGTTCGTGGTCACCGTGCCGGAGGGGGTCCAGGAGCTGTTGATCAACGCGGTCCCGATCCCGCTGTCGGGACAGCCGAGCCGGGAGGGCATGTTCGGCCAGCAGCTCCTGACCCTGCGCCTGCTGCCCGGCAGCTACGAGCTGGAGCTGCCCGCGCGCAGCGAGCGGCTGATCCCCGTCGTCGAAGAAGTCTCCATCTCGATGCAGACGGACGAGCTGCGCCGTGCCGGGGCGGTGCTGGGCTACGAACTCTCCCCGCGGGGCCGCGAGGAGGTCACCGCCCAGGTCGATGCGGTCCTCGAGGAGTGCGCGGCCAGCACGACAGCGGCCCCGCCGGATTGCCCCTTCTTCGCCTTCACCGACTCCCGCCCAGGAGGTCCCGCCGAGGAGTCTGATGTCGGTGGTGCCGCGGGGCCTTCCGCAGCGCCGGGGACCTGGCAGGTCACAGCACCGTCGAACTACCGGATCGAACGCTGGATCAGCGCGTCCTGGAGCATCACGAGCGACACCGGGTACGCGGTGTTCACCGCCGCGCCGGGCGCCGACGGCAGCCCGGGGACGTCACAGATCGTCCCTTTCATCATCGACGGCATCGCCCTTCTCGATCCCTCGGGTGAGCTGCACCTCGAGCTGTCCCAGAGCTACGTCCTGAACCTCGTCACCTGCGTCGAGGTGGAGGAGGGGAGTCGAGAGACGATCACGTGGCCCCTCGAGGGGGAGTCGGTCGCGGTCTGCCAGGGCGGAGAGTGACCGGGCGGTGCCGGGCTCAGCGAGCTCAGCGGGAGTGCAGCGCCCGGCGTCCGGGCCGTCGCAGCCGCTCGAGCGGCAGGAACGCCGCCCAGCAGATCGCGGTGGGCAGGAAGTGGATCCCCAGCAGGACCAGCGTGGACAGGTGGAAGCCCAGGTAGAGTGCGACGGCGAGGTAGAGGGCCTTCTCGCGCAGGAACAGCACGACGGGGGAGAGCGCCTCGAGGGCGAGCCCGGCCCACTGCGCAGGGATGAACACCCAGGGCGTGACCTCCACCAGCCAGTGCGCCAGTGAGCTGCCGCGGCGGATCGAGGCCCAGGTGAGGATCGCGCTGTTGCCCCAGTTCGCGAGCGATCCGGAGTACAGGATCTTGGGGATGACCGAGAAGAAGTAGGTCGCGACCACCGCGATCTGGATCGCGCGCAGCGCCCAGCCGGCGGCCTCGCTGGTCGCCGGCCCGTCGGCCGTCGTTCCGTCGGCCCTCGTTCCGTCGGCAGAGGAACGGGCGCGCTCCACCCCGGCGACCGTGGGCAGCACCGCGACCGCCACCATCAACGCCATGTGGTCATGGGCGACGTAGCCGTAGGAGTTGCTGTAGAGCATCCACGGCCAGTACGCGATCGCGACCACCGTGCCGGACAGCCGTGGCCGCCAGCCCGCGATCGCCGCCGCGCATCCGGCGAGGATCACCACCAGCAAGGCGTAGGCCAGCGGGGTCGTCACCGCAGGCAGCTGCAGCAGGCGTGCCAGCGCGACCGGCGAGTAGAACCCGGCGTTGTGCGCGTGGGCGAGGACATCGCGGGAGAAGGTCAGCACGTCCAGCACCACGAAGGCGTAGAGGAGCACCCGCAGCGCCCGGAGCCGGGCCAGCGGCAGGGCCGGGAACAGGAGCGGCCGCAGCCGGGACGAGGTGCTCACCGGAAGCCCGGACCCCTCAGCGGACGTGGAGCTCATGAGGCCTCCCACCGGACCACCTCGACGAACTCCTCCTCGCCCTGGGCGGTACCGTCCTGCAGAGAGGTGATGCGCTGGCACAGCACCAGCGCGTTCAGCGGCTCCTGATCGGGATGGCGCCGGTCGTACTCGGCGGCCAGCGGGGCCAGCAGCTGGGGATCGGCCTTGATCGCCGGCAGGCTGTTCTCCACGTCGGCCCGCTCGATGCCCACGCTTCGCTGACCGAAGCGGATGTCGAAGGGAGCCCCGCCCTCCCGGATCCCCTGCAGGCAGGTGTTGACCACCTCCCCGTTCGGATCGGTGCCGGAGGAGAACTGGTCGAGCACACCGAAGGGGAACAGATCGTTCGACCGGGTCAGGCCTCCCACCAGCAGCACCCCCACACAGGCCAGGATCGCCAGCGTCCGCCAGGCCATCGAGAGGACACGAAGGCGGGCGGTGGGAGGCACCCGAGGAGCGTACCGGGATCCGGGGGAGCCCGGCGCGCAGGATGACTCTTGTACTCAGTAAATCCGTCGCTGTCATTCTAGTTCTCGGGTATTTCGGCAAAAGTTGCTTCAAGAAACGGCTCTGACTTGGTATCCACTTGACCGGAAGTGCTGGTGAGCGGGGCACCGTGGGGGGATGGGCCGACGTCCTGACGTCGGCCGTCCCATCCCCCGCGTCCCCGCGCCCCTTCCCAGGAGTACTCGATGTCCGTACCCGCCCGTGTCCCCACCCATCGTGCCGACGGCTCCGCCGTCTACTTCCGCAGTGTGCGCGTGGCACCGAAGATGGCCGCCGTCACCGGCGGTGCCGTGATGGTGGCGGGGATGAGCGTGGTCGGTGGCGGCGTCGCCACGGCCGACGGCGGCGTGTGGGACCAGGTCGCCCAGTGCGAGTCCGGTGGGAACTGGTCGATCAACACCGGCAACGGCTACTACGGCGGACTCCAGTTCTCCCCCCGCACGTGGACGGCCTTCGGTGGCCAGGAGTTCGCGAGCAATGCGAACCAGGCCACGAAGTCCGAGCAGATCGCCATCGCCCAGCGCACCCTGCAGCAGCAGGGACCCGGAGCCTGGCCCACCTGCGGCCAGCGTGCCGGCCTCACGAAGTCCAACGGCGGTGCCGACTCGAACGCCCAGCCCGGCGGCCGCGAGGATTCCGCCTCCCGCGATGAGGTGCGCACCAGCCCCGGCGCACTTGCAGTCGACGGCAAGTTCGGCGCAGCGACCACCCGCTCGCTCGAGGCCTGGATCGGCGTGAGCCAGGACGGCTCGCTCTCCTCCTCCGACATCCGCGCCCTGCAGTCGAAGGTCGGCGCCTCGGCCGATGGGAAGATCGGCGCCGAGACCACCACCAAGCTCCGCGCGGCGATGGGCCTGGGCGGGAACGGCGCCTGGGACTTCCGTTCGAACTACTCGACCGTGAAGGCGCTCCAGGGCTTCCTCAACAGCGGCGCCCCCGCCAAGAGTGCCCCTGCCGCGTCGGCGCCCGCGGCCCCGAAGGCCGCCGCGCCTGCACCTTCCGCCTCGAAGAGCGGCGATCTCGTCGTGGACGGGAAGTTCGGCCCGGCCACCACGCGTGCACTGCAGGGCTGGGTGGGCGTGAGCCAGGACGGTTCGCTCTCGACCTCCGACATTAAGGCGCTGCAGTCCAAGGTCGGCGCTGAGGCCGACGGCAAGATCGGTGCCGAGACCACCGCGAAGCTCCGCGCCGCGATCGGTCATGGCAGCAACGGCGTGTGGGACTTCCGCACCAGCTATTCCACCGTCAAGGCACTGCAGCAGCACCTCAACGGCTGAGTGACGCGGGGGAGAGCCCCGCACACGAGAACCCACGGCGACGCGTCGGCCCCTTCGGGGTCCGGCGCGTCGTCCTTTGGCATCTGCCACTACGCGCGACCCGCTCTCGGGCGATCGAGCAGAGCACCAGAAGTGTGGTCACGCACGAAGCACGACCCTGACCACGCGCCCATCACAAGACCTACACATATCGTGCAAAACGGACCTAACGCGTGTAGGGTGACGCAAGGGAAGGCGGGCAAAACGGGCATTTCACATACGTGGTGATCCGTGGCGACTCCGCACGGTGTTCTGGAAGGGGAGCCATGTCGATCATCACTCTGCGTGACGGAGTCCGTCTCATGCACGGGACGAAGAAGCGCAGTCCCGGGATCCGTGAGCTTCAGCCGGCAACGATCTCCCTCGCCATGGTGGATGCGGCGCTATGGTTCGCCGGACTCTGGATCGCCGCCGGCTTGCGCCTGGAGACGCCTGCTCTCTCAGCAGGCTTCGCTCTGGACGGCCGCACCACGCCGTTCTTCGGACTGCTGATCGGTGCGGCGATCGCGGTCGCCGTCTACATGCTCCTCTCCCGCGTCCTGCACCTCCACCAGGGACGCCATCTCGTGGGCAGCTTCGACGAGCTCATGCCGCTCAGCCTCGTGGTCGCAGCGGCGGGTCTCGTGGTGACAGTTCTGAACCTGCTGCTGCCTGCACGGGTCCTCCCGGTGACAGCTCCTCTGATCGCCGTTCCCGTGGTGCTGGTCCTCGCCGGTGCGGTGCGATACATGGTGCGCCGTGCGGCGTTCCGCGAGACGCACCACCTGCAGTCGGAGACGACGCGCCGAGCCCTGATCGTCGGGGCCGGCGAGGTGGGCCGGACCCTGGCCCATTCCATGCGCCGGGATCCGTCCTCCGTGTGGGAACCCGTCGCCTTCCTCGACGACGACCCCAAGAAGCGTCATCTGCGAAGCGCAGGCGCGTCTGTTCTCGGAACCTCGGCGGACATGGCCGCAGTCGCCGAGCGGATCCAGGCCGATGTGCTCGTGATCGGCACGCCGATCATCAGCGCGGAGACGCTCGGGACGCTCACCGCGGAGGCTGCCGAGATCGGCCTCCCGGTCAAGATCGTGCCGGCCCTCGACGAGATGATCGGCGGGGTGCATCATGCGGATCTCCGCGAGATCGAGCCCAAGGACCTGTTGGGACGTCGCCCCGTGGTGACCGATATGACCACCATCTCCAGCATGCTCGCGGGGAAGACGGTGCTGGTCACCGGGGCAGGTGGGTCGATCGGCTCAGAGCTCTGCCGTCAGATCGCTCAGTTCGATCCGAGCGAGCTCGTGATGCTCGATCGCGATGAATCCGCGCTGCATTCGCTGCTGCTGATGATGGACGGCACCGCCGACCTCGGCAACGAGAACATGGTGCTCGCCGATATACGGGATGCGGAGCGGATGGACGCGGTGTTCGCCGCTCACCGGCCGGACGTGGTCTTCCATGCTGCCGCGCTCAAACATGTGAACATGCTCGAGAACGCGCCCGACGAGGCGTACAAGACCAACGTCCTGGGTACGCACAATGTGCTCGAGGCCGCGCACCGGCACGGCGTCGAGCGATTCGTGAACATCTCCACCGACAAGGCGGCCGACCCCCACAACGTGCTGGGCTACAGCAAACGCCTCGCCGAGGGACTGACCGCGCAGAAGGCCGTGATCGCCCCCGAGGGATCCTGGGTCAGCGTCCGTTTCGGAAACGTGCTGGGCACCCGCGGCTCGGTGCTCCATACCTTCATCGCCCAGATCGAACGGGGCGGGCCGGTCACGGTCACGGACCCCGGGGTGACGCGCTTCTTCATGACGGTCGGCGAGGCGGTCCAGCTGGTGCTGCAGGCGGCCGTGGTCGGTGACAGTGGGAAGGCCCTGGTGCTCGATATGGGAGTGCCGGTCGAGATCGCTCACCTGGCGCGCCAGCTCATCGACGCCTCGGGAAAGGACGTCGAGATCGTGTACTCGGGCCTGCGACCCGGAGAGAAGATGCACGAAGTGCTCTTCGCTCCCGGCGAGGGAGCGTCGCCGACGGCGCATCCGCTCATCACCGGGGTGCCGGTGGTGCCTGTGGGCCTCCAGGACGTTCCGGACCCGCGCACAATGCACGAGCCCGAGCAGTTCCTGGACACGATGTCTCGCGTATGCAGCTCGATGAGCTCCCCGATCCTTGTGCCAAATGGTGACTCTGCCACTGCCGAGCAGGCCATCCCGGTGGCAGCTCCGGCTGCCGTCGCGGTAGCGGCGGGGTTCTGAGCCATGACTATCTTTCTCTCCAGTCCAGATATGTCCGCAGCCGAGCGCGCCGCAGTCATCGATGCCTTCGACTCCGGCTGGATCGCACCCCTCGGCCCCGCCGTGGATGCCTTCGAGCAGGCAATGGCGGATCGCCTCGGCCGACGCTTCGCCGTCGCCCTCTCCTCGGGCACCGCAGCGCTCCACCTGGGCCTGCTGGCCTGGGGCATCGGCCCGGGGGACGTGGTCCCCACCTCGACGATGACCTTCGCTGCGACTGCCAATGCGATCACCTACACCGGCGCGACGCCATACTTCATCGATGCCGATCCGTGTACGGGTCAGATGGACCCCGACCTGCTCGAAGACGTGATGGCGGAGCTGCAGCGGGAAGGCCGCAGCGTGCCCGCGATCGTCCCCGTCGACCTGCTCGGGAACTGTGTGGACTACACCCGGATCTCACAGATCGCCGCGAAGTATGGAGCCCGCGTGCTCGCCGACTCGGCCGAGTCCCTCGGGGCCTCGCACGCAGGGGTCCCCGCCGGGAAGCACGGGGACGCAGCGATCCTGTCCTTCAACGGCAACAAGGTCATGACCACGTCCGGCGGAGGCATGTACCTCACCGATGACGAGGAGGCCGCCGGTCGCGTGCGCCACCTGGCCACGCAGGCCCGTGAGCCCGTCGCTCACTACGAGCACCGCGAGATCGGGTACAACTACCGGCTCTCGAACCTCCTGGCAGGAGTGGGCATCGCACAGCTGAGCCGGCTCGACGGCATGCTTGAACGGCGCCGTGCCCGCCGGGAGGCCTACGCGGGACTGGTCGCCGACGTCCCCGGCGTCGAGGTCTTCCAGCGCCAGGGTGATGTGGACGACAACTGCTGGCTCACGGCGGTTGTCGTCGACCCGCAGCTCGCCGGCTTCAGCGCTGCCGACCTCGCGACGGTGCTCGTCGCGGCGGGGATCGAGAGCCGGCCGCTGTGGAAGCCGATGCATCTGCAGCCGGTGTTCGCCGGGGCCCCGGCCCTGGCCAACGGAGTGTCGGAGATGCTCTTCCGCACGGGCATCACGCTGCCGAGCGGCTCGGTGCTCACGGAGGCGGAGTGTGCCGTGGTGGATGCGGCGCTGGGCGAGTTCTTCTCCGCGCACTTGCGCGGAGCGGAGGCCGGCGAGCTCGGGATCGAGCCTGCCGCCATCTCCCTCGTCTGAGCCGTGATCTGATGGGGCGGGGCGCAGGCAGGGCGCCCTCGGCCGGGGGTGGGACAGAAGGAGCAGAGGGATGATGCAGGTACGTGAGCTCGAGACCGCTGATTCTGACTGGGCGACCTCGCTTGCTCGCTCGCGCGCGACACGACATCTTCCAGTCGCCCGAGAATCTGCGGGTAGAGAACGGCTTCCGTGGCACCTGCACTCGCCTGCTGATCGTCGAGGACGGAGACCCCGCCCTCCTGATGTTGATCCTTCTCGCCGCTGTCCGTAGGCCGGTGAGATGCCTCGTCCCCGTTCAAGTACGCCGGGTCCACGCTTACCGAGGGGCCGTCGCCGCGGCATGAGGCGATCATCACGCTCCTCGAGCATCTGAAAGGGCGTGGCGTCCTCTCGCTATTCCTGTGCGCCCAAACGTTGCTGGGACTCGAGGAGTTCGGGGACTTAGGCGCCGTGGTGGACCATGGGCCGACCTACCTGATCCCGCTGGACCGCCCCTGGGCGAGATCACCGTGAGCATGCGCTCGAACCACCGCTGGAACACGCGCGAGGCCCGCCAGGCGGATCTCGTCGCGGTGCAGGACGCCGCCCCAGCGTACAAAAGCCCGGGGTACTCAAAGCGCTCCGAAGCTGGTTCGCCGCGGAGCGGCCCGATCTCTTCATCTCGCTGAGTGACTACGAGCTTCAAGTGCTCTCCGGCGGCGTCGCGGACGAGCTGCGTGGGCTCGAAGGATCGTTGCGGTGCTTGGGCGCGACGCTAGATCCGTCGTGCTTGACAAGCATCGGATGGCGCTGTCGCCGGCGGAGCACGGGGTGCCTACGCCGAGGACCTGGCTCGGGAGCGAGGCGATGGACCTCGTGGTCAAGCGTCGCTACGGCAACGGCTCCATCGGTCTCTGGTTCACCGCCGCGGCAGAGCTTGCGCGGGGTGTCGTGGACTCCGCCGAGATGGCGCTCGGCGAGGCCGGCCGGCCTGCGGCGGACGGTCCTGCGGCCGTGGAGGTGCAGGAGGAGCTGCCTGGCCACGAGCACGGCGCCGACGACGCTTCCTCCCTCGACGGCAGCTTACAACTGCTGGGAGTGCTCGCCCCGTGCAAGGAGCAGATGCGCGGCGGCGACACCGTTGCCGCGACCACCGTCTCTCCCGAGTCGTATCGGGAGTCACTGCGTCTGATCGGGAAGCTGCTCCACCCGTCGGGCGCGATCAACGTCGACCTCCGCGAGTCCGTGACCTGGGAGCCCCGGGCGATCGACATCATCCGTCCCCGCTGGACTACGCGGTCGGGGTCACCACGGCGCGTTTAGAGGAGTTCAAGGTCCTCGGCAGCTCAGCCCTTGGCTGAGCCTCTGCGGGCCGATCGTCCCAGGTGCTTCCTGCCAGGTACTCAGCGACCTGCGAGGGGCGGCGCACCTGGGTCATCGGCTCGCCGCACCTCTCGCGCACGTACACGGCCGGTGGGAACTCGATGAACGTGGACTGGTAGGACATCGTGTAGGCGCCCACGCGCGAGAACACGACTCGGTCACCGATCGCGAGCTCGGGGGCGTCCTTAAGGTGGGTGAGGCGGTCGTCCTCCATGCAGGTGAAGCCGCTGACGATCTGCTCGGGGACCGAGTGCGTGGACTTGGTGCCGAGCGTGACGTCGAAGGGGCGCACCCGTCGAAAGAGTGGATCGATGTCCACCCGGCTTGCGTCGGTGACGACGACCCGGCGGGAGCCTACGTCTTTGACGTCCAGCACCTCGGCGTGGAACTCCACCGGGACGGCGATCAGGGATCCGCCGGGCTCGACCACGAGGCAGGTCTCCTCCGGATCGACCACGCCCTCGAGGGCCTCACGAATCACGCGCACGTAGTCGTCGAAGGTGGGGCTGCCGTCGACGCTGCCGAAGAAACCGCCACCGATGTCGATCCAGTCGAGCTCGAGCTCGCGGGAGCGGACTATCTCCGCGGCGACTGTGGCGGAAGCTCGATAGACGTTCAGGCTCTGGGTCAGGGAATTCCGGTGCATGTGGAGCCCCGCGATCCGTATCCCAGCGGAGGTGAGCTCTTCGATCACGCGGTCGAGCTCGCCGTTGGCGACGTCGAAGCCGAAGCGGCTGCCCTCCTCCCTCGTGGTGCTCTCCCCGGGGCATCGTGCCTCGAGGTCCCAGTTGATGCGCAGACCGACGGTGAACTCGCGGTCGGGGTGCTCACGGGCGAACTCCGCGACCCAGGTGACCTCGCGCTTGGCGTCGAGGTTAATGAGGGAGCCCTCCTCGAGCGCGGAGCGCAGACGCTCGCGCCCTTTGATGGGGCCGTTGTAGACGATGCAGTCCGGCGCGTAGCCGAGGGCGAGCGCGAGCTCGTACTCCATGTCGGAGACAACCTCGGCCCAGGCGCCGCGGCGCCGCATGAAGGAGATCAGCCACGGCAACGAATTGGTCTTGAAGGAATAGGACAGGATCGACCGAGGCCAGTGGGCATCCAGGGCGCGCTGGAAGCGGCCGACGAATTCGTCGAGTAGAGGAGCGTCGATCACGAATGATGGGGTTGTCGGCGAATTGCTGGGAGTATGTTTCGAAAGGGACAACTGTCTGCTCCTTGCTCGAGGTCTGGTAAACGCGCGTGCATCCATAAGCGGGACTCGAAGCGGTCACAGCCGCAGGGGCGCAGACACGCAACCGAAGTGGTCGTTCAAGGGGCTCCAATGTATCCTATAGGCAAAAGGTCCGTTTTTAGCGTTTTGAAGGTCGTGTGTGGATGGGTGGAACTGCGGGGGCGTAGGGCATGGGCGGTCCGCCGGAACTGCAGGCAGAGGCTTGAAAAACAGCTCCGTGCGACGTATGATATATGCGATATGTCCGCTTCATCTTAGCGGGTTCTTCCACGGGCAACGCGATCCCCGATACGAAGGACAGTTCCCCCAATGGAGGGTCAGGGAGACATGGCACCCATGCTGCGCTCTGCGCAGACTCAGAGGTTCATCCCCTATGACCGTGTGAAGCGGTTCGGGGACATCGTGCTCGCCGGAGGCGCTCTGATTGCGCTCTCCCCGTTGATCCTCGGCACCGGACTCGTCGTCAGAGCGACGCTCGGCCCGGATGTGCTCTTCCGCCAGCCGCGACCGGGTCGTGACGGCCGAGTCTTCGAGATGTTCAAGTTCCGTACCATGCACATGACTGACGAGAAGCGCGGCCGAGTGTCCGACGAGGAACGCATGACCACCGTGGGAAAGTTCCTGCGGGCGGCGAGTCTCGACGAGCTTCCCAGCCTGCTCAATGTGCTGCGCGGGGACATGAGTCTGGTCGGTCCTCGTCCGCTGATGGTCGAGTACCTCGACCGCTACACCAAGGAGCAGGCGCGGCGCCACCAGGTCCTGCCAGGCCTCACTGGCCTCGCCCAGGTCTCCGGTCGTAACTCCCTCACCTGGGACGCGAAGTTCGCTCTCGATGTAGAGTACGTCGAGACCCGCAGTCTGAAGACCGACCTGCAGATCCTGCTCGCGACCGTGCCTAAGGTGCTCCGCCGCGAGGGGATCCAGGAAGATGGTCACGTGACGATGACCGACTTCTACGGCCCCCGTCGGATCGGCGACCATGACGTGCGCCGGTCCAGCAGCTTGCACGGCGAGGGGTGGGAGATCCTGGATCGCCGAAGCGGTGAAGTCGTCGCCCACTGCGAGCTGGTGCGCGGCGCCGATGGCGAATGGGAGAGCCGGCTTCAGGTGGTGCCGGGCAGCAGGGAGCCAGAGCTCGTGCGTTCCAGGGGGGAGAGGATCTTGGCAGGGCTGGCGTGCGAGCTCCGAGAGGAAGGGGCCGTGAGCATACAGGAGGTCGCTCTGCGATGACTCGCGAGATCACCGTGGTGATCGGCTCCGCGGGCCGGCGCCTCTACCTCATCGACTGGTTCCGTGAGGCCTTCGCCTCGCTCGGCCTCCGTGGACGCGTCGTGGTCACAGAGAATGATCCGACGAGCTCGGCGGCTTCCTACGGGGACGTCGCCCGACGTCTGCCCCGCTACGCCGACCCGACGTACGGAGAGGCGCTGCTGGCGCTCGTCGACGAGCTGGAGCCCAGCGTCTTCGTGTCCATCAACGACTACGAGCTCATGCACCTGCACGTGAACACCGACCTCGCCGAGCAGATCCGGCAGCGCGGCGTGCTCGTGCCCGGCGTATCCAGGGCCTGGCAGAACAGCTGCGCCGATAAGCTCCTCATGGCCGGGCTGCTGGAAGGGATCGGCGTGCCGACCCCCACCACCGTGACGGGCGATGACCACGAGGGGATCGCCGCTCTCGCTGCGCTCTCCGACGAGCTGGTTGTGAAGCACCGGCTAGGCAGCGGCTCCTCCGGCCTCGCCGTGGTGCCGGTCTCCGAGGTCTCTGAGGCGGTCTCCACCGCGATCCGCAGCGCGCCGCAGACGGCGGGCCGGGCGGCGAGCGGGGCGGATGTGGTGGTGCAGGGCAAGCTCGCCGGTGTCGAGCACGGTGTCGACATCGTCGGCGATCTGAGCGCGCCGGGCGACCTGGTCGCCGTCCTCGCGCGCCGCAAGGACCGAATGCGCGCCGGCGAGACCGACAAGGCCGTCACCGTCGCCCCGGAGCCGTTCCGGCGCAACGCCGAGCTCATCGCGCACGCGAGCGAGCTCACCGGGCTTATCGACGTGGACATGTTCCTCGACGACACCGGCAGCGCCTCGGTCATCGACATCAACCCGCGCTTCGGCGGCGGCTACCCCTTCGTGCACCTCGCCGGTGCGGACGTGCCCCGCTACTACGTGGCGCGCGCCCTCGGCCTGGAGGCGGGGGAGGACTGGCGCGAGTACGAGCAGGGCGTCGTCTCCGCGAAGTACGAGAGCGTCCGCGTCACCGCGCGCAGCTGATCGCACGCACGGGCGCTGATGGCCTGGAGGATCTCCTCCGGGCCATCAGCGTCCGGGAACTGACGCGCGAGTAGGTTTCGGCTTGACCTATCAGTGCGGCAGTCCCTTCCGCAGAAATACCACACCTTTAGTGGCTCTCCGCATTTGAAGGTGTAGCAGGAGCCTGAATGTGACGTCACGGGTGAACATCGTTGACGGTTCTACTTCACGCCACCGTGGATAGTCGATCTCATGACATTGTGGGCACTTCGGCGCCGCATTTGTTGGCTCACGCCGAGGCTGCGACGTGCGTAGGTGGCGTCCACGAGCCGATGGGGGGACTCTGCGGCGGCCTGTCCGTAGGGCAGCATGCCGAGCTCGTCGATCTATGCGGATGTTGGCATAGATCGACGAGCTCGGCTACCTCCCGCTGCCCGCCGAAGCAGCCTCAGCCCCGTCCCAGGTCATCAACCAGCGCTACTTGAAGAACTCGATCGTGACCACCACGAACAGGCCCGTCGGCGCCTGGGGCGAGATCCTCAGCGACACCACCGTCGCCGCCGCCATCCTCGACAGGCTCCTCCACCGCTCCGGTCGTGGACACCCTCGACGGCACCTCCTGCAGACTCCACCACCATCACCTCACAACTGACAAGATCTGCCGCGCCGCTACCGGCACCAACCTCCGCTAACCTAGCCCGCAACCATCGGGAACTTCACCGAGCATCTCTGGGGAAAATCGATGAGGGCCATCACCGGTTCGAACTGTGCAGAATTATTCACTCTACATGGGAATTAAGAAGCTTCTCTGCTACTTGTCTCGCGCTCAACCACTGAGAGCTACCAACACGATCATTCCGAGAAGTTCTAGTGTCGGAGAGCTGGGTCGCGATCTTTTTTTTCATCTCTTCAAACTCATCGCCTGTCTCCGAAAAGTAAACCCCAGAACGATAGTCCGTTACGAGATGGGAAACTATAGGATTATGCGGAAGTACTACTGGTAAGCCGGTCCCCATCCCCTGCTGAATTGTAACCGCGGGCATCCTGGGCCAAACCCCGACGTCCGCAGCATTGAATAGCCTTCTCAGCGAACGAGGGTCGCCGAACGGGAGCAGGGTTATTCTGTCCCGGAAAGAGCTTTTCGCTACACGTTCACGAAGCTCCGCACTCGCTCCACTGTTCGATAATCCCAAAATTCCGAGGTAGATAGTAGAGTCCTCTTGTGCAAGTTCTTCAAAAGCACTAACCAGTAGGTCGAACCGCTTCTGGCGATTGATCTTGCCAATTCCGATCACGAGTTTATCCTGATCGGAGAGCCCGAGCTCTCTACGCATCTCGGTGCGCTCATCAGTACTGGTATAGAATACCTCGGCATCGTACACAAGCGGCATGACGTCCATCTTTTTATTAAGCGAGAACGACTTAAGTCTATCGATGGTCTCGGGCGTGTATCCGTACAGGGCTTCTGCGCGAGAGTTTACAAAACGGTACAGGAGGCCCTTGGTTGCAGCGAAGACTCCAAACTTCGCTCGCGCGAGTGTCGGTGAAAGATTTGCATACATTGCGGAATTGTCGCCATATAGCACAACTCGCGGGCAGCCTAAACTCACAGTCGAAGCGACTGCCGGAAGAAGGAAACCTGGCATGACCTGGACCACAAGGTCAAACCGTCCCCGACGAAGCTCTCTGGCCACTCCTTTGGCGACAACCATTGACCTTAGTTCCCGGCCACGAAAGCGCCTTACCCTAACCCCATATCGCTCTGTATCGAGTTCGCCGTACCGCCTGCCAACTCCAATGTGCTCGAGATGGGAGTCGGAGAAAATTGGATTGACGATGTCGGAGGCAAATGCAGTGACCTCTGCGAACTCCGCGAGTGCACGCGCTAGCGCGACTTCTTGATAGCCACTAAACCAGTCAAAGTACCCGCAAACTATTGCCACTTTTGGTTGCACGCTGTAAACTCCGCTCTCGGGTGATCTTTCGAGTGAGAGACCGGCCCAGGCTATTGAGATGCACGATTGCGAACCGCATTCCAGATGGGCTGACATGCACGATCGCATGGACGCTACTCGGCTAAACGGCGCAGGTTAACTGCGAGGTCTCTCGTCGACAGGGCGGCACCCGGCACTCATAAGCGACCTACTTCGCGGCCGAACTTTTGCAGCTTCGCTACAATCTCACTTCTTTCACGGGAAATACTTTAACTCGGGCCGGCTACTTACCGTCGTAATTCACCGATCCCAGAAGCTTCCAAAGGCGAAGCGTTCATACGTACGCCGGTTCGAAGGTGGTGCGTCGCCGCAGTAGAACGGATCAGGTTGAGTACGCGACGCGAGGAGTCCGCAATGCGGTACTCCTCAGGGATCGTGGCCGGTCCGGAGGACACGTGCTGCGCGAGTGTGATGGCGACAGCATCCACCACGTCTTCCGGACCGGTGCCAGTGGTGATGATCGCCCCGGTGTCGATCGCTTCCGGCCGCTCGATGGCGTCCCGGATGGTGACGGCAGGGAAGCCGAGCAGCGAGGACTCCTCCGAGATCGTCCCGGAGTCGGAGATGACGCAACGTGCCGTCTCCTGCAGTCGGATGTAGTCGAGGAAACCGAGCGGAGGGTGAAACCGGACGTTTACGCCGGCATCGAGCTCGTACTGCTCCAGGCGCTTTGCCGTCCGTGGGTGGGTCGAGACGATGACTGGCACGCCTTGCTTTTCGGCGACCGCGGCAAGGGAACGCAGCAGACCTTCCAGCCTGTCCGGACGGTCAACATTCTCTTCGCGGTGTGCGCTTGCGAGGATGAATTCTCCCTCTTCCAGCTCGAGACGGCTGAGTACGTCGCTTTGGCCGATCCTGGACGCGCTGTGCTCGAGCACCTCCTTCATGGGAGACCCCATGAGCACCACTCGCGAAGGGTGGATTCCCTCGCTAAGAAGATTGCGCCGCGAGTGTTCCGTGTACACGAGGTTGTAATCCGCGACGTGATCGACGAGGTGTCGGTTGATCTCCTCGGGCACGTTCGGATCGAACGACCTGTTCCCAGCTTCGAGGTGGTAGACGGGAATTTTCATGCGGCGGGCCATCAGGGCAGAGATACAGCTGTTCGTGTCGCCCAGGACGACCATCGCGTCTGGCCGAACAAGGTTCAGCACCCGTTCCGTGCCCTTCAGGACGTCGCCAAGCACCGCGCCCAAGGACGACGTGTCCGCTTGCAGGAAGTGGTCGGGCCGACGGAGCTCGAGATCGTCGAAGAAGATCTCGTTGAGCAAGTAGTCGTAGTTCTGGCCGGTGTGTACAAGAATGTGATCGGTATGTTCTTCCAGGGCAGCGATGATCCGAGACAGACGAATAATCTCCGGACGTGTGCCCACTACCGTCATGACTTTGAGACGAGTTCTCATCATACGTCCTCTGGGTAGGTGTCTGGGTTGTTCGGGTCGAATAGCTCATTTGTCCAGAAGGCGGTGAGCAGATCCTGCTCTCCCGTGTTGGTGATGTTGTGAGCCCACCCGGTGGGCATATCAATGGCGACAGGGTGGTCACCGTCGACATCGAAATCCATGACGGCGTCGGAGAGCACGCGGCGGAGCGATATCCGCGCCCGGCCCTTCAGCACCACGAAGCGCTCGAACTTGCGGAGGTGGAAGTGCTGGCCTCGGGTGACCCCCGGTCTCGTGGTCGAAAAGAAGGTCTGGCCTTCGGACATGTGCGCCCGGACCGCTTCCACCAGGGCGCCGCGCTGATCGGCGTGCAGGGTGAGAGGAATCGGGGTGTGCCCGCCCACGTCGACCGACCGGAGGGTGTTGAAGAGGTCGCTCTGGAGACGGTCATGCAATGGGGGTAGCTCTCCCGTCCGGTACAGCGCCCACTGCTCGCGCAGCACGTCCAGCACGTGGGCCACACTCGTCATGGTGCCGTGCGGCCTGATGCGGACCTCTCCACCGTCGAGCCCGTCGATGAGGGTCTGCGCCGCCGACTGCACGTGCAGGAGCTCCACCTCCCGGTCCTGCACCGACAATTCCTCGCCGAAGACCACTCCGTGCGCGAACGACGCCACGAAGGAATTGTAGTTCGGGCGGCCGTGCTCACCGAACAGATTGGGCAGGACGACATCGATCAGCCCGACGCCTTCCGCCTCCTCGAGGATCTCCGCCGCGCGCTGCTTGCCGTTCCCGTACGGGCTGCCGTTCCCTTGCTGAGTGGTGCCTGCATAAACGACGCGGATCTCGCGACCGGCAGTTCGGATCGCATCTGCGAGGTCCTGTGCGAGTCGAACATTGCCGGCTTGGACCTCCTCCGGACTGCCCCGGTTCACGCCGGCGACGTGGATGATCGCATCCGCGGAGCCAAGGATCTCCGGCAAGTGGGGCCAGTCGTCGCGGCTCACGGCGACGACCTCGTGCTCGGTCGTGGCATGAAGGCGGAGCCTCAGGTGCCGGCCGAGGAAGCCCTCAGCACCGGTGACGACGATTCTCATCACAGACCTCGACCTTCGACTTCTCGGCGGATCTCGGGCACCGCCATCAACAGCCGCTTCGCCCCGTCGACGTCCAGGCGTTCGGTGTTCTCCGACGTGTAATCCTCCGCGAGGGCGGTACTTCGATTCCCTTCCTCCACGTACCGCTCGTACTGGAGGGAGCGCGTGTCTAGAGGGACCCGATAGTAGTCACCACGGTCCTCGACCGTCGCCATCTCCTCACGGCTGAGGAGAGTCTCATGGAGCTTCTCCGCATGGCGGGTGCCGAGCACTTCGATCTGGGGTGCGTCTACTCCGAGCAGGGACGCCACTGCACGTGCCAGCACCTCGATGGTCGTAGCAGGTGCCTTGCGGACGAAGAGATCTCCCGGCTGCGCGTTCTCGAACGCGTAGTAGACGAGGTCGACGGACTCGTCCAGAGACATGAGGAATCGTGTCATCATCGGTTCGGTGACCGTCATCGGGTTGCCCGACTGTATCTGCTTGATGAAGAGCGGTATCACCGATCCGCGCGAATACATGACGTTGCCGTAACGCGTTATCGACACCTTGGTGTCTGAAGTCGGGTTGTTGCGAGCGAAGGCTTGGGCCGTCTTCTCCATGAGGGCCTTCGACATCCCCATCGCGTTCACCGGGTACACAGCCTTGTCCGTGCTCAAGCACACCACTGAACGGACTCCGAGTTGGTGCGCTGAATTTATGACGTTGTGACTTCCGTTCACATTCGTGCGCACAGCCTGGTCAGGGAAGAATTCGCACGAAGGAACCTGTTTGAGTGCTGCCGCATGGAAAACGTAATCCACTCCCGATAGCGCGTTGTTTACGCTGTGCTGATCGCGCACATCCCCCAGGAAGAAGCGCATTCTTTCGTCGTTAATAGTTCGACGCATCGCGTCTTGTTTCGCCTCGTCTCGGCTGAGGATATGGACACTTTCCACCCCTCGTGCTAGGAGATCTTTCGCCATCGTGGAACCGAACGAGCCGGTCCCGCCGGTGATTGCGACCTTTACGCCTTCGAATGACTGCATGATATGCCTTTCTAGTTGTCTTCTCTAGTGCCCACCCCGAACCTGTCAATCGCGATTGATACTCCCGGTGGCGAGCCCGCCTCCGGTGTGCGAAAGCCAACCAGGCTCGCCGAGCCGTCGCCGAGTGCGATGTGCAGCTTTGTGTTCCGCGTGTTCGAGGAGCACACCTGCAATGACGTTGAGACCCACGCGCTTGCTCATCAGGTCCTCGTACAGCCGCTTCGCGTTCCGGCTCATGCGGCGCCGCTCTGCGGCAGTCGTCGCAGCGGCCCGCGCTAGCGCGTCGGCGAGGGAGTTCGCGTCCTCGGGATCGGCGACCAGCCCGGCCTCGTACTCCTGGACTACCCGAGCAACATCTCCCTGCACCGTCGTGATGACGGGAACCCCAGAGGCCAGACTCGCCTGAAGCTTCGAGGGGATCGTGACCCGAAAGATCGGCATGTCCAGTAGAGTCACCAGCTGAAAATCAGACTCGCGGTAGAGCTCGTGGATCTCGAGAGGGTCGATCAAGCCCAGGAACTTGATATTGGGTGAATCGCTCGCCAGGCGCCTGAGGGATTCTTCCTCGACCCCATCGCCAGCAATACGAAGTTCAATCTCCAGGCTTTCGGAAGCGGATCGCACTGCCTCGACCACGGTGCCCAGATCCTGCATGCGTCCCAAGTTGCCCGCATAGGCGAGCACCAGATTTCCCTCGGTGCTTTCACGCCCTGTGGTAGTAATGATATTGCTTTCGCGGGCCCAATTGTAGACGACCGTCGTCGTCTCTTCGCTAGCCCCCCTTGAAGCCAGTAGAGGCTTCATTCCTGGCGATATTGCAAGTACGTGGGCCGCGTTCTTGTACGCGCTCGTCAGCCAAGGAGTGAGTGCTTTGGTGATAAAGCTATTCAAACTGCGGGGCAGCATGCCGGATCCCGTAACCGATTCGGGCCAGACGTCTTGAACATGAAGTACATAGGGTGTTCCGAAGAGGAACTTCCAGACCTGCGCCGGCAATGCTGCAGTCATCGGCGTGGCATAGACATATACAACATCCGCACCTTTGGCGAGGCGCAATGACGTCATCGCCGACAGGGCGAACGAAGCGAAGTTTGCGAATCGCTCCAAAGGGTTCGCGGAATGATTTATCACCAGTGGTACGCGATTTATTCCGATGCCTCGCCAGTACTCTTTGGACCGGAAGGTCTGATGGTAACTTGAGTAGATTCGCCCTCCCGGTCGATTCGGGTACCCGGTGACAACCTGGACGTGTGCGCCGGCGGCAGTGGACAGGTGGTCGGCGATATCACGTTCATACATTGCCTCCTCCGGCCAGTAGAATTGGGAGAGAATCAGTACGCGCGGCGTAGCCGAAGTGGTGGCGACTTTCGTGACAGTTGACATCGGGTCTCCTTGGGCGCCCAAGAGTGTGGCGTGCTCGGCTCGGGGATGGTCAGTTCACAAGTGATGGGCTGTCTAACCCAGGGCTACAAAAAGAATGTTGATCTCGGCGCCCGCGGACGCGCAATCGAGCATTCTTTGATGGGCGTCTCGCTTCGAAATGAGAGAGCGCAGTCCACGGCGGTTCCGCCCTATCGCTGGGAGCGCCGAGTGGGAATCATTCACGGCGCTGCGAAGCCTTGGCACGAGTCGCGGCACCCGCCAGCATTCCTCTGGCGTCTGCGCCGAGCATCCAGCGGGCAGCGCTCGATAGCGTGGCGGAGTGCGTCGTAGCTCGTGCATGGATTGCTCAGCGAGGTCTGCAGCTCTTCGGCCCGGCGCAGAGAGCACTGTTGTGCGGCCGCACGGCCGCGACTCGTCGAGAATCATTGCGAGATGCTCCCGCGGGCGCGGCGTTGATCGCTGCACGTTGGTCTCTCTCGCTACGGCCGTCGCTCGCGTCTCATTGGGCACCTCTGCCGCGGGGCCCTTGGTACTTGCCCCGATGGATCGGTACGGGGGTCGGCTTTCGGCAGTGTGCTCAGGACGTGCGACGTCGCGCAAGTAGTAGGGGGGGCATGATTCTCCTTCCGGGGCTCGATGCTGGGCGCCGCTACCGCGGCAGGCTCAGTATGTCTGACTTGTCAGTTACATGTGGTTTATACCTTACGCACCGGCGGCTTCCTTTGCACGCTTTCTCGGCAACTCTGAGACGCCGAGAAGCTCCACCCGGTTCGCAGAGTCGACAGATGATCCGGCACTGTCGAGCCCGGGCCCGCTCTCCCCGTGGCACCCGCAGGGCCACCTCCCCCGGAGGCCGTACAGGTGCGAGGTCATTGGCTTCGGCGCGGCCCTCCGGATCGACGATTCGGCACCCCGAGGTCGAGGGTCTGGACGGCCAGCGGACCGCTGGCGACCTGGGTCATCGTCGGGCCGCGGGAGCAGCAGCTCACGAAGCTGCCCGAGCTCGTCGTCGCTAAGCGGGGGACGGTGACCCATTGCGTGGAGCCGTTCCAGAGGCATCTTGGCTATCGGAAAGACGTCTGAGTCGTCACTGCGAAGGAGCAATCGGAAATGGTACGGAAGATCAGAACGAAGCTGGTGCTCCAGCTGCGCGCCGAGGGTCTGTCGGGGCGATCGATCGCTGCCTCGCAGGGCATGTCCCGGAAGTCGGTCAGGGCGGTGTTCGAGGCCGCTGACGGGGTGGGGATCGGCTGGGTCGACGTGGCCGAGCTCGACGACGAGCAGGTGTATTCGCGGTTGTTCCCGGGCCGGGGTGAGTGCGAGAGCGTGTTCGCTCAGCCGGACTGGGAGCAGGTCCATCGGGAGATGGCCCGGGTCCGGGTGACGCTGAAGGGACTGCCGCACGAACAGGTGACAGTTGGGGTGTCAGGCCGCGAGGCTCACGGCCGGGTTCATGATGGTCTCGTATTCGATGGGGGTCAATCGGCCCAGACGGGCCTGACGCCGGCGGCGGTGGTAGGTCCGTTCGATCCAGGTGATGATCGCGATCCGCAGCTCCTCTCGGGTTCGCCACCGTTTGCGGTCCAGGACGTTCTTCTGGAGCAGCGAGAAGAACGATTCCATCGCGGCGTTATCACCGGCAGCACCGACTTGGCCCATGGATCCGATGAGGTGGTGACGGTTCAGGGCGTGCACGAATTTCCGTGACCTGAACTGCGATCCTCTATCCGAATGCACGATGCAGCCGGCTGCGTCACGGCGCCTGGATATCGCGTTGTCCAGGGCCTTCACCGCGAGGCGAGCCTTCATCCGGTCGCTGATCGAGTAGCCCACGATCCGGCCGGAGAACACATCTTTGATGGCGCAGAGATAGAGCTTGCCCTCGTCGGTCCAGTGCTCGGTGATGTCGGTCAGCCACAGTTCGTTGACGTCATCGGCGGAAAAGTCCCGCTTCACGAGGTCGTCATGGACCGAGGGTGTTTCATTAGCTGTGTAAGGGTCCGGTCTCGAACCGAGGTGTGACCTGCTGGCTCGCCTCTGAATAGGAC
>NZ_CANMSY010000002.1 GCF_947500705.1 uncultured Brachybacterium sp. | reverse complement strand
TCGCTGGTCGCGACCCGGATGCCGAGGACTTCGCGGTGGCCGTCGCCGTTGACGCCGGTGGCGAGCAGGACGACGGCGTTGATGACTCGTCCGCCCTCGCGGACCTTCATCGTCAGTGCGTCGGCGGAGACGAACGTGAACGGCCCGGCCTCGTCCAGGGGGCGGTGGCGGAACTGCTCGACGTGCTCGTCCAGATCGGCTGCCATGCGGCTGACCTGGGACTTCGAGAGGCTGTTGATGCCGAGGGTCTTGACGAGCTGGGGCCCCGGATGCGATGTGCGCGAAGCGTGCATCCGGGGAGCCATTCGGCGGGTGGAGACGCCGGCGAGGTAGCAGTCCGCGACCACGGTGATCAGGGCGGATTCGGCGCGTTTGCGGCGCTCGAGCAGCCACTCGGGGAAGTAGGTGCCGGTGCGGAGCTTGGGGACGGCGACGTCGATCGTGCCGACGCGGGTGTCGAGGTCGCGGTGGCGGTAGCCGTTGCGCTGAGCGACCCGCTCGGGGCTGGGTCGGCCGTATTCCGCGCCGGCGACCGCGTCAGCGTCCGCGGACAGCAGCTCGTTGATGATCCTTTGCAGCATCGTGCGCATCAGATCCGGGGAGGCTTCGGCCAGGGCTTCACCGAGCAGGCCGTGAGGGTCGACAATATGAGGAGCGGTCATCGTGATGACTCCGTTCGAGGATTCTGTGGAAGGTTGACTCGAAGGATCACACGGTGGCCGCGTCCTCGTCAGAGACGATCACGGGGCCACCGCGCTACACCACTATGTGGGACTCAACTCCTCATGGTGCTCAGGAGGCGAGCTCACTCACTCCGAGTGGCCGAACAGACGAGCGATCCACCCGAACACGCCTCGATGGTTCCGTCTCATGCTCTCGGATCCCTCCATGGCAGAGGCAGCAGGGGAATGTCGTTCGCGGGGCAGATCAGGAACTGATTCCTCGTCTGCCGGGGGAACGGGAGGATTGGGTCGCTGGGCCTCCTGAACGGGCGGTTCCGGGTCGCGATCCGCGTCGATATCGGCGCCGCCAGCGCTCTCCTCTGCATTCGCCTCGCCCGGGACTTCCCGCGACTGTTCCCCAGATGCCCGAGCGCCCCACATGGCGGGAACGAATGGCGCAGAGCTGGGAGGTGTCCAGTGCAGTGGTGCGACTTCCGGCCGGCCAGACCCGGCCTTCAATCTGATGAGTCCCTTCTTGCGTAGGGAGCGCACGAAGCGCTCCAATGTCCTCCAGTCCTCATTGGTGAGATTGGGACGGCTACCTGCGCTGGCCAGACTTCTCAGGGCGCGGCAGAGCTCTTTCCAGGACACCCATCCTTCAGCCTGATTGACGTGGCGGAGGATAAACGTCTTCCAGTGCTCGCATGTCACGTCCAGCGCTGCTGCGAGCTTCTCGTCGGCGACTCCCGTCGCGCCGAGCGATAGCGAGTAGTCAGGGCCGAACTCGCCGATCAACCAGTCCATGACCCACTCTTTTTCCGGTGAACGCTCCCACCTATCGCGAGTCTTTGCGACGAGCCTTTTCTGCTTCTCGGTGTGTTCACGCACTTCTTTTTCTCGAACCTCGCTCGCCGCTCGTTGAGCGATGCCTCGCCGCTCGCGGGCTTCGAGTAGCTTTCTGCAATGTGGTGTGAGGATTCCGTATCTGGAGTCCAAGGTGCATTCGTCGAGAGACGACAGTGACCAGAATGATGTGTTCTCGCCAGCTCGTAGGTACGGTCCATGCACATCCCGACCAGACCAAGTAGTCAGGATCTGGGATGGAGAGATTTGAGGCTTCTCGCTTTTGCTGGCCATCCCCGGGTTGATCCAGAGAGGGAACTGCCCTTTGCTGACGATCGCCCCGGCAAGCGCATCGAGTGCAATACCACTCTGGCGAACCCTTAGGTGAGGCGGGAGATGCCCGAGAATCCAAACTCGTGCATCGAAGTTCTGTTGAAGCTGCGTGTCCCGTGCCTCGTAGTCGTTCACGGACAGTGCTGAGTATTGGATCTCGATAGCGATCCTTCTTCCGTCGACCAAAGTGACCACGACGTCCGGGCGTCTGGAACGGTCGTCTGCAGTGACCTCCTGGTCCGCGTCGGCGACGTTGTCGTGTCGCTTCGCCCAGTAGACGATGTCCGCCTTCGCCATCTGGTGCCAGATGGACTCGGCCGCATGCTTTGAAGTACCCGGTGCGTGGGCAAACCCGGATCGCTTCGTCGTGCGGAAGTGCGCGAAAACCTCAGCGTCGCAGAACCTGACGGAGCATCGAAGGTTCTGGTGAGTCGCCTTGAACGAGGCCTTCTCGTCCTGCGAGGCCACTCGGTTCACTAGATCGCGCGGAAACTCGATGACGGCATCGTTGTCGTCTGCGTCCCGCGCGACGAGCATCATCGGTTCGCCTTGCTGGAAACGCTCTAGTTCTGCCTGGTGTTCGCTGAACATGGAGGTAGTCTCTCGCAGCCCTACGACACTCGGCGATGTCAGTAGCGGTGGGCGCGTTGTTCCGGGGATTCGCGTTCCGTGACTCCAGTAGCCCCCGCATACCTTGTCTCCCATGCGCGGTGGCAGACGTCTGCACCTACCTGAGTGCTTCTCGCACCCCTGTCAAGGTCCGATGAGCGGGCCGCGTGCGTCAGTCGCTCGAGAACCGCGAGGGGATGTCGCGCGAGGTATGCAGCACCCGGTGGACGCGGACAGCATCGGCGTCGTCGGTGTAGAAGGCCAGGTAGGGGAACCTCCGCAGAGCGATGGTGCGCATCTCGGGGATGCCCGTCTCCGAGGCGAGGCGGGTGGAGCCCAACTGTGGAAATCCGCTGATCAGGACCTTGGCATCCTCCAGGGCGTCGACGAAGGCCAACGCGGCCTCGGCGGCGCCCTCGTCGAGGTAGTGGTCAACGGCGGCCTCGATATCCTCATCGGCTCGCCTCGTGGTGACGACCCGGCGTGAGCTCATGCCGGGTCGGAGCCGTGGATGCGGTCACGCATCCGTGCGAAGTACGAGTCGTCCATCTCGGAGCCCGGCCCGGAGCTCATGCCGTCCACGAGCAGGGCGCGCAACGCGGTGCGCTCCTGCTCGCGCCGGATCAGGCTGCGGACAAACTCGCTGCTGGTCCCGTAGCCATGCTCATCAACTTGTGCCTCGACGAACTCCTTGAGCCCGTCGGGAAGGGACACATTCATCGTTGCCATGAGACCATCCTAGCCGTTATGGCAAACCTTGCCATGGTATGGACAGGTCGTCGGCAGCGTCGCGTACGTCGCGTACGTCGCGTACGTCGCGTACGTCGCGCGCCTGCGCGGGGAGCGGCGGTGGGCGGTACCGCTTCTTCTCCGAGCCCTGGGTGATCGGCACGGTGTGACCCTCGGGGTTCAGCTCGGTTTCCGGAGTGCGGACACGGGCCGCTGGCCGGCGGCACGGAGCAGGATCCCGCCGACTGGGTCCGCGCCTCACGGACCGCGATCGCTGCAGTGCTTCCTCCTGAGACAGAGATCGCCGCCCAGTGCCGCACGGGGCATCACCTTCGGGCCTGCCGGCCGCCTCGCCCACCTCCTCGGCGCTGGCCTGCGTTGTGACCTGACCACCGCCGCGGCGACGGGTCTGCTCGACGCTCGCACCCGCGACTGGTCACCCGCCGTCGCCCATGCCGCGGGGATCGACACCTCACTGCTGCCGCGACTGATCACCGCCGCTGCGCTGGAGCGGGGCCACCATCTCTCATCCAGGATCGGCTTCAGTTAACCTTAGATTGATAAAGTTAACTGAGGACGGGATATGGGTATCCATGGCACGTGGCTGAAAGGCCACCAGGCGCCCGACTACCGTGGCGCCACCGCCTCCGCCCGGCGAGGGGGCGTCTTCTCCTACTTCGTGCCTGCGAAGCTCGCCGGTCAGGACATCGGCGCTCTCCTCGACCGAGAGGTCCGCGAGGAGGCGCTGGAGGCCTCGGGCCTCGTCACCGCCGCCTCGGCGCAGGTCGATGAGGCGACTCGAACAGGGATATACCCCCTCCTCCTCCGCTCGGAGTCCATCGCCTCCTCCTGGATCGAGCGGGTCGCCGCCTCGGGGCGCGATGTCTCCTATGCCCAGCTCGGGGAACAGCAGGATCACCTGCGCAATCACGAGGCGCTGAGCGTGGCCCGCAACGTCCAGGCGACGCGCACCGCCATCGAGCAGCTCGCAGAGCGAGGCCTCTGGGGCGTCGACGACGTCGAGGAGATCCATCGTGCCCTCGGCGTGGTCGGAGCCGCCGAGGGGTTGCGAGCCGTCGACGTGTGGATCGGCGGGCGGGACAGGCTCCGAGCCGACTATGTCGCCCCGCCTCCGGGCCTGGTCCCCGCCCTCGTCGAGGATCTCCTGGACTGGCTGAACGGCTCGGGAGAGCATCCTCTGCTGCTCGCCGCCATCGCGCATCTGCAGTTCGAATCCATCCACCCGTTCGAGGACGGCAACGGGCGCGCCGGCAGGGCGCTGGTCCATGCCGTTCTCGAGCGCGGGGGAGTGGTGCGTTCGGGCCTCCTCCCGGTCTCCACGGCGATCCGCGTGCGGGAACGGGAGTACGTGCAGCGTCTCAGCGCCGTCCGTACCGATCAGCCGGAGGACGCCGTCGAGGCGCTGAACGCATGGGTGGCGTTCTTCGTGGCGATATCAGGCGAGGCGTGCGAGCGGATGGAGCGCATCCAGGATGCGGTCCGGCTGCTCGACGCGACCCTCGCTGAGAAGGCGGCCGGTCTGCGTGCCGACTCGTCTGCACGTCGCATCCTCCCGATCTTGCGGGAGCAGCCGGTCATCACCGCGAAGTTCGTCGCCGAGCGGCTCGGCGTCTCCCGCGTCGCTGCGCACCGGACGGTGGACACCCTGGCCGCGCGGGGAATCCTCGTGCCGGGCACGGGGAGGTACCGGCGGTCGGAGGTCTTCCAGGCGGATGACGTGCTCCGGGTGATCGACGACGCGAGCTGACTCGCGCCGAGCACATCGCGATCAGACCTCGGGCCCGAGCTGCCCCTCTGCAGCTCCCCTTCGTGCCGGCCCTGCCGCGCCTCACCGCCCGGCGTAGACCGCCGAGAGGACGGCCGTCGACTCGGGCTCGCCCTTGTCCGTCGAGCGCTGCACCGTCCAGGTCTCGCCGTGTTCGAAGGTGTCGGCGATGTCCTCGGTGGTCAGCAGCTCGGAGCCGTCATCGCAGCGGTACCAGCTGAACATGCCGTCCCAGTGCTGGTCGTGGTCGTGGGAGATCGTCGTGCACGTGCTCCTCGGCGTGATCGGGCGCTGAACGATGCGGGGGACGAGATGAGCTGAACGACTCTGAGCAGGCATGAGGACCACTCCGGTGGCGGGTGCTGGCGAACCCGACGAAGATCCTTCGATCGTGGGCCCGGCACCGGACAGGGACCGGATCCTCCGGCTCGCACCACCGACCGGCCCCGGACCGGAATGCGGAGCCTTCGCGGGGTGACGAGCGTGTCCCACCGAGCACAGTGAACATGGCTGCTCCGATGCTCGCCCTCCGTGCCACCATGCTGCTATGAGCGCTGAGTCCTCCATGCCGTACGTGAGCGAGCAGGACATCATCCGCTTCGCCGGAACGACCGCCGCCCAGCGGGGCAAGCGCTACAGCCGCTCGGGCGCCGTCGGGAGGGTGGCCTGGGAGGAGTCCGCCACCTCCACCCGGGCGGGCACGCTCACCCTGGAGGGCGAGGTGCGCGGGACCCGCGCTCAGCCGTACCGCACCCAGGTCACCCTGCGGGAGAACCGCGCTCGGACCGCAGCGGCGGGCCCCTCGACAGCGCTGGGGCTGACGGCCCGAGAGCCGGTCCACTCGTGGTGCACGTGCCCGGTGGGCACGGCCTGCAAGCACGCCGCGGCTCTCATGTACACCGTGACCACCGAGGCGATGCGCAGTGGGCTGCTGCGCGCTTCCGACGACGGTCTCGGCGACGCTCTCGACCAAGCAGCCCGTGCACCGCGATCCCGCGAGATCTCGCCGCCACCATCCCCTGCACCGTGGCGCCGCACCCTGGCACCGCTGATCGATGTCGCCGCGAGCCGTGAGACCACGGCGTTGGCGCTCGGGGTCGAGCTCCGGGCCGGCGCGCGCGGGCACGCTGTCTCGCGGTACTCCTCGGTCCCCGCGACGACCGCGAGTGTGGAGAAGGGGGCACTGCTCAGTGTCGGGCTGCTGCCCCTGCGCGCGGGGACCGCGAAGCCATGGATCAAAGGCGGCCTGTCCTGGAGGGCGTTCCAGTACTCGACCTCCCAGTACCCGACAGCCCACTCCGAGTTCCCCGCGGAGCACGCCGAGCTGCTGGGCCGGCTCGCGCGGGCGGCAGCCCTCGACCAGCCGTACGGCGGCTACTCCGACGAGCGGCTGCTCCTGGACGATCTGCGCTCCCGCGACGGCTGGGAGCTGCTGGGTCAGGCAGTCCGCGCAGGTGTTCCGCTGGTCGGCATGGGCATCATCGCGGAGGTCACCTGGCAGGACCCGGCCCACGTGCACCTCGAGGTCCAGGCCGACGGCGGTGATCTCCTCGTCTCCGCGATCGCCGAGATCGACGGCGTGCCGCGCACCGATCTGCGCCCCGCCGGCCCTGGCGGGTTCATCGACGTCAGGACGGCTCCCCGCGCCACCAGCGTGCAGGTGGTGCTCCATCCCGCCGCGAAGCCCATGCCCGAGACCGTGCGCCGGCTGCTGGAGCACGAGGACACGCTGCGGATCCCGGCACCCGATGCCGAGGAGTTCCTCCGCGACGTCGCCCCGCAGCTCCGCTCCGTCATCGAGGTGACCAGCACGGACGCCTCGGTCGAGTTCCCAGAGCCGGCCCGGGCGCGGCTCGAGCTGGAGGTGCGGCACCTGCCCGAGGACCGGGCCGAGCTGCACTGGGCGTGGGCCTACGATGCTCCCCGCCGAAGAGTCCCCCTCGGCCGCGAGCTGAGCGGGCCGCGCGATGCCGTCCATGAGGGCGCGGTGCTGGAGTCCGTGCGCGAGCACTGGGAGGACGCGGCCGCCCGGGCCGAGCAGCAGCTCGCCGGTGTCGATGCCGCTGCCTTCGTCGACCAGGTGCTGCCTGCGCTGCAGACGCTCGAGCACGTCGACGTCCGCGAGATCGGCACCCGACCGCGCTACGCCGAGCTGCGGGGAGATCCGTCGCTGCGCATCTCCCAGACGGAATCCACGGACCCGCAGGACAACGACTGGTTCGACCTCGGGTTCGAGGTCACCATCGGCGGCCACCCGGTGCCCTTCACCGCTGTCTTCACCGCCCTGACCCGGGAGGAGCCCTCCGTGCTGCTTCCCGACGGCACCTACTTCCGGCTGGACCATCCCACCTTCGACCGGCTCCGGACGCTGATCCAGGAGGCCGGGACGATGGACGACTGGGAGCCCGACTCCCAGCGCATCAGCCGGTACCAGGTGAGCCTGTGGGACGAGCTCGAGGACCTCGCCGACGAAGCACTCGACACCATGGCGTGGCGCGAGAGCGTCGGCGCCCTCAAAGCCCTCGAGCAGATCCCGGTGCCGGAAGTGCCGGCAGGACTGCAGGCGACGCTGCGCCCCTACCAGCACGAGGGTTTCGCGTGGCTGTCCTTCCTCTACGACCACCATCTGGGCGGGATCCTCGCCGACGACATGGGACTGGGCAAGACCCTGCAGACCCTCGCCCTGATCATGCGCGCCCGCACCCTCCGCCCTGACGCGCCGCCGTTCCTGGTCATCGCGCCCTCCTCGGTGCTGTCGGTGTGGAAGTCCGAGGCCGAACGGTTCGCCCCGCAGCTGGACGTGCGCATCCTGGACTCGACCACCGCTCGACGCGGCAGCACGGTCGCCGAGGCCGCAGCCGGCGCGGACATCGTCGTCACCAGCTACACCCTGCTGCGGATCAACGAGGAGGACTGCACCGCCCCGGACTGGGACGGCCTGATCCTGGACGAGGCGCAGTTCGTCAAGAACCGCGCGACCAAGGCGCACCGGGCTGCCCGCCGCATCCGCGCCCCGTTCCGCCTGGCGATCACCGGCACCCCGATGGAGAACTCGCTCTCGGACGTCTGGGCGATCCTGTCCCTCACCGCGCAGGGCCTGTTCCCCTCCTGGCAGCGCTTCCGGCAGGAATACCTCACGCCCATCGAGCGTGCCGAGGCCGGTGAGGAGGGGCGCCGGCTTTCCGAGGAACGCATGGGCCGGCTCCGGCGACGGATCCGCCCGTTCACGCTGCGCCGCGGCAAGGACGCGGTGGCGTCGGACCTGCCCCCGAAGCAGGAGCAGGTGGTGAGGGTCCCCCTGCAGCCCGCCCATCGGCGTCTGTATGATCGCGTGCTGCAGCGCGAACGGCAGAAGATGCTGCGCCTGCTGGAGGACATGGACCGGAACCGGTTCGTCGTGTTCCGCTCCCTCACACTGCTGCGGATGCTGGCTCTGGACCCGGCGATCGTCGCCGAGGAGCACGCGAAGGTGCCCTCCTCGAAGCTGGACGCGCTGCTGGAGCACCTCGACGAGATCCTGGCCGAGCAGCACCGGGTGATCATCTTCAGCCAGTTCACCTCGCACCTGGCGCGAGTGGGCCAGGCACTCGAGGACCGGGGCGTGCGCTACGCCTACCTCGACGGCTCCACCCGAGATCGCGCCGGCGTGATCGACTCCTTCCGCAGCGGCGACCAGCCGGCGTTCCTGATCAGTCTGAAGGCCGGCGGGTTCGGCCTCACCCTCACCGAGGCCGACTACGTGTTCCTGCTGGATCCCTGGTGGAACCCCGCCGCGGAGGCACAGGCGGTCGACCGTGCCCACCGCATCGGGCAGACGCGCAGCGTCATGGTGTACCGCATGGTCGCCGAGAACACCATCGAGGAGAAGGTGCTGGCCCTGCAGGAGCGCAAGGCCGCGTTGTTCAATGCGCTGACCGATGGGGACCAGGCCTTCAACGGCACCCTCACCGCTGACGACGTGCGGGAGCTGCTCGCCGGCGAGGGGTGAACGCTGCAGTGCACCGGCGGACGCAATGGACTGACCATGACGCCATGCTGGACGCGGATTCCGACTGTCTCCGCGAGCCTCAGGGACCGGTCGGTCGCGCGATCGCCGATGATTCGGCGGGGGTGATGGAGGATGCGGGCCCGTCACCATGACTCCTCGTCCGATCATGGATGCTGGGCCTGGCAGGTCCCCGGGTTCGCCCTCCCCGTCACTCTGGACGGAGGTATCGGGCAGGACTTCCGGACGGGGTTCGAGCGGCCCTGGCGTCAGAAGTCGGCGATCACGTCCACCCCCGGCCCCACGCCCAGGTCCGCCGCAAACGGCGGCTGCGCCCCGCGCCGCCCCACCGTGATCGCGGCACTGCGCAGCGCAGTCGCAGCCCAGGCCTCCGCGGCTTCCCGGGGGATGTCACCGGAGCGGAGCGCCTGGTCGCCGTCGGCGGTGAGGATCGCGTAGAGCAGGCCTGACATGAAGGCGTCGCCCGCCCCGATGGTGTCGGCCACGGTGACCGGCATCGCCGGGATCTCGGAGGTCCAGCGAGGAGTGCTGAGCGTGCAGCCCTGGGCGCCTCGGGTCACGATGAACAGAGCCACTCCGGACTCGTGCATTCGGGCCGCGACATCGCCGAAGGGTTCCGCGGGGTACAGCCACTCGAGATCCTCATCGCTCATCTTGACCAGATGCGCGAGGCCAGCGATGCGCTCGACCCGTCGGCGCACTTCGTCCCGGGGCAGGCCGAGCGTCGGGCGGACGTTCGGGTCGAAGGAGATCAGGGTGCCCGGGTGCGCGGCGGCGAGTGCTGATTCCACGGCCCCTGCTCCGGGCTCGATCGCCGTGGCCAGGGAGCCGGTGTGGACGAGCCGTACGGGCTCGAGCTGGATCTCCCCGGGGTTCCAGTCGATGTCGAAACGGTAGGTCGCCGCGCCGTCCGGGCCGATTTGTGCTTCGGCGGTCGACGTCCGGGTCGGGGGCTCAGCACCGCCCGCGCGCAGCATCACCCCCGACTGCTCGAGATGAACACGCAGGGAATCGCCGTTCGCGTCGGACCCCAGGCAGCTGAGCAGCTCGGTGGGGACTCCGAGCCGTGCGAGGCCCACGGCGACGTTCGCGGGGCTGCCCCCGGGTCGGGAGCGCACGGTGCCGTCCGCCTCGCGGACGATGTCGGTCAGAGCCTCCCCGATGACGAGAGCGGCAGTCGTGCTCATGCAGCGGGCTCGGTGAAGACGGTGACCGTCCGGGCGCCCGGGAAGATCTGCTGGGAGATCAGAGCGCGGCCGCCGTCCAGCTCCAGGTCCACGCAGGAGCGGTCGACGACGAGGTCGAAGGAGATCGAGTCACCGGCCCTCGCGGGGGCGTAGGGCAGGGAGTGCGTGTGCTCCGGGGCGAACGGCTCCTGATGCGCGCTGCTCCGATCCAGGGAGACGCGCCCTGTGGAGTCGACGGCGAGGACGAGGTCCCGGTCTCGCCCGCCGTCGCCGAAACGGAGCACGAGCCGGTGCGCGGACCCGGTGGCGAGCACGCCGCGCAGCCTGAACGGCTCCTCCGCATCGAGCTCCGCGAGCACGGCGGAAGTCGCCGGCACCTCGAGATCGAGAGTCCGGATCTCCTCGGGGGTGACGAGGTGCTGGATCACCTGGAGGCTGCCGTCGGAGGCGGGTTCCAGATGGAGCGTGCGGGGAAGGGTCATCGCGGAGCGCCACGGTGCCGTCGGGGTCTGCTCGGCGTAGGCCCAGTTGTTCATCCAGCCCAGCAGCACGGGATCACCGTCGACGCCGGAGAAGGAGACGGCCGCATAGCAGTCCGGGCCGAGGTCCAGCGGCTGCGGGGGTGCGTCGGCCGTGAAGCGGCGACCATCGAAGTGCCCCACCAGGGTGTAGGTCCCGGAGCCGCCGGCCGGGCCGCCGGGGTTGGTGCTGAGCACGAGGACCCACGAGTCCTCGCCGCCTCCGGGAGTCGGTACCCGCAGCAGGTCGGGGCATTCCCAGATGCCGCCGTCCAGGCCCGGGTGGGTGAACACGGAGGCCGACTCCCACGCCAGCAGATCATCGGACACATGGACGTGGACGCTGTGGTCGAGGGCCTCGACGGTGACCATGACCCAGCGGCCGCTCTCGCGGTGGAAGAACACCTTCGGGTCGCGGAAGTTCTCCGAGTCGCGCGTGAGAACGGGGTTGTCGGCGTAGAAGGTCCACGTCGCACCGCCGTCCTGGGAGAAGGCGATCGACTGGGCCTGGATGCCGGGCGTGGTGGGATGGGACGGCGTGAAGGCGCTCGTGTAGAACGCGACGAGCGGTCCGTCGCCGCCTGACGTACCCAGGCCCGAGGTGTTCTTCGCGTCGTGGACGATGCTCCCGGAGAAGATCAGCTCCGTGTCGGAGAAGGGGAGCGCGACGGGCAGGTTGGTCCAGGTCGCCAGATCGTCCGACACGGCGTGGCCCCAGGACATGTTGCCCCAGGTGCTGCCGAGCGGATTGTTCTGGAAGAAGGCATGCCATGCGCCGTCGTGCCGGATGAGGCCGTTGGGGTCGTTCATCCAGGTGGCCTCGGCCGTCAGATGGAACCTGGGGCGGTGCACGTCAGTGAGAACAACGGGCGGGGAAGTCGAATTCATGATCTCTCTCGATGAAATGGAGGGGTCGGTGGTGAACGGGCGCCGGGTAGTCAGGCGTTCTCGGAGAAGCGGTCGTAGGCGGTCTGGTAGACCTCGACGACCTCGGGGAGGCCGATCGTGTCCAGCTGGGCGACGTAGCCGTCCCACTCCTCCTCGATGCCGCCCTTGACGACCCAGGTCGCGATCTTCTCGGTGACCAGAGTCGAGATATCGGCCTCGATGGTGCTGATCCGGTCCAGCTCCTCGACCGACAGCATGACCGGCGGGTACTTCTCGTTGGCGCGGTGGGGCTCAAAGAACTCCGCGATCTGGGCCTGCCGCTCCGCGGCGCGGGGCTC
Organism: uncultured Brachybacterium sp.; assembly: GCF_947500705.1. GTDB lineage: Bacteria > Actinomycetota > Actinomycetes > Actinomycetales > Dermabacteraceae > Brachybacterium. The sequence goes on along the minus strand of NZ_CANMSY010000002.1, from coordinate 665,808 downwards.
GGCCAGCACCACCGTCTCGAAGTCCTTCGCGGTGATGATCTTCGGCCCACCGGGGGCGCACTTCACCCGGCGCTCTTGCTCGGTCTCGCCCTCACCCACGGGGATCTGCTCGAGCATGCCGTCGGCGTTCAGCTGCTGGGAGACGCCGATCGGGCCCCAGTTGGCCTGCGCGCTCATGACCGGATCGAAGAGCATGTCCGCCCAGCGCAAGGTCGCCGCGGCGTACTCGTTGGTGCGGGTGATCGCGAACGCGCCGCGGTTGATCTCCTGGTTGTTGGCGACGCAGGCGCGCTGGACACCGTCGGGGCCCGGGAAGATCGGCACGATGGCGTACTGGTCCGCGCGCTCCGGGCCCACGACCTCCGGGATCTCCCAGAAGTAGAACGAGCCCAGGGTCTGCGGATCCGCCTTGCCCTTGGAGACGAACTTGACGTAGTCCTGGGAGAACGACTCCTGGTCGATGAGCCCCTCGCCGTACCAGGTGTGCAGCTCGGCGATCGCATCGCGGAAGCCGTCCTTGTTCGCGGTGTAGACGACCTTCCCATCCTCCACGATGCGGTGGTCGGCGTTGTCGGGCTGCCCACCGATCGCGGCGATCAGGTCGGCGATGGCGCCGGTGTCGAGGAAGGACAGCGGGAGGGTGCCGGCCGGCCCGTTCTCCTTGAAGGCGAGGAGCACCTGATGGTATTCCTCGACGGTCGTGGGCATCTCCAGCCCGAACTCCTCGAGCCAGTCGGTGTTCAGGAAGAGCATGCTGGGGAACTCGACCAGGCCCATCTCCTCGACCGACGGCAGGGTGTAGATGTGCCCGTCCGACGCGGTGATCGCGGCTTTGATGTCCGGGCGCTCTGCCAGGATCCCCGCGAGGGTGGGAGCGTGCTCCTCGATCAGGTCCTCGAGGGCGATCAGGGTGCCGTTGGCGCCGTACTTGGCGACCTCCGCATCGGAGAGCCCGGAGTTGAACAGGGCGTCCGGGAGTTCGCCGCTGGCCAGCAGCAGGTTCTTCTTCTCCCCCCAGACCTCGTCGGGCTCGTTGTTCCAGGTGATCTCGATGCCGGAGTCGGCCTTCCAGGTCTTGACCAGCTCCATCGCCTCGTAGTCCGGTGCGAGCGGAGACTTTGCGCCGCCGAAGGCGAGAGTCAGCTCTTCGGTCACGATCGGCAGGCCCGAGTCGGTCAGGCCGGCCTCGGAGGAGAGGTCCTCGGTGGTGCGCTCCGAGGGCCGGGAGCAACCGGAGATCCCCAGCATCGTGACGCCGAGGGCGGTGGCGGACAGGGTGAAATGACGGCGAGAAAGCATGGCGGTACTCCTTCGTAACGGTGATGCAGTGTGAATGGGGAGGTATGGCTGGGGAAGCGTGGGGAGTGTCAGCTCTTCAGGGCGCCGAGGGTGGCGCCCTTGATGAAGTGGCGCTGGAGGAAGGGGAAGGCGATGAGGAGGGGGATCGTGGAGACGACGATCATCGAGTACTTGAGCAGCTCGCCCATCTTCTGCGCGGCGGCGGTGCTGTCCATCGAGGCCATGTCCATTCCGGAGGCGGAGGCCTGGGATTGGATGAGCACATTTCGGAGGATGAGCTGCAGCGGGTACTTCGATTCGTCGTTCAGATAGATCATCGCGTCGAAGAACGCATTCCAGTTCGCGACGAGATGGATCATCACCATCAGGACGATGAGCGGCTTGGACAGCGGGATCGCGATCCCGAAGAAGAAGCGGAAGTCGGAGGCGCCGTCGAGCTGCGCGGCCTCCCGCAGCTCGGGGGAGAGGTTCTGCTGGAGGAACGTGCGGGCGATGATCAGGTTCCAGACCCCGACGGCTCCCGGCAGCACCACGGCCCACATGGTGTTGAGCATGCCCAGCTCCTTGACCACGAGGTAGCGGGCGATCATGCCGCCGTCGAAGAACATCGTGATGACGAACAGGATCATGAACAGGTTGCGCCCGGGCATGTCCTTCCTGCTCAGCGCGTAGGCGCCGGTGAGGATCATGGTCACGCTGAGCGCGGTGCCCACCACGGTGTAGAGCACGGAGTTCGCGAACCCGCGCACGATCGTCGAGGTGTCAAAGATGGTCAGGTAGCCGTCGAAGGTGATGCCCCGGGGGAAGAGGATGACCTTCCCCTGCTGCACCAGGTTCGGATCGGAGATCGAGGCGATCACGATGAAGTAGAGCGGGTAGACGATCAGGACGATCGCCACGGCGATCAGGCCGTAGGTGACGAGACCGAACAGGGGATCGGCCATGCGCCGGTGGAAGGGTTCCCGGCGCAGGGAGTTCTTCGTGGGGGACAGGGTGCTCGACATGTTCATCACCACAGGCTCGATTGGTTGGCCTTCTTCGCGACCCAGTTGAAGGTCAGCAGAAGAAGAAGATTGAGGACGGAGTTGAAGAGCCCGATAGCTGCGGAATAGCTGAACTGGGCGTTCTGCAGACCGGTCTTGTACACGTAGGTGTTGATGACCTCGGACGTGGGGAGGTTGAGATCCGTCTGCATGAGATAGACCTTCTCGAACCCGAGGTTGAAGATGTTCCCCACCGCGAGGATGAACAGGATCGTGATCACCGGCAGGATGCCGGGAACATCGATGTGGCGGATCCGCTGAAAGCGGTTCGCCCCGTCCATCCGGGCGGCCTCGTGCAGCGACGGATCGATGGCCGTCAGCGCCGCGAGGTAGATGATCATCGAGAAGCCGGCGTTCTGCCAGATGTCGGACCCGATGTAGAGGGGACGGAACCATTCGGGAGATCCCATGAAGAAGATCGGGTCGCCGCCCAGCAGCGAGATCCCGTGGTTGACCATGCCGGAGCTGGGGGAGAACAGCAGATGGATCATGCCCACGATCACCACCACCGAGATGAACGACGGGGCGTAGAGGATCGTCTGCGTCATCCGCTTGAACCGCTCGCTGGGCAGCTGGTTCACGATGAGCGCGAGGATGATGGGGACGGGGAACGCCACCAGCAGCCCGACGGTGTTGATCGTCAGGGTGTTCGCGACGAGCCGCTCGAACTGGAACGAGGTCACGAAGGCGACGAAGTGATCCAGCCCCACCCAGGGGCTCCAGAAGAAGCCGTCGACGGGGTTGTAGTCGCGGAAGGCGATCTGGGCCCCGTACATCGGCCAGTACTTGAACACGACGAGATAGATCAGAGCCGGAGCTAGTAATACGTATAACTGCCAGGCATGGAAGATGCGAAGGAGCAGGCGCCGTCTCGCGCGCGGGGGAGGCGGCTCGGGCGGCGAAGCGGTGGCCGCGGTGCCCTGGTCAGCAGCGACCAGGAGTGCGGTTCCGACATCGGGGGCGGTGGGCGAATGCGACATCATCGTCCTTTCGGCGGGGCAACGGACTTGCGGGGGATGACGGGACAGTGGACCAGATGGACCTCTGCCGGAGCGTCGGCGTCGAGGATCAGGGCGGCCGCACGCTCGCCCATCTCGGCGAAGGGCAGGCGCACAGTGGTCAGCGGCGGATGGAAGAAGTCACGCAGCAGATCCTGGTCGTCGAAGCCCACGATCGAGACGTCCTCGGGAACTCGGAGGTGGAGCTCGGCCAGGGCCTGATAGGCGCCGAGGGCGCTGCGGTCGTTCCCGCAGAAGATGGCCGTCGGGGGCGTGGCGAGGCTCATCAGGTGCCTGACGGCCTCGAAGCCGGAGCGCTGGATGCCTTCGCCCCGGTAGGCGAGCGCCGGATCGGGCTCGATGCCCGCCTCGGACAGCGCTCGTTCATATCCTTCGCGGCGCCCGCGAGCCGCCGGCAGCACGTCGTGGATGTTGATCATCGCGATGCGGGTGTGCCCGGCGTCGAGCAGCACCTTCGTCGCCTCGTAGCCACCGGTGACCTCGTCCGGAGTGACGCTCGGGACTCTGCCCGCGAGGTCTCGGGCGTTCAGGCAGACCACGCGCGTGATGAGGGCGGCTGCCGGAATCTCCACCTCACGGTGGTACATGGCGGTGTAGATGACCCCGCGGACCCGGTGCGAGAGCATCGTCTCGACCGCCGCGCGCTCGAGAGCGTCATCGCCACCCGTGTCGATGGTCATCAGCATGTGGCGGTCCTGCCAGGCGCGGTCCTGGGCGCCCTTGATCAGCATGCCCGAGAAGGGGGCGGTGGCGACCTCGTCGCCGACCAGCCCGATGATCTCGGCCACCCCTGTCTTGAGGCTCTTCGCCTGAAGATTGGGGCGATAGTCGAGCTCCGAGGCGGCATCCCGCACCCGCTGGGCGGTGGTCTCCGACGCGCGTCCCGAGTACGAGCCGCTGAGCACGATGGACACCACGGCCTGGGAGACGCCGGCGACTGCGGCGACGTCGTGCATGGTCGGGCGCTGGGCCATGGTTCCTGCCTCCGGATCTCGTCGGTCGGCGCCCTGGACCGCTGCGGTCCGCGCTGACGTTATTCGTATGACGGAGAGAATGATCGACGCCGCTCCATCTGTCAAGCGGTGGCCACGCCCCGGGGGAATTCCTCTGGGTGGTGGAAGCGAGTCCGGCCATGCGGTCCGGCGCGTGGCGGAGCCCGCCGTGGGCCCCTGCCGCGGCCCGGCATCATCCCTTCGCGCACAGCAGCGTCCTCCTGCCCGTGTTGTGCTTAGCTAAGCTATCTACACCGAGGGTTCGCGTGCCCCGACGGCCAGACCGGCGGTTCGAGAGCACCAGACCCCACCCCGGCAGGAAGAGGTCATCATGCACTGCGCGAACCGATCAGAGACTCCGGGAACCACACGCCGACGACTGCTCGCTGCCGGCCTGGTGGCGCCGCCGCTCGCCCTGCTCGGAGCCTGCGGCCCCGGTCGCACGGCGGGGGAGGAGTCCGCTGCCTCGCAGCGCGTGGTCTGGTGGGGCAATCAGGTGCGCACCGAGCGCACCACCGCGGCGCTGAACGTCTTCGCCGCCCGCCAGGACGGGCTCGAGATCGTGGGGGAACCGGGCGAGTGGGGCGGGTACTGGGACAAACTGGCCACCCAGGTGGCCGCCCGCACGCCCCCGGACGTGGTCCAGATGGACGAGAAGTACCTGCTGGAGTACGTCGAACGAGGGGCGCTGGCGAACCTGACGGAGCTCGGCTTCGACGTCGGCGGCTTCGATGAGGGCGCCGCCGAGGTGGGAGAGGTCGACGGATCTCTGTTCGCGGTCAACGCGGGCACCATCGCGCCGGTGGTGATGGCGAATCCCGCCGTCTTCGAGCTGGCGGGCATGGAGCTGCCCGATGACACCACGTGGACCTGGGACGAGATGATCGCGCTCGGAGCGGAGCTCTCCGCGAAGCTCCCCGAGGGCTCCTTCGGGCTGACGGATCCCAGCGGGCGCGATGCGGCGTTCCGGGTGTGGGTGCGGCAGTCCGGGGCGGAGACCTTCGATGACACCGGACTCGGGTTCGACGCCGATGTCGCCACCGCCTTCTTCGCCCTAGCCCAGGAGGCGATGGAGGCCGGCGCCACCCCGACTGCCGAGCTGTCGGTCGAGGACGTCTCCGCGCCGGTGGACCAGCGCCTCTTCGCCACCGGCCGCACCGCCCTGGCGATCTACTCCTCCAATCAGGTCACCGCCTTCGACGACGCCACCGGGCAGAGCGTCGAGCTGCTGCGCCTGCCCTCGCTCGCCGGAGCGGCCGCGGAGGCGCAGCTGGCCCACCAGGCCTCGATGTACTGGGTCGTCATGGCCGACGGGACCGCTCCCGAGCTGTCGCGAGATCTCGTCGACTTCCTGGTCAACGACCCCGAGGCCGGCCGGATCACCGGCACCGAGCGCGGCGTGCCGGCGAACACCGCCGTCCGGGCCGCGATCGAGGAGCAGCTGACGCCCTCGGACCGCAAGGCGGTCGAGTACCTCGCGGCCACCGCCTCGGAGCAGGGCCCGCCTCCGCCCCTGACGCCGCAGGGCGCCAGCAGCTTCGAGGACGTCCTGATCCGGTGGGGCCAGGATGTGCTCGCCGGGCGCTCCACACCCGCCGAGGCGGGCCAGGGTCTCGTGGACGAGATCTCCGGTGGCCTATGAGCTCACCCGGCCCGCGCGACCCCGCCCGCTCCATGGCGAGCACCGGTCCTGCGCCGCGCGGCGTCCCGCCTGCCGCCGCCCTGCACCGCCACCGACCTGGTGACCGAGCGGTCGCGTCGCCCCGAAGCCCTCGTGCACGGCACCCGGGCGCGGTACGGTCGTGACCGGCGGCACAGCGCCGGCAACCGACGTCCGAGGAGGACACCATGAGCATCAAGGACGAGGACATCAGCACCACCGGCCCGTCGGGCGGAGAAGGCCCGGCCGACGGCGGCGCGAACCCGCAGGGCCATGACGGCGGCGCCGACGGCACCGCCGGCGGCGAGGGCCCCGCGGACGGCGGCGCCAACCCCGAGGGTCATGACGGCGGCGCCGACGGCACCGCAGGCGGTGAGGGCCCGGCCGACGGCGGCGCGAATCCGCAGGGTCACGACGGCGGCGCCGACGGCACCGCATGAGCGAGACGGCATCGCAGCCGGAGCGCGGGGTGGAGGACCGCCCCGCGCTCCGGCGCCTGACCGGCATGTCGGGGGAGCAGTTCACGCGCGAGCACTGGGGCGAACGGCCCTTGCTGACCCGCAGCCCGGGCGGCTTCGAGGATCTCTTCAGCGCCGAGGCGGTCGATGAGCTGATCGCGCACCGCGCCCTGCGCACCCCCTTCGTGCGCATGGCCGTCGAGGGCACCGTGCTCAGCCCCTCGCTGTTCACCTCCTCCGGTGGGACCGGCGCCGAGGTGGGCGACCAGCTGGACTCCGCGAAGGTGCTGCAGCAGTTCGCCGCCGGCGCGACCCTGGTGCTGCAGGGCCTGCACCGCACCTGGGCCCCGATCGGGGAGTTCGCCCGCGACCTGGTCACCGACCTGGGCCACCCCGCACAGGTCAACGCCTACGTCACCCCGGCCTCCTCGCGCGGCTTCGACCCCCACTACGACACCCACGACGTGTTCGTCCTGCAGATCGCCGGTGCGAAGCGCTGGAGGATCCACGAGCCCGTCCACCCCCATCCGCTCGCCGATCAGCCGTGGACCGAGCACCGCGAGGCGGTCGCCGAGGCCGCCCGCCGGGCGCCGCACATCGACCAGGTCTTCGAGCCGGGCGATGTGCTCTACCTGCCGCGCGGCTGGCTGCACTCCGCCGTCGCCGAGGGCGGCACGTCCATCCACCTCACCATCGGCCTGCGCGCCACCACCCGCCACGACCTACTGCGCACGCTCCTCGAGCGCGCCGGCGAGGACCCCGAGCTGCGCCGCTCCCTGGCCCTGGGGGTGGACCACGCCGACCCCGCCTCGCTCGCCGAGGACCTACGCGCCACGCTCGCCGCTGCCCATGCCCTGCTGGACCGGACGAGAGTCGAGGACGTCGCCCGCGCGATGCATCGCGCGCATGCGGAGGCGACCCGGCCCGAGCCCGTCCGCCCGCTGGCGACCATCGACGCGATGGCGCAGCTGGGCGCTGACGTGCTGCTGACCTGGCGGGAGGCGCTCACCGCACGGATCGAGGAGGACGAGCACGAGATCCGCCTCCACCTGCGCACCAGCACCATCACGCTGCCCGCAGAGGCGGCTCCGGCCGTCCGGGCCCTGCGCGAGGCCCCCCAGAGCGCCGGTGCCCTGCCGGGCCTGGACGCCGACTCCTCCCTCGTGGTCTCCCGGCGCCTGCTGCGCGAGGGCGTGGTGGTGCCGCAGTGAGGCGCGCTGCTCGATGACGCCGCCGGCACCCGCCTCCGCACCCGTGCCCACAGCCCCGGACTGGGCGCCCTGCAGCGACCGCTCGCGCGAACGCGGCGATGCCCTCGGCGCCACCGGCGGGCTGGGCCGACGCTGGCTGCTGGTCGAGATCGACAGCCCCTGGGGACCGCACGCCTTCCTGGACTCCGCTCTGGACCGGGAGCTCGGTCGCGCGATCGCGCGACGCGCCGAGGCCGCCGGTCTGCGCCCGGTGGCGATCCGCCGCTTCGGGCTCCGCGCCGACGAGAGACGCGAGCGCACGACGATGCGCTGGGCGATCGCCGAGACCCGGCCCGGCCGGGAGGAGATGCGCTGGGGCACCGTCGAGGATCCCGCGGAGCTGCTGGAGCTGCCGCTGGACGGCTCGGCCGGGGAGCCGTCCGAGCGCCCCGCCTTCCTGGTGTGCACCCATGCCCGGCACGACCGCTGCTGTGCGGTGCGCGGCCGGCCCGTCGCCGCAGCGCTCGCCGAGGCCTACCCCGAGGAGACCTGGGAGTGCTCGCATCTGGGCGGGGACCGGTTCGCCGCCACCATGATCCTGCTCCCTCACGGTCTGTACTACGGCCGGGTCCCTGCTGAGGACGCTCCGGACATCGCCGCCGCCTACCAGCGCGGACTGCTGGTGCCCGAGCACTTCCGCGGCCGCAGCGCGATGAGCCTCGCCGTCCAGGCGGCAGAGGAGCACGCCCGCTCGCAGCTCGGCGAGCAGCGCGTGGAGGCGGTCACGCTGCTCGCGGAGACCCCCGGCGCCGGCGATGAGCCGACCACGGTCCGCCTGCGCCACGGCCTCGACGAGATCGTGGTGGGCCTGCAGGAGCGCTGGACCGAGCCGCTGCTGAGCACCTGCGGCGCCCGGGTGCCCTTCCCGGTGCGCCGCTTCGAGGCGGTCTCGATGGAGATCGTCCCCGCGGGCGCCCACGCTCCTCGCCAGCGGTGACCACGGCGCGCGGACGGACCGTCCGGCCCCCGCGGCACCGGGCCGCGCCGCGGTCTCAGTCCGGCCGGCGCATGTCGAACTTCTGGGCCGGGTCGATCCCGAAGTACGCGCTCGGCCCGCCGGCCCGCAGCACCGGCTCCGCCGCGGCGGTGTCGTAGACCCCTTCGACCAGCAGCGACTCCTCGATATGGACGCCCACGACCTCGCCGACCACGAACCAGGAGCCGGAGGCATCCCCGGAAGCTGTCCGGAGGTCGATGATCTGGGTGACGCGGCATTCGAAGGTCACCGGGGACGCGGCCACCCGGGGCGCGGCGATCTCTCTCGACGCGGCGGCCTCGAGCCCCGCGGCGTCGAACTCGTCGACCGCGGCGGTGGTCGCGGAGGCGTTCATCTGCGCGGCCAGAGGGCGCGTGACCAGGTTCCAGGTGAACTCGCCCGTGTCCTGGCAGTTCGCGACCGTGTCCTTCCACGCGTTGCTGGAGAACCCGACGAGCGGCGGGAGATAGTTCAGCGCATTGAAGAACGAGTACGGCGCGAGGTTGCGGCGGCCCTCGGCGTCCAGCGTGCCGATCCAGCCGATCGGACGCGGCCCGACGATCGCATTGAACGGGTCGTGGGGCAGGCGGTGCCCCTCAGAGGGCCGATAGAAATGAGTCATCGGCTCATTGTGTCGCGAACGACCAGCCGACCTCGCCCTGGGGGCAGGGCGACGGTGCGGGCTCGAGCGGTGAGGACAGCGGGAGCGGAGGCATCGTCAGTGCGGAGAAGGTAACGTCGGCACCAGCAGTGGTGGTGCCCTCTCCGGCGGAGCCCGCCGCATCCTGCACTCCTCGGCGATCCCGAGATCCTGACCTTCCCACAGACCCTCCCAAGGAGCGCTCATGAGCATCCCCCGCCTGCTCGACCACATCGTCATCGCCGGCCCCGACCTGGCCGAGAGCGTGGACTGGTTCCGCGATCTGACCGGGATCACCGCCGCCCCCGGCGGCACCCACCCCACCGGCACCGCCAACGCGCTCGTGGCCCTCACCGTCAACGGCGAGCCGCGCCCGCACTACATCGAGCTGATCGGCCCGGACCCCGAGCGGGAGGGCGAGGAGCTGCCGAAGACCTTCAGCATCAACCGGCTGAAGAAGCCCACCCTCATCACCTATGCCGTGCACCCCGAGGGGATCGACCAGGTCGTCGAGCGCGCCCGCGCCGCCGGCTTCGACCCCGGGGACGTCGAGGACCTCTCCCGCCGCACCGCCGACGGCACCGAGCTGCAGTGGCGGCTCACCCAGGCCGCGGCCCCGCGCAACTACGGCGTCCCCTTCCTCATCGACTGGGGCACCACCGAACACCCGGGCCTCGGCGACCTGCCCTCGATCGAGCTGGTCTCCTTCGAGCGCATCGAGGTCAACCCCGGCCCGCAGCAGAAGTCCACCGACGCCCTCGGCCTCGGCGACGGCGTCGCCGCGATCCGACAGGCGCAGGGCTCCCGGTTCGTGCTCGAGCTGCGCACCGAGGACGGTCGCGAGATCACGATCTGAGGCGAGGTCGAGCGCTCCGCCGCACTCAGTCTCGACCCGCTGAACCCCCACGACCCGGGCCGCGCCGTCTCGGTATGGATCCAGGGGCGGCATGTCGGCGTCCTCGCCCGCCAGAACGCGAACCGCTTTGCGCCGCTGCTGTCCGACCTGGCCGAGCGCGGTCAGCATCTGAGTCTGCATGCCGCGATCGCGGGACGCTACGACCGGCGCCAGGAACGCTGGACGGTCGACGTCAGCCTCGAGCTGCCCGAGCCCGAGCAGATCCTGCCCGGGGCGCCTCCCCGCGAGGGCGGGTCCGCAGGCCACTTACCCGCCCAGCGGACTCAGCCCGTGGCGCCCTGTGCGTCCGGACCTGCGTCCGCGCTTTTCGTGTACCGCAGCAGCAGCTCGTCGCCGCCGCGCAGCACCCCGGCGAGCTCCATCGCGGTGGGCGCCGACTGCGGCGCCTGCGTGATGCGCATGGCGGAGCCCGCCTCGAGGGTCGGGGCGAGGGTGAGGCAGAGCTCGTCCACGACGCCCGCCTCCAGGAACGCCCCGAACAGTGTGGGCCCGCCCTCGGAATGGATCCGCGTATGGCCCCGGGCCTCGAGCTGCGCTCGGACGATCGCCGGATCCAGGACCGTCTCGCCGGCATTGACGATCTCCGCCACCTCGGACAGGGCCGCCCGACGTTCCGCCGGCGCGTCGAACACGGTGAAGAGCAGCGGCGTCACCGGGGCGTCGGTGAAGATCGGTGAGGCCGGGTCGAGATCCAGGCGCCGCGTCACCAGCGCGAAGACGGGCTGCGGGGCGAGGCCCTGCTCCACCCGCCAGCGCTCCGCCGCCTCGGGCAGCCGCATCGCGCCGTAGCCCTCCGTGCGCGCGGTCCCGGCCCCGAGGAGCACCACGTCCGCCCACCGCCGCAACAGCTCGAAGACGCGATGATCAGCCTCATCACCGAGCCCACCCGAGAGCCCGTCGCGGGTGATGGCGCCATCAAGGCTGGCGACGAAGTTCATCCGCAGCCAGGGGCCGACGGGCGGCGCGTAGAGCTCCAGCAGCTGCTCATCGGTGAGCTCCACGCCCGGGGTGGGCCAGAGCGACTGGATCGAGACCATCGGGAATCTCCTGTCGGATCGGGCGGCTCAGGCCGGGGACTGCGGGGTTCGCGGGGGAGCGGCGTGGTGCTGGCGCAGCGCACGCAGATCCACCCGGGCCCCGCGGAAGGGGACCTGCTCCGCGGCGAGCAGGGACGGCGCGGTCCCGTCATGGCAGGTCGGGGGTGCGCCGTCGGCGCGGATGATCCGCCACCAGGGGATGGACTCGGAGAGGAGGCCGACGATCCGCCCCACCTGGCGCGGGTGCAGACCGGTCGCGAAGGCGATCTCCCCGTAGGTCATCACCTCGCCCGGCGGGATCGTGAGGGCGACACCGTGAACGGCAGCGGCGGGATCCTCCACGGCACCGTCCCTTCCACGACCTTCTCCATGGCTGCCGAGCATCCCGACCAGGGCGTGGCCGCAGCAGGCTCCTCCTGGAACTGTATGCCCACCGCGGCGCCCACGGGCTGCGTCGGTCATTCCGCTGAGGGTCGGGGCCGGCTTGGCGGGGCCCCAGCCCTCCTTCATCGCGGTTCTACCGTTCGGCCCGGTTAGTTGCTGTACCTTCCCGTGCTCCATAACGTGGAAGGCAGTCCGGGCAGTGTCCCGACATGATCCATTCCCCGACCTGATCCACCTGGAGGAGTTCCCATGAACGACACCGTCAAGGTCCCCGCCCCCGCCGGCGCGAAGCGCACCAAGCGCGAGAACGCCGAGAGCGGCTTCCTCGCCCCCGCAGCTCTCGCCAAGAATCTCCAGGCCGTCCTCGTGGACCTCACCGCGCTGCACCTGGTGGGCAAGCAGGCGCACTGGAACATCGTGGGACCGAACTTCCGCGACCTCCATCTGAATCTCGATGAGGTCGTCGCCATCGCCCGCGAGAGCGGCGACCAGGTCGCCGAGCGCATGCGTGCCCTCCACGCCACCCCCGACGCCCGCCCGGCCGTCGTGGCCGAGCAGAGCTCGCTGCCCGAGTTCCCGCAGGGCGAGGTGCTCACCCATGACGCGATCGACCTCGTGGTCAAGGCGATCGAGAGCGTCGTCGGCACCATGCGCGACGTCCACGACGAGGTCGACGACGCCGACCCCACCTCGGCAGACATCTTGCACGGCATCCTCGAGCAGCTCGAGCAGCAGGCCTGGTTCATCAGCGCGGAGACCCGCACCCCGAAGACGAGCTGAGGTCGCGCCTGCCCCTACGGCGCCACGTTGTAGTTCCCGCGGAACAGATTCCCGGGGTCGTAGTGCTGCTTGACCCGCTGCAGCCGGCGGTAGGTCTCCTCGCCGTAGATGCGGCGGGAGTAGTCGGGGAGGGGATGGGCGAACTCGCGGGCCCGGAAGTTCACGTACTCGCCGTGCTCGCTGAGCTGGTCCATCACCGCCTGGGCCTGCTCGGCGAAGGCGGTGAGGCGAGCATCCTCCTCCGCGTCCTGCCAGAACCCGTTGATGGCCATCCAGAAGCGGGAGCTGCGAGTGGGGAAGGCGGTGGAGTCCTCGGGCACGCGCGCGAAGGCCCCGCCGAGGTGGTGGATGTCCACGGCGGTGCCCCTGCCAGGGATCGCCGAGGCGATCGCGGTGAGCGCATCCAACGCATCCTCGTCCATCCGGGAGAAGGACGCATTGCGCCAGAACCCCCGGGCGCCGTCCGGGTACAGCCCGTCCATGGCGCTCTGCCACTGCGGCCAGGAGATCGGGCCCGAGGTCTGGTCGTCCGGCGGGGCGGCCCGGCGCAGGCGGTCCAGCAGCAGGGTCCCCGCCCTCACGTCATCGCCCACATAGGCGCAGCGGATCATCAGCCACGCCTCGTCGCCCATGCCCAGGTCCTCGGGCATGACCATCACCGTGAGAATCGTGGTGAGCGTATCGGGCAGGCCGCGGCTCCAGCGCTCGAACGCCGCGAGCGCCCGCCGCCAGCGGGCGGGTTGGTAGAAGAGGGTCGCGCCGAGCACCGTCTCCGGCAGCGGCACCGCCCGGTAGGTGAAGGAGGTGACCACACCGAAGTTGCCTCCGCCTCCGCGCAGGCCCCAGAACAGATCCGGGTTCTCGCTCGTGCTCGCGGTCAGGTGCGCGCCGGCAGCGGTGATCACCTCGGCGCTCACCAGCCGGTCCAGCGCCAGCCCGGCCCGTCGCACCAGCCACCCCACGCCGCCGCCCAGCGTCATCCCGGCGATCCCGGGGGTGGACACCGTGCCGAGCGGCACCGCCAGGCGGTGTGGGGCGGTCGCCGCGTCGACGTCGGCGGCCCGAGCGCCGGGTCCCGCCGTCACCAGGCGGTGCTCCGGGTCCACGGTCACCTCCCGCAGGCCGCCGAGATCCAGCACGATCCCGTCATCGATGGTGCCGAGGCCCGCGATGCTGTGCCCGCCGCCGCGCACCGCGAGCGGCAGCCCGGTCTCCCGGGCGGTCTCCAGCACGGGGGCCACGTCGGCCACGGACGCGGCGCGGACGATCGCCAGCGGGTACTTGTCGATCATCCCGTTCCAGACCGCGCGGGCCTCGTCATACGCCTCGTCGCCGGGTTCTATGAAGTCGCCCTCGAGGCGGTCGCGCAGGCGCAGCAGCGCCGGCCTCGCCTCGGGAACCCGATATCCGTCGATCATCACTGCCAGAGCTCCCTGCACCGGTGGGCGAGCCTCGCCCACGACCTGGGCGGGTGAAACGCGGACGTCCTCATCCTGGTGGCCGGCCAGCCGGACCGGAACCACCCGCGGCAACCGCCGTGGACTGCGTGAATCCTGCTCCTGACCGTACTCCTGCCGGTACGGGGGAGCAATGGACCGACCGCTCGGCTGGCCGCGGCTGCCGCTCTCGGGATGCGCGGGAGCTGGATAGGCTCACGAGCACCCATAGCACCGCCCGCGCACGCCGTCACGAAGGAGGACCCGTGCCCAGCATCGAGCAGCTCGACGCCATCACCCAGGACGATCTCGTCGCCGCCGGCGCCACCCGCTGGGCTCGGGGCGGCGACGTGATCGGTGCGTTCGTCGCCGAGATGGACTTCGGGGTTCCCGCGGCGGTCACCGAGCGCCTGCACACCGAGGTGGAGCGGGGAGCGTTCGGCTACCTGCCCGCCCGGCTCGCCACCGAGCTGAGAGAGGCCACCGCAGCCTTCCTGCAGCGGCAGACCGGCTGGGCCGTGGATCCCTCGCACATCCACGAGATGCCGGACGTCATCTCGATCTTCCAAGCCGTGATCGGGACCTTCCTGCGCGCGGATTCGAAGATCATCGTGCCCACCCCGTCCTATATGCCGTTCCTCGAGGTCCCGCCGCTGACGGGACGCGAGGTGATCGAGGTCGAGATGCTCCGCGACGACTCTGGCCGCCACCGCTACGACCTCGCCGCGCTCGAGGCCGCGTTCGACGCGGGCGGCGAGCTGCTGGTGCTGTGCAACCCCCACAACCCCACCGGCAGGGTCTTCACCCGTGAGGAGATGGAGCCGCTGATCGACCTGGTGGACCGCAGGGGCGGGCGCGTGTTCTCCGACGAGATCTGGATGCCGCTCGTGCTCGAGGGCCGGCACCTCCCGTACGCCTCGCTCAGCGAGGCCGCCGCGGGTCACACGATCACCGCCGTCTCCGCGTCGAAGGCGTTCAACCTGCCGGGCCTGAAGTGCGCACACCTGATCACCAGCAATGAGGCCGACCGCGACCACTTCACCGCCGTCGGTCACTTCGCCCGCCACGGCGCCGCGAACCTGGGCCTGGCCGCCACCTCCGCCGCCTACTCCGAGGCGGAGGACTGGCTGGAGGACATCGTCACCTACCTGCGCCGCAACCGCGACACCCTCACCGAGCTGGTCCGCACCCTGCTGCCCCGGGCCCGGCTGAGCTCGATGGAAGGCACCTACGTCGCCTGGCTCGACCTGGGGGCCTACGGCATCACCGGCTCCCTCCACGACCACCTGCTCGAGCACGCCCGCGTGGAATGCACCGACGGGACCGACTGCGGCGCCGCCGGGACCGGGCACGTGCGGCTGATCTACGCGATGCCGCAGCCGCTGCTCATCGAGGCGATCACCCGAATCGCCCGGGCGCTCGAGCCGGAGCAGAGCGGCGACGAGTTCGTCATCACCTGATTCCTGCGCGGAGTGTGCCTATGGGGAGAGTGCGTCGTGCGCTCCCTGTCGCGCGGTGACCCTCCGGCCGTCATCGGTCATCATGGAGACATGCCGAAGAAGCGCAGAACACGACGAGACCATCACCAGACAGGTCTCAGCCGCGACCGGCACACCACCGGCGATCGCCGCTGGGAGCGGGATGTCGAGGCGCTGCTCGCACAGTTCGTGCTGTCGCGCCGGGCTGACATCGCCGTGGAGAAGGCCGACTCGGAAGCGTCCCATGTCGAGCAGCTGCTGCGCCTGAAGGCGGAGCAGCTGGACAGCCCCGACCCCACCTACTGGACCGAGGAGCTTATCGAAGTGCTGCTCACCGAGGTGGTGCCCCGGAAGGTGGTCCAGCCGCGGGAGATGGTCATGGCGCAGGGCCCGGCGCTCGGACAGTTCCTCGGCTTCCTGCAGGAGACCGGCCGCCGACACCCCGAAGGGCTCACGGCCGATGACGCCCGGGCGCTCCTGACGGATCTGGAGTTCACGACGCTCGAAGCGGCCGACGACCCCTCCCGTCGTACCTTCTCCGGGAACATCCTCACCTACGCCCAGACCCTCGGCGTCGAGCTCGACGACGCCGAGACCCTGGAAGAGTTCATGACCTGGTACAACACAGAGCTCACCGTGGTAGAACGCCATGAGCTCAGCGACACCGGGCAGCTGCGGAACCCCTCCCGTCCCTACGTCCCCGGTGCTCGCAGCCCAGCGCTCGGAGCCGGCAGCGGCTCCGCCTTCTTCTCCCATGCCCCGGCACCGGAACCGGTGAGCACGGACCCTGCGGCCTCCGCCGGTGCGGAGGCGCTCGGCTGGCCCTGGTTCCTCCCGCAGGACGGGCTGTCGCGAGGGGCCCTGGAGAGCTCCGTCGACGTCGGCGAGGACCCGGCCGGAGCGGCTGCCGTCTACGCCGAGATCCCCCTGGTGCGCGGCGCCGTGCGGCTGCTCGAGCACGTGGGGGAGGGCCGCCGGATCACCTCCACCGGCGCGCTGCGGATGGCCGATGTCCGCGCCCTGGTCGAGGCATGGCAGCTCGACCTCGGCGAGCAGAAGCTCACCACGATGTGGCAGGTCGGTCCGATCGTCGGCCCCTGGAATGCCCTGGTCAGCGGCGGCTGGCTGGAGCTGAGCAGCACCCGGGTCACGCCGGGGCACGGGCTGACGCCGGCGGTCCCGCAGACGGAGGACCCTGCGGCCTTCGTCCGCTTCTCCCGGGCGCTGCTCATGCTGCTGATCCTCGACACCCTGCAGCAGGAGCCCGAGGAGGGTGGCCTGTTCGGCGGCCCTGACACCTTCGCGGCTCTGATGCACACCATCTCGCCCGGCGGACTCGCACTCCCGGCCACGATCCGCGTCGCGCTCGACCGTGACCTGGTCCCGGCGGACCTCGGCGGTGACCCCGACATGGACGAGATCCAGCGGTACTGGCAGACCGAGCGGGACCTGGCGACGCTCGCGACCTACGGGCTGCTGGTCCGGGAGATCTCCCCGGACGGGGAGGACCTCCGCTTCCACGGCACCGTCGAGGTGATCGTCGAGGCCTTCGGCGCGCTGGAGATGCTGGAGGAGCTCGACGGGCCGGGGTGAGTGCCCGCCGGACGTATTGTGCTCCGCCGCAGGGGCAGAGCTCCAGCGAGTAGCTCGCTCGAGCTCATGTCGAGCTGCCGGAATGCCTGCCTCCCCGATGCGCAACAGCTCCTGCACCGGTGCTCCGTCGGCCTGAGGGATCTCTGTTCCCAGCAGCGCGGCGAAGGTCGCCGCCTGGTCCGCCATGCTCACCTCCTCCAGCCGCAGCCCGGGCACGATGTCCGGGCCGGTGGTGGGCCGTGACCGTGGCGGGGGAGGAGAACGCCGAGATGACCGGTGCATGAACGGAGCCCGCTGCCCACCCGCAGGCCACCAGGCGGGGCAGGCTGCCCGCATGACAGCCACCAGGTGGGGCAGGCCGCCCGATTTCTATCTCCTGTGAGCGGTGAACGGCTATGCGGTGTGCACAGCTCACCAGAGACAGAATTCCGGTGGTGCTTTTAAATTCCGGTGGTGGTTTCAGGCGACTCGTCGTCGCCAGAGGAAGCAGTGCGTCACGCCGCTGCCGGCGGTGATCTGCTCCAGGTGGAAGCGATCTTCGAGCTCTTCCGGCCGGTCCCAGAGCTTCAGGCCCGTCCCCAGCGCGATCGGTGCGATGGCCACGTGCAGCTCATCGATCAGGTCTGCGGCGAGGAAGGCGCGCAACGTGGTGACGCCGCCGCCGAGCCGCACATCCAGTCCGCCCGCTGCCGCTTTCGCCTGCTCGAGCGCTTCGGTCGGGGTGGCGTCGAGGAAGTGGAAGGTGGTCTCGCCTTTGACCAGCGGCGGGCGCGGATGGCTCGTGAGCACGAAGACAGGGGTGTGGAACGGTGGTTCCTCACCCCACCAGCCCTCCCAGGTCTCGTCGGGCCAGGGGCCGGATCTGGGGCCGAACTTGTGACGGCCCATGATCTCGGCGCCGATGCCGTGGGTGAAGTCGCGGGTCAGGCGGTCCTCGAAGCCCCGGCTGCCGCCGGAGTCCAGGCGGTTGGACCAGCTCGCAGTGCCCGCAGCCCAGCTCATCAGCTCCATCGGATTCACGTCGTGACCGAAGGGCTGCTCGAGCGTCTGGTCCGCACCGGCGGCGATGCCGTCGCGGGAGACAGTGAAGTTCTGGACGCGCAGGCGCTGCGTCATGGCGGGGTCCTCTCGGAGGGGTCCGGACCGCCCATCCTGCTCCTGGCGGGCGGCACCTGTCACCTCGTGGAGCACACGCAGAGAAGCACGCCTTCGCCGACTGCTGCGTGACGCCTCTGGTCCGTGATCCTCGCCCTCAGCGCTGAAGGCGGCACGCAGGGCCTTCAGACATGCCAGTGGCGGCCCCACCACGTGGAGCCGCCACCGGGAACTGCCTGCAGGTCGGGCTGTCGCCCCGCCGGATCAGTCCCGCTTGTCGTTGTCGCCGAATGCGCCCTCAGCGGCGCCCTTCACGGAATCGCGGGCGTCCTGGAGCTTGTCCTTGGCCTCGGCCTTGCCCTGCTGGGCCTGACCCTCGGTCTCGGTCTCCTTATCGCCGGTGACCTTGCCGAAGCCCTCCTTGGCCTGGCCGCTCAGCTTGTCCTTCGCGTTCTCGAACTTCTCATCGGTGCTCATCGCATACCTCCTGTGTCGAGGGTCCGCGCGGGTGGCGCGCGGTGGTGGCGAGTGTAGATCCGTGGGCCGGAGGACCACCGACCTCCCGGTCGGACGTGTCCCGCGAGCCTGTCGCGACGACGCCCGGTACCCGCCGGGCGAGGGCTCACACCCCCTGAGCCGTCAGCGGGATCCGTCCCCCGGCGAGCACCATGTTGACCTGGCGCTCCGAGAGCCGGTGGACCAGACGCACCTCGCGGCCCCCGACGGTGGCGGTCAGCGAGCGGCCGCCCCGGAGCGCCGCGTGCACGCCCTCGAGCACCACCTCATCACCGACCGCGATCGACTCCAGATCCGCAGGGTCCTCGAACTCGAGCGGCACGATCCCGAAGTTCGCGAGGTTCTGCCAGTGGATCCGGGCGAAGCTCACCGCGATCACGGCCTGCAGCCCCAGGTGGCGCGGGGCGATCACCGCGTGCTCGCGCGAGGAGCCCTGGCCGTAGTTCTTCCCGGCCACCACCACGTGTCCGCCCTCGGTGCCCCTTGCCCGCTCGGGATAGCTCTTGTCGATCCGGGTGAAGGCGAAGTCCGCGATTCGCGGGATGTTGGAGCGGAAGGGCAGCACCTGCGAGCCGGCCGGCAGGATCTCGTCGGTCGAGACGTCATCGCCCATCGCCAGCAGCACGGGCAGCGCCAGGCGGTCCGCGATCGGAGTGAAGTCCGGCAGAGAGGAGATGTTCGGCCCCTTCACCAGCTCGACGGAGCGGGCCTCCTCCTCGGGCAGCGGCGGGATCAGCATGTCGCCGACCTGCGCGTACCTCTCGGGCAGCGTGGGCCGCGGGTATGCGAGGTCGTGGCTGCCCTCGAGGGTGCGCGGATCGGTGATCCTCCCGGTCAGCGCCGCGGCCGCCGCGGTCTCCGGGGAGCACAGCCACACCGCGTCCTCCTCGGTGCCGGAGCGGCCGGGGAAGTTGCGCGGCATGGTGCGCAGGGAGTTGCGCCCGCTCGCGGGGGCCTGCCCCATCCCGATGCAGCCCATGCAGCCGGACTGGTGGATCCGGGCGCCGGAGGCGACCAACGCCCCCAGCCAGCCGCCCGAGATCAGATCCGCCAGCACCTCCCGCGAGGTGGGGTTGATGTCCACGGACACGCGTGAATGGGCCTGATGGCCATCGAGGATCTCGGCGACCACGGCGAAGTCCCGCAGGCCCGGGTTCGCCGAAGAGCCGACGACCACCTGATTCACAGGCTCTCCGGCCACCTCCGCCACCGGCACCACGTTGCCGGGGGAGGAGGGCCGGGCGATCAGCGGCTCGAGCGCGGCCAGGTCGATGTGCTCGGTCAGGTCGTAGGTCGCGCCCTCGTCGGCCTCCCAGGGCTCGAACTGCTCGGCGCGGCCGACGGCCTCGAGGTAGGTGCGGGCGGCGTCGTCGGCCGGGAACACTGTGGCGGTCGCTCCGAGCTCGGCGCCCATGTTGGCGATGACGTGCCGGTCCATCGCGTCGAGCTGGGCGAGTCCCGAGCCGTGGTACTCGATGATCCGGCCCACGCCGCCGCTGACTCCGTGGCGGCGCAGCATCTCCAGCACGACGTCCTTCGCGCTGACCCAGTCCGGCAGGACTCCCGTGAGCTCCACGCCCCAGATCTGCGGCAGCGTGACATACAGCGGCTGGCCGGCCATCGCCATCGCGACCTCGAGCCCGCCCACGCCGATCGCGAGCATGCCCAGCGCGCCGGCGGCGCAGGTGTGGGAGTCCGATCCGATCAGCAGTGCGCCCGGACGGCCGAAGTGCGCCTGATGGACGGGGTGGGAGACCCCGTTGCCGGCCTTGGAGAACCACAGCCCGAAGCGCTCGGCCGCGGACTGAAGGAACAGGTGGTCGTCGGGGTTCTTCTCGTCGGTCTGCAGCAGGTTGTGGTCGACGTACTGCACCGACAGCTCCGTGCGCACTCGATCCAGGCCCATCGCCTCCAGCTCGAGCATCACCATGGTGCCGGTGGCGTCCTGGGTGAGGGTCTGGTCCACCCGCAGGCCGATCTCGGCTCCGGGCTCGAGCGACCCCTCCACCAGATGGGCGGCGATCAGCTTCTGGGCGACGTTGCGGGGCATGGCACTGTCCTCCTCGGAGAGCGGCCCGCCGTCGAGGCCCGTCGGCGGACCTCCTTCTACCGTAGGCCGACGGCCCGCAGAACGCCATGGCTCGCCGGCGCCATGCCCGACCCCGCGAGGCGCGCAGGATTCCCGCGATTGTGCGCTGTGGACCGATGCGACGGGCCGACATCGGTCCCCAGCGCACAATCGGCGTAGGCGGCTGACGGACACCGATGTGCACCCCATGGCGCGGCGTGTACTCTCAGCGCATGCAGAACCGTTGGTTTACCTATGCGATGTCGGCCCTGGAGGGGCCGGCGGCCGTGTAGCGTCCCCAACCTCTCCAGAGCCGACAAGGGCAGAGCACACGCTCTGCCCTTCGCCATTTCCCGGCGGGCTCTGAGCATCGGGTCCGCCCCCATGAAGGACAGGACCCATGACTCTTCTCGCCGCAGCCCCCGCCCCCGTCGCCTCCCCTGAGCGGCACGTCGCGAGCTACACCCCGTTGCCCACCCCGGCCGAGCTCCTGGCCGAGCTCCCGCTCGATGCCGCCCATGCCGCCGAGGTCGAGAGCCACCGCGACCAGGTGCGCGCCGTGCTGGCGGGCACCGACGACCGCCTGTTGGTCGTCGCCGGCCCCTGCTCGATCCATGACCCGGAGGCCGGGCTCGACTACGCGCGCCGCCTTGTCACGATCCAGCACGAGGTGGGGGAGGAGCTGCTGCTGGTGATGCGCACCTACTTCGAGAAGCCGCGCACCACCGTGGGCTGGAAGGGTCTGATCAACGACCCGCACCTGGACGGCTCGCACGACATCGCGACCGGTCTGCGCAGGGCCCGGACCTTCCTGCGCGAGGTGACCGCGCTCGGCCTGCCCACCGCGACCGAGTTCCTCGAACCGATCAGCCCCCAGTACATCGCCGATCTCATCAGCTGGGGCGCGATCGGAGCCCGCACCACCGAATCTCAGATTCACCGCCAGCTCGCCTCCGGGTTGTCGATGCCGATCGGCTTCAAGAACGGCACCGACGGCGGGATCCAGGTCGCGCTCGATGCGATCACGGCCGCCTCCGCACCGCAGTCCTTCCTCGGCATCGGGGCCGACGGGAGGGCGAGCCTCGTCTCCACCACCGGCAACCCGGATGCCCATCTGATCCTGCGCGGCGGCGCCGACGGGCCGAACTGGGGCCCCGGTCCGGTGCGCGCCGCCACCGAGCGCCTCGTCTCTCGGGGTCTCAGCCCGCGCCTGGTGATCGACGCCAGCCACGCCAACAGCAACAAGGACCATCTGCGCCAGGCCGAGGTCGCCACGATGCTCGCCGACCAGATCGCCGTGGACGGCGCTGCCGTCGCAGGGGTGATGCTCGAGAGCAACCTGATCGCCGGAGCCCAGCAGCTCGACGTCGACGCAGGCCCTGCCGCGCTGGTGCGCGGCCAGTCGGTCACCGACAAGTGCATGGGCTGGGAGGCCACGGAGGGCGTGCTGCGTGCGCTCGCCGACGGGGTGCGGCGTCGCCGTGCGATCGCATGAGGGCCGCGGGGGAGTGCCGCTGCGAGGAATCTGCCCCGGGTCGCACATGAGCACCGCATGCCGCGCCGATGAACATCGCGGAGACACCCGCGACGGGGACTGTCGGGCCTGGGCACTGCGGTTTAGGGTCGGCAGGGCACACATGACCCCGTCCCCAGGAGATGTGCCGATGTCCCCTTTCCTCGCCCGACGCTCTCTGATCGGCCTCGGCACCGTCGCCGCCGGGGGAGCCGCCGCGACCGCCTGCACGTGATGGCGTTCAACATCCGCTACGACAACTCCGACTCCACCCAGATGGGGGATCCCGACCACTGGCCGAGCCGTCGGCCGATCATGATCGATCTGCTCGAGCGGGAGCGGCCCACGCTGCTCGGCGTCCAGGAGGCCGTCTACGGTCAGCTGGCCGCGATCCGCGAGGCGCTGCCAGGCCACGAGATGATCGGCTACGGCCGTGACGGCGGCAGCACCGGGGAGCACTCCGCGATCTTCTACGATCCCGAGCGCCTGCGGGTGACGGCGTGGGACCAGTTCTGGCTCTCCGACACCCCGGACCAGATCGGCTCGGCCACCTGGGGCAACAACGTCAACCGCATCGTGGTGTGGGCGCGGATGGAGGACCTGGCCACCGGGCGCGAGTTCGCGATGATCAACACCCACTTCGACCACGAGTCCGAGCCGGCCCGGATCGAGAGCGCTCAGGCCATGATCGACCTGTTCGAGGGCGGCGAACTGGATCAACTGCCTGCCCTGGTCACCGGCGATTTCAACTCCGCGGCCCACGATTCGGGGGCGTACTCCACGCTGGTCACCGCTGGCCCCACCCTCGACACCTGGGACGCCGCACAGGAGCAGCTCACCCCGGCCTGGGGCACGTTCCCCGGCTACGAGGAGCCCGTCGAGGGCGGCGACCGCATCGACTGGGTGCTGGCCACCGAGGAGTTCATGATCCTCGAGGCCGCGATCAACATCTCCACCGATCGCCACGGCGCCTTCCCCTCCGACCATGCGCCGGTGCAGGCCCTGGTCGCCCTGCGCTGAGACCGAGCAGCTCTTCGCGGACAGGAACCGTCCTCGGCCTCTCCTAGCGTGGGGGATGCTCCCGCCACTGCTGGAGCCCCCGAGTCGAGGAGCCCCGATGCCCGCCACCCTGTCCCTGTTCACCCTGTACCGCGACCCGGCCGCCGCCGTGGCCTGGCTGACCGACGCGTTCGGCATGGAGCTCGTGAACAGCTACGGCGCTGAGGAGGGCAGCCTCGACCATGCCGAGCTGCGCCTCGATGACGCTGTGCTGATGGTCCAGGCCGCGGCCGACGGTTAGACCGCCTCGCCCCTGGTCGAGGGCTCCACCGGCCGCGCCCCGGTGCTGTCCCTCGACAGCGAGGCCGAGGTCGATGCCCTCTTCGCCCGGGTCCGTGACGCCGGGGCCACCGTGGTCCAGGCACCCGCCACGACGCCCTGGGGCAACTACCGCTTCGAGGTGCTGGACCCCGAGGGGCATCAGTGGTCGGTGGGCAGCTACCGGCCCGGCGAGCCGTGGGACGCGCAGTGGTGAGGGAATAACGCTGGGGCGGGCGCCGTTGAGGACTGTTCCCTCCCCGCCGCGCCCCTGAAGGAGCCTCCATCACCGCCACCGCTCTGCCCACCTTCACCGCCCAGGCCCAGCGCCTGATCGATCTCGGCGTCCACGACCTCGCAGGCCTGCCCGCGCAGCAGCTGCGTGATGCCGCGGCGCAGCTCGGCGGTGCGCGCAGCGATGCGCTGCTCGCACTGGATCCGGCGCTCGTGCCGGCATCGGCCCTCGCCCCGTTGATGCGGCGCGGGGAGAAGCCCGGCTTCGTGGTCGAGGACATGACCGACGTGGACCAGTTCGCCCCCACCGGGATCGAGCTGGCGGGCGAGACGCTCTACCTGGTCGAGGGCCTGGATCGCGGGGATGAGTTCGAGAACGCCTCCCCGGCGGAGGCGCTCACCGAGCTCACCGCCCGCGGCCGCACCCCGCTGCTGCTCACCGAGGGCCTCCACTTGGTGCTCCAGCAGCCGGAGATCCTCGAGCGGAACCACTGCTTCATGACCATCGGCTCACGCCTGAAGAAGCCCAGCGGCAGCTTCGACTCCCGCATTGCGGCGCTCTGGATCTCCAACGGGACCGGCCGCGATGGGAAGGACCGCAAGGACGCCCCGAAACTCGGCTGGTGCTGGTGGAACAACCGCCACACCTGGCTCGGCATCGCCTCCGCCGCGGGGCGCATCAGCGTCGGCTGACGCGTTATTCCGGGAGAGATCCGGCGCGGGTCACGGTAGGTTCCAGGCATGACGACGACCCCCGCACCCACCTGGTGGGAGGCCGATCACGCCTCCCTGTGCGAGATCGCCGAGGACCCCTCCGAGGAGTGGGCCGATGCCGGCCCGCCATTCACCGATGGCCTCCTGCAGCTGCTGGCAGACGTGGAGGAGGCCTTCGCGGAAACCGGTGCGGACACCCCGAGCTGGGAGGACCCCCATCTCGGAACCGACGGGGAGGAGCGTGACAGCCTCGAGGAGGAATACAGCCGCTGCCTCGACCCGGGCAAGTTCGGGATCCTCTGGGCGCGGGCCGAAGCCTGGACGCGGGTGCTCACCTCCCGGGCCTGGGCGACCCGCGAGGACATGGAGAGCGGCGACCTCCGGGCGGGTGTCCGCTGGGCCGCCCCGCCGCGTCTCGAGCTCCATCGCACCACAGTGCTGCGCCCCCATCGGCCGGGTGCACTGCCGCTCGTCCTCGCCCGCACCGCACCCGAGGACGCGGCCGGCAGCATCGACATCACGGGCAGCGACGCGCTGATCCTCGGGCTGGTCGTCGGGATCGGCGATCCGGCGGTGGCCGTGAGCACAGTGCCGGACTGCGGCTGCGATGCCTGCGACTCCGGCTCCCGCGACCTGCTCGAGGACCTCGACCGCACGCTCCTGTCGATCGTGGACGGCTCCTTCGAAGTCGATCTGTCGCCGGACTGGTCCAGTCAGCGCACATCCTTCGGCGCGAGCGGCGGCAGCGGAGAGGAGGGGACGGACCTCTCCCTGACCCTCACCACGCAGCCCTGGGCCGACGGCTGGACACCCCGCCCCCTCAGCCCGGCGATCGACCGCGACGACTCCGCGTGGGCCGACGAGATGATGCACGAGGGCCATCGGACGCTCCTGCTCGACTCCGTCATCGACGCCTTTCCGCCGCCGCTCGCCGCCAGGCTCCACCGCCTCCGCCCCGGACGCTCGAAAGCCGTCGTCTCCTCCTCCCTGTACATCCCCTTGACCCAGCTGCCCCTCACCGCGCCCCTCGATGCCCTCGAGCATCCGTCCGCCGGATACCGCAGGGACCATCGCAGCACCGTGGTCAGCGGGATGGACTTCGAGCGCGCCGCCTCGGCGCTGCGCAGCTGGGTGGTGCATCGGCGAGCCGGACTGCAGCTCAGCGCCACCCACACTCCGCTGCAGGAGGGCACCGAGGTGCGCCTGCACCTCGGCCGTCGGCCGTTCCAGCTCACCGTGCCCTGTCGCGTGCTGTGGGTGATCGACGAACCGGACCGCGCCGGCTTCGCCTACGGCACCCTGCCCGGCCATCCCGAATCCGGGATCGAGCAGTTCACCGTCACCCGCACCGCGACCGGTCTCGTGCGCTTCCACCTCGACGTCGTCTCCCGGCCCGCTGCCTGGTACGCCCGCCTCGGCGCGCCGGTCTTCCGGCTCGTCCAGGAGCTCATCACGCGCCGCTACCTCCGGGCGCTCCGCAACCCGCCCGGCTGACGCGACCACAGCAGCCCGCCGGTCGGTTACCGTGAGTCCCATCGCGTGCGATGACGACGTGACCGGTGACCGGCGGCTCCGCCCGTCAGCCGCCCTTGCGCCCCTGTCGCCGTGGTCCCTTCCCCGCCCCTCGACAGGAGAGCCCCCATGAACTCCCTGATCCTCGCAGTGGTCGGCATCGCCATGATGATCGCCGGCTATCTGCTCTACTCCCGATTCCTCGGTAGGCGCGTCTACAAGCTCAGCGCCTCCTTCCGCACCCCTGCCCATGAGCTGCAGGACGGCGTCGACTTCGTCCCCACCAACAAGTTCATCCTGTGGGGACACCACTTCACCTCGGTCGCCGGCGCCGCGCCCATCGTCGGCCCCGCCGTCGCCGTGATCTGGGGCTGGGCGCCCGCCTTCCTGTGGGTCACCCTCGGCACCGTCTTCTTCGCCGGCATGCACGACCTCGGTGCCCTGTGGGCCTCGGTCCGCAACCGCGGCCAGTCGATCGGCACCCTGTCGGCGCGCTACATCGGCAAGCGCGGCAGCCGCCTGTTCCTGGTGGTCATCTTCCTGCTGCTGCTCATGGTCAACGCGGCCTTCGCGGTGGTCATCTCCGGTCTGCTGGTCTCCACCCCGACGGCCGTGCTCCCCACCTGGGGCGCGCTCGTGGTGGCCGTGCTGATCGGTCAGGCGATCTACCGCCTGAAGTGGAGCCTGCCGGTCATCTCCGTGATCGGCGTGGTCGCCCTGTACGGCTTGATCCTGCTGGGCGACCGTTTCCCGGTGGTGCTGCCGGAGACCGTGCTGGGCCTGTCCGCCGGGGCGTTCTGGATCGTGGTGCTGTTCGTCTACGCCGCGATCGCTTCGGTGCTGCCGGTGTGGGTGCTGCTGCAGCCGCGCGACTACATCAACGGCCTGCAGCTGTTCATCGGACTGGGCCTGCTCTACGGCGCGGTGCTGATCTTCCGCCCCGAGGTGGTCGCCCCCGCGCTCAACGCGAACGTCCCCGACGGCACCCCCGGCATCATGCCGCTGCTGTTCGTGACCATCGCCTGCGGCGCCGTCTCCGGTTTCCACGGCGTGGTTTCCTCCGGCACCTCCTCGAAGCAGCTGGACAAGGAGACCGACGCCCGCTTCGTGGGCTACTTCGGCGCGGTCGGAGAGGGCCTGCTGGCCCTCGGCGCGATCATCGCCACCACCGCCGGGTTCCGCACCCTCGCGGACTGGGAAGCCGTGTACTCCGCGTTCAACGAGGGCGGCGTCGCCGCCTTCGTGACGGGTGGCGGTTCGATCCTCAATCAGGGCCTCGGCATCCCCACCTCGCTCTCGGCGACGATCCTGGCCACCATGGCGGTGCTCTTCGCCGCCACCACGATGGACACCGGGGTGCGCCTGCAGCGCTTCGTGGTCCAGGAGATCGGGCAGATCGTCGGCGTGAAGCTGGGGACGCTGGTGGCGACCCTGATCGTGCTGGCCGTGTGCCTGGGCCTGGCCTTCAGCGCAGGGGCCGACGGGGCCGGCGGCATGATCATCTGGCCGCTGTTCGGCACCACCAACCAGATCCTCGCCGGGCTGACCCTCGCGATCCTCGCAGTGATGCTGATGCGCAAGCGTCGCCCGGTGCTGCCGATCATGATCCCGCTGCTGTTCGTCCTGTTCGTCAGCGTGTACGCCGCGATCATCCAGCTGGGCACCTTCTATCGCGAGGGCAACTGGCTGCTGCTGATCATGGACGTGATCATCGTGGTCGCCGCCGTGTGGGTGATCGTCGAATCCGCGATCGCCCTGAAGCGCGCTCACGGGGCGGAGCCCGAACCCGATGTGGACGACGAGGACGAACGGAACGCCGTCTCGGCCGACGGCGGCGCCCGCGAGTGACTCCGACCTCCCCACGCACTCCCGTCGGCGGGTCCCCGGACAGGCCCGCCGGCGGGGTGGCTCCCGCACGCACCCGTGTCCGGCTCGCCCAGCGCTGGCGCGCCTTCAGCGACGGCCTCCACGAGTTCTACGTCGCCCCCTACCGGCGCACCTTCGCCCGCGCGAGGCGCGACGAGGACGACCTGTTCCGGATGCTCGTGATGAGCGAGATGCTGGGCGTCCCGAATCCCGCCGCGTACTACACCGCCGAGCTGCTGCCCGTGCTCTACGACAGCTTCCATGACTGGCATCGCCGCATGGGCATGGAGCGCTCACCGCTGGAGAACTACCGATGCTGCTGACCCTCGCCGCCGAGCGCCGCGTGCTGTTCCTGGGCGGGAAGGGCGGCGTCGGCAAGACCACCGTCGCCTCCGCCGTGGCTCTCGCCGCCGCCCGCGGGGGCCGACGCGCGCTCGTGGTCTCCACCGACCCCGCCCACAACCTCGGCCACCTCTGGGGCCAGAAGATCGGCGACCGCGCCACCCCGCTCGGCGACGGCGCAGGCGGGCTCTTGATGGGCCTGGAGATCGACCCCGACGCCACCACCGACCGTCATCTGAAGGACGTCGCCCACACCCTGAAGCGCCTCATGCCCGAGAATCTCGCCGGCGAGGTCGACAAGCACATGGACCTCTCGCGCCGCTCCCCGGGCACGCACGAGGCCGCGGTGCTGGAGCGGATGACGGAGCTCGTGGAGACCGGGCTCCGGGAGTATGACCTGGTCGTCTTCGACACCGCCCCCTCCGGGCACACCGCGCGGCTGATGGCCCTGCCGGAGGTGATGACCGCCTGGACCGATGGGCTGCTGAAGCGCCGAGACAAGTCCGCGAAGCTCGGCGCCGCGATGCGCGGGCTGGACGGCGACCGCGGAAAGACGCTCCTGGGCAGCACCGCCCCACGCGACCCGATCGAGGAGCGGGACGACGAGATCCGCTCCATCCTGCTGCGCCGCCGCGACCGCCTCGCCGGGCTCCGCGAGGTGCTCGTGGACGCCGAGCTCTCGTCCTTCGCGATCGTGCTGGCCGCTGAACGCCTGCCCGTGCTGGAGACCATCGAGTTGCACGAGGAGCTCACCCGCACCGGCGTCGACATCGGCGCCCTGATCGTCAACAAGCGCTCCCCGGCCGGCCGCGGGGAGTTCCTCGAGAGGCGCCGGGCGCTGGAGGAGGAGCACCTGGCGACCCTCCGTGCCGCCCTGCCCCACGTGCCGCTCCAGGAGGTGCCGCTGGGGGAGGAGGACGTGGTGGGCCCGGCCGCCCTGGAGCGGTTCGCGGCGCTGCTCTGACGCGCACCGTCATCGGTCCTCTGTGTCAGTCCGCACGGACCACGGTGAGGGGGCCCTCATCGTCCGTCGGCGGCTCGAAGTGGTCGTAGTAGATCTCCGCGATCTCGCGCGGCAGGCGGAAATCGTCGCTGTGGCCCACGGCCCGCGCCGCGACCCGGGCGAGCGCCGTCTCCCGGGATACGACCACCCGCACGATCTCCGGGATGACGCCCGACGGGGCGAGCAGCTCCCGCCACCGATCCCTCATCGCCCGCGACCAGAACGACAGGTCCAGCACCACGTCCTGCCCCGCCGCGACGCAGGCCACCAGCCGCTGCTGCAGCTCGTCGACGATCTCCGCCTGCACCTCGTCCGGCAGCGGCATCGTGCGATACCCCCGCGACCACGCCACGGTGTCCACGGACAGCCGCACCATCCCGCCGGCCTCGAAGCCGCGCGCGACGGTCGACTTGCCTGAGCCCGCCGGCCCGCACATGAAGATCACCCTGCTCATCGCGTCAGGCGGAGAGCTCGTCCTGGGCGGTGGTCGCCTTCAGCGTGAACGCCAGCACGGTCGCGACGGTGGTGATCACGCCGCCGAAGACGAACGACCAGGAGACGCCGCTGGCCTGAGCGGCCTGCGCCGAGACACCGGACCCTGCGGCGACGGCCGCACCGAGGGTCAGCAGCGCGATGAACACCGCGGTGCCGAGCGCTCCGGCGAGCTGCTGGAGGGTGTTGAGGATCGCCGAGCCGTGGCCGTACAGCGAGCGCGGCAGAGACCCGAGCGACAGCGTCAGCAGCGGGGTCATCACCATCGCCATGCCGATGCCCAGCGGGACGTTCAGCGCGATGATCAGGCCCTGGGTGGCGTCCCCATCGAGCAGGAACACCTCCAGCCAGCTCACCAGGGCCATCAGCGCCATGCCCGGCACCACGATCGGTCGCGGACCGACCCGGTCGTACAGGGCGCCGATGAGCGGGCCGAGCAGGCCCGAAGCCGCCGCACCGGGCAGCATGGTCAGGCCGATCTCCAGCGTGGTCATCTCGAGCGCGCCGGTCATGTACAGCGGGAGCGCCACCACGGTGCCGAGCATCGTCGCGAAGCCGATCAGGATCACGATCACCGAGACGGTGAAGGTGCGCACCTTCAGCGGGCGCAGGTCCAGCAGCGGTTCGTCGCCGCGGGAGAGCATCCGCAGCTGGCGGAGGGTGAACACCGTCAGGGCGAGCACGCCGATCCCGGCCGCCAGCAGCGGGACCAGACGGCTGGTGCCCGAGACGATCTGGCTGATCGAGGCCAGCGCGTAGATCAGGCCGCCGAAGCCGATCGCCGAGAGGATCACCGAGAGCACGTCGAGGCGCACCTTCTCCGGCTCGGTGTAGTTGCGCATGAAGAGCAGCCCGATGACCAGGGCGATCACGATGATCGGCAGCATCAGCAGGAACAGGTGATGCCAGGTGCCGTGCTCGAGGATGAACCCGGAGGTGGAGGGACCGAGCGCGGGCGCTGCGGAGATGACCACACCCACCAGGCCCATCACCAGGCCTCGTGACGTGATCGGCACCAGCGCCAGGATGGTGGTCATCAGCAGCGGCAGCACCATCGCGGTGCCCGCGGCCTGGATCACGCGGCCGCCCAGCAGCACCGGGAAGGTGGGGGCGAGCATCGCGATCGCGGTGCCCGCCAGGAACAGCAGCATCGCGACCAGGAACACGTGCCGCACCGACAGACGCTTCATGAGGAAGCCGGTGGTCGGGATGACCACGGCCATCGTGAGCATGAACCCGGTGGAGAGCCACTGCGCGGTGACTGCGGTGATCGAGAGGTCCTCCATCAGGGTGGGCAGCGCCACCGACAGCAGGGTCTCGTTGAGGATCATCACGAAGGCGGAGACCACCAAGACCGCGATGCTCGGCGCGACCTTGACATCCTTGGGCGCGTGTCCGTCGACCACGGAGGTGCGGGGGTCGTCGGCGCCGTCGCGCGTGGCGAACTCGGCCTCGGCGGCGCAGGAGCCTCCCGCGACGATGCCGGGGGACTGGACCGCGGGGAACTCTCCGGTGGGGGTGGGGGTCTGCGTGGTCATGAGAGCAGGAGAAGCTTTCTTCATCGAGGGGCCGAAGGGCCGGAACCCGCACGTCCGCACGCACCCGAGCGGGGGCGCGGGGGCGGAGCAGTCAGGTCACCCTTCGGTACGGCCGACGGAACACCATCCGCGACCAGTGAGATCCTTCCACGCCGACGCCCTTCTCGTCACGGTGATATATGACGCGCCCTGGGCCCTGCCGCGTCAACGTCGCGGAGTGGTGGGCTGTGGGGGGCTGGCGGGCGAGTTCAGCCTCGGTGCTGCTGCCACCACAGCGCGGCCTGGACGCGAGAGTCCAGCTGCAGCTTCGTCAGGGCATGGGAGAGGTGCGACTTGACGGTGGTGATCTCGACGAACAGCGTGCTCGCGATCTGCTGGTTGGTGAGCCCCTGGGCGACCAGCGTGAGCACGTCCTCCTCGCGGCCGGTGAAGCTCGGGGTGGGGCCGACGGAGCCTGCGGTGCGGCCCGGGGCGTACCCCAGCGATGCCTCGGACGTTCCCGCGGGAACGACTCCTGCTCCCTCTCCCACTCCCGCCCTCGCGGCTTCCACCCCGCGCCCGCGCAGCGCCCCGACCACGGCCCGGGTCGCGGCGGCAGAGAGCACCGCATCACCGCGGTGCACGTCCCGCACCGCGGCGAGGATCCGCTGCGGGTCCTCGGTCTTCACGAGGTACCCGTCGGCCCCGGCCGCGAGCGCGCCGAGCACATAGTCATCAAGGTCGAAGCCGGAGATCACCAGCACGTTCGCACCGGTCTCCCGCAGGCACGGGGTGATCTCGATACCGGTCGCGCCCGGCATCCGCACGTCGGTGAGCACCACGTCCGGGCGGTGCTCACGGGCCGCGACCACCGCAGCCTCCCCGTCGGCCGCCTCGGCGACCACGGTGATGTCCGCAGCGGAGTCCAGCAGCGCCACCAGCCCCGAGCGCACAGCGGGGTGGTCATCGGCGACCAGCACCCGGATCGGGGCCGGTGGGGTGCTCGTGTCGGGAGCGGTCGGGGTGGTCACGGGCGGGGCTCCTCGGAGACGGTATCGGGGGTGGTGCGGGAAGAGGTCTCGTCAGCGTCGGGTGATTGCTCGCCGAGTGGCGCTGCGGCGGGGACCGCGGCCCGCGCCGGCAGCCGCGCGAGCACCCGCCAGGAGGCGGAGTCCGTTCCCGGCCCTCCGGCGGTGACAGGTTCCGAGCTCGCACTGCCACCCACGGCGGCAGCTCGATGGCAGAGCGCGCCACGGCCCACGCCGGTGCCCGGCATCGACGCCTCCGACCGGCGGTTGCGCAGCTCGAGCACCACGGCCGCGGCCTCCACCCGGACGTCCAGCGTGATCGGAGCTTCCCCGTGGCGCACCGCATTGGTGACGGCCTCGGCGCCGATCCGCAGCAGCGCGGCCTGCACCGCGGGGTCGACCAGGGTCGGGCTCTCGACTGCGGGATCGATGCTGACCTGCGCCTCCGGGTCGCGGCCGTGGAGGCGGGCGGTGAGCGAGGGCCAGTCCAGGGTGACCTCGGGCTGGGCCCCGGCTTCGGTGGTGGAGAGCATCCCGATCATCGAGCGCAGGTCCCGGAGCGCGGCATGGGCGGAGTCCCGGGCGGTGGCCAGGGAGCGATCGCGGGCGGCCGGGTCCTCGAGGGAGGAGGCGAGGTTGGTGTGCAGGGAGACGGCGCTGAGGTGCCCGGCGATCACATCGTGCAGGTCGTGCGCGATGGTGCGTCGCTCGGTCTCCACCGCATGGGCGGCGCGGGTGGCGGCGAGCTCGTGCTCGAGACCCGCGAGCTGCTCGGCGGTCCGCCGGGCGTCGCGATGATGACGCACCTCCCAGGCCCACAGCAGCGGGGTGGTCACCATGAGGACGATGAGCACCGCGAGCATGAACACCGCCTCGCCGGGTAGGCCGGAGAAGAGGACGCCCAGCATCCCGGCCGCCCCGAGCACGATCGCGGCCCAGGTGGTCCGCACCGCGAGCGGGCGGCTGCCGTGCATGACCGGGTCGAACAGCGCCTCGAACAGCAGGAAGTACGCGGAGATCTGCCCGCCCATCAGGATCTCCGCGACGCTCAGGGGCCCGGCGACGACGAGCGTCACCATCGGTCGCCGGCGGCGCCAGAGCAGACTCCCGCAGGCCACCAGCATCAGTGCCGCCGAGACCTCCATGGGCCAGGCCCGCTCCTGCATCAGGAACCCGGAGTTCTCCGTGCCGGAGGCCGCCAGCAGCAGGGCGATCACCGCGTAGACCGCGACGACCAGCACGTCCCGCACCCCGATCGGCGGCTGCCCGAGGCTCTCGGCCCCGTGGGGCTCCGTCGCGAACAGCAGCGGGGCCGCGCGCGAGGGCGAGCTGCTGAGCGGGGCCGGGGCACTGGTCATGGTGCGAGGCTACGTGGCCGTGCTCCGCAGCTCGTGCGTGCCCGACGCACTTCCTCCCAAGGGAGGAGGATCGTGCCGGGCTGCCCGCGCCACCATGGAACCCATGGACTCACTGATGGATGTCGCGGGCCCGCTGGGCCTGCTGGTGCTCGCCCTGGTGGACTCGACCTCGATGGGCACGCTCGTGATCCCGGTGATCCTGCTGGTGGTGGGGGAGGGCGGGGCACGCCGCGTCGCCGGCCGCACCCTGCTGTTCCTGGTGGTGATCGGGGTGTTCTACCTGGTGCTGGGCATCGCGCTGCTGGCCGGGCTGTTGCCGCTGATCGAGTCCTTCGGGCATCTGCTGGCCTCGCCGCCGGTGCTGGTGGTGCTCGCCCTGATCGGGGCGCTGCTGGTGGTCTACTCCTTCCGCATCGATCCCAAGGCGGTCGCCAAGCGCGGCGGTGACCCCGAGGCCTCCGCCCGGAAGTGGACCCAGCGGGCGCGCCGCGCCTCCGGCCGCCCCGGACTGCTGATCGGCCTCGCCCTCACCGCCGGGCTGATGGAAGCGGCTTCGATGATCCCCTACCTCGCGGCGATGGGGATCATCGCCGAGAGCGGTGTGGGGCTCGCCGGCGGCGGCCTCATCCTGGTGGCCTACTGCGCGGTGATGATCGTGCCGGGCGTGGTGCTGTGCGGCATCCGCGCCGCGCTCGGAGATCGGGCCGATGCCTTCCTGGACCGCGCCCACGACTGGGCGGTGAAGAATGCGACCAGCGCCTTCTCCTGGGTCGTCGGCATCATCGGCGTGATCATCCTGCTCAACACGATCGGCCCGGCGCTCAGCTGGCTCACCGGCGGTGGGGCCTGACCCGAGGTCCTCAGCAGGTGGTGGCCGGCAGTGCGGCGCGCCGTGCCTGGGCGCGCTCCCGAGTGTGACGAC
Source organism: uncultured Brachybacterium sp. (assembly GCF_947500705.1). Taxonomy (GTDB): domain Bacteria; phylum Actinomycetota; class Actinomycetes; order Actinomycetales; family Dermabacteraceae; genus Brachybacterium. Next base: position 631,350 of record NZ_CANMSY010000002.1, on the reverse strand, counting down.
CGGCCGGTAGACTCCGGGCATCTGTCACCTGTCGCGGGCCTCCCGCGAGATGCATCGCGAGGGGAGAATCCGATGACGCGCTCCGCGCGCGAGTTCCGGGCCGAGGCAGCGGCCGGATCCGGGTCTCCCGTGCCCCGCAGCCCCGTGACCCTGGCCGACGTCGCCCGGACCGCGGGGGTCTCGCTCGCGACCGCCTCCTTCGTGCTCTCGGGCCGCGGCGGCTCCCGTTCGGCGGGCTCGGCCGCCACCAAGGCCAAGGTGCGTGCGGCCGCGGACGAGCTGGGCTACGTTCCCAATCGTCACGCCCAGGCCATGCGCACCGGGCGGGGCGGCGGCATCGTGCTCGCCCTCGGCCTGCTCGATGACCCCTGGGGCGTGCAGCTGACCGCGCAGGTCCGCCAGGGCGCCCTGCCCCACGATCTCTCCACGCTGGTGCTCGCCGACGAGCGCTGGTTCGATTACCTGCTGGGCGCCTCCGCCGACGCCGCGCTGCTGACCAACATCGACTTCATCGAGAAGGGTCCGGGGCTGGTGCAGCGCCTCGCAGCCTCCACCAACACCGGGATCGTGGCGTTCAGCACCATCATGGAGCCGGAGGACTTCGACGTCGTCGCGTCCTCGCCGAACCGTGCGATCGGCCACGCCTACGCTCGGCTGCGTGCCCGCCATGATCGAGTCCAGCTGCTCGCCCCCGACCTCGGGGACCGCCCCGGCGGCACCCTCGCCCATCCGCGCACGGCCGCCTTCTTCGCCGCAGCGCGCGAGCACGGCGACGGCCCGAGCGACTCCCTGGTGCGCGTCAGCCCCGAGGGCTACCGCGACACCTACGTCTCCGCCCTCGACTGGCTGAGCGGCCCGGACCGCCCGGAGGCGGTCATCTGCTTCACCGGATACCAGGCGGTCGCGCTCCAGGTCGCCGCCTCCCGGAGAGGCCTGGCCATACCCGAGGACCTCGAATTCCTCGCCATCGGCGATATCCCGGCGGACTCCGAGTACTTCTGCCCCATCAGCTACTACGGCGTCGACGACGTGTTCGCACGGCTCTCCGCGATCATCATCGACCGTGCGATCGACCGCGAGGACCGCCCCGGCGCCCTGTACACCTTCGACTGGCAGTATTTTCCCGGCGCCACCACCCGCGACGACGAACGAGAGCTATGAGCGCCACCTGGACCCTGCCCGGCCTGCAGTTGCGAGATGTGACCCTGAGCGTCCCGCTGGACCACGCCGATCCCACCGGCGCACAGCTCGAGGTGTTCGCCCGGGTGATCGCCGAGGATGGCGGCGAGGATCGCCCCTATCTCGTCTACCTGCAGGGCGGCCCCGGCTCCGAGGCGCCCCGCCCGCTCTCACCCGGCTCCACGCCCTGGCTGCCCCGCGCCCTGCGCGAGCACCGCGTGGTGATGCTCGACCAGCGCGGCACCGGCCGCTCCACCCCCGTCGGCCCCGACACCGCGCTGCCCGAGGGAGCGATCCCGGGCGCCGCCACCCTGGCCGATGCCACCGCCGCGCAGCAGGCGCACTATCTCAGCCACTTCCGGGCCGACGCGATCGTGGCCGACGCCGAGGCGCTGCGCGAGCAGCTCGGGGTCCGGGCCTGGTCGCTGCTGGGGCAGTCCTTCGGCGGCTTCACCACCCTGCGCTACCTCAGCGCCGCCGCCGGCAGCGTGGAGAAGGCGCTGTTCACCGGCGGACTGCCGACGGTGGGCCCAGATATGGACGACGTCTATGCGACCACCTGGCAGGGCATGATCGGGCGCAGCGAGCGCTACTGGGCCCGCTTCCCCGGGGACCGCGACCGCTTCCGCCGCCTCGCCGATGCTGCGGAGGCCGGGCGCCTCCGCCTCCCGGACGGGCAGCGGGTGGGGGTGGAGCGGCTGCGCCGGCTCGGCCACCTGCTCGGCGCCTCCCAGGGGGCGGAACGGCTCCACTACCTGCTGGACCTCGACCCCGCCTCGCCGGCCTTCGCCCATGATCTCGGCGCCGCGCTGCCCTTCGGCGGCCGGAACCCGCTCTATGCGGTGATACACGAGAGCTGCTGGGCCGACGGCACCGCCACCCGCTGGGCGGCGGACCGCATGATGCCGGCCGAGGTGCGCGAGGACCCGACCCTGCTGGGCGGGGAGCACATCCACCGCGACCTCTTCGCCGAGGACCCGGAGCTGGAGATGTGGGCAGAGGCCGCGGATCTGCTGGCCGAGCACGACTGGCCGCAGCTCTATGACCAGGACGCCCTGCGCAGCTGCGCCGTCCCGGGTGCCGCCGCGGTCTACTACGACGACGCCTATGTGCCGCGGGAGTACTCGATGGCCACGGCGGCGCTGCTGCCCGGTCTGCGCCCCTGGGTCACCAGCGAGTACGAGCACAACGGCCTGCGGGCCGGCGGCGACGCGGTGCTGGACCACCTGCTCGACCTCGCCACGGGGCGCCGCGCGGCCTGAGCGCGGTCGCCCTGGCGGGCGCTGGACCCCGGCCGGCGCGTGACCGCACCCCTCCCTGCCGGACGCGCGCCGCTGGGGCGCCCCGCGGGCGGGGACGAGAAAAGTTCCTCCAGCATGGAACCTTTCGCGTCACGTCGCACGCCGGCGGCGCATTCCGGCGGCGCATTCCGGCGGCGCCGGGTGGAGGGACGGCCTGCCTCGGCGGGGCCGGTGCGCTCGGCTCAGGCGTCGACCGCGAGGCGGAATCCCTTGTTCCCGCTCGCGTCCTCGGCGGCGGTCGAGGAGCGGGCGGCGACCCGGTAGCGGTTGCAGTACGAGTCGTGGCACAGGTAGGAGCCGCCGCGCATCACCCGCACATCGCCGGTGAGCGACGCCGTCTGGCCCGACTCCCAGCGGTCGGAGCACCACTCCCACACATTCCCCGCCACCTCGTACAGGCCGAAGCCGTTGGGCGGGAAGGACCGCACGGGCGCGGTCCCCAGGAAGCCGTCCTCGAGGGTGTTGCGCACCGGGAAGCCGCCCTGCCAGATGTTGCAGCGGTGCTCCCCGCCCGGGGTCAGCTGGTCGCCCCAGGCGTAGCGGGCCTGGTCCAGGCCCCCTCGGGCGGCCTTCTCCCATTCCGCCTCGCGCGGCAGCCGCATCCCGCACCAGGCGGCGAAGGCCTCCGCGTCCCGCAGCGAGACCTGCACGACAGGATGCTCCCCGCGCTCGGTGACCGTCGACCCAGGCCCTTCCGGCCGGTCCCAGCGCGCCCCGTCGACCGCGCGCCACCAGGGCGTGCCGGGCGGCTTCCGGCTCGCCCGGCGCTGCTCCGGCTCGAGCAGTGCGCCGAACACGAAGGACCAGCCGAACTCCTCAGCCTCGGTGACATACCCGGTCTCGCCGACGAATGCTGCGAATTCGGCATTGGTCACGCAGGTGGCGTCGATGCCGAAGGCGGGGACCTCCACGCTGCGCACAGGCGATTCGCCGTCGTCGCGGTGGCGGTCCGCATCCTCGGTGCCCATCCGGAACGCGCCGGCCTCGATCAGCACCGCCCGCTCGGCGCGGGCGAGCACCTCTTCGACGGGAGCGGACACCGACAGATCCGCCGCACCCCCGGCCCCCGCCGTCGGCCCCGCGCTCGCGCCCAGCTCCGCCCGCCCGGCCGCGCAGCAGCTCCCGCTCATGCCCTCGTCCCCTCCGCCAGCAGCTCCTGCACGTCGCCGAGCCCGGGGATGCTGGGGGAGGCTCCGCGCCGGGTGACCGCGAGCGCTCCGGCCGCGCCGGCCCGCTGGATCGCTGCGAGCAGATCCTGCCCGCCCGCGAGCCCTGCGGCGAGATAGCCGGCGAAGGCATCCCCGGCCGCGGTGGTGTCCACCACCGTGACCGGATGGGCTGCGACGTCGTGCACCTCGTCCTCCGTGACCAGCACGCTGCCCGCGCCCGCCCTCGTGATCAGTGCGGCGCCCACCCCGCGCTCCAGGAACCAGCGCCCGGCGCGCACCGCATCCTCCCGGCTCTCCACGCCATCGCCGGTCAGCAGCGCCGCCTCGGTCTCGTTCGGAGTCACCACATCGATCAGCGGCCAGATCTGCTCGTCCAGCTCGTGCGCCGGGGCGGGATCGAGCACCACCGTGAACCCGCGGGCGCGCGCGCCGCGGATCGCGTGGCCGGTGGCGGCCGCGGGGATCTCCAGCTGGGTCAGCAGCACCCCGCCCTCGGGCTCAGCCTCGTCGAGCGCCGCGTCGATCTGCGCCGAGTCCAGCGCATCGTTCGCCAGCGGCACCATCACGATGTCGTTCTCGCCGGCGCCATCGACCCGGATGTGCGCGATGCCCGTCTGTCCGGGCACCTCGTGCAGGTGCGTCAGCTCCACGCCCGCAGCGGCCAGACCCTCGCGCACGAGCGGGGCGAAGAGGTCATCTCCCACGCAGCCCACGAAGAGGGTCGCGGCCCCCGCGCGGGCGGCGGCCACTGCCTGGTTCGCGCCCTTCCCGCCCATCACCAGCGAGAACGAGTCTCCCAGCAGGGTCTCGCCCGGCCCGGGCAGACGCCTGGAGAAGGTGGTCAGATCCACCGTGGCCGAGCCGACCACGAGCACCTGGCCCCGCTGCTGACTGCTGCTCATGGATCTCCGGTCTCCTTCGTCGCGTCCTGCGCGGCGTCCACCGCCGCGCAGACCTCACGGTAGCGCGAGCGCCACGCGGTGCCACGTGGGGAGTTTCTGCAATCGGTGGTGACCCAGCCCACAGGGTCGCTAGCGTGCATGCGTGTGCGCCCCTTCGCTCGCGCGCACCATCCGTCAACGACGACGGAGGCCCCCTCGTGAACCAGCTCGCACCCGGAGCACCAGCACCCCGACAGGCAGCACCGACGGCCGACGAGAAGGCTCGGCCCGCTCGGCGCCGAGTCCTCGCCTCCTTCGGCGCACTCCCCGCCGGGGCGGTCCTCGCCACCGCCGGCGCCGCCCACGCCGCCCCCGCGGGACGCGGCAAGGGGAAGGGGCACGGCAAGGGCAAGGGCGACTTCCGGCTCGGCATCGAGAACCTGCTGGAGCCCGAGATCCTCGAGACCTTGCGCGGAGCGCGCGTCGGCCTGATCACGAACCCCACCGGCACCGACCGCGAGCTGCGCTCCACGATCGATCTGCTGGTCGCCGCGCAGGAGGGCGGCGGCTTCACGATGACCGCCCTGTTCGGCCCCGAGCACGGGGTGCGCGGCGCCGAGCCGGCCGGCGGCTCCGTCGGCGACTACCTCGACGAGAAGACCGGGCTGCCGGTGCGCTCGCTGTACGGCGCGACCCAGAAGCCCACCCCGGAGATGCTCGCCGACGTGGACGTGCTGGTCTTCGACATCCAGGACATCGGCACCCGCTTCTACACGTACATCTGGACCCTGTACTACGCGATGGAAGCCGCCGGCGAGAACGGGAAGCGGTTCGTCGTGCTGGATCGCCCGAACCCGCTGGGCACCGATATCGAGGGCTTCGTGCTCGAGCCGGAGCTGTCGAGCTTCGTGGGGCTGCGCGAGATCCCGCAAACCCACGGCCTCACCGTGGGCGAGCTCGCCCGGCTGTTCAACGGCGAGTTCCTCGACGGCGCCGTGACTCTCGAGGTGATCGAGATGAGCGGCTTTGACCCGGAGGACCCCGCCGCCGCCGACCTGCCCTGGGTGCTGCCCTCCCCGAACATCCCCACCCCGGACACCGCCGTGGTCTACGCCGGCACGGGCCTGATCGAGTCGCTGAACATCTCCGAGGGCCGCGGGACCACCACGCCGTTCCTCTGGTTCGGCGCTCCCTTCATCGGTGAGGCGCAGATCGACGCAATCATCACGGACCTGCAGAGCGCGGGGCTTCCGGGGGTGCTCTACCGGCCGATGTTCGCCACCCCCATCTCCTCCAAGCACGCCGGCGCCTTCTGCGGCGGCCTGCAGCTGCACGTCACCGACGCCTCGGCGTACGAGCCCGTGCGCACCGGCGTCCACGTGCTCGCCGCGCTGCTGCGCAACGTCGACGAGGTCGACTGGCGCGAGGGCGAGGACTGCCGCACCGAGGAGGACGTCTGCTGGATCGACAAGCTCTCCGGCACCAAGCGCACCCGCGCGATGCTGGAGGCCGGGGACAGCCCGGAGTCGATCGTCGCCGCCTGGGGCGAAGAGGCCCAGCGCTTCTCCGCCACCACCCGCCGCTACCGCCTTTACTGAGGAGCAGACGATGCCGAACCAGAACACCCCTCTCCGCGTCAGCCGCCGCGCCATCGGGGCGGCCGCCCTCGCCGGGGCCGGCACCGCCGTCGCCCTTCCCACCGCCGCCCACGCCGCACCCGGCGGCAAGAACGGCGGCAGGAACTCAGCCACGATCGACGAGCTGCTCGCCGGGATGAGCATCGAGCAGAAGATCGGCCAGCTGTTCGTGGCCGTCGGCTACGGCTCCCGGGCCGACCAGCCTCATGCGTCCAACACGAGCACCACCGGGGTGGACACCATCGCCGACATCGTGCGCACCCACCACGTGGGCGGACTGATCTACTTCGTCTGGAGCGACAACCTCCAGGACATCGAGCAGATCGCGACCCTCTCGAACGACGTCCAGGACGCCGCCCTCGACGCCGGCGGCATCCCCTTGATCATCAGCGCCGACGAGGAACGCGGAGTGGTCTACCGACTGCCTGCTCCCGCGACCCCGCTGCCCGGGCAGATGGCCCTCGGGGCCACCGGCTCCCATGCCCACGCCCGCAAGGCCGGCGACATCGTCGGCACCGAGATGCGGGCGGCCGGCCTCCACCAGGCGTTCTCCCCGGTGGTGGACGTCAACATCGAGGCGCAGAACCCGGTGATCGGGGTGCGATCCCTCGGCGCGGACCCCAGCGCTGTCGCTCTGCTCGGGGCGGCCCAGATCAAAGGCATGCAGAAGGCGAACTGCTCGGCCGCGGCCAAGCACTTCCCCGGCCACGGCGATACCGCGACCGACTCCCACCTCGGACTCCCGGTCATCGACCACACCCGCGAGGAACTCGACACCCTGGACCTGCCGCCCTTCGTCGCGGCGATCGAGGAGGGTGTGGATGCCATCATGACCGCCCACATCGTGGTGCCCGCGCTGGATGACTCCGGGGTCCCGGCCACCCTCTCGCGTCCGATCCTCACCGGGCTGCTGCGGAACGAGCTCGGCTTCGAGGGCGTGATCGTCACCGACTCGCTCGCGATGGAGGGCGTGCGCACCCTGTTCGGAGATGACCGGGTCCCGGTCGAGGCGATCCTCGCCGGCGCCGACCAGATGCTCATGCCGCCGGACCTCGTGGTCGCCATCGGCGGGGTGCGCGATGCGGTCGCCAGCGGTGAGATCACCGAGGAAAGGCTGGACGAATCGGTGCGCCGCATCCTCGCCCAGAAGCTGCGCCGCGGCCTGTTCGAGCAGGTCCACGTGGACCCCGCGACCGCAGCCGACGCGATCGGGACGGCACGCTCGGTGCGCACCGCCCAGAAGATCGCCGACGACGCCCTCACCCTCATCGCCGATGACGCAGGCGCGATCCCGCTCGCCAAGGGCGCCACGGTGCTGGTCACCGGCGTCGGCACCGCAGCGAAGATCGACGTGGCCGCCCAGGCTCTGCTGGCGCACGGCCTGCAGGCGACCCCGCTGGCCGGTGCGACCCCGGAACAGGCCGCCGCCGCGGCGGCGGATGTCGACGTGGCACTGGTGTTCACCTCGTCCTCCGCCTTCACCACTCCCGCCTCGCAGGTGGCGGTGGTCACGGCGCTCGCCGCGACCGGCACTCCCGTCGTCCATGTCTCGCTGCGCAACCCCTACGACGTGGTCCACGTCGGAGAGGTCGCCGCCTCACTGGCCGCCTACGGCAACTCCGACTGCAACCTCGAGGCGGTCGCCGGAGCGCTCGCCGGGGACGTGACCCTGCGCGGCTCCCTCCCGGTCACGATCCCACAGGCCGACGGCACGGGGGAGGCCTACCCGCTCGGGCACGGACTGCGCTGAGCCGTCGCTGCCGGGGTGGGCGCTGAGCGAGATCAGCGAAGCACGGGCGTGGAATCTGCCGCCTCGTGGGCCCGGCCTTCGGCCGCCTCCCGTGCAAGACGCCGCCGGCGGGCCTTCACCCAGCCCGCCGTGAACACCAGCCCGGCCACCACCATCACCGCCGTCATCAGGGCCATCACCACGGTGAAGGTCACCTGCAGGGAGACCAGAGAGAGCAGTGCGCTGGAGGTGATGATGCCCAGCGCATTCGCGGTGCGCAGCTGGGCGAACACCTCGGCGCGATGCTCGGGCGCGACCAGGTGGTCCAGCACCAGCGAGTAGTAGGTGGCCAAGGGTGCGAGCACCGCGCCCACCAGGAGGGCGCCGATCACGGTGGTGGCCACCGAGCTCCCGAAGCCGACCGCTGCCACACCGAGCGCGGTCACCGCCAGCCAGGCGAGCACGGTGCGGCGGCGCGGCATCCGATTGTGGACGCTCACCCAGATCCCGCCGACGATCGAGGACGCGCAGATCGCGACCGGGAAGAGCACGCCCCAGGCCGCCGGCAGACCGAAGGAGACCGCCATGGAGACCGCACCGATCTCGATGGCGGCGATCGCCGCGGCACTCGCCCCGCCGCACACCAGCCACAGCACGATCATCGGCGATAGGCGCAGCCGGGAGGCCCGATGCTCGGGACCGGGCGCCGTGGCGGTGGCGATGCGCGGCAGCAGCACCATCGGCCCCATCCCCAGCAGCACCATCGCCCAGGCCGCGGCCTGGGGGGAGACGCTGCCCAGCACCGCGGCGAGCACCGGGGAGGCCACGAAGGTGACCTCGTTGAGCGTGGCTGCGACCCCGAGGGCGCGCGGCAGCCGGCCCGCGGGCACCAGATGGTTCAGCACCGCGCGCAGATTTCCGTAGGCGGCACCGTTGACCAGTCCCGCGAGCGCAGCTCCAGCGACCACCAGCGGGAAGGGTGCGTGCAGCCCCGCGAGCACCGCGATCCCCACCAGGGCGAGGGTGCGCAGCCCGATCAGCACCCGCAGGAAGGGGATCGGGGAGAAGCGTCGGCCCAGACGGGTGATCGGCACCGCGCCCAGCACCTGCGCGATCGTCATCGCGAGCATCATGGCCGCGCCGCTGGCGGCGTCGCCGGTCAGCGGGAGCGCGATCAGCGAGAACGCGATCGGCGCCGCGGCCTGCGGCACCGCGAAGGACCCATAGGACACGAACCAGCGCAGCAGCGCTCCGTTCGGCCGACGCACCGGGGTGCGCTGAACGGGGGCGACGGCAGTGCGTCCGGCCATGAGTGACCTCCTTCGAAGCGTGGGGAGCAGGGGAGATGACCCCTCTGCGCAACATAGTGCGCAACGGCGTCGATGCGCAATATAGTTCCCGTCACCCTCGGTAGGATCGGACGATCAGCACCACGAGGAGGCCCGGATGAGCGGTGGGATGCGCCCCGCAGTCGTCGCGCAGCTCGGCGACCGGATCCGTGCCGCGCGCCAGCAGCAGGAGCTCAGTGTCGGCGCACTCGCCGAGCTCAGCGAGGTCAGCCGCCGCATGCTCACCCAGATCGAGCTCGGCCAGGCGAATCCCTCGGTCGCAACTCTGGACCGGATCGCCGCCGGGCTCGGCACCACCTTCGCCGCCCTGATGGGGGTGGGCGCGGACGGCGCCCCGGACGGCGTCGAGGTCTGGTCCACCGACGCCGGCAGCTGGGCGGTGCTGCTGGACGCCGTGGACACCGAGACGCTCTCGGTCGAGACCTGGAAGTGGAAGCTGCTGGGCGAGGACATCTACGAGGGCGGCGCAGGCATCCTGCTCCCGGGCCTGACGCATCACGTGATCGAGGGAGCGCTCGAGATCGACACCGGAGACGATGTCCACGTCATCGAGGCCGGTGGCTCCGGCCGGATCGCCACCGGCGGCGGCTACCGCTACCGGGCCCACGAAGGCCAGGCGGCGGTGTTCTTCTCCGTCGCCCTGCTCGCACGCACGGTGCGAGGAACCACCGAGCAAGGAGGAGGACTGTCATGAGCAAGCACTTCGCCGTCGGCGACCACGTCAGCTGGAACTCCGAGGCCGGACGCGTCTCCGGCACCATCACCGAGGTCCATACGAAGGACTTCGACTACAAGGGCCACACCCGGCGCGCGAGCGAGGAGGAGCCCCAGTACGAGATCGCGAGCGACAAGACCGACCATGTCGCCGCACACAAGGGCTCAGCGCTCCGCAAGCTCTCGAGCCAGCCCTGATGCTCTGGGAGGTGGGTCAGGGATTCCGCGGAACCCCTGACGGGGCGGCCTCGCACCCTGCACACTGAGTCGCATGGAACCCACGGAGCCGCTCCGCTGTGCCTGGCGCGCGACGATCGACGACCAGGAGCTCTCCGCCCTGCATTCCGCGGCTTTCGCTCTCGAGCACGAGGTCCAGCCATGGGGCGAGCGGCTCGAGCGCTACTCGCTGGGCTGGATCACGGCGCGACGCGGAGAGACCCTGATCGGCTTCTGCAATGTGATCACCGATGGAGGGCGGCACGCCTTCCTGCTCGACGTCGTGGTCCATCCCGAGCATCAGGGAACCGGGATCGGGCGGTCCCTGGTCCTGCATGCGATCGAGGAATGCCGGTCCGCCACGGTGCAGTGGTTGCACGTCGACTTCGAGGCCGACCTCGGAGACTTCTACATGGCCGACGGACTCTTCCGCCGCACCACCGCGGGGATCCTGGAGCTCTGAGCGGCCGCGGGTCCACCTCGAGCTCCCGCCGGTGATCTGACCATGAGGTCAGGGGCAGTTCCGCCTTCGCGCCAGCGGACTACGCTTACCCCATGAGTGCACCCACCCGCCGTATCGGCTCCCTGACCGTCTCCGCCCTCGGCCTCGGCGCGATGCCATTGTCGATGGGGCGCGGCGAGCCCGCCCCGCACGACCGCGCCATGGCCACCCTCCACGCGGCCCTCGACGCGGGCATCACCCTGCTCGACACGGCGGACATCTACGCCCCTTCCTGGGACACCATGGGTCACAACGAGAAGTTCGTCGCCGAGGCCCTGGACAGCTGGGACGGCGATCGCTCCACGATCACGGTCGCCACCAAGGGCGGTATCACCCGCTCCGCCGACGGCGGAGGCCGTGACGGCTCCGCCACCTACCTCCGTGCCGCGCTCGAGACGTCCCTGGCGAATCTCGGCACCGACTCCGTGGGCCTGTACTACTGGCACCGGCCCGACCGCAGCATCCGCTACGCGGACGCGGTCGAGGCCCTCGCCACCTTCCAGCAGGAGGGCCTGATCCGCGAGATCGGCATCTCCAATGCGAACACCGAGGAGATCGACGTGGCCCGCGACGTGCTCGGCGAGGGAGGCCTCGCCGCGGTCCAGAACGAGTTCTCCCCGACGTTCTTCCACACCAGCCGCGCAGAGCTGCGCCACTGCGGCGAGCACGGCATCGCCTTCGTCCCCTGGTCGCCGCTGGGCGGCACCGGTGGCGGAGCACGGGCCGTGGGGGAGCGGTTCCCGCAGATCCAGCGCGTGGCCGAGGCGCATGCGGTCAGCCCGCAGCAGGTGGTCCTCGCCTGGGAGCTGTCCCTCGGCGAGCACGTGATCCCGATCCCGGGAGCCAGCCGCCCCGAGTCCATCACCGACTCCGCGCACGCGATGAACCTCGAGCTCAGCGCGGAGGAGCTCGAGCAGCTGCACCAGATCATCGCCTGAGCCCCGGCACATTCCGGTGGCGGTCACGGGCCCGCGGGCGTACCGTGGCAGGGTCCGTGACACGAGGGGAGACGGCATGGCCATACGGCCTGCAGGAAGCGGGGCGGCCCACGAGGCCTGCTCGGCGTGATGCGGCGTGCTCGCACGCCCCACCACCGCTGACCGTCGTCTCCCGCGCCGGACCCCCGACACCGGGGTGCTCCTGTGCGCTCTCCGTGAGGACCCCATGCTCCCCGTGAACTCTGAAAAGATCCGCTCCAGCTTCGTCAACGCCACCAAGGGCGATGCCACCCGGGCCGAGCTGCCCGACCTCTCCGCCGTGCGCTGGGAGGCCGTCGACTACCTCGGCTGGCAGGACTCCCGCAAGCCGCAGCTGCACTATGTCGTGCTCGAGGTCGAGGACGAGCCCGTCGGCCTGCTGCTGCGCGGCACTGGCCGCCCCCCGAGCCGCAAGATGCTCTGCGCCTGGTGCGAGGACGTCATCGACGGCGTCCGCGCGGCCTCCTTCGTGGCGCCCCTGGCAGGGGCCTCGGGCCGCCGCGGCAACACCATCGGCACCGCGATCTGCGCCGACTTCCGCTGCTCCCGCAATGTGCGCCGAGCCCCGGCGACCTTCGAGCTGCGCACCGAGGACCCGGCAGTGCTCGCCCACCATCGCGAGCAGCGCATCGCGGGCCTGCAGGAGCGCAGCGCGGGATTCGCCCGGGCGGTCATGCGCGGCTGATCGGCCGCACAGCTGACCTGCGCGTCAGTCCAGCTGCACCACGACGTCCGCCCGGTCGCGGGTTCCCGCGATCAGGCGGGCGTTGTCCTCATCGGGCCCGAGCGCCCACTCCCGCGCCGCCGCAGGTGATTTCCCGAAGCGCTCGTGCCGCTCGATCAGCCACCGGTGCCGCAGCTCCTGGGGCGCCTCGACGAACCAGCGGGCATCCAGCATCCCGCGCACCTTCGCGAACGCGTCGTCACCGAGCAGGTAGTTCCCCTCGGTGATCACCAGCGGCACCTGCGCGGGCACCTCGATCGCCCCGGCGAGCGGCTGCTCGAGGTCCCGTTCGAACATCGGCGCCCACACCGGCGGATCCTGCGGCATCGCCGCCCGCACGCGCTGCAGCAGCGCGACATAGCCTGCGGCATCGAAGGTGTCCGGCGCGCCCTTCCGCCCGCTCCGACCGAGCCGCGCGAGCGCGACATCCGCCAGATGGAACCCATCCATCGGCACCACCACGCAGGACCCTGCGGGAAGCTCCCGAGCCAGCATCGCCGTGAGCGAGGACTTCCCCGAACCAGGCGCCCCCGCGATCCCGAGCACGCGCCGCGCCCCGGACCGCAGCGCCTCATCGAGCAGCGCGAGAGCCCGGGCCACGGCCTCCTCGGGGGAGATCAGCTCAACGCTCCTGCCCATGGACCCTCACCTCGACGATCTCTCCGCGCAGCGGCAGGTGCATCAGGATCCGATCCGGGGCGCGGCCGGCTGAGGCCAGCGCCCGGGAATAGGTGGCCATCTGGCCCAGGTACTTCTCGCGGATGTGCGTCACCGGGTCATCGCCCGGGTACGCCTTGTGGTCCACCAGCACGATCTCGCCCGAGGGCAGGCGCAGCAGGGTGTCGATCCAGCCCTCCATAACTTGAGCGTCCTCGTTCCACCAGGTGATCGGCTGCTCGGTGAGCTGCACGGCGCCGGGGAACTCGGAGTTCACGAAGCGCGTCCAGCTCTCCCCGGCCTCCAGCAGCACCCGCGCCTGCACCGTCCGCGTCACCACCCAGCGAGAGAGCAGACGCTCAGCCGCCGCCAGCCGCTGCTCCGGCGAGAGATTCTCGAGCGGCAGGGCGAGATAGGCGTGCACGGCCTCGCCGACGCGCTCCCACTGCGGCCCGCCGCCGCTGACCAGCACCGGACCGATGCTACGAGGCTCCAACACCTCGCCGAGTGCCCCGCCCGACGCCGCAGCGGAGGCCTGGAACCGAGCGGACAGCCGGGCGGAGCTCGGCGCGGCGGGGCGCAGCGGGACGTCGGTCGCCGCGAGCGGGTCGGTGCTGCGCGGCAGCCGTGCAGGGATCTCCTCCATCAGGTCGTCGACGTTCACCGCAGTCACGGTCGCCGGCAGCATGCCCTCGGTGCCGTGCACGCTGATCGCCCCCTCGGACCAGCTCACCAGGGGCGGCGTCTCGATGAGGGTGTCCAGCACCGTGGAGGTGCCGGGCACGGCGAGCACGGAGGTGCGGGCGGCGCGGGTGAGGGCCACATAGTGCAGCCTCCCGGACTCCTCCGCCTCAGCCTCGCGGCGGCGGCTCGCGAACCCTGAGGCCGCGAGGCTCTCCGCAGCGTCCGCAGGTGCGGCGATCTTCGGCCAGAACCGCAGGCTGCGGCCGACCAGCGGGGCGGTGACGTCCGGTGCGCCGGGGGAGACCACGAGCACGCCGCTGGAGTGGGCACGCTCTTTCGGGGGTGCACCGAGGTAGGCGACGACGTGATCCCATTCCAGGCCCTTGGCTCCGTGGATGGTGCCCACCCAGACCGCCTCGGGCAGGGCGGAGAGGTCTGGTCCCTCCGTCCACGCGTCGAGCTCGGCGCGCAGACCGGTCAGTGTGATGGGGGAGCCTTCCGCCCGACGCCGCTGCGTGGTCTCCTGCGCCATCGCCCGCAGCGCATCCAGGGTGCGGCGTCGGGAGCCCTGACCGGTCCAGCGCTTGATCCGCTGCGGCAGGTCCAGGGCGTCGATCAGCGCACTGATCATCTCCACCGGGGTGAAGCCGATGCAGGCACGGCGCACCTCGCGCAGCCCGGTCAGCACGGGATCCTCCCACCAGCTCGAGAACACGGCCTTGCGCGCGTCGCGATCCGGCGCGGCCATGAGCTGCGCGAACCAGTCCTCGTGGGCGCCATGATCGCTCAGCAGCGTCACCAGCTCGGTGAGCGCCAGGGTGTCCGAGCCGTCGAGGGTCACCGCGAGCGCCGCCCGCACCATCTGCGCCTCCCGGGTCGCGAGGAGCGGATGCGCGGCGCCGGCGGTGGGCACTCCGCGCTCCTGCAGGGCGGCGACCACGGAGGCCCGCTGAGTGTTGCTGCGCACCAGCACCGCGGTGGAGCCCGGGGTGAAGGCGCCCTCGTCGATGCGGCGTCGGATCTGCTCGGCGATCATCGCGGCATGCTTCTGCGCGGAGACCACGCGGCGGTCGTTCTTCGTCGCCTCCCACACCTCGAGCGCGCCGTCACCCGCCGTGGCTTCCCGCTGCTCGGGGATCTGGAGCCGCACCCGATCCAGACCTTCCCCGTCGGGCGCGAACACCGGGCTGAACAGGGCGTTGGAGAAGTCGACCAGCAGCTTCTGCGAGCGCCAGGAGTGGGAGAGGTTCTCGACCTCACCCGTCCCGAACACGGTGCCGCCGCCTTCGAGCGCGGCGATGATGTCCTGCATCAGGCGCGGGTCGGCGTCGCGGAAGCCGTAGATCGCCTGCTTGGGGTCGCCCACCCAGATCTTCTCCTCGATGAGCTGGGAGAGCTCGAGGAAAAGGGCCAGCTGCACGGGAGAGGTGTCCTGGAACTCGTCGACTGCGAGGAGGCGGTAGCGCGAGGCGATGGATTCCCGCACCCGCGGCGAATCCTGCAGCAGGCGCAGCGCCTGCACCTCCTGGTCGATGAAGTCGATCAGGCCCAGCTCGCGCTTGTAGGCCTCGTAGGCGTCCAGCGAATCCGCAGCGACGTCGAGGATGAGCGTGATGAGGTCCTGCACGTCCTGCTGCCACGCAGGATTCTGCGCGAAGCCCTCTCCGACCTCGATCGCGAGCGGCTCGAGAGCCTTCTTCGCCGGCGCCCCGAAGCTGCCGCCGGCCAGGCGCAACCAGCTCGACCACGGCGCCCGCTCGCGATCCCGCAGGGTGCGCTCCAACCGGCGCAGCGCGTCGAGGTCGCCCCGCGCCCTGTTCACGCTGCGCGGGGAGATCGGCCCGCCCTTGGTGCCCTCGCCGGACTCATCGACCGACGCGGCCAGATCCTCCGCGAAACCCTCGATCCGCTGCCCCAGTTCATGCAGCCAGCGACCCCGCAGATCCTCCCCGGGCTCGGGCAGCTGGGCCGCCTCCCGGAACTCCTCCCAGGACACGGTCGCGGCGGCGCGCAGCTCATCTGCCCCGAGGAGGTTGGTGCGGGCGGCGTCCGCGACGTCCTTCACCCGGCCCCGCCAGGCCTGCCTCGTGGGGATGAAGCCGGCGTCCTTCTCGTCGCCGTCGTGCTCGGTGCGGGCGAGCATCGCCGCCCAGCGCACCCCGGCCGCGGCGGCCGTGCGGTCGATCGCCGCCGCGAAGGCCGCCCTCTGGGTCGTGTCGTCGAGCACCTGCACCTGGGGGGAGATGCCCGCGTCCAGCGCGTACTCGGTCACCAGGCGCCCGGCGACCGAGTTCACGGTGCTGATCAGGGCGCTGTCGATGCCCCGCGCCGCCTCGACCTGCTGGCGGTCCAGGAGCGTGGAGCGCACCCGCTGGGAGAGCTCCTCGGCCGCCTTGACGGTGAAGGTGGTGGCGATGATCTGCGAGGGGTCCAGCCCGGCCTCGAGCCGCTCGGCCAGCTGCCTGGTCAGAGTGTATGTCTTGCCGGAGCCTGCCGAGGCGTTGATCAGGGTGAAGCTCATGATGCATCTCCTCTCAGGCCGCACAGCAGGGAGAAATCGCAGAAGTCGCAGCGGGCGTCGACCACGATCCCGCCGTCTGCTCGGGCCTCCTCCTGCGCCGCGGCGTAGGTCTTCTTCGCGTCCGGGCGCGGGGTGTCGAGCCCCTGTCCGGCGTCGCGCAGGATCTGCCCGGACTGTGCCGTGACAGTGCCCTCGCCGATCGCGTCGAGCGCCTCGGTGATCCCCGAGGTCGTCCTCGACCACGCGGCCGCGATGTCGAGGGTGGGTCGGCCATGGGGGTCCAGCGCCGGATTCGCGGAGACGAACTCGCCCTGCTTGAGCAGGAAGTAGCCGACATCCGCCGAGTCGTCATGCAGCGACCAGGCATAGGAGGCGAGCTGCAGCGCCTCGCCGGCATCGAACAGCTCGGGGTACTTCTTCGCGGCCGAGGTCCACTTCAGGTCGATCACGGTGGGCCTCCCGGCGGCGTCCTCGGCGAGCACATCGCGGTAGCCCAGGAATGGCACCTCAAGGTCCCCGCGCTGCAGGTGCAGGGTCAGCGGCTCCTCGAAGCGCGACTCGACCGAGGTGATCACCAGCCCCGCCTCTGCCAATCGGCCGAAGAACTCGACCAGAGAGCGCACGGCGGTCTCGCGCATCGTGGTCAGCTCGACCTCCCGACCGGGCAGCAGCAGCTCTGAGGCGAGCTGGGGAACGAGCCGCTCCAGCATCTGGGCGATCTGCTCGGCCGACGGGGGCCCGCTGCGCTCCTGCTCCTGGCCGGTGTTCACCAGCTCCTCGACGACGGTGTGCACGAGGGTGCCGATCATCTGATTGCCGCTGGGCACGCTCGCGACCGAGGCAGGACGAATCCCGAGCCCGGTGCGGTAGGTCCACTTCTGTCGGCAGCCCAGCAGGTTCTCCGCCTGGGAGTAGCTCAGCGCCGTCGGCACCAGATGCGGGGCCGGGCCGGCGCGCTTGGTGAGATCCTGCGCAGGCTCCGCCGGGCCGATGAGCGCAGGCACGCTCAGCGGCCGTCGCGATCCCGCGAGCTCCCAGACCCCCTCCCCGACCGCAGCGCGCGGGTCCACCCGGAACTGCTCGAGCACCTTCGCGACGCCCTCCCCGGCGGCGGCCCGCTCGGCCGCGAGGTGGGCGAGCAGGGAATGCGGGGCGGTGGCCTTCTCCGCGCGGCTGCGGGTGCGGACCACGATCAGCCGCCCGGCACCGCGCAGTCCGCGCAGTCCCGCGTCGGTCTCCAGCGCTGCGAGGGCGGCGGGCTCGACCACACGCGCCCCGAGCCCCACGAGTGCCTCGATCTCGACGCCGTCCCAGGTGACGCCGGTCTGCGAATCGTGCCGGTCCGCGCCCCACCACAGCACGTCCCCGCCGCGCGGGCGCAGCTGCGCCGGGCGGGTGCAGGAGGTCCAGGCAGCGGTCGCCTCGGGCCGGGCCACGGGCGAGGCGGCGCGCCCTCCGGAGGCTTCGACGACCTGGGAGAGCTCGCGCGCACCCAGCACATGGCCATCGCCGAGGGTGTCGAGCACGGCGAGGAAGGTCTGCAGATGCGCGCTCGCGCGCACGAGCCCGGGCTCGCCCTGACCGAGCGCGCGCAGCCGCTCGCCGAGCCAGACGGTCGCCGCCCGCAGCCGCGGCGGCGTCAGCTGCTCCGGATCGATCGGGTGCGTGACCAGAGCGGAGACCGCTCGGGCGATCTCGAGGGCGGCGACCTCCTCGGGATCGGCGGCGAGCTCGGAGAGCACCGCCTCCCAGGCCGGACCGCCGGTGCCGGGCTGGGCGGCCAGGGCGTCGAGGAACCGGCGCCGCACCCGTGCGGGCACCAGGCCGATCGGCTCGCGATCCGCCTCCGGGGCATCCAGCACCCGCAGATCGAGGAAGGCACCGAGCTGCTGCACGTCCACCGGCGCGATCGCGATGGAGAGGTACAGCGGGAGGATCTGCAGGCTGGTGCGGTCCGCGGAGGCCCCGGCCACCCCGATCGCCGCCTGGCCGCGGCGGTGCAGCTCCTGATCCAGGAGGATCGTGTCCTCCGTGGCGAGGACGTGGACGGGATCGCCGTCGCGCCCGGCCAGGAACCGGGCGGCGGTCTCGGCGGCGGTCCATTCGTCATCGGTCTCCAGCAGCACCAGCTCCGGCCGCACGGACGGCGCCTCGTCGGCCCGACGGACCTCCACCCCGGACCCGGCCAGGAGCTTCAGCAGCCGCGGCCACAGACCGGGGAGGGTCGTCGGCTCCTCGTGGCAGAGGACCCGCTCGATCCCCAGCGGCCAGGGTGACGCGGAGAGCTCCTCGAGCAGGTCGACGATCTCCCGCAGGTCATCGGCGGCGCCGGGGGAGAGGTCGGCCGCCTCCTCGATCGTGCTCAGCGCCTCGATCCGTGCAGGCAGCCCGGGCGCCCGTCGCAGCGAGGCTCCGGCCATCACGGCCGCATCCCGCCAGGACAGCATCGTGCTCGCGGTCGACCACGGATCGACGTCGAACGAGGCGCGTGCCCACTCGTGGTCCGCGGCGGCGATCGCGCGGGCGTACTGCGCGACCCGCACCGCCGGATCGACCGACGGCCGGGTCAGTGCCAGCCGTCCTTGCAGCAGCTGGACGAGGGCACGAGGGCCCATCCTCACGGACCCGGTGGTGCTGGAGCCATCCGCCCAGGCGGTGCCGTCCAGCGACCAGCCGAACTCGATCTGCATCTGGGCTCCTCCGTCGTCGCGCGTCCCGCCCCAGACTAGGGGAGGGGGCCGACATCAGGAGGCAGCCTGCCTCCAGGCGGCGGGCTCAGCGGTTGAAGGGATCGTCCGCGCGCACGCCCCAGCTGAACCCCCGCTCATAGAGCACCATCGCGGAGTCGTCCGGGGCGAGCACCAGATCCTGCCCTTCACCGGTGAGATGCAGCGTGCCGTCGGCCTGCTCCTCGAACGTCAGCGTGAGCACGACGGGCTCGATCGCGGAATGCTCCTGCAGCGGCTGCCCCTGTTCGCGCAGCGGCCCGAGCGACAGCTCGACGGTATGCGGCCCGGTGCGGTCGTAGCTGCCGCTCAGCAGCTCCCCGTTCGCCTGCCGCAGCTGCACCGCGGCGCGGCCGTCGTACTCCACCTCGCCGAAGGCGAGTGCGCTCCAGCGCGTGTCCTGGTGCAGCTGGGCGGCGGGCTCGGCGACATCCTCCTGCACGGTCCACACCCCGGCCGGTGCGGACTCGTCGACGCTCCGCTCGGGGTACATCGCGCTCATGCCCCAGCCCACCACACCCACCAGCAGCAGCGCGGCGATCGGACCGGCGATGTTCGTGACCCGCGCGGCAGGCCGCCACGGCACCAGCGTGGGCAGCGGACCCTTCCCGATCTCCCCGTGGCCCAGGAATGCCCTGGCCAGGCGCGGGACCCACGGGGTCAGCACGAGCAGCGACATCACCAGCAGCGCGAGCGCGATCTGCTTGACGGGGACGTCATAGCCGAGGTTCAGCACCAGCACCAGCGACATCGATCCGGCCGCGATCACCGCTCCCAGCGGGACCGAACGCCGCCACAGCAGAGCGATCGCGGCGCCCCACTCGGCCAGGCCCCCCAGGACCTGGAACAGCGGGGAGAAGGCGACCATCCGCCACAGCATCCCCATCGGGCTCATCTCGCCCTGGGTGATCAGCGCATCGCCCATGTCGGTGACCCCGAACTGGCCCAGCACGAGCTTCGCGACGCCGTAATAGAGCATCGCCACCGCGAGCAGCAGGCGCACGGCACCGTGCGCCCACCAGCCCAGGGTCACGGCGGCGGTGCGGGCCATCCGCTTCTCGACGGAATAGTCGGCGGGACCCGCGGGGGAGACGGCAGAAGCGTTCATACCCCCACCTCATCGCAGAGGCCGACCCCGCGGGATCATCCTTCGGGATCGGCCAGGCGCGACTTCGGTCGGCGATCAGTCCTCGTAGCTCGCCACGAACCGTCCGATCACGCCGCCGGCGCGGAGCTTGTCGATGGCACCGGGGATCTCCGCGTGGGTGATGTGATTGATCGGCGGGTTCAGCTCGCCGGAGGCCATCAGCGCGTACAGGCCCTCGAGGTCCTCCTTGGTGCCGGAGTTCGAGCCCTTGATCGTCAGCTGCTTGGTGATCAGCTCATAGGTGTTCAGGGGCGCTTCGAGCTCCCCATCCCCACCTGCACGAAGGTGCCGAACTTGGCCAGCGCCTCGAGGCCCTGGGCGGTGGTGGTGCCGAAGCCGGCGTAGTCCACGACCAGCTCGAGGCCCAGGTCCGAGAACTCGATGATCGATTCGGCGACCCCGGTCAGGCCGATCTCGCCGACCTTCATGCCGGGCTTCGCCCCGCCGAGGGCCATGATCGCGTGGTACGCGGTCAGGCCCGCATCGGTGGCCATCGCCCCGAGCTCGAAGGAGACGGCGTCGGGGAGCGCGACGAGATTGTCGTCGGTCGCGCGGAGCTTCGGGCCGAAGCCGCCGTCCCAGGGGCCGTAACCGAGCGCCGTGCCGTCGGCCATCATCGGTGCCAGACCGACCCGGTCGCCGACCTTCCAGTGCTCCATGCCCTCGCCCACCTGGCTGATGACGCCGGCGGACTCGTGGCCCATGGTGCGGGGGAGCCCCTGCTGGAACAGCGCCATCCAGCCCTCGTCATCGAGTGCGGCGACGTCGGAGTGGCACACGCCTGCGGCCTTGACATCCACGACGACCTCTCCGGGGTCCGCAGTGGGCTCCTCGACCTCGTTCAGCTCCAGGGGCTTGCCGGTACCAGTGAACTGCCATGCCTTCATGGGGATCACCACTCCTTCGTCGTCGATGTGATGACCCCGCATTAGATGAAAATTAAATAATCCGCAAGGGCAGGTCAGAGCCTCGCGAACTCGCGCACCCACGCCGCCTCGGACTGCACCGCTCGGCCCGCGACCAGCGCACCGCCCGCGACGAACCCCTCCTCGCGCCCCGTGAGCTCTCGGACCAGCAGCTCCCGATGCCGCGCCAGCTCCTCCGCATGCTCCGCCGAGCCGGCGAGATCCCGCTCCTCGAGCGGATCGGCCTCGAGGTCGAAGAGCTGCTCGTGCCCGTCCCCGGAGAACCACACATACTTGAAGCGCTGCGAGCGGATCCACTGCATCGAATGCCGGCCCAGCGAGGTGATCAGGTGCTCGCCGTGCAGATGCTCGCGCAGCTCGCTCCCGGGCCGCAGGCTGATCCCGTCCACCCCCTCCGGCACCTCGACTCCGGCGAGCTCGAGCACCGTCGGCATCAGGTCCCGCAGCTCGGCGATCGCGTCGACCTGCCCCGGGGCTCCCCAGCCCGCGCGCCAGCGCGGCGGCACGTGCACCACCAGCGGCACCCGGGCAGAGCCCTCGTAGCCCACGGACTTCCGGTACATGTCGTGGTCGCCCATCATGTCGCCGTGATCGGAGACGAACACGATCACGGTGTCCTCGAGCAGGCCCTGATCCGAGAGGGTCTCCTTGAGCCGGTTCAGCTGCAGGTCGATGAATTCGATCGAGCCGTAGTACCCGGCCCGCGCGGCCTCGTGCGTACTCTCCTTCTGCGTCCCGAACTCCGCCTCGGAGCCGTAGTCGCGGCGGTGCTCGTCGAAGCGCTCGACCCATCCGCCTCGGGCGCGGCGCGGCCCCGGGCGGCCCCGATACTTCTCCCACAGCCATCCCGGAGGATCGAAGGGCGCATGCGGCCGGTGGAAGGACATGTACAGGAAGAACGGCCTGGTCGGATCCCGCCGCTCGAGGAAGCGCAGCGACTCATCGGCCACCCAGCGGGTGGGATGCAGCCGCTCCTCCCGCTCCCAGGGCCGGGCCGTCAGCGCATTGCAGCCGATCCCGGTCTCCTGGTAGTCCGCCCGCGGGTCGCCGGTCTCACGGCGCAGGAACTCGACATAGTCGTCGATCGCCGCCGATGGTCCCCGGCTGAGCCGGCGCGAGGTGTGCAGGAAGCCGTCGTGCAGCAGCACCTCGTCGAAGCCGCAGCGCGCCCGGTCCGGGAAGACGTGCATCTTCCCCACCCCGAAGGTCTGATACCCGGCGTCACCCAGCGTGGACTGCAGCGTCACCGGGTACGCCTCCGGGAAGGAGATCCCCTCCCGGTAGCCGTACCGCCCGTGCAGCTCCGGGGACTTCCCGGTGAACATCGCGACCCTGGCGGGCACGCAGGTGGGCGTGGCCGAATAAGCGCGGGTGAAGTGATACCCGCCCCGTGCGAGATCATCGAGGTTCGGGGTGTCGATGTGCTCGTTGCCAGCGACCCCCATCGCATCCGCCCGCATCTCGTCGACGCAGACGAATACGACGTGGGGCCGTGCGGTCACTCCTCAGCCCTGGTTCGCGCTGCCCGGGCGCGTCCACGGCGGGACGCTCCCGCCGGGGTAGCTCTCCGGGGCCTGCTGCGCCTGCTGCCTCGCCGCGCGAGCACGCTGCTCGGACTGGGCGCGAGCCCGCTCGGCTCGCTGCTGCTCCTGCTCGCGCAGCTGCTCGGCGGAGATGCGCTTGCGGGAATCGGCGTCGGCCACATCGGCGTCCTGGCTCGCGGCGGCCGCGGCCTGCGACTGCAGCATCGCGGTGCGGATCTCGTCCCCCATGGATCCCACGGCACCCGGGTTCGAGGGCAGGTAGAGCACGTTGGAGCGGGCGTTGCGGGCCACGTCCTGCATGGTGTCGAAGTACTGCGTCATCAGCAGCAGCTGCTCGGCGGAGTTCTCGATCCCGACCTTGCGGAGCATCTCGTACTGCTCGGCGATGCCCAGGGCGATCGCCTTGCGCTGGGCGGCGACGCCCTCACCCTGGAGGCGCTTGGACTCGGCCTCGGCCTCGGCCTGGGTGACGCGCTTGATCTTGTCGGCCTCGGCGAGGGACTGGGCGGCGACCCGGTCCCGCTGGGCGGCGTTGATGGAGTTCATCGAATCGCGCACCCGCTGGTCCGGCGAGATGTCCTGGACCAGGGTGTTGATGATGTTGAAGCCGAACTTCTGCATCGACGTCGCCAGGGTCCGCTCGACGCTGCTGGCGATGTCGTCCTTCGACTCGAAGGCCTGATCCAGCTCGAGGCCGGACAGTGCCGAGCGCACCGTGTCGAAGACGTACGAGCGGATCTGCGCCTCGGGGTTGGACAGCTCGTAGTACGCCGCGACGACCTGGTCCTTCTCGATCTGGTACTGGACCGCGACCGGGACGTTGACGAAGACGTTGTCCTTGGTCTTGGACTCGATGTTCACCTCGAGCTGCTGCACGCGCAGCGAGACCGGCCTGGTGATGTTGTCGATGAAGGGGGTCTTGAAGTTCAGACCGGCGTGCGCGACGCGCTTGAACTTGCCGAAGCGCTCGACGATGACCGCTTCCTGCGTATGCACCGTGAACATCAGCGAGGTGCGCAGGCCGCCGAACAGCAGCGCCCCCACGATCACGAGGAGGATCAGGAAGCCGAGGCCGAGGACGAGGAAGAGAATGACGCCTTCCATGGGGTCACCTTTCAGGTAGGTGGTCGGTTGTGACCCACGCTACCAACCCTTCATGGACGTAAGCCCAGCTCCGACTCGATCCGGCGCGCGATCCGGCCCGGCGGCACCGGCGGAGCGTAGCGGCGCAGCACCTTCCCCTCGCCGTCGATGAGGAACTTGGTGAAGTTCCAGGCGATGCGCCCACCGATCACCCCGGCCTTCTGCGCGCACATCCACTGCCACAGCGGATGGGCAGAAGAACCGTTGACATCGATCTTCGAGAACAGCGGGAAGGTGACCTCAAAGGTCGAGGTGCAGACCTCCTGGATCTCCTCATCCGTCCCGGGCTCCTGATGGAACTGGTCCGAGGGGAAGCCGAGCACCGTGAAGCCGTGCGCGGAGAAGCGGTCGTGCAGCTCCTGCAGGCCGGTCAGCTGCGGCGTGAAGGCGCACAGCGTGGCGGTGTTGACGACGAGGACCAGGCGCCCGCGGTACTCACTCATCGCTCGGAGCTCACCATCGATGGTGAGCGCCGTGAAATCGTGGAAGGTCGGGTCGGCCATGGTCTCCTGATTCGGATCAGACAGTGATGTGCGCCTCCATCTTAGAACCGGACGCTGACCGTGGGCCGGGACCTCCCACTCACGAGAGGAACGCGTCGACCTCGGCCCGGGTCGGGGCGCTCTCGGTGCCGTGGCGGGTCACCGCGATCGCCGCCGCGGCGTTGGCGCGGGTGGCTGCGGACTCCCAGTCCGCGCCGAGGGCCCGCTCGGCCAGCATCACCCCGGTATGGGTGTCGCCCGCACCATTGGTGTCCACCGCCGTCTGCGGGAAGGCAGGGATCTGGGTGCCGCGACCGTGATGGAACACGAGGCAGCCGCGATCGCCGTCGCGCACCACCACCACTGCCCCCGGCGAGAGCCGCCGACGGATCGCCTCCGGGGTGTCCTCGAGATCGTCGAGATCGGTGAGAGCCCGCGCTTCGTCGGCGTTCGAGGTCCACACCGTGGTGCGTGACAGCACCCGCCGCTGGATCGCGGGAGGGAAGCTCGCGAAGGGATCGCCCGGATCCAGCACTACGTCGACCCCCTCGGGCAGGGAGTCGAGGAACTCCAGCAGCGGATCGCGGGTGGGCTCGAACAGGCTGTACCCGGACACGCACACGAGATCCCCGGGCTGCGGATCCAGAGTCGCGAGGGATTCAGCGGTGATCTGACGCTCCGCTCCGTACACGGTGAGGAAGGTGCGTTCGGCCGACGGTTCCAGCAGCACCGTGCAGTAGCCGGTATCCGCCTCGCCATGGATCTCGTCCGAGAGGAGCACACCGTCCCGCGCGAGCGCCTCACGGATCAGGTCGCCGTGCGGGCCCGTGCCGTGGGCTCCGCCGTGCACCGCGACCGCGCCGGTGCGGGAGGCGGCGATCAGCGTGGTCACCGCACCGCCGGCGTACCAGCGCTCGCTGCGGGCGTTGGCGTTGCCGCCGCGCGGGGGCAGCTCGTCGATCTCCAGGATGACGTCGACGAGCGCTTGGGCGGTGTGGAGCACTCGGGGCATGGCCACGAGTGTAGGTGGGAGCATGGGGCTATGGCCTCCTCTTCGACCCGCCGCGCACCACTGCTCATCCTGATCGCCGTGCTCGCGATCGCCGCACTGGTGGCAGCCGGTCTGCTGTGGCGCAGCAGCGCCGACGACGGGCAGGAGGAGGCCCAGGCCCTCGTCGCCGCTCTGTCGGACGCCTCCGCGGCCCCGCATCAGACGGTCCTCGGCCCGCTCATCGAGGCGACGGGCGCCGCCCCGCAGGTCGAGCTCGCCGATGCCGGGACCGCGGAAGATGGCGTGCGCACCGCGACCCTCGCCTGGACCTGGACCCTGCCGGATGACGCCGGGACCTGGGAGTACACCACCGAGGCGACCCTGCGCCGCGGCGAGGACGGCTGGGCGGCGGAGCTCCGCCCAGAGGTCTACGCCCCGGGCCTGGGCGCTGACGAGCATCTGGACCTCGCGACCGTGCCCGCGACCCTCGGCACCGTCACCGATCGCGACGGCGACGTGCTGTACGGAGAGCTCCCGGTGAAGGTCCTCGGCCTGGATAAGACCCAGCTCGAGGAGGGCGAGCAGGAGGCCGCGGCCCGCGACCTCGCCGGGCTGCTGGGCACCGACCCCGACCGCTACGCCCAGGCCGTCGCCGACAACGGCCCCGAGGCCTTCGTCCCCGCCCTCACCGTCCGCGTCGAGGCCGAGGGGGAGTACCCGCTGGACGAGGCCGCGCAGATCACCGGCTTCCGGGCGCTCGAGCAGAACCGCCCCCTCGCCGCCCGGCGCGACTTCGCGCCCGGGGTGCTCGGCTCCCTGCGTGAGGCGAGCGCCGAGGACATCGAGAAGTCCGACGGCGAGCTCGTCGCCGGAGATCTGATCGCCAGCGGCGGCGTGGTCGGCGCCCGGCATGACGCGCTCGTCGGCACGGACGGTGCCGAGGTGGTCGCGGTGGCCGACGACGGCGGAGAGCAGCGCTCCCTGCACCGGGTCGATCCTGTCGACGGGGCGGCGGTTCCCACCACCCTCGACACCGATCTGCAGCGCTCGGCCACCGCGGCGATCGCCGAGGCGGAGTCGCCGGCTGCGGTGATCGTGCTGCAGCCCTCCACCGGTGACCTCCTGGCCTCTGCCCTCGGACCCACCGGCCAGTCCTATCCGGTGGGTCTCGTCGGCCAGTACGCCCCCGGCTCCACCTTCAAAGCGGTCACCGCCCTCTCGCTGCTGCGGGCGGGCATCACCCCGGACACCGAGCTGGAGTGCCCGGAGACGGCGAGCATCGACGGCGCGAGCTTCAAGAACGCCGACTCGATGGACCCGTCCCTGTTCGGGATGATGCCTCTGCGCTCCGTCATCGCGTACTCCTGCAACACCGCCCTGCTGCTGCAGCACGACACGGTGGACCAGCCCGCGCTCGCCGACGCCGCGGCCACCCTCGGTATCGGCCAGGAGGCCCCCGAGGGGCTCGAGGCCTTCATGGGATCCATCGACCCGGAGGACACCGGCACCGAGCACGCCGCGGCGATGATGGGGCAGGGCCGGGTGCTCACCTCCCCGCTGTCCATGGCGGTGGTGCTCGCGAGCATCCAGAACGGCGCGACGGTGACCCCGCGGATCCTCGCCGACGTCGATCCGGTGACCACCGAGGTGCCGCACCCCTTGACGGCGGAGGAGACCTCGCAGCTGCAGGAGATGCTGCGCGGCGTGGTCACCGACGGCAGCCTCCGCGACTTCGCGGACCTCCCCGGCGAGCCGGTCATCGGCAAGACCGGCACCGCGGAGTGGACCAACGCGGAGGGGGAACTGAAGCTCCACTCCTGGGTGATCGTCGCCCAGGGCGATCTCGTGGTCGCAGCGTTCGTCGAGGACGGCAGCTACGGCTCCGTCACTGCCGGCCCGATCGCCCGCGAGGTGCTCGAGGGCGCCTAGCTAGAGCCCGGCGGCGACCTCGACTGCCTGACGGATCGCGCGCTCGGCGTCGAGCTCCGCGGCGACGTCGGCCCCGCCGATCACGTGCACGCGGGGCGCCCGACCCTTGCGTGCAGCAGCCACTTCGTCGGCCAGGGCATTGACGCTGACCTGCCCGGCACAGACCACCACGGTGTCCACCTCGAGCACCCGGGCGTCTTCCCCCTCGAGGATGTGCAGGCCCTGCTCGTCGACGTGGCGGTAGGTCACGCCGCGGTGCTGGATCACGCCTGCGTGGCGCAGCTCCGCACGGTGCACCCAGCCGGTGGTGCGGCCGAGCCCGGCCCCGATCCGGGTCTCCTTGCGCTGCAGCAGATGGACCTCGCGCCGCGGTTCCTCGGCGGGCCGGGCGGTGACGCCGCCGCGATGCTCCTCGTCGGCCTCGACCACGCCCCAGTGCTGCTTCCATACGGCGACGTCCAGGGTCGGCGACGGCCGCGGGGCGCTGAGGAACTCGGCGACGTCGACCCCGATCCCGCCGGCACCGATGATCGCGACCCGGTCCCCGGCCTCGGCCCGCCCCTCGAGCAGGTCGGCGTAGCTGATCACCTGCGGCCCGCCCGTCGCGGGCAGCTCGATCTCGCGGGGCTTCACACCGGTCGCGACGATGACATCATGGAACCCGGCGAGGTCCTGGCCCGTCGGCCGCGTCTCCAGCCGGATCCCCACCCCGGCCGCCGCCAGTCGCATCCGCCAGGACTGCAGCGCCTGCGCATAGTCCTCCTTGCCGGGGATGCGGGCGGCCAGCCGCAGCTGACCGCCGATCTCCGCGGTCGCCTCGAACAGGGTCACGATGTGACCGCGCTCGGCGGCGGCCAGTGCCGCCTCGAGCCCGGCGGGACCCGCGCCGACGACGGCGACCTTGCGGGCACGGCGCTCGATCACAGGGTTCAGCAGCAGCTCCGTCTCGTGCCCGGCACGCGGGTTCACCAGGCAGCTGGCACGTTTGCCGTCGAACACCTTGTCCAGGCAGGCCTGATTGCAGGAGATGCAGGCGACGACCTGGTTGGCGCGACCGTCTGCGAGCTTGTTCGGCAGCTGCGGATCCGCGAGCAGCGGGCGCGCCATCGAGACCAGATCCGCCTGGCCGTCGGCGAGGACCCGCTCGGCGACGGCGGGAGCGTGGATCCGGTTCGAGGCGATCACCGGCACCTCCACCAGCTCGCGGAGGGCAGCGGTGTTCTCGGCGAACGCCGCTCGCGGCACCGAGGTGACGATCGTGGGCACCCGCGCCTCATGCCAGCCGATCCCGGAGGACAGCACGTCCACACCGCGTTCGACGAGGCCCTGGGCGAGGGCGGTCGTCTCCTCCCAGGTCTGGCCGCCCGGCACCAGGTCCAGCAGGGAGAGGCGGTAGCTGAGCAGGGCCTCGTCGCCGATCGCCTCCCGCACGGCGGCGGCCACGGCCAGCGGAAGCGCTCGCCGGCCCTCGGGCCCGCGCCCCCAGCGGTCCCGCCGCCGGTTGGTGGCCGGCGCCAGGAACTGGTTCAGGAGGTAGCCCTCGGAGCCCATGATCTCGACGCCGTCGTAGCCGGCCTCGACTGCTCGCCGTGCGGCCTCGGCGAAGTGCTCCACGGTGCGGCCCACCCCGCGCCGGGTCAGACGGCGGGCCCGGAACGGGGACAGCGGTGACTTCCCGGCGGCGGCGGACGCGGCCAGGGGATGGAAGGAGTAGCGGCCGGCGTGCAGCAGCTGCAGGATGATCCGGCCATCCGCCTCGTGGACCTCGCGGGTGATCACTCGGTGGCCGCGCAGGGTGCGTGCGTCGGCCTGTGCCCCGCCAGGGGTGAGCCGGCCGGTGCGGTCGGGGGAGAAGCCGCCGGTCACGATCAGCCCTGCACCGCCCCGGGCGCGCTCGCCGAGATAGGCGGCGAGCTTCTTGACCTCGGCCGGGCGGTCCTCGAGCCCGACGTGCATCGAGCCCATCACGATGCGGTTGCGCACCTCGAACCGGCCCAGATCCAGCGGCGAGAGCAGCCGGGGGTAGGTGCGGGGCGCGGTCGGGTGGGGAGGCAACGCTGACATGCGAACGATTCTGCCAGGCTCCGGGGAGGCGAGGGACAGCGGAGGTGCTCCGCGGAGCGCGGGTGGGAGCGGGTGGACGCCGGGGCACTGCGTACGCTGGACCGGAACCTATTGCCGGAGCGAGGAGTGCCATGTCGTCGCGCATGCTGATCATCGTCGATGTCCAGAACGACTTCTGCGAGGGCGGTGCGCTCGGCGTCGACGGGGGCGCCGAGGTGGCGCGGAGGATCGCCGAGCATGTGCGGGTCCATGGCGCCGGGTATGACCGCATCCTCGCCAGTCAGGACTGGCATCGCGGGGACACCGACAACGGCGGACACTTCGCGGTGCCGCCGGCGGAGCCGGACTTCGCCGAGACCTGGCCGGTGCACTGCGTCGCGGAGACCGAGGGTGCGGCGCTGCACCCGGAGGTGGCGGCGCTCGCCGAGGAGCTGGGGGAGCGGCTCGAGATCGTGCGGAAGGGGCAGGGGGTTCCGTCGTACAGCGTGCTCGAGGGAAAGGTCGTCGCGACGGGCGAGCAGGTGGATCAGCTGATCGCCGCTGTTCCGACCGATGGCGGCACCTGGGAGCGGATCGACGTGGTGGGGCTGGCGTACGACTTCTGCGTGCGCGCCACGGCTCTCGGCGCAGCAGAGTCCGGTGCGCCGGTGCGGGTGCTGCGGGACCTCACCGCGGCGGTGCACTCTGCAGGGATTCCCGCCCTCGCGGACGAGCTGTCCACGGCCGGGGTCGAGGTGGTCATGTCGCCGGGTCTGACTGCCTGAGTCAGAAGGGTGGTTCGGTCTCGTCGTGGGTGGGGCCGGGTGGGATGATCCGGCGGCCGCGGTGTCTGGCCCACGCGGCACGGCGCTGCTCGGCGGCGCGTTCCTGCCGGGGTCTGGTCTTCTCTTCGGCGTGGAGGCGTAGCGCGTCCTCGTGGGCGCGTTGGTAGGTCCGCCAGTCCCGTTCGAGGGTTCGGGCCAGACGTGGGGTGAGCAGGTCGGTGTCCTCCCGGGCCCGTAGCCGGATGTCCCGCCCGATATCCCACACCGTCTCCAACGGCCCGGCTGTGGTGGTCCCGTCCCCGTGGGCGGGGTCATCGGCCGGGTCACGGGCGGGGTCGATCAGCCCGGCGGTCTTCTGCTTGTGGTGCAGCCAGCAGAGCCGGTGGAGGTTCCACAGACTGGTCTGCCCACCCTGGCCCGGGTGGTCGTGGTCGTATTCGATGATGTGGTCATCCTCCGCCGCGAGGACCGTCGCCCGGACACAGCCCGGCACCGCACAGACGGGGTGGCGCAGCCGCAGCTGGAGCCGCATCTGGGCGGTGGGGTGGTAGGTCTGCGCGGTCACGGGCAGGTAGGCGCCGGTGATCGGATCGGTGAGGATCCGCTGCCACGTGCTCTCTCCCGCAGCGAGTTCTCGGGCGAGCTGTGCGGGCAGGGGCGTCATCCCGTCCAGCATTGCGGGTGCGTCGCTGTGGCCCATCAGGGTCAGGGCCGGGACGGTGACCAGGATCTTGTAGGGCCGTGCCGTCTCCTGGACCGGATCGATATCCAGGACCGAGTGAGTCAAGATCGCATATCTGAGCGTCCGCAACGACAGGGCAGTACCCCGCTCGGCGAGGTCACGATCGATATCGAACGGCAACGGCCCCTCCACCCCGGCTTCCAGCGCGTGGCGCTGGGCTTTCTGGACCGTGCGGGCTGCGATATCGAGCCGGTGGGCGAGGGCCTGGATCTCCGGAATCGGGCCCGTCACCATCAGTGCCGCGGTCCCCGTCTCGGTATCGACCCCCACGACCTCCACATTGCGTGACTGGGACGGCGGGGCAGGGAGCGTCCCCGCGGTCGCCAGAGCGACCGCGAGCCGGACATGCTTCTCGAACGTGTCCTGCGAGACCGACGGGATCTCGATACCGGCCATATGCGCATCCACCTCCCGGGCCTGCTCCTCGCTCAGACGCCGGCAGTGGCGGATCAGGTAGTGATGCCACTGCTCGGGCAGATCCCCCCGCCGCAGATACGTGAACGTCACCGGCATCCACGCCACCGCCAGATGCGCGTCACGAACCAGCGCATGAGCTTGGGGGTAGGTGCACCGCAGCCCTGCGGCGACCTTCAACGCCGTGACGTCAGCGTCATCCAGCAGGCCCCGTACCTCGGGATCCTCCCGAAAGAACGTGGAGAGCTGACGCAGCTGATGCGCCCGCAGACTCGCCCGGATCCGCATCGTGCGATGCAGACCCATCACCCGGCCCGCGTCAAGACTCCCCGGGACGGCTTCCTCGATGATGCACTCCTCATCCAGCACCCGCCGCGCCCGCACCGACCACGCAGGCAGACCTTCCGGCGCGACACCGGCCTCGGGCTCGGCAGGCAGACCGGGAGCCGTCGCAGCACCGGGATCGGGCGGGTCCTCCGTGCCCGCAGCGGCGGCATCGCGGTCGGCCGGGGCCTCGGCGGCGCGGCTGTCCTCACGCGCAGGGATACCGGCCAGCGGTTCGCCCGCTGCGTCCGCGTCGTCGGACGCGAACTGGTCCTCCTCGAACTCACCCACCGACACCCCTCCTCTCACCCACCAGCATCCCCAAGAACCGCTTCTGCGATATCCCTCAATACTAATTCTCCCGTCCTTCCTACTGAAGGGTCAGCACGAAATGGGGACGAATCTGTGGATAACCCATGAGTGGGGAGGAATGGTCGACGGGCACGGCCTCGACGAGGCGAGATGCACCTGGTGGTGGAGGCGGGAGCCTGGCAGGCCGGGGGAATGCTGACGGGCCTCGCGACGGCTGCACCTGCAGGCGGCACCCTTTTCGGCAGGCCGCTATTTCTCTGAGGAGTCCGGCCTGCAGGGATTCTCAGTAGAATGCCTAATTGTCAATACGTGCTCGCCAAATGTGGATAACTCGCAGTGGGGAGGAACGGTGCATCCGTGCCCGGTGTGAGCTGTCTCGGCGGGTGCGGAGGCAGCCCGCGGCCCACCCCTGTACATACAGAGACATACAGAGCAGGATGGCTCCATGGCGACGCCCCACCCTGTGAACCGCTCGACGCCCCGCTCGATCCCCGCGACCCCCGCGAACCCCTTCACCCCCGGCTTCGGGCTCACCCCGATGATCCTCGCCGGGCGCGACCTCGTGATCGAGGAGTTCACCGCCGCCCTGGCCGGGAACGTGCCCGAGGCGAGGGCGATCCTCATCTCCGGCGCCCGAGGCTCCGGCAAAACAGTCCTGCTCACCGAGTTCCGGGAGCTTGCCCTCGACGCGGGATGGACCGATCTGCGGCTGCACACCTCCTCGACGTCCCTCACCGAGGAGCTGCGCAGCCAGGCCATCGCGCGTCTGCGAGAGATGGATCCAGAGGCCGAGACCTCGCGCCTGACGTCCGCGCACGCCTTCCAGGTGAGCGCCTCCCGAGACATCGTCCAGCGCTACGAAGGGGAGGGGGAGGTGCTCACCACGGTGCTCGACCGGCTCGCCCAGCTCACCGACGAGGACGGCGGCGGGCTGCTGATCACCCTCGATGAGCTGCAGTCGGTCGAGCGCGACCAGCTGCACGCCCTCACCCAGCACGTGCAGGACCTCATCGGCTCCGGTCACGCCGTCGCCTTCATCGCCGCCGGGGTGCGGCCCGGGGTCGACGCACTGCTGGACCATGAGCGCACCACCTTCCTGCGCCGTGCGCACCGGATCGAGGTGGGCAGCGTGGATGTGGGCACTGCCGCGGAGGCGATCCGCCTGACCATCGCCGACACCGCGAAGACGATCACCCCTGACGCTGCCGTGCTGGCCGGCGAGATCTCGCGGGGCTACCCGTACCTGATCCAGCTGATCGGGTCGAAGGCCTGGCAGAACAGCAGCGAGGCCGACACGATCGAGATCGAGGACGTGCGCGGCGGGCGCGATGCCGTGATCGCGGCGATGATCAAGAACGTCCACGGTCCGGCGCTGCGCGGACTGAGCCCCCGCAAACGCGAGTACCTCCACGCGATGCTCGAGGACGAGGGCCCCTCGGCCGTCGGCGACATCGCGAGACGGATGGGCATCGATCCGCGCAACCAGTCCACCTACCGCGAGCGCCTCATCGAGGAGGAGCTGATCCGGCCCGCCGGGCGCGGTTTCGTCGAGTTCTCCCTGCCCTACCTCGGGGACGCGCTGCGTCACGAGGCGCGGGAGGGCGTCGGGACGGACGTCGAACCCGATCGGGGAGTGCGCCGCTCCCACCGGGCACGGCGCGAGGATCGACCTTAGGGGGAGGCGCCGAAGACGCCCTCAAGTCCACGTCCCGGCGCCCCGCCCGCACGTACGCCACCGGCCTCACCGTGCTGATCGGAGCGGCGGTCCTGGAAGTCATCCGCCTGGTTCTCGCCGGGCGCTGAGCGCGCCTCCTCACACCCGCGCGAGGGCGAGGCCGATGTTGTCGGGACCGCCGGCGGCGAGGGCGAGGTGCACGAGCGACTCCGCGAGGGCGCTCGGGTCCTCTGCCCCGTCCATGAGCGCGTCGGCGAGGGTCGACGGGTCGACGACGGCATGCAGCCCGTCGGTCGTCACCAGCACCAGATCGCCCGGGGCGAGGCGGCGCACCAGCAGGTCGGGGGCGGTGGGGGCACCTGCGGCGAGGGCACGGTTCAGCACCGCCCGATCGGGATGCGAGGCGACCTCCTCGGGGGAGAGTCGGCCCGCCTCGACCAGCGAGCGCAGACGGGTGTGGTCCTGGGTGACCACGTCGACCTGCTCACCGCGCACCAGGACCACGCGGGCGTCGCCGAGGTGGGCGATGTGCAGACGGTCCCCGTCGATCAGCGCCGCGGAGAGGGTCGAGCCGGCGTCGCCGTCGGCCGGGACCAGGGCTTCCGCTGCGGTCCAGGCGATCTCGAGGGCGGTGAGCTGGGCGGCGCCGGGTGACTCGCCGAGCGCCCCCTCGAGCGCCGTCGCGAAGGCGGCGAGGATCTGCGGGGCGAGGTCGCCGGCGCTGCCGAAGCCGTCGGCGACGGCGAGCAGGGTGCGGCCGCCCGGCAGCGCGCGGACCGCCGCGGCGTCCTGCTGAGAACCTCGTACGAGGCCCTGATGCAGTGCCGAGGCGGTGAGGGGAGTGGTGGTGGGAGCGGTCATGATGTTCTCCGTCGGACGTTCCCCGAGGTCATGGGCGAGAGAGCGGACAGATGCGGCGCGGGAGAGGGAGTCGGCCTCCTCCTGCCGCCACCAGGAGCGGAGCTCCGCAGCAGCGGCGTCACCGTCCAGATCGCAGAGCACACCGATCCGGGCGAGCCCCATCCCCAGGCCGCGCAGGGCGGCGATCAGCCGTGCCCGTTCGATCTGGTCGGCTCCGTAGGATCGGTAGCCGGTGAAGGGGTCGACGCGCCGGGGCACCAGCAGCCCGGAGTCGGCGTAGAGGCGCAGCGCCTTGGGGCTCAGCCCGCTCGCGGCGGCCAGCTCCCCGATGCTCAGCAGCGTCTCGTCCATGCGATCCTCCGTCATTCCTCGCCCGGTCCCCGGGCACCGGGACCCTCCCGGTGATGATGACCTTCCGGATTGTCCCAGGGGGAGAGTCAAGCGTCGGCGCAGATAATCCGTCGACCAGCGCCGATCCGGTGTGGTCTGCTTTTCCCATGCAGCTGATGATCCGCCCTCTGGACCCCTCCTCCGATCTCGAGCTCGACCAGTACCTCGCGCTCGAGAGCGCGCTGGATGAGCACACCTACGGCGGCAGCCAGGCCCTCACCCGTGAGCAGCTGCGGGCCCAGTTCAGCGAGTCCCCGTACTGGACGGTGCGGCGCTGGGTGGCGATCGCCGAGGTGATCGAGGGCGGCGAGCTGCTCGTCGGCCGCGCGAATGCCTTCATGCCGCTGCAGGAGAACCTCGAGACCATCTCCGTCGAGGTCTCGGTGCATCCCGCCTTCCGCGGCCAGGGGATCGCGACCGCACTGGTCGAGGAGGCGCTGATCCCCGCGATCCGCGAATCCGGCCGCAGCCTGGTCGAGGGCTACGGCGAGATCCCGGCCGACGGCGACCCTGACAGCCCGGAGCAGCCCGTGAACCGGCTCGCCCGTCGGCTCGGGATCACCCGGAAGAACCTCGCCGTCTGCCGCGCGCTGGCGCTCCCGCTCGAGGCCTCGCTGCTGCAGACGCTGCAGGCCGAGGCCGAGGAGAGGATCGGCGAGTACCGGATCGAGCTGTGGGACGGGGAGATCCCCGAGGAGCACCTCGAGGCCTATGGCCTGCTCATGCGGCAGCTCGAGCTCGACGAACCCGATGAGGACGTCGAGCACGAGGCGCCGGACTACACCCCGGAGCGGATCCGCGAGAGCGAGCGCCGGATGCGCGAGGCGGGGACGCTGCGGATCACGGCGGTCGCCGTCGCACCCGACGGCAGCTTCGCCGGGAACTCCGAGGTGCACCTCCACGAATCCGCCGACAGCACCCTCGGCTGGCAGGAGAACACGCTGGTCATGCCCGAGCACCGTGGGCACCGACTGGGCCTCGCGCTCAAGGTCGCCACCCACCGGCAGCTGGGAGAGCGCGCCCCGCAGCTGCGGAGCCTGGTCACCTGGAACTCGCATGTGAACCCCTGGATGATCGAGATCAACGAGAAGCTCGGCTACCGGGTGCTCTACCGAGAGCTGGTGCTGCAGGGGCGTCCCGCGCTCTGAACTCCCGACACGCCGCTCCACCTCCCGCCCGTCGGCGGCGCTCGGGCTAGGTTCTCCCGCATGGGCGGGGATGATCGATGAGCGTGCAGGCGAAGCACCACAGGAAAGTGCGTCGCGAGCGGCCGCATGACCAGTTCACGGTCGCCATCGCGATCCTGTCGCTGGTGATGGCCGGCGGCATGGTCGGAGGACTGGTGACCAGCGTGGTCACTCCCGAGGGAGGGAGCTGGGCAGCGGGCGCGGTGCCCGAGCTGCCGCCCGGTGACCCCTCGAACACCACCCGCCTGACCCATCTGGAACGGATAACGGGGGACATCACCCCGAAGTCCGTGGTCGCGAGCCCGGCGGGCACGGTCATCGCGAACAACATGATGTACAGCCACTCCTCGACGCTGTACGACGCCGAGACCCTCGAGCTCACGCACACCGTGGCCGACACGATCGATCTCGCCGAGTTCGGGTATCCGGACCGCGCCGGGACGACCGAAGGAGCCCCCGTCGAGGCGGTGTTCTCGCCCGACGGGAAATACGCCTATGTCTCCCAGTACCGCCTGCGCGGCCCCGGCGAGGGTGCTGCTGCCTCCGACGACTGCGCGAACGGCGAGGCGATCGGGCGCTCCGCCGTGTTCCGCCTCGACCTCGCCTCCGGCCAGTGGGACCAGGTGATCGAGGTGGGGCGGGTCCCGAAGTTCATCTCCCTCTCCGCGGACGGGAGCACCGCGCTGGTCTCGAACTGGTGCGACGAGACCGTCTCCGTGCTCGACCTCGAGGCAGGCGAGGAGATCCGGGAGATCCCGGTGGATGCCGCCCCGCGCGGCAGCGTGATCCTGCCGGACAACCGCACCGCCTATGTCACCGCGATGTACGCCGACGAGATGTACAAGCTCGATCTCGAGACGGGGCAGAGCGAGCTGGTGCTCGAGACCGGGCGCAAGCCCCGCCACCTGGTGCTCTCACCCGATGCGACCCGCATGTATCTCACCGTCTCGGGCAGCGATGAGCTGCTCGAGCTCGACGCCGCGACCGGGGAGGTGCTGCGCACGGCCCCGACCGGGCGTGAGCCGCGCACCATGGCGATCTCTCCCGATGGCCTCGCGCTGTACGTCGTGAACTACTACGCGAACACCGTCTCCAAGTTCGACACCGAGACCCTCGAGGAGATCCAGAGCGTCGAGGTGGGCAAGAACCCCATCGGCATCACCTACGAGCCCACCCAGCGCCGGGTCTGGGTCGCGAACTATGCCGGCTCGATCGACGTCTTCGACGACACTGCCCCTGGCGGCACGGTCGAGCCATGAGCCAGGATGGAGTCATGAACGACGACGTCACCACCCCGCAGACCCACGACGACCGCCTCGTCACCGCCTCCCGGGACATCGCCGCCCCGGCGGAGACGATCTTCGAGCTGATCGCCGATCCCTCGCAGCAGCCGCGCTGGGACGGCAACGACAACCTCGCCGAGGCCGCTCCTGGCCAGCGGGTGCGTGCCGACGGCGACGTGTTCGTGATGACGCTGACCAACGGCGGGGTGCGCGACAATCACGTCGTCGCCTTCGTCGAGGGGCGGGAGATCGTCTGGGCCCCTGCCCCCGAGGGTGAGGAACCTTCCGGTCACCGTTGGGGCTGGATCCTCGAACCCGTCGATGATGACCGCACCCGCGTCACCCATCTCTATGACTTCACCGCGCTGCCTGCCGAGCAGGAGAAGCGCCTGGCCAAGGCGCGCCTGATGACGCCGGAGAAGCTGATGGCCTCGATCGACCGCCTCGCCCAGCTCGCCGAGGAGGGCGGGGACTCCTGAGCACGACGCCGGACGAGCCCGTCGACCCGAGGACCCTCGGGCCGGCGATGGACCCGGACATCGCGCGCGTGGAATCAGCGATCGACCAGGCCGCGCGGCGCGGGGACTTCGACAACCTCCCCGGCGCCGGGAAGCCGCTGGACCTGCCCGCTGCCCACGATCCGGACTGGTGGATCAACCAGCGCCTGGCCAGCGGCGAGATCGACAGTCAGGCTCTGCTCCCGGTGGTGGTGCTGCTGCGCAAGGAGTTCGAGAAGCGGGACGAGACCCTGGCCGCGCTGCCGGATGAGCGGGCCGTGCGGGAGTATGCCGAGGACTTCACCGAGAGGGTCCATCAGGACCGGCGTGCGAATCCCTTCCAGCGGATGCTCGCCCCGGCCTGGGATCCGGAGGATGCCGTCGCACGGTGGCGGGAGGTGCGCGTGCCCAGGCCGGCGCCGACGATGGCACCCACGCCCGAGCCGGTGGCGGAATCCCGCCGGCGGCGCTGGTGGCCGCTGCGCCGACGGGGCTGAGGGTCAGTCGCCCTGCACCGGCCACCTGCAGCTCAGTGCTGTGCCGTCGCGGCGCGGAACCACTCCTCGGGATCAGCGGCCGACGCGGACGCCCCGTGCGAGCGCAGCCAGGTGCACACGTTCACGCAGTCACGGCGCAGGAACTCGGTGCCGTTCGGATTCGCGATCAGGTCGATCACCTGCGGGACGTCGATGATCACCGGATCGGGCTCGGCCTGCCGGGAATCGGCGAGGATGTTGTAGGGGGAGAGGTCGCCGTGGACCAGGCCCAGGAGGGCGAGATCCAGGACCGCGCCCCGCAGCAGGTGGGCCCAGCGGGCGACTGTCGGCCCATCCGGCGCGGTCTCCTGCAGGCGCGGGGCGGCGACCGCGCCGTGCTCGTCGTCGGTGCCGATGAACTCCATGCACAGCTCCGTGCCGACGAGCTGGATCGGGTAGGGCACCGGCAGCCCGGCCTCCCACAGCCGGCAGAGCATGTCGAACTCGGTGCGGGCCCACTGCGCGGCGGCGACCTGCTTGCCGAAGGCGGTGCCCTTGGCCATCGCCCGGGCCTCGCGGGTGTCCGTGGTGCGGCGGCCGTCGGTGTAGGCACTGCCGCGGTGGAAGGTCGAGTGGTCGGGGGAGCGGTAGC
The DNA here is from genome assembly GCF_947500705.1 of uncultured Brachybacterium sp. Taxonomy (GTDB): domain Bacteria; phylum Actinomycetota; class Actinomycetes; order Actinomycetales; family Dermabacteraceae; genus Brachybacterium. The sequence goes on along the minus strand of NZ_CANMSY010000002.1, from coordinate 592,581 downwards.
GCTTGGCGACCATCAGCACCGCCTCGCCGGGAGCACCGCTCAGGAGCTCCTCGGGCAGGGCACGCTCGAGGAGGAAGGCGTCGGCCTCCTTGCCGGTCTTGAGGATCCCGAGCTCGGTGTCGATCGCGCCGTCGTGCTGGACGACCCAGTCGGGAAAGGGCTGCGGGCCGCGGTCCATCGTGTGGGCGGTCTCGGGCCAGGTGGACCAGCGCTGATCCTTGTCGAGCTCGGCGACGGTGGCGGTGAACATGGCGCGGGCGAAGAAGGCGTCCTGGTCGAAGGACGTGGTCATAGGGGTCTCCTGAGGGAGGACCTGCGAGCTGCTCAGCAGGTCGGTGCGGAAGGGAGGACTGCAGGGGTCAGCGCGGTGACAACCATCAGCTCCTCCTTCCCTCAGGGCTCCACACGGAACCGGGCACAGCGTACGACGGGACTGTCATGAGGCGCGAGTGAATACTCGACGCCGGTGCACCTGCTGCCTGAGCTGGGGATTGGGGACAACTTCCGGGAGTCTGCGCAGAGCGTGATCTGATGCGGGCATGCCCCCCGCGCGATCTTCGAGCCGCCCGTCCCGCCGTTGCCTGGTGCGGACCGGAGCGGTGCTGGTGTCGCTGGGGCTGGCGGGGCTGGCGGGGTGCGATCCGGAGGGAGGGGAGGAGGCTGAGGAGGAGCCGCCTCCTCGGGGTGACCGTCATCCCGATGCCGATGGCCACCTCTGAGGACCTGCTGCCTGCCGAACCGGTGAGTTCTGTGTGCTGCCCACCGTAGGATCCGGGGAATGACCCACGCGCGGAAGACCACCGGATTTCTTGCCGCCCTGCTCGGAGGGGCGGGGACCATGCACTTCGTCAGACCCGAGCCCTTCGACACGATCGTCCCGCGGGCTCTGCCCGGCCGGGCGCGGAACTTCACCTATGCCTCCGGTGTCGCGGAGCTCGGGGTGGCCGGGCTGCTCGCCGTCCCGCGCACTCGGCGCCTGGGCGGGATCGCCGCGGCGGTGCTGTTCGTGGCGGTGTTCCCGGCGAATGTGCAGATGGCCATCGACTGGCGCAGGGCCCGGCCGGGGAAGCGGGCGATCGCTGTCGGGCGGTTGCCGCTGCAGGGACTGCTCATCGCCCAGGCTGTGCACGTGGCGCGTCGGGGCTGAGGCGAGCGGGTCGGGCATCCCTGCCAGCAGCGCTCCTCGCAAGCCGATCCAGGTCATCAGGGGAGGGCGCCGCCCAGACCCTTTGCATGCAACATGCATGCACACCTATGATCTGTGCCATGAGCACAGTGCAGATCCGCGACGTCCGACCGGAGACCGCAGCCATCCTGAAACGGCGTGCCGCGCTCCAGGGGCTCTCGCTGAGCGAGTACCTCCGCGGTGAGCTGGACCGGATTGCGGCTCGGCCCTCGCGGGACGAGGTGCTTGCGCGCATCTCCGCGCGGTCGGCGCCCGTGCTCACCGATCCGGTCGAGGAGCTCGAGCGGGCACGCGCCGAGCGGATCGGCGGGTGATCGTCCTGGATGCCTCGGCCGCGGCGGCGCTCCTGCTCCGACAGCCTGCGGTAGACGGCATCCTCCGCGAGATCGACGGGCACGAGCTCGCCGCCCCCGAGCTGATGGCAGTCGAACTGCTGAGCGTCCTGCGCGGATGGGTGCGCAGCGCACAGCTCGAGGAGGCCAGGGCACGAGAGGTGCTCGAGGATCTCGAATCGCTGGGCATCGCCTGGTATCCCGAACGGCCGCTGCTGCGCCTCGCATGGTCACTGCGGGACAACGCCACTGCCTACGACGCCATCTATCTCGCGCTCGGGCACTCGCTCTCGGACGCTGCGGACCAGATCAGGGTCCTGACGCTCGACCGTCGGCTCGCGCGCGCCTTCCCGCAGAGCACCGTGGTGCCGGTCTGACTCACCGCATCGACTCGAGGCGTCCGGCCACGGTCGTCGCGAGCACCGAGGTCTCCCGCAGGCGGTGCGCCGCCTCTCGGGCCGCGGCGTCGACCAGCAACCCGTCGGCGCCGAACGGGACGTCGACGAAGGGGGAGTCCTCGAGCAGCACCACATCGCCCGGGCCGCCCACCTGCAGGGCCGTGATCCCGTCGGTCGAGGCGGCGAGGGCCTCGCGCGGCTGGAGCTGCTGCTCGGGATGCCAGCCCGGGCGCGCGTCGGCGCTGCGGTGCACGGCCGCGGCCATCGCCAGCCACGGATCCAGCGGGGCGACCGGGGCGTCGGAGCCCAGCGCGAGCGGCACCCCGGCGGTGAGCAGGTCCCGCAGCCGGAAGGCCTGGGTGCCGTGGCCGGGCCAGATCGTGTCGGTCGCATCGCGGTCGTCCAGCAGATGGGCAGGCTGGACGGAGGCGGTGACGCCGAGCGCGGCCATCGCGTCGATGTCGTCGTCCGTGAGCATCTGGGCGTGCTCGATCCGAGCGCCCTCGCCGCCGACGGCCCGGATCGCCGCGAGCGCGACCTGTGCGGCGGCATCGCCGATCGCGTGGACCGCGGCGGTGAGGCCCTGGGACTTCGCCCGGCGCAGCGCATCGCGCAGGGCCTCGGGGCCGACGCTGAGGACGCCGTGACCCGCATAGCCGTGGCCGTCGGTGTAGGCATCGCGGGTGTAGGCGGAGTGGGAGCCGAGGGCGCCGTCCACGATCACCTTGAGCGGGCCCATGGACACCAGGCCCCGCTCGTCGAGCACCAGACCCGTCGGGCCCGGCGCCGCGGCGAGCTCCTCGGGATAGACCGCGGTGCGGATCCGCATACGGGGGGTGCGGTGCGGCCACTCCTCCCAGGGTCGGCCCCACTCCATGTCCGTCAGCCCCACCACTCCGCGCTGCAGGGCCTGGCGCTGCAGCATCGCCGCACCGGTGGCCACCGCAGCGGCGACTCCGGGCAGCTCAGGCAGGCGCGGGGCGAGCGCGAACCATTCCTCCTCCGCGACGATCCCGTCGCGCGGGGGCAGGCCCAGGGCGCGCAGTGCGGCGGAGTTCAGCCAGGCGTGATGCGCATCGCCGCCGATCAGCACCGTGGGCACCGCGTCGGTCGCCTCGTCGAGCGCCGGCACCGTCGGCCGCACGGCGAAGTCCACCAGGCGGTGACCGAAACCGATCAGCGCCATCGTGGAATCGACGGCGGATTCACGACGCACCCCGAGCTCGGCGCGCACCAGCTCGAGGATCACGCCCACGCTGCCCGCCCCGGAGGTGTCCAGGCGGGCATGGGCCTGAGCGAGCTGCCCGGAGTGGACGTGCTGGTCCCAGAGCCCCGGGATCGCGAGCGCGCCGGCACCCTCGAGGATCTCCTCGCCGGGAGCGGCACGGAGGCCGACGGCGAGCTCGGTGATCACGCCGTCGCGGAGCCGCAGGTCCACCGGGCGGGCCGGCGCCCCACCCGTGGCGGCGTCATACGGCCGCACCTGTCTGATCAGCACCGATCCAGACTAGCCGCACGAAGCCATGACGACTGTCATGACCCGGTCATGACCGCGGGGACTGGGGCGAGGGCCGCCGTCGCGGAAGTCTGGGGCCATGACCACGACCACCACCACCGCCGCGATCAGCCTGCGCGGGCTCAGCAAGCACTACGGAGCGGTGCGCGCCCTCGACGGCCTCGACCTCGAGATCCGCCCCGGCGAGATCGTGGCGCTGCTGGGCCCCAACGGCGCCGGCAAATCCACCGCGATGGAGATGATGGTCGGGCTCGCCACGCCCGACACCGGCGCCGTGAGCGTGCTCGGCACCGACCCCGTGACCGCCACCCGCACCGGACTGATCGGCACCATGCTCCAGGCCGGGGCGCTGCTGCCGGACCAGAGCGTCCGCTCGATGCTGCGGATGCTCCACTCCCTGCAGGCCCACCCCATGCCGCTGGCCGACGTGATCGCCCAGGCCGACATCGAAGACCTGGTGGGGCGCAAGATGGGGGCGCTGTCCGGCGGCCAGGCGCAGCGGGTCCGCTTCGCGATCGCGCTGCTCGGAGACCCCCAGGTGCTGCTGCTGGACGAGCCGACCGTCGGCATGGACGTCGGTGCCCGCCGCGCCTTCTGGGACCAGATGCGAGAGGTCGCCGCCACCGGCCGCACCGTCGTCTTCGCCACCCACCATCTCGATGAGGCCGAGCGCGAGGCGGCTCGCGTGATCGTCATGGACCGCGGCCGCGTGGTCGCCGACGGCACCGGCCCCGAGATCAGCGCCGTCGTCGCCGGGCGCGTGATCACCCTGCGCGGCGCGTCCCCGGAGCAGATCGCCGGGCTGCCCGGCGTCGAGAGCGCTGCGGCCGACGAGACGGACCCGCGCCGCGTGCGCGCCCTCTGCTCCGACTCCGATGCCGCGCTCGCCGCGCTGTTCACCGGGGAGCTCGCCGCCGCCGTCCACGAGGTCCTGGTCTCCGCGCCCGGGCTCGAGGAGGCCTTCCTGCGCATCACCGACCACGAAGGAGACGCACGATGACCACCACCGCTGCCACCACCACCGCTGCCACCGCCCGCACCACCGCCGCCCCGTCGGCCGCGACCCGCACCGTGCGCTACGCGCTGCACACCACGCGGATGACGGTCACCAACGTCATGTTCATGGTGTTCACGATCGCCCTGCCGGTGGGGATGTACCTGCTGTTCGGGATGATGTTCGGCGAGGCCGCCGACGGGCAGGCCCGCGGCATGATCATGGTCAACATGGCCGCCTACGGCGGGCTCGGCGCCGCCGTCACGGCCGGCACCCAGATCCAGGAGGACCAGCGCAACGGCTTCCTGCGGCAGCTGATCGTCGCGGGGCTGTCCCCCCGCTCGTTCCTCGTCGGCTCGGTGATGGCGGCGAGCGCCGTGATCCTCCCCGCGCTGGTCGCGGTGGGAGTGGTGGGCCTCGCGACCGGCGTCGAGGTGGGCGCCGGCCCGTTCCTCACCACCGTCGTGGTGCTCTGGCTGGGGCTGCTGCCCACCATCCTCATCGGGATCGTGCTGGGCATGGTCCTCAAGGGCGGCGCCGCCATGGCGGGAGGCGTGGTGACCATGATGGCGATGGCGATCTTCGGCGGGCTGTGGATGCCGCTGGAGATGTTCCCGAGCTGGATGCAGCAGGTCGGGCAGGCCATGCCCACCTACTGGATCTCGCAGCTCGGGCAGTGGTCGATGTACGACGGGGAGCTGCCCGTGACCGGCCTGCTCGTGATCGGTGCCTGGACCGTGGTGCTCGGCGGGCTGTGCGCGTTCAGCCTGCGCCGCGCGGTGGGCCTGAAGCGTCGCTGACACAATGAGCGCCATGGGAACCACCGACACGACGACGTGGGGGGCGTGGGCACGCGGCTCCGAGGAGGAGGCCGACGCCCGGCCCCTCACACCGCGCGCGATCCACCGTGCCGCCGTCGAGTCCGGCGGCCTCGCCTTCGCGATCCCGCCGGTGCTGTTCATCCTGATCCCGATCACGATCGCCTGGATCCAGGACCCGGGCCCCGCCGCGCTCGTGGTCACCCTGGTGCTGCCGCTCTACGCGCTGCTGTTCGCCTACGCCACCGGCATCGGGCTCTACCCTCAGCGCGTGCGCCTGGCCTGGTTCGCGGTATGCACCGCACTGTTGCTGCTCCTGATCCCGGCGCTCGGGGCGAACGTCCTGTTCATGGTGATGTTCCAGGCCATGACCCATGTGCTGCTGTTGCCCTGGAGGTGGGCGGTGCCGAGCATGCTGCTGATGAGCCTCACCGTGGTGGTGCTCGCCTTCGTGTTCGCGGTGCCGATCGCCGCCGGCCTCGCCGTCATGGGCACCGTGATGGCGTGGGGCATCGGCTACGGGGTGCGCCAGCAGGTGCTCCAGGAGCAGCTCGAGGCCGCCCAGCACCGCAACGCCGTGCTGGCGGTCGCCGCGGAGCGCGAGCGCATCGGACGCGACCTGCACGACCTCCTCGGCCACTCGCTGACCTCGCTCACCATCTCCGCGCAGCTCGCCCGCCGGCTCCTGGACTCCGATCCCGAGGCCGCCCGCGAGCAGCTCGTGCACATCGAGCAGACCGTGCGCCAGGCGCTCTCGGACGTCCGCGCGACCGCCTCCGGCATGCAGCACGTGCGCGCCGCGACCGAGATCGCCTCCGCCCGCACCGTGCTCACCACCGTCGGGATCCAGGCCGAGGTCCCCACCGCCCTGCCGCCGCTGCACGACGACCTCGCCGAGCTGTTCGGCTACGTGATCCGCGAAGGAGTCACCAACATCGTGCGCCACTCCCGCGCCACCCGCGCCGAGATCACCGTCGATCCGGACTCCGTGAGCGTCGAGGACGACGGCGTCGGCATCCCCCAGGGTGCGGACCGCTCCGGCCTGCGTGGCCTCGAGGCCCGCGTGGCGCTCGCCGGCGGGCAGCTCGAGGTGGACTCGAGCGAGACCGGCACCCGCCTCACCGCCCGGATGGGAGCGAGCGCATGATCCGCCTGGTGGTCGCCGACGACCAGGCGATCCTGCGCTCGGGCCTGGTCGCGCTGCTGCGCCTGGAGAGAGACCTCGAGGTCGTGGGGGAGGCGGCCGACGGGGCAGGCGCCCTCGCCGCGGTGGCCGAGCACCGCCCCGATGTGCTGCTGCTGGACGTGCAGATGCCGGCCGGCACCACGGCCGAGGGTGCCGTGGGGCCGGCGGACGGGATCGAGGTCGCCGAGGCTCTGCGGGGGAGTGACGGGGCACCTCGGATCATCGTGCTGACCACCTTCGGGCGCGCCGGCTACCTGCGCCGCACCATGGAGGCCGGTGCGCACGGCTTCATGGTCAAGGACACGCCCGTCGAGCAGCTCGTCGACGCGGTGCGCCGCGTGCACCAGGGTCTGCGGGTGGTCGACCCCGAGCTCGCCGCGCAGTCCCTCGCCGTCGGCGCGAGCCCGCTGACCGCGAAGGAGACCGAGGTGCTGCAGGCCGTGGCCGCCGGCGGCACCACCGCGTCGATCGCGCAGACCCTCTTCCTCTCCGAGGGCACCGTGCGCAACCACCTCTCCGCCGTGATCGGGAAGCTCGGGGTCGGCAACCGGGCCGAGGCCGTGAGGAGCGCATCCGACAACGGGTGGATCTGACGACTGCCCGGTCGGCTCGCGTAACCTGCCGTGGTGCATACGATCGAATCCCTGTTCGGCCTGCTGATCCAGATCAGCGTGCCGATCTTCGCGATCGCCTCGATGCTCTCGATGGGGCTGCGCACCCCGCTCGGCGCCTTCCGCAGGCAGCTGCGGGACCGCCGCACGGTCTTCGCGGTGCTCGGCGTGAACTTCGTGGTGGTCCCGGCCGTGGGCACACTGCTGATCTGGCTGCTCAGCGATATGCTCCCGCACCAGACCGGGGAGGGCTTCATCATCGCTCTGTGCGCCGCGGGAGCACCCTTCGTGCTGCAGCTCGGTGCGATGGCCCGCATCCCCTACGGCGAGACCGCCGGTCCGATGGCGGTGCTGCTGCTCGGCTCGATCCTGTTCATGCCGCTGGTGGTGCCCTTCCTTCTCCAGGACGTGACCGTGAACGGCTGGGCGGTGGCGCGGCTGCTGCTCGGCACCATGCTCTCCCCGATGATCGCGGGCATCGTGCTCGCCGCCGTCTGGCCGGGGCAGGCCGACCTGCTCGCCCGCATCGCCGGCAGCGTCGCGGCGGTCTCCGCGGTGCTGATGTTCCTCTCCGGCTTCGGGGCGAACACCGGCCTGGTGCTGGACCTGGTGCTCTCCCCGGTGCTGCTGGTCGCGGTCGGTCTCGTGGCGCTCGCCTTCGTCGCCGGCCGCATCGCCGGAGACCTCGCCGGGGACAGCCTGACGGTGCGCGACGGCCCCGCGATCCTCACCAGCCAGCGCAACATCGCCGCCGCCCTGCTGGTGGCCCGCACCGGCGCCGAAGGGTCCGACGACGACGGCTCGATCGTGGTCGCGATCCTGCTGCTCAGCGCCGTCGGCTTCGTGATGCTGGTGCCCTACGCCCTGGGCAGCGGCGTGCTGCGGCGACGGAGCGCGGGGGAGAGGACCTCCCTCGGAGTGCTGCTGGGCGTGGTGGGCCCGAAGTCGGATTGAAGCACGTGGGGAGAGCAGAAGCACGTGGTCAGGCCGGAGGGCCCCGCCTAGGCTGAGCAGGTGACATCCCTGCTGCGCATCGTCCGCTTCACCCGTGCCCTCGCCCCGCTGTACATCGCGATCATCGCCTGCTCCGTGCTCACCGCGGTCGCGGGCCTCGCGGTGCCCTTCCTGATCGGTCACGCGACCGACACCGTCGCGGGTGCCGTGGACGAGCAGGGCGGGACCGGCACCGCTGTGCGCACCGTCGTCCTCATCGCCGCGGCGGTGCTGGCGGCGGAGCTGGCCGTCACCGTGATCTCCAACGTCGGCGGCTGGTTCGGCGACGTGATGAGCAACCGGATGCGCACCATCCTCTCGGTGCGCTACTACGACAAGCTCCTCCACCTGCCCCAGCGCTGGTTCGACGGCGAGATCACCGGCACCATCGTGGCGAGGCTGAACCGCTCGATCACCGAGATCACGAACTTCACCAAGATGATGTCGAACTCCTTCGCATCGATGCTGATCACCACCGCTGCGGTGCTCGCGATCAGCGCCTGGTACGCCTGGCCGCTCACCGTGCTGCTGCTGATCGTCTTCCCCGTCTACGTATGGCTGACCTCGTTGACCTCGGTGAAGTGGCAGCGCCTGGAGGGGGAGAAGAACGAGCAGATCGACATCGCCTCGGGCCGCTTCGCCGAGGTGGTCGGCCAGATCCGGGTGGTGAAGTCCTTCGTGCGCGAGCGCGGGGAGCTCGCAGACTTCTCCCGCCGCTTCCGCTCCACCGACGCCACCACGCGCGCGCAGTCCTCGCACTGGCACCGGATGGACGTGATCCGTCGGGCGTTCCTGAACCTCATCTTCTTCGGCATCTACGTGATCATCTTCGTGCGCACCGTCCAGGGGCAGTTCACGATCGGCGAGATGGTGCTGCTGATCCAGCTGATGGCCATGGCGAAGGCGCCGGTGGAGTCGATGAGCTGGGTGATCGACTCCGCCCAGCGCGCGATCGCCGGCTCCAAGGACTACTTCCGGGTGATGGAGACCCCGGTGGATCCCCGCACGGCCGCGGTGATGGCCGCGCGGCCGACGGACGCCGCGGATGCCGGGCATGCGAGCGGCACCGTCGCCGACGGGGAGGGGGTCGACGGGCACGCCGACGACAGGGCACCCGCCCCGGTGCTCACCGTCTCCCCGGAGATCGAGGCGGTGCCCGGCGCTCCCGTGGTCGCCTTCCGAGGTGTCGACTTCGCCTATGAGGATGGCGAGGACGTGCTGCACGAGATCGACTTCGCGGTGGCGCGCGGCGAGAAGATCGCCCTGGTGGGGGAGTCCGGTGGCGGCAAGTCCACCATCGTCAACCTGTTGCTGGGCCTGTACGAGCCGCGCCGGGGAAGCATCGAGGTGGTGGGCCGTCCCAGCGCGGAGCTGCCGCTGGACCAGCTGCGTTCCCGCATCGGAGTGGTCTTCCAGGACGCCTCCCTGTTCTCCGGCAGCATCCGCGAGAACATCGCGTACGGCCGCCCCGAGGCCAGCGAGGAGGAGGTGGTCGATGCGGCCCGCCGCGCGAACGCCGACACCTTCATCCGCCGCTTCCCGGCCGGCTACGAGCAGGTGATCGGGGAGCGCGGGCTCAAGCTCTCCGGTGGGCAGCGCCAGCGGATCGCGGTGGCCCGCGCGATGCTCAAGGACGCCCCCGTGCTCGTGCTCGACGAGGCCACCTCCGCCCTGGACACCAAGGCAGAGATCCAGGTGCAGAAGGGGCTCGAGGAGCTGATGGCCGGCCGCACCTCGCTGATCATCGCCCATCGCCTCTCCACGATCGCCGGGGTCGACCGGATCATCACCCTGAGCGATGGGCGCATCGATGAGATCGGCTCTCCGGCCGAGCTCGCCGCGAGCGGCGGCATCTACGCCCAGCTGCTGGACCTGCAGAGCGCCGGGAACAAGAAGAAGCTCGCGACGTTCGACATCACCGGCTGAGTGTCGCCGGTGAACGGCATCCGGTCACGATCGGGCTGGTGGTCGCGATCCGTCCCTGATCAACCGCGGCAGCACCCGCACCAGCACCGCCATCCCCAGCAGCTCGACGAGGGTCTGGGTGACGACGGCCGCGGGCACCAGCGCCGACGGCATTGCGAGCGCGAGCGGCAGCACCACCAGCGAGTTGCGGGTGGCGCCGGAGAAGGTGAGGGCGCGAGCGGCGGCGGTCCGGAGCCGCGCGAGTCGCGAGACCAGGATCCCGGCGCCGGTCGCGAGCAGCAGGAACGCGAGATAGACGGGCACCACTGCGAGCAGCGCCGTGCCCGCGCCGAGCACCCGCGGGGTCTGGGAGGCGACCACCGTGATCAGCACCAGCACCATCAGCGGAATCATCGCGGGCGCGAGGTCCAGGCGCGGGGCGAAGCGCTGGAGGAGCGCGGCGGCCAGCAGGGGGAGGACGATCAGCAGCACGAAGGCGCGCAGGAACGGGAGCGGGTCGATGAGCCCCGCCGCCCCTCCGCTCAGCAGCGGCACCAGCACCGGCAGGGCCAGCATCTGGGCGAGCATGAGCAGCGGTGTCGCGGCGAGCAGCCGCTCGTGCGCCCCGCCCGCGAGCGCGGTGAACACGAGGACGTAGTCGATGCAGGGCGCCAGCAGCACCAGCAGCGCACCGATCAGCAGCTCGGGTGAGCCGGTCAGAGGACGGGTGAGCGCCCAGGCGATCATCGGGACGACCAGGAAGTTCACCGCCAGCAGGGCCAGCAGGAAGCGACGATCGCCCAGTGCCGCCCCGATCCCGCGCAGCGGCACCCCGAGGAAGGTCACCAGCAGCAGGGCGGCGATCGACGGCTCCACCGCCACCTCGAGGGTCGGAGCCGCCCCGGGCAGGAGCGCCCCGAGCGCCGCGCCCGCCCCGATCGCCAGCAGACAGATCGCGACCTGATGACGCTCCGCCCACTGCCGGCTCTGCTCACGCTCCATACCCGGCGACGGTAGCCCGCGGATCCAGCGAGTATTCGGGTGCTCCGCGATAGCATGGCTCCGATCACACAGTCTCGGGGGAACGAAGGAGCTGACATGGGATTCATCCAGGCATTCAAGGGCGCGGTCGGCGGGATGCTCGCCGATCAGTGGAAGGACTTCCTCACCGTTCCGAACGGTCTGCCGCAGACGGCAGCGCTGTTCCCGGCCGTCCCGCAGGGCACCAACGCCGGTCGCGGCTCGAACACCCGCGGGAGCGAGAACGTCATCTCCAACGGCTCGAAGATCCTCGTCCCCCAGGGCTACGGGCTGATCACCGTGGTCGACGGCCGGGCGACCGGTCTGATCACCGAGGCCGGGGGGTACGAGTTCAACGACTCCTCCCCGGATGCCCGCTCCGTCTTCGCCGGTGACGACATCCTCGCCTCGACCGTCGGCACCTCCTGGGAGCGGTTCAAGTTCGGCGGCCGCCCCTCCTCGCAGCAGCTCGCCTTCTACGTGAGCCTCAAGGAGATCCCGGACAACCGCTTCGGGACCCAGTCGGAGATCTACTGGGACGACGCCTACCTCAACTCGCAGGTCGGCGCGGTGTGCCGCGGCTCGTACACGCTGCGGATCATCGACCCGCTGCTGTTCGTGCACAACTTCGTGCCCGCGACCTTCATCTCCGCGAACGCCCCGGTGTTCGACTTCGCCGACGTCGACAACAAGGCCGGCAGCCAGCTGTTCCAGGAGGTCGTCGGCTCCCTCGCGCAGGCGTTCTCCCGTTACACCAACGATCCCGACAAGGGCAACCGGATCTCCAAGATCCAGGGCGATTCGGTGGGCTTCGCGCAGTCGCTCTCCGCCGCTGTCGAAGAGGGCTACCGCTGGTCCAGCGACCGCGGCCTCGCGATCGTGAAGACCGCGATCGTCTCGATCGAGTACGACCAGCACACCCGTGAGCTGCTGAAGGACGTGCAGAAGGCCGACGCCCTCTCCGGCGCCCGCTCGCAGTCGTTCATGAACCAGGCCGCCGCGCGCGGCGTGCAGGCCGCCGGGGAGACCGGCGGCGGTGCAGGCCTGGCGATGTTCGGGGCCGGCATGGGTGCGGCCGGTGGCATGGTCAACCCGGTTCAGCCCTGGGCCCCGCCGGGCCAGCAGGGTGCTCCGCAGGAACAGCAGCAGGCCCAGCCCCAGCAGGCGGCGCCGGCCCAGGAGGACCCGGTGGCGAAGCTCGCCCAGTACAAGCAGATGCTGGATCAGGGCCTGATCTCCGAGACGGACTACGAGGCGGCGAAGAAGGCCGCCCTCGGTCTCTGAGCCGGCACGACGCATCGCGATGACAGTGCCTCCTGAGCACCCGCCGTGGGCGCGACCGGACCAGCCCGCCAGGCCTGCTGGGCCCGGCGGGCCGGTCCCGCCCGCTCCCACCGGGCAGCCGCTGCGCCCCGGACAGTCCGGTCAGGGGGCGCCGCCCGGCGGTGACCCGCGGTTCACCCCGTCGGGCGCCCCGAGCGCCGGACCGCAGGCGATGCCGCAATGGCCCGGCGGTGCTCAGCAGGGCGACAAACAGCAGCCCCAGGAGCAGATGCTCGGCGACGACGCGGTCGCCGGGGCGGCGGAGGCGGCGCTGAAGCACTCCTCGAACAGGATCATCGACACGAGCTCGGGCAAGGACGACGGCCTGAACAAGTGCCCGCGCTGCGGCAGCTCGGACATCCACTACTCGCTCACCGCGAAAGCCTTGTTCTGCTCCTACTGCCGTCACACCTGGAACGAGGAGAACGCGGAGCGGGCCTTCGGCCTGGACTCCTCGATCGCGGAGCTGCGCGGCCACACCATGGCCTCGGGCACAGCGGATATCCGTGAGGACCTCACCACGGTGACCCTGAAGTGCCAGGGCTGCGGTGCGGAGGTGGTCATCAACGTCGAGCAGCAGCTGCAGGCCCGCTGCCACTGGTGCCGCCAGACCCTCTCGATCAACACCCAGATCCCCAACGGTGCGGTCCCCGACGCGGTGCTGCCCTTCCAGCTCACCCGCGAGGAGGCGATCGAGCGCATCGATGCCTTCGCGGGCAAGCGCAAGGCTTTCGCGCACGCCCGCTTCAAAGCCGAGTTCGTCCCCGACAACGTGATGGGCGTGTACATCCCGTACATGGTGGTCGATGGCAACATGCATGCCGTCCTGCGGGGCACCGGCGAGGTCACCACGCGCCAGTACACGGTGACCACCGGCAGCGGCGACAACAAGCGGTCCGAGACGTACTACGACGCGGATGTCTACTCCGTGCAGCGTGCCTTCGATCTGCTGGTGGACGACCTCACCGTGGAGTCCGCCGAGCGCTTCGACATCAAGGACAACAAGCAGGCGACGAACAACATCCTGGGCGCCGTGCAGCCGTACGACACCGAGAATGCGGTCACCTACAACTCGAACTACCTCAAGAACTTCACGTCCGAGCGCCGCGATCTGAACGTGCGCGACGTGGACGACGAGGTCGAGAACCGGTTCCTGGCGATCGCCCGGGCGAAGGCGAGCCCCACCATCGGCCGCTATGACCGCGGGGTGCGCTGGGAGGAGGAGGGAGTCGCCGTGCGCGGCACCCGCTGGGTCTCGGTGTACGTGCCGGTGTGGCTGTACAGCTACGCGGACTCCGCGAAGGGCGAGGGCTCCCTCGTGCACTACATCGCGGTCAACGCCCGCAACGGCAACACCATGGGCTCCGTCCCCGTCTCTCATCCGAAGATCTTCGCCGTGGCCTGCGCCGCCGGCACCGTGGCCGCGGTCATCGCCGGCGTCGTCGGCTTCGGCTGGTTCCTGATGGGATGAGGCCGACGATGATTTTGAGCAAGCCCGACCGCTGCACCGCCTGCTGTGATGGCCCTGACCGAGGAGGATGCGATGCTCCCGCTGCTCGCTGAGCTGGCCGCCGACCCGACGACCACGATGCTGCTGGCCGACTCCGATTCCGGGGCGATCGGCATCGCGTTCCCCTTCGTCGCCGGCCCAGCGGTGTTCGCCGCGGTCTACGGCGGGATCTACCGCTACTACCGCAACACCGACAAGCGCCACAAGTTCGAGAAGGAGACGGAGGTCGCCGTCGGCAATCTCCGCCAGGGCGACCGCAGGGTCGGGACCAACAACCGCCAGAAGAGCCGCTCGATGTCCGGGCGCAACAGCACCGACCACCTCACGCGGGTGCGCCGCATCAAGGTGCCATGAGATGACCGGTCCGTCGAACTCCTCGCGCGACCACGACGCGATCGTGATCGGGGCGGGCCTGGCGGGGCTGGTGGCCGCCACCGAGATCGCCGATGGCGGCAGGCGCGTGCTGCTGCTCGAGCGCGAGGGGGAGCAGGACCTCGGGGGCCAGGCCTGGTGGAGCTTCGGCGGGCTGTTCCTCGTCGACACCCCGGAGCAGCGCCGGCTGGGGATCCGTGACAGCCTGGACCTGGCCCGCCAGGACTGGCTCGGCTCCGCCGCCTTCGACAGTCCCGCAGACCTCTGGCCACGCCGCTGGGCAGAGGCGTACCTGCAGTTCGCGGCGGGAGAGAAGCGCGAGTGGCTGCGTGGGCTCGGCCACCGCAGCTTCCCGGTGGTGGGCTGGGCGGAGCGGGGCGACGGCCGCGCCGAGGGCCATGGCAACTCGGTGCCGCGCTTCCACATCACCTGGGGCACCGGGCCGGGGATCGTGGCACCCTTCCTGCGCAAGCTGGCCTCGCATCGCGAGGCCGGCCGGATCACGCTGTGCACCCGGCATGCCGCCCGGGATCTGCTGGTCGAGGACGGACGCGTGACCGGGGTGCGCGGCAGCCTCCTCGCGGCCGACGCCAGCTCGCGCGGCGCCGGCTCGGATCGCGAGGTGACCGGCGAGTTCGAGGAGCGCGCCGCGGCGGTGCTGGTGGCCACCGGCGGCATCGGCGGCAACGAGGAGCTGGTGCGTCAGCTGTGGCCCGCGGAGCTGGGCACCATGCCGGAGCAGTTCGTGCACGGGGTGCCGGCGAGCGTGGACGGTGCGGGAATGCTCGCCGCCGCCCGGGCCGGCGGGCACTGGATCCACCAGGACCGGATGTGGCACTACACCGAGGGGATCCGCAACTGGGACCCAGTCTGGCGGGGGCACGGGATCCGCATCCTCCCGGGCCCTTCCTCGCTCTGGATCGACGCCCGCGGGAAGCGACTGCCGGCGCCCGCCTATCCCGGCTTCGACACCACCTCGACGCTGCGCCACCTGCGCACCACCGGCCATGACCACTCCTGGTTCGTGCTCACCCGGAAGATCATCGAGAAGGAGTTCGCGCTCTCGGGCAGCGAGCAGAACCCGGATCTCACCGGGAAGGACTGGAAGCAGGTGCTCGGCCGGGTGCGGCCCGGCGCACCCGGTCCGGTGCAGGCCTTCCTCGATCACGGCGAGGACTTCCTGCAGGCGGACTCCGTCACGGACCTGGTCCGCCAGATGAACGCGCTGACCGGCGAGGAGCTGATCGGGGCCCGCGAGCTCGAGCGCGTGATCCGCGCCCGGGACGCGGAGGTGCGGAATCCCTTCTCGAAGGACGCCCAGATCACTGCCCTGCGCGGGGCACGCAAGTACCTGGGCGACCGGCTGATCCGCACCGCCGCCCCGCATCGGTTGCTGGATCCCAAGGCCGGCCCGCTGATCGCGGTGCGCCTGCACGTGCTGCTGCGCAAGACCCTCGGCGGCCTCGAGACCGACCTCGGCGGGCGGGTGCAGCGCGAGGCGGGCGCGGGCGCCGGCACCGAGCTGCTGCCCGGGCTGTACGCCGCCGGTGAGGCGAGCGGCTTCGGGGGCGGTGGCATGCACGGACACAACGCCCTGGAGGGCACCTTCCTCGGCGGCTGCCTCTTCTCCGGACGGCAGGCGGCCCGCGGCGTGCTAGGGGACCTGCGATGAGCGCGGGAGAGGAACCCCGGGCGCTGCTGCTCACCGGTGCGGTCGGCGTCGGCAAGACCACGGTCGCCGATGCCGTCGGAGCCCTGCTCGAGGAGCACGGCGTCCCCGGCGCCGTGATCGACCTCGACGCGATCCGTCGCGCCTGGCCCGCCCCGCCCGGGGACCGCTTCCACACCACGATCGAGCTGGCGAACCTGCGCTCCGTCGCCCGGAACTACCGGGAGGCCGGGGCGGAGGTGCTGGTCGCCGCCGGAGTCATCGAGGACAGGGCGGCGCACGCCGTGTACCAGGACGCGCTCGGTCTCCGTCTGACCGTCGTGCGGCTGCTCGCTCCGCGGGAGCTCGTGCGGGCACGCCTGCACCGCCGGCACGAGCTAGATCCCGACGCGCTGGCCTGGCATCTGGACCGCTTCGACGAGCTCACCGCGATCCTCGATGCCGCGGCCGTCGAGGATGTCGCGGTGCCGATCGCCGAGGAGCCATCCGACACCGCCCGCGCCGTGCTCGCCGCGGCCCGGGTTGAGCATCCATAGATCGTCGCGCGCTGTGCTCGATGCCTCGGCCGGTCGCTCACTCCCCGGTGCGCTCGGCCTCCTCGAGCAGGATGGTGGAGAAGTCGTGCTCGCCGTGTCCGGCGGCGATCTCCGCCTCGAGCGAGGCAAGCGCCCCGCGCAGAGCCGGCAGGTCGGAGCCCGGACGAGGGCCGGCGTCGTCGCTCGCCTCCCCGACGGCCGGGCCTTCGACGGTGTCGATCATCAGCCGGGCATCCTTCGCGATCGCATTCGCCGTGAAGTCGCCACCCTCGGTCGTGCGCTCCCCGCGCACGAAGGTGCCCTTCATGGTGGCGATGAAGGCGAGCCCGGTCCCGCCGAGCATCTCGAGGGTCTCCCCGGCGGAGGTTCCGGTCGCCTCGCCGAGGGCGAGCGCCTCGCGCAGGCCCTGCGCGCTGATCGCGAGGGCCAGGTTCGCGAGCAGCTTCCCGACGGCGGCCTTGCGCCCGGAGTCCACCCCGATCAGCCGGGTCGGATCGGCCCAGGGCGCCACCAGCTCCATCACCCGGGCCCGCAGGGCCGCGTCGGGGGTGCCGACGTAGACGCCGAGCGCGCCGTTGCGGGCGGGGCCCAGCGAGCCGACCACCGGCACCCCCACATAGGTGGGGACCGCAGCGGCGAATTCGTCCGCATCAGCGGGGGAGACGGTGGTGGTGTCCACCCAGGGGATGCCGGCGGGGATCAGATCCGGTGCGATGACGCTCTCGCGCACCGCATCGGGACCGAACAGGGACGTGATGACCAGCTCGGCGCCGTCCACTGCCGCAGCGGCGGTGGCGGCGACCGCGGCACCCGCCTCGGCCAGCTGCGCGGTGCGCTCCGCGGTGCGGTTCCAGACCGTCAGCTCATGGCCCTTGACCAGGTGGAGGGCGAGCTCGGTGCCCATGCGGCCGGTTCCCAGGAATGCGATTCTCATGCTCTCCAGTCTGGCATCACTTGCAGGCCGGGGGGAGGGGACCTCAGGCGGGCCGTCCACAGCGCACTGTCGCGCACTCTCCTGAGCGTGCACAATGGAGGGTATGACTTCTCGCGTAACCCGTCGTCGAGCGCTCGTCGCGGCTGCTGCCGCGGGGTTGGGACTGCCTGCTGCCGCCACTGCGGCGGACGCCGCTCCGGCACCCGCCCGCCACAGCGGCCGCTTCCGAAGGATGCGGGTCGCGACCTTCAACGCCTCGCTGAACCGCAGCCGGGCCGGGCAGCTGCTCGAGGACCTCGCCACCGGTGAGGACCCGCAGATCCGCGCGGTCGCCGAGGTCATCCAGATCAACAACCCCGATGTGCTGCTGCTGAACGAGTTCGACCACGATGCGGACGGCGCGGGAATGGACCTCTTCCGCGAGAAGTACCTCCAGGTGCCCCAGAACGGCAAGAGCGCGGTCTTCTATCCCTACGTCTTCACGGGCCCGGTGAACTCCGGCGTGCCCAGCGGCATGGACCTGAACCGCGATGGGACCGTCGGCGGTGCGGATGACGCCTGGGGCTTCGGGGAGTTCCCCGGTCAGTACGGAATGGCGATCCTGTCCCGGTTCCCGATCCTCACCGATCAGGTGCGCACCTTCCAGAACCTGCGCTGGGCGGACATGCCCAGCAACCTGCTGCCCACCGAGTACTACGGTCCGGAGATCTCGGCCGCACTGCGGCTGAGCTCGAAGGCGCACTGGGACGTGCCGGTGCAGATCGGTCCGAGCACCGTGCACGTGCTCGCCGCGCACCCGACCCCGCCGAGCTTCGATGGGCCCGAGAAGCGCAATCAGCGCCGCAACAGCGACGAGATCCGCCTGTGGGCCGATTACCTCAGCCCCGGCCGTCGTTCGAGCTGGATCGTCGATGATGCCGGTGTCCAGGGCGGGCTCGCACCCCAGGAGCAGTTCGTGATCCTGGGTGACTACAACTCCGATCCGCTCGACGGCGACTCCTGGCCCGGCGCGATCGATCAGCTGCTCACCCATGCGCGGGTGCAGGACACCAGACCTCGCAGCACGGGCGCGGTGGAGGCTGCCACGACGCAGGGGGGCGCGAACCTGGACCACGTCGGTGACCCCCAGTTCGACACCGCCGACTTCGGCGACGCTCCCGCCCCGGGCAACCTCCGGGTCGACTATGTGCTGCCCTCCCGGCCGCTCCAGGTGGTCTCCTCTGCGGTGTACTGGCCCTCGCCGGGGCAGCCCGGCAGCGAGCTGACCGGTGTGCACCCCTTCCCCACCTCCGATCATCGCCTGGTGCGGGTGGACCTCCAGCTCAGGTCCTGAGCCCTGCGTGACTGCACTGCGGAGTCGTAGGCTTGCGGCATGACCTCCGCACTGCCTCCGATCATCGACGTCGCCCACCTGCAGACGCTGCTCGCGGGAGCCGTCGCAGGTGACCGCCCGCTCCAGCTGCTCGATGTGCGCTGGGCGCTCGATGGCTCCAAGGGCCATCACACCTACCTCGAGGGGCACCTGCCCGGCGCGGTCTACCTCGATCTGGACACCGAGCTGGCCGCTCCCGCGCGGCCCGGGGCCGGCCGTCACCCGCTGCCTGCGGCGGAGGACTTCGCCGCTGCGCTGCGCCGCGCCGGGGTCACCGAGGCCTCCACCGTGGTCGCCTATGACGACAGCAACGGGGCACCGGCCGGCCGCCTGGTGTGGATGCTGCGGGCGCTGGGACATGACGCCGCGGTGCTCAGCGGTGGCCTGGAGGCCTGGGACGGCCCGGTCAAGACGGAGGACGTGCGCCCCGCTGCCGGTGATGTGCCGGTGCGCGACTGGCCTGCGAGCCGCATCGCCACCGCCGACGAGGTCGCCGCGGGCGCGGCCCTGGTGGTCGATGCCCGTGCGGCGGAGCGCTATCGCGGGGACGTCGAGCCGATCGACGCCCGTGCCGGGCACATCCCCGGGGCGGTGAACCTGCCCTTCTCCGGGAACCTCGACCAGGACGGTCGGTTCCTGTCTGCCTCGCAGCTGCGCAGCCGCTTCGAGGCGGCCGGGGTGCGGGAGGACCACGAGACCATCGTCTACTGCGGCTCGGGCGTGACCGCCGCCCATGACCTGCTGGCCCTGGAGAGTGCGGGCTTCACCCGGCTGCGCCTGTTCCCGGGATCGTGGTCGCAGTGGAGTGCGGAGGCGATCCGCCCCGTGGCCGTCGGTCCGAACCCCTGAGCGACCCTCACCCCTGCGGGGTGATCCTGCGGATCGCGTCGACGATCGCGCGGAACCTGCGCCGCTGCGCCTCCGAGGGAGCGCCGTCCCCGTCTCCGTCCTGGCCCAGCACCGCGGCCCAGATCGGCACCATCTCCTCGTGATACGAGTGGCCATGGCCGCCTCTGACCTTGATCGACAGCGGCATGTCCGCCGCGATCTGCCAGAAGGTGATCCAGGGGAACCAGCGCATCGCGGGGGTGACGTCGTGCCCCACCCGCTCCCGCAGCCAGGCCGGCTCCCGCCAGAGCAGGTTCAGATCCAGCCAGACCACCGGATCCGAGGGATGCTGGGCGTAGACCACCCGCGGATGCTCCCACGGGCTGTAGAGGCCGCCCCAGTAGTTGCGCACCAGGTCCCGGGGCCGTGTGATCACGCGGATGTGGCGTCCGCTGTCGATGATTGGAGCGACGGCGGGGGAGCCGGGGCGGGAGTGCTCGGTGAGCTGCTGCCAGAGGGGCGTGAAGCTCGGGGTCCCGGTCCAGACCGCGCCGTCGACCGTGGAGAGCATCTCCGGGACGTCTCGGAAGGCGGCTTGGCCGCCGTAGGAGCCCAGGGACTCCCCGGCCACGTAGAGCCGGGGACGGCGCTCCGCCGGAAGCTCGGACAGCCGGCGCCTCACCGCCGTCAGCAGCAGCCGCCCGGCCCGCTCGGGGGAGCGGCGGTCCGCCAGATAGGTCAGCGGGCTGGGGTAGAACGAGTACTGGATCGAGGCGGTCGCACAGTTCCCGGCGGTGAGGAACTCGATCGCCGAGAGCGACCACTCCTGCAGCCAGCCGGTGCCGGTCCCGGTGAACAGCACCAGCACCTCGCGGTCCCAGGCCTCGGTGCGGTCCAGCTCTGCGACCACGGCGGTGATGGTGTCCTCGAGCGAACGGGAGGGGGATTTCGCGGCGTAGACGCGGATCGGCTCGAGCGCCTCCTGTCCGACGGTCCGGCTGATCAGGTGGGTGTCCGCACCGCCGGAGACGATCTTGCGGCCGGGGGCACCGAGCGACTGCCAGCTCTCGAGCGACTCCGGGCCGCCTGAGCGCAGCGGCGAGGTGGGACGGGGGACGTCCGGGGCGATCAGCAGGTTCGCGGTCTCGGCACGCTCCAGCACGTTCTCGAGCACGCGGCCGCGGAGCAGGCGATCGGTGACCATCGCGACGGTCGCCGCGGTGAGCAGCAGGGAGAGCACGCGAACGATCCGCGGCGGCAGGTAGGGGCGCAGCATCGCGCGATACAGGTGCGTGGTCGCGATCACCGAGCGGACCAGCACCAGTGCCCCGACGGAGGCGCCGAGGCCCGCCGCGCTGCCCACCACGTGGGTCGCGAGGTTCTTCGGCTCCTGCTGCACCCGATGGCTGATCTCCCGCTGCCGCATCACCCCTCGCACCCAGGAGTAGGTCGTGATCCCCACCAGCGCGGCCGCTCCGACCCACCGGGCCCGGACGCGATGGTCGGGGGCGATCTGCATCTGCAGCCCGATCGCGGTGCCGATCCGACGCACCAGCTTCCTGGCCAGAACGCCGCTCGCGTAGCCGTAGACCTCGGACAGTCCGATGTTCACGGCCCACATCCACCAGGTGCGCGGCAGCAGGCTCGGGGAGGTGGAGATCCAGGCGGCGACCGAGGCGCCGAGGAAGCCACCGGTGTCCAACGGCGCGAGGACCGCGACCCGGCGGGCCCGCCGGCCCGTCCTCCGGGTGGCCGAGCGCAGCACCGCGCGAGCACCGGCGGCCAGTCTCGTCATGCCGAACAGTGATCGTGCGGAGCCGGAACGCATGCCCGCAGGCTATCGGACAGGCCCCTTGATCGGCATCCGGGATGGCGCCGGTCCGGCCAGCGGCGGCGCGGCCCGGGGAGCACCGCGGATCCGTAGTCTGAGGGCATGAAGATCCTGCTGCCCGACACCGTCCCGCTGAACCCCGCGCTGCCCGAGGGCTGGGAGGCGGTGACGATCGACGCCCGCGCCGAGATCCCGGCCGTACATCACGATGCGGACGTCCTGGTCGTCTGGGGCGCCTCCCGCCGCCATCTCGCCTCCGCGGCTGAGCAGCTGGGAGAGCTGAAGCTGGTGCAGTCGCTCTCGGCCGGGGTGGACGGGATCCTCGCCGCCGGTTTCGACGAGCAGGTGGTGATCGCCGCCGGAGCCGGGCTGCACTCCCTCACGGTCAGCGAGCACGCCCTCGCGCTGCTGCTGAGCCTGGTGCGGCGACTCCCGGAGAGCCGGGAGGCGCAGCAGCGCCACGAGTGGTCCTCGGAGCTCGGTGGCCTGCAGCCGCTGCACCCCGAGGGCCGGATCACCACCCTGATCGGTGCGCGGGTGCTGATCTGGGGCTTCGGCCAGATCGGGCAGACCCTCGCCCCCACCCTGCAGGCGCTCGGCGCCGAGGTGCGGGGCGCCGCCCGCACCGCCGGCACCCGGTCGGGCTTCGAGGTGATCGCCGAGGAGACCGTGCTCGCCGCGCTGCCCGAGGTGGACGTGCTGATCAACATCCTGCCCGCGACGGAGCAGACCGCCGGGATCGTGGGTCGCGAGGTGCTGGCCGCGCTGCCGGATCATGCGCTGCTGCTCAACGTCGGCCGCGGCGCCACCGTGGACCAGGTCGCCCTGCGTGAGGCGCTCGAGGCGGGCACCCTGGGCGGCGCCGCCGTGGACGTCACCGAGCCGGAGCCGCTGCCGGACGGGGATCCGCTGTGGGATGCCCCGCGGCTGCTGATCACCCCGCACGCGGCGGGTGGTCGCCCCGTGGGGGCCGATGCCCGGATCACCGAGAACCTCCGCGCGCTGGCCGCGGGGACGGAGATCCTGCACGCGACGGAGCGCTGAGCCCGCCGCGCGCAGGGCCGGAGGAGGGGCCCCACGGGAGGGGCTCACCTCCGGCGGCGACCGCGCTCCGTGTCGGTGGAGCCCGGCGTGTCGTCGCTCGACGGGATCGTCATCTCCCCGGTGTAGGTCGAGAGCTGCTCGGCGACCTCCTCCTGGACCTGCTGGCCGATCTGCGTGGAGACCTGCGCATCGACCCGGGCATCCACCCGGTCGGAGATCACCCCGGAGTAGCGTTCGACGAACTCCCGCTGACGAAGCCGCAGCTCGAGCCGTTCGATGACCTTGACCTCCTTGCCCAGGGAGCGCCAGAGCGAGATGCACATGCCGATCATCACGATCGAGAACGGGAGTGCGGAGAGCAGCGCGAGCGACTGCAGCGCCGTCATGCCGGAGGCCTCGGCATCACCGGACAGCGAGCTGACCCAGATCAGGGAGGCGGCGATGACGCCGGAGGCGGAGGCCCAGAAGATCCGGGTGATCCGTGGAGGGTTCGGGTCGCCCTTGTGGGCGATCATGTCCATCACGAAGGCACCGGAGTCGGCGCTGGTGATGAAGAAGATCGAGACCAGGATGATGGCGATGCCCGAGAGCAGCGCGCCGGCCGGCAGCTGGGCGAAGGTGTCGAACAGCGCGGTGTTCGCGTCGATCGACCCGTCCTCCCCGGTGAAGTCGATGCCCTCGATGACGGACTTGTACAGCGCGGTGCCGCCCATGATGGTGAACCAGAGGAACGTCAGCGCAGTCGGGACCAGCAGCACGCCGGTGACGAACTGGCGCACGGTGCGGCCCTTGGAGATGCGGGCGATGAACACGCCGACGAAGGGCGACCAGGAGATCCACCAGCCCCAGTAGAACGTGGTCCAGCCGTTGATCCAACTGGCGCCCTCCTCACCGCGGAACGGCAGGGTCTGGAAGGCGAGCTGGAGGAAGTTCTGCAGGTAGTAGCCGATGTTCGAGACCACGTCGCGCAGCAGGAACAGGGTCGGGCCGAGGATCAGCACAGCGATCAGGAGGATCGCCGCCAGGCCCATGTTCAGGTTGGACAGCAGCTTGATGCCCTTGTCGACGCCGCTGGCGGCCGAGAGCGTCGCCAGTGCCGTCACCGCGAGCACGATGATGACCTGGACCGTGGTGGAGTTCGGGAGAATGCCGAGATGGTCGAGGCCCGCCG
Organism: uncultured Brachybacterium sp.; assembly: GCF_947500705.1. Taxonomy (GTDB): domain Bacteria; phylum Actinomycetota; class Actinomycetes; order Actinomycetales; family Dermabacteraceae; genus Brachybacterium. The sequence continues at coordinate 569,032 of NZ_CANMSY010000002.1, read as the reverse complement.
CGATCTGGTTCACGCCGAAGCCGAGCGAGGTGGCGATGCCGAAGAGGGTGCCCACGAGGGCGATGATGTCGATGACGTCGCCGATCCAGGTATCGGTGCGCTTGCCGAGAATCGGTTCGAGCGCCCACCGGATGGAGACCGGGCGGCCCCTGCGGTGCACCGCGTAGGCGACGGCGAGGCCGACGATGACGTAGATGCCCCAGGCGTGCAGGCCCCAGTGCAGGAAGGTCTGGCCGAGCGCGCGCTCGGCCCGGTCCGGATCCGCCAGACCCGCGGCGTTCGGCGGTGCCCCGGCCTCGCTGTAGAAGGTCAGCGGTTCCGCCGCCCCCCAGAAGACCAAGCCGATGCCCATGCCGGCGGCGAAGAGCATCGCGAACCAGGAGAAGAGGCTGTACTCGGGCTCGTCGTCGTCCTTGCCGAGCTTGATATTGCCCATCCGGCTGGCCGCGACCACGATGCCGAAGCCCACGAAGGCCGTGACGATCAGGACGTAGTACCAGCCGATCGAGCTCACGACCGTCGAGTTCAGGGTCGAGATCGCTGAGTTGAAGACGTCCGGCAGCAGCAGCGCGAAGGCCACGGCGAGCAGGATGATGCCTCCGGCGGTGAAGAAGACCGGCTTCGAGAGGGAGTACCCGCCCACAGGGCGCGGCACGTCATCGGAGGGGGAGGAGGGCGGGGGAGAGTTCGGTGTCGTCGGAGTGGACACGGTGCCTCTTTCCGGAAGGGGACGGGGACAGGCCCGACCGCCGCACCGCACACCACGAGGGTGATCCAGGTCACGAAATCGACGAACCGGGCCTTTGAACCTTAACGCGGACATCGAGGGCGGGGCCCTGCAGGAGCCCTTCAGACGGCCTGCGGGTGCGCCGTCACACAGCACACCGGCCGGGGCGCGGGCCGGCGTCAGCCCTGCGACAGCAGCGCCGCGAGCTCCTCCACCGCGCGCGCAGAGATCTCCGCGACCAGGTCCAGCTCGAGATGGAACTGCTGACCGGCGGCCGGCCCGCACAGGTCCGAGACTGCGCGCAGCGCGATGAAGGGAACCCGGAGCACCGCGGCGGTGCGGGCGCTCGCCGTGGTCTCCATATCGGTGCTCACCGCTGTCGGGAACCGCGCACGCATCGGCTCGGCGATCTCGGCGGTGACGAAGGCGTCCCCGGAGAGCATCAGGCCGCGCCGCACCCCGCGGCCCTCGCCCGGTGGTGCCTGCGTGTCAGCCCGGCGCGCCGCCTGCTCGGCCAGATCCACCCAGGCCGCCTCGGCCTCGAAGCGCTCGGGGCCGCCGGGGACCTGCCCCGGGGCGTACCCGAAGGCGGTGGCATCGGCGATCGAGTAGGTGAAGGTCTCGCCCACCACCAGAGTGCCCACCTCGACGTCGGCTGCGAGCCCACCGCACGAGCCGGCGGCGACGATCAGGGCGGGAGCCGTGGTGAGGACGCCCCAGGTCGCGGCGGCTGCGGCAGCGGCGATCCCGATGCCGGTGGTGACCACCACGGTGTCGGTGCCCTGCAGGGAGCCGCGCACGGCGGCGACGCCCCCGTCGAAGGGGACCTCGAGCGGGGAGGCCTCCTCGAGCCGGCCGACCAGCGGTGACGCCTCCTCGGGCATCGCGGCGAGGACCAGCAGCGGGCCGACAAGGGGGCCGGACGGCGAGGACGGAGGCAGGGGCGAGCGAGGCATGGGGGAAGGCTACCGGGGCACGGCGGGACTCCGAGTCCCAGCTCGGTTCGTTAGGCTGAGCGCACACGCCAGCGAGTCGACCCACGAGGTCGCGAACAGGAGGCACTGATGGGACGCATCCGAGACGCCGTGGTGACGGGGGCACGGGCCGTGCGAAGGATCCCGATCCCCGCGACGCTGTCCCACCAGGCGCTCAGCGAGGCCCGCCGCCCCAATCCGCCCGGTCATGTGCTGAAGTCCCATGCGATCGAGCCCGAGATGATCGGCCGCACCCGCACCGTCTGGCTCGACGAGCACCGCGCCGGGAACGGTGTCATCGTCTACCTCCACGGCGGTGCCTACGTCTCGGGCCCGTTCGCGAGCGACTGGGCCTGGCTCTCCCGTCAGGCAGAGGCCAGGGGCTGCGCCGGGCTGATGATCGACTATCGCAACGCTCCCGACCACCAGCACCCGGTGGGCAGGGACGACGTGGAGTCCGCACTCGCCGTGCTCGCCGCCGACGGCCGCCTCGCGGGTCGTCCGTGGGTGCTGGCCGGCCAGCACTCCGGCGGCGGCCTCGCCGTCGTCATCGCCCGACGGCTGCGGGAGCGGCCCGAGATCCCCACCCCGGCCGCGCTGATCGCGATGTCCCCCTGGCTGGATCTCGAGCTGTCCAACGCCGGGATCTCCGAGACCGATCAGTCCGATCCGGTGCATGAGCGGCGCCTGCTGCGCGATGCGGCACGCCGCTATGCGGGGCGCACCTCGCTGGATGATCCGGATCTCTCCCCGATCAACGCCCGGCTCGACGGCCTGCCGCCCATCCACCTCAGCGTGGGGATGCGGGATCTGTTCCTGTCCGACGTGCGGGTGGCGAAGCTGCAGCTCCAGGAGACCGGCGCGGATCTGTCCTATCGCGAGGTCAGCGGCCGTCTGGGCCTGCAGCTGATCCCGCGCAAGGGTGAGGACATCGAGCGGCTCCACCGCGAGCAGGCGGAGCTGCTGGAACGGGTGCTGAGCTAGTTCTCGACGATGACCAGGGCTGCGCTCGGGGCGCAGGCGGTCCAGCGACGCCGCGGCATTGCCTGGATCATGCCGGCGATGAGCAGGCCGTGGCCCACGGCGTACGTGAGCATCACCAGCTCGGTGCTGTAGGCGATCGAGGCGCCCGGCAGGAACCAGTCCATCGCCAGCAGCGAGCTGGACGTCAGGAACAGGGTGCCGCCGGTCCAGGTCAGCCCGTTGCCCCCGGCGGAGAGAAAGGCCATCGTGGCCAGCGCCACCGCATAGGCCGCGACCGCGGGGAGCAGGGGACCGGCGCCGTCGGCGCAGGCCACGAACAGTCCGATCACGACCCCCGCATAGGGGATGGCCAGGGCGATGCGCATCGCATCGCGGCTGCGCGCCCAGATCGGGGCCAGTGCCGCCGAGTAGAAGACCAGCGCCCCCAGGAAGCCGAACACGGTGAGCAGCTGGACGGCGCCGGGCATCAGCTGGCCCAGCGTGTCACCGGCCCAGGCGCACAGCAGTCCGCCGAGCAGCAGGGTGGTGGTGCGCGAGCGCTGCGGGGCGGCGGTCAGGAGCGCCGCGATCAGGATCGGCGCGAACAGCGGCTGGGTCAGCCGCTGGGCCACGTCCGCCTCCATCATCACGGCGCCGAGGTGCACGATCACCGTCAGGGCGTAGAGCGCCCAGAGCAGGAGGTGAACGGAGCGGATCGGCGGCACCGCTCAAGAGTAGGAATCGTTTCCCGCCCGGACCAGGGCATGAACCGCTCGGCTCGGGCACGTTTGGATAACGTCGGGCCACGTTTCGGTCACGACGCCCGACAGCTGTATGAATTGCCGGATATCGCCCGACTTCTGTGAACTGGCCGTCACATCTGTTCAGGCGCGTTCACACCGAGGGCGTCGAGGCCTTCGACCAGCACCCGCTCGCAGAGCTGCGCGAGCGCGAGCCGACCGGCCCGGATCTCCTCGACGGACTCCTTGAGGATCGGGGAGGCCTCGTAGAAGGCGGTGAACGCCTGCGCGAGAGAGAACAGATAGGCGCACAGGCGGTGCGGCTCGAACTCGGCACCGACGGCGGTGAGCGTCGGCCCGAACTCCAGCAGCGCCAGCGCGAGCGCCCGTTCTGCGTCGTTCTCGACCCGCGGGGCGGCGGCTGCGGTGATGCCCTGGGCCTCGGCCTTGCGACTGATCGAGCGGATCCGCGCCACCGCGTACTGCAGGTACGGAGCGGTGTTGCCGGTCAGGGCCAGCATCCGGTCCAGGTCGAAGGTGTAGTCCGAGTCGTGTGCGGTGGAGAGGTCGGCGTACTTCACGCCGCCGATGCCGATGTCGTGGGCGATCTGCTCCCGCTCCGCCTCGGGCAGGTCCGGGCGCAGCTCCTCGATGACGGTGCGGGCGGTGTTCACGGCCTCCTCGAGCAGCGCCATCAGCCGCAGCGAGGACCCGGAGCGGGTGCGCAGGATCTTGCCGTCCTCACCGAGCACCGAGCCGATCTTCACGTGCTGCGCCTGGACGTCGCCCGGCAGCCAGCCGGCCTCGCCCGCGGCGCTGAAGACCATCTGGAAGTGCAGCTCCTGGGCGGCACCGACCACATAGGCGATGCGGTTCGCCCCGAGCGTGGTGGTGCGGTGGCGGATCGCGGCGAGGTCGGTCGTGGCGTAGCCGTAGCCGCCGTCGGACTTCCGGATGATCAGCGGCAGCGGCTGCTCGTCACGGCCCAGGAAGCCCTCGGGGAAGACGCACAGCGCGCCGTCGGAGATCCGCGCGATCCCCGCGGCCTCGAGGTCCTCGCAGACGGCCTCGAGCAGGTCGTTGTAGCTGGACTCCCCGGCGAGGTGCTCGTCGGTGAGGGTCACGTCGAGCATGTCGTAGATGCGGTGGAAGTACTGCTTGGACAGCTCCACCAGGTTCGTCCAGATGCGCAGGGACTCGGCGTCGCCGGACTGCAGGGTGGACACGCGCTTGCGGGCGCGGGACGCGAAGTCGCTGCCGTCCTCTGCAGCGCCCGCAGCCTCGGCGGCGTCGAACTTCGCGCGCGCCGCCTGGTAGAAGGCGTTCGGGTCCGACTTCAGCAGGTCGGCCTCGGCGCTGTCCTCGCCCACCTCGAGCAGGTGCTCGATGAGCATGCCGAAGGGCGTGCCCCAGTCGCCGATGTGGTTCTGGCGGATCACGGTGTGGCCGAGCTTCTCGAGCGTGCGCACGATCGAGTCGCCCACGACGGTGGTGCGCAGGTGCCCGACGTGCATCTCCTTGGCGACGTTCGGCGCCGAGTAGTCGACCACCACGGTGTCCGGGGACTCGGGGGAGGGGACGCCGAGGCGCGAGTCGGCGGAGAGGTCGGCGGCCTGCGCGGCGATCCAGTCGGTGCGCAGGCGGATGTTCAGGAAGCCGGGTCCGGCGATCTCGGGGGTCTCGGCGATATCGCTCAGATCCACCGCGGCGAGGATCTCGGCGGCGATGTCGCGGGGCTTCCTCGCCAGGCGCTTCGCGAGTCCCATCGCGGCATTGCACTGGAAGTCCGCGAACTGGGAGGGGCGGATGATCGGATCCGCGTCGGCGAACTCGGGCCCGAAGGCGGCGGCGAAGGCGGACTGGAAACGCTGGGTCAGCGCGATCTCGGGAGCAGGCATGGCTCCAGGGTAATCGGCGCAGCGAGCCGTTCCGGCGCGGCGGAGCGTGATGCTGGACAGACCTCGCGGCGGCGGGCGGCGGCCGCCCCCGGGGTCACCGAGGGGGACAGCCCCATGGCCACCGCCCGGGCGGGTCCCTAGGCTGGGCCCATGCGCTCCGTACTGACCCTGATCCTCAACCTCATCTGGCTGCTGACCGCTGGCTGGGCCCTGTTCCTCGGCTACCTGCTCGCCGGCGTCCTCGCCTGCCTCGTCATCGTCACGATCCCCTTCGGGATCGCCTCCTTCCGCATCGCCGGCTTCGTGCTCTGGCCCTTCGGCCGCGAGGTGGTGGACACCGGCGGCGGCGGTGCGATGAGCACCCTCGGCAACGTGATCTGGTTCGTGATCGCGGGCTGGTGGCTGGCCCTCGGCCACGTGGGCACCGCGCTCGCCCAGGCCGTCACCCTCATCGGCATCCCGCTGGCCTGGGCGAACCTCAAGCTGATCCCGGTGACCTGCTTCCCCTTCGGCAAGGAGGTCATGGACTCGAGCACGGCCCGCGCCCGGATGCTCCCGACGGCCCGTTGAGCCCCGCTCGATGAATCCTGTGGACCCTGTGGACCAGGACGAGTACCGCCGGCTCAGCGACCTGCTCGCGGTGGGGCTCGCGGTGGTCACCGCCCGGCAGGGCTCCTACGACCTCGCCGTGACCGTGGATTCCTATCTCGATGTCTCCTATGACCCGCCCACCATGCTGATCGCGCTGTACGGCATGTCGCGGGCGGCGGAGACGGTCGAGGAGGCCGGTCATTTCTGCCTCCACCTGCTCGCCGAGGACCAGCACGAGCTCGCCGACCGTTTCGGCACGCCGGCCGCCCCGCTGCAGGGGATGCTCAGCGGCCTCGAGGTCACCCGCACGGGTGACGGGGACGCGATCCTGCCCGGCGTGCTCGCCCACTTCGCGATCCGCGTCGAGCAGGGCGTCGACGCCGCCACCCACCGTCTGCTGATCGGTCCGGTGGTGGAGATGGGGGAGGGGCGGCTCGAGGCCGGCCCCGCAGTGCGCTTCGCGGCGGACCGGGCCGATCTGCGCTGACTATCCTTACGGCATGGACCTGCGCCCCGCCGCCACCGGCCTCCGATCGTGAACCCGCTGCTGAGGCTCGCGCTGCGCCTCGTCGCCCTCGGCCGTGTCGATGTGCGGGAGGACTACGAGCGGGTCCGGCATCTGCAGCGGCAGCTGGCAGCACTGCCTGCCGCGCGGTACCGCACCCCCACCTGGGACACCTTCTCCGACAGCGGGACCGGCAGGCGCGTGCCGGTGCGGGTGTTCACCCCGCGCGTGCAGCGTCGCGAGGAGCTGCTGCTGTTCTTCCACGGCGGCGGCTGGGTCACCGGCGACATCGAGAGCTACACCCCCGCCTGCGCCACCATGGCCGACCTCACCGGCTGCCGGGTGGCGTCGGTCGACTACCGGCTGGCTCCCGAGCATCCCTTCCCGGCGGCGCTCGAGGACTGCTACGGCACCACGCGCTGGCTGCTCGAAGATCCCCGCCGGGCCGGGCTCGAGGGCCCGGACCAGATCGTGCTGATGGGCGACTCCGCCGGCGGGAACCTCGCCGCGGCCGTCTCCCTGCTGCTGCGCGAGCGAGGGCATCGCCCGCCCTCCCGCCAGATCCTGCTGTACCCGGTCACGCACTGGGACCACGACCCGGAGACCTCGCCCTTCGCCTCCGTGCGCCATCACGGCGAGGACTACCGGCTGACCAACACCGAGATCCAGGACTACTTCGAGCTGTATGCCCCTGACCCCGAGCTGCGGAAGAATCGCCTGGTCTCCCCGCTGATGGCCACCGATCTCTCCGGGCAGCCGGACACCCTCATGATCACCGCCGAGCTGGACCTGCTGTGCGACGAGGGCGAGGCCTACGCGCGAGCGCTCGAGGAGGCCGGCAACCGGGTGCGCCTCCACCGGGTCGAGCGGGCGCTGCACGGCTTCATCACCCTCCCGCGCTTCGCCCGGCCGCTGCGCGAGGCCTACGAGGTGATCGACGACTTCCTGGCCCAGGACCCGCTCGGGCAGGCGAGCCCATGAGCAGGCAGGTGCGCCGACGGCACTGGGTCCGCCTGGACAACGCCTCGAACATCTTCCCCGCCACCCGCAGGGATGCGGACCCCAAGGTGTTCCGGATGAGCGCCGAGCTGGACCACGAGGTCGATCCGGGCCTGCTGCAGGAGGCCCTCGACGAGACCTACGCACGCTTCCCGCTCTACCACGCGGTGCTGCGTCGAGGGGTGTTCTGGTACTACCTCCAGGACAGCGAACTGCATCCGGTGGTGGAGGAGGAGACCCTCCCCAGCTGCGCCGCGATCTACCAGCCGGACCGGCGCACCCTGCTGTTCCGGGTGGTCCATCACCATCGGCGCGTCAGCCTCGAGATCTTCCATGCGCTCTCCGACGGCACCGGGGCGCTGTGGTTCCTCACCGACCTGCTCGCCGGGTACGCCCGTCGGCGATTCCCCGAGGAGGCCCCGCCCCGTTCGGCGGCGCAGGCCGAAGCACGACCGGGGGCGGCGGAGCGGCCGGACCCGCCGCTCGCGGCCGTCGGCACGCATCCTGGAGCGCAGGCTGCCGAGGAGGTCCATGAGCTGACCACCGACTCCTTCGCGCACTACTTCCGGCGGCGGCGCCGCACACCCGAGGTCCAACAGGATGCCCACCAGGAGGAGTTCAGCCGTGAGGCCGCCCCCGCGGTGCTCACGGTCCAGGAGGCCGACGAACCGCCGACGGAGGGCGCTCCCCTCGAGGCCTCCGCTCCCCGCGCCCCGCGCCCGGCCCGGCACCGGATCCATCACGTGCACGGCACCCGCACCCCCGATCACCGCACCCGCATCATCGAGCTGATGATGCCGGCGCGGCCTGTGCTGGGCCTCGCGAAGGCCGAGGGGGTGGCGCTGACGATGTACCTCACCGCGCTGTTCTTCGAGGCGATCCGCCGCAGCGACTCCGCGGCGCACGGTGCGCGTTCGTCGCATGAGGGGCCGACGATGGCGGCGTCGGTGCCGGTGAACCTGCGCCAGTTCTTCCCCTCGACCTCCGCCCGGAACTTCTTCGCGACCATCCGGGTCGAGCACACCTACGGACACGGCGACGATTCGACCGGGGCGGTGGCCCGCGGGCTCCAGGAGCGCTTCTCCGCGGAGGCCACCCCGGAGGCGCTCGAGCAGAAGCTGCAGAAGCTGATCAGGGTGGAGCGCATGCCGCTGGCCCGGATCGTGCCGCGGCCGGTCAAGGACCGGCTGCTGAGCGTGATCAACTACGCGAACAACCGCCGGCTGACGGTCGCGATCTCCAACCTGGGCCGGGTCACGCTGCCCGAGCCGGCCGAGTCCCATGTGGGACGGATGCTGTTCCACGTCTCCGCCGTGCGTCCGCAGTTCTGCGCGATCTCGCACGACGGCCTGCTGACCCTCAGCTTCACCGCACCCTTCGTGCAGACTGATCACGTGCGGGAGTACGCCGCGCTACTCACGGAGGCAGGGATCGAGGTCACGGTCTCCGCCGCCCGGGTCTCCGAGGACGAGCTGCTGGAGTTCGGGACATGAGACGCTGCCCGGCGTGCACGGTCCAGGTCGAGGGCGACTGGATCCGCTGCCCGCTGTGCGGGACCTCGCTGGTGGGTGAGCCCGTGCCCGGACCCTACCCGGCGGTGCCGCTGCGCTTCTCGCGGCGCCGGGTGCTGCGGGTGCTGGCCCTCACCTCGCTGGGTGTGATCGTGCTGTCCTTCGTCGCCCAGCTGCTGTTCGGGCCCGACGACGACGGCATCGGGGCGCTGCGCAGCGTGTGGCTCGGGATCGCGACCACCTGGCTGGTGGTGGTGATGGCGGTGAGCAAGCGCCGCAACCTCGCCAAGTTCATCGTCTACCTGGTGGTGGCGGCGGGCGGCGTCTGCGTCTACTGGGACTACCTCTCCGGCTGGGACGGCTGGTCCCTGACCTTCGTGGTGCCGATCATCTGCGCCGCCTCGATTGTCGGGCTGCTGATCACGGCCCGCGTGATCCGGATGGAGCTGGGCGATTACGTGGTCTACAGTGGGCTGACGGTGCTGCTGGGCCTCACCCCGATCGTTTTCATGGCCCTGGGCTGGGTGGACACCGTGATCCCCTCCGCGATCTGCGGCGGTCTCAGCCTGGTCGTGGTGGTGCTGCTGCTGACGGTGCGCGGCGGGGCCGTGCGCCATGAGCTCGCCACCCGCCTGCATCTGTGAGACGCGCTGAGACGCACTGCGCACCGGCTCCACGGCGCGCCGACGGGGACAGCACCCCTCCCCTCCCTAGGATGCAAGACGCACACCCGCGCACGGAGCGCAGTCACGGACGGCCCCAGGGCGTCGCACAGCAGGAGAGAAGGTCGATGAACAGGAAGCCACGGGACGGTCAGCACCGGGACCAGGACGCCGACTGGATCTTCGCCATCGACGACCCGCACAGCCTGCCCACCGACCGGCTGCCGGACCGTGCCGCGTTCGACCGCTACGCCACCCCTCTGCTCGCGCGTCGGGGCGCCGCGCCGTCCCTGCCGGCCGGCGAGAACGAGACGGTCGACCCCAGCGGACTGGATCTCGCCGGCACGGACCTCGGCAGCCCGGACGTCACCGCGGAGCCGGCACCGGTGACCGGCGCGCTCCCGGTGCTGGAGAACGGCGACGTCGACTCGGACGCAGAGCGGGAGCTGGTCTCGCCGCTGTCGCGTCCGGGCACCGTCTCCTATGCGCGCTCGGGCACCACTCCGAACGCGGAGGATGACGAGATCCCGCTGAACGGCTTCGTGCTGCCGGACCGCTTCAAGGAGCTGGGCGTGTTCGACGCCCTGCGGGACGTGTTCGCCCTGGTCTGCCTGGCCACGGCGCTGACCACCACCTTCACCCTCGCCCAGAGCCCGCTGCTGGATCTGCTCGGGCAGATCGCCATCGGCACCGGGCTCGCGGCACTGCTGATCGTGCACCTGCTGCGCTGGGTCGCCGAGAAGCCGCCGCTGGTCGTCGTGCGCGTCCTGCGCGTGGTCGGCCTGCTGCCCGCGATGCTCGTCTCCGTCACCGTGATCGTCGCGGACCTGGTGCTCTCCCTGCCGAAGCTCTTCGCGTCCCTCCCCGAAGGGCCACCGGTGGGCATCGGCATCGGGGTCTCGCTGCTCCTGCTCGGCGCGATCCTGGGCATCGAGCCGCGTGCCCACGAGGGCTACCTGCCCCAGGCGCGGGCCCGGCGCGCGGCCAGGATCACGCTGCAGGGCGTGGCCGTGGCCACGGCGCTCTCCCTGCTGATCGCCACCGTGATGATCGTGGGCCGCGTGTTCACCACCGGCTGGGCGTTCTCGCTGATGACCTTCGCCAACGCACTGGTCTCCGCTCTGCTGCTGGGGATCGTGCTGTCCTCCGCGCTGCGCCGGGAGCGGTCCTGGTATGTCACCTCGACCGCGGTGGTGGGGGCGCTGGTGATCGCCGCACTCGCCGACAACAGCCTCGGGCTGCAGTTCGCCGCGCCGTTGAGCTTCGCCTCCGGCTTCGTCTACCTGCCGTTCCTGGTCGCCGCCTTCGGGCTGATGATCTCCCGCTCCTTCGTGCGGACCATGCCCGTCTCGTTCCGCCGCACCGACTGGCTGGTCTACACCGTGCGAGCCTTCGAGCTCAGCGCGATCATGCATGCCGCCGCCGTGATCTGGCACCTGCTGGCCGCGATCGTCGCGACCACGGGGCAGGCGCCCGGCAGCCCGGTGCTGCACCTGATCGATGCAGTGGTCGGCGGCTGCTTCGTGGTGGTCTCGTTGTTCGGGCGCACCTCGCTCCTCTCACGTCCCGCCGTGACCGCTCGGGCCAGCGGCGTGGTCGCCGCGCTGGTGCTGACGGTCGTCGGCTTCCTCGACGTGATCGTGAACTCGCTGGCGATGGCCGCCGGGGCAGGACTGGCCACCGGAGGGGTCGCGCTGTTCATCGGTCTCGCCGCAGCGCTGATGCTCACGGTGCCCGCCCCGGTGCGCGACGAGTTCGGCGCCCCGGACCTCACCAGGATGTTCGCCGACTTCCGGGCTCGTGACGGCGGGCGCATCTCGCTGCTGGACCGCGTCCCGGACGTCACCGAGGAGACGGCCCGCCGGAAGAACTTCCCCGCGGCCTGACCCGCCCCACCCTCCCCCTCCCCACCCCCTGGAGAACCATGTTCCGCTGGAGCCTGCACGGAAACGGCCGCACCATCGCCCCCGACGCGATCGTCCTGCCCGAGGAGCGGCTGGCCTGGCCGCTGACCATCGGCATCGGCGCCCAGCACGTGGTCGCCATGTTCGGCGCGACCTTCCTGGTGCCGCTGCTGACGGGCTTCCCGCCCTCGACCACGCTGCTGTTCTCCGGCATCGGCACCCTGCTGTTCCTGCTCATCACCCAGAACAAGGTGCCCAGCTATCTCGGCTCCTCCTTCGCGTTCATCGCCCCGATCACCGCGTCCACCGAGGCGGATTCGATGGGCGCGGCGCTCGGCGGGGTGATGGTCACCGGCGTGCTGCTGGCGCTGCTGGGGCTGCTGGTCCAGAAGGTCGGCACCCGCTGGATCGGGGTGCTCATGCCCCCGGTGGTGATGGGCTCGATCGTGGCCCTGATCGGCTTCAATCTCGCCCCGACCGCGTACCTGAATTTCCAGCAGTCGGCGGTCACCGCGACCATCACCCTGTTCGCGGTGGTGCTGTGCACCGCCCTGTTCAAGGGCCTGCTGGGCCGGGTCTCGGTGCTGCTGGGCGTGCTGATCGGCTATGCCGTGGCGGTCGCGCGCGGTGAGGTCGACTTCTCGCCGGTCGCCGATGCCGCCTGGCTGGGACTGCCCGAGTTCCATCACCCGGAGTTCAACCTCGGTCTGCTGCCGATGTTCCTGCCCGTGGTGGTGGTGCTGCTGGCAGAGAACGTGGGCCACGTGACCAGCGTGGGCCTGATGACGAACCGGAACCTGGACCACATGGTGGGCCGCACCCTCACGTCCGACGGTCTGGCCACCGCGCTCTCGGCCGGCTTCGGCGGCTCGCCGACCACCACCTACGGCGAGAACATCGGCGTCATGAGCGCCACCCGCGTCTACTCCACCGCCGCCTACTGGGTGGCCGGCGTCGTCGCGATCCTGCTCTCGCTCTCCCCGAAGGTCGGCGCCGCCATCTTCACCATCCCGCCGGGTGTGCTCGGTGGGGTGACCTTCGTGCTCTACGGCCTGATCGGCATCGTCGGCGTGCGCATGTGGGTGGACGGCAAGGTCGACTTCTCCCGGCCGAAGAACCAGTTCACCGCCGGAGTCGCCCTCGTGGTCGGCATCGCGAACGTGACCTGGACCTTCGGCGGCATCACCCTGACGGGCATCGCCCTGGGCACCGCCGCGGCACTGGTCATCTACCACCTGATGAACCAGCTGGGCCGCGCCACCGGCACCGAGCAGGTCCGCGAGCCCGCCGAGCAGGTCGCTCCCTCCCACGAGGTCTGAGGCCGGCCGCCGGCCCCGCTCAGCCGGCGGGGTGGTGCGCGGTGATCAGCGAGAACAGATCCTTCGGGTCATCCGGGTCGGCGATCACGTCGATCCACTCCAGCAGGTCGGTGCCGTGCGTGGCCTGCTGCGCATAGCGCAGCGCTGAGAAGTCCGCGAGAGCGAAGCCGACCGAGTCGAAGACGGTGATCTCCTCATCGTCGGTGCGGCCGGCGGCCGCCCCGGTGATCACCCGCCACAGCTCGGTCACCTCGAACTCGGGCGGCAGCTGCTGGATCTCTCCCTCGAGGCGGGTCTGCGGCTCGTACTCCACCACCACCCGCGCGTCCTCGAGCAGCGCGGGATCGAGCTCCGTCTTGCCGGGGCAGTCGCCGCCGATGGCGTTGATATGCGTGCCGGGCCGCACCTGGTCCCGGTGCAGCACCGCGGCGCGGGCCTTGTCGGCGGTGCAGGTGGTGATGATGTCGGCACCATGGACCGCCTCCTCGACGCTCTCGCACTGCGCGACGGAGAACCCCAGCGGCTCGAGATTGCGGCGCACCTTCTCGACCGCCGCGGCATCCACATCGGTCACGCGCAGCTGATCGATCCCGAGCACCGCACGAAAGGCGAGGGCCTGGAACTCGGCCTGGGACCCCGCCCCGATCAGAGCATGGACTTGCGCCCCGGCCCGCGCCATCTCGCGCGCGGCCAGGGCCGACTGCGCGGCGGTGCGCAGCGCGGTCAGCAGCGTCATCTCCGCGAAGAAGATCGGGTAGCCGTTGTCCACATCGGCCAGCACCCCGAAGGCGGTGACGGTCTGCAGACCGCGGGCCGGGTTCATCGGGTGGCCGTTGACGTACTTGAACGAGTACAGCTCCCCGTCGGTGATCGGCATCAGCTCGATCACGCCGAAGGGGGTGTGGCTGGCCAGGCGGGGGATCTTCTCGAAGGAGTCCCAGCGGTGCAGGTCCTCCTCGAGGAACTGCACGAGGCCGGTGAGGAGGGGCTCCGGGCCGTCGTGCTGGATCCAGCGGCTCATGCCGGGCACATCGAGCAGGTGGGGCATCGTTCTCATCTCCCGTCGGTGGGCGCGTCATCGCGCAGGGTTCAGGAGTGCTCTGACCTCCAGGATAGGCCGACGGGCGGGCCGCCCGGTGCGATACCGGCCGACCCGCCCGTCGGCGGTCGTGGCGTGGTGGCTCAGCGATGGCCAGGACCGCTCGGGAGCCGCCCGGGGCCGGCTCAGAAGAAGCCGAGCTTGTTCTCCGAGTAGGAGACCAGCAGGTTCTTGGTCTGCTGGTAGTGGTCGAGCATCATCAGGTGGTTCTCGCGGCCGATGCCGGAGGACTTGTAGCCGCCGAACGCGGAGTGCGCCGGGTAGGAGTGGTAGTTGTTCACCCAGACGCGACCGGCCTGGATCGCGCGGCCTGCCCGGTAGATGGTGTTCTGCTGCCGGCTCCACACGCCCGAGCCGAGCCCGTAGAGGGTGTCGTTCGCGATCGAGATCGCCTGGTCGTAGTCGCTGAAGCGGGTCAGCGCCAGCACCGGACCGAAGATCTCCTCCTGGAAGATCCGCATCGAGTTGTCACCCTCGAAGATCGTGGGCTCCACGTAGTAGCCGCCGGAGAGCTCCCCGCCGAGGTCCGCACGCCCGCCGCCGATGAGCAGCTTCGCACCCTCCTGCTTCCCGATGTCGATGTAGGACAGGATCTTCTCGAGCTGATCATTGCTGGCCTGCGCACCCATCATGGTGTCGGTGTCCAGCGGGTCGCCCACTGTGATCGCCTTGACCCGCTCGATCCCGTCGGCGACGAAGCCGTCGTAGATCGACTCCTGTACCAGGGCGCGCGAGGGGCAGGTGCACACCTCGCCCTGGTTCAGGGCGAACATCGCGAAGCCCTCGAGGGCCTTGTCGTAGAAGCTGTCCTTCTGCGCGGCGACGTCCTCGAAGAAGAGGTTCGGGCTCTTCCCACCCAGCTCCAGGGTCACCGGGATCAGGTTCTGCGAGGCGTACTGCATGATCAGGCGACCGGTGGTGGTCTCGCCGGTGAAGGCGATCTTCGCGATCCGCTTGTTCGAGGCGAGCGGCTTGCCGGCCTCGACGCCGAAGCCGTTGACGATGTTCAGCACGCCGTCCGGCAGCAGGTCGCCGATCAGCTCGGCGAGCACCAGGATCGAGGCCGGGGTCTGCTCGGCGGGCTTGAGCACGACGCAGTTGCCGGCCGCGAGGGCGGGGGCGAGCTTCCAGACCGCCATCAGGATCGGGAAGTTCCAGGGGATGATCTGGCCGACCACGCCGAGCGGCTCGTGGAAGTGGTAGGCGACGGTGTCGTCGTCGAGCTGGGAGAGCGCGCCCTCCTGCGCCCGGATGGCGCTGGCGAAGTAGCGGAAGTGGTCCACGGCCAGCGGCATGTCCGCGTTCAGGCACTCGCGGATCGCCTTGCCGTTGTCCCAGGTCTCGGCCACGGAGAGCATCTCGAGGTTGTCCTCGATCCGGTCGGCGATCTTGTTGAGGATCACCGCACGCTCTGCGACCGACGTGGTCCCCCAGGCCGGGGCGGCAGCGTGAGCGGCGTCGAGGGCCTTCTCGATGTCCTCGGCGGTGGAGCGGGCCACCTCGGTGAAGACCTTCCCGGTGACGGGGGAGGGGTTCTCGAAGTACTCGCCCTTGACGGGCGGGACCCACTGGCCGCCGATGTAGTTCTCGTAGCGGGGCTTGAAGGTGACCTTCGAGCCCTCGGTGCCGGGGTGTGCATAGGCAGTCATGGCGTTCCCTTCGCTGCAGTGCGGAGCCGACGACGGCGTCGGATGCCCAGCACCGTAACCCAGGTCACGTTGCATCGACGTTGCATGCAGCGGGGAGCCGGCGGCCTCAGTCCGTCTCGCCTCGCAGGGCTTGAGCTCGGGCCATCGCGGCGGAGCGCTCGGGGGCGTCCGACGGGGCGAGTGCGAGGATCGCCATCAGCACCTCGAGGTCGTCCTCCGTCCCAGGTCGCTGCGCGTACTGCCACAGCTGGGGGGAGGTGCCCTGCTCGAGCAGCAGTTCGCGCAGGTGCGCCTCGGTGCTGCGACGCAGCCGACGGATCGCGGGCGATTCGGAGAGCGGCAGCAGCTCCCCGACGCAGTGGGCGAGCACGCCCTCGAGGTCCCCGCGCTCGAGCGCGGCTCGGGCACGCAGCAGGTCGCTGTCCACCCGGCCGAGCAGGCGATACGGTCGCGACACGATCTGGAGATCGGGGAAGGCCGCGAGCGTCTTGCGCAGCCGCACCACCTCGGCGCGCACGGTGCCCTCGGCCGCGACGCTCCCGTGGAGCTGTTCAGCCAGCTCGCCGCCGCTGATGCCGTCGGGCGAGAGATGCAGCAGGGTCAGCAGCTCGGCATGGCGACCGCTGAGCTCGGAGCTCCGAGCACCCTGGCGCAGCAGCGGGGTGCGACGCCCGGTGAGCAGCAGCTCGGCGGGGGAGCGGGGCAGGATCCGCGGCCGGCGGGAGGTCGGGGCCGCTGCGGCAGGGCCGACGGGAAGCAGGGCGCGCAGCTCCTCCTGGACCGCGCGGGCGGTCGCCTCGAGCAGCGGCAGGACGAGCGGGGAGACCGCCTCGGCGGTGCCGGTGACATCGAGGACCCCGAGGGTCTTCCCGGTGTGGGGGTGCAGCACCGGGACCGCGCTGCAGCTCCAGGGATGGACGGCCTCGTGGAAGTGCTCGGCACCGACCACCTGCATCGAGGAGGCTGTGGTGAGGGCGAGCGCGGGGGCGGAGGTGCCCATGACGCGCTCGGACCAGTCGGCGCCGGCGGCGAAGCCCATGTCATCGGCGCGGGAGATCAGGTGCGGCCGTCCTTCGACCCACAGCAGCCGCCCGTGCGCGTCCCCGAGCGCGACCATCAGCCCGGCTTCGACGGCGGGTTCGATCAGTCGCGAGCGCAGCAGCGGCAGCACCGACGAGAAGAGATGCTCCTGCCGCGCGGCGGCGAGCTCCTCACCCTCGAGGACAGTGCCGGTGGGGAGGGCATCCGGGGGCAGGGAGGCGAGCGAGCGGCGCCAGGAGGCGAGCACCGGCTCTCGCACCGGATTCCGGTCGGGGCGGGTCTCGGCATTCGCGCGCAGGTTCTCGTGGGCGCGAAGGAGCCGTGCCTGGTAGGCAGAATCCGTCGGCGACCAGCGGATCGCGGTCATCAGAACTCATTCCGGGAGGCCGGAACGAGAGGGCATGCGTTGATCACGATTCACCTCGTCGTCGCTCGTGTCATAGCTGTGCTGACCGTACCGCGCCGTCGGGTGCGGGGCAAAAGGGACTGATGCGCGTCGAGGTGACAGCTGCGGGTGAGGGTAATAACCGTTCTTCACACTGCCGTCGTCCAGAAGACCCCATCGCCCACGGCGATCCGGGTCCGCTCCGCCGACAGGTGGTCTCGATGGCCGCGACCACCCGCGTACTCAGCCGCTCGCCGCCGACGCCTTCACTGGTACGTCGAACAGCACGACCCGATGTCGACACGACGCTCTGAACTGATCCGCGCTCCCCGTCCGACGACGGTCAACGCAAGAGGTCTGCCTGATCCTCGAGCGATCGAACGCCCGGTCGCTCAGCCCTCACCCTCCGAGCGCCCCGCACCTGCGCCCTTGCCCTTCCCGTTCGAGTGCGGCGGCGGGCCGGGCTGCCCGGCGTGGTCGGGCCTGCCGGTCTCTCCGGCGTGCTCCGGCGGTCCGGTCTGCTTCTCCCCGCCCTCGCCCGGCTCCTCGGGTGCTCCGGCCTGCGGGGCCACGAACACCGCGACGGTGTGGGCAGGGATCGTGACCGTGCCGCTCTCCGCATCCCAGGTCGCGCCCTTGACGACCTCGTCGGCGCCGCCGGCCTGCACCTCGTGCAGCTGGTAGCCGAGCCCCGCCATGCCCTCGATCGCCTCGGTGATCGGCTCGCCGGAGGCGTTGAACACGGTGACCAGCCCGTCGAGCGCCGGGTCCGCGTCCACGCCCACGGTGTCATCGACCCGCATCACCAGCAGTCCGGCGGTGGCGTCGGCGCCCGCGTTCGGGAAGCTGACCTTCTGCCGGATCAGCTCCGCGTCACCGAGGGTGAACAGTGCCGAGGAGGAGCGCAGGCGCAGCAGGTCCAGGGTGACCTCGCTGGAGAGCCCGATGTCCTCCGGGGTCGGAGTCTTGTGCGGATCCTCGAGCATCGGGACCATGAGGTCCCAGGCCTCGCCGTTCTTCTCCTCTGGGGGCAGGCCGTTGCCGAAGCCGTTGTCCTGCTTCGTCCAGTCGATCGTGTTGAAGTGGTCGCCGGAGTTGTAGCTGTCGCGGTCCAGTGACTTCGAGCGCATCAGGTCCGTGCCGCCGGCCCAGAACGAGGGGGACTGGCCCAGGGTCACCGTCGCGAGCGACAGCGTGTTCATCCGCACCCGCACATCCATGGGGGTGTCCTGCGGCAGCTTCCACGCGTTCATGTCGTAGAGCGCTTCGTTGTCATGCGCGTCGACGTAGTTGACCGTCTCCTCCGGACGGCTCGCGTAGCCGGCCGGAGCGCCGTTGTAGTCCAGCTGGTCACCGCGCACCACCTCCCCGGTCGAGCTCAGCAGCTCGTAGTCCGCGAGGTTGCCGGCCATCCCGAGGCGGATCAGGTCGGTGCGGTGACGCAGGTCGGTCAGCTGCTCCTCCTCGCCAACCTCCGCGAACCCGTTCGGCATCGTGGCGAGACCATTGCCGAAGCCCTGCACGGTGCGCTTGTCGGTGTCGAAGGGGCTGCCTCCGTGCACGGCATCCCGCAGTCGATCGTTGAAGGTGCCGATCGAGGTGCCGCCCAGCTGCCCCTGCGTGGCCTGTGTGAAGCGAGCGTTGTCGGCGATCTCGCCGAAGTTCCAGCCCTCGCCGTAGAGGTAGATGGACTTCCCGTCCACCCCGTCGTCCTCGAGCGTCAGCTCATCCAGCGCCTCGCGCACCGCGAGCATGTTCTCCACCGAGTGGTGGCCCATCAGATCGAAGCGGAAGCCGTCCACGTGGTACTCACGGGCCCACAGCACGGTCGAGTCGACCATGAGCTTCTGCGCCATGTCGTTCTCGGTCGCGATGTTCGAGCAGCAGGTGGAGTTCTCCACCCCGCCGTCGAGGTTCAGCCGCTGGTAGTAGCCGGGAACGATACGGTCCAGCACAGACTTGTCGGCCTGGCCGTGCGCGGCGGTGTGGTTGTAGACCTGGTCGAGCACCACCTGCAGGCCCATCGAGTGCAGCTCGCCCACCATGGAGCGGAACTCCCGCGTGCGCTCACCACCGATCTGGTGACCGTCGGTCGCATAGGAGCCCTCGGGGCTCATGTAGTGCAGCGGGTCGTAGCCCCAGTTGTAGGGGTCCTGGTCCGCGACCGCGGTCACCGCTGCCTGCTGCGCGGTGGAGGCAGGGCCGGCGTCGGCCGGGAGCTCCGGCTGGACCTGTGCGGCGCGGTCCTCCTCGATGGTGGCGATGTCGAAGGTGGGCAGCAGATGCACCGTGGTCACGCCCGCCTCGGCGAGCTCGCCGAGCCGCGCCGAGCCTGCCGAGTCCGGATGCCCGAAGGCGGCGTAGCTGCCCCGGACCTCCTCGGGAAGGGCCTCGTCCCCGGCGGAGAAGTCCCGCAGTTGCAGCTCGTAGATGGTCTGATCGGCGAACTGCGCGACCGTCGGGGCCGGAGTGTCCGTCCAGACCTCCGGCGCCCAGCGCGGATCCTCCAGATCCAGCACCACCGAGTGCTGCGAGTTCAGGGTCAGGCCCACGGAGTACGGGTCGGTGACGGTGTTGGTGACCACCTCGCCGAGGGCAGGCACGAACACGTCCACGGCGAAGGTGTAGGCCTGATCGGTCCATTCGGCCGCACCGGTCGAGGTCCACACGCCGCCGGCTCCGCGCTCCATCGCGATCTCGGTCGCGGCGGTGGCACGAGCGGCCGACGGATCACCGGCCGCCTCGGCCGGGCCGTGCAGCTGCAGCGTCACGCTCTGGGCGGTCGGCGCCCACAGCGACAGGGTGGGCACCCCATCGCTCCAGCTCACGCCGAGCTCCTGCCCGGCGGCGCCTGCCGCGAAGAGGTCATCGAGCACCCCGGGGATCTGCAGCCCGGTGAGGGCTTCGATGCCGTCCGGGCCGTACTGGGCCAGCGCCAGCTCACCGCGCAGCGCCTCCTCGAGCACCGCTCGGTCCAGCGCCGGCAGGTCGAGGGCGAGGAAGTCCTTCAGGTGCCCGCGACCGGCGAGCTCGGCCTCCTCCAGGCCGCCGTCCCGCAGGGTCAGCTCCCCGAGGCTCTCGCCGCCGGTGACCTCGCCCGCTGCGACGGTGAGCCCGCCGGTCGGTGCCGTGAACAGCTCCCAGCGGGTGCCGGACTCCGCAGTGACCAGGTTCGCGGGCCAGGCGATGGTGCCGGCGTCCACGAAGTGCCCCAGCTGCTTGCCGGAGACGGCGGTCAGCGGATCGGCGGCCTCGATGGTCAGCTGACGGGTGGCCAGATCGTAGGTGAAGGTCACGATCTCTCCGTCCTGGGTGGAGAAGGTGTAGTTGCCGCCGCCCGGCTCGCCGCCCACGCCGTAGCTCTCATCCCAGGATCCTCCGTGAGCGGCCTTCACCTCGTAGGACCCGCCGGGGATCGCGTCGGTGGTGAAGGTGTACGCGCCGTCGCCGTCGGGATCCTGCATCCAGGTGCGCATGCATCCGGGCATCCAGTCCTCGGGGCAGCCGAGCGCGGCGTTGAACGAGCCGGGCAGGGTGATGAACGGACCCTGGGCGCTGTTCTGCGCGACATGGGTGACCGGGTCGTACCAGAAGGTCAGCGGCCCGCCCTCGTGGGTGTAGGTGATGTCCGCGCCGCCGGGCACGCCGCCGGCGCCGTAGTTCTCGTCCCAGCTGCCCCCGACCGCGACCTTGAAGGCGAAGTCGCCGGCCGGCACGTCGAAGGTGCCGGTGTACTTCCCGGACTCGGCATCCAGGGTGAGCTGGGCTGCGGTGCAGTCCGGCTGCCAGTCACCCGCGCAGCCCATCGCCGCGTTGTGCGAGCCGGGGAGCGTCACGGACAGCTCGTCGATCGCGCCCGGGCCCTCCTCGGACCCGGCGGCGGAGAGGTCCGCGCCGACGACCGCGGTGGTCGAGTCCGCGACCCGGTTCCCGGCCGCGTCGGTGGAGACCGCGCGGTACTCGAGCAGGGTGCCGACGGGCAGCGAGCTGACGTCGTGGAACACGCGTGGGGTGTCGTCCTCCGCCGTGCCGAGCGGGGTCCAGGCGGCCTCCCCGGCGAGGCGCCAGCTGAAGGAGGTCTCGGCCCAGCGATCGGCGGTGACGTCGGCGCCGATCGGAGCCTGACCCTCGACCTTCGCACCGTCGACGAGATCAAGCGCGATCTCCTGCGCCTCGGCAGCTGCGGCGACGGGTGCATCGGCCACCAGCACCACGGCGCCGAGCGCGGGCACGGTGATCTCGAGCGTGCCGTCCGCCGCGGCGGTCTCCGGGGCGTGGTCGCCGTAGAGCGAGGTGTAGCTCGCGCCGGGGGTGAGGGTGGTGAGGGTGAGCGTGCGCGCCTCGGGGGCGTTGTTCAGAGCGACCAGGTGCTCGAGCTTCTCCTCGCGGTCCACGCGGGAGAAGGCGTAGATCCCGGCGCCGTCCTCGGCATGCAGCTCGATCTGCGCGCCGGTGGCGAGCGCGGGGGTGGTGTTCCGCAGCGTGGCGAGCTCGCTGATCAGCGGGTACAGCTGCGCCTCGGTCGAGAAGTGCTCGCCCTCGCCGTAGGGCGCGCCGTCGATCAGGGTGTCGTCGAGATAGGAGGGGACCTGGCTTCCGAACATCGACTGGCGGGCGTCCTTGTCGTTGCCGTCGCCCACGAAGCCCTGCTCGTCGCCGTAGTAGATCACCGGCTGGCCGCGGGTGAGCAGCATCGTCTGATGCGCGAAGGCGGTGCGCTCGCCGAGCCGGTCGGAGTCCCGCAGCAGATATCCGATGCGGCCCATGTCGTGATTGCCCACGAAGGTGGGCAGATCCGCGGCGGAGGAATCCGCCGTCGTGTAGAAGTCATCGGCCGCGAACAGACCGGCCATGCCTTGCGCGGTGAAGCCCTTCGCCCAGTTCGTCGCGGAGGACTGATAGGCGAAGTCGAGCACCGAGTCCATCTCGGTCTCGCGCACGTAGGGGGAGAGGAGCTTCGCGTCGGCGTCGTAGACCTCGCCGAAGGTGAAGAACTGCTCCCCGGCCGGGGTCTCGCCCTGGTGATCGACGAGGGTCGCGGTGAAGGCCTGCCAGAACGCGAAGTCGACGTGCTTGGCGGTGTCGATGCGGAAGCCGTCGATGCCGAAGTCCATCCAGGTGGTGTAGATGTCCTCCATCGTCGCGAGCACCCGCGGGTCCTCGGTCATCAGGTCGTCCAGGCCGTCGAAGTCGCCGAAGGTGACGGACTCTCCCTCCCACGTCGAGTTGCCGCGGTTGTGGTACATCGTCACGTCGTTCAGCGCCTCGGGGACCATCACCTGGTTCTCCGCCGAGCGCACCGGGGTGTAGGGGAACGAGCTCGCCGGATCCAGGGCCGGGAAGTCCGCGGACTGCGCGAGCGCGGTGACGTCCACCGGGGTCCCGGCCGCATCCAGGTACGGGCTGGTGGCCTGGTCGAGGTAGCCGTACTCGCCCTCCTCGAAGTCGATGAGGTCCGCGGTGTGGTTGGTGATGATGTCGAAGTAGACCTTGATGCCGCGCGAGT
The DNA here is from genome assembly GCF_947500705.1 of uncultured Brachybacterium sp. Taxonomy (GTDB): domain Bacteria; phylum Actinomycetota; class Actinomycetes; order Actinomycetales; family Dermabacteraceae; genus Brachybacterium. Next base: position 546,559 of record NZ_CANMSY010000002.1, on the reverse strand, counting down.
GGGCGTCCTCGATCAGCGCCTTGAGCTCCTCGTTCGTGCCCAGGTGCGGATCGATCGTGGTGAAGTCGGTGACCCAGTAGCCGTGATAGCCGGCGCTCGCGTCCTCGCCCTCGCCCTGGACGGGGTTGTTGGTGAAGGAGGGGGTCAGCCAGATCGCGCTCATCCCCAGGCCCTCGATGTAGTCCAGCTGCGAGTGGAGACCGGCGATGTCACCGCCCTGGTAGAAGCCCTTGTCCGTGGGATCGAAGCCGTGATCGAGGCGCTCGCCGTCGACGCCGCCGGTGTCGTTGCTCGGATCGCCGTTCTCGAAGCGGTCGGTGAGCACGAAGTAGAAGGTCTCGCCGCCGCCGGGATGGCGGTAGGGAGCGCTGGCGAGCTCGGCATCCTCCTCGGTGTACTCCCCGCCCTGGTCGGCGAGCGCGACCGAGAGCCGAGAGGTCTCCTCATCGAAGCGGAAGGTCACGCGGGTGGGCGCCGCGACGGCCAGCGGGATGTTGTCCTCGCCGCCGTCCAGGCCGAAGGCCGTCTCCCAGCTGCCGCCGATCGCTGCCTTGACCTCGTACTGCCCGGCGGGGACGTCGAAGGTCGACTCCCACTGCCCGGCCACAGCAGTGGGGGCGAGCGCGCTCGCCTCGCACGCCGGGTCCCAGTCCACCTCGCAGCCCAGCTCGTCCTGGAGAGAGCCGGTGAGCACCGGCTGGCCGGGTCCGACGGCGAACACCAGCGGCGCCGTGCCGAGGATCGTGGCCGTCGCCATCAGCAGCGCGCTGCCGACGGCGAGCAGACGGGTGGCAAGGGGACGTGCTGACTGCGGGACCGACATGCGGGGACTCCTCTGTCCGGGCAAGGGTGCCGGCCGGAGCCGACGGGGAGAGGCACGGAGACCTGCAAGAACGTGACGTTCTTGCAAGAGGGCTCCTGGCAACTGCCGCGACAGCGCGGCGATGCGTCGGAACGACCCTACGGCCTGCCCCGGAAGTCCTCAACGGAATGCGCAAACCTGCAAGAACTTTCATCACCGGCACCTCCAGCGGTGCTCAGACCGCCAGCATCCCGGGCGCCCCGGCGACCGTCACGATCACGGTCGTGGCGGCGAAGCCGGTCAGCACCGTGCACAGCAGCCACTCGCGTGCGCTGCCGGCGTTGCCCAGGAGCGGCACGGCGATGTCCCCGCTGCGCTGCCAGAGGGGCGAGGCGAGGTGCTTCGGTGGCCTCACGGTCAGCGGCCAGGTGGGGAAGGGGATCCCGTCAGTGGTGAGCAGGTCGCCGGCAAGATGGGTCAGCGCCCCCACCGCCACGGCGGCCGGGAGCCAGAAGGAGGTATCCGGGGCGATGACGCCGACCAGCACTCCCGAGCCGAGCCCCACCACCCAGGGCAGCAGCGGTCCCTCGACCACCTTCAGGGCCCGGGTCCCGAGGGCGCACATGAGGGTGACCAGGAGGGCGGCGCCGGCCTCGACCTCGCCCAGCACGGGCACCTGGACCTGCCAGTCGAGCCCGTCGACGACCATCGCCAGCGCGGTGAAGGCGGCGACGGCCAGAAGGGTGTGGGTCGCTCCCCGATGCCCGGCCGCCCTGCTGACCACTCGCGTGAGCGCCTTGGTGAGGCCGCCCCCGGAGCGGGAGACCGTGGCACCGGGATGGTCGATGTCCGGCAGCAGCGCGGCGCCGGTGGCGACCACGGCCCCGGCGATCACGTGCTCGGGGGACAGGTCCCACAGGTCCAGCCCCGCCGCATGCCCCAGCACCGGGGCAGAACCCGCCAGGGCCATCCAGGCGGCGGTGCCGCTGATCGCGTGATGTCCGCCCATCATGGGCATCGTCCTCCTCGGGAGTTGCTCTGCGTGGCCCCGCCAGGGGAAGGACGCGGACGGATCCGCTGGTGGGACGCGTGAGGTCATCGGGGGAGGAGGGCCGGGAGGAAGCGTACCGGCGGGTGGGGACGCACGAGAATCAGCTCGCGCACCTCCAGCTCGCGTGCCCTCAGCGGAGCCAGCGCGCTCCCCGAACGGGAGACCGACCGGTCGGGGTCCGGCCCCAGCCCTTCACCTCGCGGCCACCGGTGCCTACGTTGGGTGCTCAGCCGAGAACGTCCAGCAGGATCCGCCACCGTGCCGCGCCTCGCGCGGCGCTCGAGGGAGCACATCATGAGAGTCGCCGTCATCGGAGCCACCGGGAACGTCGGGACCGAGGTGCTGTCCGCACTGGGTCGTCGCCCTGAGGTGACCTCGGTCCTGGGCATCGCACGCCGTCTGCCCGAGACCTCCTCACAGCCCTATGCCGGTGCGGAGTGGGCAGCGGTGGACATCGGGGCCGCGACCACCGCTCAGGAGGCCACCGAGCAGCTCGTCGATGTCCTTCGCGGGGCGGATGCCGTGATCCACCTGGCCTGGCTGATCCAGCCGAACAGCCATCGTGAGCTGCTGCGACGGGTCAACGTCGAGGGGACGCGGCACGTCGCGCAGGCGGCCGTCGAGGCCGGCGTGGGCACCCTGGTGGTCGCCTCCTCGGTCGGGGCCTACTCGCCCTCCCCGGGGCGGGAGGTCCGGGACGAGTCCTGGCCGACCGAGGGCGTGCGCACCTCCCATTACAGCGTCGACAAGGTCGCGCAGGAGGAGGTGCTGGACGAGATCGCCGCCGCCCATCCCGAGCTCACGGTCACCCGGCTGCGGCCCGCACTGATCTTCCAGGGCGGGGCCGGCTCCGAGATCCAGCGCTACTTCCTGGGCGGCTGGATGCCTGTGCAGCTGCTGCGCGCAGGCCGCCCGCCGCTGCTCCCGCTGCCGCAGGGTCTGCGGATCCAGGCCGTCCACGCCGAGGACGTGGCCGCCGCCTACGCCGCGGCGGCGGTGCGGAAGCAGCCCGGTGCCTTCAACATCTGCGCCGATGACGTGCTCGGCGTGCAGGACCTCGCCCGACTCGTGGGGCACGGTCGCGCCGTCCAGCTGCCGGTGCCCGCGGTGCGCACGGCACTCGCCGCCGGGCATCGCGCCGGACTGGTCGCGGCCGACGCCGGCTGGTTGGACATGGCGATGAACGCCCCGGTCATGGACAACTCCCGCGCCAAGCGGGAGCTGGACTGGCAGCCCCGCCACAGCGCCGCCGACGCGCTGATGGAGCTGCTCGACGGGATGGCCGAGGGCCGGGGGGCCGATTCGGTGCCGATGCGACCGCGCGACAGCCGCCGGGCCCGTGTCCCAGGCAGCCGGATCACCGCCGGCGAGGGCGGGGGACAGCATGCCGGGACCTCCTCGCGGATCGACGACGGACTGCTCGGTCTGTACCTCTCCGACCACCTCACCGGTGCGACCGCGGGTATGGCGCGCATCGACCGGATGGTGGCCGACTTCGTGGATACCCCGGTCCATCCCACGCTCTCCTCGATCGCCGAGCAGATCCGTGCCGAGCGCCGCCTCCTCCAGCAGCTGATCGACGATCTCGGGCTGCGTCGACTGCCCCACCGGCAGGCGGTCGCCTGGCTCGGAGAGCACGCGGGCCGCCTCAAGAACAACGGCCGGCTGGTCAGTCGCTCCCCGATGACGATGGTGCTCGAGACCGAGCTGCTGCGCAGTGCGGTGCTCGGCAAGCGCGGCGGCTGGCAGACCCTCGCCGACAACGCCGAGGATCTGGGCCTGGACGCCGAGACCTTCCACGAGCTCGCGGAGCAGGCGCTGCACCAGCACGAGCGGCTCGACGAGGTCCACGCCTACGCCCGTCGCCGCGCGTTCCGCGTCGACCTCGAGACTCACACCCCTCAGGACTGAGGGCGGTACGAAGCGCAGCGACGCCAGGGTGCGATAGGAGTTTCCCGGCCTGTACGGTCGGTCCCGTGACGAGCGCACTGACCACGTACCTGGACCGCCTCACTCTCGCCCTCTCCACGGCGACGGTGCCCGAGATCTCCGAGGAGATCGGGGCGATCCTGCCTGATCGCGGCATCTCCGGCAGCGCCGAGGCCGTCGGGGACATCCCCGAGCTGTCCTATCTCTCCGGCGCGCGCGATGACCACCTCGGCATGGCCGTGTGCACGATCGACGGGGAGATCACCTCCGCCGGCACCGACCACGCCTTCCCCATGCAGTCGATCTCGAAAGCCTTCGCCTATGGGGCCGCGATCGACCTGCACGGGATGGACTACGTCGATTCCGTGGTCGACGAGGAGCCGACGGGCGAGGAGTTCAACGCCCTCAGCCTCGACCCGTACTCCAAGAAACCCAAGAACCCGTTGGTCAACATCGGCGCGATCCGCACCCACGCCATGCTGGGTCCCACCCAGGTCGACCGCACCAGGCGACTGCGCGAGGTGCTGGACGCCGCCGCCGGCCGTCCCCTCGAGCTGCACGAGGAGACCCGCGACGAGGAGCTGACCACCGCCGACCGGAACCTGGCACTCGCCTACATGCTGCGAGCGGCCGGCTCGATGAGTGAGGACGCCGCCGAGGTGGTCGCCGGCTACGTCGAGGGCTGCGCCGTGCTCACCACCGTCACGGACCTCGCGGTGATGGCCGCGACCCTCGCCTCCGGCGGCACCAACCCGCTCACCGGCGAGGAGGTGTTCTCCCGCGTCGCCGCCCGCCAGGTGCTCTCGGTGATGCTCACCTGCGGGATGTATGACAACGCGGGGGACTGGGTCGGGGACGTGGGCCTGCCCGCGAAGTCGGGGGTGGGCGGTGGGATCATCGCGGCCCTGCCCTCCCGCTTCGGCCTTGCCAGCTATGCCCCGCAGCTGGACCTGCACGGCAACTCCGTGCGCGGCACCTACTTCTTCGAACGGCTCAGCCAGGACTTCGCCCTGCACATGCTCGACGGCGTGGTGCCGCGGGACCTGGAGGAGTGCGCCCGGGAGCTGATGGAGGTGGGCACGCACCCATGATCATGCTGCTCGAGGCCGCCTTGCGCGGGGATGCGCCCGCGGATCGGTAGACTCGCCCCCATGAGTTCCACCTCGAGCAACGACCTGGTCCGCCGCCCCTTCGAGGGCCTGCCGAACGAACCGGACCTGGTGGCCATGCGTCAGCTGATCCCGGCGGCGACGATGGCCGCGAAGACGACCGCGGAGTACGGCTCCCTCGACGTCGAGCTCGCGACGATCCTGCCGATGGCCTGGCCCGCGGTGCGCCGCACCGACGGCTCCGTCACCGTCGGCATCCAGGCCGCCTACCCCGGAGGCGATCTCTCGCGCGGGATCGGCCAGGCGATCAAGCTCGCCGCCGCACTCGAACCCGGCAACCCGATCACCACCGTCACCCTCGACGAGGACGCCCCGCGGCTGCAGGACATCCTCGACCTCAGCGGCGACTTCGAGCTCCAGGTGCAGGACACCTTCGAGTTCTGGCTCGACCCCAGCGCCGAGCGCACCGGTGAGATCGACCAGGCGATCTCCCAGGCGAACGACTCGATCATGCAGACCCGCGCGGTCGCGGGCCTGCCCCACGCCTACTGGGTCGACGCCGGTGCGAAGGAGCACGTGCGCTGGGTGCTCGACGCCGACGAGGAGAAGGTGATCGACGCGGTCACCCGCCTCCACGCCCGCCGCGAATCCGCGATCTGCGAGGGCGCCAAGTACGTCGGCTCCTTCCGCGCCGAGGGCCTGTCGATCCCGGTCTGGGACCTCGCGAAGGGCTCCGGGGTCGAGGCCGCCGAGGCCGAGGCAGAGGCCTTCCGCGCCCGCTTCGAAGAGGCGCTCGGCTCGACCGAGCCGCTGACCACCCTCGAGCGTCGGGCGCGAGGCGGCATCGTCGCCCGTCAGGTGACGCTGCGATGAGCACCGCGGGGCCGCTGACGGCGCACCGCCCCGAGCGGGTGGCCGTCGTGATCCCCGCCAAGAACGAGGCGGAGCGGATCGAGGCGACCATCGAGTCCGCCCGCAGGATCGCGGGCGTGGACCTGGTGGTGGTCATCGACGACGGTTCCACCGACGCCACCTCTGCCGTCGCCATGGGGGCGGACGCCCTGGTGGTGCGACACAAGACGAACCGGGGCAAGGCCGCCGCGATGGCGACCGGCGCCCAGATGGTCGCGATCCGCGAGGACGCCGAGCGGGCCGATGGTGGCGCGAGCTTCTCCGAGGAGCTGCACGCCGAACCGCGCTCGCCCGGCCACACCGGTCCGCTGCCGGTGATCGACGCGAGCCACACCGTGCCGCGCGCCCTGCTGTTCCTCGACGCGGACATGGGCGGCTCCGCCGAAGCGGCGCAGCCGCTGGTCGAGGCGGTGCTCGGCGAGGGCGTGGACATGGCCATCGCGCTGCTGCCCCCGCAGGAGGGTGCTGCGGGGATGGGCATCGTGGTGCGCACCGCGCGCCGCGGCATCCACCGGGCGACCGGCTGGGAGCCGAACCAGCCGCTCTCCGGCACCCGCTGCATCACCCGCGAGACCTGGGAGGCCTGCCTCCCCCTCGCTCCGGGCTGGGGAGTGGAGACCTCGCTGACGATCGACGCGCTCAGCAGCGGGTTCTGGGTCAAGGAGATCCCTGCCGAGCTCCATCATCGCGCCACGGGCAAGGACCTGCGAGGCCAGCTGCACCGCGCCGCGCAGCTGCGCGACGTGGTGCGGGCGCTCGCCCGCAAGCGCCACCTGGCCCCGGATCTCGACGAGGACGGACAGGAGGAGGCCGAGGTGCCGCAGCCGCTGGAACCCGCGGACGTCGCACCCTTGCCGACAGGGTCCGCGGACCATGACGAGGAGAAGACCTGGACCGTCGTCCCGGAGCCTGCCTCTGAGGCCGAGCGTGCAGAGCATGCTGTGGCGCGTCGGCTGACCCTCGCGGACCTGCCCGTGAACGGTGAGTTCTCCGATGACGAGACCCGTGCCCTCGGCGACGTGGATGCCGCAGAGCTCGACGCCCTGCTGCGCGAGCTGCCGGTGGACGGCGACTTCGCCCCCGACGACGTCGTCTATCTCGCGGAGACGGACCTCGAGACGCTCGCGGCCCGGCTGCGGAGCGCCCCGGTCGAGGGCCGCTTCACCCCGGAGCATGCGGTGATCATCGCCTCGCACCTCGACATCGGCGAGCCCACCATCCCGGAGTCCGTGCCCACGCCGCTCAGCCCTGACGAGTACACCTCGCTCGTGGTGCACGCGGCAGTGGACGCGGAGAACCGGTAGGCAGCACCGCCGGCAGGTAGCACAGCCAGATGCCGAACATCGCCGCGACCAGCACCGGCCCGGTGTCGTTGACCGCATAGCCCACCCACGTGCCCACCACGAGCGCGATGCGCACCCAGTACGAGGCCGGGTGCTCGGCATCCAGCGCCGCGAGCCGTCGCCAGCGCAGCTGGCCCGGGATCAGCACCGCGACCGAGGCGAGCACCGCGAGCACCATCACGACCGCGAGGGCGGGATAGCCGGTGGTCATCGCGACGTTCTGGGCGAGCTTGCGGACCACCACCGAGATCACCTCGCCGCTGAGCAGCTCGTCGATGAAGCGCCCCAGGTGGGTGCGGTCCTCGGCCGGTCGCAGCCAGTCCAGGAACGAGACCCCCAGCACCGCGACGGCGCCGCCCGCGCCGAGGGCGAGGAGGTGCCACAGCCGCGGCCGGATCCCGGAGACCAGCAGCGCCAGCAGCCCGAAGGCGGGGATCGTGGCCAGCATCGACCCGAAGTCGGCGCCCATCGACGGGGCCACGCACACGATCGCGACCAGGGCCCCGACGGCCACCGTCCACATCACCCGGCCGCGCGGGGTGCGCACCACCGCGAACAGGCACAGCAGCGCCATCAGCGCCGCCGCGAGCACCATCCCGAACAGGTGGTTCGAGAGCCCGTAGAAGCGGCCGCCGGAGATCGGCTGCGTCCCCAGCGGCGAGCCCAGCTGGAACCGCGACCCGGTCGCCGATTCGCCGAGGATCAGCAGCGCGACGAGTGCCGCGGACACTCCCACCGGGCCCAGGCGATGATGCCGCCAGGGACCGGCGAGCACCAGCACCGACAGCAGTGCACAGCCCGCCCACACCACGCCCGTCAGCGCCAGCGTCGAGTGCTCCGCGCGCCACCACGGCACCAGCGAGGCGAACATCCCCACCGGGAGCGCGAGCGGTGCGATCGCCGCGAGCGCGCGGCCGACGGCGGCGAGCCGGGGACGCCTCGCCAGCGGCGGGACCAGCAGGATCACGATCCCGATCACGCCGAGCACGAACCAGGAGCCGAGCGCGGGCACGGTCGCGGCATCGACCTGCGCCGCGGCCTCGGAGCGATCCAGCGCCAGCTGCTGCGGATCGTCGTGGTCGGCGCCGCGGAACGGCTGGCCGGGGATCAGCCCGTCGGCCGCGGCGTCATAGGAGGTGAGGATCGTGGCGAGCACATCGGTGAGCACCACCACGCCGGTCTGCTTGGTGGCCCCGCTGGTCAGCGCCTTGCCGGGGAAGGCGGTGTCGAGGGCGACCTGCAGGCCCGCTGTGCGCGAGGCGACCGCGCCCGGCTGCTCGACCGACTCCGGGTGCTCGGGGTCGGTCGCGGCGACGGAGACCAGCAGGGTGCGGGGGAGGCCCGCGCTCTCGCAGCCGCCGAGCTCGTCGAGGATCGCGCCGACGGCGCCGTCGAGGGCGACCAGGGCCTGGGTGCGGGCTGGATCGTCGGCATCGGGCAACGAGGGGACGGTGACCTGGACCAGGTCGCCTGCGGCGAGCGCGTCGGCGATCTGGGTGTACGCGGAGTCCGTCGGAGACGCACTGAGGTCCACGGCGCTCACCGGCACTCCGAGCTGCTCCCACTGATCCTGGGCCGGGCTCGGGATGCCGCTGGTGCGCGGCGCCTCGTCCGCCAGGCCGCGGTATCCGGTGTGCAGCGTCTCCATGCCCTGCCGCTTCGTGGAGATGACCGAGGTCGAGGTGGTGTTCATGGCACCTGCGCCGGAGCGGTCGGCGAGGCACTGAAGATTCGGGGTGACCTGGGGGTCGATGTCCTCCCAGCCGAGCCCCGCGGTCGCGATCACGAGTCGCACGGGATCGTCGGGATCGTCGGCGGAGGCGGTGGGCGCGCCGGCGAGGAGCAGAGCGCCGAACAGCAGCGCGAGCAGCACGGCGAGCGGCGTTCGGCGCACGGGGGTAGGCAGGTCCTGGAGCACGCTCCGATGCTACGGGGAGGCGTCGGGGAAGGACTGCGCTGCGCGGCCGGCCGTTGCAGACCCTCCACCGCTCCCTCACTGGAGCATCTCCTTTGTGTCAAGCTATTGACACAAAGGTCCGGGCGGTCCATTGTGTCGTTTACCTGATACAAGTTTCCCCCTGGAGGTATGCCATGTCCGGTGCTCTCGTCCTGCTGGTGGTCCCTGTCGTCGCAGTCGCTGCGCTGGTGCTCGTCGGAGCTCTCGTCGTCGCCGGCGGCCTCGGCGCTGAACGCACGGGCCTGCATCGCGGCGCGCTTCTCGCGCGCTGGGCCGGGCTGCTCCTCGGGCTCCTCATGATGGGGGTGGTCGTGTCCGTCGGCACCTCAGGAGGCTCGGTCTCGGGGCCGTTGGCCCATGGAGCCCTGGCCTCCTTCGGCCCGGCTGCCGGCGGCCTCGTCCTGGTGCTCGCCATCGCGGGCGGAGAGCTCACCCTGCCCGCGCCTCGGAACTCGGTGCGTCGGGCCTCGCTGCGCCGCCGCACCGCAGGAGACCTGGTCCCCCGTTTCGCGGTCGTGCTCTGCACGGTCGCCGTCGGGGTGCTCGTGCTCCTCACGGCGATCTCCACCGTGCTCGCGACGGACGGACGCTTCTATGCGACCGTGGACGTGCTCGAGGGCGGCGGAATCCTGGAATCGACTTCCAGCCCCTTCCCGGGAGCGCAGTACACGCTCCCGATCTGGGGTGGGCTGCTCGTGCTCTGCGTCGCGGCAGCTCTGGCGCTCCGTGTGATCCTTCGCCGCCGTCCGAGCGACGATGTGCAGGACATCCTGCTGCGACGGCGCTCCTTCACCTCCGTGCTCGGAGCGCTTGTGCTCGTCGCTTCGCTCACCCTGCTGCCGGTCGCGGCGCTCATGGGGATGCAGCTGCTCCCCTCTGCAGAACATGCCGCCACCGGCGTCGAGCTGGCGTGCATCGTGCTCAGCGGCGTCGGGGTCGTCGTCGGCCTCCTGGTGCTGCCGGTGGGACTGGTGATGGTGGTCTTCCCGGAGGCGATCGCGAGGAAGGGGGCACCGCGTGATGTGCGCGTACCGGAGACTGTGGTCGACGGATCGGATGTGGCCGGGGTGCAGGGGGAGCGCCGATGAGTCATATCGTGGTCGACATGAACAATCCGACCCCGCCCTACGAGCAGGTCCGCCGCGAGATCATCGAGCAGGTCCGCACGGGTGAGCTGAAGCCGGGCGACAAACTTCCTGCGATTCGTGTCCTGGCGGGCGACCTCGGCCTCGCGGCCGGCACCGTCGCGCGCGCGTACAAGCTGCTCGAGGAGTCCCAGATCGTGCTCACCCGTCGGGGGGCGGGGACGACCGTCGCCCCCGGGGCGGCGATGGAGGCGCGCAAGCTCGCGTCGACCGTCCAGCGCGAGGCCGGTGGGCCGGTGGATGCGGGGCTGGTGGCCCTGTTCGCCGGCCCGATCGCCGCCGCACGGGCCCGCGGTGCCCGTGACGTGGAGATCCTCGCCTCGGTGCGTGCAGCGCTCTCGGGTGCGAGCGACGGGGGAGCATGACGCAGGTGCGTCTCGCGCAGCACGATGCCGCAGCGGCGGCACCTTTCCGAAGGTCGTGGTCGAGATCAGCCAGCAGGGCGTCGAAGAGCGCTCCACCGACCGGAGTGCAGGGGTGAGGATCCATCTGGAAAGGCTCGGCCCCGGGCACGCCGACGCCATCCTCGCCGGGCAGGACACGGCGCTCGCTGCGGAGATCGTGGGGGAGCGCTGGAGCCGGGAGAGCCTGGACTCGTTCCTCGCCCGCGCGGCACGATGGCAGGCCGACGGGCCGATCCGTGAATTCGCGGCCTCCCTCGACGGTGTGCTGATCGGCGGCGGCGGGCTCAATCTGGTGGACCCGGGCCTCGAGCGTGGTGAGGCCGCACTGACGTACTGGATCCTCTTGCCCCACCGCGGCCGCGGTCACGGCCACGCCCTGGCGGCAGCGCTGACCGCACGCGCTCGAGTCGACCCGCGGATCTCACGACTCGTCCTGCGCATCGCGCCGTCGAACGAAGCTTCCCGCGCCCTCGCCCGGAGCATCGGTGCACAGCCGACAGGCGTGGTGGAACGACATCCGGCGGATGCGGCACGCACCGTGGACCGCTGGGTCCTTGAGCTTCGAAAGAGCTGAGGGGTGCACTCCCTCCGTCCCTTACTCTTCTCACGCATATCCTTCGCGCACGGTCAAGGCACCTCGAAGAATGTGGACGAATTGTGTGATCAATGGTGGATCGGTGCGACCGTTCCTCCCCACTCGGAGTTATCCACAATTTAATCCCCATCCGCGGGGATGCCTTGTTCTCGGTGGTGCCCGGAGATAAGATGGAGACCTCGGAAAGAACCATTCTTCGAGTAGTTCTTTCGCGATCGTGCCGACGAGGAGGTGGAGACGATGGCCGTGACAGAGCAGCGTCCTGTCGGTCGATCTGACGGTGCCCCTCCGTTCATCCAGGTCCGTGCGCGCTCGCCACTGACCCCCACGTCGTTGATCACGCGCGGCAAGCTCAAAGCCGGCAGTGCCGATGCCTCCGCTGTGGCCGGCATGATGGAGACCGAGCGCGAGGAGTCGCGGCGTCATGCCCGGCACCTGCTCGACCTCGCTCCGTTCTGGATCGACCACGAGAACCCGGACATCGCGGACGACCGTGAGGAGCGCAGCCTCGCGATCGCCATCGCGCTGCGCACCACCACGGCGCTCGCGTCCTTTCGGATTCGCGACGCGCATATCGCCCTCGCCGAGATGCCGCGAACCTTCGAACGCCTCGCCTCCGGAGAGATGCCGAAGGAATGGCATCAGAGAATGCTGAAGGCTGTCAGGGAATTCACCCCATCGCAGCGCTCCCTGGCCGATGAATACATCGCCGCGTGGGAGCTCGCCTCCATTCCCGCTGATCGGTTCCACGATGAATTGCGCCAGCTGGTCTCCTGGTTCGAGCGGGAGGAGCCGCGCCACTGCCCGGAGCACTCCCGTGACGTCACCGTCGAGTCCAGCGGGCGCGATGACGGCATCGCCTGCCTCCGCGTCACCGGCCCGATCCCCGAGATCCTCTCCCTCGCCCGCCGGCTCGATGCCTCGGCGAAGGCCGTCCAGGCCGCGCAGCGCCATGCCCTCGAGCAGGACGCCCCGATCCCCTTCGACCTCGACGGCGACCTCGCCCGTGACGGCGGCGCCATGACCCTCGCCGCACTGCGCTACGCGATCATCCACCGCACCCTGCTCGACACCGCAGGCGTCGAGGTGCCCGCACCCCGGCACCGCATCAACATCGTCATCCCCGTCCTCACCATGATGGGACTGGATGACACGCCCGCCACCTATGACGGCATGACCCCGCTGCCCGCAGCCATGGCCCGCAAGCTCGCCGAGGCCGAGCCGGTGTGGCACCGGGTCTTCACGGAGCCGATCACGGGAGGGTTCCTCCCGCTTCCGGCTCAGCGCTACCGCCCCACTCCGGAGATGGTCGAGCACCTCCGACTGACCACTCCCCGCTGCGCCGTCCCCGGCTGCACGAAGAGCACCACCGATGACGCGGAGAACGACCACATCGAGGAATTCGACCATGCGCACCCCGAACGGGGAGGCCCCACCAGCATCGACAACCTCCACCGACTGCATTGGGGCCATCACGACCTCAAGACCGCTCGCCGCGTGGATCCTGAAAGGGAACCCGACGGCTCCACCACCTGGACGGTCGGCTCGCCATCTCTGGTGAGGACGAGGGTCTCCCCGCGCCCTGACCTGGCCACACCCCGCCTCGCCACCGCCATGATGGAGTCGTGGGAGCACTACCAGTGGCTCTGCCTGATGGAAGAGATGGACCGCAACGGCGAGAACGCACGGATCCACCAGGAATGGGGGCCCGTCGACACCGTCGTCGAGGGGAAGCTCGATCCGGGGGAGGACCCTGACGAAGCCGCCGAGCGCGAACGATGGAGCCAGGATCCACCGTTCTGACTGGATCCGCGCGCGTCCTTGCGCCCGAAGTACCCTTCCTCTATGCGGTACGGATTCCTTGGTCCAGAGACGACCTTCACCCACCAGGCGCTCCTGCAGGCACTTGCGGAGACGCCCGAAGAGTTCGCCGCGGCCGAGCCGGTGCTGGTGCCCTTCTCGGCCGTGGCCACCGCGACCACCGACCTGCTCGCCGGCGATATCGATGCGCTGATGGCGCCGATCGAGAACTCGGTCGAAGGCGGCGTCTCCGGCACTCTCGACGTGCTCGCCGCGACCGATTCGATCGTCATCGTCGCCGAGCAGACCGTGCAGATCACCTTCGTGCTCGCCGCCCGGGAGGCCACGCCGCTGGAGGAGCTGACCACCGTCTCCTCCCACCCGCACGCCCAGGCACAGGTCCAGGGTTGGTTGCGGAAGAACGTGCCGGGCGCGAACATCGCGGCCGCCTCCTCGACCGCAGCCGCTGCACGAGACCTCGCCGCGGTGAGCGCAGACGAGGCTCGCGGCCGGGCCGCCGTCTGCTCCCCGCTCGCCGCGAAGCACTTCGGTCTCGAGGTCCTCGCCGAGGGCATCGAGGACTACGACGGTGCGGTGACCCGCTTCGTGCTGGTCACCCGCGAGGGACGGATCCCCGCCCGCACCGGCGCCGACAAGACCACGCTCGTGCTCCAGCTGCCTCACAACCGCTCCGGCGCCCTGCTCGAGGCGCTCGAGATCCTCAGCTCCAACGGTGTGAACATGTCCCGGATCGAGTCCCGCCCCATCGGTGACTTCCTCGGCCGATACTCCTTCTCCCTCGACATCGAAGGCCACATCGAGGACCGCCGCGTCGCCGCCGCCCTGCGCTCGCTCCACCGGCTCTGCCCGGTGGTGCACTATCTCGGCTCGTACCCGCGGATCGACGGGCAGCGGGCGGAGGTCCGCGAGGACTTCGCCGACCATGCCTACGACGACGCCCGCGAGTGGATCGAGCGGCTGTCGGGGATGATCACCCCGACGGACCCCGCCACGGAGATCTGAGGACGAGCAGGACCTGAGGACGAGCAGAGGAAGAGCAGTCATGGCAGCGAAGCCCAGCAGCCCTGTCGTCGGGACCGCCGAGGTCCGGGCGATCGACGAGCGGCTCCTCATCCCGCTCCCCGAGGAGGCCAGCACTGCGCTGCCCTCCCGCGGCCAGGTCGCCGTCGATGCCGTGCTGAACGGCCTGGAGCTGGCCATGGTGGTCGAGCCCGACGGCCGCAAGGGGCACTGGCTGCGCGTCGACGGTGCGCTGCAGCGGGAACTGGACCTGAGCGAGGGCAGCGTCGTCGACTTCACTCTCACCCCCACCAAGGCCTGGCCCGAGCCGGAGCTCCCGGAGGATCTCGGTGCCGCGCTCGAACAGGCCGACGATCTCGAGGAGACCTGGGCATCCATCACCCCGATGGCGCGCTGGGAATGGGTGCGCTGGGTCGGGTCGACCCGCAGCGCCGACACCCGCGCCCGCCGCGTGGAGGTCTCGATCGACAAGCTGCGGAGCGGGAAGCGTCGTCCCTGCTGCTTCGACCTCTCCTCCTGCACAGACCCGGAGCTCGCCCGCAGCGGCAAGCTGAAGGGCTGACCGGCACTCGCCACCGCCGACCGCCGACCACCGCTGACGGCCGCGCCCCGAGTCCTGTTGCGAGCTCTCGTCCGAGGAGTAGGGTGGGGAGCGACGAGGATGGACTCGACAGCGGGGCGTCATCGTCGTCCGTGTCGGCAGCCCCGCGGAGGGCTTGCCATGAGCGCAGAGGCACACCACGAGCAGCACACGATCCCCTTCGACCCCGCCGCGCGACACCTCGGTGTCGCGGTCGGATTCGACGGCTCCCCGAACTCCGAGCTCGCTCTGGACTACGCCGCCGGTGTCGCCGCCCGCCGCGGGAGTCGGCTGAGCGTCATCACCACCTATCGGGCCGCGCTCCCGGTCTACGCCAACTACGCCTCGCTCAGTGCGGAGCCCGAGGACGACGCTCGCCGGCAGATCGCTGGGTACGTGCTGGAAGTGGCGGCGACACGACTGGCCGAGCACTCCGGCGAGGTCTCCTACCTGACGATCGAGGGAGACTCCGTCGGAGGGCTCGTGGACGCCTCGGAGCGGGCGCACCTGATGGTCGTCGGTGCCCGCGGGCGAGGAGGTTTCCTGGGCCGGGTGCTGGGCTCGGTCTCCACGGCCCTGCCCGCCCACGCGCGGTGCCCCACGGTGGTGGTCCCCGCGGGCATCGAGCCCTCCACGGGACCGGTGGTGGTCGGCGTCGACGGATCGCCCCACAGCCGTCGCGCCGCGTTGCATGCGGCGCAGGAAGCGGCCGAGCGCGGCACCTCCCTGCTCCTGCTGACCGCGCTGCCGAGGCCGGACAGCGGCGAGTACTGGTTCCCATTGCGCCCGGACGATGTCGGGGAGGTCGTCGGCCGCCGTCGCGCCGAGCTCGAGGAGGACCTGGCGGGCGAGATCGCCTGGCTCGCAGAGCACGTGCCGGGCCTCGAGATCTCCGGCGAGGTCCGGGAGGGAGAGGCGTCCGCGATTCTCCACGACGCCGAACCCGCTGCGCAGCTGATCGTCGTCGGCTCCCATGGCCGGGGCGCCCTGAGGAGCGCCCTGCTCGGTTCGGTGTCCCGGACGACCCTCCACGGGGCGAAGCGGCCGGTCATGGTGGTGCCGCCGCTGCACGACGAACGGATCGAGCAGGCTTAGCCGGCGGTCTGCTCCGCGCCCTTGCCCTCCGGCACCCGCAGCCGCAGAACCCCAGGATCGACCGTCGCGATCAGGTGGGTCGCGTCGACATCCGTGTCGCCGTCCAGCTGCACCGGCTGCGGCTTGGTGGTGGTCACCCGGATCCCGGTGGTCAGGTAGCGCTCCATCGTGGAGAGCTTGGGCCCATACTTCGGCACCAGCTTCGGATTCATCACCTGGGCGGCGACCTGGCTGAACCCTGCCGCGCCGCGCCAGCCCGCGACGACCACCTCGAGGCGGCCGTTGTCGATCGTGGCGTCCGGCATCAGCACGAAGCCTCCCGGCAGCCTGCCCACGTTGCCCAGCAGCACGGTGCGGGCCTTGTGAGCATGGCGAGTATCGTCCGGCAGCTGCACCACCACGTCCACCGAGCGGCCCAGCACTGTGCGGATCCCGCCGAAGATGTAGGCGATCCAGCCGATCCGCTTCTTCATCTCCGGGTCGGTGTAGCCGATCATCTCCGCGTCGGCGCCGAAGCCGGCGATCACCAGGAAGATCTGGCGTTCGGCGGAGCGGGCCGAGGCGGCGGAGTCACCGACGCGCAGCCAGCCGACGTCCACGTGATGGTCCTCACCGGTCAGCGCGGCGATCATCGCCGCGGACGGGTCCTCCAGCGGGATGTCGATATTGCGCGCCAGCAGGTTCCCGGTGCCGGCGGGGATGATGCCCATCCGGGTGTCGGTGCCGGCCAGCACCGAGGCGACCAAGCGCACCGTGCCGTCGCCGCCGGCAGCCATCACGAGGTCTGCGCCCTCCGCGACGGCCTGCTCGGTCTGCCCCTTCCCGGGGTCGTCGATCGTGGTCTCGTAGAAGACGGTCTCCGCGCCCTCGATCCGCTCCACCACCTCGGTGATCTTCCGGCGGAAAGTATCGGTCTCCGCGAACTTCGAGGGATTCAGCACCACGGCGACCCGGCGGAGCCGGCCATCGTCGGCGAAGGTTTCTGCGCCCTCGACCGTGGCCTCGACGGTCTCGCGCGTGCTCGACCGGCGGTCCGCGGCCGTGCGCAGGTCGTTCAGCTCCTTGCGGTGGCGGCCGAGGCGGCGCAGCACCATCACCAGCAGGGCGATCGTGATGACGGTCGTGAGCACCGAGGCGATGCCCAGCAGCAGCAGGGTGAGGTCCATGCGGTCAGCGTACTGGCACGCGTGCACGCAGGTACCCTGGTGCAATGATCGATCTGCGGCACCTGCGTGAGAACCCTGAAGCTGTCCGAGACGCCCAGCGGGCGCGGCGGCGTGACCCCGCCACCGTGGACGCGGTGCTCGAGGCCGATGTCCGCTGGCGCGAGACCACCGCGGCCTTCGAGTCCGCGCGCGCCGAGCAGAAGGCCTTCGGCAAGCAGGTCGCCCAGGCTCAGGGTGATCAGAAGCAGGCCCTGCTGGCCGAGGTGAAGCAGCTCAGCGCCGACGTCAAGCGGCTCGAGGCCGAGGCCGGCGAGGCCCTGTCCCTCCGCGATGCCGCGCTGCACGAGATCCCGAACCTCGCCGAGGGTGCCCCCGAAGGGCTCGAGGCCGACTTCGCGGTGCGGGAGCACGTCGGTGAGGTGCCGAGCTTCGACCACCCGGTCAAGGACCACCTGGAGATCGCCGAGGGCCTGAAGGCGATCGACATGGCCCGCGGCGCGAAGGTCTCCGGTGCTCGCTTCTACTTCCTGCGCGGCGTCGGCGCCCAGCTCGAGCTCGCGATCCTGAACTCCGCGATCGCCCTGGCGACCGATGCCGGCTTCACCCCGATGATCACCCCCACCCTGGTGCTGCCCGAGTCGATGGAGGGCACCGGCTTCCTCGGCGAGCACGCCGACGAGGTCTACCACCTCGACAAGGACGACGACCTCTACCTCGTGGGCACCAGCGAGGTGGCGCTCGCCGGCTATCACAAGGACGAGATCATCGATCTCTCGGACGGCCCGATCCGCTACGCGGGCTGGAGCGCCTGCTACCGCCGCGAAGCCGGCAGCTACGGCAAGGACACCCGCGGCATCATCCGCGTCCACCAGTTCCACAAGGTCGAGATGTTCTCCTACTGCCGCATCGAGGACTCCTACGAGGAGCACGAACGGCTGCTCGGGTGGGAGCGGGAGATGATGGCGCGCATCGACGTGCCCTACCGCATCATCGACACCGCCGCCGGCGACCTCGGCACCTCCGCCGCCCGCAAGTACGACTGCGAGGCGTGGATGCCCAGCCAGAACACCTACCGCGAGCTGACCTCCACCTCGAACACCACCCAGTTCCAGGCGCGGCGCCTGAACATCCGCGAGCGCACCGAGAACGGGCTGCGGCCGGTCGCCACCCTGAACGGCACCCTGGGAACCACTCGCTTCATCGCCGCGATCCTCGAGAACCACCAGCAGGCCGACGGCTCGGTGGTGGTCCCTGAGGGGCTGCGGCCCTACCTCGGCGGTCGCGAGATCTTCGAGGTCGTGGGGGGCGCTGCCTGAGATGGCACCGTCGACCCCCCTGCGCCGTCTGCGCAGCATGCTCAGTGCTCGTCGCCACCGTTGGTTCACCCGCTCGTCGGATGCGGGTGCCACACTGCCGGACATGACGACCCAGACCTCGACCACCGACCGTGACGCGACCCGTGCGCGCCTCCGGGACCACCTCACCGGGCTCTCCGCGCAGAAGCTGCTGATCGGCCTGGATGTGGATGGCACCCTGGTCGACCACGACGGGGTGATGAGCCCTGAGATGCACGAGGTCCTGCAGCAGACGGCGCAGGCGCACACCGTCGTCATCGCGACCGGCCGCTCGCTCGGGGCCACGCTGCCGATCGTCGAGACCGCGGGCATCACCCACGGCTTCGCCGTCTGCTCCAACGGGGCGGTCACCGTCCAGATGGACCCGGAGCTCGAGGGCGGCCACCGCATCATCGACACCCGGTCCTTCCAGCCCGGTCACGCCCTGCGCACGCTGCGCGAGGTCGCGCCCGACGCCCACTACGCCGTCGAGATGGTCGACGGTAGCTTCCGCTCGACCCGCGGATTCCAGGATGCGAGCTTCGGCGTGCAGGCGATCGAGAGCGATCTCGACGAGCTGATGGACCTCGAGGCCGTGCGCGTGGTCGTCCATGTCCCGGATCTCTCCCCGCAGGAGTTCAGCAAGGTCATCGCCGAATCCGGGGTCCATGGCGTGGAATATTCGATCGGCTGGACCGCCTGGCTCGACATGGCCGCCCCCGGTATCTCCAAGGCGAGCGCCCTCGAGGTGCTCCGCGACCGGCTCGAGATCGACAGCGCCCACACGGTCGCGGTCGGCGATGGCTTCAACGACGTCGAGATGCTCACCTGGGCGGGGGTGGGAGTGGCCATGGACCAGGCCCCGCAGGGCGTGAAGGACGTGGCGGATGCCGTCACCGACTCGATCTACGAGGACGGCACCGTGCTCGTGCTGGAGCAGCTGCTGGGCTGAGGCAGCCCGCTACTCCCGCCGACGCCGCCCACCGCCGGAGTTGTTCGCCGGTGCTGCGACCTCGAGGATCACCTTGCCCAGGTGGCCCCCTTCGCGCAGGATCGCGTGGGCCTCCTCCGCCCGCTCCAGCGGCAGGCGGGCGTGGATCGGGACTCTCAGGTCGCCGGACTCCAGCAGTGGCCACGCCAGGTACCGGACGGCTTCGAGGATGCCGTGCTTGGTCTCCAGCGGGCGCGAGCGCAGAGTGGTGCCGACCACTCGGCCGCGCTTGCCCATCAGCATCCCGATCGGCAGTTCGCCGCTCGCTCCGCCGAGGGTGCCGATGATGACCAGCCGGCCGCTCTCCCGCAGCATCCCCACATGATCGGCCAGCGCCGACCCGCCGACCACGTCGAGGATGACGTCCACCCCGCCGGTCTCGCGGACCGCCTCGAGCAGATCGGTGGTGTGGCGGTTCCAGGCCATGTCGGCACCGAGCTCGCGCGCCGTCGCGATCGCGGCATCGGAGCCGACGGTGGCGAGCACCCGCGCCCCCAGATGCCGGGCGAGCTGGATGGCGACGCTGCCGATGCCGCCGGTGCCGCCCTGGATCAGGATCGTCTCGCCCTCGTGCAGGCCGGCCTCGAGCACCAGGTTGGAGACCACGGTCGCGGCCGCCTCGATCACGCCGGCGGCGTCGACCAGGCTGAACCCTGCCGGGGCCGGGAGCAGCAGCTCCGTCGGCACCGCGACGACCTCCGCATAGCCGCCGCCCGCGAGCAGCGCCACGACCTTCTCACCGGTGTCGCGGCGATACCCGGAGACCTCCAGACCCGGCAGCTCGGAGGCGCCGGGCGGCGGCGGGTACTTCCCGGCGGTCTGGGCGAGATCGGCGCGGTTCACCCCTGCGGCGACGACGTCGATCAGCACCTCGCCGGGGGCGGCGACGGGTTCGGGGAGCTCGGTGAGCTCGAGCCCATGGTCCTTCGTGATGACCATTGCGCGCATGGTCACTGGGTCACCTCCACGACGGTGCGGCCGCGGACCTCGCCGGCCAGGATCCTGTCGGCATGTCCGATGGTCTCGGACAGGCCGATGCTGGTGGTCATCCCGTCCAGGAGATCGAGGTCGAGCTCGTCGGCCAGGGCATCCCACGCGCGCTGCCGCAGCGGGAGCGGGCAGTCCACCGAGTTGACCCCGGCCAGGGCCACCCCGCGCAGGATGAACGGCAGCACCGTGGTGGGCAGATCCGGCCCCTGGGCGAGACCGTAGGCGGCGACCGTGCCGCCCCAGGCGGTCTGCGCGAGGACGTTGGCGAGCGTGGTGCTGCCCACCCCGTCGATCGCTCCCGCGAAACGCTGGGACTGCAGCGGCCGGCCCGGCTCCTCGGAGAGCTCCCGACGGTCCAGCACCCCGGCCGCGCCGAGATCCCGCAGATACTCGCCGTTCTCCTCGACCCGACCGGTCGAGGCGAGGACCCGGAAGCCGCGTCCTGCCAGCAGGGCGACCGCGATCGATCCCGCACCGCCGGAGGCCCCGGTGACCAGGATGTCCCCGGCGTCCGGGGTCAGGCCGGCATCCTCCAGTCGCAGCACCGCGAGCATCGCGGTGAACCCGGCGGTGCCGATCGCGGCCGCACGCTCGGCGGAGAGCTCTGCGGGCAGGCGCACCAGCGCATCGGGCCGCACCCGGGCGCGGGTCGCGAAGCCGCCGTGGAGGGATTCGCCGATGCCGTCGCCGTTGAGGAGCACCAGGTCACCCGCGGAGAAGCGCTCGGTGTCCGAGCCAACCGAGCCGGTCACCCGGCCCACCAGATCGATGCCGGGGATCAGGGGATGAGCACGGGCGATGCCCTTGCCGGCCAGGGCCATGCCGTCCTTGAAGTTGAGGCTGGACGCCAGCACGTCCAGCTCGACGTCCCCGCTGAGCAGGGACTCGTCGGCGTCCTCCAGCAGGCGCGGGGCTGCGCCCTCGGACTCGATCACTATGGCGCGCATGGGGCGCTCCTCTCGCTCGGGGGCGTATGTCTCCAGCCTATGCGCGCTTCCCTCACCGGTGCCCCCATGGGCCGGTATCGCCTCTTGACGGATGATCCGGATCGCACCCCTGTGGATGCCCGCGGGGATCGGGAAGGCTGTCCGGCGGGGACCGTGTCGTCTTTGCAGAGGGGCCGGGGCCTGGACGTCCAGCGCCACGCCGCCGTTCCACAGGTTGTGTGGGAGTGCTTCTCCTGGGCCGCGCACCACGTCGCGCATCGACCTCGACCCCTTGACGGTTCGTCGGTTCCGTGGTTCATTAGTGGAGTAATGAACCAACGGACCGGGATGGCGGTCCTCACGACAGGGAGGCTCGCGTGCTGGATGAGACGAAGCCGCTCTACATTGCGGTGGCGGAGCAGATCGAGGACGGGATCCTCAACGGGACCCATCCGGAGGACGGCCCGGTGCCCTCCACCAATGAGCTGGCCGCGTTCCTTCGCATCAACCCCGCCACCGCCGGCAAGGGGCTGAACCTCCTGGCCGACGCCGGCGTCCTGGTCAAACGCCGAGGAGTGGGAATGTTCGTCGCCGTCGGCGCGACCGCGATGCTGAGGCAGCGCAGGCGCGACGACTTCGCCCGCGACTACCTCGCCCCTCTGCTGCGCGAAGCCGCGCACCTGGGCATCGACCACCGAGAGATCACCGAGATGATGGAGGCACTGCAATGAGTGCTATCGAAACCCGCAACCTCACCAAGCACTTCCGTGACGTCGCTGCGATCGACGACGTCTCCCTCGACTTCGCCGCAGGCCGGGTGCACGGACTGCTGGGCCGCAACGGCGCCGGCAAGACCACGCTCATGAAGCTGCTGACCGGACAGATCTTCGCCACCTCCGGTGAGATGCGGGTGCTGGGCGAGAACCCGGTGGAGAACGCCGAGGTGCTCTCGAAGACCTGCTTCATCCAGGAGAGCCAGAAGTACCCCGACGGATTCCGTCCGCTGGACGTGCTGCGGATCGCGGAGGGGCTCTACCCCGCGTGGGACCAGGGGCTCGCCCGGGAGCTGGTCGCCGACTTCCGGCTGCCGGAGAAGCGGGCCATCAAGAAGCTCTCGCGCGGGCAGCTCTCGGCCGTCGGCATCATCATCGGCCTGGCCTCCCGAGCCCCGCTGACCTTCTTCGACGAGCCCTACCTGGGCCTCGATGCGGTGGCCCGCCGCCTCTTCTTCGACCGGCTGCTGGCCGACTTCTCCGAACACCCCCGCACCGTGATCCTCTCCACCCACCACATCGACGAGGTCTCTAACCTGCTCGAGCACGTGGTGCTGCTGGACGAGGGTCGGGTCGCGATCTCCGCGGAGGCCGAGGAGCTGCAGAGCGCGGCGATCGAGGTCTCCGGCCGGCTGGACGAGGTCACGGCCTTCATCGCCGGGGCCGATGTGCTCCGCGTCCAGGAGATCGGTGCGCTGGCCACGGCCACCGTCCATGCCGAGCCGGGCAGTGCGGACCGCGCCCGGGCGGCCGGACTCCAGGTCGCCCCCGTCTCGCTGCAGAACTACATCGTCCACCGCACCACCGCCGCGGCTGCTGCCCCGGTGACCTGAGAGGAGAACCCTGATGCGCTCGCGCAACGTCATCGACATGCACCTGGTCAATCGGATGCAGGCCTTCGGATGGCCCCTGGTCGCCGTCACCTTCGCCTTCGTGGTCATCCTGGGGGTGGGCCTGATCGTCGGGTCGCAGGGGCCTGAGGCCCAGGCCGGGATGTACTACGGCATGCAGTGGAACGGGGCGATCTTCGCCCTGCTGGGGCCGCTGATCGGCTACGGCTTCACCTCCATGGGGCAGTACTTCCCGCTCGCGCTCGGGCTGGGGCTGACCCGTCGGGAGTTCGCCACCGGTCTCAGCGCGGTGTTCCTGGGCAACGCCGTCATCTACTCCGTGCTGATCACGAGCGGCAAGACCATCGAGAAGGCGACCGACGGCTTCGGTCTGCACGTGCGGTTCTTCGACGTGTTCTACACCGGCACCGGCGCCTCCTGGCAGACCCTCGTGCAGACCTTCCTGCTGATCATGGCGGTGCTGTTCCTCGGAGCCGCCATCACCGCCGCCTTCCTGCGGTTCGGTCAGGCCTTCCTCTGGGTGGCCGGAGCGATCCTTGCGCTGATCGGCGTGGGCATCTTCGCGGGTGTGCTTCTGCTGGATGGCTTCGGGCGGAACCTGCTCGAGGTCATGACCATGGGCTGGGGTCCGTGGATGGTGGTGATCGCCGCGATCGGGGCGGCCTCGGCGGGAGTGTGGCTGCTGCTGGTGCGTCGCACCCAGGTGGCCTGACGGCAGTGGTCGCGGAGAAGGCTCTCGCCCCCTGCCGTTCCCGGCCTGTTTCCGGAGATCCGCAAACGTCCCGGAAAAATACCGCTCAGCAGGGTGATGCTTGACGGGAGATGAGCACCGTGACCCCGACCCCCGACCCGCTCGCCCAGGCCCATGCCCACGACGGCTGGCAGGTGCTCGAGGCGCTGGACAGCACCGGCTCGGGGCTGTCGGCCGACGAGGCATCGGCGCGGTTCGAGCGGCATGGGCGCAACGCCCTGCCTTCCGTCCCCCCGGAATCCACCCTGCGCCGGTTCCTGCGCCAGTTCAAGGATCCGATGATCTACGTCCTGCTCGGCGCCGCCGTGCTGACGACGCTCATGGGGCAGGTCGTCGACACCGTCGTGATCCTCGCGGTCGTGCTGATCAACGCCGTGATCGGGTACGTCCAGGAGGGCAAGGCCGCGGATGCCCTCGAGGGCATCCGCTCCATGCTCTCCCTGGACGCGCAGGTGCGGCGCGACGGCTCCTGGTCGACGATCCCGGCGGAGGACCTGGTCCCTGGGGATGTGGTGCGTCTCGGCGCCGGGGACAAGGTCCCGGCCGACGTCCGCATTCTCGAGGCCACCAACCTCACCGCCGAGGAGTCCGCCCTGACCGGCGAGTCCCTCGCGGTGGAGAAGTCACCGCGCGCTGTCGAGGTCGACGCCGCGCTCGGGGACCGCAGCGCGATCGCCTTCTCCGGCACCACCATCGCCTCCGGGTCGGGCCGCGGCGTGGTGGTCGGCACCGGGCGCCATACCGAGATCGGGCACATCACCTCCATGCTCGACGAGGTCGAGTCGATGGAGACCCCGCTGACGCGGCAGATGTCCTCGTTCTCCGCGAAGCTCTCGATCGCGGTGGTCCTCGCGGCCGTGGTGATGCTCGGTCTCGGCGGGGTGCTGTACGAGTACGGGCTCGGCGAGCTCGTGATGGCGGCCATCGGCTTCGCGGTCGCCGCGATCCCTGAGGGGCTGCCTGCGGTCCTCACCATCACCCTCGCGCTCGGTGTGCAGAAGATGGCGGGCCGCAACTCCATCACCCGGCGTATGAACTCGGTGGAGACCCTGGGCTCGGTCACCGTGATCGCCTCGGACAAGACGGGGACGCTCACCAGGAACGAGATGACCGTGCGCACCGTGGTCACCCCCGCCAGCACCTATGACGTGCGCGGCACCGGGTATGATCCCGCCGGCGATATCACGCTGGACGGGAAGAGCGTCAACGCCGCTGGCCGCAGCGACCTGCGGATGCTCGCCGAGGTCGCCGCCCGTACCAACGAGTCCACCGTCTCGCGGAAGGACGACAGGTGGGTGCTCTCCGGCGAGCCGACGGATGGCGGCCTGCGGACTTTCGCGATGAAGGCCGGGATCCCAGGTGATGACGAGCACCGCCTGGCCGTGGTGCCCTTCGACTCCGCGTACAAGTACATGGCGACCCTTGACGAGATCGAAGGCGTCGGCCGCGTGGTGAACCTCAAGGGCGCCCCCGATCGGCTGCTGGACCGCTGCGATTTCCAGGGGACGGGTCTGGACGAGCGCGAGGCGCTGGATCGCGAGCACTGGGACCGGGTGATCGACGAGCTGAGCGGCCAGGGCCTGCGGGTGCTCGCCGCGGCGGTGCGCCGGGCCGGGGACGCCACCGACTCCCTCGTCCCGTCGGACGTCGATTCCGGGGGCTTCACGTTCCTGGGTCTCTACGGGATCATCGACCCGCCCCGGCAGGAGGCGATCGAGGCGATTCGGCTCGTCCACGGCGCCGGCATCCGGGTCATGATGATCACCGGTGACCATGCCGGGACCGCCACCGCGATCGGTCGCGAGATGGGCATCGAGGACGAGCACGGCGCGGTGACCGGTGCGCAGCTGGACGCCGCGGACGACGAGGAGTTCGCCGAGCTCGCCCGGACCCGTTCCGTCTTCGCTCGCACCAGTCCCGAGCACAAGCTGCGCCTGGTCGCCGCGCTGCAGGACGGCGGTGACGTGGTCGCGATGACCGGTGACGGCGTGAACGACGCTCCCTCGCTGAAGAAGGCCGACGTGGGCGTCGCGATGGGCATCAAGGGCACCGAGGCCACCAAGGACGCGGCCGATGTGGTGCTCGCGGACGACAACTTCGCGACCATCGCGGACTCCGTCGAGATGGGCCGCACCATCTATGACAACCTCCGCAAGGCCATCGTGTTCATCCTGCCCACCAACGGCGCGCAGGGACTGGTCATCCTGGTCTCCGTGCTGCTGGGGATGACGCTCCCGCTGACCCCGGTGCAGGTGCTGTGGGTGAACACCATCACCGCCGTCACCCTGGCACTGGCCCTGGCGTTCGAGCCGGGGGAGTCGGACATCATGCGGCGCCCGCCGCGGAAGCCCGGCGGATCGATCCTGCCGAGGGCCGGCGTGCTCCGCATCGTGTACGTCTCGCTGCTGCTGGGCGCGATCACCATCGGCGTGTTCCTCTGGGGCCAGTCGCAGGGCGTCCCGCTCGAGGTCTCCCGCACCATCGCGGTGAACACGCTGGTGGTGGGGCAGATCTTCTACCTGCTCGCCTCGCGCTTCACGCGCACCAGCAGCCTGCGCAAGGAGCTGCTGACCACGAACCCGATCTCCTGGCTCTGCATCGTGATCATGCTGCTGCTGCAGCTTGCCTTCGTGTATGTCCCGTTCATGCAGACCGCCTTCGCCTCCGGCGCGGTGGGCTGGACGGGCTGGCTCGTCCCGCTCGGGGCCGGCGTGGTGGTGTTCGCGGTGGTGGAGGTGGACAAGGCGCTGCGACGGTAGACTCTCGCGGGTGCCTCCGGGCATGAGGAGGGTTGTCAGAGCGGCCGAATGAGTTGGTCTTGAAAACCAATGTGCAGTGACCCTGTACCGCGGGTTCGAATCCCGCACCCTCCGCGTCACCGCTCCGTGCGCGTCACCCGCTTCTCCCCGGCCCGGATCGCGGCCGCGAGATGGTTCGCGGCGGGCGGGCGCGGGCAGGTGGCCCAGGCGCTGAAGGCCGCCGGGAAGTTCACCGCCCGGTTGAAGTCCACCGTGATCGTGTCCCCGTCGAGCTCCGCGGTCACCACCCGCCAGTCGGCGCTGGTGGTTCCCGAGGTCTCGTCGGTGAACAGGACGTTCGCGTCGCCGGTGAGCACCAGCTCCACGCGCTCGCCCCCGATCTCGAGCGAGGCGACGCCAGGGGAGGGGAGACGCTGCTCGAGCCAGGGCAGCGCGGAACCGACGGTCACCTCGGTGGGCCGAGCGGTCCAGGTGCCGGCGACCACGAGCCCCGGATCAAAGGGATAGGTGGGGACTTCGGAGAACGTGGTACGACGGGGCGCAGCCGGGTCCAGGAGGCGCAGCCCTGTGCGGCCGCCGCGACGGATCACGTCGATCTGCACGTCCGCGCCGTACCGCGCCACACGCACATCTCCGGGAGTCGTGACCGTCGCGCGGTACAGCTCGCCCTCGCGGGTCTCCTCCACCTCCGGTGACGACGCGAGGAGCTCGAGTTCCTCGCCCTGCCAGGTCACCGTGAGCTGATCGCCCGCGAACTCCCAGCTGCCAGGAACGCCGTCGAAGGACCGGGCCGCCTGCTCCGGATCCACCCAGTGCAGCCCCACCTGGGCGAGGATCCCGTGAGGGTCGGCGAGGGAGCGGTGGCGCCGGCTTCGGAAGTCCGACCAGGAGGAGGGCGCGGTGCCGTGGTCGGTGATCTGGTCGGTGGTGCTCATGGCGTGCTCCTCGATCGTCGTGGTCTGCGAGGAGTCTTGCGCGGGGCGGGCACCGGCGTCGACTCCTGCGTCACAGGCGGTCACATCGATGAGAACGGCCTCATCCGGATCTTCGGCTGGTCTCATCCGGGCGGTGTTCCCTGAGGGCATCACAGAAACAGAAGCAGCCCGGAGCACGGGCCGACGGAGGAGAGATGACGATGCGGGCGAAGACGATCTGGACAGTGGCGGCCGGGACCACGGCAGCAGTGCTCATCCCCGGAGTGGCCTATGCGATGACCGCGGGCGGGCCCGTCAAGGGTGTGGACGACACCACCGTCGAGCAGAGCACCGTGCAGGCCGCCGAGCGTCCGGCCGAGGACGCCTCCACCCTTCCGGTGCCGAGTCCGGTGAGCGAGGGCACGGTGAGCGAGGGCGCGGTGAGCGAGGGCCTGGCGAGCGCAGTGCCGCCCGTCGAGCAGATGCTGACGGCCAACAGCCCCGTCTCCGCACAGACCGCGGTCTCCGCGGTCTCGGCGCAGTCGGCCCCGAGCCCGGTCTCGGCGGATTCGCCGCAGTCCCCGGACTCCGCGAACTGATGTCCTCAGACGGCCGCCACCTCTGACCGTGCCCAGGCCGTGACCTCGCGCGCCAGGTCGCGGTCCAGCGCCGGGCCGGAGCGGCGCAGGAGCGTCGGCCGCCCCCGCAGCGCCCCGGGTCCGTCGGGGCCGAGGTAGGAACCGGGCGGGAGCGGCTGGGTCGCGGCGAACAGCACCGCGGCGGCGCCTCCCGTCGGCGGCATGGCGAATGGCCGGGTCACCTCGGTGACCAGCCGATCCAGACGGGCGGAGCCGGTCGCGTTCTGCAGGTTCGTGAGCACCCAGCCGGGGTGCACGAGCTGCAGGTCCACCGGCCCGCCCCGTTCCTGCAGCCGCTCGGAGAGCTCGCGCCCCCACAGCATCGTCACGAGCTTCGAGCGTCCATAGGCGGCGCGCAGGGACCAGCCGCTGTGGGAGAAGTACGGATCGGACAGGTCGATCTCGCCGAAGGTGTGCGCCTGCGAGGCCGTCACCACGACCCGCCCCCGCACCAGCGGCAGCAGCAGATCCGTCAGCAGCAGCGGCGCCAGGGCGTTCACGCCGGTCATCAGCTCGAAGCCGTCCGCGGAGAGCCCCCGGCGGCGGGTCACCAGTCCCGCGACATGGATCAGCAGATCGATCCCGCGGGCGTCCGTGAACTCCGTGACCCGAGCGGCCGCGGAGCGGACCGAGGAGAGCTCCGCCAGGTCGAGCTTGACCAGGCGGACTGCCTCCTCCCGGCCGGTTTCGCGCACGATCCGGGCCCGGACCACCTCACCCTTGGAACGGCTGCGCACCGCGAGGACGAGGTCCGCGCCCCAGCGGGCGAGCTGGAGCGCCGCCTCCCGCCCCAGGCCGTCACTCGCTCCCGTCATCACGACGGTGCGCCCGCGCAGATCGGGTTCGTGCAGATGCTCCCAGGCCATGGCGTTCATCGCGCCATCGTAGGGGCGCGGACAGCGTCGTGCTCCGCGTACGATGACGGACACGAATCCCTTCCGGCCTCCTCAGAGGAGATGGCAATGATGGCTCAGTACACCGGTGTCGCAGTCAGTCCTGGCCGGGTGATCGGCACCATCCGCTCGATGGCACCGCCGGTCGCCGAGCCGCCGTCCGGTGACACCCTCCCCGAGGGGTCGGACCGTGCCGCCGAGGCCGAGCGGATCCCTGCGGCGGCCGCTGCCGTGCAGGGCACCCTGACCAGGCTCGCCGAGCGTGCTGCGGGGGAGGGGAAGAAGATCCTCGAGGCCACCGCCCAGATGGCCGCGGATCCCTCCCTGACCCAGACTGCGCAGGGCTTCGTCCTCACCGCAGGGAAGTCTCCGGAGCGGGCCGTCTGGGAGGCCGGCGACCAGGTCGCCACCATGCTCGAGGGCCTCGGCGGGTACATGGCCGAGCGTGCCACCGACGTGCGTGACGTGCGCGCCCGCATCGTCGCCGAGCTGCGCGGCGAGCAGGCCCCGGGTATCCCTGAGGGCGAGGAGCCCTTCGTGCTCACCGCGATCGACCTCGCTCCGGCGGACACCGCGACCCTCGATCCTGCCCGAGTGATCGCTCTGGTCACCTCCGACGGCGGCCCCCAATCCCATACCGCGATCCTCGCCCGGCAGCTGGGCCTGCCCGCGATCGTCGCCGCGAAGGACATCCACGAGTTCGCCGACGGCACCGAGGTGTTCGTCGACGCCGGATTCGGCACCGTCACCGATGACGTCACCGACGAGCATCACCGCCTGGCCGCGGCGTGGACCGAGCAGCAGATGAATCCACTGACCTATGAAGGCGGAGGCGGGGTGCTCGCCGACGGGACCCGAGTGCAGCTGCTGGCCAACATCGGCGGCGCCAAGGACGCCGAGAAGGCCGCCGCCGCGAACGCGGACGGGGTGGGCCTGTTCCGCACCGAGTTCCTGTTCCTGGACCGCGAGGACGAGCCCTCCGTCGAGGAGCAGACCAAGGCCTACGTCGAAACCTTCGCGCACCTGCCCGGCAAGAAGATCGTGGTGCGCACGATCGACGCCGGCGCCGACAAGCCGCTGCCCTTCCTCACTGACGCCGACGAGCCGAACCCGGCGCTCGGCGTGCGCGCCTATCGCACCTCCTGGGAGAAGCGCTCGGTGCTGACCAACCAGCTCGACGCCATCGCCGCCGCGGCGAAGCAGTCCGAGGCGAAGCCCTGGGTGATGGCGCCGATGATCGCGACCATCGATGAGACCGAGGACTTCGTCGCGATGTGCCGCGAGCGGGGCCTGGAGCCGGCCGGGATCATGGTCGAGACCCCTGCCGCCGCGATCACCGCGGACCGACACCTCGCAGCGTGCGACTTCGCCTCGATCGGCACCAATGACCTCACCCAGTACACGATGGCCGCCGATCGTCAGCTCGGCTCCCTCGCGCATCTGAACACCCCGTGGCAGCCCTCGGTGCTGGCACTGGTCAAGGCCACCTGCGATGGGGCCCGCACTGCGGGCGGCGATCCAGAGGCTTTCGGTGAGAGCGCCAACAAGCCCGTCGGCGTGTGCGGCGAGGCAGCAGGTGCCCCCGGCATCGCGGTGGTGCTGGTGGGCCTCGGCGTGAACAGCCTGTCGATGACCCCGCGCTCGCTGCCCGTGGTCGCGAAGGTGCTCTCCACCGTGACCCTTGCGCAGGCGCAGGAGCTCGCGGCGAAGGCCGTCGCCGCGCGCACCGCGGAGGACGCGATCAGCGTGGTTCGCGCCGGCCTGCCGATCCTCGGAGAGCTCGGGCTGTGACCCGCTGACCTGCTCTCCGCAGAGACGAAGGGCGCCCCACCAGGATCGGTGGGGCGCCCTTCGTCGCTGTGCGCGGCCGGCTCAGGCGTCGGCGTCGAGATCCTTCTCCAGGAGAGCGGCGAGTGCGTTCACGGATTCCTCGGCGCCCTCGCCCTCGGCCCGCAGGGTCACCTCGTCGCCGTTGCCGGCCCCGAGGGTCATCAGCATCAGCATGCTCGATGCCTGCACGGCGCTGCCGCCGGCCTTCTCGATGGTCACGGTCGCGGGCTGCTCGGCCGCGGCCTGGGCGAAGATGCCTGCCGGGCGGGCGTGGAGCCCGGAGGAGCTGGCGATCTTGACGGTGCGCTCTGCCATGGTGTGTGTGCCTTTCGTGGGGTCACGTGTGTGAGGGGAATATACCGCGTCCGGAGGGGCCGGGCGCCGGGGACCGGTCGGGAGCTCAGCCCGCAGTGCGCGCGGCGATCAGCGCGCGCACCTCGGGGAACAGCGGATGGGTGGTCGCGAGGCCGGTGATCTCCGCCGCGGCGGTGTCTGCATCGCCCGCGCGCAGGATCTCCTGCAGGCGGTCGACCTCCTCGTCCCCCTCCGGGGTGAAGGCGAGCGCCGCACCGAAGGCGGCCAGCAGGCTGTCGTGCTCCAGTCCGCGCTCGGCGAGGGCGGCGGCGGGGCCGATGATCCGGTCCTCGCGGGAGAGCTTGCGCAGCGGTGCCCGACCCACCCGCTCAACGGGGTCCGGCAGGGAGGTATTCGCGAATCGGCCGAGCACCTTGGTCCGGTAGGAGGCCATCTCCTCCTCGGAGAAGCCGTGCACGGCCACCAGCAGCGAGGAGGTCTCGGCGAGCACCGATTCGACCTCGACCGCGACGGCAGGATCGCAGATCGCCTCCGCGATCGTCGCGTGCCCTGCCGCCCAGCCGTGCCAGGCGGTGGTGGCGTGGCCGGTGTTCACCGTGAACAGCTTGCGTTCGATGTACGGGCCCAGGTCGTCGACCCAGGTGATCCCCGGGACATCGAGCTCATGTCCGCTGAACGGCCCGCGCTCGACCGCCCACTCGTAGAAGTCCTCGACGGTGACGTCCAGGCCCGCACCGTCGGCCTGGACCGGCACGATCCTGTCCACCGCGGTGTTCGCGAACAGGGCCTTCTCGTCGAGGTCGTCACCCTGATAGGCGGCGCGGATCTCCTGTTCGAGCAGATCCGTCGCATTGATCGCGTTCTCGCAGGCCAGCACCGCCAACGGTGGCGCCCCGGCGGGGCGGGCGGCGATGCCTGCAGCGATGTTCGGTGCCACGAAACGCAGGATGTGCGCGCCGACGGCGGTGGTCACCAGATCTGCGGAGGCGATCTCCTCGGTCAGGGTGTCGGGATCCTGCGCCGAGTTGATCGCACGGAATCCGTTCACCGTGGTGCTCGTGGGCCGCTGACCCACGGTGCGCACCTGGTAGGAGTCCGCCTGCTGCAGCTGTGTGACGAGGTCCGCGGAGACGTCGGAGAACACCACCTCGAACCCCGCCTCATGCAGCAGCAGTCCCACGAAGCCACGGCCGATGTTCCCGGCCCCGAAATGTACGGCTCTCATCAGTGCCTCACTCCTTCGTATCGCCGAGGATCTCGAGGATCTCCGCAGTGGTGGTGGCGTTCTCCAGGCGCTGCACCTGGGCGGGGTCAGAGAAGGTCATCGCGACCTTCTGCAGCAGCTCCAGGTGCTCGTTGCCCACTCCCGCGATCCCGATCACGAAGGTGGTGGGGTTCCCGTTCCAGTCGATGCCGTCCGGGTAGCGGACGAACGACATCGCCGAGCGCTTGATCGCGGACTTGGCGTCGTTGGTGCCGTGCGGGATCGCCAGCCCGTTGCCCATGAAGGTCGAGACCGTCGCCTCCCGGTCGTGCATCGCGGAGACGTAGCTCTCGTCGACCGCGCCGGCGGTGACCAGCAGCGCGCCGGCCTCGTCGATGCCCGAGGACGAGTCGGTCGCGGAGCCGTCCAGGATGATGCTCGCCGGGGCGAGGATCTCGGGGCCCGAGTCGGCGACCGGTGTTGCGGCTCGGCGGCCGTGGACGGCGCCGACCGCACCTGCCGTGGCCGCCCCCGGCCCGGCAGCCGCAGCAGCGGTACCGGTGGGAGCCGCAGCCGGCTCCGCATCCGCCTCCGGGTTGTTGCGCTTCCCGACCAGCTCCACGACCTCGTCGTAGCGCGGGGAGTTCATGAACTGGTCCACGCTCACGTGCACGGCGGAGCCGGTGCGCTGGCGGGCGCGGTCGGTGAGCTCCTTCTGGGTCACCACCACGTCCCACTCATCGTTCAGGTTCGAGATCGCCTTGTTGGTGACCTCGACGTCGGTGAAGCCGGCCGCGCGCACCTTCTTGCGCAGCACGGTGGCACCCATGGCCGAGGAGCCCATGCCCGCGTCGCAGGCGAAGACGATCTTCTGGATCGGTCCGGTGTGCCCGGAGTCGTCGGCCGCTGCGGCAGCCCCCGCGCCGGCGCCGGTGAGGGCCCCCGCCACCGAGGACTTCTTGCCCTTCATCTGCTCCATCTTGGCGGTGGCGGCGGTGAGGTCGCCGTCATCCTGCTTGCCGATCTTCAGGATCAGCGCCGAGAGCACGAAGCTGACCGCTGCGGCGGAGAGCACCGCGAGGGCGATGCCGAGGTAGGAATCGCGGGCGGCGACGCCGAAGATCGCGAAGATCGAGCCGGGGGAGGCGGGAGCGATGAGACCCGTGCCGAACAGGACGTTGACGAACACGCCCGCCATGCCGCCGCCGATCGCGGCGAGGATCAGCAGCGGCTTCATGAGCACGTAGGGGAAGTAGATCTCGTGGATGCCGCCGAAGAACTGGATGATCGCGGCGCCGGGTGCCGTGGCACGAGCCGCGCCGCGGCCGAAGAACGTGAAGGCGAGCAGGATGCCGACGCCGGGGCCGGGGTTGGCCTCGAGCAGGAACAGCACGGACTTGCCGTCCACGCCCGCCTGGGCGATCCCGAGCGGGGTGAGCACGCCATGATTGATGGCGTTGTTGAGGAAGAAGACCTTCGCCGGCTCGATGAGCAGGGACACCAGCGGGAGCAGCCCGGCGTTGACCAGGGCGGCGACGCCGTTGGACAGCAGTGTCATCAGACCGTTCACCAGCGGGGCGAGACCGAAGAATCCGGCGACCAGGGCGGCGAAGCCGAAGATGCCGGCGGAGAACATGTTCACGAGCATCTCGAAGCCGGCCGGGATGTGATCGGCCCACAGCCGGTCGAGCTTCTTCATCACCCAGGCCGCGAGCGGCGCCATGATCATCGCGCCGATGAACATGTGCACCTGGCCGAGCTCGACGTAGTCCGCGGCGGCATTGCCGTCGGCCACCCACTGCTCGAGCAGCTGGACGTTCTCCTGGGCGATCAGCCAGTCGGAGCCGCCGATCACGCCCATCGTGGCGATCACGCCGACGACCGCGCCGCGCGCCTCGTAGATCATCCGGCCACCGGTGTTCGCGATCAGCAGCGGCAGCAGGTAGTGGATCATCGGGCCGACGACGCTGGCCAGAGGCTCGTTCGGGGTCCAGCCGTCAGGGATGAAGAAGGCGGTCAGCAGACCCCAGGCGATCAACGCAGGGATATTGGGCATCACCATGTTCGACAGGGAAGTGCCGACCTTCTGGAGCGCCACACGCGGACTGAATCCGGGTCTGGCCTCGGTCGTTGTAGTCATGATCCGTCCTCGGAGACACCCGGGGACCGCGGGGAGCGGCCCCGGTGGGCGACGGGCGGGCCGGGCGGCGCGCCGTGGCCGGAGAGCGATCCCGAGGATTTGGAGAAGATCCGCAGAGGGCCCGGCGGCCTGACCGAAGTGTAGTGGGCAGATCAGGCCGAGGACAGGACGGACGCACCCGCCCGCGGCCCCGAGCTCACTCCGGTGCGAGGCCCTCGGCGCTGCGCGTCGCGCGCCAGCGCCGATAGGACAGGATCGTCAGCGCGATCACGACGACCCAGGAGATCACGACGGCGAGCCCGTTGACGAGGGACGGATCGCCGAGGAAGGCCCCGATCGCGATCAGGGAGATCTGACCGGGCAGCGCTGAGAGCGCGGTCGCGACCAGGAAGTCACGACTGGTGATCCCCAGCGCCCCGCTGCCGTAGTTCACCGGCCAGTACGGGATGCCGGGCATCAGGCGCAGGGTGCACACGGCGTAGAAGCCGCCGTCCTCGAGCCGCTCCTCGATCACCTCCGCATGGGAGCCGAGCAGCCGCATTACGGTGTCCCGGCCCAGGCCCCGGGCGATCCCGTACCCGCCGTAGCAGCCGATCACCACGCCGATGATCGAGACCACGGTGCCCACGGGAAGCCCGAAGATCGCCCCCGCGGCGACCGCCATGATCGTCACCGGGATCGGGGTCACGGCCACCACCGCGTACAGCGCGATGAACGCGAACGGACCCCACCACCCGAACTCCGCGATGCGGGCCTGCAGGGTGTCCAGGGAGGGCAGGCGCACGTTCAGTGCGAGCCAGGCCATCCCCAGCAGGACCAGCACGAGCAGCATGTTGCGCAGGATCGAGCCCCACGGCGTGCTGTCTCGGCGCGGAACGCTTCTCGTCAGCTCGGGCATCGGTCTCCGGATATTCGGTGGCTGCGGACGGGCCAGTCTCCCATGGCGCCGAGGGCCGGCACGAGATCCTGGTCAGGCGGCCGACAGCATGATGCCGCGAGGGCGGGCGGTGAAAACCGGTGCTGCCTCCTCAACCCGGCCTGGCCCGCGACATCGGTGAGGGTGCGTCCGTGCTCCCGTCGGCGACGGCGCAGAGCACCGCCGATGAGCTCTCGCAGCAGCGGCTCCAGCGTGGTCATGGGATGACGGGACGCCGCCTGCGACGGCCCCGCCGGAGCCTCAGCTGTGGGCGGAGATCGGCTCCGGCGGGGTCGTTCGGAGAGGAACGGCTCAGAGCTGTCCCTGCGCCTCCGTGCCGGCGGGAATCGGGGTCATGCGGGTGACCAGGCCCGGCTTCTCGACCAGATCCGCGACGTCGGCGCGCAGGATCTTGACCTCGTCGCTGTCGCCGTGGATGTCGAGCGCCTCGACGGAGGACCACTTCTCGATCATCGTGATGGTGCCGTCCTCGGCATCATGGATCGCGTAGAGCTCGCAGCCGTTCTCGCCGTGCACGGCGGCGATGCCGCGATGCATGGCCTCGGCCAGCTCCTGCTTCTTGCCGGGCTTGGGGTAGAACACGGCGGTGACGACAACGGCGGTCATGGGGGCTCCTGGTGCAGATCGGGGTGAGATGAGGCGTGTCCATCCTGCACCGTCCGGCCCGGTGGCTCCCTACCGTCCGCGCGCTGGGCCGTCAGCAGGTGCCGGGCAGTCCCACCAGCTCGGCGCTGCGCTGCCACAGGCCCTCGGCGAGAGCGAGGTCGTCGGCCTGCGGATTCACGCGTGCGGTGGGCCGGTCCTGGTCGTAGTAGCGCCCGGAGGTCCAGGTCGAACCCGGGACTCCGGTGAGGAACCAGGCCAGGGTCGCACCGCCCTGCTCGGGGCTGATCATCGGGGCGAGGCGCGCGAGCGGCGAGTGGTAGAACCAGCGCATCGAGCTCGCAGACCCGGCGGAGAAGCTGGAACGCACCAGTCCGGGATGGAAGGCCGCGGAGGAGAGTCCCTGGTCGTGGAACTTCGCGTGCAGGCTGCGGGTGAACAGCACGTTCGCGAGCTTCGCATCCCCGTAGGCCTTGCGCGGGCGGTAGCGCCGTGCGTTGTCGAGGTCCTCGAGGTCGAGGTGCCCGAACAGCCGGTGCGCCACGCTCGAGGTGTTCACGACCGAGGCTCCTCCGGGCAGGAGACGTGGCAGCAGGAGGTGGGTGAGCAGGAAGGGGGCGAGGTGGTTGACCTGGAAGGTCTTCTCGAAGCCGTCGGCGGTGGGGGTGCGATCGCCGAAGATCCCGCCCGCGTTGTTGGCGAGCACGTCGATGCCGTGCTCGGCGGTCGCCGCGGAGAGCTCCGCGGCGAGGCGGCGCACGTCCTCGAGGCGGGCGAAGTCGGCGACGAAGTGCTCGGCGCCGGTCTCCTGCGCGACCGCCGCGGTCTTCTCCGGCGAGCGGCCCACCAGGAGCAGGCGGAGCCCCTGGCCGGTGAGCTGGCGGGCCGCGGCGGCACCGATCCCGTCGGAGGCTCCGGTGATGACGAGGGTTCTGCGATCCATGCCCCTCAGCCTCTCACCGCGCCCGCGGTGATGCCCGCGACGAACCAGCGCTGCAGGAAGACATAGGCCACGATCATCGGGATCGACGCGATGATCACCCCGGCGAAGAGCACGGGATAGTTCGTCGTGTACTCGCCCTTGAAGTCCAGCAGCGCCTTGGGGAGCGTGGCCAGGTCCGGGTCGGTGATGAACAGCAGCGGGTACAGCAGGTCGTTCCAGTGCATGACGAACAGGAAGATCGCGACCGCTGCGAGGGACGGGGTGGACAGCGGCAGGGCGATCCTCCAGTACAGCTGCCAGGTGCCCGCCCCGTCGATCTGGGCCGCCTCGAAGAGCTCCTGGGGCAGGGTGCGGAAGAAGCCGGTGAGGATGAAGATCGCCACCGAGCAGGTCACCGCGATGTTGATGAGGATCAGGCCCAGCAGCGAGTTCGTCAGCCCCAGCTGATCGAAGATCACGTACTGCGGGATCATCGCCACCTGCGCGGGGACCGCCAGGCCCAGCGAGAAGAAGAGGTAGAGGAAGGTGCCCAGCCGGCCCCCGATCCGGGAGATCGAGAACGCCGCCCAGCTCGAGACCAGCAGCGTCACCGTCACCGACACCGCGGTGACGATCACGGAGTTCAGGAAGCTGGTGCCGATGCGTCCGCCGGCCCACAGCTCGGCGAAGTTCGCCAGCGACGGGGTGGCCGGCAGTGCGAAGGGGTTCTCGTACATCTGCGACGACGTCTTGAAGGCGGTCAGCAGCACCACCACCAGCGGCACCGCGATCAGCAGCGCGTACACGGCCAGCAGCGCCCCGCGAGGCAGTTCGGACCAGTCCGGCCGACGGCGCCGCGCACGGCGCGGAGCGGTGGGGGATGCTGCCGTGGTCTCGGTCGAGGTGCTCATCGGTCGCTCCCTCCCGAGGCGAGGGAGACGGCCTTGCGCTGCAGGATCGTGATGGCCGCGATGAGGACCATGAAGATCACGGACTGCGCAGCGGCATAGCCCATCTCGAAGTTCCGGAAGGCGGTGGTGTAGATCAGCGTCGCCAGGATCTCGGTGGCGTGGTTCGGCCCGCCGCCGGTGCTCGCGATGATCAGGTCGAAGGCTTTGAACGACTGGATCGTCGTGTAGGCGACGACGATCACCGTGGAGGGCTGCAGCAGCGGGAAGGTGACGAAGCGGAACTTCTGCCAGCGCCCCGCACCGTCCAGGGCGGCCGCGTCGTAGAGGTCCTGGGGGATCTGCTGCAGGCCGGCGATGTACACGACCATCAGCTGTCCGGCATGGAACCAGATCTGCACGATCGCCAGGTAGTAGATCGCCATGTCCTGATCGCCCAGCCAAGGCTGCTGCCAGGAGCCCAGCCCCACGACGGCCAGTAGCCGGTTCGCGAGGCCGAACGTCGGGTCGTAGACGAAGCTCCAGATGAAGGCGACCGAGACCGAGCTCAGCACCGTGGGGAAGAAGAACAGGGCGCGCAGGAAGATCGAGATGCGGGTGCTGCGCAGCAGCGCCACGGCGAGCGCGAGCGAGAGGACCGTCTGCCCGATCACCACCGTCAGCATGAACTTCAGCGAGTTGCCGAAGGCCTTGCGGAAGACGGAGTCGCCGGTCGCAAGCTTCTCGTAGTTGTCCGGTCCCACCCAGCCGAAGCTCGCCGAGAGCCCGTCCCAGTCCGTGAGCGAGTACTGGAAGGCCTGCAGGGTCGGCCAGAGCACGAACCACAGGTAGAGCACGGCCGCGGGTACCAGGAAGGCGAGCAGGACCGGGTCGAGGCGCCGGCGCCGACGGCGGCGGGGTGGAGCGGCCGCGCGGGATGCGGTGACGCCCTGGGCCACCTCCTGCGGACTCAGAGCTGTCTCGAGCCGGCTCCTGCCGCCTCGTTCCTCGGCAGCACGTCGCCGACTCAGAGCTGCTCCTCCACCAGCTTCTGCGCCTCCTCCGCGGCCTGCTCCGGGGTGGAGCCGGTGGCGACCGCGATCAGGGAGTTCTCGATCGCCGAGCGGATGTCGAGGTTGAGGAACTGGAAGCGGGGGGCGAGCAGGGTGCGCTTGGAGGCCCAGGGAGCGAGTGCCTTCAGATCCTCGTTCTGGTACTCGACGCCCTTGACGGTGACGTGCTGGGAGGTGCCGTCGCCGTAGGCCGCGGCGTTGACCGGATCGGAGAGGTGCTCGATCCAGGCCGCCGCCCCCTCCGGGTTCTGCGCCGCGGAGTTGATGCCCAGGATGAAGGTCGAGTTGAAGATGCCCTCGAAAGCCGGCTCCTCCCCGGCGGCATTGGTCATCATCGGCGCGAACTCGAGCGGGAACTCGCCGCCGGCCTCGCGGACCTGCCCGATCTGGTAGCTGCCGGTGGGCAGCATCGCGGCCTCGCCCTGGCTGAACAGAGAGAGCACCCCGTCCACCCCGGAGCCGGAGAAGTTGTCCTGGAAATAGCTCGACAGCTCCTGGAACTTGGCCAGCGCGTCGATCCACCAGTCGTCGGTGGCCTTGTTCTCGCCGGTCTCGATCTTCGCGAACATCTGATCGTCCGGACCTGCGTTCATCGCCATCGAGTTGATGATCTGGAAGGCGTTGGCGGGATCGTTGCCCGGCCAGGCGATGGGGGTGACGCCGAGGCCCTTGAGCTTGTCCATCAGATCCAGGTAGGCGTCCCAGTCCCCGGGGACCTCGGAGACGCCGGCCTGCTCGGCGAGCTCCGTGTTCAGCAGCGGCATGTTGAAGATCAGCTGGTAGGGCAGGCCCAGCTGGGCCCCCTCGTGCCGCCCGGGGCTGATGAGGTTCTCCTCGTAGTTCCCGACGTAGCTCGCGTCGCCGAGATCCGTGAAGATCCCCAGGTCCGCGAACTGGTCCAGCTGCGTGCCGCGGAAAGCGGTCAGCGCATCGCCGATGTCCCCGCCGCGGGCCTTCTGCGCGGCGGTCGACTGGTACTGCTCCGAGGGGTCGATGGTCTGCTCGATCGTGACCCCGGACTGCTCGGTGAACGCGGAGGCGAGCTCCTCGAGCACCGTCTTGTCCTCGCTGCGCCAGTGGTAGAAGTTCACGGTTCCGCTCGCCTCCCCGCCGGGCTCGGGAGCGGCGGCGGGCTCGTCGGACCCGCCGCTGCCGGGACCGCCGCAGGCGGCGAGCACGGCACCCGCCCCACCCACGCCGACGGCGGTGAGCAGGCTGCGCCGGCCGACGGCGGTGGCGCGAGGGGAACGGACCGGGAGGGTGGAACGGAGGGAACGGGGGGAGTTCATGGCGGGCTCCGAACGGTGAGGGAGGGTGGGGGTCAGGCGCTGACGGCGGGGGACCGGTCCCGGCCTTCGAGACGCTCACGGACGCGGGGCAGGACCTCGCGTCCCACCCGCAGCGCTTCCTCGCGGTGCGGGTAGCTGGAGAGGATGAACTCGCCGATGCCGAGAGCGGCGTATTCCGCGAGCCGATCGGCGACCTCGTCGTGCGAGCCGACCAGCGCGGTGCCGACGCCCTCGCGCATCAGCCCGATGCCGGACCACAGGTTCGGCCCGATCACGAGCGAGTCGACGTCGGTCGGCAGCTCGGTGCCGTGCAGGGCGCCCATCCGGGCCTGGCCCACGGAATCCATCGCGGCCTTGTGCTTCTGCACCTCGGCGACGGACTCGGCGTCGAAGGTCGCCTGGATGTCGGCGGCCGCCTGCCAGGCCTCCTCGGAGGTGTCGCGGGAGATGACGTGGATGCGCAGCCCGTAGTCGAGCTCGCGGCCGGCGGCGGTCGCGGCGGTGCGGACGGTGCCGATCCGCTCGGCGATGTCCGCGAGCGGCTCGCCCCACAGCAGATAGGTGTCCGCCTGCGCGGCGGCGACCTCGACGGCCTTCGCCGAGGCGCCGCCGAAGAAGATCGGCACCTGTTGCGTGGTGGGCTCGGAGAGCTTCGCGCCCACCAGGCGCAGGTGCGAGCCCTCGAGGTCGACCTGCTCGCCGGCCAGCAGCGGGCGGATCGCCTGCAGCGCCTCGTCGGTGATGTCGTAGCGCTCGTCGTGGGGGACGTGCACCCCGTAGCCGGCCTGCTCGGCAGGGTTGCCGCCGGTGACGATGTTGAGCATCACCCGGCCTCCGTGGAGGCGGCGGAAGGTATCGGCCTGCTGGGCGGTGAGCGTCGCGGACTGCAGGCTGGGACGTAGCGCGACGATGAACGACAGGCTCGTGGTGCGGGCGGCGACCGCCGAGCACACCACCCACGGGTCGGGGCAGCCGATGCCGACGGGGGTCAGGACCCCGGTGAAGCCGGCCTCCTCCGCCGCCAGCGCCACCTCGGTCTGGAAGTCCAGCAGCAGGGCAGGATCCGTCGGCGGCGCGTTCTCCGCGGCCACCGCCTTCGGGGCCATCGCCTCCCCGCGCGGCGGCAGGAACCAGTGGAAGCGGGGGGAGAGGGTCGGGTCGGTCATCGTGCCTCTTTCCTCGAACGGTGCGCGACGTTGCGCGTGGTGCAGGGTGATCCTCGCAGGTGCCCCTGCATGAACCTTAGGCCCGCGCGGGCCGGTCCGTCTCCGTGTCGCGCGCGGACGCGAGAGAGGCGACCGATCATCTCCATCGGGGCGGCTGGGGGCGGCGCGCCCTGCTGCTGGGCACGGCGAACATCGGGGCATTCCTCCCGCTGGTCACCGCCCAGGGATCCCGTCGGGGGAGGCCTACGCCGATTTCTTCGCGGACTTCTTGGGCTTCGGAGCCTTGGTCTTCGAGGTTCCGGACTTCTTGGCGGTGCTGGACTTCTTGGCGGTGCCGGACTTCTTGCCGGAGCTGGACTTCTTGCCGGAGCTCGACGTCTTCGCCGAGCCCGTCGTCTTCCGCGAAGAGCTTGCCGCCTTCTTGTCCTGCTCGTCCTGCTCGTCCTTCTTGTCTTTCGTGCCCTTCTGCTGCGCCGACGATGGATCCGACCCGCGGCGCTTCTGCACGCTGCGCTCCAGGGCGTCCATCAGACTGATGACCTTCCCGCCCCCGCCAGCCCCCTCCGCGTCGTCCGTCGATCGGTCCTTGCCGAAGGTCTCGTCGGTGTCGACGGAGTCTCCCTGCTCGAGCTTGGCGTCGACCAGTTCGCGCAGCTGCGCCTGGTACTCGTCGGTGAACTGCTCCGGGTCGAAGTCGTCGCTGAACTGCTCGACCAGGGAGGCCGACATCGCCAGCTCCTTGCTGCTGATCTTCGACGCCTTGGGGCCGAAGTCGACCTCCTTGAGATCCTTGGGCCAGCGCAGGGTCTGCAGGGCCAGCAGGTCTCCATGGATCCGCAGCACTCCGAGGCGGGTCTTGGTGCGCAGGGTGAAGGTCACGACCGCGGTCCGCTCCGTCTCCTCCAGCGTGCGCCGCAGCAGCACGTACGCCTTCGAGGAACGTCCCACCGGCTCCAGGAAGTAGGAGGTGCCGAGCAGGATCGGGTCCACCTGATCCGAGGGCACGAACTGCACCACGTCGATCTCGTCGTTGTCCTCGGCGGGGAGGGCATCCAGCTCCTCGTCGGTGAGCACCACCGTCTTGTCCCCGTCGTCGTAGGCCTTGTCGATGTGCTCGAAGTCGATCTCCCGCCCGCACACCTCGCAGGTGCGCTGGTACCGGATCCGGCCGTGGTCCTCGTCGTGGACCTGGTGGAAGGAGATGTCGTGCGAACGGGTGGCGCCGTAGAGCTTCACCGGCACGTTGACGAGCCCGAAGGTGATCTCACCGCTCCATATCGTACGCATGTCCCCATGACATCACGAGGCGTGGGCGGTGACCAGGAACGAACGGTCGGCCGGAGTGCGCTATGATATCGAGTAACGATAGATTCCGCTTGTAGCTCGATAGAGGAGGGTGTCATGGGTGCTGTACCCATCCAGATCCTGCGCGTCATCATCTGGATCTCCCTGGTCGGCTCCCTGGTCGTCCAGCTCGGCTTCGTGCCCCTGGTGAGCTGGGAGATGAACGATTCCGGGGCTCCGCTCGCGGCGATCCTCACCCTTGCCGCCCTGATCGTGCTCGGGGTGCTCGGTCTGCAGGTCGTCGGCGTCAGCATCCTGCGACTGCTCGCACTGGTCCGGCGCGGCCGGGTGTTCTCGCCGACCGCCTTCCGCTACGTCGACCGGATCATCGGCGCCGTGGCGGGGGAGGCGGTTCTGCTGTTCGCCCTGGCGGTGTTCGCGTCGATCGTCAACCGCCTCACTCCGGGCGACGAGCTGGCCCCCGGACTGATCGGGATGATCTGCGGGGCCTCCCTCGTGCTCGCGGGCGTGGCGCTGGTGATCTACGTGCAGCGGCAGCTGCTGGTGCAGGCCACCGAGACCCTCGCGCGGGCCGAGGGTCTGCAGTCCGAGCTCGACGAGGTGATCTGAATGCCGATCGTCGTCGATGTCGACATCATGCTCGCCCGCCGCAAGATGCCTGTCGGCGTGCTCGCCGACCGCGTCGGGATCACGCCTGCGAACCTCGCCGTACTCAAGAACGGGCGCGCGAAGGCCGTGCGCTTCTCCACCCTTGCCGCGCTCTGCGAGGTGCTCGACTGCCAGCCCGGGGATCTGCTGCGCTGGGAACCCGAAGCGCGCAACTCGTGACGGATGCGGTGATCAGGGGCACAGTGGGGCCATGGCTACCCGCGAACAGCATGTCGAGGTGGACGGACGCAGGCTGAAGCTGTCGAACCTCGACAAGGTCCTCTACCCCTCCACGGGCACCACCAAGGGCGAGGTGATCGAGTACTTCCACCGCATCGCTCCGCTGCTGATCCCGCAGGCAGCGCGCCGCCCTGCGACCCGTAAACGTTGGGTCGACGGGGTCGGCACCGCCGATCAGCCCGGCACGACGTTCTTCCGCAAGGACCTGGAGGACCACGCGCCGGACTGGGTGCCGCGCGCCGAGATCCAGCACAGCGAGGCGACCGCTGCCTACCCGCTGGTGGATGAGGTCGCAGTGCTCGTCTGGCTCGCCCAGCTCGCCGCCCTCGAGATCCACACCCCGCAGTGGCGCTTCGACGAGCACCTCGAGCCCGCCGCTCCCGACCGCATGGTCCTGGACCTCGATCCCGGGGAGGGCGCGGGGCTGGCGGACTGCGCCCGCGTGGCCGGATGGTGCCGGGAGATCCTCGCCGATATGGGCCTGGACTCCTATCCCGTGACCTCCGGCTCCAAGGGGATCCATCTGTACGCCCCGCTGGACGGCAGCAGCACCTCCGACGAGGTCGCCCAGGTCGCCCATCAGCTGGCCCGGGCTCTCGAGCAGGACCACCCCGACCAGGTCGTCAGCGAGATGAAGAAGTCGCTGCGCCGAGGCAAGGTGCTCGTGGACTGGTCGCAGAACAACGGACAGAAGACCACCATCTGTCCCTACTCGCTGCGAGGACGGCTGCGACCCACCGTCGCCGCCCCGCGCACCTGGGAGGAGATCGAGGACCCCGACCTCGACCAGCTCGAGATGGCCGACGTGCTCGAGCGACTCGAGGAGGGCACCGACCCGATCGCCCCGCTCGGCCTCGCTGCCGCAGAATCAGCACCCGCTGCCCCCGCAGTCGAGCGCGCCCGGGACCGGCTCGAGGTGTATCGCTCGAAGCGGGACCCGGAGAGGACCCCCGAACCCGTCCCCGCGCCCAGGAGCGCTACGGAGGCCGACACCGACGCTGCGCAGGAGGCGCTCGACGCTCTGCACTCCGAGGAGCCGATGTTCGTGATCCAGGAGCATCACGCTTCCCGGCTGCACTGGGACTTCCGTCTCCAGCATTCCGGAGTGCTGGTCTCCTGGGCGGTGCCGAAAGGCCCGCCGCTCGAGACGGACACGAACCGGCTCGCCGTGCAGACCGAGGACCACCCGCTCGAGTACGGC
This sequence comes from uncultured Brachybacterium sp., assembly GCF_947500705.1. Classification (GTDB taxonomy): domain Bacteria; phylum Actinomycetota; class Actinomycetes; order Actinomycetales; family Dermabacteraceae; genus Brachybacterium. The sequence continues at coordinate 502,050 of NZ_CANMSY010000002.1, read as the reverse complement.
ACCTTCGAGGGCACCATCCCCGCGAAGGAGTACGGAGGCGGGGAGGTCTTCCTGTGGGACTCCGGCACGATCGAGATCGAGAAATGGCGCGTGGGCAAGGAGGTGATCGTGGTCTGCCACGGCCGCCCGGACGGCGGCCTCGGAGGGGTTCCGCGACGCTTCGCCTTCATCCACACCGGCGGAATGGGCAGATCCGGGAAGTCCGCCGCGGCGAAGGAGAAGGCGGCGGCGAACTGGCTGCTGCACCTCATGAAGGACCAGCCCGAGGGGGATGGCGACGGCGATCAGCCTGCATCACAGGACGTACCGACCCCGCGTCGGCGGAAGAAGCCTCCCCGGCGCAGCGGGGACGAGGAGCCGGCCGCGTCGAGCACTGCCGGCACGAGCACTGCCGCCGCGAGCACTGCCGGCATGGGAGAGCCGCTCGCCCCGATGCTCGCGACCCTCGGCACCCGGGGCGACATCCGCCACGAGGACGAGTGGGCCTTCGAGATGAAATGGGACGGGGTGCGCGTCATCGCGACCGTCACCGAAGGTGCCGTACGGCTGACCAGCCGCGGCGGCAAGGATCTCACCGCGACCTTCCCCGAGCTCGCGGAGCTGCACGACGCCGTGGACGCGGAGCTGAGGGCGGCGGGCGAGACCGTGCTGGATGGGGAGATCGTGGCGCTGGATGGCAGCGACCGCCCCTCCTTCGCTCGGCTCCAGCAACGGCTCGGGCTCACCCGCGAGCGCGACGTCGAGCGCGCCCGGAAAGAGGTCGAGGTCCACATCATGCTGTTCGATCTGCTGCTGCGCGGCGGTGACTCCTTGGTGCGAGCGCCCTACCGGGAACGCCGCGACGCGCTGTTCGACGCCGTCAGCGCGACCGAGCACGTCCAGCTGCCCCACGCCGACCACGGCGACGTCGAGCATGCGATCCAGCTCTCTCAGCAGTTGAAGCTCGAAGGCGTGATGGCGAAGAAGGAGAGCGGCATCTACCAGGTCGGGAAGCGCTCACGCACCTGGATCAAGCTCAAGAACGCTCGTCACCAGGAGGTGGTGGTCATCGGATGGCGGCGCGGCAAGGGGGAGCGCTCCGGGACCCTCGGCTCCCTGCTGCTCGCCGTGCCCGACGCCGAGGGGGTCCTGCGCTATGCGGGGCGGGTGGGCAGCGGCTTCACGGAACGGGACCTCGAGCAGATCGCCGGCAGCCTCCGCTCCCGGGCCCGGAAGACCCCTGCGGCGGGCGACGTGCCGGCAGCAGTTCGCCGTGATGCCGAATGGGTGCGCGCGGATCTGGTGGGCGAGGTGCAGTACGCCGAGCGGACCGAGGAAGGTCGCCTGCGCCATCCGGTCTGGCGCGGATGGCGTCCGGACGAGGACTCGGCGGAGGTGCGCTGGGAGAGCGGAGAACCCGGCCCGCGGCGTCGCCGTGACGTAGGGTGAGTCACATCGGGCTTCGAGGACAAGGATTCATGCCGTAGTCTTCTCGAAGTCGTCCACACGGCCCCGCTCTATGGCAGGATCAGTGAACGATACGCACGGCGCAGGATGCCTCCCTCGGAGGCGACCGACGACGGTCGCGCAGCACTTCCGACGAAATTGGGACTTCATTACCTCCTCCGCACTGCCTTTGTACGACGACGCTTCTGCGTCACCCCTCACGATCGCGCCGACGGCCGCCACCGCAGCCGTTGCAGCGCACCCCACCCTCTCCTGGCTCCGAGCTGAGGACGACGTCCACGTCGCCACGCTCGCCGGAGAGTTCGCCGGCCATGTCGTCAGCACCCCTGCTGACGCGCCGGTCCACACGGCCTACGGGCCCCAGTTCGGCCGCATCGGCGACTTCGTGTCGCTGGCCGCGGCTCAGGCGGCCCTCGTGGCCGCACCCGCCCCACTTCATGGCAGCGGTGACCGCATCGGTCGCCGTGACGCCAGGGGCACCACCCATCCGCGGCGGCGCCGTCGTCACGGATACCCGGGCCACGAAAGTGGTTCACGACTACGAAGGAATATCGCCATGGCTACTGGCATCGTCACCTGGTTCAACTCCGACAAGGGCTACGGCTTCATCGCCCCCGAGGACGGCTCCGCCGATGTGTTCGCTCACTTCAGCGCCATCGCCGGCACCGGCCGTCGCGACCTCGAGGAGAACCAGCGCGTGGAGTTCGAGACCGAGCAGGGCCCCAAGGGCCTGCAGGCAGTGAACATCCGCGCCCTCTGAGCGCTCCGGCCGATCCACGTATCGGCCGCATGACCTCGACGCCCGTCGGGTCCGGCTTCGGCCGGGCACGGCGGGCGTCGTGCTGTCACCAGGTCACCGTGTGGCGCCCGGCCTCGCAGATCTGCTCGGAGCCGGGCACGAGCACCCGGGCACGAGCACCCTCCGGCACCACCAGCGTGAGCACGCGCTCCGCACGGTCCACCTCGACCACGATCTCGCCGAGATCCGTCTCGCGCGAGAAGGAGATCTGGTCCACCGGCAGCTCCGGATCGGGCTGGACCACGAACTCCCGCCATCCGTCGGGCCCTCGCCGCAGCCCCACCACCCCTTCATGGAGCCAGGTCGCCGGGGTGCCCATGAAGTAGTGGGAGCAGGAGCGCGGGTTCTCCCACATCTCCATGAAGGTCGAGTTCCCCGCCTCCAGCCACGCCTTCCATCCCGGCGCGGTCGGCGCATTCAGCACCCGCCAGGCGAGGGCTCCGTGGCCATGCGCCGAGAGCACCGGCAGCAGGAAGCGCACCCCGATGTGCCCGCAGTCGTGGTGATCCCCGCGCGCCGCGATATCCGCCACCAGATTCGCCACCACCGCCTCGACGTGCTCGGCGGGGACGATCCCGAAGGCCAGGGGCAGCAGGTTGCTGGTCTGTCTGTACGCGGGCGCGGCGGTGCCGCCCGGATCGCGGTATCGCCCCTCTGCGGTGTCGAGGAAGACCGTGTTCACCGCCTCCTCCAGCGCAGCGGCGTCGGAGCGCAGCGTGTCCGGATCCGGGACCCCCTCGATGCTCTCGCCGCTCGCGGTCCAGGGATCACTGCTCGCTCCGGCCCCGTCGAGCGTGGCCAGGTCCACCGCGTGGGCGAGGGCGCGCAGGGCCCGGGCCACGAACAGTGAGCCGGACAGGCGCTTGTCCTCGGGGGCCGGGCCGGGGCTGCCCGGGCTGAGGTAGTCGCCGAGCACCCCGCAGATCAACCCCTCCTGGTCACGCCGGGAGAGCTCATGGGCGAGATACCCGGCCGCCGACGGGCCGTGCAGCGCGACCAGCTCCACCTCGCCGTACTCGGTGACCATCTCGTCCAGCAGGGCGGGCAGCAGGCAGGTCCACTCCGGGGCGGGGGAGAGCTCGTCGTAGCCCCAGCCCGGACTCGGCGAGATCACCGAGAGCGAGCCGTCCGCCCGCTGCCCGTCGACCTGGTCCGCGAGCCATTTGCGCAGCATCCGGCGCATGTCGAAGCTCGTGGTCATCGCCGCGAGCGCCGTCAGAGCATCGCCGGTCCAGCCGTTCTTCTCCTGGATCGGGGTGTCCGTGGGGACATGATGCATGTTGTTCAGCAGCGAGGCGCGCATCGCCGCATCGAACCGCTCGAGATACGGCTCCGAGGAGCTCAGCCTGCTGACCACGCGGAGGTCGGCATGGGCGAGGATCCCGGTGACCTCGAGTCCGGCCAGATCACCGGAGAGCAGTTCGAGCTGCACATAGCGGAACCCCTTGTAGCTGTGCCGCGGGGCGAAGGAGCGGGCGAAGGCAGGCTGCAGCAGCACGCGGTCCTGCTGGAAGCGATCGGTGTGGATGTGCGGGTTCGCATCGTCCACCGTGCCGTCGGCTCGCAGCTTCTCCCCATGCCGGGCCACGAACTCGAGCGGCGGCGCCCCCGACCCCACCTCGGCGGAGAGCGAGAAGCGGCACCAGCCGGCGATCACCCGGCCCATGTCCAGCACGATCCGCTGCGGGGAGGAGGAGACCACACTCGGGAGGAGCTCCTCGCGTTCCACCACCGGTTCCTGCACCTGGTGCACCAGGCGCGGTTCCGGAGGCCTCTGTGCCCGGCGGGACCCGCTGCCGGGACGGTCCACGAGCGCCGGGGCCCAGTCGGCGTCGTCATAGCCCGGCAGCCGCCAGGCGGCCGGATCCTCGGTGGGGAGGAAGGTCTCTCCCTCGTACATCGAGTCGAAGACCACCGGCCCCGGCCGGGTGCGCCACCCCTCGCCGGTGCTCAGCGCCCGGGTGGTGCCGTCGGCCAGATCGATCCGCAGCCGCGCCCAGGCCCTCACCGGCCCCCGCCACGGTGCCAGCTGCCAGCGCCACTCGTTCGGAGTGGTGATCGCGTGGAACCCGCGACCCAGCTCGATCGCGAGCACGTTCTCGCCGCGGGTGAGCAGCGCCGCGACCTCCACCTCGCACACCTGCACCCGCCGACGGGGATCCGTCAGCCCCGGATCGAGGCGGCCATCGCTGACCGGGGTGCCGTTGAGCGAGGCGCGGAAGGTGCCCAGCCCCGTCACCAGCAGCCGGGCCGCGACCGGAGGGGAGGTCAGCTCGAAGGACAGCCGCAGCAGCGGATTCTGCGGATCCTCACCCGGGGCGGTGATCCAGCGGGCAAGGGCGGGGTCGATCTCCGGCATGCGGTGCCACCTGGTCCTTCGTGTCGTCGTCGACGGTTCCGGCCAGTCTGGCATGCTCCCAGCGCGCTCCGGGGCGGAGCTGTCACCATGTCCTGATGGACGTCGAGCAGCTGGGTCACGAGATCACGGACCGCCTCATGCCCCAGGCTGCTCCCGCCCCCGGCTGGTGGATCCTGCTCGCGCTCGCCGTCGCGCTGGCAGCCGTGGTGCTGCCGCCGCTGTGGCGGCCGGCGCGGCTCGCGGTGACGATCGTGCACGAGCTCGGTCACGCGATCATCGGGATCATGCTGGGTCGGCGCTTCACCGGCTTCGTGGTCAGCGCCGACATGTCGGGGCACGCGGTCACCGTGGGCCCGCGCCGGGGCCTGGGTCGGGTGGCCTCCACCTGGGCCGGATATCCCGCGCCTGCGATCGTCGGCGCGGTGCTGGTCCAGATCTCCCTGCACGGCTGGGCGCGCACCGCACTGTTCGCCGCGCTGGTGGTGCTGGTGCTGTCCCTGGTCTTCACCCGCTCCCTGCACACCCTGGCCGCGGTGCTCGGCACCGCCGCCGGCGTGGGCGCGCTGTGGTGGTGGGGAAGTCCCGCGCTCGCCGCCCTGCTGACCCTGGCCGCCGGGGTGTTCCTGCTGCTGGGGGCCTGGCGGCACCTGGGTGCGGTGATGACCGGCGGCGGCCGCTCGGAGGATCCGGCTCAGCTCGCCCAGCTGACCCCGGTGCCGGCCTGGGGATGGCTCCTGAGCTTCGCTCTCGTGCTCGGCGCGTGCAGCTGGTGGGTGGTGGCGACCCTCGCACCGGCCGTGCTGTGAGCGCGGGAGTCGGCGCCGGGACATGGGCGCGCCCGTGACAGTTCGGGCCCGACGGCGGATGATCGGAGTTGGAGACCCCGAGCCCGGAGGTGGACGCCATGGAATGGATCAGCTGGCTCGCCCTGCTGGACGGGCACGACCATCTGATCGCCCGCGAGGTGATCCAGCGCGGGGTCGCGGCGGTGTTCATGCTCGCCTTCCTCTCGAGCTACCACCAGTTCCCGGTGCTGCTGGGGGAGCGGGGCCTGCTGCCGGCCCCTGAGTTCCTCGACCGGGTGGGCGACCGCGCCGGACCGACGCTGTTCCGTTGGCACCGCACCCCGTACAGCGATCGCCTGCTGCGGGCGATGTGCCTGGTGGGCATCGTGCTCGGTGCCACCGTGGTGGTGGGTCTGCCGCAGCAGGGGCCCGCCTGGTCGATGATCGCGGTGTTCGGCGCGATGTGGCTGCTGTACCTGTCGATCCATTCCGTGGGCCAGGTGTTCTACGGCTTCGGCTGGGAATCGATGCTGCTGGAGTGCGGCTTCCTGGTGGGCTTCCTCGGCTCCCACGCGGTCGCGCCTTCGCTGCTGATCCTGTTCTTCCTGCGCTGGATGCTGCTGCGCCTCGAGTTCGGGGCCGGGATGATCAAGCTGCGCGGCGACGATTCCTGGCGCGACCTCACCGCGATGGATCATCACCACCAGACCCAGCCGATGCCCGGTCCGCTGAGCCGGCTGGCCCATCTCGCGCCGCATCGATGGCACCAGCTCGAGGTGCTCGGCAGCCATGCTGTGCAGCTCGGGGTGATCTGGCTCATCCTGCTGCCGCAGCCGTTCGCCTCGATCGCGGCGGTGGCGGTGATCCTCACCCAGCTCTTCCTCGTGCTGACCGGCAACTACGCGTGGCTGAACTGGCTGACGATCCTGGTCGCCTGCGCGGCGATCAGCGACTCCTTCCTGCGCTGGGCGACCGGCGGGCCCTGGCCGGGCTGGGGTTGGGAGAGATGGCCGGCGCTCGGGGATCCCGTCGCGCTCGACGCCTCCCCGCTGTGGTGGCAGCTGCTGATCCTCGCCGTGTTCGCGGCCCTGCTCGTGCTCTCCTGGAAGCCGCTGCGGAACCTCTTCTCCTCCCGGCAGCTGATGAATGCGAGCTTCAACCGCTTCCACCTGGTCAACGCCTATGGGGCTTTCGGATCGATGACGGAGAGACGCTTCGAGGTGGTCATCGAGGGCACGCGCGCCCCGGACCCGGAGACCGCTGCGGAGGAGGAATGGCTCCCGTACGAGTTCAAGGGCAAGCCCGGGGACGTGAGCCGCCGCTCTGGGCAGTTCGCGCCCTATCATCTGCGGTTGGACTGGCAGATGTGGTTCCTGGCACTGCGTCCGGGGCCGCAGGCCTGGTTCGTGGCGCTGCTCGAGAAGCTGCGCAGCGGCGACTCCGGCGTACGGCGCCTGCTGCGCACCGATCCGTTCGAAGGCAGGGCGCCGACGGGGATCCGCGTGCGGTACTTCGAGTACCGCTTTGCGCGGCCTGCCGAGCGGCGGGGGAGCGGTGCGTGGTGGGTGAGGACCGACCTCGGGGTGATCGCCCGGCTGTGAGTGCGTAGGCTGGCCCCTGCTGCATCCGCCCATCCCGAGGAGCCTCATGTCCGCGATCGCCGTCCCGGCCCACCGTCCCGTCCTGGCCGACGCCCTGGCCCCGCACCGCACCCGAGTGCAGGACGCGGGCCTGGTGCTCGCCGGCGCCGGCCTCGTCGCCCTGCTCGCGCAGCTCACGATCCCGCTGCCGCTGGTCCCGATCACCGGTCAGACCCTCGGTGTGATCCTGGTCGGCGCGGCGCTGGGCTCCCGTCGCGGCGCGGCGGCCCTGCTGACCTACCTGCTGGTGGGGCTCGCCGGTGCCCCGGTGTTCGCCGAGTTCATGGGCGGGCCGGCCTCGGTCCTCTCGCCCAGCTTCGGCTTCCTGCTGGGCTTCATCCCCGCCGCCTTCGTGGCCGGCTGGTTCGCCGAGCGTGCCTGGGACCGCAAGCCGCTGCTGGCCATGGCCGGCTTCGTCGCCGCGAGCGTGGTGCCCTTCCTGCTGGGCGTGCCCTACCTCGCCATGATCCTCAACGCCGTGATGGGCGCGGAGCTGGGCCTGGGCGGGATCCTCGCCGCCGGGGTGTGGCCGTTCATCGCCGGTGGTCTGGTCAAGGCCGCGATCGCCGCGCTGCTGATCCCTGCCGCGTGGCGGGCGGTGCGCTCCCTCGACGAGCGCCGCTGACCCCCGCTGACGGTGGTGGTGCGGTGCCTCAGCCGCCCAGCACCGCCACCCGGATCAGCAGCGCCACGAGGGCCAGCGAGGGCAGGAACGTCACCGCGAGCCACACCTTGCGATAGGACAGGATCGCCAGGAATTCGCGCAGGGTGGCGCTGGGGACGTAGTAGTACGCCGTCGGCCCGCCGATCGCCTCGTCGTCGAAGCCGAGGCCTCGTGCCAGCAGTGCGGCGCGGAAGGCGTGGTAGCGGCTGGTGGCGACCACGTACGGCCCCTGGTGGCCTGCCTCGTCGAGGATCCGGTGCGAGAAGCGCAGGTTCTCCTCCGTGGTGCGGGAGGAGGTCTCGGCACGGACCCGTTCTGCCGGGATCGAGGCCTCCTCGAGCAGGTACTCGGCCATCGCCTCACCCTCCGAGCGGGGTTCGTCCTCGCCCTGGCCGCCCGAGGGCACCAGCAGCGGGTCCCCGCCGAGGGCGAGCTGTCGCTCCCGCTCCGTGACCGCACGGTCCAGCCGGTTGCGCAGCAGCTTCGGGACCTGGCCGTTGATCAGCCCGGAGCCGTGGATGATGATGCCGCTGGTGGCCAGCTGGCGCGGGAACAGCTGATAGGGGACCGAGGCGCACAGGAAGACGAGGAACGCCAGCCCGAGGTGCAGGGCGAGCAGCGCCACCAGCGCGCCGGCACCGAGGCCGAGTGGGGTCAGGGTGAGCACGAGCGCTCCGGCGGCCACCGGGGCGCCCAGCAGGGCGAGTCCCGCCACCCCGGAGAGCAGGTTCCCCAGGGAGCGCCCTTCCTTGCGCACCATCGTCAGGCCGTTGAGGACCAGGAAGACGCCCAGGACCAGCACCCCCAGCAGCGCCAGGGCGCCACCGGCGACCACCAGCAGCTCGCCCAGCGGCAGGGTGGTGGAGACCAGTCGGGACAGGGTCGAGACGCTCGAGTACAGCGCGATCAGCAGCAGCACCCCGTTGCGCACCCGTCGGCGATCGCGCCGGAACACCAGCAGGTACACCGCCCACCAGAAGGCGGTCCCGATCAGTGCCCCAAGCATCCGCAGCTCCTCATGTCGTCCTGCCCCCATCGTTCCACGACCTCCGCACAGATCGTGCCGCCGGGCGGTCCTACACTGGGCCGATGGGCGTCGACGAAGATCCACCCGCCGCGGAGGAGGGCTCCGCGGACCGCTACCAGCGCGAGGAGTCAGCGGCGGAACGTCTGGACCGCAACTGGAACGAGCTGCTCCAGGAGATCCGGGTGCTGCAGACCGGGTCCCAGATCCTCGCCGCCTTCCTGGTGGTGCTGCCCTTCCAGGATCGCTTCGAGGAGCTCGACCAGGTCCAGGTCGGCTGGTACCTGGGCCTGCTGCTGCTCGCCCTGCTGATCGTCGCCCTGCTGCTGACACCGGTCGGGATGCACCGGCGGCTGTTCCGGCAGCGGGTCAAGGACGAGATGATCAAGGCCGCCAACACCCTGCTGCGCACCGCCATCCTGCTGCTCGGGGTGCTGCTGAGCGCGGTGGCGGTGTTCGTGATCGATGTGGTGCTCAGCCGTGGCATCGCCGTGGGGGCCGGCGTGCTGCTGCTCGCACTGATGGGGGTGCTGCTGGTGCTGCTGCCGCACCGGATCGAGCGGAAGGTCCCCAGCTGACACCGCGTCTCGCCGCGCAGGTGCAGGACGGCCGGCCCGCGCAGGAGCGCGGACCGGCCGTCCGAAGAGGCTGGGGGATCAGCGGGCCGGCGGCGCCGCGAAGGGCGAGACGTGCTTGCCGATGTGGGCGGCGAGGACGTCGGTGTGCTGGGCCTGGTTCGCCGCGACCACCGCGAGGAAGCGGTCGTGGATCGAGGCGCCGGAAGCGTCTTTCCCGTTCAGCGAGTCGCCGTAGCCCACGTGGAGGATCTGCCGGGCGTCGTTGGAGCGGATCAGCTCCAGCAGGTCCACGCCCTCGAGCGAGGTGGGGGTGCGGTCCTCCTGGGCGGAGACCTGGTAGCTCGCGCGAGCCTCCACGTAGGAGGCGCGGGAGATGTCCCAGATGGCCTGGAACAGCTCCGGGTCATGGGCGGCGACGATCTCGACACCGCACAGGTAGCTGGTGCCGGAGGTCTTCAGGTGCACCAGGCCCTGGGTGGCCTCGACGCACAGCGGGTAGATCGAGAACTTGTCCGAGCCCGAGTGCAGCGAGATCTTGTAGCCGCCGAACTGCTGGGAGATCGCGTGGTGCGCCTCGAGGTTCAGGCGCAGCTCCTCGGCGTCGCCCAGGAAGTCCAGGCCCTTCTCGAAGCCGTCCACATAGCGCGGGGCGAAGCTGAACCAGGAGGCGCCCAGGCGCGTGAGCTCCGTGGCCATGTAGAAGTGCTCGAAGAAGGTGGTCAGCCACTTCGTCTCATCGACCGCGAACTCGATCTCGATCTCATGCTTCGCGTTCTCGGTGGCGTGGCGGTACAGGCGCATCGACTCCACCACGGCGCGGCCGTACTTCACCGCGGCGACCAGGACGTCCTGCTCGGTGACCTCGACCTGCGAGTGTCCGACGTCCAGGGTCATGCCCACATAGCGCTGCAGCACGCCCTCGAGGCTGTCCTCGAGCTGCTCCCAGGGGAGCGCCGCGGCATCGGCCTCGGTGACCCCTGCGGTGACGTCGGCGACCATGTCGCCCGGGTCCAGGGTGAACATCACGAAGCCCGCCTCGAGGCCGCGGTCGATGCCCTCGGTGGTCTTGATGTGGTCGCAGTCGGCGCCGAAGCCGCTGTCCCAACCGGCCTCGACCAGGCCGAAGATCGCATCGTCCATCACCGACCGGGCGCTGCGGCCCAGGCGGTCCATCTCGCGGATCGACTGCTGGGCGAGGACGGGCATGACGCCGCGGCCCAGGGCGCCGAAGGCGCGCGCCTGGCCGGGGGTGGCCAGCCCGGTGCGGTCGCCGGTGCCGACGGAGGTGCGGTGGGCGCTGATCGTCTGCGGGCGAAGGGCCGGGAAGGCGGCCTGCAGCGCCGTGGCGTTCGCAGTGGACAGGGGGCCGGTCAGCACATGGCCGTCACCGGCGGCCGCCGCCTCTCCCTCGAAGGAGGTCAGTGCACTCGCCGCGGAGGCGATGAGCTGGAGCGAGCGGGCGGAGCCGTCATAGCGGATGCTCGCCTCGAGGGAGTCGTTGCGCAGGGTCATGAGGTTCTCCGTTTCGGCTGGGTGAGGGACGTCCGCTGTCCCGACGGCACCATCACCGTACAGCGTAAACGATTGCACACATTTGGCCTGCAGGGAAGGTCAGGATTCGGCTACTCTCTCCCTGTGGCTGCAAACTTTGCAGTCTGCGGAGGAGGCGAGCATGGCGGTGACGCTCAAGGACGTGGCCCAGCAGGCGGGAGTCTCGATCGCGACCGCGTCCCGGGCCTTCCAGCACCCCGAGATGGTCGGCTCGGACTCACTGGCCCGGATCCGGGCGGCCGCGGCCGAGCTCGGGTACAGCCCCAACCGCACTGCGCGTGCGCTGATCACCGGCCGTGCCGGGGTGTACGGGGTGATCGTCCCCGACCTCGAGAATCCCTTCTTCCCCGCAGTGCTCAAAGGCGCCCAGGCGCGTGCGCATCAGCTCGGTGCCCAGCTGCTGATCACCGACGCGGGGGAGTCCCCGGACGGTGAGCTGCCGCTGGTGCGCACCCTCGCTCCGCAGGTCGACGGGATCATGCTGTGCTCGAGCCGGATGGAGGAGGACTCCCTGCGCGAGGCCGCGACCCTGACCCGGCTCAGCCTGGTGAACCGGGTCTCGCCCGAGCTGCCCGGCGTCCACGCCGATCCCGAGCCGGGCATCCCCGCGGCGGTGCAGCACCTGCGGCGGCTCGGTCACCGGCGCCTCGGCTATGTGGGCGGGCCCGCCGTGAGCCGCTCCGACCAGGCGCGACGGTCCGTGATCAGTCGCATCTGCGCCGCGGCCGAGCTGGACTGGGTCGAGATCGGCCCCTTCCCTCCCACCGCCGACGGAGGCCGCGCCGCCGCCGAGGCGCTGCTGCAGACCGACGCCACCGCGGTGCTGGTCTACAACGACCTGATGGCCCTGGCGCTGATGGAGCGCCTGCGCAGCTACGGCGTGGACGTGCCGGGACAGATCAGCGTGGTGGGCTGGGACGACATCCCCTTCGCCGCCATGGTCACGCCGGGCCTGGCCACCATCCGGGTGCCGCGCTACGACATGGGTGCGCGGGCGATCGAGATGCTCCACCAGGGCGCCCATGAGGAGGGGGGCCCGGTGCATCTCGGGCTGGCGACGCAGTTCGTCCCGCGCGGCTCGATCGCACGGGCCGAGGGTGCGGGCCTCAGCGGGCTCAGCGGCCTCGGGTGATGCCGGGTGGGTGAGCTCGTGCTCTACGCTCCCTCCATGAGCGATCTCTCCACGTCGATCGGTGACGTCCCGGGCATCGGCCGGCCCGCCGCCCGCGCCCTGGCGGGCTCCGACCTGTACACCGTCGGCCAGCTCGCAGGCCTCGACTGGCAGCAGCTCACGCAGCTGCACGGAGTGGGCCCGGCGGCCGGGCGCCGGCTGCAGGCGGAGCTCGAGCGCCATGGCGCCTCGCTGCGCAATCCGCCCGCGCCCGAGCAGCGGCAGGACGTCGTGTCCAAGGGCGCGACGGGCAAGACCGCACCGGACATCGTCACCCACGCCACGGAGGTCGACCCGGCGCAGTACGTCGCCGGGCTCGATGCGCGCCGCAGCCGAGAGGGTGCCGTGCTGCTCGAGCTGTTCGGCGCGGCCACGGGGGAGCAGGCCACCATGTGGGGACCCAGCATGATCGGCTTCGGCGAGGTCCACTACCGCTATGCCAGCGGACGCGAGGGCGACACCTTCCAGCTCGGCTTCAGCCCTCGCAAGGCCGAGCTCGCGCTCTACGGCATCCAGGGCTTCCCGCGGTCCGAGGAGCTGCTGGATCGGGTCGGGAAGCACCGCCGGGGCGTGGGCTGCGTCTGGGTGCGCTCGCTGGACTCCCTCGACCTCGAGGTACTCCGCGAGCTGATCGCCCACGCCTGGGAGAACGGACCCGCCCCGACGGCGTGAGGGCGGCGCCCCCCCCCTCACGCCGCCTCCCTCGCGGGGGCGGCATCGGGCCGGCCACATCGCACGGTGCGGTACATTTCCACTCTCCGGCGAGGCCACCACTGCGGGAACGTAGCAATCGCCGGGAAAAGCCGGAAAAGCGGGAAAAGCCGTGCCGCCGCTTGCCGCTCGGGACCGACGAGAGTGAGGGATCCTGCTCATGCGGCGCCCGCGGGCGCGTGATGCTGTGCTCATGGGCGCGCGCGAGGGAGACGGCGGATCGTGCGGGGCCTATCGTGCACCTCGGATCCGTGCACCCCGGATCCGTGGACCTGCAGGGTGCCACCGGTCGTGGAGAGGACGGCGATGGGGATGTCGCAGCTGGAGCGCGGACGCGCCGAGAGACACCCGTTCAGGGGCCGACGCTCGAAGGCGGGCGTGCTGATCCTCGGGATCGGCGCGGTGATGGTGGTCCTCTACTCGGTGCTGTTCAAGATCCTGATGGCGCACGAGGCGGTGGACCACTCCTGGGCCACCGCCGTGTACTGGACCATCACCACCATGTCCACCTTGGGCTATGGCGACATCACCTTCACCACCGACCAGGGCCGGCTGTTCTCGTTGGGGGTGCTGCTCAGCGGGGTCGTCTACATGCTGGTGCTGCTGCCCTTCTTCGTGATCCAGTACGTCGTCACCCCCTGGCTGGACCGGCGCCGCGCTGCGCGGACCCCGCGGAAGGTGCCGCCGACCCTGCGAGATCACGTGCTGCTGGTGGGATCCGACGCGGTCACCCAGGCCTTCGCCGCCCGAGCCGAGCGCTCCCAGGTCGCCGCCGTGGTGGTCCTCGAGGACGCCGCGCTTGCCGGAGAGCTGCACGACCAGGGACGACAGGTGATCGTCGGCCCCCTGGACTCCGCGATGACCTATCGCAACGCCGGGGCGTCGCGAGCGCGCCTGGTGGTCTCCACGCTCTCGGACACCGCGAACACGAACGTCGCCTTCACCGTGCGCCAGGCCGCAGCCCGGGTGCCGATCGCGGTGACCGCGTCGAAGCCGGTCTCCGTCGACGTGCTCGGCCTCGCGGGCGCCGACCACGTGCTCGAGCTCGGTGCGGTGCTGGGCCGCGAGATGGCCTCGCGGGTGCTGGGCTCGACCGGACGGTTCCATGCCATCGGCTCCTTCGGCTCCACCCTCATCGCTGAGGCGGCGGCCCGCGGCACCCCGCTGGTGGGTCTCACGCTGGGGGAGGCGCTGCCCCTGCTGCGCTCGCGGGTGCGGATCCTCGCGATCATGCGCAAGGGCAGGCTGCGCGCGATGACCCCGGACCTCCGGATCACCGATGGCACGGTGCTGGTGCTCGCGGGGCAGGCAGCCGACCTCGCCCAGTACGACGAGCAGTTCCAGAGCGCGGAGGTCTCCGAGGAGCCCGTGGTGATCCTCGGCGGAGGCCGGGTGGGGCGATCCGCCTCCCGGGCGCTGAGCGACGAGGGGATCCCCAACACGATCGTCGAGATGATGCCGGGGCGGGTGGAGAACTCGTACTCGGTGCTCGAGGGAACGGCGAGCTACGCCGTGGTCGAAGGGGATGCCGCCGATCAGCGGATGCTGCGACGGGCAGGCCTCGAGCATGCCTCGGCCGTGCTGGTCACCCCCCGGGACGACGACCTGAACGTCTACCTCACGCTGTTCTGCCGTCGCCTGCGCCCCGAGCTGCAGGTCGTCTCCCGGGCCACCTACGAGCGCAACGTCGCCACGCTCTACCGCGCCGGGGCCGACAGCGTGCTCTCCTACGCGACGACCGGCGCGACCGACCTGTGGAACCATGCGGGTCTCAGCCATCGGGTGCTGGTCGCCGAGGGCAACGAGCTGTTCCTGGTGCCGCGGCCCGCCTCCCTCGTGCGCCGCTCGGTGCGCGATGACGAGGTGCGCCGCAGGACCGGCTGCCACATCGTCGCGGTCCTGGACGAGGACGGCACCGTGGGCTATGACACCGAGTCGATCCCCTCCGCCCCCGGGCAGCTGCTGCTGCTCGGCGACCGGCATGCCGAGCGCCGCTTCCGCCAGGTCTACCTGGGACGTCGCAGGCTGCGCCGCTAGGCTGAGCGGCACCCTCACCCTCGTCAGGAGACCCATGCCGTCCGCATCCGCGCCCTCCGCATCCGCGCCGTCCGCACCCGTGAAGCTCGCCGTGGGCGATGCCGCCCCCGCCTTCGACCTGCCCGCCGCCGGCGGCGGCCGGGTCGATCTCGCCGCGCTGCGCGGTGCCCCGGCGCTGCTCTGGTTCTACCCCGCGGCGAACACCTCCCTGTGCACCACGCAGGCCTGCGACCTGCGGGACAACCACCAGCTGTTCCTCGACGCGGGCTACCGAGTGATCGGGGTGTCCCCGGATCCGGTGGCAGAGCTGGATCGCTTCATCGCCGAGCAGGAGCTCCCTTACACGCTCGCCTCCGACGAGACCCACCAGGTGATGGAGGCCTACGGGGCGTGGGGTGAGAAGAACATGTACGGGAAGCTGGTCCAGGGCACCATCCGCTCCACCTTCGCGATCGACGCCGAAGGCATCCTGACCTTCGTGAAGTACCGCGTGGGCACCCCGAAGCACATCGCACTGCTGCAGGAGAAGCTCGGCCTCTGATCGCGTTGCTCACACCTATGGCGTGATCTGCCCACTCTCGCTTTGGTGCACTCCCCGGCCTCCCGTATGCTGTGGCGGCGTGCTGCGCGAGAGCCGGCACCAGGAGACGTGGCAGAGCGGCCGAATGCGCTCCCCTGCTAAGGGAGTAGGCGACAACAATCGCCTCGGAGGTTCAAATCCTCTCGTCTCCGCCGATGGCCGATCCTGATCGGCCGGACGGCATGAAGAAGGCCCCGACCCTGCGGAGGACCGCGGGGGAGGGGCCTTCTCGCGTCCCGGAGGGCGGGACGGTCGGCTCAGGAGGTCGGGCTGTCCTCGCCGAGCGTGGTCCATTCGGGGCCGTCGGACTCCAGCAGATCGGGATCGCGCACCACATCGTGCTGGCTCGCCCCGCTGCGCAGGCGGGTCGCCAGCTCCTGCAGGGTCTCGCGGAGCACGGCGCGGGCGCGTGAGGCATCGCCCGCCGAGAGCGCCTCCAGCAGCGCTTCGTGGACGGCGGTGATGTCCGCCCGCACGCCGAAGCCGCGAGGATCCGAGAAGCTCCCCATCCGGGTGAGGATCACGATAGTGCTCATGGCGGAGACCAGGAACCGGTTCCGTGCGAGCTCGGCGATCTGCTGATGCAGTTCGAGGTCCGCATTGCCGGCCTCGATGACCTCTTCCGCCTCGAGCGCGCGACGGGTCCGTTCGAGGGCGTCCCGCAGCGGGGCCAGCAGCGCCTGTGCGGCGCTGTCCGCGCCGTCGGCCCGCAGCGCGCTGACGCGATCGGCCACGATCGAGACGGCCTGCATCTCGATCCCCAGCCGGTAGTCGATGAAGTCCGACATGGTCTCGGCATCCATCGTGGTCACGAAGAGGCCGCGTCCCGGGATCTGGGTGAGCAGGCCGTCCCGCACCAGGCGCTGGCAGGCCTCCCGCAGCGAAGAGCGCGAGATTCCCATCTGCTTGGACACCTGCACCTCGGGGATGGTGTCGCCGGGCCGCAGATCACCGAAATAGATCGCATTGCGGAGCTCGAGCTCCGCCTGATCGATGATGGAAGGTCGGCGGATGGGCTGCATCATCGGCAGCCGGACCGTCTCCTGGCGAGGTGTCATCGCATCCTCCTGTGCTCGAGCGCGTTCCGCGCGGGGCGTCACCCCATCATCCGTCCTCGAGCCCGTGCAGGCACGCCCGTGTCGAGTCATCGCCGTCACATCTCGACCAGCAGACGGCCAGCGGCCCGGGTCACGACACCATCACGAAAGCGTGCTCGGGTCGAGGCTCACCCCATGATGCCCGCTAGCGTAGGCGTGATCCGAATTGCTGATCTGCGGATTGTCGGACACCAAACGGTGTCGTCCCTCACCGCAGAGCACGAGACATCACGTCAAGGGAGCACCTCATGCAGAACCGCCGAAACTTCATCCGCGGAAGCGGACTGGTCCTGTCGGCCGCCGCACTGGGCGGGCTGGCCGCCTGCAGCCGCACCAGCACCGGGGGCGGCGAGGACACCGGTGGCAGCGGCGGGAGCGACGGCGGTGGCGGCGGGGGCGACCTGCTCAGCCAGCTGCAGGAAGCCGGGACGATCACCGTCGGCTTCGCCGGCGAAGCCCCCTACTCGTTCGAGGAGGGCGGCGAGCTGATGGGCGCGACCCTCGCCCTGCACCGCGAGATCTTCGGCGAGCTCGGCATCGACAACGTCGAGGGCAAGCTCACCGATTGGGGCTCGCTGATCCCGGGTCTGAACTCCCGGCAGTTCGACGCCGTCAGCGCCGGCATGTCGATCCTCCCGGATCGCTGCGCGCAGGCCGCCTTCAGCGAGCCCGAGTTCCAGTACACGACCGCGCTGATGGTGCCCACGGGCAACCCGGAGGGCCTGGTGGACATGAACTCCTTCGTGGACTCGGGTCTGACCGTCGCCACCATGTCCGGCGCGGTCGAGTCCGACTACGTCGCCGCGCTCGGCCTGGACAGCATCGAGGTCGGCGGCCCGCAGGACGGCGTGGATGCGCTCAAGGCCGGCAATGCCGCGGCCTTCGCTCTCACCGCGATCTCCTTGAACTGGCTCGCCGACAACACCGTCGACGACGTCGAGGTGACCGAGAGCTTCGTCCAGGAGATCGACGGCGTGAAGCAGGTCGGTGCGGGTGGCACCGTCTTCCGCCAGGAGGACACCTCGCTGCTGGACGCCTACAACGAGAAGCTCGCCGCGATCATCGGGGACCCCGAGCGCTACCTCTCGATCGTCGGCGAGTTCGGCTTCAGCGAGGAGGAGCTGCCGCCCGCGGAGATGACGAGCGAGATCCTCTGCAGCGGTGATCTGTCGTCCCTGCAGTGATCCCGGGTTCCATCCATGACGCCGTCCCGGCGCACCCCTCAGCGGGCCGCGCCGGGTCGCTCGTCGTCGAAGAGGTGATGTCCTGATGGACGGAGTGATCGGCTTCCTCCAGGATCTCGGCCCGAACCTCCAGCTGGTGCTGGACCGGATGCCGTTGATCCTCGATGGACTTCAGGTCACGCTGCTGACCACGGTCCTGGGTGCGCTGCTCGCGCTGGTGATCGCGTTCGTTTTCGGCCTCGCACAGCTCTCGAAGGTCATGATCGTGCGCGGCGTGGCCCGCGTGTTCGTGGAGTTCTTCCGCGGCACCTCGCTGGTGGTCCAGCTGTTCTGGCTCGCCTTCGTGCTCCCGCAGCTGCCGTATCCGCTCGGTTTCCGGCTCGAGCCGCTGCTGGTGGGCGTCCTCGCCCTCGGCCTGAACTACGGGGCCTATGCCGCGGAGGTCGTGCGCGGATCGATCGGCTCGGTGCCCAAGGGGCAGTTCGAGGCGATCAGCGCACTCAGCCTGAGCCCGGCCCGTGGCATGTTCCGGGTGGTGATCCCGCAGGCCTGGGCCTTGATGATCCCGTCCCTGTCCAACCTGTGGATCCAGCTGCTCAAGGGCAGCGCCATCGTCAGCACGGTGCTGCTGTACGACATCTTCTTCCAGGTCGAGCAGCTGCGTGACCGCACCGGCACCTGGTTCGCGTACTCCTTCGCGCTGCTGGCCTACTACCTGATCGCCTGGCTGATCGTGATCCTGATGAACGGACTGGAGATCCGCGCCAAGCACCAGATCGGTCGCGGCCCGGCATTGCGCACGGCATGGCGCTCGCTCTTCCAGGCACCCGGCACCACCCCCTCAGGAGGGCGCACGGCGCGCGTCGTCCGTGATCGCTCCGTCGCGGCCTCCGGCACGCCGATGGGAGGTGGTCTGGCATGACCCCGCAGAATTCCTGGTGGAGCTGGGACCACGCCTTCGCAGTCCTTCCCGACCTGCTGTTCGAGGGCTTCAAGATCACGCTGGTCGCCACCGTGCTCGGCACCCTCATCGCCCTCGTCCTCGGACTGGTGGTGGCGATCATCCGGCGCAGTGCGCCGAGGATCATCAGCACCCCCTTCACCTGGGTGGTCGAGTTCATCCGCATGACGCCGCTGGTGGTCCAGCTGGTCTTCGCGAACCTCGTGCTCTCGCCGTACGTCGACTCCTCGCTCTCCATCGGCATCTGGGTGCTGGGCATCCACTACACGACCTATATGGCCGAGGTGTACCGCGCCGGCATCGACTCGGTGCCCAAGGGCCAGTGGGAGGCGGCCACGGCC
Organism: uncultured Brachybacterium sp.; assembly: GCF_947500705.1. Lineage (GTDB taxonomy): Bacteria > Actinomycetota > Actinomycetes > Actinomycetales > Dermabacteraceae > Brachybacterium. Next base: position 483,122 of record NZ_CANMSY010000002.1, on the reverse strand, counting down.
CTCTCCCTGCCGCGGATGCGCACCTGGCGAGCGGTGGTCGTCCCCCAGGCGATCCGCAACACCGTGCCGGCCCTGGGCAACTACGCGATCTCCATGTTCAAGGAGACCCCGTTCCTGTTCGTGATCTACGTCCCGGAGCTCCTGAACGTCGCGCAGAACTACGGCTCGACCTACTTCCGGTACACCGAGGCGATCACCCTGGCCGGCCTCATCTTCCTGGCGGCCAGCTATCCCACCTCCCTCCTGATCCGACGACTGGAGAAGAAACTTGCCTGAGAACACTGCGCACCCCGGCGTGCCCGGCGTGCCCCACATCGAGTTCCGCGACGTGGTCAAGAAGTTCGGTGACAACACCGTGCTCGACGATCTGAACTTCACGGTCACCAAGGGCGAGCGCGTCACCCTGATCGGACCCTCCGGCTCGGGCAAGACCACCATCCTGCGTCTGGTGATGACGCTCGAAGAGCTCACCGGTGGATATATCGACATCGCCGGGAACCCCCTGCAGTACGAGGAGCAGGGCGGCAAGCGCGTGCGCATCCCGGACAAGCGCCGCCGCCGCACCACCACCGACATCGGCATGGTCTTCCAGCACTTCAACCTGTTCCCCAATATGACCGTGATGGAGAACATCATCGAGGCCCCGGTCAACGTGATGGGGCTCAAGAAGGCCGAGGCCGAGGCCAAGGCGGAGACGCTGCTGGACAAGGTGGGGATGGGGTGGAAGAAGGACGCCCGCCCCTCGGAGCTCTCCGGGGGCCAGCAGCAGCGCATCGCGATCGCCCGGGCCCTGGCCATGGATCCGGAGATCCTGCTGCTGGACGAGGTCACCTCGGCGCTGGACCCCGAGCTGGTCGGAGAGGTGCTCGCGGTGCTCAAGGACATCGCCGCCGAGACCGACATCTCGATGCTGATCGTCACCCACGAGATGCAGTTCGCGCGGGAGGTCTCCGACCGCGTGATGATGTTCGACAAGGGGTCCGTGATCGAGGAAGGCCTGCCGGACAAGATCTTCAGCGAACCCGAGAACCAGCGCACCCAGGACTTCCTGCGCGCCGTGCTCTGAAAGACCCGTCGCGGACCGCAGGCTGACCTGCTGCGGTCCGCGGACTGTCCCCTGCGGGTGCGCCGACGGCTCCTCGCTGTAGTCTGTGCCCGTTCGTTCCGCGCCGACGCGGTCGCCCTGCTTGTGTCGGCGGCCGCTGCTCGGCGTGCCGACCCCAGGAGGCCCTGTGCCAGATACCGACGCCATCGCCGTCCCGACCTTGACGAGCGAGTTCCCCGTCGTCGGCGACGATCCCCATATCGACGCCCCACTGCGAGCGACCGTCCGACGACTGTCGACCCTGCTCGGCCGCACGCTGGCCGACCAGCACGGTCAGGAGATGCTCGACCTCGTCGAGCAGGTCCGCAAGCTCACCAAGGATGCGAAGTCCTCGGACTCCGAGGCCAGCGCCCAGGACGTCCAGAACCGTCTCGCCGAGCTCCCCATCGAGCAGGCCACTGCTCTGACCCGGGCGTTCGCCCAGTACTTCCTGCTGGCCAATGCGGCCGAGCAGGTCTACCGCGTGCGCTCCCTGCAGGAACGTCCGGCCTCCGAGTCCTGGGTCCCGCGCACCGTCGCGGCCGTCCACGAGTCCGTCGGCGCCGAGGGTCTGCAGCAGGCGGTCGACTCGCTCGACGTGCGCCTGATCTTCACCGCTCACCCCACGGAGGCATCACGCCGGGCGGTGCTGACCAAGCTCCGCAAGATCTCGGACATCCTCGAGAACGACACCGAGGACGGCAGCTCCGAGCGGCGCCGGCAGGATCACCTGCTCTCCGAGCTCATCGAGTCCCTGTGGCAGACGGACGAGCTGCGCCGCCAGCGTCCCACCCCCCAGGACGAGTCGCGCAACGTGCTCTACTACCTGACCCAGCTGTACCGCCAGACCATGCCGGGCTTCCTCGACGACCTGCGCGAGGAGCTGCGTGCCCATGGTGCAGACCTGCGCGAGCGCCAGGTGCCGCTGCGCTTCGGCTCTTGGATCGGCGGCGACCGCGACGGCAACCCCTATGTCACCGCGGAGGTCACCCGCGAGGTGCTCCAGATGCAGGCCGAGACCGCGGTCGAACTCGCGATCGATGTCGTCTCCGAGCTCATCGGCGATCTGTCGATCTCCAGCGAGATGACCGGTCAGGACGAGGAGCTGCGCGCGAGCATCGACGCGGACCTCGCCTTCCCGTCCGAGGTCGACGAGGTGCAGCAGCGGATGTTCGAGCAGGAGCCCTACCGCCTCAAGCTCGGCACCATGCGCGCCAAGCTCAAGGCCACCGGCGAGCGGATCCGCACTGGCGCACCGCATGTGCACGGCAAGGACTACTACGACTCCGAGGAGCTGCAGGACGACTTCAGCGTCCTGCGCGGCGCTCTGGCCCGCCACGGCGGCCGCCGCGCGGCCGACGGTGCGATCGCCGTCGCCCAGCAGGTCCTCGCCGGATCCGGCCTCAACCTCGCGGTCCTCGACGTGCGCGAGCACTCCGAGAAGCACCACGACGTGCTGGCCCGTCTCTTCGACCGCGTCGGAGAGCTGGACCGGCCCTACATGGAGCTCAGCCGCGAGGAGCGCACCAAGGTGCTGGCCGCGGAGCTCGCGAGCCGGCGCCCGCTGGTCGGCACGGCGCTCGCCGAGGACGAGACGATCCTCGATGACGCCACCCGCACCACCTACAAGGTGTTCGGCGAGATCCGGGACGCCCACCGGCAGTACGGCCAGTCCTCGATCGAGACCTACATCGTCTCGATGACGCACGGAGCTGACGACATCCTCGCCGTCGCCCTGCTGGCTCGCGAAGCCGGCCTGGTCACCCTGCCCGGCGGCGACCAGAACCGATCGGACATCAGCTTCGCGCCGCTGCTCGAGGAGGTCGCCGAGCTGCGTCACGCCGGGGAGATCCTCGACGAGATGCTCAGCGATCCGTCCTACCGGGAGATCGTGCGCCTGCGCGGCGACCTCCAGGAGGTCATGCTCGGCTACTCCGATGGCAACAAGGACTCCGGCGTCATCACCAGCCAGTGGGAGATCCACCAGGCGCAGCGGCTGCTGCGCGATGCCGCCGCCCGCCACGGGGTGACCCTGCGCCTGTTCCATGGCCGCGGCGGTTCCGTCGGCCGCGGCGGCGGCCCGACGTACGACGCGATCCTGGCCCAGCCGTACGGCGTGCTCGAGGGCGAGATCAAGTTCACCGAACAGGGTGAGGTCATCTCCGACAAGTACACGCTGCCCACGCTGGCCCGGGAGAACCTGGACCTGTCGCTGGCCGCGGTGCTCGAGGGCTCGGCGCTGCACACCACCCCGCGCTCGACGCCCGAGCAGCTGGACCGCTTCGGCGAGGTCATGCAGCAGGTCTCCGATGCCTCCTATGCGCGCTATCGCACGCTGGCGGACGACCCGGACCTGCCGGAGTACTTCGTGACCTCGACCCCGGTCGAGCAGCTCGGAGACCTGAACATCGGCTCGCGGCCCTCGAAGCGCGCCACCTCCGAGAAGGGCCTGGACGGCCTGCGGGCTATCCCGTGGGTGTTCGGCTGGACCCAGTCGCGGCAGATCGTGCCCGGCTGGTTCGGGGCCGGCTCCGGCCTGAAGGCCGCACGCGAGGCGGGGCTCGAGCCCGATCTGCACGAGATGTACCGCAACTGGCACTTCTTCCGCACCGTGATCAGCAACGTCGAGATGACTCTCGCGAAGACGGACATGGCGATCGCCGCGCACTACGTGCACTCGCTGGTGCCGGAGCGGCTGTGGCCGCTGTTCGACCGCATCAAGGCGGAGTACGAGCTCTCGGTCGCCGAGATCGAGCGGCTCACCGGGGTGCTGGGCCTGCTGGACAATCAGCCGGTGCTCAAGCGCACCCTCGCGGTGCGCGACCGCTACCTGGATCCGATCTCCTACATGCAGGTTGCGATGCTGCAGCGGGCCCGTGCCGCCACCGAGCGTGGTGAGGAGCTCTCCCCGGAGCTCCAGCGTGCACTGCTGACCACCATCAACGGTGTCGCCGCCGGGCTGAAGAACACCGGCTGATCGCGTCGCGCGGGCGGCTGGCGCTCGCGGCTGGGCCTCGCGCGCGGCGGGCGCCGCTCCGCACCGAGAACGACCTTCGGACCACCTTCCACTGCGGAAGGAGGTCCGAAGGTCGTTCTCGTCATGTCGGGCGGGCTCTCCGCCGGGGGCGACCCCCGTCAGCGCCGCGCGGTGCCGTCGACGGCGAACTCGTCGATGCGGAGGAGTTCCTCGTCGGTGATCTCGAGGTTCTCGAGGGTGGCGATGTTCTGCTCGAGCTGCGTCACCGAGGAGGCGCCGACCAGGGCGGTGCTCACCTGCCGGTGCCGCAGTGCCCAGGCCAGCGCGAGCTGTGCCAGGCTCTGACCGCGATCATGGGCGATCTGGGACAGCCCGCGCACCCGGGCCTGGTAGTCCTCGTCCTGGACCTGCTGCTCGGAGAGCGAGGACGAGGAGCCGGCGGCACGGGAGCTCTGCGGCACACCGGAGAGATACCGGTTGGTGAGCAGGCCCTGCTGGAGCGGGGAGAAGGCCGCCAGGCCCACCCCGAGCTCGCTGACGACGTCGAGCAGGCCATTCTCGATGTGCCGGTTGAACATCGAGTACGAGGGCTGATGGATCAGCAGCGGAGTGCCGAGACCAGCGAGGATCCGTGCGGCCTGCCGGGTCCTCTCGGGGGAGTAGTTCGAGATGCCGACGTAGAGCGCCTTGCCGCTGCGCACCGCATGGGCGAGCGCTCCCATCGTCTCCTCGAGCGGGGTCTCGGGATCCTCACGGTGGTGGTAGAAGATGTCCACGTACTCCAGCCCCAGGCGGTCCAGGGACTGATCCAGCGAGTTCAGCAGGTACTTGCGAGACCCACCGTCGCCGAACGGCCCGTCCCACATCCGGTAGCCGGCCTTGGTGGAGATCACCAGCTCATCGCGGTGGTCGCGGAAGTCCTGTGCGAGGATGCGGCCCACCTGGGTCTCGGCGCTGCCCGGGGGCGGGCCGTAGTTGTTGGCCAGGTCGAAGTGGTTCACGCCGAGGTCGAAGGCACGACGGACGATCGTGCGCAGGGTGAACGGGTCGCGGTTCTCGCCGAAGTTCTGCCAGAAGCCCAGCGAGATCGGTGGCAGCAGCACGCCGGATCGGCCGACACGACGGTACGGGGTGCGGTCGTAGCGAGCGGGGGAGGGGCGATGGACGTCGGTGCTCATGCTCCGAGCCTAGTCGGATAAACCGCCTCTGGACAGGGACTTCTCCGTTCATGGCGCCGACAGTCGGCGCTCCATCACATCCATCCCGAGTCCCGCGACCTTCAACTGGTCGACCTCACCCGCGAAGGGGACGCTGGGCCCGGTGCGGACGAACCCGTGGCGTTCGTACCAGGAATGCAGCTCCGGCCGGGACTGCAGCACCTGGATCATCAGCACCTCCACCCCGGCCCTGCGCTGATGCTCGGCCTGGGCCTCGAGCAGGCGGGCGCCGAGGCCACGGGACTGGACCGAGGGATGCACGGCGAACAGGCCCAGCTCGGCCCGGTCGACCCCGTCGGCGTCGGTGGGCTCGCGGCGGGTGTAGCAGCAGCCCACCACCTCGCCGTCGGGTCCGTCGAGCTCGGCGACCAGCAGCGTCACCGAGGGATCTGCGAGCATCTCGCGGACCTCCTCCGCATCGGTGCGCTGCCCGGCCACCAGATGCGCTTCGGTGGTCCAGCCGCCCTCTCCTCGATAGGCGGCCTGCACCAGCATGGCCAGGGCGTCGGCATCATCGTCGTGGGCGGCGCGCAGCTGGAGGCCCGTGTGCTGCCCGGCCTCGAGGGACGACATCATCATGAGGAGATCTTCCCTGCCTGCTGGAACTCGGTGAGCAGCTCGTGACCGTCGGGCGCAGCGAGGGTGAGCGGGGAGGCGTCGGCCTGCGTCGATTCCTGGAGCGGGCGGCGCGAGCCGTGGGCGAGCAGCTGCTCGGGCTCGGTGAGCTGGCGGATCGCGATCGCTTCAACCAGCTCGGGGTGACGAGCGGCGAACTCGGCGTAGATCGTGGGATCGTGCTGGCCGTCGTCTCCCACCAGGATCCACCGCAGGTGGGGCAGCTCGGCGGCGAGATGCTCGAGGGCACGGTGCTTGTGCTCGGGACCGGAGCGGAAGAAGCCCGTGTTGGTGGGGCCCCAGTCGGTCAGCAGCAGCGGCCCGTCGGGATAGCCGTTGCGGTAGAGGAAGCGCTTGAGCACGGGGAAGACGTTCCACGCGCCGGTGGACAGATAGAAGACCGGCATCGCCGGGTGTTCGCGCACCAGCCGCTGGTAGAGCATCGGCATCCCCGGGACCACCTGGCGGGAGGACTGGTGGACGACGAAGGCGTTCCAGAAGGCCAGCAGCGGGCGTGGCAGCCAGGTCACCATCACGGTGTCATCGATGTCGCTGACCATGCCGACCTCGGTCTCCGGTGAGAAGACGACGACATCCGCGGTGACCTCGTTGCCGGGCACGGTCCAGAGCACGGCCTGATGGTGGCCCGGCGGCAGCGAGACCTCGAGCATGGCGTCCACGATGCCGGTGCGGTCCGCACGCGTGGTGAACTGCTGATCGCCCAGGAGGACCTGCACGGTGCGGTGCGGTGCGACCTGGCCGGCGAAGTTCCGCCAGCCGCGCACCGCCATCGTGCGCAGGTCGTGGACGGGCTGATCGTGGAAGTCCGCGGGGGTGCCGGGAGAGGCGTACTGCACCTTCGCCAGCACCCGCACCCTCTCGGTGGAGCCGTAGCCGTGGAAGGGCTGCAATCGCAGATCCCAGCTCAGCCGGCGCAGGGCGTGGCCGACCGCGGTGTTCTTGACGTCCTCGATCCGTGACGCCCAGTGCGGGCGGTCCTCACCGCCGCGTGCGGTCAGCGAACGGAGCCCAGCGCGGGCCGAGGTGAGTCGTGCGGTGATGCTCACCGGGTGTCAGAGGCCGCGGGCCATCTTCAGCCAGGCCCCATCGGTATCGCCCTCGACGATCTCCCAGCGGTCGCCCGTGTCGACGAACCCGAGCGCCTCGTACAGGGCGCGGGCGCCCTTGTTCAAGGGGCCGACGTACAGGGTGATCGTGTCGGCGCCGTCCTCGCGGGACCAGTCGAAGACCGCCTCGGCGAGCTTCCCGGCGATTCCGGAATGGCGGGAGTTCGGGGTGACCCACATGGCCTGGAGCTCGCGCTCGTTGGCGGGGGAGTCCTCTTCGCGCCGTACCGCCACCACGGCGACCGGCTGACCATCCTCGACGGCCAGGAACCAGGCCGCATCGCGCACGCGCTGCTCCCAGACCGAGTCCTCATACGTGGATTCCTTGTCCCAGCTCTGCCCGAAGGCGGCGGGGTCCGTGCTGAGGGACCGAAGACGGATCTCGCGCACGAGCGACCAGTCGTCGTCGTGGGCGCGGATAATGTCGGCCATGGGTGTCCTCCTGAGCCGTCGTTGCGTGGTCACGGGCCATCATGCCCTGGCGATCATGCTCTCGCGCTGCCACGGGCACCGCATGCACTCCCGCCCACAGTGTACGTTCCCCGACGGTTCTGCGCGCACGGCGCCGCGACCTTGGCACAATGGGTGCATGTCGCCCATACGTCTGCTCACCGTCTGCACCGGCAACATCTGTCGATCCCCGGCGGCTGCGGTGATGCTGCGTGCCGCGATCCTGGAGAACGGCCTGGTCGGGAAGGTGGAGGTGGGGTCTGCCGGCACCAGCTGGGAGGCGGAGGGGATGCCGATGGATGAGCGCACCGAGCTTGCGCTCGAGCGAGCCGGCTACTCGCGCCCGTTCGAGCACAGCGCCCGCACCATCCACCTGACCGAGCTGCTGGGGTGGGACCTGGTGCTGCCGATGACGGCGGATCACGCCCAGCTGCTGCGGCGGATGGTCGAGCAGGCCCCGAAGGACTCCGCCGTCCCGGAGGTCAGGATGTGGCGACGCTTCGAGCCGGACGCGGACCCGGCGGCGCCGCCCACCCAGATCGCCGTCGAGGATCCCTGGTACGAGGGGCAGGGGGCGTTCGACCGCACGATCCGTGAGATGCGCAAGAGCGTGCCGGGCATCATCGCGCGTGCCCGAGAGCTGCTCGAGGAGCGCTGAGAAGGACGAGCTGAGCTCGCCGGCCGGGCTGGCACCTCAGGCGTCAGTGTCGTGCTTCCCGGTGCTGCGGCGGCTGTGCCAGGTCGCGCCGACGAAGCCGGCGGTGGTGAGGAAGCCGATGCCCAGTGCAGCGATCAGCACCTGGCGCATCTGGCCGAAGCCCGAGCTGGGATCGTTCGAGATCGCGTTGAACAGCCTGACCACCGGGCCGCCCTCGTCGTGGCCGGCCGCGGACTGCGGTGACATCGGCGGGGGAGAGCTCGGCGTCTCCGTCCCGACGTCGCTGATCTCTGGGGACTCGCTGCTCTCGCTCTCCACGGCACGGCTGCTGGTCGGCGGTGCCGACGGAACCTCGGGGGCGGGCTGAGCGGGATCGGGCTGAGCGGCATCGGGCTGAGTGGCGGGCTCGACGGGCGCGGACTCGGGATCCGCAGGCGTCGTCGTCGGCTCGGCATCAGGGCCGGTCTCGGTCTCGGTGTCCTCGGCGGGGACGTCCTCCGGGGCCTCCTCCGTGTCCGGCGTCTCCACGGGGGTCTGCTCCGCCGGCGGCGTCGTGCCCTCCGTCGGCTCGGTGGGCGTGGTCGACTCGGTGGGTTCGACCGTTGCGGTGGGCTTCGGCGTCTCCGTCGGTTCCGGTGTCTCGGACTCGGTGGGGTCGTCCGTCAGGGTCTCGTCCGGTTCAGGACTCAGAGAAGATTCAGGGAGAGTAGGGGTGGGGGATTCCTGGTCCGACCCACCCGTGCTGCTGTCTCCGCCGTGAAGGCCACCGGGGGTGGCGATGGCAGGAGGTGTGCTGCTCGGCGTGTTGTCGCCGATCTCGGTGTCCGTCCCGGTGTCCGTCTCGGTTTCCGGGGCTGGTTCCGTGGCCTCCACGGGCGGGGACTGCTCCTCGCCGGGGCACTTATCGTCGAGAGAGGGGGTCTCGTGCTGAGAATCGTCGCCGTGCTGAGGATCATCGCCGTGCTGCGGATCTTCATCGTCCTGCGCCTCGTCGTCGGGAGCGTCGTCCCCGACGGTGGGCTCTTCGCCCGGAAGCTGCCCTGCGGCAGCGTCCCCGTCGGGCATCTGCGCTGGATCCTCCAGCGGGGTGCTGTCGGGCTCGGCAGGGGAGGACTGGGTGGTCCCGAGGTCCAGCACCTCGGCAACGGCGGGAGCGGCCGCGGCCGGGAGAGTCATGGCGAGGGCGGCGGAGCAGGCGCACAGGCGTGAGCGCAGTCGCATAGGCGTGGTCCCCTCCTCCATGGTCGCAAGCTCGGCGGCTGCGGTCGGCGTCATCTCCGGTGGGTCCGACGGAGCACATTACCCTACCGAACCTTTACTTTCGACCCCATCGTTCATGGCCACCGGGGTGCGCGCAAGGGTGCTGTGCACGGCGCCACGCCGGCGTGATCCACGCGATGTTGACTCTGAGTTGACCAAAGCTTTGCTATCTACCTGCATGAATGCTGGTCAACCCAAGATTCTCGGACGCCGCGATGCCCCGGAGGGATGCCGAGATCGCCTGCGGCGAACACCGGGGAAAACTTCCGAAAGCACGACGGCGGCACAGCGCGGGGCGGGCGTTCGCGGCATCGCATCGCACCGCGGGTGCCCGGAGCGGGAGCGGAGGGCAGAGGCCCGCAGAGGCGCGCATGAAGGCACCTGCGTGGAGAAGAGGGCGGAGCGCCGGGACCCCTCGCAGGGGCCCCGGCGCTCCGTCGGCTGCTGTCAGCTCAGTCCGCGAGGACCTCGTCGACCAGTGCCTTCGCGGCATCCTGCACCTGGCTCAGGTGCTCCTCGCCCTGGAAGGACTCGGCGTAGATCTTGTAGATGTCCTCGGTGCCGGAGGGGCGGGCGGCGAACCACGCCGACTCCGTGGAGACCTTCAGCCCGCCGATCGAGCCGCCGGCGGGCGCCTCGGTGATCGCCGAGATGATCGGCTCGCCCGCGAGCTCGGTCGCACTGACCTGCTCAGGGCTGAGCGCCTTGAGCTTCGCCTTCTGCTCGCGGCTGGCCGGGGCATCCATGCGGGCGTAGGCGCTCGAGCCGAACTCGTCGACCAGCTCGGCATGCAGCGTGCTGGGGGAGCGGCCGGTGACGGCCAGGATCTCGGAGGCGAGCAGCGCCAGGATGATCCCGTCCTTGTCGGTGGTCCACACCGAGCCGTCGCGCCGCAGGAAGGAGGCCCCGGCACTCTCCTCGCCGCCGAAGCCGACAGAGGAGTCCACCAGGCCCGGCACGAACCACTTGAAGCCCACCGGCACCTCGTACAGCTCACGGCCCAGCGAGGCCACCACCCGATCGATCAGGCTCGAGGAGACGACCGTCTTGCCGACCTTCGCGGTGGTCGGCCAGTCCGGGCGATGCGCGAAGAGGTACCGGATCGCGGTGGCGAGGTAGTGGTTGGGGTTCATCAGCCCGCCGTCGGGGGTGACGATGCCGTGGCGGTCGGAGTCCGGGTCGTTGCCGGTGGCGATGTCGTACTCGTCGCGCTTGTCGAGCAGCGACGCCATCGCCCACGGGCTCGAGCAGTCCATGCGGATCTTCCCGTCGCGGTCCAACGTCATGAAGGACCAGCGCGGATCCACCTCCGGATTGACCACGGTGAGGTCGAGGTCGTGCATCTCCCCGATCTCGGCCCAGTAGTCCACCGAGGCGCCGCCCAGCGGGTCGGCACCGATCCGCACACCGGCTCGGCGGATCGCCTCGATGTCGACCACGTTCGGCAGGTCCGCCACATAGGTGTGGAGGTAGTCGTAGCGTCCGGCGTCCTGGAGGGCCTTCTGCCGGCCATGCCGACGCACTCCTCGCAGTCCCTCCTTCAGCAGCTGGTTCGCCCGGTCGGCGATCCACGACGTCGCGTCCGAGTCGGCGGGACCGCCGTGGGGAGGGTTGTACTTGAAGCCGCCGTCGCGCGGGGGATTGTGGCTCGGGGTGACCACGATGCCGTCCGCCCGGCCCGGGTCGTCCGCGGCCCGCCCGCGGTTGTGCGTCAGGATCGCGTGGGAGACGGCCGGGGTGGGGGTGTAGCCGTCCAGCGAGTCGACCTGGGCGGCGACGTCGTTGCCGATCAGCACCTCGAGCGCGGTGTCGAAGGCGGGACGGGAGAGGGCGTGCGTGTCGCGGCCGACGAACAGCGGCCCGCGGATGCCCTCCGCGGCGCGGTATTCGACGATGGCCTGCGTGGTCGCGGCGATGTGGTCCTCGTTGAACGCCACATCGAGCGAGGACCCCCGGTGCCCGGAGGTGCCGAAGGCGACGGCCTGATCGGGGTCCGCAGGATCCGGGTGGAGGTCGTAATACGCGTCGAGGAGCGCATCGACGTCGACGAGATCCTCCTCAAGTGCCTTCTGGCCTGCACGGGGGTGCATGATCACCACTCCATCCTCGAGTTCGGGGTCGTCACGACACTCTAGGTCAGGACGACGCTCCAGGTACCGAGTATGACTGCGGGCTGAGACGGCTCGCAGTCCCGAGGGGTCAGGACCGCCGCGACTTCACCAGCAGCACGATCCCGATGATCGTGAGCACCAGCCCGATCAGGCCCGCGATCACGCCGATGATCGGGCCGATCAGCAGCGGGGCCGCCATCGAGAGCATGCTGTACGGGCCGAGGTGGGCGGGGGCGTCGGTCCCGGTGCAGGAGACCGTCACCGTGGTGTCCTCGAGGGCGGCGACACCGAGCACCTGGACGTACTGCGATCCGTCGCCGAAGGTGGTCTCGGTCGAGCTGGGCACCGTGGTCACCGCTCCGGGCGTCGAGCCCTCGGCGGTGCATTCTGCGGCGGCCGCATCCGCCAGGGGCACGTACACGATCAGCATCTCGTTGGCGGGGACCTCGATGTCAGCGGTCGGCCCCTGCATCGGGACCGGACCCTCGGCGGCGTCGCCGACGAGCGAGCCGACCGACCACACGATCCCCCCGATCGTCGCGGCGGGACCGATCACGAGCAGCAGCACCAGGCCGATGATCAGCGGCCACAGCCCGCGTCGTCTGTGAGGGGATCCGCCGGATCGGCCGGAGGCGCCGGGTGCCGAACGGACGGAGGCCGGCAGCGGGCCGGTCTGCGGCGCATAGGGGTCGGTGCCGAAGGTGCCGTAGCTCGGGGTGCCGTAGCTCTGGGTGTCGTAGGCCTGCTCGCCGTAGGTCTGCTCGCCATAGTTCGGGGAGCCGTGCACCGAGCTGCCGTCGTTCTGCGTGCCGAACTGCGGCGCCGCTTCCGCTCCGGGAGCGGCGGAGGTCGGCCCGGGCAGTCCGTAGCTGGGGCGCTGGCGCGGTGCGGGCGTCGTGGACTCACCGTCGGACATCGGGGCTCCTTCTGGGTACGGCACGGAACGACACAGGATAGTGGCCGATCCTCCGAGGACACCGAGTCCCCGGACAGCAGACGGGGCGTTCAGCGCGACGTCATCGCCAGCATCGTCCCCACCAGCGCCGCGCCCACCACAGCGCAGGCCAGCGGAGTGGCCAGCCAGATCAGCAGAATCCTGCCGGCGACCTGCCAGCGCACGTTCCGCAGTCCCTGGGCGACCCCCGCCCCGACCACGCTCGACGCCAGCGCATGAGAGGTCGAGATGGGAGATCCGACGCCGAACAGGCTCAGCGACATGGTGGCCGCGGCGGAGGTCTCCGCGGCGAGGCCCTGCGCGACGGTCAGGTCGGTCAGGTGGCGGCCGAGCACGCGGATGATGCGATGACCGCCCACCAGCGTGCCGAGCCCGATCGCGAGGGCGACCGCGACCATGAGGGCCGTCGCGAACGACGGGGAGCCGCCGGTGGCGGCGAAGGCGATCACGATCACCGCGAGCGGCAAGCGGGAGTCGTTGAGCCCGTGCCCCGTGGCGACCGCGCCGGCGGAGACGGTCTGGGCGAAGCGCAGATGGCCCCGCCGCAGTCGTTCATGCCGGCCCAGGCCCATCACGAGCTGCATCAGCAGGTAGGCGATCGCCGCGGACAGCACTGGACCGACGAGGGAGACGACCAGCAGCACCCCGAGCCGCTCCCAGGCCGCTGGAGCTCCGATCGCGAGCGAGACCCCCAGCGTGGAGCCGAAGAAGGCGTGCCAGGTCGACGAGGGCATCCCCAGCCACCAGGTGAGCAGGTCCCAGCCGATGGTGGTGAGCATGATCGAGATCAGGGCCAGCGCGAGCACATCCGGCTGCCCGGAGGTCGTCTGCGTCAACGGTGTCATCCCCAGCAGCCGCAGCGCCCAGGGCGTCGAGACGACGATCAGCATCATTCCCAGCAGGGCGCCCAGCACGTTGAGGATCGCGGCCATGGTCAGCGCGGTCGACTCCGGCAGCGTGCGGGTCGTGATCGTCGTCGTGACGGCGTTGGAGGCGTCGTGGAAGCCGTTCATGTACGCCATCGCGATCGCCAGGACGACGACCAGCACGAGCAGGACCGTGGTCACTCAGGCGTCCTTGACCCGCAGCAGATCGGCGAGCCGTGCGATGCGCTCCTGCAGAGCGATCGTGTGCCGAATCGACTCGGAGACGTCGTGCAGGGGCAGCAGCTCCTGCACGGAGCCGCCTCGCGAGTACAGCTCGCCGAGCGCCCTGCGCACCAGCCGTTCCCCCTGCCGGGTGAGCTTGCGGACCTGGCCGTAGTAGTCGCCTAGCTCCCGGATGCGGGACAGCTTCCAGCTGGCGGCGACCGTGTACTCGGCCGCTCGCTCGATGCCCTTGGCCGCATCCAGCAGGGGCGTGGGCAGCTGTCCCACGCGGGAGGTGATCAGGAGTTCCGCGGTGTGCTCCATCGCGTCCACAGCGTCGGCCATGGTGAGCGCGAGGTCGTACAGCAGCTCGGCCTCGTACGGGGTGATCAGCGACTGGACGAGCCGCTCGGCGATGCGTCGGCACAGCTCCTCGGCGACGGTGGCCTGCTCATGCAGCCGCGGCGCGATCCGGGTGCGCTCACGGTACCCGTGGCCGAGCAGCTTCGAATGGGTGTCGGAGGCCTGCACCAGCAGCTCGGCGAGCTCCCCGAAGAGGTCATACAGCGGACGCTCGGTGCGCTGTGGGAAGAACCGGGAGAAGAACTGCACCACCTCGGGTCGCCTCCTCGCGCCTGGGGCGCACGACGTCGCTGCGGCCCCGGAGGGCTGCGCGGACCGTTTTCATGATGATGAGGCGCCGGACCGGGATGCGCCTGTCGGCGCGAAGGCCGCTCGAAGCGGCAAATGTTGGAGCCCGGGGCAACCGCGGCCCGGCGCCTGTCCATCGTAGGGCACAGCCCCGGGCATGAGGCAAATGGGAGGCGGCCGCGATATGGCGATCGCCTCAGTCATGCGCTCGGCTGAGCGCTGCAGGCGGACGTCAGTCCAGCGGGCCGGGCTCAGTCCAGCTGGCCGGCCTCCGCATAGCGCCCTGCCGCGGAGAGCTCCTCGCCGGTGCGCAGGAGCCGCTCGGCCTGCCGGGTCCTCGCATCGCCGCGATCCTCATCCGCCAGGTGGGCGGTGCCGTGGGCGATGATCGTGGCGACTGCTCCGGCTCGGCGCAGGGCGAGGCCGAGATCCCCGGTGAACGCACCGCGCAGGATGTCGTCCATGGTGCGCTGGACCTGCTGGACGTCCGGCGGCTCGGCGAAGCCGGAGAGATACCGCAGCCCGGGCACCGTGCGAGAGCCCGCACGGTAGCGGAGCACCACCTCGTCGCCGACCTGCTGCACCCAGGTGTGCAGCACGTAGAGCCGCCACAGCGCCCCCGGCAGGGTCGAGGCAGGAGCTCCCGACCACAGGGCGCTGAGATCGGTCAGGCCGTCCTGGGCGGCCAGCGCCACGACGCGCTCGACGACCTCGGGATCGGAGCTGTGGAAGACCCCGTCCAACAGCGCGCGGGCGGAGTCGTGGGCCAGATCCGCCGATGCCGCGGGATCCGGCTCGCCGGGAATGGTCTCGGCGACCGAGGTGTACAGCGGGGCAGGTCGGCGGAAGCGAGGTGCGGAAGGACCGTTCGAGGACATGCTCCGCACCTTACGCGCAGGCGGCGATGACCCGCACTGCCGGACTCGCCGCATTACTGTGAGCGCATGACCATCCCCCGGCAGATCGGACCCGAGACCGGTCCGCGCACCGCCCTGCCCGACTACTCCCGCAGCAACGCGACGGTCGAGCGCATGGTCTCGGACCTGCGCCGGGGCAGCCGTCGTGCGAGCAGCCGCCCGGGCACGGCTGGCACGGTGCGGGCCCTGTTCCCGGTGGCTGCCACCCGGGACACCCTGCTGCGCGCAGTGGCCGCCGCGGTGCTGCTGGGGGGCACGGTGATCGCCGCGGTCGCGATCCTGCTGCTCGCCCTCGGGCGGGAGGACGGTCACGCGCCGGGCATCGGCCTGCTGATCGTGATGTTCGCGCTCGGCGGGATCGGGCTGATCCTGCTGGTGCTGGGGCTGCGATTCGCCCTGGTGGCGCTGGGCACCGCCCGCTCACGGGTGGAGATCACCGACCAGGGGCTGCGCGTGGTGGGCGCTGCCGGGTCCCGGGCGGTGCCCTGGCGCGAGATCATCGCAGTGGAGTCCCGGGTGGTCCATCCGGTGCACTGGCTCACCGCTGCGCTGCGGCTGCGCGACGGCTCCCGGGTGCTGATGCCTGCCTTCGATCGACATATCTGGACCTGGTCCCAGCCGTCAGGGCAGGACATCCGCACCCTGCGCCTCGAGCTGAGGAAGCACGAGAAGGCCGCCCGAGGTCCGTTCTGAGGCACGACCCAGCGAGATCACCCTTGCGGGAGCACCACGGAGGAGAGCCATGGAAGCACTGATGATGACCCTGGGATCGGGCTGGGTCAGCGGGGTCCGGCCCTATTTCATGGTCTTCCTGCTGGGCCTGTCGGGCAGGCTGCTGGGCCTCGAACAGGTCCCCGAGGTGCTGCAGCGCACCGATCTGCTCGTGATCACTGCGATCCTGCTGCTGGTGGATCTCGCGGCGGACAAGATCGCCTTCCTCGACTCCTTCTGGGACCAGCTGCACGTCGTGATCCGCCCGATCGCCGGTGGAGCGATCGGATTCCTGCTCGGAGGCGAGACGGACACCACCAGCGCCGTGGTGATGGCGGTGCTCGGTGCCGCCACCGCCTTCGGGTCCCACGCCGCCAAGGCGACCGCGCGCGCTGCCGTGAACGTCTCGCCCGAGCCGGTCTCCAACGCCCTGGTCTCCACCGGCGAGGACGTCGCAGCGGTGGTGATGGGACTGCTCACGATCCTGCTGCCGGCGCTCGCCGGCGTGCTCGCCCTCCTGCTCCTCGGCCTCGGCATCTACGCCATCGTGCGGATCCGGCGCGCCTACCGCGGGCTGCGGGAGCGGCTGCAGGCAGCCCGGGCGCGACGTGCCGACGGCGCCGACCCCGCGGTCTGAGACCGGGGGCCGACGCCGCCGGAGGTCGTGCTCGGGCTATGAGTACGGGCTGTGAGCTCAGGCTGTGAGCTCAGCCGGTGAGTTCAGGACGCGACGGGGCCGGGAACCTGGCTGACGCCGTCCTCCCACAGGGCCTGCGTCGCCTCGGCCACGCCACCTGCGTCCACATCGGAGACCTGGAGGATGCCCTCGTCATCCAGTGGGAGATGCCCGATCTTCCAGCTGCTGTCCGCCTCCACATGGAACATCAGCGGGATCGGATCCTGGGGGGCGGAGAGATCGGTGCGGCGCAGGGAGACGGTGCGCTCGTTGCCCTCCCCGAGGAAGGCCAGCACGATGTCGGAGACCGAGGCGGGCACCTGGTCGCTGCTCGGAAGGGCGGTGACCACGAAGGAGTCCAGCTCGTCCTGGGTGAGCATGAGGATGGCCTCGTTGGCCTTGATGATGAAGGCCATGCGCATCGCCTCGCCCTCTGCCAGCGCGATCCCCAGCCAGCGATCGGCGGCGGTCAGCGCGGTGGCGACCACCTGGCCCTCCTCCCCGAGCAGCCACTGGCCGTCCTCCGAGCGTTCGACCTTGCCCCGGGCACGGAGTCCCGAGGTCACGGCCGCGGTGACGAACTCCTGGGCGGCCTCGGGCGCCGAGCGCAGCCCGATCTGCTCCCGGGTGATACGTCCGTTCTCGGTGTCGCGCAGCCCGAGCATGAAGTCGATCTCGTAGGCCGTGTAGATCGTGACCTGCTCGTCGGTCGTGCTGGTCTCGGTCATAGGTCCCCCTGGGTGGCGTGGTCCGGACACGGAGGGCATCCGGAGGAAGTGTCACCGAAAGCATGTCAGATGCACGTCGGGTGCTCCACCGGTTCCCCGCAGTGCCCGGGATCTCGCAGTGCCCGGGAGGCCGTCGAGAGAGGGTTTGCTGCGAGTATCCTCCGAGCATGGCAGTGACCCTCAAAGATGTGGCACAGCGTGCCGGAGTCTCCGTCCCGACGGCGTCCCGCGTGCTCTCCGGGAGCACCTATCCCGTCGTCGAGGAGCTCCGCGAGCGGGTGAAGGCCGTCGCCCTCGAACTCGACTACGTCCCCAACGCCCAGGCGCAGGGACTGCTGCGCGGCAACACCGGCACCATCGGCGTGCTGGTGGGAGATGTCGGCGACCCCTACTTCTCCGAGATCGTCAACGGCATCCATGAACGGGCCACCGCTGAGAACGTGCTGGTCACCATCTGCCATACCGAGCGTGACCCGGAGCGCGAGCTGGGCTACTTCCGGATGCTGCAGTCGCATCGGGCGCATTCCGTGATCGTCGCCGGCTCGGGCCTGACCGATGAGGTGTACCGGCAGGGGATCGCGACCCGGGTGACGTCCTTCCGCGCTGCGGGCGGGCACGTCGTGGGCATCGGCACCCCGGTGGTCGAGATGGACCGGGTGCTGGTGGACAACCGCGAGGGGGGCCGGCTCATCGGCCGCCACCTCACCGAGCTCGGCCACCGCGACATCGCGCTGATCTCGGGGCCCGAGGCCCTGATCTCCAGCTAGGAGCGCTACGAGGGCATGAAAGAAGCCCTCGACGACGCCGGAGCCCGGCTGATCGTCCACCACGGCCCGTCGAATCGGGACGAGGGCTACCGCGCCGCCGGCGAGCTGCTGCGCGAGCATCCCGAGCTCACCGCCCTGCTCGGCACGGCCGACCAGATGGCGATGGGAGCCCTCGCCTATCTGCGGGACCAGGGACGCAGCGTGCCGGAGGACGTCTCCGTCGCCGGCTTCAACGACATCGCCGTGGCGCGCGAGCTCTCCCCCTCGCTGACCACCGTGCGACTGCCGCTGCGGGAGATGGGCAAGATCGCCCTGGACCTCGCGCTGGGCCGCGGTGGGACGCGGGGAGCGGCCGACGCGGACGGCACCGCCATGATCGAGCGCCATCTCGGCGTCGAGCTGGTGGTGCGCCAGTCCACCGGTCCGGTGCGCGCACGCTGAGCTGCACCCGTCACCGCTGTTCGAAGTCACCGCGGTTCGAAGGGCATCGATGACCGTCGACCCCGCGGACGCCCGCTCGAGCGATGTGCAGGTGCGCGAGGTGCGGGTCAGCGTCCGCGATGCGGCGCTGGGCCCGGAGCTCCTGCCCCGGATCCGGTGCGGCACAATGAGGCTCCGGAGCACGCAGAGTGGTGACCAGCACAGCGGCGACCGGCACTCAGGAGGTGGCCGATGCGCAGAGCGACGATCTACTCGATCGCGGAGAATCTGGGGGTCTCGCCCTCGACGGTCTCGCGTGCCTTCTCCCGCCCGGAGATGGTCAAGCAGTCCGTGCGCGAGCAGATCCTCGACACCGCGCGCGAGCTCGGATACACCCCCAACCGTGCGGCGCGGGGGCTGGCGACCGGGCGCACCGGTGTGATCGGCATGCTGGTCCCCGACGTCGAGAATCCCTTCTTCCCACCGCTGATCCGCGCGGTCCAGGATGCCGCGCGGGAGAAGGACGCGGAGCTGCTGCTGATCGACTCCGAGCTCAGCGCGAGCGCGGAGCAGGAGCTCGTCGCCCGGATCCGTCCGCAGGTCGACGGGCTGATCATCGCCTCCGCCCGCCTCCCCTCGAAGCAGCTGCACGACGTGCTCCAGGGGGTCCCGGCCGTGATCGTCAACCGTGCGGTGCGCTCTCTTCCTGCGGTGGTGTGCGACAACACCGCCGCCCTCCAGGATCTGGCCCAGCAGCTGCGTGGGCACGGCCATTCCCGGTTCGCGCTGCTGCGCGGTCCCAGCGCGTCCTGGGCTGCGACCAGCCGTGCCCGTGCCGTGCGGTCATGGGCCGAGAGCGCCGGGGTCGAGCTGGTGGAGCTGGGCCCCTTCGAGGCGCAGTTCGAGGACGGCCGCGCCGCGGCGCAGCAGATCATCGACGCCGATGCCACCGCCGTCTTCGCCTTCGACGACCTGATGGCCGCCGGCGTGATCGCCGGCCTCAGCGAGCGGGGGGAGCGGGTCCCGGCCGACCGCAGCATCGTCGGCTGCGATGACGTGCTGCTCGCCCGGACCATGACCCCGGGGCTGACCACCGTCGCCGCCCCCTTCACCGAGCTCGGCCGCGCCTCGGTCGAGGTGCTGAGCGAGGCCATCTCCGGCGGCCCGGCACGCACGGTGACCCTGCCGGGCACCACGGTGATGCGCGGGACCGTCGGCCCACCCCGATAAGCTCAGCAGCATGCAGGGGGACGGAACCACAGGCGCCGGTGCTGACACCGCCACGGTGGCGGAGCTCGGCGGCGAGAGCACGCGCGCGGTGTACCGGGACCTGCTGCGGTTCGGCCCCCGTTCCCGCAGCGAGCTGTCCCAGAGGCTCGGCCTCTCGGCACCCACCGTCACCCGCGTGAGCCGAGATCTGCTCGAGCGGGATCTGCTGCATCCGCTCGACATCGTGCAGCAGGCCAAGGGCCGGCCTCACGAGCCGCTCGACATCGAGGAGAACCGCGGCCCCCGCTTCATCGGGGTCAAGGTCACCGCCGACGAGGTCCATGCCGTGGTCACCACGGTGCGCGCGAACGTCCTCGAGGAGCTGACGCTGCCCTTGGAGGATCCCGCACCGCAGTCGATCCAGGAGACGATCCTCCTCGCCGTGGAGGCGATGATCGCCGCGCACCCCCACGTGGTCGGGATCGGGGTGGGCCTGGGAGGACTGGTCGCCGAGCGCCGCACCGTGGTCTCCGCGCACCTGCTGGGCTGGCGGGAGCCGGTCGAGCTCGCCGCTGCCCTCGAGGCCCGGGTCCAGCTTCCCGTGGTCGTCGAGAACGACCTGATCGCCATGGTCAGCGGCCTGCACTGGTTCGGGATGGGCCGGTCCTACGATTCCTTCGCCGTGCTCACCGTCGGTGCCGGGGTGGGGATCGCGACGGTGGTCGATGGTCGGATCGTGCGCGGCCGACACTACATGGCGGGGCTGACCGGACGGCTGCCCATCGGCGTCGGCCCGCACGGTGACCCGGTCGCGATCCGTGAGGTGGCCAGCACGCAGGCCGTGCTCCGTCGCGCCCGCGAGCAGGGCGTGCTCGCCGAGGGAGAGGGTGTCGAGGACCTGCGCACCCTGCTCGCGCGGGGACACGACGGCGCGCTCTCGATCGCGACGGAGATGTCGCGCGCGCTGGCCGTCGCAGCCGTCGGCCTGGTCGCGGTGGTGGATCCCGAAGCGATCGTGCTCGGCGGGGAGAACGTGGACCTGCTGCGGGCGGGCGCACCCACCTTCGAGGAGACCCTGCGCCAGGGCCTCGCCGGCTCCCAGCAGGAGCTCGCGATCCGCACCCTCAGCGGGGACTTCGATGAATGGGCGCGAGGGGTCGCCGTCATCGCCGTGCAGGCGTTCGTCGGGGTCGAGCCCTGAGGCGCGACCCCGACGTCGCTTCGTCGGCCGCCCGGGGTCATTCGAACAGGGCGTTGACCCGCTCGTTGAACGAGGCGAAGTCCGCGCCGTCGATCTGTCGCATCCAGCACTGGTCGATGGCGGTCTGCATGATCGACGCGATCGAGGCGGAGTTCTCCACCAGCGGGTACAGGCCGGTCTCCCCGTTCTCCACCCGGTTCGTGAACGGGGTGACGTCCAGGCCCGATTCGGCATAGCTGGCAATGGCCGCGGCGGTGCCCACGTCGGTGGACGGGAAGAACGGGGCGCGCTCGCCGATGATCTGCTGCGCCTCGTCGGAGACGAGGAAGGCGATCAGACGGGCCGCCTCCTCCTTGTGCTGCGACTGCTCGGAGATCGAGTCACCGAGGCCGTTGAACATCGATATCGGCGTTCCCACCGGCCCGGACGGCAGCGGGGCGATCCCCAGCTCCATGCCCTCCATGTTGTTGAACGTCGTGATCATCCACGACCCCGTCAGCGCCAGCGCTGCCTTGCCGGATTGCACCTGGGTCTGGGTGGGAGAGGAGTCCCCGAACACGCCGAACGGGGGGAAGAAGCCCTTGTCGACCAAGCCGAAGTACCAGTCCATGGTGGCGGCGAAGCGCTCGTCGTCATAGTTGAAATGCGTGCCCCAGGTCTCCGCATCGGTGAAGGTCCATCCGGTCGAGAGCGCGAAGGGCGACCAGCTGGTCTGTCCCGTGTAGTCGATCCCGGCGTCGGCGGCCATGCCGTAGCGTGCCACATTCGTCGGATCGAAACCCTCTTCGTCGCCGTGGACGCCGTTCGCATCGACGCTGAGGCGTGCGAGCATCTTCTCGAAGGTGCCGCCGTCCTCGGGGTTCCAGTCCAGCCCTTCGAGGTCCTCGGGGGTCAGACCCTCCTCGGTGAGCATCGCCTTGTCGTACATCACCGCGATGGTGTCGTAGTCCTTGGGGATGCCGTATCGGGCGCCGTCCTGACCGGTCCACAGCTCCTGCAGGCCGTCCTGGAAGTGCCCGGCCGAGATCGCGTCGAGCGGAGCCAGGCCGTCCAGCGGCGCGATCACCCCGAGCTTCACGAACTCCGGATAGCGAGCGAGATGGTCCGCGAAGGCGTCCGGGCCGGCCTCGGCCACGAAGCTCGCCGTCAGCTTCGTCCAGTAGTCGTCCCAGCCCAGCTGGGTGACCCGCACGAAGACATCGGGATTCTGCTCCATGAACCGATCGATCGCCGCGGAGTAGGCGGGGAGCTGGTTCGCATCCCAGAGCCAGTAGTCGATCTCGGTCGAGCCGGCCGGTCCGGAGACCCCGCCGCAGGCGGACAGGGCGCCGACGCCGACGGTGCCGGCGGCGAGAGCCGCCGAGCCCTGCAGCAGACGACGACGGGTCAGGGTGCTGCCGACGGCCGTGCGCGTCACGGTGCGGGCATGGTGATTTCGGGAGTTCATCTGGGGCACCTCACTTGATTCCGGTGAAACCGATGGAGTTGACGATCTTCTTCGCGAACAGCGCGAAGAGGATCAGCATGGGCGCGGCTGCGACCAGGGTCGCCGCCATCAGCCCCGACCAGTCCGGGCCGGTGCCGGGTGCCTGGGCGCGGAAGACACCCAGCGCCACCGTGAGCACCCGCGATTGGTCGGTGTAGGAGACCATCAGCGACCAGAAGTACTCGTTCCACGCGGTCATGTAGGTCAGCAGAGCGAGGGTGGCCAACGGTGCGCTGGACATCGGCAGGATGAGGGTGAAGAACACCCGCACCTTGCTCGCGCCGTCGATCAGGGCGGCCTCCTCGATCTCGCGGGGGACGTTGTTGAAGAACTGGCGCAGGAAGAAGATCGCGAAGCTCGAGATGAACAGCGTGGGCAGCATGATGCCGAGCAGGGTGTCCACCAGGCCCAGGTTCTTGATCAGGATGAAGTTCGGCAGCAGGGTGAAGATCTGCGGGATCATCAGCGAGCCCAGGAACACCAGGAACACCGTCTCGCGGCCGCGCCAGCGCAGCCGGGAGAACGCATAGGCGGCCATCGCGCAGGAGAAGGTCTGCACGATGGTGATCACGGTCGCGACGATCACGGTGTTCAGCAGGTAGCGCCAGAAATTGATCGAGGCGCCGCTGCCGCCCTGGGAGATCGCCGTCTCCACGTCCTGGAGGCCGAAGACGCGCTCGAAGCCGCCGACGTTCAGACCCACCGGGAGCAGGCTGGACGGATCGGTGGCCAGAGCGTTGTTGCTGGACAGTGCGGTGCGCAGCATCCAGTAGAAGGGGAACAGGGTGATCAGCAGGAAGATCACCATCGCGGTCCAGGCCGCGATCTTCCCCCAGGGGACCTGTGTCCGAGGGCGCCGGGGCGCGGGTCGATCCGGGGTGCCGGTGCGGCGCCCGGCGCCGTCGGTGACGGTGCGTGATGTCGTGGTCATCGTCTCAGTCCCCTCAGTCCAGGTCCGACTTGCCGGCATTGCTCATCCAGTACTGCGTGAAGGTGACGATCATGAGGATCAACAGCAGCGCGACGGACAGCGCCGAGGCGTAGCCGAACTCGTACTCGGCGAAGGCGTTCTGGTAGATGTACATCTGCAGCACGCGGGAGGCATCGGCCGGACCGCCCTGGGTCGTCACCGAGACGGTGTCGAAGACCTGGAACGAGCCGATGATCGTCATGATCAGCACCAGCGCGAGGATGGGCCGCAGCAGCGGGATGGTGATCCGCCGGAACATGGCGATCTCGCCGGCGCCGTCGGTGCGGGCGGCCTCATAGAGGTTCGCCGGGATGGACTGCAGGCCCGCGAACAGCAGCAGCGCCGTGTAGCCCATGTGCCGCCACACGTTGACCAGGGCGACCGTCGGGATCACCCAGGTCTCGCTGGCCCAGAACGAGACCGGGTCGAAGCCGATCCACTGCAGGAAGATGTTGAAGATGCCGAGCTGGGTGTCCAGGATCCACAGGAACACGATCGCGGCGACGACATTGGAGACGAGGAACGGGGCGAGGACCAGCGAGCGCAGGATCGTGGACTGGGTGAGGCGCTGCATGAGCACCGCGATCACCAGCGCCACGGCGGTCTGCACCGCGATGTTGATGGCGACGTACAGCACGGTCACCCTCAATGAGGTCCAGAAGATCGGATCGGTCAGCAGCTGACGGTAGTTGGCCAGCCCCACCCACTCGGGCGGGGTGAGGGTGGTGTACTCCGTGAAGGAGTAGTAGATGCCGGTCAGCAGCGGCCACACGAGGAACACCAGCAGGCCGACGGAAGCGGGCGCGATGAACATCAGCGCCAGCTTCGTGTCGTCCTTCCGGCGGCGTGCGGGGGGAGCCGACCGTGTCGACGTCGTCACGGTGGACATGGCTTCCTTCTTCCTGTTGGGGGTGGTGGAGGCCCGGAGGATCCGGGCCGCGACGGGGGAGTGGTCAGCGGTCTGCCGCGGCGGCGTCCGACGTGACGGGCTCACGGGTGAGGGAGAACAGCACGCCCTGCTCGGGATCGATCAGAGGAGCGGCGAGGCCCGAAGTGCTCAGCACCGCGCCGGGCAGGAGCAGCCCGTCCTCTTCCTCGGCGCGCTGCCACCAGGGCGGCAGGGCCAGGCCGGTGGGGCGCTCGCCGGTCAGCAGGGGACGGATCCGGTAGCGGGCGCGGGCATCGAGCCCGGAAAAGCGCAGCCGCTCGTGCTGGGACTCGGAGGACCGCCCGACGGCGGTGAGGGCGAACAGCGCCTCCGCCTGGTCCGGGGCCACCACTCCGTACATCCACAGCGGGCTGCTGCCGCGATCCGCGCGCACCAGGTCACCGGTGAACAGCAGCTCACGGTGCTCCTTGTAGAGCGTGATCCACTCCCGCAGCTCGTCCAGCTCCGCCGCGGTGGCCTGCGCCAGGTCCCATTCGATGCCGAGGTGCCCGAACAGGGCGGACAGCCCTCGGAAGGCGAGGGTGTGGAGGCGTCCGGTGGTGTGGGAGCGGCCGGAGGCGATGTGGCTGCCCATCAGCTCGAGCGGGATCAGCTGGGAGGTCCAACGGTTCATCTGCTGGCGGTCCAGCGGATCGATGCAGTCCGAGACCCACACCCGGTCGGTGTGCTCGAGCACCTCGAGGTCCACGCGGGCTCCGCCCGAGGAGCAGGATTCGATCTCCAGACCCGGGTGGGCCGCCTTGAGCTCGTCCATCAGGGCGTAGGTGGCCAGGGTCTGCTCATGCACGGCGGCCCGGCCGGTCTCACGGGTCGCGGCCTCCAGCAGGTCACGATTGTGGTCCCACTTGAGGTAGCCGATCTCGTACCGGTCCAGGATCGCCATCATCTGGTCTCGGACATGGGCCTGGGCGGACGGGATCGACAGGTTCAGCACCTGCTGGTGCCGTGACTCCAGAGGCATCCGCTCGGGGGAGGTGGCCATGATCCACTCGGGATGGGCGCGGGCGACCTCGGAGTCCTCGTTGACCATCTCGGGCTCGAACCAGAGGCCGAACTCCATCCCCAGCCCTCGCACATGGTCGATCAGCGGGCCGAGGCCCTCCGGCCACACCTCGTCGGAGACCACCCAGTCGCCGAGCCCGGAGGTGTCGTCACGGCGGGAGCCGAACCAGCCATCATCCAGCACGAAGCGCTCCACCCCGAGCGCTGCGGCGCGGTCCGCGAGGTCTGTGAGCCGGGTCAGGTCATGATCGAAGTAGACCGCCTCCCAGACGTTGAGGGTGACCGGGCGGCGGGTGTCCACGTGCCGGGAGCGGGAACGCAGATGGCGGTGGAAGCGGGAGGCCACGGCATCGAGCCCCTCACCGTAGGTGGCATAGAGCCAGGGGCCCGCATACTCCTCCCCGGAGGCGAGCTGCAGCTCGCCCGGCAGCAGCAGCTCGCCGCCTCCGAGGACTCGTCGGCCGGTGTTGATCTGCTCGGCGAGATGGCGATGGTTGCCGGAGAAGGCGGTGTGCACACCCCACACCTCACCGCGGCGGAAGCCGAGCCCGGGGCGACCGGCGTGCAGGACGTGCGCCGCGTCCGCCCCGGTGCGACCGCGGCGGTTCTCGCGCAGGTGGGTGCCGACGGTGAAGGCGGAGCGCTGCGGGGTGCGCTCCTTCGCCCAGCGACCGGCGAAGTCCAGCAGCTCCTCGGCCTCGGCCGGGACCGGGACGGTGAGCGTCAGCTCGGCCAGCGCATAGGGGGACTCCGCGGTGTTGGTCAGGGTGGCGCGCATCCGCAGCAGTCCGGAGGGGAGCAGCTCGACCTCGAGGCCGAGGGCGAGGCCGAGCGCCGCGTCGGCCAGGGCGAAGCGTGCCGTGGCCGCTCCTGTCTCGGCGTGGGCGGCGGCCATCGGGGCACCGTCGAGGGTGACGCTCTCGGTGACCAGACGGGGTGCCCAGCCGGAGCCGTCCGAGCGCGAGCCGCTGAGCCCGGGCCGGCCGATCCAGCCGTCGCTCTGCTGGGGGATGATCCCGATCCGCACCGGGACGTCGACCGCATTCTGGGGGACGACGTCGACGGCCCCGTCGCACACGGCATCGAGCCCGTCGGCCCCGAGCTCGCCGAGGGCCGCGCCCCAGTGGGCGATCGCCGGCGCCCGCCCCTCGGTGACATCCAGGACCACCGAGACGTCCGAGGCGGTGAGGTGCAGGCGGTGCGTCGCACCGGGGCGCGGGGCGAGCACGGGATGATCGGTGGGAATCCGATGAGGGGACATCAGTGGCCTCCTGGATGCGGCGGGATGCGGTGCCGGAGGGTGGTCGACGTCGCGCCCTCCGAATAGTTACACCATGAAAGTAAATGGTGGTCCGCCAGTCGTCAAGAGCGGTGCGCCTCCGTCCCAGGTGGTGGGACCTACGATGATCCACGGTGCGCGAGCCCCGCGCCCAGCTCCCGGCACCGGGAGTCGCCCGTCCCGGGAGAGCTCGATGTCCGCCTCCGCCCCGGCAGTTCGCCCTCGCCCAGTTCCTCGCCCTGTTCACCTGGAGCGGGGTGGGCACCTACCTCGCCGTGCACGGGGCGACCTGGCTCGAATCCGCGCAGCTCGGCGGGCTGCCGGTGGTGCTCGCTTCGTGGTGCTGTGCGCCGTGGCGAACCTCTTCATCACCTCCGGCACGTCCATGGGGGGCCTGATGGCGGTGGTGTTCGTCCCGATGCTCGCCCTGACCGGGCTCGAGCCGGCCTTCGTGCAGGCGGCGTTCCGGATCGGGGATTCCTCCATCCAGATCATCACCCCGCTCAGCCCGTACCTCATCGTCCTGCTGGGGATGGTGCGCAGGTACGAGCCGGGTGCGGGCCTGGGCACGCTGGTGGCGCGCCTCGTGCCCTTCACCATCGTGTTCTTCACTGTGTGGGTGGCAGTGCTGCTGGTGTTCTACGGTCTGGACCTCCCGATCGGTCCCGCGAACGACATCCATCTGGAGTGATGCCCCGGGTTCTCGGAGCGCGCGGCGCGTCCGTCGTCCGGTCGACCTCCCCGTCGGCCGTCGGCTGGCGCTAGCCTGAACCTCCCGACCAGGCCAGGAGCCCCAGAATGATCTTCACCCAGTCCTCGAAACTGCGCGACGTGTGCTACGAGATCCGAGGACCGGTCCCCGCAGAGGCAGCTCGCATGGAGGCCGAGGGGCACAAGATCCTCAAGCTGAACATCGGCAACCCCGCGCCGTTCGGCTTCGAGGCGCCCGACGAGATCCTCGTCGACATGATCAAGAACCTGCCCACCGCGCAGGGGTACTCCGACTCCAAGGGCATCCCCTCGGCTCGTCGGGCGGTCGCGCAGTACTACCAGACCCGCGGCATGCCCGGGATCGAGCTGGACGACGTCTACCTCGGCAACGGCGTCTCCGAGCTGATCCAGATGGTGTGCCAGGCCCTGGTGGACGACGGTGACGAGGTGCTGATCCCGCAGCCCGACTACCCGCTGTGGACCGCCTCCGTCTCCCTCGCCGGCGGCCGCGCCGTGCACTACCGCTGCGACGAGGACGAGCACTGGTGGCCGGACGTCACCGACATCGCCGACAAGGTCACCGAGCGCACCAAGGCGATCGTGATCATCAACCCCAACAACCCCACCGGTGCGGTGTATCCCGAGCACGTGCTGCGCGACATCCTCGAGGTCGCCCGCAAGCACGGGCTGATGATTCTCGCGGACGAGATCTACGACAAGATCCTCTACGACGATGTCGTCCACACCCCGATCGCGTCGCTCGCCCCGGACCTGCTCTCGATCACCTTCAACGGTCTCTCCAAGGCCTACCGGGTGGCCGGGTTCCGGGCCGGCTGGATGGCGCTGTACGGACCGAAGGACCACGCGACGAGCTTCATCGAAGGCCTGGACGTGCTGTCCAACATGCGACTGTGCCCCAATGTGCCCGCGCAGCACATCGTGGCCACGGCGCTCGGCGGTCACCAGTCGGTCCAGCAGCTGATCCTGCCCGGCGGCCGGTTGCGCGAGCAGCGCGACGTCGCCTATGAGGGCCTGACCGCCATCCCCGGGGTCTCGGTGCAGAAGGCGCAGGGTGCGCTGTACATGTTCCCGAAGCTAAACCTGGAGATGTACCGCATCGACGACGACGAGCAGTTCGCCTACGACCTGCTGCGCGCCCGCAAGCTGCTGGTCACCCAGGGCACCGGTTTCAACTTCCCCACCCACGACCACTTCCGACTGGTCACCCTGCCCTCCGTCGACGTGCTGGCGGATGCCATCGACCGGATCGGGGACTTCCTGGCCGGGATCCGGCGCTGAGCCGCGGCTGAGGCGGCCGCGCCTCCTCCTCCCGCGCCGCGCCCCCTCCCGCGCCGCGCCCCCTCCCACGCCCCCTCTCGCGCCGCGCCGGGTCGGATCGCCGAGAACACCGATTCCTTCCGAATCTGCAGGGGATCGGTGTTCTCGACGCACGTCATGCGGCGCGTCTGGGCGCGTCGTGGATCTTCGCCCGGAGTCTGGCCAGGAAGTGTCGCGGATCGCGGTGATCGTGGCTGGTGATCCGGAGCACGGACCATCCCTGGTCGTGGAGTACCTCATCCTTGTCCCGGTCCTTCTTCGTGCGGTCCGGATCGTAGTGGTCCTTCCCGTCGTACTCGATCGCGATCATCCAGCGGTCGTAGGAGAGGTCCAGGAAGAACTCGATCCCCGTCGCGGGGTCGAGCACGGGCCGATTGAGCACGGGCTCGGGGAAACCGCGGCGCAGGAGCAGGAGGCGGGTCGCGGTCTCCCGGGGCGAGTCCACGGCATCCCGGGCGTCCCGTGCGGCCAGCCGCAGCTCTCGGATGTTCCTGCCCGTCATCGACTGCGTGGCGACCCGGACCGTCTCCACGGGCACGCGAACATCCTTGCGGCGCAGTGAACCGAGTGCATCGATGCACGCGACGAGGCCATCGTGGGGGAGCATGCACGCCAGATCGAGCAGCACGTCCACCGGATCTGCGACCACCAGGCCGGAGGGCAGGAGGAGGCGTCTGCGTGGGCTCCGGGTGTGCACGATCAGGCGGTGGCCGCCGCTGCGACGCTGCGCAGCCGCGACATCGACGTGGAGGGACGCGCCCCGATCCCAGGTCATGCGGAACGGGAGGGGGAGCCGCAGCACCTCCGCGGCCGAGATGTGCGAGAGGGTGCACCCGGGAACCACCTGCTCCTGCGCGATCCGTGCGATCTCGAGGAGCGGGGCAGGCTCGGAGGCCGGGGTGTAGCAGCCGGGCAGGACACGGGCGAACTCCTCGGAGGCGAGACGACGCTCGCTCACCCCGAGGTGCCGGAGGCTGCTGCGCAGGTACACCCTCCGGGGAGTGATGGCTGTGTGGCGGCGTGCCCCTGGAGGTGGTGCTGGTGATGGCATGGCCCAGACGGTAGAGACCTGCCGCCGCTCCCGAGCGGGTGGTGCCCGGGAGGTGGACGAGCAGGCGCTGGGGAGGAACCGTGCTGGTGCTGGTGCTGGTGCTGGTGCTGGTGCTGGACTGCCGGTGTGCCGGAGTGCGGCGACACGTACCAGGAGCACGTCGAGAGCACCGATCCCTTCCGTTGCTGGAGGGAATCGGTGCTCTCGGGGAGTGGCGAGCGGCGTGTCTCCGCTCGCGCCAGCCGTACGGACCGGCCGCAACAACGGCCGTACGGACCGGCCGCTCGCGCCGGTCGCACGGGCCGAACAGTCCGCGGTCAGGCGGGGGAGGGCTGGTTCACCGCGTCGCGGGAGACGCGGACCATCTCGTCGCGCTCGACGACCTTGATCCGGGCGCGGGGCTCTCCGTCGGCGTCGACCGCGGCGGCCCCGAGCGCCTTCTCGTGCTCGTCCAGCGCCATCCATCCGTCCCAGGTCGTGTACGGCACGCCCCGGTCCTCGAGCAGGCGCAGGATCGCGTCGCCGTCACGCTCGGTCGCCGAGGGCAGAGTGCCGGTCTCGATGTCCTCGAGCAGGCTGGCGATGGTCTCGATGGCGTCGGACTTGGTCGCGCCGATCAGGCCCACCGGGCCGCGCTTGATCCAGCCGTTGGCGTAGAGGCCGGGCAGCACGTCACCCGCGGCAGCGGTGACGCGACCCGCGGTATTGCTGATCACGCCGCGCTCCGTGTCATAGGGGACGCCGGGCAGCTCGGAGCCGTGATAGCCGACGGCGCGGTAGATCGCGCCGAGCTCGTAGTCCACGAACTCGCAGGTGCCCTCGAGGTTGCCCTCGGCATCCAACCGGGTGCGCTCGAAGCGCATGCCGGTGACCTGCCCATCCTCTCCGAGGACCTCGACCGGACGGTGCCAGAAGTGCATGTGCAGGCGGCGCCGGACCGGGCGGCCCTCGCGGTCCGTCGGCTCCTCGCCGGCGGCCTCACGGCGCTGCTGCTCCTCGAGCCAGCCCACGAAGGTCTGCGCCACCTGGGAGGTGCGCTTGTCGGCGTTGATGACCTCCCACTGCGCCTCGGTGATCTGCTCGATGTCCCGCGGATCCATCACGACCTGGAGGCCACGAGGGTGGGAGAGCTCGCGCGCCTCGAGCGGGGAGAACTTGGTCTGCGCGGGACCGCGACGGCCGAAGACGTGCACGTCGGTGGTCTTCGCGGCCTGCAGGCCCTCGTAGACATTGCCGGGGATCTCGGTGCGCAGCAGCTCATCGGCGCTCTTGGAGAGCACCCGGGCGACGTCGAGGGCGACGTTGCCGTTGCCGATCACCGCGACGGACTCGGCATCCAGATCCCAGGTACGGGGGTAGTCCGGATTGCCGTCGTACCAGGCCACGAAGTCCGCAGCGCCGTAGGAGCCCTCGAGCTCGACCCCGGGCACCGTGAGCTCGGCATCCTTGAGCGCGCCGGTGGCGAAGATGACCGCGTCGTAGTGGCGGCGCAGGTCGTCGAGGGTGAGATCCGTGCCGAACTCGACATCGCCCAGGAAGCGGATGTCACCGCGGTCCAGGATGCGGTGCAACGCTGTGATGATCCCCTTGATACGGGGGTGATCGGGGGCGACGCCGTAGCGGATCAGGCCGAAGGGTGCCGGGAGGCGGTCGAACAGATCGATGGCGACCTCGAGCTCCCCGTTCTTGACCTGCTTGTTCTTGAGCAGGGTCTCGGCGGCGTAGACGCCGGCGGGGCCGGAGCCGATCACGGCCAGACGGAAGGGCTGCTGGGAGGAGGACATCTCACCTCGGTCTCATGGCGCGGTGGCGCCGGGTCGGATGCGATCCGGAGCGGTCACGGCTCATACCGCCGGACTCCGCTCTGCGCAGATTTCCGCACCACTGTATACGCGAAATTCGTCCTGATCCCGGGCACTGTGAGCGGCCTGACGTCGTGGCCCGCGAGGCGGTCAGCTCTTCGTCGGCTCTACGCCAGGTCGGCATCTCCCCGGCGGTAGGTTGCCCAGAAGTAGGCACCTACCAGCACGGCCCCGCCCACGATGTTGCCCAGGATCACCGGGATCATGTTGTCCCAGATCGCGGCGCCGACCGTGATCGAGGTGTAGTCCTCGAGCGACTTCCCGGCGGCCTGGATCGCCTCGCCCTGCCAGAAGGAGTCGCCGGCGAAGTTCTTTATCAGCAGACCCATCGGGAGCATGAACATGTTGGCCACGGAGTGCTCGAAGCCGGTGGCCACGAACAGCGCGATCGGCCCGGCCACGCCGAGGACCTTGTCCGTGACGGTCTTGCCGGCGGTGGCGACCCAGACGGCCAGGCAGACGGCGAAGTTCGCGAGGATGCCCAGGAAGAACGCTTGGTGCCAGTCGTGGTCGAGCTTGGCTCGGGTGGTGTCCAGGACGATCAGCCCCCAGGCGGAGCCGTTGGTCGCATGGGTTCCGGCCCCCAGCATCAGCAGTGCGATGAGGACGGCGCCGATCAGGTTGCCGCCTGCCGACATCCCCCAGTGGCTCAGCATCCGGCCGGTGGAGATCCGCCCGGACAGTCGCGGCATGAACGTCATGGTGGTGCCGGTGAACAGGTCGGAGCCGCTGATCACCACGAGCCCCAGGCCGACGGAGAAGACGGTGCCGCCGAGGAGCTTGGCGATGCCGACCGGCCAGTCGCCCATCCCCTGCTGGGTGGTGACCATGAAGACGAAGCCCAGGGCGATGAAGGCGCCCCCGGTGAGGGTCTGCAGGAACATCCGGTCCCACGGCGCGATGGCCTTCGCGTGCATCGCGTCCTCGAGCGACTTCGTCAGCGCCTTCGGTGCGGTGATCACGGGACTCGGCGGGCTGGGCGTGGTGGCGGTGGGCGGAGTGGCGGGCGCAGGCTCATTCATGGGAAGGATCTCCAGGAGGGGACGGGGAGGGTACCCGGGCTTTGTGTGACGTGCGGCGTCCGGCTGCCGACGGCCAGGCTATCCCTGCTCCGCACCCCCCGGATCGCTTCTCCTGCAGTTGCCGCACACGAACCGGCTGTCGCGAGGCGAGAGGTGCCCAGACTCACTCTGTGCACTCACTCCGGGCTGCCTGCGCCTGATATCTCGGGCACCACTCCGACGGCGACGGAGAGGGTGCTGCTGGCGCCGGGTGGTCCCACCACGATCCCCTTCAACGGAGGCACATCCGCGTAGTCCCGGCCCCACGCGGTGGTCACGAAGCGCTGATCCACGAAGGTGCGGTTGGTGGGGTCGATGTCCACCCAGCCGGTGCCCGGCACCAGCACGCTGAGCCAGGCATGGGAGGCGGCGGAGCCGATCATCTCCCCGACCGGCGCGGTACCCAGCGCATCGCCGGCCGACGGCGCGGTGCGCAGATATCCGGAGACATAGCGGGCGGCGAGCCCCGCGGCCCGCACGGCGGCGAGACCGACGTGCGAGAAATCCTGACAGACGCCGTGTCGGGCGGCGAGCACCTCCTCGAGGGTCGAGGAGAC
This sequence comes from uncultured Brachybacterium sp., assembly GCF_947500705.1. Lineage (GTDB taxonomy): Bacteria > Actinomycetota > Actinomycetes > Actinomycetales > Dermabacteraceae > Brachybacterium. Next base: position 450,034 of record NZ_CANMSY010000002.1, on the reverse strand, counting down.
GGTGGTGGCTGCGGAGTCGTAGGTGAAGTCGGTGTGGATCAGCGCTGTCAGATCGGCCAGGCATTCACCGATCGCGCGGCCGGGGGTGAACACCTCGGCGGAGATCTCCTGCGCGGCGGTGCCCGCGGGGATGCGTGGGGAGGGGTGGACGAAGTCGAGGCCGGAATCCGGCAGCAGCGATCCCCAGTGCGCCGGGGTGCACTGCTCCCAGGGGCGTGACATCGGCTCGATCGGATAGCTGCGCTCTGCGACGGTGACGCGGGCGTGGGAGTGCACGTCGAGCTGCGAGTGCGGGGTGTCCACCAGCAGGTAGGTCGAGGAGTTCCCGTAGAAGTCGGTGTGCGCGGTGAGCCGGGCCGGAGACGGGTCCACGACCACCTCGTGCGAGAGCACCCGCTGATGGGGCGTGGCTCGCGGTTCGATATGGGCGCGGCCGTAGTTGCGGGAGACGGGCTTGGCGTACCGGTAGGAGGTCAGGTGATGGACGCGGTAGTGGACGGGCTCGACGGTGCCCGTCTCCTCGTCCCGCAGCGGGATCAGCGGCCGCAGGCGCTGCGCGCCCCGGTCATGCTCAGACATCGTCGATCCCCCATCGTGAGGTGGATTCCGAAGGACGGAAGAAGCGGTTCTCCAGAGCCGTCGCAAGCTCCCGCAGCAGGTCGATCGCCGCATCGACCTCCTCCAGGAGCGCGGTCGGTGCGCTCGCGGAGTCGTCCGTCTCGGCGACCGGGCGCAGCAGCTCCCGCGCCTCCCAGGAGCCGATGCGGGAACGCAGCGCGATCAGCGGGGCCCGCAGCTCGGGGGACGGAGTGACCTCTGGCAGCCGATCCAGCGCCATCCCCAGCCGTTCGAGCTGGAAGGCGATGGAACGGGGCAGCGTGGTGTCGCTGAGCAGCAGCTCCAGCAGCAGCTCCGGCTGCACCGCTGCGTGGTAGGAGCGCCGGTAGGAGGCCCCGGACTCGGTGATCAGCGCGACCGCGCCGGCGACCCGCACCTCGGCGGCGCGGGTGCGCCGCCGGCCCAGGGTGGCCCGCAGCAGCGCGAGCAGGCTCATGGCGCGCTCGATCTTGCGACCCACCTCGGTGAGATCCCAGCCCAGGTTCCGGGGCATCGAATCAGCGACCGCGCCGGAGAGCGTCAGGCAGCCGTCCACGATGTCCGTCAGCCCCTGCTCGAGCGGCGGGCTGTCCGCGCGGCCGAGCGCCCGGACCTCCTGGCGCATGCGGGCGATCACCGGCCAGACGTCATCCGAGATCAGGTCCCGCAGAGTCCGGGTGGTGTGGGCGAGCGCGGTGTAGGACTGGGCGAGGGAGCCGGGCCGCGCCCGATCGGTGAGCAGGCTCTCGAGCTCGGTGCGCACCTCCGCGCGGTCCTGCAGGTCCAGATCCAGGAAGCCCGGGTACGTGGTGGTGGCCTCGGTGACCGCCTCGAGCAGCACGGCCTGGGCGGTGCGGGCGGCCGGGCTGTGCTCGGCATCGAGGTCGTTGATGGTGTCCAGCACCGTGCGCAGCAGGCGGGCGGTGGAATCCACCCGTTCGAGGTAGCGGCCGAACCAGAACAGGTCCGAGCCGATCGACCGGGTCATCGCCGGATAGGCGCTGAGCATCCCGCGGGACCGGGCGGGGATGCGCGGCTCTGCGGAGGTCGCTCCGGGCTCGGAGGGGTCGGTGACAGGGGAGGTCTCCGGCACCGTGACCCAGACATCCTTGAGCGCCGGCGGTCCGTCGTCGGCCGTGGTGGCGATCCCACCCGGCAGCACCTCGTAGCCGTCCTCGGTGCCCATCACCAGCAGCTGGATCCGCACCGGGCGTTCGATCAGTTCATCGCCGCCGGCTGGGTCCACGCTGAGCCATCCCGCACCGGTGGCTTCCGGAGCGGCGGGGCGCAGCAGCAGGTCCTCATGGAGCATCTGCCGGCACAGGTCCGGCAGTGCGGAGCGCAGATCCGGGTTCTCCAGCAGCCCAGCCCCGAGCGGGTTGAAGATCTCCACGTCGCCGCAGCGGGCGGCCTCGACCAGGCCTGTCACGCCGCCCAGCGGGGTCGGGCCCAGGTCCAACGGATCCAGCAGCTGAGAGGGCACCAGCCGCAGCAGCGCGTCCACCGCGTCGCCGGGATCGGAATCCAGGCCGGGCAGGCGCAGGGTGAGGGAGCCGGAGCCGGTCCGCAGATCTCCGACGGAGACCATCGGAGCGCCCAGCAGATTCGCCAGCCAGCTGTGGTCGAACCCCCGCATCGGGTCCTCGGACTCGGCGGTCAGCACCACCGTGCGGCCAGCGCGCCCGTCGGCCCGCGTGCGCTGGTGCAGCGAGGTGCGGAGGGTGTCGAAGAAGGGATGGAGGCGGCGCAGCGGGGTGGAGCGGTACAGGGTGGGCGCGCAGCGCGAGAGGACCCGGCGCAGCTCGAGCGTGGTGCCGGCACCGCCGGGCACGTCCACGGAATCCTCGAGCACCACCCATGCCCCCTCGGCGGTGCGGGTCACGGTGGTGGTCAGGGCGAAGAGGTGATGGTTCCCGCGGGCCGGGATCCCCACGGCGGAGCGCAGATAGGCAGGATCCTGGAGCAGCTGGGCGACCGGGGCGACGTCGGTGCCGAGCACGGTGCGCGATCCGTAGAGGTCCGCGTAGAGCGCATCCAGCAGACGCATCCGCTGGACCAGGCCCGTGGACAGCTCCGACCAGGAATCGACGTCCAGGACCAGCGGCACGGGATCGATCACGGGCGCGGCGGCGGAGACGTCGCCGGCGAACATGCTCGCCGCCGACGTCGCCGCGCGCCGTCGACCCAGAGGGCCGAGAGCATCGAGCTCGTCGACCAGGGCCTGAGGAGGGGTGGAGGTCACCAGAACATCGTAGACACGAGGTCTCGGCGCGGCGGTCAGGAACCGGTGGCGACCGGGATCCCCTCGGACGGCTGGACCACCACGAAGCCCGGGCCGTGGAAGGCGAGCTGGAAGGACTCGCCGGAGCCGCGGCCGATCAGCGAGCCCATCTTGAAATCGTTCTTGATCTGCGGCTGCAGGTTCGCCGACCAGCACACCGCGGCCTGGGGGTCCACATAGGTGGGCTGCTGAGAGCAGTCCAGCAGCATCGGCGGGCCGTCGGAGGTGACCGCGACCATGCCCTGGCCCTGCAGGAACAGGTTGAACAGACCCCCGGCCATGAAGCCCGCGCCGCCGAGGGACTTGATGTCCCACTGGATGGAGCTGTCGAAGGCGAGCATGTTCTTGGTGTTCAGGGTGAGGGCCTCGCCCTCGAGCTGGATCAGGAAGATCTCGTTGGCCTGGCGGGCGTAGAAGATCTCGCCCTGCCCGCGGGTGCGCATCATGTTGCCGCCCTCGCCGGTGGCCATCTTCTTCAGCAGCTTCATGCCGCCGCCGGACCCCTGGTACGAGAAGTCCATCTGCCCCTGATAGGCGACCATCGCCCCGGAGGCGGAGATGATCTCCGGCGCGTCAGGAGTGAGCGAGCAGCGCAGCATCTTGTTGGACTGCAGCGCCCATCGGTCGTTGGTCTGGCGCTCCTGGTTGGAGGCATCGAACAGGTTCGAACGCATGGCACGGAGTCCTTCGGTCGCTCTCGGGTGCCGGGCGGCAGCCGCCCCCGCACCGCGGCGCCCACCGCGCCGCGAGGAGATCGTCTCACGTCGACTCCCCCTGAGAACGCTCCAGCCGGCCCGTGTCCGGGGTGCGGTCGGGGTGCGGACAATGTGGGGGTGCGGTGAATCGGACCGGATGCCGGGCGCGGGCCTCGTAGCATGGAGGCCATGGCAGAGTCCCGCATCTCCCACCGCGATGCCCGCGACCCGCGGCTGCTCGCGCTCGCCGAGGACTCCGGCTACGAGATCCTCGGCCGGATCGGCGCGGGCGGGATGGGAATCGTCTACCGCGCGCACGACGCCGACGGCAACGACGTGGCCATCAAGCTGCTGCGTCACGAGATCTCCGACGACCGGCAGGCGCGCGAGCGTCTGGCTCGGGAGGTCACGGCGCAGAAGCTGGTGCGCAACGACAACATCGTGCGCATCCTCGATGCAGAGCTCGACTCCTCGGACGCCTTCGTGGTCACCGAGTTCATCCCCGGTCCGACGCTCGATGATGCGGTGCGCTCCCATGGCGGCCTGCACCCCGAGGCGGTGCGGGAGATCGGCCTGGTGATGGGGGAGACGCTGCGCGACATCCACCGTGCCGGCGTGATCCACCGCGATCTCAAACCCAGCAACGTCATGCTGCGCGGCGCCACCGAGGGCGACCTGAGCGGGTTCGACCCTGAGGGGGACCGGCTGGATCCGGTGATCATCGACTTCGGCATCGCGATCGCGGCCGAGGAATCCCGGCTGACCTCCACCGGCCTGGTGATGGGCACCGCCGCCTATCTCGACCCCGAGGTGATCCGCAGCGATCACACGGGAGAGGCGGGGGACTGGTGGGCCTGGGCGGCGCTGCTGTCCTTCGCGGCCACCGGTCGTGACCCCTTCGGCAGCGGCCGCGCCGATCTGGTGTTCCTGCGCGCCGAGCGCGGAGAGATCGACGTCGACGGACTTCCCGCGGAGCTCGCGGACTGGCTGCGCGCGGCGCTGCGCTCCGTCCCTGCGGAGCGACCGGCTCCCGAGGACATGCTCGCGCAGCTCGCAGAGCTGGACCTCACCCGGTATCCCGACCCGGGAGATACGGAGCTGCTGGATGCCGGCTCCCGGACTGCGGTGCTGCCCGTGATCGGGGCGGGCACGCCCACCGGGGAGGACGCCGACCCGACGGGCGAGACCTCGGAGACGGCGCCGGAGCGGGCGTCGGCCACCGGCGCAGACGGGACCGCGGTCGCGAGCGCAGGCGCCCAGGACCGGCCCACCGAGATGATCCCGACGATCACCACCCCCGCCGAGCAGCCCACCGAGGCGCTGCCGCGGATCGCCACCCCCGCCGAGCCGGTCACCGAGGCCCTGCCCGTGATCGGGACACCCACCATGGCGCTTCCGGTCGTCCCTCCGCCGCCGCACAGCGCGCCGCCGTCGCACGCTCCGCAGCAGCACGCTCCGCAGCAGCACGCTCCGCAGCAGCGCGTCGACCCGCCGCCGTCCCACCAGCCGTACGCCCAGCCCTTCCCGGCACCGCAGCAGCACGTGCCCCGCCAGCAGGCGCCGGTGCAGGAGCGCCCGCACCAGCCGTACGCCTACTCCCCGCTTCCGGATCCGCAGCGTCGGGCCCCGCAGGCGATCGAGGCACGGCCGCAGCACCCTGCGCCGTACCCGCCCTCCGCAGCCGGGCCGATGACCCCCTACGGCCCGTGGCCGGAGCCGCCGCCGCGCCGTCCGCTGCTGGTGTGGATCGGGCACCTGCTGATCGTGTCCCTCGCCGTGATCGCGCCCTACATGTCGCTGGCCGTGCTGCTGCTGCTGGGGGCGCTCGCCCGCACCTGGGAGCGGTCGCATCTGTCCGCGACCGCTCAGCGGATGCGCGGTGCGACCGGCGCCGGACTGCGTTGGAAGACGGGCCTGGCCAGTCCGTTCCGATTCCTGCTGGGGCTGCTCGAGATCGCGGCCCAGGCGCTGCTCCCGCTGGTCCTCGGAGTCCTGGTGGGGATCGCTCTCGATGCCTCCTGGACGCTGCTCCAGGGCGCCCCGCCCCCGGACGGGGTGGCGTTCGCGACCGCGATGGCGATCACCCTGCTGATCACCTGGGTCGGTCTGGGAAGTCGCACCACCCGCAACGGTGCGCACCGGATGGTGGACGCCGCCGCTCCGGACCTGCTCTGGAGCGCAGTGGTGGTGGTGCTGCTCCTGCTCCTGCTGGGGGCTGTGGTGTTCACCCTCCTCGCCCGCGGTGGAGCAGTCGACTACTTCCCCTTCCCCAGCGGCCCGCGACTCGACGACATCGCCATCTGGCGGCGCTGAGATCTCGCGCGGTCCCGGAACAGCACGTGAGGTGCCCCATCCTTCCCGGCACCATCCAGACGGAGACCGTTAAACTCTCATCGATCTATCACCCACCGCAGCCCCGGATCGGGGGCAAGGAGTTTCCATGGCCGCGACCGGTTCATCCAAGTCAGCCCAGGAGCGTCGTGAAGCGCAGCGCGAGGCCCTGCGCAAGCAGCGGCAGTCGGAGCTCAAGCGCCAGCGCACCGTGCGCACCGTCGTGATCGCTGCGATCACCGTGGTGGCGCTCGTGCTCGCCGCCGGAGTCGGCTTCCTCATCTACCGCTCGATGCAGCCGGAGGGTCCGGTCGCGGTGCCCGAGGGCATGAGCGCAGACCAGCCGTACATCTCTCTGGGCGCCCCGGAGGACTCCGGCAAGCCCGTGCTGGAGATCCATGTGGACTTCATGTGCCCCCACTGCGGGAATTTCGAGGACATCAACTCCGAGGACCTCGCGACCATGGTCGCGAACGAGGAGGCGACTGTGAACATCGTGCCCCGCAACTTCATGGATATGCAGTCCTCTTCCGGTGACTACTCCTCCCGGGCGGCGAACGCCCTGGTCGCGGTCTACGCGGATGATCCGGCCAATGCGATGGCCTTCCAGGCGCTGATGTTCGCCAACCAGCCCGGTGCGGAGGGGCTGACCGACGAGCAGATCGAGGCGTTCGCTCTGGAGGCAGGGGCCTCCGAGCAGGCGATCAGCGACATCCAGGCGCGCACCTATGAGCCGTGGGTGAATCGGGTCGCGAACCCGTACGGCGAGGAGAACGGCGGCGGGACCCCGTACGTCGAGATCGACGGCACCACCTACGAGGGATGGAACCAGCCCGGTGCGCTGCGCGAGGCGGTTCTGGCCGCCGGCGGCGGTCCTGCGGCGTCCGACGGCGGCGAGGCAGCAGCTTCCGACGGCGGCGAGGCAGCAGCTTCCGACGGCGGCGAGGGCTGACCCTCTGAACGACCTGCAGTGGGGGACGAGCAGCTCTGCGATTCCCTCTAGACTGCTCCGGACCGGTTGATGCGTCAGCCGGTCCGCCCGCTGGAGTGGCGCAACGGTAGCGCACCTGTCTTGTAAACAGGTGGTTGCGGGTTCGATTCCCGTCTCCAGCTCGAAGAAACAGCCCCTCACCTGCGAGGACATCGTCTCCGATGTGCTCCGGTGAGGGGCTGTTCTGCGCCTGGGTGCTGGCGTCCGGACCGGGGTCAGAACGTCTCGTAGGTCGCCTTGTTCACCATGAATCCCTTGCCGGTCATGACGTTCCAGCAGGTCATGCCGTCGAAACGGCTGGTGCAGGCGACATCCCCGGAGGTCGCGCTCTGGTCGTACTCGAGGACTGTCGCGGAATCGCTGAGGAAGGACGTCCCGCAGGCCGGGGCGGCCTCCGCGCCAGCGACCTGGATCGAGAACGGTCCGTTCTCGCAGTCCTCGAGTCCGGACTCGCTGAAGTCGCGCTCGAGGACGGAGCAGGACACCGTGTCCTCCTCCAGCAGGCAGATGATGTTGCCGGTCGGGGAGCGCAGCTCGGTCATCTCCTGGGCGCCGTCAGGGGCGGGGGAGACCGGATCCTGGCTGGGGGTCTCCTCGGTGGGCTCTTCCGCAGGCTCCTCGGCCGGAGTCTCCTGGGCCGTGGTCGAGCGGTCTCGCTCGTATCCGTCGTCGTCTGCGGACAGCCAGGCTCGTCCGGCGAAGGCGATGGCGATCACCAGCAGGAGCGAGAGCAGCAGGCAACCCCCGCACGCCCACCAGATGCGGCGCGAGGGCCTCGAGCCCTGATCGTCCGTCGCACCGGGGTGCGCAGGGGGCGCCGCGGTAGTCGCCGCAGTGGGCGCTGCGGCACCGTAAGGCGTCAGAGGACTCTGCCTCTGCCTCTGCCTCTGCCCCTGCGATTGCTGCGGTGCGGCGGAGGCCTGCGCGCCATACATCGCTGCGGCGTCATAGGCGCCGGGAGTGGCCGGGGCGGCGTAGTCCGGATAGTCAGCTGGTGCTGGTGCCGGAACAGGCGTGGTGATGGGCGCTGGCGTCGGAGCCGGCGCGGGCGTGGGGGTGGCTGCTGCGGCTGGGGACTCCGATGTCGGGGACTCCGATGCCGGCGACTCCGACGCCGCGGGGGAGGGCGCCGGCCCGAGCGGGACCACGCTCGCATCCCGCGCGATCCTCACGGAGGGGGTCGGAGATCCCGGCGCGGGCTCGACCGCGGAGTCCCCCTCGCCCCAGAAGGCGTCGTCCCCGAAGTCGCCCCAGGCGGAGACGGCAGCTGGATCCTGCAAGGCCTCGGTCGCGGGTTCTGAGAGAGGCCCGGGCGTGGCGCCGGGCACGGCGTCAGACGTGGCGTCAGAGGGCGGAGCGGAGATTCCGGCGGGGGAGACGCCCGAGACGTGGGTGTCCTCGTCGTCCACTGCGGGATGGAGGGCGGTGGGAGCGTCGTCCTCCACCTCGACGTTCTCCTCGTACGCGCGCTTCGCCCACGGGTTCGTGGCCAGGATCCACTGACGCGCCACCTCGGGGCATGACGGGTTCAGGAGGATCAGGCGCTGCAGCTGGGGATGCTTCTCGGTGAGTTCGAGGAGTCTCTCCGGGCTGGTGCTCGGATCGGCCGCCTCCTGTGCCGCTGAACGGGGCTCTGCCACCGCACTCTCCCTTCGTCACGCCGAATCGGCATCGCGCCGGGGCAGTGTCCCGCCGGCTGCATCTCGACTCGGACCTCGTGTCTGCGTCATGTGCCGATCCCTGAGAATGGCACATCGAGCTCGACCCGGGCACGGCGCGGGCCCCCGACGGAGATTTTTCACTGGGCCCGGGCAGAGTCCGCCCGTGGACACGACAGCGCCGGCCGGGCCCGTGGGGGACCGGCCGGCGCAGCAACTGCTGCCCTGGTGGGATCAGACCAGAGCGGACTCCTGACGGACATCTCCGGCAGCACCGTGCTGCTCAGCGGTGTCTCCCGCCGACTCCCCGCGGGAGGCGAGGGAGGAGGAGATCGCCAGGCGGTTGATCGCGGAGCGGCTGACGATGCCGATCATCGGCCCGCCCTCGCCCCGCACCACCGGCACCTTCTTGAGGTGCTCGTCCGACAGCACTGCGACGGCGTCGGCGATCGATGCGCTGGCATCCACCGTGACCACCTCACGGGTGGCCAGGCGCATCACTGAGAGGTTGACGAGATCAGCGAGCGCGTCCTCGAGATCAGCGGACTCACCGATCGCGAAGGAGTAGATGCTCGCGGAGCTGGGGTGCTCGGCGGAGAGATACCGCATCACGTCACCGTCCGAGAGGAAGCCGGCCAAGGAACCGTCGGCGTCCAGGACCGGGGCGCCGGAGATCCCGCGCTCGGAGAACATCCGCAGTGCCTCGAGCACGCTCTGCTCGGTGGACAGTGCATGGACGTCGGACTTCATCAGGCCCTCGACGGTGCGCGTCGCGCCGGAGGCCGCAGACTCCTCCACCGTGGCGGTCTGGGCAGCCCGGGCGGTGCGTGAAGCCCTGGTCGACGCCACGGCGAGAACGATGCCCAGCGCTGAGGCGAGGGCGACCAGCACAGCCGCGCCGCGGAAGCCGGTCGTCGAGGCCGCCAGTGCGTCCGAGCCGCCCGTGAGGCTGAGGGAGGTCGTCGCATTGAAGACGCCCACGGCCAGGGAGGTGCCCAGGCACCCGGCGATCTGGAAGCTCGTGCTGACCACGGTCACGCCGTGAGGGCTGGTCTCACGGTCCAGATGCGAGAGGGCGAAGGTCTGCGAGGGACCGATGACCAGCGAGGTCGCGAGCACCGCGGGGATGTAGAGCAGGCCGAACAGCAGCACCGAGGAACTCCCTGCGGCGACGCCGACCAGCAGGGCGAAGACCGCCATGATGGCGAATCCGACCGGGATCATCACGCGACCGCCACGACGGTCGAAGAGGCGACCGGCGATCGGGCCGAGGGCCACGGTCAGCAGGATGCCGGGGGCCAGGAGGAGGGAGGCGCCCAGCGGGCTCAGGCCCCGCACGGACTGCAGGAAGATCGGGATGACGACGTTCATCGCGAAGACGAACAGCAGACCCAGCATCGTCATCGCCACGCCGAGCACGAAGGGCGTGCTGCGGAACGGCTGCAGGTTCAGCAGCGGGTTCTCGATCCGGCTCTGACGCCTGATGAACGCCGCCAGTGCCGCGATGCCGACGACAGCTGTGATCGCAGCCACCAGCGGGGAGCCGCTGAACGCGGTGGAGATGCCGTACAGCAGGCCGACCAGGCCCACCGCGACGAGCAGGAAGGAGAGGACGTCGAGCACGGGGCGGCCGAGCGGGACGACGGTGCGCAACAGCACCGCGCCGGCCAGCAGCACCACCAGCGCGAGCGCGCCGAAGATCCACATCAGCGTGGTCCAGGACGTGAACGACAGCAGCGCACCGGAGACGACGATCGCCAGCGAGGGGCCGAGCGTCGTCATCGCGGCCATGATGCCCATCGCCATGCCGAGCTTCTCGCGCGGAGCGACGGCCAGGGTGATGTTCATGCCGATCGGGGTGAGCAGACCGGTGCCGATCGCCTGCAGCAGGCGGCCGGCCAGCAGCACGCCGAAGCTCGGGGCGAGAGCGCCGATCACGGAGCCGATCACCATCAGCGCCACGACCGCCACGAACAGCGGACGCGTCGCGAAGCGCTGGTAGAGGACATTGGAGACCGGCACGAACATCGCTGCGACCAGCAGATAGCCGGTGGCCAGCCACTGCACGGTGGCGATGTCGACGGAGAAGCTCTCCATGATCGGCGTGAGAGCGACGTTGAGGAAGGTCTCGTTGAAGGTGGCGAGGAAGGCCGCGGCGGCGGCCACGACGATCATGCCGATCGCAGAGCGCGACATGCCCTGAGAGGGGGCGTGGGAAGAGGACAAGAGGGAACTCCAGACGACGAGGAACGGGGAGCGCGATCGGCCGTTCCGTGTCAGAAGCTGCTGGTCAGCGTCCCTCGTGTCGTGTCATCGATGCGCCTTTGCGGCTCATGAGCCGTCGAGCAGAGTAGACGATGGAGGACCGCGAGCGCCTGCGGGATGTGACCTGATCGGCGTCGGGCCCGTGGCGCAGCGGCGTTTCCCCCATCTTCCCGGAGCCCGGGCCCCGTCCTGCGGCAGTGGTCAGCTTGCCGTGGGCTGGACATCCTCCGCGGCGATCACCGGCAGCGCGGTGGTGACGGTCATCGGTTCCCCGTCGGGATGCAGCGGGCGCACCTTCAGCCAGTAGTAGCCGTGCCCGCCCAGGGTGATGGTCATCGAGCCGTCCTCTCCCACCGGCGGGAACTCGTGCCCGCCGAACAGGTCGCGCACCGTGCGCCGGGTCAGCCCTCCGAGCTCGAGGTCGACGGTCACCGGCCGTGAGGACAGGTTGAACACGCACAGCAGGGTCTCGGCATGGAACTCCGCGTCCTCGCCGTGCTCGGCCCCGTCATAGGTGCGGGTGAAGGCGAGCACGCGGTCCGAATCGGCGGGGACGTTGCGGTAGGCGCCCATGCCGAAGGCCTCGTGCTCCTTGCGCACCGCGAGCATCCAGCGCACGAAGTGCAGCAGCGAGCTCGAATGCGCCATCTGCGCCTCCACATTGGTGGTGGCGTAGTGGTAGACGAGCGACTGGATCACCGGCAGGTACAGCTTGCCGGGATCGGTGATCTCGCTGAACCCGGCATTGCGATCCGGGGTCCACTGCATCGGCGTGCGCACGGCGTCACGGTCGAAGAGCCAGATGTTGTCGCCCATCGCGATCTCGTCCCCGTAGTAGAGGAACGGGGAGCCGGGCAGGGACAGCAGCAGGGCGTGGATCAGCTCCAGCTCGCCGCGAGAGTTGTCCAGCAGCGGCGCCAGGCGCCGCCGGATGCCCACGTTCGCCCGCATCCGGGAGTCCGGCGCGTACCAGCCCAGCATCGCGGTGCGCTCCTCGCCGGTGACCATCTCGAGGGTCAGCTCGTCGTGGTTGCGCAGGAAGGTCCCCCACTGGGCGCCCCGGGGGATCTCCGGGGTGTCCTCGAGGATGTCGATGATCTGGCGGGCGCTGCCCTCGCGCAGCGCGTAGAACAGACGAGGCATCACCGGGAAGTGGAAGCACATATGGCATTCGGGCTTCTCGTCGGTCCCGAAGTAATCCACGACGTCGGCGGGCCACTGGTTCGCCTCGGCGATGATCACGCGTCCGGGCCAGTGGGCGTCGACGTAGCTGCGCAGCTCGGCGAGGAAGTCGTGGGTGGCAGGGAGGTTCTCCCCGTCGGATCCCTCCTCCTCGAAGAGATAGGGGATCGCGTCGGCGCGGAAGCCGTCGATGCCCTTGTCCATCCAGAACTTCACGACGTCGAACATCGCCTCGCGGACCTTCGGGTTCTCGAAGTTCAAATCGGGCTGGTGCGAGAAGAAGCGGTGCCAGAAGAACTGCCGACGCACGGGGTCGAAGGCCCAGTTGGACTCCTCGGTGTCCACGAAGATGATGCGGGCCTCGGAGTACTTCTCGTCGGTGTCCGACCAGACGTAGAAGTCGCCGTAGGGTCCCTCCGGGTCCGAGCGGGACTCGAGGAACCAGGGGTGCTTGTCGCTGGTGTGGTTCATCGGCAGGTCGATGATCACCCGGATCCCGCGCTGGTGGGCTTCGCTGACCAGGCGCTCGAAATCGGTGATCGAGCCGAACTCCGGCAGCACCGCCTCGTAGTCGGAGATGTCGTAGCCGCCGTCGCGCAGCGGCGAGGCCATGAACGGCGGCAGCCAGAGGCAGTCGATGCCCAGCCACTGCAGGTAGTCCAGCCGTTCGATGAGGCCGGTGAAGTCACCGGTGCCGTCGCCGTTGCCATCGGCGAAGGCGCGCACCACCACCTCGTAGAAGACGGCCTTGCGGTACCAGTGGGGGTCGTAGTCGACCCCTGGTCCCTGCGGCGTGAACTGGGCGGTGTGCAGGGGCATAGGTTCCTCCACGGCGGGGTCAGGAGCAGGGCGTGCGACGTGGCACCACAGTAGCGCCCGCCGTACGATGGCGGGGCAGCTGCGGGCAGCGCCGTTCGCGGGTCGGGTCAGCACGTCGGGGGAGACCATGGGGCATCCATATCCGGGGCAGCAGCCCCCATCGCCGTCGCGCCCACGCACAGGCTTCTGGATCGCGCTGGGCTGCGTGCTGATTCTGCTCGTGCTCGTCTTCCTCGCCGTGACCGGCGGGGTGGTCTACCTCGTGAGCCGGGATCGAGGGACGCAGGCGGGGCCGACGGCGACTGCGGACGGGCCCGAGCTGGTCACCGTCGAGCACGAGTTCTTCAGCTTCTCCTATCCGGCGACCTGGTTCGACCTGCACGAGAGCGCGGAGGCGGCGGAGACCGACGGAGTGGCGGAGGTCGCCGACGAGGACATCGCCCCCGATGACCTCTTTAACCTCGCCGAGAACAGCGTCGTGGTGTACATGTTCGACTCCGACCTGCACGCGGTGATGACCTGTCGCACCCAGGCCACCTGGACCGGTTTCGCCTGGGACGAGTCCGAAGATCCCGAGGAGATCGACCCGATCACGCTCGACGGCAAGGAGCTCGCGGCCCATCGCACCCTGGGCACCCATGACGGGCAGGACGTCGTGGGGGAGATGTACTGCGCGGACGTGGCCGGCGAGGTGGTCCAGATCGTGGTGGAGACCCATGGGGCGACAGAGCTGTCCCCGGAGATCCAGGGCATCCTGGACAGCTGGGTCTGGGTCGAGGGCTGAACCCGGCCCGAGTCCGGGCTGCGCCGGAGGGATCAGACCTCGACGCGCCAGTCGATCGGTGCCGCTCCCTGCTGCTCGAGCAGGGTGTTCGCGCGGGAGAACGGCCGAGAGCCGAAGAACCCGCGGGAGGCCGACAGCGGGCTGGGGTGCGGGCCGGCGAGGTGGGGGACCTCGCCCAGCAGGGGGATCAATGACTGGGCATCGCGACCCCACAGGATCGCCACCAGCGGTCCGCCGCGGGCCACCAGCGCGTGCAGCGCCTGCTCGGTGACCTCCTCCCAACCGCGCCGACGGTGCGAGGCCGCCGCACCGGGGGCCACGGTGAGCACCCGGTTCAGCAGCAGCACACCCTGGTCCTGCCAGGCGGTGAGATCGCCATGGGCCGCGCGCGGGATCCCCAGATCGCTCTCGAGCTCCTTGTAGATGTTCGTCAGCGACCTCGGCAGCGGGCGCACGTCCCGCTCCACCGCGAAGGAGAGACCGATCGGATGACCGGGGGTCGGGTAGGGATCCTGGCCGACGATCAGCACCCGCACCTCTTCCAGCGGACGGCGGAAGGCACGCAGCACCCGATCAGGAGCCGGCAGGTAGTCGCGACCCGCCTCCACCTCGGAGCGCAGGAAACCGTCCAGCTCCTGCAGACGAGGTTCGACGGGCGCAAGGGCCGCCGCCCAGTCGGGAGCGATGTTCTCGGTGAGCGATGTCAGCACGCGCCCAGTCTTCCATCGGCAGAGTCTTCCCTCGGGCAGTGCCATTTAGCGGGCAGAATCTTCCATCGGGCGCGTCTTCCCCCGGACCGCCCACGGGCGCCTGCAGCGTTCTCCGGCGTGAGCCGTCCCCCACCCGGCCCGGTCAGCGGCGCGTCGGACAGGACTCGTGCGTCGTGGCCCGTACCCTCGAGATATGCCCGCCGATCCTGCTCATCGATCCTCCCGCGCAGCGTCTCTCGCCGCGGAGGCCGAGCAGAGCACGGAGCCTGGAGAGGGCACGGGAGCTGCGGAGCGTCGGCTTCTCGACGGAGAAGAGCCGGAACAGGGCCACGACGAACAGGGCCACGACACTCCCGTCGCGATGTCCGATGCGTCACTGCCCGGCCCGCAGGGCGGGCTCAGCGACCGGGACCGACGGATCCTCGCCCTCGAAGGCCGCACCTTCCGGTACGTCGGCGCGAAGGAACGGGCGATCCGTGAGCAGATCGGCCTGTCGAAGGTGGCGTACTACGTGCGTCTGAATGCACTTCTCGATGAGCCCGCAGCACTGCGGGCCGCACCGTCTGTGGTCAACCGGCTGCGGGGCCGGCGCACGTCCGAGGACGGCGCTGCAGGAGCCGGCGGCATCCACCGAGTGGCGTGAGCGACGACGCCCGCAGGGCGTGTGCTCCGCACTCGGCGCGGGCGGAGCAGGTTTAATGGGGCCGTGGCTGATTCCCAGTATCCGTACCCGCCGGACCGTTTCGACGATGAGGCGGACGCCGTGTCCTTCCACGGCGCCCACCGCGCCGAGCTCCCGTTCTGGCGGGAGAACCTGCTGTACATCATCATCATCGGCGCCGCCGCGGTGCTGCTCATCGTGCTGCTCTTCTTCATCGGGGGCATGGGCGGCAACGGTGACGACCGGGCGGAGGACCCCACGTCCGCCGCGGCCGAGAGCGAAGCTGCAGAGCCGAGCGCCGAGGAGACCACGGCCGAGGAGGAGGCCGAGCCCGCCCCCGAGCCGGACCTCTCCACCCCGGTGCTGGTGGTCAACGCCGGTGGCATCAACGGCCTGGCCGGCACCTGGCGCGACACGCTCGAGGGTGAAGGCTGGGAGGACATCAGCGTCGCCACCTCGGACAACGCCCAGCAGGAGCCGGTGGTCTTCTATCGCGACGAGGCCGACGCGGACACCGCTCAGGCGCTCGCCGAACTGGCCGGTGCCGGTGAGGCCCGCCAGAGCGACGAGTACGACGCCCCGATCACCCTGGTCGCCGTGGCCGAGCCCGGCGACGCCGGCGGTGGCGCCGAGGGCGACGGCGAGGGCTGACAGGGCTCGCCCTCGACCGGTGAGAGCATGAGCGGCAGGCGCCGACCCACGAGGTCGGCGCCTGCCGCTCGCCTCATCCCCCTCCGACGGTGGCCCGACCGATGTGTCCGCCACGAGCAGAGAGTTAGCACTCTCCACGCTTGAGTGCTTATGATGATCTGGCACTCGGTGATCGAGAGTGACAGCGCCTCGCGCGCTCGAGCTCCCGCGCATCGGAGGCACGATCGACAGGCGGTCCACCGCGTTGTCGACATAAACATTCCGGCCCCGTGAGGGGGTCGGCGCCGTGGGACATGAACACGGTGCCGGCTCTCGTCCGTCGCGGGCACAGGGCCGGGTGGACACCACACCACACGGGAGAGATTCCACAATGGCCAAGCTCATCGCATACGACGAGGAGGCCCGACGCGGCCTCGAGCGGGGAATGAACCAGCTCGCCGACGCCGTCAAGGTCACCCTCGGCCCCAAGGGCCGCAACGTCGTGCTCGAGAAGTCCTGGGGCGCGCCCACCATCACCAACGACGGCGTGTCGATCGCCAAGGAGATCGAGCTCGACGATCCCTACGAGAAGATCGGCGCCGAGCTGGTGAAGGAGGTCGCCAAGAAGACCGACGACATCGCCGGCGACGGCACCACCACCGCCACGGTCCTCGCACAGGCCCTCGTCAAGGAGGGGCTGCGCAACGTGGCCGCCGGCGCCAACCCGATCGCGCTCAAGCGCGGCATCGACAAGGCCGTGGCCGCGGTCTCGGAGACCCTGCTCGCGCAGGCTCACGAGATCGAGACCAAGGAGCAGATCGCCTCCACCGCCGCCATCTCCGCCGCTGACCCGGCCATCGGCGAGCTCATCGCCGAGGCGCTGGACAAGGTCGGCAAGGAAGGCGTGATCACGGTCGAGGAGTCCAACACCATGGGCCTCGAGCTGGAGCTCACCGAGGGCATGCGGTTCGACAAGGGCTTCATCTCGCCCTACTTCGTCACCGACGCCGATCGCCAGGAGACGGTCCTCGAGGACCCCTACATCCTGCTGATCTCCTCGAAGATCTCCTCCGTCAAGGATCTGCTGCCGCTGCTGGAGAAGGTCATCCAGTCCGGCAAGCCGCTCGCGATCCTCGCCGAGGATGTCGACGGCGAGGCGCTCGCGGTGCTCGTGGTCAACAAGCTGCGCGGCTCCTTCAAGTCCGTCGCCGTCAAGGCACCGGGCTTCGGCGATCGTCGTAAGGCGATGCTCGAGGACATGGCCATCCTCACCGGTGGCCAGGTCATCTCCGAGGAGGTCGGCCTGAAGCTGGAGACCGCCGGGCTCGAGCTGCTCGGCCAGGCCCGCAAGGTCGTCGTGACCAAGGACGAGACCACCATCGTCGAGGGCTCCGGCGACGCCGAGCGCATCGCCGGTCGCGTGTCCCAGATCCGCACCGAGATCGAGAACTCCGACTCGGACTACGACCGCGAGAAGCTCCAGGAGCGCCTCGCGAAGCTGGCCGGCGGCGTGGCCGTCATCAAGGCCGGCGCCGCCACCGAGGTGGAGCTCAAGGAGCGCAAGCACCGCATCGAGGATGCCGTGCGCAACGCCAAGGCTGCTGTGGATGAGGGCGTCGTCGCCGGTGGCGGCGTCGCGCTGCTGCAGGCCGGTGCCGACACCTTCAGCAAGCTCACCCTCGAGGGTGACGAGGCCACCGGCGCGAACATCGTCAAGGTCGCGATCGAGGCCCCGCTCAAGCAGATCGCGGTCAACGCCGGTCTCGAGGGCGGCGTCGTCGCGGAGAAGGTCAAGCACCTCCCCGTCGGCCAGGGCCTGAACGCCGCGACCGGTGTGTATGAGGATCTGATCGCCGCCGGCATCATCGACCCGGTCAAGGTCACCCGCTCCGCGCTGCAGAACGCGGCGTCCATCGCGGGCCTGTTCCTGACCACCGAGGCCGTCGTGGCCGACAAGCCGGAGCCCAAGGCACCGGCCGGCGGTGGCGGCGACGACATGGGCGGCATGGGCGGAATGGGCGGCATGATGTGATCCTCTGATCACGCCGCTCGCCTGAGCGTCAGCAGGCCCCGATCCTCTCTGGAGGGTCGGGGCCTGCTGCCTTCCCGGTCGGGCCGGGGACTTCTCCCCATCGTCGAGCCTGCGCCCTTCCACTACTCTCAGGAACCGACCGGCGCTGCCGGGAGGCGCTGACCACAGGGGATAGTGAGGGCCATGTTCTGCGGAGCGGACACTGAGGGGCTGAGGAACCACGCTGACGCCATGGAGGCGGCAGAGGGCCGGTGCTCGGCACTGCTCATGGAAATCATGTCGGCTGTGCAGACGGCGGCATGGGTGGGGGCCGATGCGGACGAGTTCCGAGACTCATTCACCATGTCGGTGACGCAGCTGTGGAACCCCACGATCGACCGGCTGAGTGCCTCAGCCCAGGAGCTCCTCGACCATGCCGAGGAGCAGGATGCGGCCTCCGAGGGCGGGGAGCGACAGGCATGGGGCCCTGGCGGCGATCGAGTCCGGAGGGGCGGGAGCGGACCCTTGGTGCCGGGATCGGCAGCGACGAATCTTTTCGGTCGCGACGGCGACGACGAATCGCCACCTCTCAATCCTGACGGCACCGTCAATGGGCCAGCACCCTTCGAAGGTCACGGACTGGGGCGAGGCGTGCCCGGCACGACGGCAGATGCTCCTGAGCCGCCGGCGTGGTCTCCGAAGGACGAGGGCTCCGGAGAATGGGACACGCAGGAGCCGACGGATGAGGACCGCGAGACGATGGACCTCATCGAGAAGCTCATCTTCGGAGGGCGCGTGGTCGGAAACGGTGCGGCATCGGACAACCTCCAGCACTACATCGACAACACCGGCGAGGACAAGGACATCGACGTCGACGACATGATGTCCAGCGTTCCCAGCTTCGGGACGGCCGTGTCCGAGTCTCAGCAGGCGATCGGGCAGGAGGCCATCGACCAGGCTCAGGCATCTGGAGCCACCGGCCCGGTCACGTTCCCCGTCAACACCGATTGGACCGGGGGCAAGGCGGACAAGAGCGTAAGCGAGAAGTACTTCTACGCCACGGGGTCCTTCGACTACAACCTCAACGGCACTGTGACCGCATATCCGCCGGGGACCCCCGGGGGAGAATGGACGTATGAGATGAGCACGAACGTCAATGTGCGAGATCGGTACAACTGGGATGTAGGGAAGGGCGTCACAGTCGACGTGCCGGATTGGGTTCCCGGGATGCCGGACGTGGTCAGCATCCCGGACGAGCAGATGGGGAGCCTCCATAAGGCGGGGATGGCGCGGGAATATAACATCGTCGGCGAGTCCGATTCCGTCACCTCGACCGGACCGTGACATCGGGTCCGGACACCGACGGCAGAGCAGGAGGAGTGATGGTCGACCGTGATGATGGGGAAGATGTGCGCGACGTGTTCAGCGGGGAGAGCTGGCAGGAGCTGATCGACAGCGTGGGTCTTGCTCGTCCCGTCCTGCAACAGCCGCCAGTGGTGCGTCGGCGTACCCGAGCCAGCGGGCTGGCCGTCGCGATCTTCGATTTCGTGCTCCCTCGTGCGGAGGTCTGGACGTGGGTCCAGGCGTCTTTCGGGGACGGTGCGAAGATCCCCCGCGCCTGGGTGACCTTCGACGCGGCGAAGGATGTCCTCGGAATCGGTGACCTGCCTACCGACTGGCGGCTCGGAATCACCAAGGAGGCGGGCAGCCCGAGAGAGAGGTACATCATGGTCGACGATGGGGATCCGGCACGGGTGACCGTCGGCGTCAGCGCGACCTACGCACCTCTCGGAGGTCAGCGGTCATGAGGAAGCGTCCGAGTCGATGGGAGCGACGGTCCGTTCTTGCCGTCCTGCCGCTCGGCCTCACCGCCCTGCTCACCTCGTGCACGATCGAACGGTGGACTCAGCCGCCGGCAGAAGAGGATGACGGACCTGTCGGCCCGGCGACAGCTGCGGAGGCCCTTGAGCTGGCCGAGTTCGCCCCGGCTCCGGACGGTGTGGACGCTCAGCTCATCGAGCGACAGCCCGCGGGCGACTTCGAACAATGGGCATGCGAGGTCGCTCTCACCGCTCCGGCGGAGGTGATCGACCCCTGGCTGGGGCAGAGCTACGGAGACGAGGGTCTGCCGGCCCGAGCCCACGTCACGACGACCGAGGCCAAGGCGACTTTCGACATCGGCGATGTCCCCGACACCTGGCTCCTCGAGGACGTCTCGCTGAGCGGGGTGCCCTACGAGCGCATGGTGCTGATCGACGATCAGGACCCGCGAACGGTCCGGGTGCATCTGGTCGAGGTCCAGGACTGAGCACCCGCTCCCTGTCGTCGCCGGATGACGGCTGCCTCGGGCCGGCCCGCACGGCCCTTGACCGGCTCAGACCAGGAAGATCGGGATCACCCCGGGGTTGTGCGCGTGGACGATCGCGAGGAAGACGAGCACGTCGAAGAGCAGGTGCACGATCAGCACGTACAGCAGTGAGCCGGTGCGGGAGAACAGCCAGCCCTGCAGCAGGGCGAAGGGGATGGTGAGCAGCGGTCCCCAGGCCTGATAGCCGAGCTCCCACAGGAAGGACACGAAGATGACCGCCTGCAGGAGGTTCGCCGTCCAGAGCCCGAAGTGGCGGCGCAGCAGCGCGAAGCAGGTGCAGATGAAGAACAGCTCGTCCCAGGTGCCCACGAAGTTCACGCCCACGAAGAAGCGCGCCAGTGCGCCGCCGTCGGTGATGGCAGGCCAGTTCTCATAGGCTCCCGAGGTGATGAAGTAGTACGGCAGGATCAGCCAGCCCAGCACGGGCACGGCGATGATGTACCCCCACTGCCACCGATTCCACCGCTCACCGGAGAGCCAGGGGAAGCGGATCGCGCGGCGTCGCAGCACCAGTCGATCCATCAGCAGCGGCATGGTCACGGCGAGGATCAGCACGGTCCCGATCGTGAAGAACCGATCCCAGTCCACGTTCGCCTTCACCGAGGTGGTCGAGACGATCGCGATCCCGAGGCCGATCAGGGAGAGATCCTTCCCGAGCTCTCGAGAGATCAGGAACGCGCTGAGCAGGCTGAGCACGAGCAGGCCGTGCCCCCAGCCGGCGAGCTGGAGACCGAAGAGGAGGAAGGCGGAGGCTGAGACCCCGACGGCTGGCAGCAGCCAGGTGGTCGGGGTGTGCTGTGCGGTGTCGGAAGCGGTGGGGGTGGGCGGCGTCGCCATGGGCACCAGCATGCCAGTCGAATGCTCGGTGGGACGCAACTCACGACGGACCACGATCATGTTCGTCCCGCAGATCTCGATGTTCATCCCCGACCTGCTCGGGATGTCCAGTGAGTGATCCTGCTCGCGACGGGGCCACGGCGTGCGCGCCGTGGCCCCGTCGTCATGCCTGCGGTGTCTCCGGTGCCTGCAATGGCACCGCCTCACGTCGTCTCACAAGCCCCAGGCCTCCGCGAGCAGCTCGAGGGCGTGCAGCCGGTCCGCCGGATCGTAGTAGTAGGCCGTGAGGATGAGTTCGTCAGCCCCGGTGGCGGCGACGATCTCCTCGAGCTGCCGGACCACGGTGGTGGGGGAGCCGACGGCCTTGATCGACAGGGTCTGGTCGACCTGGGAGAGGAGCTGGGCAGGGGCGACCTCCTCGATGGGTCGCGGCGGCTGGATCTTCTGGCGCTGACCGGTGACGACTCCCAGGAACATCTGCTGGAGGGTGGTGAACTGACGCTCCGCCTCCTCGTCGGTGTCGGCGATCACCAGGTTGACGCCGACCATGGTGCGGGGCGTCTCGATCTGTGCCGAGGCGGCGTCAGGGTCGAAGTTGTCGCGATAGACGTCCAGCGCGTGCAGGTACTGGAAGGGCGCGAAGTGCGAGGCGACGGAGAAGGGCATCCCCAGCTGGGCGGCCAGCCGGGCCCCGTTGGCGGTCGAGCCCAGGATCCACATCGGCACCTCGGTCCCTCGGGCGACATCCGCGGTGATCGGCAGCGAGCCGGTGGGCTCCTCGCGGGACCAGTCCCGCATCTGCTCGACGGCGGCGATGAAGGCGGAGGGCTCCGCCGAGGTGCGTGCGAGCAGCTGAGCGGTGAGCTGGTCCGTGCCCGGCGCTCGACCCAGGCCCAGGTCGATGCGGTCGCCGTGGAACTGCACCAGGGTGCCGAACTGCTCGATCACGGTCAGCGGGGAATGGTTGGGGAGCATGATCCCGCCGGAGCCGACGCGGATGCGCTCGGTCATCGACGCCGCCCGGTCGATCAGCAGCGCGGTGGCGGAGGAGGCCAGACTGTTGGTGTTGTGGTGCTCGGCGAACCAGAGCCGTTCGTAGCCCAGCCGGTCGGCAGCCTTCGCCCCGTCCATCGACGCGGTGATCGCCTCGCGCGTGGTCATCCCGTCGGAGATGGAGACGAGATCGAGGATGGACAGCGGCACATGAGGAGCATTCATACTGTTCAGGCTATCGAGCGAGCCGCTGCAATGGCGGGGCCGGGGGTGAGAGCTTCTCGACCCCTGAACAGGGAAGCATCCGCCGCCCTCGGGCGTTGGCCCCGGCATGAGGCTCTCCCTGCTCGACCGCTCCCGCACCCGCTATGGGCAGCCCGAGGCCGCCGCTCTCGAGCATTCGGTCCAGCGCGCGATCGACGTCGAACAGCTGGGCTATGAACGGTTCTGGGTCGCCGAGCATCACGCGGTGCCCGGGATCGCGAGCGGCGCCCCGGCGGTGCTGCTGGCGGCAGTCGGAGCCCGCACCGAGCGGATCCGGCTGGGCTCCGGTGGGGTGATGCTCCCCAACCATCGCCCGCTCGTGGTGGCCGAGCAGTTCCGCATGCTGGCCGCGCTGTACCCGGGCCGGATCGACCTCGGGCTCGGCCGGTCGCTGGGATTCACCGAGCCGGTCCGGCACGCCCTCGGCCGCCTCGAGACGAGCCCGGAGGACTTCGCCCGGGAGATCGCCGAGGTGCGGGGCCATCTCGAGGGCGCCGCGCCGCTCACCGCCCGGCCCGCCGACGCCGGCGAGGTGCCGGTGTTCGTGCTCGCGACCGGCAGCGGGGTGGACACCGCCGCCGCGCTCGGACTGCCGGTGGTGCTCGGCGGCCCCTTCCTGGACTCCCCGGAGCTGCCGGAACGCCTCGCCGCCTACCGCCGCGGCTTCCGACCGCATCGCGGCAGCGCGCCGCAGGTCATCGTCTCCGTCGACGCGCTGATCGCGGACACCGACGAGGAGGCTCGCGAACTCGCGCTGCCGGAGGTCTGGGCGATGGCCCGCTCCCGCACCACCGGCCTGTTCGAGGCGCTCGAACCGGTCGCGCGGATCCGGCAGACGCGCATGAGCGAGAAGGAGGCCCGCCGGGTGGAGAAGGGCCTTGCGGCGACGGTGGCCGGGACGGCGGCGACGGTTCGCCGCCGGATCGAGGAGCTGATCGAGCGCACGGGCTCACAGGAGGTGCTCGCCACCGGCGCGACCTACGATCGGGAGGCGCTCAGCGCCTCGGACAGGGAACTGGCGCAGCTGCTGGCGGGCTGAGCGCCCGCTCATCTTCTGGCAGGCAGCTCGGCCGGGCTGATCGCGAGAGACAGGATGCTCAGCAGCACCGAGGCGATCATCCCGTACAGCCACGGGAACAGCGTCATCGCATTGCGCAGTCGAGGGTCGGCCCCAGCGTGACGTGCCATGTGGGGCGCGAAGACCCGGGCGTGGAGGAACATGCCGCCGACGCCGATCGCGAGTCCGAGAAGCTGCAGCAGGAGGGACAGTCCGAGCAGCTGCGCGGCCTGGCCGGCGTCTCCTGCGCCGAAGGGCCTCAGGCACAGGTGCATGATCCCTTCCTGGACCGAGACGAAGGCGAACCGCAGCCACACCAGGTGCAGGAGATCGGCACGTGCCCGCAGTGGAGTTCACAGCTGCATCAGCACGCCGGTGACCAGGCTGAAGGCGGGGCCGGCGAGGAGCGTCACCACCTGCTCGCCCTCCGGCGGCGTGCCGAGATCGATCACGCCGAAGGGGTGCAGGACCGAGTCGTGTCCCAGAGCGAGCCCGCCGACCAGGTTCGCCAGCTCGTGCACGAAGATCATCAGCGCGCTCGCATCCTGACATCGTTTCCGGTGCGGCACGCCGGGTTCGACGGGGTCGGGGTGGGCTCAGGTCGCCGTGTCTGGGTGGAGAAGGCCTCCGGGCTCCCCTGAAGGCGGCCGGGTCGAGTCATGGTCGTCGCCATGGATCGGCACGTGCTGCTCGGGGATGTCCGCATAGGACGCCGGATCGGAGATCGGCTCGAGATGGGTGAGCACGGTGAGATCAGGGAGGCAGCGGCACAGCTCGTCCTCGAGGCCCTCGATGTAGTCATGGCCGCGCTTGACGGTCCATTCATCGGGAACCAGCACGTGGACGTTCATGTACTTCTGCTGCCCGGCCTCACGCGTCTGCAGGCCGTGGAATGTGATGGTGCCGTCGGTGCGGCGGCGCAGGATCTCGGTGATGATCTCGTGGTCCGCCTCCGGCAGCGCCTTGTCCAGCAGGCCCGAGATCGCTTCGCCGAGCAGTCCGATGCCGGTGACGATGATGTTCACTCCCACGGCGAAGGCGACCAGCGCGTCCAGCCGTTCCCAGCCGGTCAGCGCGACCAGGCCCACCCCGACGAGGATCCCGGCGCTGGTGACCACATCGGTCATCAGGTGCTTGCCGTCGGCCCGCAGGGTGATCGAGTTGTGCTGCTTCCCGGCGCGCAGCAGCACCAGCGAGACCCCGCCGTTGATCAGCGAGGCGATCACGACGATCACCAGGCCGATGCCGAGGTTCTCGAGCGGCCGCGGGTTGATGAAGCGCTCGACGGCGGTGACCATGATGACCGCGGCGGCCACGAAGATCATCAGTCCCTCGACGGCGGCGGAGAAGTACTCGGCCTTGGCCCGGCCGTAGAGGAAGCGCTCGGTCGCGGGGCGCGCGGCGACCGTCAGGGCGATGAGGGCCACCACGGCGGCGACCAGGTTCACCGTCGACTCCGCCGCGTCGGAGAGCAGGCCGACGGAGTCGGTCATCACCCAGGCGCCCGTCTTCAAGGTGATGGTGATGACTGCGGCGACGATCGAGAGCCATGCGAATATGCGCAGGTCCACGCGCTT
Source organism: uncultured Brachybacterium sp. (assembly GCF_947500705.1). Lineage (GTDB taxonomy): Bacteria > Actinomycetota > Actinomycetes > Actinomycetales > Dermabacteraceae > Brachybacterium. The sequence continues at coordinate 425,323 of NZ_CANMSY010000002.1, read as the reverse complement.
GTCTGCGACGGGGGAGGTCGAAGCGGGAGAGGTCATGCGAGGGAGTCCTTCAGGGGTGGATCGGGGGCGAGGGTGCCGTCGGGGGCGATGTGCTCGAAGATCTGCTCGACCAGGTTCAGGACGTGGGGGTCCTCCACCGTGTAATAGCTGTGGCGGCCCTCGCGACGCACGGAGACGATCCCGGCCAGGCGCAGCTTGCTCAGATGCTGACTGGTGGTGGGAAGGCTGAGCCCCGCCTTCCCGGCGAGAGTGCCCACATCGAACTGGCCACCGCTCATGAGATGCACCAGGTGCAGCCGCGAGGGGCTCGCCAGCAGGGCGAAGGTGTTCGCCGCCGCCGCGAGCTGGAGCTCGGTGGGCTGGGGTTCGCAGGGTCGGGGTTCGCTGGGCTCAGGGTCTGCAGTGAGGTCATCGCTGCCGGTCTGTGCCATCGCCCCTCCTGTCCTCGCTCCCCATGTCGGCATCCCGCATCGCGGGCATGGGGAAGCATCTCCCGGATTCGTCAGTTGCGCAAGGAACGAAGCGTACGGTGTGAGCAGGCTCCTGACGGCTCCGCCGACCCTTGCGGAGGTGGTGGCCGCGATGCCCACGACATTCGAGACCGTGCAGGCGCAGGAGACCGACACCGCGGTCGTGCTCTACACCGCCGGCACCACCGGACGGCCCAAGGGCGTCGAGCTCAGCCACTCGAACCAGCTCATGAATGCTCTGACCTGCCACAGACTGTTCGGCAGCAGGCCCGGTGAGGACACCCACCTGGTGACTCTGACTGAGCTGAGGGACGACGCGGGGCCGGGCCCTCGATGGACCCGGCCCCGCATGCTTCCGTCCGGACTCAGTGCACTCAGAGCACTTCGCGGGTGGGCTCCGCGGCCGTGGGCAGCCCTGCGTCCGCGTACGCGCGGAAGCCGCCGATCAGATCCGTGGCCCGGTGGAAGCCGAGGTCATGCAGGTCGCGGGCCGCGAGCGAGGAGTAGAACCCTTCGTTGCAGACCATCACGACCAGATCGCCATGCTCCGGGCCGCCCGCCATCCGATGTGCACTGCTCGGATCCAGCCGCCATTCGAGCACCAGCCGCTCGATGACGGTGGCGCCGGGGATGTGCCCCTCGGACTCCCGGGTCGCCGCCGAACGGAGGTCGAGCACGTGGGCTCCCTGCGCCTGAGCGGCGTGGAGGTCCTCCGGAGCGAGGCGATGGACGCCCTGTCGGGCAGCGGCGAGCACCTGCTCGATGCTGTGCGGAGCAGATGCTCCGGCGCGACGTCGACCGCCGGCCGGGGCGTCGCTGCTCACCGATTGCGACCGGAGGAGAAGGAGGCGAGACCGCCGCCGACGGAGTTGCCGGTGCCCCCGCCGTCGGAGCTCGTGGAGTAGCGGGAGGGAGCGCTCTGGCCCTGTCGGCGCGCGCCGGAGGCGTTGCCGCCCTGCCCGCCGCGGCGACCACCGCTCTGGCCACCGGAACGTCCCTGACCACCGGCGCCCTGGCCGCGTCGGCCCTGACCGCCGCGGCCCTGGCCCTCGGTGCGGGACTCCTCGCCCTGACCGCCGCGGCGGGCGCCGCCGCCCTGGCCGCCGCCCTGACCGCCACGGCCGCCGCCCTGGCCACCGCGGCCCTGGCCGCCGGAGCGTCCGCGACGCTCACCGTTCAAGCGGGCCTGGTCCACCTCGGGCTCCGGCTGGCGGGGCTCATGGGTGGCCACCCGCTCGCCCGGGGCGAGCGAGGTGAGCACGGGGCTCGTGGGTTGCACCTGGGAGTGGTAGGTGGGGGTGATGCCGGCCTTCCGCATCAGGTCGCTCACGTCGCGCTTCTGCTCCGGGGTCTGCACGGTGATCACGGTGCCGGACTCGCCGGCGCGGGCGGTGCGGCCCGAGCGGTGCAGGTAGGCCTTGTGCTCGACGGGCGGATCGGCGTGGACCACGAGGGCCACGTCGTCGACGTGGATGCCGCGGGCGGCGATGTCGGTGCAGACCATCGTCGTCGCGGTGCCGTCGCCGAAGGCCTCGAGGTTCCGGGTGCGGGCGTTCTGCGAGAGGTTGCCGTGCAGGTCCACCGCGTCCACGCCGCGTGCGCTGAGCTTGCGGGCGAGGTTCTTCGCGCCGTACTTGGTGCGGGTGAACATGATGGTGCGGCCGGGGGCGGCGGCGAGATCGCGCAGCACATCGAAGCGCGTCGTCGCAGCGACCTCGAGCACATGGTGCTCCATGGTGCCCACCGGGCTGGTCGCGGGATCCGCGGAGTGGGTGACGGGCTCGTGGAGGAACTCCTTGACGAGCTTGTTCACCCCGGAATCGAGGGTGGCGGAGAACAGCATCCGCTGGCCCTTCGAGGGGGTCTTCGCGAGGATCTTGCGCACCATGGGCAGGAAGCCCATGTCCGCCATGTGATCGGCCTCGTCGATCACGGTGATCTCGACGGCGCCGAGGTCCACGTGGCCCTGGTTCATGAGGTCCAGCAGGCGGCCGGGGCAGGCGACGAGCACGTCGACGCCATTGTTGAGCGCCTTGACCTGGGGGTTCTGGCCCACGCCGCCGAAGACGACGGTGCTGCGCAGATCCGCGGCGACCTCGAGCGGCTTCAGCGACTCGGCGAGCTGCGAGGCGAGCTCGCGGGTCGGCGCGAGGATCAGGGAGCGGGGGCGGCGCGACACGCGACGGCGAGGCTCCGCGATCAGGCGGGCCACCAGCGGCAGCAGGAAGGCGTAGGTCTTGCCCGAGCCGGTGCGGCCCCGGCCCAGCACGTCCCGGCCGGCCAGCGAGTCAGGCAGCGTCGAGGCCTGGATCGGGGTGGGCTCGGTGATGCCTCGCGGCGCAAGTGCCTGGACGAGGATCGAGGGCACGCCGAGGCGTGCAAAATCAGGGGTGGTCACGAAAGGTGATCCGTTCTGTGTGGTGCAGTCCTGCCCGGGGCGTCGACATGCGGCGCTGCTCGCGAGCAGCTCTCCTTCGCCGACGGTGTCGCTGGGGCGGAGCCTGCCGAGACCAGGGTGACGGGGTGACGTCGACCAGGATCGGGGCTATCCGCTCAGGACCTGTGCCGCGGCGGGAGAACGGCACTTCGACCCACACTAGCCGCAGGTGCCCGTGCTGGCGATGCTGCGCCGTGTCGGTGTGACATACCACCGTGACGGCTGAACCTCCACCGTTCTTTCCCACGTTGCAATGTGAGTGCATATGCGATGGGATGAGGGGGTCCGATCAGCGTCGATCCCGTGCCGAGGAGTCCCCGTGACCGCCCAGACCCCCGAACTGCCTGCGCAGCTCTCCGCTCTCTTCACCCGTGCCGATGAGCTCGCCGCGATCTTGGACGCCCCGCCGTCGGCCGCCGACGTGCCCCGGCCCGAGCATCCGCGACCCCAGCTGCAGCGCCCCACCTGGCGGAGCCTGAACGGCACCTGGCAGTTCGAGATCGACCAGGGCGACTCCGGCCGGGAGCGGGGCCTGTTGGAGCGCGAGCTCGCGCAGACGATCACCGTGCCCTTCGCCCCGGAGACCGAGGCCTCCGGGATCGGGAACCGCGACTTCCTGAACGCCGTCTGGTACCGACGGACCGTCACCATCCCCGCCGACTGGGACGGCCTGCGCCCGATCCTTCGCTTCGAAGCGGTGGATCACGACGCGACGGTCTGGGCGAACGGAACGGAGGTGGCCCGCCACCGCGGCGGCTTCACACCCTTCTCCGCCGATCTCTCGAGCGTCCCCGGCGTCGGTCCTGGCACCGAGGTCGAGATCGTTCTGCGCGCCCGGGACCCCCACGACGTCCCCCAGGCCCGCGGCAAGCAGTCCACCTGGTACCACGCCACCCACGCCAGCTACCACCGCACCACCGGGATCTGGCAGAGCGTCTGGCTCGAGGGGGTCCCGGTCGACGAGATCCGCTCCCTGCGCATCACCCCGTCGCTCGCCGGAGGCGCGTTCTCGATCACCGCGCCGCTGGCCCGCAGCACGCGCGGCACCCGCCTCGAGGTCGTCGTCTCCGTGCCCGGCGGAGAGGAGATCGCCCGCGCCGACGTGCGTGCCGACCTCGACCTCTCCCCGCAGCTGCAGCTCGTGATCCCCGAGGACCAGGTGCGGATCTGGGGCCCGGGCGCCCCCGAGCTCTACGCCCTCACCGTCCGCCTGTTGAGCGCCGAGGGGACCGTGCTGGACGAGGTCCGTTCCTATGCGGGCCTGCGTGCGACCACCTTGCGCGGCCACGAGTTCCGGATCAACGGCGAGAAGGTGTTCCAGCGACTGGTCCTCGATCAGGGCTACTGGGAGGAGACCTTCATGACCTCCCCGACCGATTCCGCGATGACCACCGACATCCGCCTGGCGCTCGAGGCCGGGTTCAACGGTGCGCGTCTGCACCAGAAGGTCTTCGAGCAGCGGATGCTGTTCTGGGCGGACCTCCACGGCTACCTGGTCTGGGGCGAGTTCGGGGACTGGGGCATCTCCGGGCACGGCCCGATGGGCGACAACCAGCAGCCCACCGCCACCTTCATCGGCCAGTGGATCGAGGCTGTCGAGCGGGATGTCAACCACCCCAGCATCATCGGCTGGTGCCCGTTGAACGAGACCCACCAGGTGCTCCACGACCGGCTCACCCAGCTCGACGACGTCACCCAGGCGATGTACGACGCGACCAAGCTCGCGGATCCCTCGCGGCCGGTGCTGGACGCCTCGGGCTACGCCCACCGTGTGCGCGGCGCGGACATCTTCGACTCCCACTCCTACGAGCAGGACGTCGACCGCTTCCGGGTCGAGCAGTCCGGCCTCGCCGAGGGCGCCCCCTGGGCCAACCGCCTCGAGCTCGGCCCGGACGAGATGCCCTTCGCCGACGGCTCCTTCTCGCTGCCCTTCGCGGGCCAGCCCTACTTCGTCTCCGAGTACGGCGGGATCTGGTGGAACGAGGCCGAGGCCCGTCGGGCCGAGGAAGCCTCACGAGCCGGCAACAACGCCGCCGAATCCTGGGGCTACGGCGAGCGGGTGCGCAGCGAGGAGCAGCTCTATACGCGGTTCGAGGGCCTCACCCGGGTGCTGCTCGAGGATCCGCTCATGTTCGGCTACTGCTACACCCAGATGACCGACGTCTTCCAGGAGAAGAACGGGGTGGTCGACTTCGACCGCGGCCGCAAGCTCGACCTCGCCCGGCTGCGCGAGATCCAGCAGCAGCGGGCCGCCTACGAGCAGGAGGGCTGAGGCCGGCGCAGGGGCCTGTGCTGCCGCATATTCGGTGGCCGTGCCGTCGACGTGGCGTGATGATGGGGACATGGTCGATCAGTCACGCCTGTGGGACGCCCACGCTGCCGCCGGGTACGACACCCCCGGTGAGGGCATGTTCGCCCCGGAGGTGCTGGGGCCGACGGTCGAGATCCTCGCCGAGCTCGCCGGGGGAGGTCGCGCCCTCGAGCTCGCGATCGGCACGGGCCGGGTCGCGATCCCGCTGCACGAGGCGGGCGTCGACGTCACCGGCATCGAGCTGTCGGCCCCGATGCTCTCCCGGCTGCGCGAGAAGGTCGACGAGAGCGCCCTGCCCGTGATCCGCGGGGACATGACCACCGCCAGCGCGGGGGAGGGGTTCTCCCTCGCCTATCTGGTCTTCAACTCGATCTCGAACCTGCTCGTCCAGGAGCAGCAGGTCGAGTGCTTCCGCAATGCCGCCCGTCATCTTGCGCCGGGAGGGTGCTTCGTGATCGAGCTGTGGGTGCCGCAGCTGCGCTCGCTCACCCCCGGTCACGGCGGCACCGTCGAGATCTCCGAGCCCGGGTACCTGCTCGTGGACACGATCGACACCCTCGCGCAGCAGCTCGTCTCCCACCACGTGCGCTTCGATCCTGCGGTGGACGGTGCGCGCGAGGCGCAGATCGGTCGCACGCCGCATCGCTACATCTGGCCCTCGGAACTCGACCTGATGGCGCAGCTGGCCGGATTCACCCTCGAATCACGCTGGGCCGATTGGGACCGTTCCGAGTTCACCGCGGACTCCTGCAGCCACGTCAGCGTCTACCGGCTGACGTGATGCCCTGTGCACTCCCTCTCTACACTTGTCCGGTGACCTCCACCGACACCGTGATGACCCGCAGCCCGCTCACCCTCGATGATGTCCCCGCGCTCACCGCGCTGATGAACCGCATCGACGTGGCCGACGAGCTCGGCGAACCGGCCGAGGAGCCCAGCATCCGTGAATGGCTCACGATGCCCGGACTCGACCTGAGCCAGGACACCCTCGCCCTCTGGACGGGGGAGGAGCTGATCGGGTTCACCGCCGTCGACGTCCACACCTCGCTGGATCGCGACGGTCGCGTGCGCTGCCAGCTGATGGGCGGCGTCGATCCCGCCCAGCGTCGCCAGGGGCTGGGCGCCGAACTGTTCGACTGGGCCGAAGAGCGCGCCACCCAGCTCGCCGCCGCACGCCACCCCGCGGAGGCCGACGCGATCTTCCGCGCCTCCGGCGGCCGCGACCCGGACCTGGACGCCCGGGAGGACGCCCCGCTCACCGGCGGCGCCGACGTGCGCCCGCTGCTCGAGCAGCGCGGCTACCGCCGGGCCCGCAGCTGGCTGGTCATGGTCCGCGAACTGCCCGGGGAGATGCTGCCGCCCTTCGAACGCGAGCAGGTGCAGGTGATCGCCCCCGAGGACGATCATGCCGAGGCCACCCGGCTCGCCCATCTCGATGCCTTCGCCGACCACTGGGGCTCGGCCCCGGTCCCTCCGGAGCGCTGGAGCATCTGGTGGTCCTCCCACACCGCACGTCGTGAGCTCTCGAGCATCGCGCTCGACGCCGACGGCACCGTGCTCGCCTACGTCATCACCTCGGAGGACAAGCCCGGCGTGCTGCACATCGCCCTGGTGGGCACCCGCCCCGGGGCCCGTGGCAGGGGCCTCGCCCGCGCCGTCATCGCCCGCACCCTCGCCGCGGCGGCCGAGGCGGGATTCGCCACCGCGGAGCTCGAGGTCGACGCCGAGTCGCTCACCGGCGCGACCCGGCTCTACGACGCGCTCGGCTTCGCCCGCGAGGCCGTCTACGGCACCTATGAGAAGCCCGCCGACCGTCTGGTCTGAGCCGTCTGGTCTGAGCCGTCTGGTCTCAGCCGCCTGGTCTGAGCCGCCCGTTCTGAGGAGCATCCCATGAGAGCTGTCCGCTTCGAGGCCTTCCGAGGGATGCCCGAGCTGGTCGAGGTGCCGAGCCTCGCCTGCCCGCCGCGCGGCGCGGTGATCACCGTGCACGCCACCGGCGTGTGCCGCAGCGACTGGCATGCCTGGCAGGGTCACGATGACTCCGTGCTGCTGCCGCACATCCCGGGCCATGAGTTCGCCGGTGTCGTCGCCGAGGTCGGTGACGAGGTCACGCGCTTCACCGTGGGGGACCGGGTGACCGCACCCTTCATCCTCGCCTGCGGCCGCTGCGCGCAGTGCCTCGCCGGCACCCCGCAGGTATGCCCCGAGCAGCGCCAGCCCGGCTTCGACCTGCCCGGCGCGTGGGCCGAGCAGGTGGTGGTGATCGAGGCCGATCACAACCTCGTCGCCCTCCCCGACGGGATCGACATGACCCTCGCCGCCGGGCTCGGCTGCCGCGTGGGCACCGCCCACCACGCCGTGCGCGCCCAGGCCGCCGTGCAGCCGGGGGAGCAGGTGGCGGTGTTCGGCTGCGGCGGGCTGGGCCTGGCCTGCGTGATGATCGCCCTCGCCGCCGGCGCCGAGGTGATCGCGGTCGACGTCTCGCCCCGCGCCCTCACCGCCGCCGAGGCGCTCGGGGCGACCGCCCTGCCCTCCTCCCCGGACATCGCCGCCCAAGTGCGGGAGGTCACCGGCGGGGGCGCCCACGTCAGCCTCGACGCGCTCGGCTCCGCCACGACCGCCCGCGCCGGGATCGAGTCGCTTCGCCCCCGCGGCCGGCACGTGCAGGTGGGGCTGCTGCTCGGGGAGGACGCCGATCCCTCCCTTCCGATTGGCCGCGTTATCGCGCAGGAGCTGCAGATCCTCGGCAGTCACGGCCTCGCCGTCGCCGAATACGGCGAACTCCTCGCCGAAATCGCGAGCGGACGTCTGGACCTTGCAGGGACCGTCGGCCGCGTGATCGACGCCGAGCAGCTGCCCGCGGCGATGATCGCGATGGACCAGCCGCCGACCAGCGCCGGGATGACCGTGGCCCGCTGGGTCTGAGCGTTGAGGCTGAGCGATCCACCCCGCGACCTGTGGAAGCATTGACTGCATGAGCATCACTGCAGCGGCCGACGGCTCCGCCCTCGGCAATCCCGGCCCCGCCGGCTGGGCCTGGTACATCGACGAGAACACCTGGCGCGCGGGCGGCTGGCCCCACGGCACCAACAACATGGGCGAGCTGAAAGCGGTGCTCGACCTGCTCGAGTCCACCGCGGTGGACGCCGACCAGCACCTGCACATCCTGTGCGACAGCCAGTACGTCATCAACTCGGTCACCAAGTGGATGCCGGGCTGGAAGCGCAAGGGCTGGCGCAAGAAGGATGGCAAGCCGGTGCTGAACGTCGACCTGCTGAAGGACATCGACCGCGCGCTCGCCGGGCGCAGCGTCGAGTTCGAATGGGTCAAGGGTCACTCCGGCCACGCGATGAACGAGGCCGCGGACAAGCGCGCCAACGCCGCGGCGACTGCCTTCCAGAAGAAGCAGGACCCGCAGGTGGGACCCGGGTATCCCGGTGCCGGCGCCGCCCCGTCAACTGCTGCGAGCGCACCCACTGCTCCTGCCCCGGCGGATGACCTCTTCAGCCTCTTCGATGAACCCGCCGACCAGTCGGCCTCGGCCCCGGCGAGCTGCTCTACTGCCTCCGAGGAGACGGTCCTGGTGGCCGATGCCCCTGGCGCGACCGATTTCGAGCTGATCACCGCGCGGGAGCTGGCACTGCTCAGCGCGACGCTCCGTGCGGACCCGCCGAGCGCCGCCGAGCTGCTGCACAGGGATTTCACCGAGGTGGGCGCGAGCGGCCGCCGGTATGACCGCGAGGAGGCCCTCGCCCATCTCGCGCCGCTCGTGGGAGTGGAGGCGGAGGAGTTCGTCGCCGACGAGATCGCCCCCGGCGTGGTGCTGCTGAGGTATGTGACCACGGGCCCCGAGGGAACGGTCGAGCGCACCTCCGTCTGGATCTACGAGAACGGCCGCTGGCTGTTGCGCCACCACCAGGGCACCCGCGCCGACGCTGGTCGCTGACCCCGCACCTGCTCGCCACAGGGGCAGGGGGCTGGGAGGCTACGGCCTACGAGGTGGTGGGCGTGTCTGGTGGGTCCGATTCATCGTCGGCATCGGCGCAGTGCTCCTCTGGCGGAGGATCGTACGGCGGATGATCGTGCGACGGAGGATCGGATGACGGCGTGAACTGCGACGGTGTGAACGAGATCCCGACCGCCCCGTGCGGGCTGCTCCAGATCCAGGCTCGCGGCGGTGAGGAGGGGTCGGCGAGTGTGGTTGCGGAGTCCGCAGTGCTCGCCTCGCTCTCCGACCCTGTTGTCGAGCCGGCAGCGGCAATGTCTGCGGCAGCCGTATCGGTGGCGACCGAATCGATGGCCGTGTCGGATCGACTCAGCGGGCTCAGCACCCACAGGCCGAGCTCCTTGAGCAGGTTGCAGCGCACGCAAAGCCCTTGGCCGTTCGCATAGCTGGTTGGCCCGCCTTTGTGATGCGGGATGACGTGGTCGATCTGACGGATCTTCGCATCGCACCAGGGGGTGCGGCAGGTGGTGTCGCGCCAGCGGATCATCCGGGCGAGCCCGGCGGGGAAGGCCCGAGCTCGGGATTCCATGGCGATCAGTTCGCCGGTGCGGGGGCTTCGGTACAGCCGCCGGTAGAAGGCTGAGACCACCTCATCGGGATGTTCACCCTCGTCGGCTCGTAGATGACCTGGTGGCTGGCCGAGCAGGGTATCTCTGACGATGTGGGCAGGGATGGTTCCGTAGCCCTCGAGCTCGGCGGTCTCGGAGCCGTCATCCGGACCCAGCAGCGCAGTGTCGGAGATGACGATGCCGACGTCCAGGCCGGGACGGGTGCGGGGCATCTTCGGAGGCGCCTGCTCGGCGCCGGCAGACCCCAGGACCTCTTCCGCATCATCGAACAGGCCGGGTTCGACGTCCGGATCGACAGGCTCCACGACCGGATCGCTGGCCTCGAGGCACTGGTCGCTGGTCACGACGTGCTGATCACCGGGCTCCTCAACCTGGCTGCCGCGCAACACGTCGTCGACCAGGAGATCCGCTTCGAGCGCGGGCACGGAGGCCTTCGCCCCTGCGGCGCGCAATGACTGGGCACGGACGTTCAGGGAGTTCATCAGCCCGGCGGCGTCGATCCCGCGCAGCACGGCGGTCACTCGGGCCATCCCGTCGTCCAGGGGCGTGATCGTGACATGCCGGGCGCGGGCGGCACGCTCCGCTCGTTCACGTGATGTCTCTGGCTCGAGCTTCTGAACCAGCTTCTGGGTGTCGCTCCGCAGGCGCTTGAATCCTTTGCCCTGCAGGAACTCTGGGTGCTCGAGGAGGTGGTCATCAATCCGGTGGCAGGTGTCCGCGCTGGCGCCGTCGAGTGCACCGGAGACCGCGGAGGCCTGCTGGTCCGTCATGGCGCCCGCCCAGAGACGGTCGATGGCGCCGGGCATGTTCTGCACCAGGCGGCGTGCCTTCGCCAGGGAGAACGACGAGGCGGATGGCGAGATCCGGCGTGCGAGCCCGATCTCTTGACCAGCGCCGCGGCCCTGCTGCGAGGACGGCACACCCCGCGCGAGATCATCGCGCCGGATCCGGTCCTCGGCGGCAACCTGCCAGGTCGCATCGATCGCGGCCAGGGAGGCGCGCAGCTGATCGACGCCGGCGAGGACGGCAAGGGCCTCCTCGGAGCTCTCAGGGGCGGTATCCGGCAGTGGGTCGCGCACCGAGCGGGTGCGGGTGAACGCCATCAGGGTTGCAGCCAAGATCTGGGCGATGAGCGCTCGGGTCTCGGGGCCCGCCTCGATCGCGCTGAACCGTCCCAGCACCTCCTCGAGGACATCTCCCGACGGCGCGGCCACGTCCCGGCGAGGAGTGTCCTCGCCGGGGTGGTCCCCGCTGCTCATCGGTGTCGATTCCATGCCCCCATCGTATGCGGGTTCGAAAACACGCACCACCCCGAAGGGTAATATGTGGATGGCGCCGAACATTGTGGATGAGACTGTGGATAGTGGGCCACTGTGGAGGAATGGTCGAGAAGGGGAGGCGTGGCGCGAGAGTGCTCGGCCGTCGACCTCGATGGTCCGGATCCAAGCAAGACTGCAGGTGAGATGCGTGCAAGCAGTCAGAAGGAGGGGACTCCGGCGACAACGGCGCGCCGCTCTCGCGGAAGGCGGGCGAGCGGGCGGGTGCACGGCGCCGGAATGTGCAGAAATATCATCACCCAAAGCATCGGCCGCGAAATTCTGACTGATGGGAGAATGTCAAGACCTCTCGGAAAATGTGGATGAATGCGGTCCGGCCCCGCCCGGGCGATGTTCCGACGAGTGCGGCGCGGTGAGTCCCGAACGGGGCCGCGGGGGTGTCTCGCTCGCTCGGGAGGGTTGACCTAGCGACCCCTCAGCTGTCTATGCTGTCTATAGACAGTATGTTCACTTCGGTGGTGAGGGGGAACGATGCACATCCCGATCGACCCCTCGGCCTCCGCACCGATCTACGAGCAGATCCAGGAGGGCATCGCCACCGCGATCCTCACCGGTGATCTCGCCTCGGGGGACGCCCTCCCGTCGATACGTGCACTCGCCCGGGACCTGCGGGTCAGTGTCATCACCACCACTCGCGCCTACAACGAGCTGGTGGCGGACGGCCTGGTCGTTGCGGTGCGCGGCAAGGGTGTGTTCGTGCGTGCCCCGGACGGCGATCAGCTGCGCCGCCGCGCCCTGGAGCAGATCGACGAGGGCTTCGACCTGGCGCTCCGCGCCGCCCGCACCGCCGGGATCGAGGATCGGGACCTGACCGCCCGCCTCGCGCGCCATCTGGACCTCGCGCGCCATCTGGAGGAGAAGCCATGAACCAGCAGCTGCCCCAGCAGATGTCCCAGCCCCTGAGCAACGCCGTCATGGTCCGTGACCTCGAGGTGCGGATCCCCTCAGGCGACCGCTCTTACGCGGAGCCTCTCCTGATCGTGCGCGGTCTGGACCTCACCGTCCCGGCAGGCCAGGTCACCGCGTTGGTCGGGGCCAACGGAGCCGGCAAGACCACCACCCTGCGCACGGTGGCCGGCGCACTCGCCTTCTCCACGGGAACGGTCGAGGTGCTCGGAACAGCCCTCGGTCCCGCCCGAGTACGGCCCCCGCTCGGAGCGGCGAGCATGCCCGACATCTCCGCCTATCCCCGGCGCTGGACCCCGCAGCATGTGGCGCGGCTGCGTGAGCGCGTGGTCCCCGGCTTCGACAGCGCCCGCTTCGAGGAGCTGTTGACCACCTTCGGGGTCCCGCACCAGCGGGAGCTGCGCCGCCTCTCCCGCGGCCAGGCCACCCAGCTGGGAATCGCCGCAGCCCTGGCGCAGGATCCGCAGCTGCTGATCCTGGATGAGCCCTTCGCCCACCTCGATCCGCTCGCGCGCACGGAGCTCATCGAGGTGCTGCGGGACGTCATGGCCCACGAAGGGCACACGCTCCTGCTGGCCACCCATGACCTCGACGGCATGGAACGCTTCGTCGACCAGCTCGTCGTCATCGCCCAGGGGCGCGATGTCCTGAGCGGGGAGGTGGAGTCTCTGCGCGAGGAGTTCCTGCTGTGCGACCTGGACCGTACCGACGTGGAGACGGGGCCCGGGCAGCCGTTCCTCGGTGCGTCGAGCACCGGCACCGGCACTCGGGCCCTGATCGCCGTCGATGACGCCGTGGGGCTCCCTGCCGGTGCGTCTCTGCGCCGCCCCGACGTGAGCGAGATCGTCACGCATGTGCTCCGCGCCGCGCGGACCGATGCCCCCAGCCTCAGGAGGACTCACCGATGAGCACCACCACTGCTGCCCGCGCTTCCGGCGGCCCGCCCACCGAGCAGCGACCGGCCGGGCTCGCCCTCCGCACCGAGCTGCGGCTGAACGCCGGCCAGCTGGCCCTCACCCTCATGCTCTGCGCGGCCGCGCTGCTGTGGGCGGCGCTCGCCACCGATCAGTACGCCGGCCTGCTGACCCTCTGGGCGGCTCTGGGCTGGTACCGCTACGGCCGGGCCGACACCATCGAGCGCGAGGAGCTGCGAGCCAGCCTCGGACTCAGCCGCGCTGACCGGGTGCGCGGCCGACTGGCGCTGGTCGGCGTGGAGCATGCCGCGGTGGTCATGACCGTGACCGCCGGCGCCGTGATCTCGGTGCTCCTGGGGCGAGAGACCTCGGGGGGCGCGACCCCCTTCTCCTTCTCCGGAGACCCCTCCGATCCGCAGCTCCCGATCGTTGTCGTGGGGGCGCTGTTCTCGCTGGCAGCCCTGGTGGCGACCGGGATCGTGGTGGGCGGGGATTGCACGATGCGACGGCCCGGGAGGAGCATGGCCGTGATCAGCATCCTGACCTACTTCCTCGCCGGAGTGCTGCTGGCGATCCCCATGGCGCTCGTGGGGATCGCGCTGCGATTCGATCTCTGGTCCGGCACCGGCGGGATTGCGATCGTTGGGACGGTGCTGGCGGCGCTGCTGGCCGGACTGCTGCTGCGGCTGCGCCTCTCGGTGCGCCGCTGGATCCGTGGTCTCGACTCCGGTCGGTCGGAGACGGTGAGGTGACCATGCCCTTCGGTGAGCCTCTCGACCTGCCTGCCACGGGCTCCGCAGGCTCCGCGGTCACGGTCCGCGCTCTCGATGTCCGACTGCCCGATGCGCAGCGATGGGCCCGGCCCCTGCAGCATGTGCTGCGAGGCGTCTCCTTCGAGGTGCCGCGCGGCCAGGTCACCGCACTCGTCGGCACCAACGGCGCCGGCAAGACCACCCTGCTGCGCACATTGTCCGGGGCGCTGGCGCCCGACTCCGGCATGATCGACGTGCTGGGAGCTCCCCTCGGTGGCGCCGAGGACGCCCTGCCCGCCGGGGTCGGCATCGTCCCCGACGTCCCCTTCCAGCCCGATCACTGGACGGCCGACGACATGGTGCTCGCCCAGCGCCGTGTCGAACCGGCGTACGACGCCCACCTGGCGGGGCGCCTGCTGCGCCGCGCGGGCATCGCCCCCGGTGCCCAGCTGCGTCGGCTCTCCGCCGGGCAGCGGACCCGACTGCTGCTCGCCGTCGCCCTCGGCATCCGCCCCGATCTGCTGATGCTCGATGAACCCTTCGCCCGGCTCGACCCGCTGGCCCGCGCCGACGTGCTCGACGAACTGCGCGAGCACCACGCCGGGGGAGAGGACCGCACGATCCTGCTGTCCACCCACGACCTCGGCGAGATCGACCGGTTCGTCGACCACGTCGTGCTGCTGCACGAAGGTCGCGTCGTGCTCGAGGGAGGCGCGATCGATCTGGTCGAGGAGCACCTGGTCGCCACCACGGGGGCTCCGAGCCGAGAGGGGTGCGCTGAGGTGCTGCGAGGTGCCCGCCGCAGCGGCGACCAGTTCGAAGCGCTGGTGCGCGCGGAGGACGCAGTGGGACTGGACCAGCTGACAGATCTGCGCCGCCCCACCCTCCAGGACATCCTCACCTTCACCCTCCGAGAGGTCTCCCGATGACCGGCAGCGCCCAGACCGCCACCCGCCAGCGGCCCTCGACGCCGCTGCGCCGCGCACTGGGAATCGAATGGCGGCGCCGACGCGATCTGCTCGCGCTGTATGGCGCGTTCATCGTGGTCGCGATCCTGTGCGCAGTCTTCCTCGACCTCCGCCTCGGCGTGCTGCTGATCCTGCTCGCCGTGCGCTTACCAGCGGATCTCGCCGACGCGGTGCTCGAGGACGGTCGGCAGCTGCGCAGTTCGCTCGGGGTCTCCCGCGCCGATGCAGTGCGCGCCCGCACCGTGCTGGTCAGCACCGTGCAGTTCGTGCTCATCCTCGGTGCTGCTGGTGTCATCCTGCTCAGTGACTGGGCTCCCGAATCCCAGCACTGGAACGATCTCGGGATCGTCACTGCCGGCGATGACGGCTCCTCCGCGCCTACCCGGTGGGAGCATCTCGTGGACATCGGCCTGTTCAGCGGCGCGATCGCCTGGAGCCACGCGCTGACCGGTGGGGATGCCTTCCGGCTCGGTGCACGCCTGACGGGCCGCCACACGGTCGCCCGCTATCTCGGCGTGTGCCTGCTGGCCTTCCTGGTGCTGGCGGGCAGCATGCTGCTGGCGAGCGGTCTGCTGCTGAGCGTCGGAGTCGACGACGACCTCGGCACCCGCTTCGTGATCGCTGAGCGCGTTGCACAGGTGACCGCGCTTCTCCTCACCCTCGGCGGCGGGGTCACCGCGCTGGTGCTCCGCTCCCGGCGCTGGGCGCGCAGAGCTTGACGACCACCGCAGAGCCTGACGACCACTGCCACGCGTCACCAGCGCTGTGGGAGCATGGCGCTCATGGACACCACCCCCGTCGGCGCCCCTGTGCCTCCCTCGCCGGGGCCCCGGGCGCGGTGATGACCTCCGTCCCCCTCTCCCGCCGCGCCGGCGGGCCCGACCTCGCCCGCGGACTCGCACTGCTCGGGATCGCACTGGCCAACACGGTGGGGTGGCTGCACGGCTCGCAGTGGACGGTGCTGGTCAAGCAGCTCGATGCCACCGCGCTGGATCGCGCCGCCGACGTGCTGATCGCCCTGTTCGCCGACAACCGCGGCTTCCCGCTGTTCGCGATGCTGTTCGGCTACGGCATCGGGATCCTGTACCGCCGCTCCCACGAGCGTGGCGAGAGTGCGCGCCGCTTCATGCTGCGCATGCTGCGCCGACATATGGTGCTGCTCGTGATCGGCCTCGCCCACGCGATCCTGCTGTTCAGCGGGGACATCCTGGTCTCTTATGCCATCATCGGCATGTTCTGCGTGCTGCTGATCACCCGCCGACGCATGGTGATGCCGGCAGTTGCTGTGATCGCCCTGCCGGCACTCGGTGTCTGGGGCTGGGCCGACGGCACCATCGGGCTGGGCGGCGGCAGCGGATACGCCTCGGCGTCCGCCCCCGACTACCTCACCGGTCTCGCACTTCGTGCCGAGGAGACCCTGCGCAGCACCGTGCTCACCCCGCTCCTGGACCTCGGGCTCCTCACCCCGATGGCGCTCGGCGCGATCGCGGCCCGGCTCCGGCTGCTCGAGGAGGTGCGCGCGAACCGTGACCTGCTGATCCCTCTGGCACGCTGGGGTCTGCTGATCGGGCTGCTCGGCGCGATCCCGCTGACCGCCGTTCTCGTGCTCGACCCCGGCCACGCGCACCTCGACAACGAGCTGCTGCTGGGCATCCTGGGCGTCGTGCACCAGTACTCGGGGGTCGTCGGCGCACTCGGACTGGCTGCCGCCGCGGCATTGCTGGTCGAGCATCTGCGACATCGCGGCGAGCAGGGGGCAGTGAGGGCCGAGCACCCGCTGGGCTCTGCGGTCCGGGGTATCGAAGCGCTCGGTGCCGTGTCCCTGAGCGCCTATATCGGCCAGTCGGTCGTCTTCCTCGCCCTCTTCCCGCCCTACGCCCTGGACCTCGGGACCCGGCTGGGCACCGCGGGCGCGGCCGTGATCGTGCTGCTGACCTGGCTGGCGATGATCCCGCTGGCTGACCTCCTGCGCACCCGCGGCCACCGCGGCCCGCTCGAACGGCTGCTCCGATTCCTGGCCGGTGCCTCCGCACCGGCACGACACGAGAGCGCACCGGGCCCCCGGAGAGGAGCACGCTCGTGACCGTCTACGCCGACACTCCGCGCTGGCCCAATCACGGGATGCTGTGGGGCCATCTGATCTCGGACGCCTCGCTCGAGGAGCTGCACGAGGTCGCCGCCTGGGCGGGCCTGCCGCCCCGCTCCTTCGACCTGGACCACTACGACTGGCCGACCTCAGCCGAGGGTGCGCTGAAGAAGGCCGGGGTGACGTTCGTGAGCGACGGGGAGCTGACGCGGATCCTCATCGCCTCCGGGCTGAGGATCAAGCTGAGAGACCGCCCCGGCGCGCGCGCCCGGCGCAGCGCCGAGCATGCCGCAGCACTGGGCCTGAAGCAGGTCCCGCGGGATCTCATCGTGGGCAGGCTCGGGCACGTCGACCCGCTGCCGCCGGCCGAGGAGGCCGCTCCGGGCGCGTTCCGGATGGCCCGGGAGGAGCCGTCGGCCGCACCCCGCATCGAAGCGCATGACGACCAGGGTCTCCGGGGGGCTCTGGAGCTGCTGGAGCTGCTGGACCGGCTCGCCCAGGAGCGCGGGGAGCGCGGCTTCGTCGGCCAGGTGCTCGAGGACGGACGCTGACCCGGCCCGGCCCGTCAGGAGTCCTCGCGCTCCGGAGATCCGGCGGGGCTCGGTGCATTCAGCGCCCGCAGCTGGTCCGGTCGCACCCGCGCCTCCGGCGAGATCTCGGTGCCCTGCACCTCGAGCCAGAAGGTGGCGCCCCCGCCCTCGGTCTCGGACACTCCGATGGTGCCGCCGTGCTGCTCCACGATCGAGGCGGCGATCGCGAGTCCGAGCCCGGCCCCGCCGCCCTGTGTCGCCGAGCGCACCCGCGAGGCGTCCGTGCGGTAGAAGCGCTCGAACACCTTCTCGCGCTGATCGTCCTCGATGCCCTCGCCATGGTCCCGGATCTCGATCCGCACCCGCTGCGGGGAGAGGTAGCCGACGGCGATCTCGACGGGCGACCCCTTGGGGGTATGGCGGTTCGCATTGCCCACCAGGTTCAGGATCACCTGGCGCAGGGAGGCCTCGTCACCGAGCACGCCGATCGACAGGTGCGGCTGCACGGACAGCGGAGTCCCCGACAGCGAGGTCACCATCACCTGTCGGCCGGGATCCAGCGCTCGCAGGTCCTGCGCCGCGTCGAACAGGGCATCGGTGAAGTCCACCGGGTCCAGGGCGAGCTCGGGCTTCTCGTCGAGCCGGGCCAGGCGCAGCAGGTTCTCCACCAGCGAGCCCATCCGCTTCGCCTCGTCCTCGATGCGGCGCATCGCCGAGGCGACGTCCTCGTCGCGAGGGAGGGCGCCCATCCGGTACAGCTCGCCGAAGCCGCGGATGGCCGCGAGCGGGGTGCGCAGCTCATGGGAGGCATCGCCCACGAAGCGCCGCATCTTCGCCTCGGAGGCCGTGGCGCGCTCCTCGGACGTCGACTGCGCGGCGAAGGCCTGCTCGATGCGCACCAGCATCTCGTTGAGGGAGAAGGCCAGGTCATGGACCTCGAGGCTGGTGCGGGTGACGGGGACGCGGCGGGAGAGGTCACCGCCGGCGATCTGGGAGGCGGTCGCCTCGACGTCGCGCAGCGGTTCGAGCGCTCGATGGGTCACATATCCGCCGAGCCCCATGCCCACCAGCACCACCATCGTCCCCACCAGCACGATGACCAGCGCCATCTCGTGCATGGTGCGGTCCACACCGGTCAGCGGCAGCGCCACGTACACGCTGCCTCCGTCGGGCCCGGAGTTCAGCATCGCCACCACCCGCCACCGGTTCTCCGCGGAGTCGAGCACCGTGAAGGGGCGGCCGCCCTGCTGCAGGATCTGCTCCGCACTCAGCTCCGGGAACGGGATGACGATGTCACCGGGGCCGTAGTAGACCACGGCTCCCTCGATCCGCCGCCCGTCCCGGTCGCGGATCTCGATCGCGTACTCGACCGGGGTGTAGGTGCTCTTGCGGATCGCGTCGTCGTCCCCCTTCAGCTCCTGCTGGGCCAGGGTGAGCATCTCGCCCATGCCTGCCTGGAGGTTGCTGTCGACCGACTGGATCAGGGTGCGGTTCAGCAGGAACAGGGACAGGCTGCCGGTGACGACCGTACCGAGCACCAGCAGCGCCGAGATGAGGGCGACGATCCGCGTCCACAGGGACACGGGCCGTTCGGCGCGCAGGGTCGGCAGGGCCACGCCTCAGGAGCCCTCGGGGGCTCGCAGGACGTAGCCGATGCCGCGCTTGGTGTGGATCATCGGGTCGCCGATGACGTCGACCTTGCGGCGCAGGTAGGAGATGTAGGACTCCACGATGCCTACCTCGCCGGACCAGTCGTAGTCCCAGACGTGGTCGAGGATCTGGGTCTTGGAGACCACCCGGCCGGCGTTGAGCATCAGGTAGCGCAGCAGCTTGAACTCGGTGGGGGACAGCTCGATGTTCACGTCCCCGCGATGGACCTCATGGGAGTCCTCGTCCAGGCGCAGGTCCGCGACCACCAGCGAGCTGTCCACGGTGGGCTCCGAGCCGCCGTGGGTGCGGCGCAGCACCGCACGGATGCGGGCCACGACCTCCTCGAGGCTGAAGGGCTTGGTGACGTAGTCGTCGCCGCCGACGGTGAGGCCGGCGACCTTGTCCTGGGTCTCGTCCTTCGCGGTGAGGAAGAGGATCGGGTACTGCTCGCCGCGATCGCGCAGGCGCCGGGTGACCGTGAAGCCGTCCATATCCGGCAGCATCACGTCGAGCACCACCAGATCGGGCTGGTGCTCGGTGGCCTCGCGGATCGCCTCGTTGCCGGTCGAGGCGGTGAACACCTCGAAGCCGGCGAAGCGGAGTGAGGTCGCGAGCAGGTCGCGGATGTTGGGTTCGTCGTCGACCACGAGCAGGCGTGCTTCGTAGTCCTGTTCTTCGCTCGTCGTCATGGGCCCACCGTCCTCCTCGAGCTTGGGAATCAGCTGGACGTCAGCTGGACGTGCTCAGCGGGTGGCGCGGTGGATCTTGTCCTGCTGCTTGCGCAGCTTCCGGATCGTCCAGCTCATCTGGATCATCCGCACCGAGCCGACCAGCGCCATCACCAGCGCGCCGGCGATCGCCGCGAGCAGCATCGCCACTCCGAGCGGCAGATCGAACTGCGCGCCGAAGTACTGGAAGCCGGCGGTGTTGTTGTTCTGGATCACGAAGATCAGCAGCAGCACCAGGATGATCGCGCCGAGGATCAGCCCGATCCACATGCCGGCGGTCTTCCCGCCGCCTCCGGCAGGCTCGGGTTCGCCGGCGGGCTCAGGGGAGCGGGGCCGCTCCGCGGCGCGGCGCCCGGGGGCCGGGCGCTCGGTGCCGGTCTCTCCTGCCGTGCCGTCGGCAGGTGGTCGGGCGGGGCCGGCGGTCGGGGAGACGGGGCGGGGTGCGTCGTCGTGACCGGTGGGACGGAGGGAATCGTCGGATGAGGTCATGTCGATCTCCTGAGGGAGGGCCGACGGACGTCGGCGGATGGGGTGCGTCGCCCACTCTAGCCAGCCTCGCGCCCAGATCAGCGGACAGCGCCGGTGCGTCGGGCCCCGGAACCGAGCCCGATCAGTCCGCGTCCGCCGCGGCCTCGAGCTCGTCGGCGTCCATGATCGTGTAGGCATAGCCCTGCTCGGCGAGGAACCGCTGACGGTGCGCGGCGTAGTCCTGGTCCTGGGTGTCGCGCATGACCACGGTGTAGAAGTGGGCGGTGCGGCCGTCCACCTTCGGGCGGAGCAGCCGGCCCAGCCGCTGCGCCTCCTCCTGGCGGGAGCCGAAGGCGCCGGAGACCTGGACCGCGACAGACGCCTCCGGCAGGTCGATCGAGAAGTTCGCGACCTTCGAGACGACCAGACGGTCGATCTCACCGGCGCGGAAAGCAGTGAACAGCTCCTGGCGGCGCTTGACCGGGGTCTGGCCGGTGATCAGGTCGGCGCCCAGGCGTTCGGCGATCTCCTCGAGCTGGTCGATGAACTGCCCGATCACGAGCATCGGCTCGCCCGGGTGGCGGGAGGCGAGGCGCTCCACCACCTGGATCTTCGCGCCGTGCGCGGCGCTGAGCCGGGGCCGGTCCGCGGCCTCGGCCATCGCGTAGGCCATCCTGTCCGCGGCCGGCATGGTCACCCGCACCTCGGTGCAGTCCGCAGGGGCGATGTAGCCCTGGGACTCGATGTCCTTCCAGGGGGCGTCATAGCGCTTGGGGCCGATCAGAGAGAACACCTCTCCCTCGCGGCCGTCCTCGCGCACGAGCGTCGCGGTGAGCCCCAGACGGCGCCGAGCCTGCAGGTCGGCGGTCATCCGGAACACCGGGGCCGGCAGCAGATGGACCTCGTCGTAGATGATCAGGCCCCAGTCACGGGCGCTCATCAGCTCCAGATGCGGGTGGACGCCCTTCCGCTTCAGGGTGAGCACCTGGTAGGTCGCGATCGTCACCGGGCGCACCTCCTTGGAAGCGCCCGAGTACTCACCGATCTCCTCCTCGGTCAGCGTGGTGCGGCGCAGCAGCTCGTCCTTCCACTGCCGGGCCGAGACCGTCGAGGTCACCAGGATCAGCGTGGTGCGCTGCATGGAGGCCATCGCCCCGGCGCCGACGAGGGTCTTTCCGGCGCCGCAGGGCAGCACCACCACGCCGCTGCCGCCATGGCGGAAGCCGTCCACCGCCTCCTCCTGGTAGGGGCGCAGCTGCCAGTCCTCCTCCCGCAGGGAGATCGGGTGGGCCTCGCCGTCGACGTACCCGGCATGATCCTCGGCCGGCCAGCCCAGCTTCAGCAGCGCCTGCTTGAGAGCGCCCCGCTCGGAGGGGTGGACCACGATCGTGGTCTCGTCGAGGCGGGCACCGAGCATGCCCTGGATCCGCTTGGTCCGCGAGACCTCTTCGAGCACCGCCTGATCCAGGGCGTGCAGCACCAGCCCATGGACCGGATCCGAGCGGAGCCGGAGCCTGCCGTAGCGGTCCATCGTGTCCGCCACTTCGATCAGCAGCGCATGCGGGACCGGATAACGGGAGTGGTCCACGAGCGCGGCGACCACCGACTCGGCGTCATACCCGGCGGCGCGCGCATTCCACAGCCCCAGGTCGGTGATCCGGTAGGTGTGCACATGCTCCGGCGCGCGCTCGAGCTCCGCGAAGGCGGCGATCGCGATCCGGGCGGTCTGCGCCCGGGGATGGTCGACCTCGAGCAGGAGGGACTTGTCGCTCTGGACGATGAGGGGGCCGTCGGTCATCCCCTCAGGCTACGTCCCCGCTCAGGCAGCGGCGGGCTCGACGAGCGCGTTCCCCGTCACCCGCGGATGCGCACCGGGCACGAGAAGACGGCGATCGACGGAGGTGGAACGGGCTCAGGGCTCAGGGCTCAGGGCTCAGGCCCGGGCCGGCTCCGGCAGCTCGCGCCCCCGCAGCCGCTCGTACATGCCGAGCTCGAAGAGCACGATGAACGGGGTCATCACCAGGATGCCCACCACGACCATGGCGCCGACCGAGAGGATCACCGAGAGCACCAGATACGCCACGATCGCGGTGCCGAGGTTCGCGCGCACCAGGGCAAAGCTCTCCTTGAGCGCGGCGATCGGGGCGGCGCCGCGGGCCGACGCCGGGATCGCGAACATGAACAGCACCGCGGCGATGAGGCCGGGCACGTAGAACAGGAGCATCCCCACCATCACGATCAGGCTGTACAGCAGC
The DNA here is from genome assembly GCF_947500705.1 of uncultured Brachybacterium sp. Lineage (GTDB taxonomy): Bacteria > Actinomycetota > Actinomycetes > Actinomycetales > Dermabacteraceae > Brachybacterium. Next base: position 402,936 of record NZ_CANMSY010000002.1, on the reverse strand, counting down.
GAGGTGAGGATGATGCGCCAGGGCCCCACGAGCGCCTGCGAGACGGTGGGCCGACCACCCTGGAGGACGATCTCCGCAGCGCGGCCCGACGCTGACTGCCACATCAGGCTGAACGGGATCGCGAGCAGCAGCGCACCGACCATGATCGCCAAGAACAGGAGCAGCTCGGCGACCGGGATGTAGTCCGCAGTCCACTGGTCGGTGCGCGAGAACATCGCCGCGAAGCCACCGATCATCCCGCCGATGACGATCACGGCGTAGATCGCGCAGTAGATGAATCCCACGACCAGATAGGCCACCGGATTGCGCAGCAGCGCCGTGCCGGCGAAGCGCAGCCCCGCCCCGAGATCCGCGGCGAGGTCCGTCCCCGGAGCCGGCGCACCGCCGTGGTGGGGGCTGCGGGAGGGTGGTGCAAAGTGGGGCGACGGGTCGGTCATCGGGAGGGCTCTCTGTCGGGCCGGTGAGGGCGGTGGCGTGCGGGGATCACGGTACGGGGCGCCGGCTGGGTTCGATCCCCGGCAGGCGCCGGGATCACGGCAAGCCCTGGCACTCCCGAGCACCTCGGGCCCAACATCCCTAAGATGGGGCCCGATGGACCGGGACGCCCGACCCGCCGACGTCTGTTCGGCTGCGAGGTCCAGCCCGGCTCGACAGCACCCGACATGAGGAGAACCCATGGCTAGCTTCGCTCCGTCCCCCGCCGATGTGGCAGACATCGGCGTCACCGGAATGGCGGTGATGGGCTCCAACCTGGCGCGCAACTTCGCCCGCAACGGTTACAAGGTCGCCCTCCACAACCGCAGCGTCGGCAAGACCGAGCACGTCATCGATGCTCACGGCACCGACGGCGAGTTCTACCCCTCGGAGTCCATGGCGGACTTCGTCGCCTCCCTGCAGAAGCCGCGCGTCGCCCTGATCATGGTCAAGGCCGGCAAGCCCACCGACGCCGTGATCGACGAGCTCGCCTCGCTGATGGAGCCGGGCGACATCATCGTCGACGCCGGCAACGCCCTGTTCGGCGACACCCGCCGCCGCGAGGCCGCACTGCGCGAGAAGGGCCTGCACTTCGTGGGCACCGGCGTCTCCGGTGGCGAGGAGGGCGCCCTGAACGGCCCCTCGATCATGCCCGGCGGCACCAAGGAATCCTACGACCGCCTCGGCCCCATGTTCGAGAAGATCTCCGCACATGTCGACGGTGCGCCGTGCTGCACCCACGTCGGTGCCGACGGCGCCGGCCACTTCGTGAAGATGGTCCACAACGGCATCGAGTACGCCGACATGCAGGTCATCTCCGAGGCCTACGACCTCATGTCCAAGGCCCTCGGCAAGGGCGCCTCCGAGATCGGTGATGTCTTCGCCGAGTGGAACCAGGGCGACCTGGAGTCCTTCCTCATCGAGATCACCGCCGAGGTGCTCCATCACACGGACGCCGCCTCCGGCAAGCCGTTCGTGGATGTCATCCTCGACCGCGCCGCCCAGAAGGGCACCGGCGCCTGGACCGTGCAGACGGCCCTGGACCTCGGCGTCCCGGTCACCGGCATCGCCGAGGCGACCTTCGCCCGCTCCGTCTCCAGCTCCACGCCGCAGCGCGAGGCCGGCCGCAAGGTGCTGTCCGCCGAGGCGCAGACCCTCGAGATCGCCGATCCTGCCCAGTTCATCGACGACCTGCAGAAGGCGCTCTACGCCGCGAAGCTGGTCTCCTACTCGCAGGGCTTCGACGAGATCGCCGCCGGTGCGGAGGAGTTCGGCTGGGACATCGACCTGGGCGCGATGGCCCGGATCTGGCGCGGCGGCTGCATCATCCGCGCCCGCTTCCTCAACCGCATCACCGAGGCGTACGAGCGCGACGCGAAGCTCCCGCTGCTGCTGGCCGACGAGTACTTCAGCACCGAGATCGCCAAGTGCATCCCGGCGTGGCGCCGCATCGTGGCCTTCGCGGCCTCGGCCGGCTACCCGGTGCCGGTGTTCTCCTCGACCCTGTCGTACTACGACGCGGTGCGCGCGGAGCGCCTGCCGGCCGCCCTGGTCCAGGCACAGCGCGACTACTTCGGTGCGCACACCTACCAGCGCGTCGACGCCGAGGGCACCTTCCACGTGGAGTGGTCCGAGGACCGTCGCGAGACCAAGCAGGACTGATCCGCTCCAGGATCTGATGCAGGACTGATGCATGGGGGGCGGGACGCCGGTGACGGCGCCCCGCCCCTGAGCATGACGAAGGCCCCGGACCAGCAGGTCCGGGGCCTTCGTGCCGAGCGGTCGTGGGGCAGAGCGCTCTGCGGCGCGTCAGTAGGTGGACATCTCGCCGGAGCTCACCATGGAGACGATGAACACCACGTAGATCACGATGAAAATGATCGCGAGGATCCACATGATGATGAACGCGATCCACGCCCACTTGGTGAACTTCTTCGCGGTGGCCGGTTCCTGGTCCGCCTTGAGGTAGCCGAGCAGGCCGAGCACGCCCGGAATGGCACCGCCGCAGATGAAGCCGACGATGGTGGCGATGAGCGCGCTCTTCTTGATCTTCTCGACGTCGTAGCCCGAGTTGGGTGCGGTCATGGGAATCCCCTTCTTCCTGATGATCATTCCCCGGCGGTGACGTGCCGGGCCCCAGGTCGGGTGTTCTCGTACGTCCGGTCCTGGCGCTCGGAATAGTACCGCGTGCAGGGGGAGGTCCCGCCATGGGGAGGACTCCCCATGGTGCCTGGTGGCTCGCACCTTTCAGCTCAGCGTTTCAGCTCAGCCCTTCAGCTCAGCGTCACCCGGTGCACGAGCACCGTGAACTCCTCGTCGCGGCCGACCTCCCGGGCGCGCAGGCGGCCTCCTTCGAGGGAGAGCGGCTGGGCGTGCTTCACCACGACCCCGCCGCGCCCGTCGACGATCCCGAGGGGGATCTCGTCGTTCCGGGAGATCGCCTCCAGCAGCCGATCGGTGACCGAGAGGTCGCTGACCCCCTCCTCCGCGGCGCGGAGCCGGGCCACCGCCTCGAGAGCGGGCACCCGCAGCTCCGGACCGTCGATCGTCACCAGGTCCGGCTCGACCGGTCTGCCGCGCAGGGAGTGGGTCAGCTCCTCGGGGACCGGGCGGCCGTCCGCTCCCACGGCCTGGGGGGAGAGGCCGGCCTGGCGGGCCATCTGCAGGGCGAAGCCGGGGTCGGAGAGGGTGACGGCGACGGTGGGCGCCAGGCGGTGCAGGCCCAGAGGGGCGGCCTCGGGCGCGGACTGCAGCAGGTCGAGCACCTCGGCGTCCGCGGTCAGCACGGTGGTGGCCCGGGAGACCTGCACCCGGCCGTGGCGACGCTGCTCATCGCGCAGCAGATAGGTGAGTGCCTGGGGGACGGGGGTGCGGCAGACGTCCTCCAGCAGGATCAGCAGCGCCTCCGCGTCCCGACCGTCCCCGAGCGCCCGACGCACGGCGGCGGTGGTGAAGCGCAGCGTCAGCGCCCCACCGCGGGAGACCACCTCGGTCCAGTCCAGCAGCGGCAGCAGCCGCTCGGCGGGTCGGCCGGGGATGACGGCGGTCAGATCAGCGTCCAGCAGCACCTCGGCGACCGGGGCCGGGGCCTGCGCCGCGAGGACGGCGGCGAGCCGTGCATCGGCGCTGGTGATCTCCTCGTCCAGGGCGAGGACCAGCTCGTGGCCGAGCACGGTCAGCGCGCCGCCGTCGAGCAGGCCCAGCGCCCGACCCTCGACCAGCAGCGCGGCGGTCTCCTCGCGGATCACCTCGGCGGGGACCAGCGGGAACGCCCATGCGAGCGCCGCGGCCAGGGATTCCTCGCTCGCGTCCACGCCGGGGGAGGTGCGCAGCAGCCGCAGCAGGCTGCCGCGCCGGGTGCGCACCCCGTCGCGTCGGGTGAGATCAGACAGCAGCGAGCGGCCGGTGCCGGAGGAGTCCGGGGTCCCCACCACCGCCGCGAGATGGTGACCGCGCGCCCAGGCCAGCGTCAGCTCCGCCCAGCGCTGCTCCGCGGTGAGCTGGCGGTGCGCGTCCCAGTCCTGGGTGGGATGCCATTCCTGACCGTCATGGCCGATCAGCCCGGCCTGCCAGGCGGTCTGCAGAACCGTCGCATAGTCCAGCAGCGGTGCTCCCGCGCGGTCCGCCAGGCGGCGCAGGTCCCGTTGGGGGAGGCCGCCGCGGCGCAGCACCCCCGGTGGGTCCTCGTCGAAGCCGCGCACCGTTCCCAGCAGGCGCAGGGCCTCGAAGGCGCGCTCGACGGCCTGGGCGGTGCGGGAGCCGGGGATCCGTTCGGTGAGCTCGGGGCCGTCCGGGGCCGGACGCTGCGCGAGATGGGTGCGGCGCAGCCGGCCCCCGCGCAGGGCGAGCTGGACCGTGCGGGGGAGGTGCAGGGCCTTCCCCTCGGCCACCACGATCCCGGCGGTCAGCAGCTCTGCGGCGAGCCGTCCCTCACCGGTGACTGTGCTGGGTCCCCAGGCGAGCGTCTCCAGGACCTCCGGATGTGCGGCGCGGGCACGTTCCACCCGCTGCTGCGCCTCCTGCGGGGTGGGGTCCTCGTCAGTGGTGGCGGCGAGGCCCGCAGGGGTGCGCATCCCCTCCCGCAGCGGGCGGATCAGATGCAGCTCGTCCTCGCCCCAGACCACGGCGAGGGTGATCAGGCGTTCCAGCGCCGCAGCGATCGTGGGCGGATCCGAGGAGACCGCCGCCGCCAGCTGAGCGGGGGAGGCGCCGTCCTCGAGCACGGCGAGCGCCTCGACCAGATGCAGCTCCGGCAGGATCAGCGCCTCCAGGGCGCGCCGGGCGGAGGTGGCGCCTGCCGCGCGGGCCGCGAGCGGGCCGATCCCGCGGGGAAGGGGCGAGGTGAGATCCGGTCGGGCGACGAGCAGTGCCTCGAGGCGTTCGTCACCGAACCGGCGCAGGGAGTCCGCGAGGGACCGGATCGCAGCGGTCATGATGCGTTCCAGCATAGGGTGAACCGCTGTGAGGGTCAGCAGGGCATCTCGAGCCCGCTCCTCGCCCCCATAGCCCAATCGGCAGAGGCGGCCGACTTAAAATCGGCACAGTGCGGGTTCGAGTCCCGCTGGGGGCACTGCTGGGGGTATTGCTGGGGGCACCGCTGGGAGCACAGCGGCGCGAAGCCCGGCCCGCGCCGCAGGCGGGGGCGGTTCTCGGCCACAGGGGTCGTCGGCCACAATGGAGGCATGACCCCTCCGGCCGACGACACGTCCCTGATCCCCGAGCACCGTGAGCGGATGGCAGCCCGCCTCGACGAGGTCCTCGCCCGCCTGGACGCTGCGGCGCAGCAGGTGGGCCGCGACAGCAGCGAGATCACCGTGCTGCTGGCCACCAAGACGCGCACCCCGGCGGAGATCGCCGTCGCGGTGGAGCTGCTGCGCGAGCGGGGCCGACGGGCCGCGGTGGGGGAGAACCGGGCGCAGGAGATCGCCAAGCACGCCGATCCGCTGCTGGTGGACAGCACGGTGCCGCGCCACTTCATCGGCCGGCTGCAGACGAACAAGGCCCGCGACGTCGTGGCCTTCGCGGAGATGATCCACAGCGTGGACCGCGAGGGCATCGCGGACGCCCTCGAGCGCCGCGCCGAGACGGCAGGCCTGACGCGCGAGGTGCTGGTGCAGGTCAACACATCCGGCGAGGAGTCCAAAGGCGGCTTCGCGCCCACCGTGGAGGCGATCGCCCCGATCGTGGAGCGGCTGCGGGCGAGCGAGGTGCTGCGCCCCGTCGGCCTGATGACGATCGGCGCGAATTCCAGCGACTCCGGCGAGGTGCGCTCCTCGCTGCGGATGCTGCGCGAGCTGCGCGACCGGACCCGGGAGCAGCTGGGCGCGCCCGAGCTCGAGCAGCTGTCGATGGGGATGAGCGGTGATCTCGAGATCGCCGTCGAGGAAGGCGCCACCATCGTGCGCGTCGGCTCCGCGATCTTCGGAGCCCGCCCCGCGGTGTGACCCGACTCCCCTCCGGGCCGGGACCCTCTGGCGCGGGAGTCCCGCCGCCGCATAGCGTGGTCCCCGAGGTGCTGAGCGCGGAGGCTGGAGCCGCGTCGGCACCTCTTCGCATGCCCGCACGATGTTCCCCGTTCCCCTCCACGGTCCCGCCTCGGGCCGACCCTCACCCCGCGCCGGGAGGTGCCCCGTGACCGCTTCGCCCCCCGCTGCTCCTCAGACCCCGTCGTCTCAGACCCCGGCTCGGACCCCGGCTCGGCCGCCGCTGTCGCCCCGCCGTCGCGCCCTGGCGCTGTTCGCTCTCGCCCTGGGCGGCTTCGGGATCGGCTCCTCGGAGTTCGTCACGATGGGTCTGCTGCCCGAGATCGCCGACTCCCTGCTGCCGCAGATGATGGCGGTGACCCCCGATCAGGGGATCGCGCGGGCGGGCTGGGCGATCAGCGCCTACGCGCTCGGCGTCGTGATCGGCGCGCCGCTGCTGTCCCTGCTCGCGGTGCGCTTCAGCCGCACCAGGCTGATCGTGGTGTTCGCAGTGCTGCTGACCGTGAGCACCCTGGCCTCCGGCCTGATGCCCGGCTTCGAGCTGACCCTGCTCGCCCGCTTCGCCGCGGGGCTCCCGCATGGTGCCTACCTGGGCGTGGCGGCGCTGCTCGCCAGCTCCCTGATGGGCCCCGGTTCCCAGGGCAAGGGGGCGGCGCTGGCGATGTCCGGGCTCACCGTCGCGAACCTCGCCGGCGTGCCGCTGCTCACCGCGCTCGGGCAGAGCGCGGGCTGGCGCGCCGCCTTCCTCGTGGTCGCCGGGGTGTTCGCGCTGACCGCAGTCCTGGTGGCGGTCACGATCCCCGCCCAGGCCGCGCCGCGCGGCCGACGTCTGGGGGACGAGCTGCGCGCCTTCCGGCGCGTGCAGCTGTGGATGGTGATGGTGATCGCCGCCGTCGGCTTCGCCGGCTCCTTCGCGGTCTTCAGCTATATCGCCGACATCGGCCGCCAGGTCGCCGGCGTCTCTCCCGGCTACATCCCGGTGCTGCTGGCCGTGGCCGGGCTCGGGATGACGATCGGCAACGCGATCGGCGGGGTGAGCACCGATCGCTCGCTGAACGGCACCCTGCTGGTGGCCTTCCCGCTGTACATCGCTGCGATGCTGATGATGGTGCTGGTGGTCAGCAGCCCTGTGGGGCTGACCCTCACCTTCTTCCTCGCCAACCTCGCCCACGCCATCCTCTCCCCGGCGATGCAGACCTGGCTGATGCGCATCGCCGGCCGCTCCGAGATGCTCGGCGCCTCCCTGCACCACGCCGCCTTCAACGTCGCCAATGCGCTCGGCGCGCTGCTGGGCGGCGCGGTGATCTCGGCCGGGTACGGGCTCGCGGCCCCGACTGTGATCGGCACGGTGGTCGCCACGATCGGCTTCGGGATGCTGCTGGCCACGCTCGTCCTGCTGCGCCTGCGGGCGCGGCGGCGACTGGCACAGCTGGACCAAGTCGGCATCGAGCTCGCCCCGGCCCGGGAGAGGGCCGACGCCCGCTGATCCGTCAGCGGTGCGCGGAGCGGGCCCTCAGCGGGGCGAGGGTCCGACGAGCGCCGAGGGCAGCCCGTACTCGTGCTCGAGCACCTCGCACGCGGCACCGGCCGCGATGAGGTCCACCCCGCGGGTGGAGAGCAGCACCTCGACGTGCACGGGTGCCCCGGCGTGCAGTCCCTGGTCCAGCGCCTCCCGGATCGCGTCCATCGTCACCTGGTGGTGGGCGTAGACCGAGCGCCCGCCGAGCACCACCCGGTCCACATCCAGCAGCCGTACCAGATTCAGCACCACGGTCGCGAGCACCTCGGCTGCCCGCTGCGGGTCGCCGTCCCGCTGGGCGGCGAGGTACTCGGCCTGGGCGCAGCCGCGGCGTCCGCACGGGCAGGGCTCGCCGCTCAGGTTCACCACGGTGTGCCCGGCCTCCCCGGCCCGGGAATGGGCGCCGCGCACGATCGTGCCGTCCAGGCGCAGAGCCGCGCCGAGCCCCTCCTCGGCCAGCACCAGCACGGCATTGTCCAGCAGGCCCGGCTGTGACCAGCTCTCGCCGATCAGGGCGGCTCGGGAGTCGTGGTCCACCAGCACCGGCATCCGCAGCTCGTCCAGGAGCAGGTCACGGATCGAGGCTCCGCGCCAGGCGTCGGTGCGGGACGAGGAGCCGAGGTGGACGCCCTCGTCGACATCGACCGGTCCCGGCATCCCGACCCCGACGCCGAGCAGCTCGCCGGGGCCGTGCCCCGAGAGCTCCCGTGCTGTGCGGGCGAGTGAGGCGATCAGGGCGGGCACGGGCTGCTCCGGGGTGATCTCCGTGCTGTGCCGCTCCAGGATCTGCCCGGTGAGGTCCGCCACCACCCCGTGCAGCCGCGTCCGGGTCAGGTGCAGCCCGATCGCCCGCCGGGACTCGGGGACGATCCGGTACAGGGTGGTGGGCTTGCCGGGCCCGGAGGAGAACGAACCGATCTCCGCGATCAGCCCGCGAGCGATCAGCCGGGTGAGGATCTTCGAGATCGCCTGGGGCGTGACCTGCAGGGCCTCGGCCAGGCCTGTGCGTGCGACCGGCTCCCCGCGGCGTGCGACGGCGAGCACGGCGGCGTCATGGGCGCCTGCCACGCGGTCCAGCGGTCCGGTCGTCCTCACGGCGACCATCCTCCCACGGCGGCCATGTGACGAGGATCCGACGACGCACCCCCTTGACGTAACGCAACAGCGTTGGCTTATTGTGTCCGTTCGGTCGATGACGCCCTCCTGCATCTGCTCTTCCGACAGTCGAGGAACTCCCATGACCCTGACCACCGACCCGCGTCCCACCCCGGCACCCGACCCCGCTCCCGCATCCGACGCTGCGACGCTCCCCGCCCCGCACGAGATCACGCCGCGGCGCCGCGCCCTGGCCCTGTTCGCCCTGGCCCTCGGCGGCGTGGGCATCGGCGCTTCCGAGTTCGCGACCATGGGCCTGCTGCCCGGGATCGCCGACGGCCTGCTGACCGCCCAGATGTCGGCGGATCCCGAGGCGGGCATCGCCCGGGCAGGGCTCCTGATCACGTCCTATGCACTCGGCGTGGTCATCGGCGCACCGGTGCTGGCGCTGCTCTCCGTGCGCTGGAGCCGCACCTCGATGATCACCGCGCTGGCCGTCGCCCTCGTCGCGGGCACCCTGCTCTCCGCGCTGATGCCCACCTTCGAGCTCACCGTGGCCGCCCGCTTCCTCGCCGGCCTCCCGCACGGCGCCTACTTCGGCGTGGCCTCGCTCCTGGCCGCCTCCCTGATGGGGCCCGGCAGTCAGGGCAAGGGCGTGGCCGTCGCGCTCTCGGGCCTGACCGTCGCGAACCTCATCGGCGTGCCCCTGATGACCGCACTCGGCCAGGTCGCCGGTTGGCGCGTCGTCTACCTGGTCATCGCCGTGATCTTCGTGCTCACCGTGCTCGCCCTGCGCTGGGCGGTCCCGCCCCAGGCTCCGGTCGCGGGCCGGCGGATGGTCGACGAGATCGTCGCGCTACGCCGCCTGCAGCTCTGGGTCATCATGGCGATCGCGGCGGTCGGCTTCGCCGGCGGGTTCGCCGTCTTCAGCTATGTCGCCGACATCGCCACCCAGGTCTCCGGCGCAGCAGTGTCACTGGTGCCGTGGGTGCTGGCCGCGGCCGGCCTGGGGATGACCCTGGGCAACATCGTCGGCGGCACCGCAACGGACCGTTCGCTGAACGGCACCCTGCTGATCGGCTTCCCGCTGTACATCACGGCCCTGGTGGGACTGTTCCTGGGCTCTCAGGACTCGGTGGTCGGACTGCTGATCGGCTTCTTCGCCGTCAACTTCGCGAGCTCCGCCCTCAGCCCGGCCCTGCAGACCTGGCTGATCCGGGTCGCGCACCGCTCGGAGGTGCTCGGGGCGTCCCTGAACCAGGCCGCGTTCAACGTCGCCAATGCGCTCGGTGCAGCCCTCGGCGGCGCGGTGATCGCGGCGGGCTTCGGCTACCGCGCCCCGATGCTCGTCGCGATCGTCCTCGCGAGCCTCGGCTTCGCCCTGGTCGCCGGTACCCTGCTGGCGCTGCGCGTGCGCTCCCGTCGCACCCTCGCCGTGCTGCGGGAGCACGAGGCGACCTACACCGGAGCGATCCCGGTCGTCGTCCCCGACTCCGGCTCCGAGGTCCCCACCCGCATCGATGCGACCCCGGTGCCCGTCGGCTCCTGACCGTGAGGAGTCCCTGCGGCGAGGACCTGCGGCGTCCCTGGCGTCCCCTAAGCTCTCCTTGAGCCCCTGCGCTCTCTGGCTTATGCGTCACAGTCGTTCACCCAGCCCTCTGGGCTGGCGGGACGGCGACCTAGAGTGGTACCCAGCCACCGATCCGAGGAGCTGAGGAGCCACCGTGCACATCCAGACCGCCGCCGTGCATACCCTGAGGGATTTCGAGCACGGAGCCGTGGTCCCTCCCGTGCACCTCTCCTCGACCTTCGCGCTCGACTGCGCGAGCGAGGGCGGCGAGTTCGCCTACCAGCGCGGTGCGAACCCGACCCGGGCGCAGCTCGAGACCGTGCTGGCCGCGCTCGAGGGGGCGCAGCACGGCTTCGCCTTCGCCTCCGGGATGGCGGCCACTGCGGCCGCCCTGTCGACCCTGGTCGTCGGCGACGAGGTGCTGCTGCCGGCGAGCGTCTACGGCGGCACCTACCGCTTCGTGGATCTGGTGCTGCCGGGCCGCGGGATCACCGGGCGCTTCGTCGACGATCTCGGCGCGCTCACCGATGAGGACTTCACCCCGACCACCCGGGCCGTCTTCATCGAGACCCCGGCCAATCCGACCCTCCGGATCACGGATCTGCGCCGGATCTCCGAGCTCGCGCACCGCCACGGCGCCCTGGTGATCGTGGACAACACCTTCATGACGCCCGTGCTGCAGAAGCCGCTCGACCTCGGAGCGGATGTCGTCGTGCAGTCCGCCACCAAGTACCTCGCCGGCCACTCCGATCTGCTGGCCGGCACCATCACCACCAACGACGACGCGCTCGCCGACGCCTTCGCCCTCGCCCAGAAGGCCCAGGGCGGGGTGCTCGCCCCGCAGGACTCCTTCCGGCTGATCCAGTCGATCAAGACCCTCCCGCTGCGCCTCGAGCGCCAGCAGGAGAACGCCGGCGCGATCGTCGCCCATCTGCGTGAGCGTGAGGACATCGCGCAGGTCTGGTATCCCGGCTCGCACAGCGAGGAGGAGGCGCGCATCCACGCCTCCCAGGCCACGGGCGGCGGCGCGGTGCTCTCCTTCGAGCTCGCGGACGGGCTGGACCGGGTCGCCTTCCTGGAGGCGCTGCACTATCCCGCCTATGCGGTGAGCCTCGGCGGGGTGGAGTCCCTGATCTGCCGCCCGGCCACGATGACCCACGAGGCGATGACCGACGAGGCCCGCGCGAACGCCGGGATCAGTCCCGAGCTGCTGCGCCTCAGCGTCGGCATCGAGAATCTCCAGGACCTGCTCGACGACCTCGACCAGGCCCTGACCGCTGCTCGCTGAACCCACTGCTCCCAGATCAAGAACGAGGACCACCCCATGACCATCGCACCCCGCCCCAGCCGCCGCCTCGCCCTCGCCCTCGGCGGGGCCTCGGTCGCCGCCTTCCTGGCCGCCTGCAGCTCCGACGGCGGCTCCGGTAGCTCCGACGGAGGCGGTGGCGGGGGAGAGGACATCCTGGCCCGCATCCAGGAGAACGGGACCATCCGGATCGGCCTCGAGGGCACCTACCGTCCCTATGCCTTCCACGACGAGACCGGCGAGCTGGTGGGCTTCGAGAAGGAGATCGCCGACGCGATCGCCGAGGGGCTCGGCGTCACCCCGGAGTACGTCGAGACCGAGTGGGACTCGCTGATCGCCGGGCTCGACGTGGACCGCTACGACCTGGTCGTCAACAATGTCGGCATCACCCCGGAGCGCGAGGAGAAATACGCCTTCAGCGAGCCCTACGCCCGCTCGATCGGCCGGATCGCCGTGCCGGAGGACTCCGAGGTGCAGACCATCGAGGAGCTCGAGGGCAAGCGCTCCGCCCAGACCGCGACCAGCAACTGGGCGCAGCAGATGGAGGCCGTCGGCGCCGAGATCGTCCCCGTGCAGGGCTTCGCCGAGGCCATCGAGCTCGTGATCCAGGGGCGGGCCGACGCGACCGCCAATGACATCATCTCCTTCCAGACCTACCAGGAGGAGCACCCCGGGGCCGCCTTCCGCCTGCTGGATGCCGAGCTGCCCAGCGATGTGACCGTCGGGGCGATCATGCAGAAGGGTCAGGACGCTCTGCTCGCAGCGGTGAACGAGATCCTCGCCGGGATGAAGTCCGACGGCTCCCTGAGCGCCATCTACGAGGAGTGGGTGGGTCAGGACATCACCCCCGAAGGCTGAGTCCCCGGATGCCCCGCTTCCTCGAGCTCTGGATCGAGTCGCTCCCGCGCCTGCTGACCGCGCTGGTCGAGATGACCGTCCCGCTGTCCCTGCTGTCCTTCGCGATCGCCCTGGTGATCGCGGTGGTGGTGGCACTGGCGCGGCTGTACGCCCCGGCACCGCTGAAGGCGCTGGCGTGGATGTACGTGCAGGTGTTCCGCGGCACGCCGCTGGTGGTGCAGCTGTTCATCGTCTACTTCGGCCTGCCCGGCGTGGGCATCGAGCTGGCAGCCTTCCCGGCGGCGGTGATCACCCTGGCCCTGAACACCGGGGCATACGCCTCGGAGGCCGTGCGCGCCTCGATCCTCTCGATCCCGCGGGGACAGTTCGAGGCCGCTCAGTCGCTGAATCTCTCGCGCGCGGCCACCTTCCGCAAGGTGGTCGCCCCGCAGGCCATGCGGATCGTGCTGCCGCCGCTGGCCAATGACTTCATCGACCTGGTCAAGGGCACCAGCCTGGTCTTCGCGATCACGCTGATCGACGTCTTCCAGGTGGGTCGGCAGATCGCGGCCGCCACCTACGAGCCGCTCATCATGTACACCGAGGTCGCGCTGATCTACCTGGCGCTGGTCTCCCTGCTCAGCCTCGGCCAGAACCAGCTGGAGAAGAAGGTGTCCGCCCATGTCCGCTGATGATCCGCTGCGGGTGCGTGGCCTGCGCAAGACCTTCGGTGACCTGGTCGCCCTGGACGACGTCTCCCTGGATGTCGAGCGGGGCACGACCTCGGTGCTGCTGGGACCCTCGGGGTCCGGCAAATCCACTTTGCTGCGCTGCCTGAACCTGCTCGAGAAGCCCGACGCCGGCACGATCGACCTGGGGGAGGGGCCGATCGAGGTCGGCGGGAAGCTGACCACCGCCCGGGTGCGGGAGATCCGCGCCCGCTCCACCATGGTCTTCCAGCAGTTCAACCTCTTCCCCCACCTCACCGCCCTCGGCAATGTCACCCTCGCCCCGCGCGAGAACCGCGGCCTGTCCCGGCAGGCGGCGGAGCAGCGCGGCCGGGAGCTGCTCGAGAAGGTGGGACTCGCCGACAAGGCCGACTCCTATCCCGACCGTCTCTCCGGCGGGCAGCAGCAGCGGGTCGCGATCGCCCGCGCACTGGCCATGGACCCCGACTTCCTGCTCTTCGACGAACCGACCTCCGCCCTGGACCCGGAGCTCGCCGCCGAGGTGGTCGCGGTGCTCTCCGATCTCGCCGCCGAGCACCGCACCCTCGTGGTCGTCACCCATTCCCTGGCCTTCGCGAAGCAGGTGGCGGACCGGGTGCTGTTCCTCGAGGACGGGAAGATCCTGCAGGATGGCACGCCCGCGGAGTTCTTCTCGAGCGAGGACGAGCGGCTGCGTCGCTTCCGCGAGGTCATCAGCTCGGTCTGAGCCCGGGAACCGCCGCCCCGGCTTCGCCCAGAGCGGAGCCGTGCATACAGCGGGGTCTCGGGTTTCGCCCGTACAATGAGCATGTCGGTCCGACGGGTGCACCATGGCGCCGGTCGTCGACCCACCAGATCCCACGTGAGGAGCCCCATGGCACGCCACAACATCGTGTTCGGCCGCGACCAGGCCGTTCAGAACGGCGCGAACTACAACGCCCCCCGCTTCGGCGGTACGGCACAGGCCGCGCCGGCCCAGAACACCCAATGGTCCTCGGGCTTCGCCCCGCAGGGCTCTGTTCAGCAGGGCTATGGCCACAGCGCCCCCGCCCAGCACGGTGCGGAGAACCTCGAGGCGATGTACGCCCGTCCCTCCGCGACCGGTCACGACACCGGCCGGATGACGATGAAGGACGCGCTGAACGCGATCACCGCCACCCTCGGCATCGTCATCGTGGTCGGCTTCGCGGTCGCGATCCTGCCCTATGCGCTGGCCATCATGGCGGGTGAGGCCGGTGCCCAGGCGGGGCTGGCGATCACCGGCGTCGCGACCCTGATCGGCGTGGTCGGCGGATTGATCACCGCGCTGATCAACATCTTCAAGAAGCAGCCCTCGCCGATCCTGGTGGTCGCCTACGCCGGATTCGAGGGCCTGTTCCTCGGCGGCCTCAGCGGCACCATGGAGTACTTCTACCCGGGTATCGCGCTGCAGGCCGTGGTGGGCACCCTCGCCGTCGCCGGCACCGTCCTGGTCCTGTTCCGGATGGGCGTGCTGCGCACCTCCCCGCGGCTGAACAAGATCTTCATGGTCGCGTTGGTCGCCTACATGCTGTTCGGTCTGGTCAACATCGGCGCGATGCTGCTGATGGGGCAGAGCCTGCGCGAAGGGGCCCTGGGCCTGGCCATCGGCGGCATCGCCGTGGTGCTGGCCTCGTACTCGCTGGTGATGGACTTCGAGAGCGTCCAGCACGCGGCCGAGGCAGGGGTGCCGCGCAAGTACGCCTGGCGCCTCGCCTTCGGGGTCACGGTCACCATGGTGTGGCTGTACGTCGAGATCCTGCGGATCCTGATGATCCTGCGCGGCAACGACTGATCAGTGCTCGACTGACCAGTGCTCGACTGATCTGAGCGCGGGCGCTGCGGTGTCCGCGCCCGTATGCTGAACGGCGGGCCCCCTCGGGGGTCCGCCGTTCTGCTTCCCACGAGAGGGCCCCTCGATGAGCGACGTGTGGCAGTGGGTGATGGACCCCGGGGTCCTCGTGGCCACCTACCTGTACTGGACGCTGGACATCGTGGTGCGCCTGGTGGGCCTGATCGTGGTGCCCCGCAACCGCCGCCCCGGCTCCGCGATCGCCTGGCTGCTCGCGATCATGGTGTTCCCGCTGCTCGGCTTCCCGCTGTACCTGATGCTGGGCAAAGCGCAGCTGCCACGTCGGCGCCGCGAGAAGCAGCAGGTCATCAACCGCCTGATGCGGGTGCGGGCGCAGAACATCCCCGACAGCGAGCTCGATGCGGACGTGCCCAGCTGGCTGCAGTCCGCGGTGCGCCTGAACCGCGAGCTCGGCGCCTTCCCGCTGACCGGCAGCAACTCCGCGGATCTCGAGATCGACTACGACACCTCGATCGCGCGCATGGCGGCCGACATCCGCTCCGCGCGCGAGAGCGTGCATGTGCTCTTCTACATCATGGGACTGGACGAGGTCACCGAGGACTTCTTCGCGGCCCTCGCAGAACGCGCCGACGCGGGCGTCCCCGTCCGGGTGCTCTACGACCACTGGGGCGCGCTCAGCCACGGGTCGCAGTACCGGGCGATGCGTCGCACGCTCGACGCCCACGGCATCGAGCACTTCCCGATGAACCCGATCCAGCCCATCCGCGACGGCGCCTTCCAGCGCCCCGACCTCCGCAATCACCGCAAGATGGTGATCGTCGACGGAGAGATCGGCTGGATGGGCAGCCAGAACCTGATCGCCGCCCACTACGACAAGCCCTCGAACATCCGCCGCGGGCTCCACTGGCAGGAGACGATGGTGCGCTTCCGCGGCCCGATCGTCTCGGAGCTGAACCTGCTGTTCGCCACGGACTGGTACTTCGAGTCGGAGCAGATGCTCGGCGAGGACACCCTGGTCAAGCCGTCTCCGGACACCACGGGCAGCTATGAGTGCCAGCTGGTGCCCAGCGGTCCCGGCTTCGTCGCGGAGAACAACCTGGCGCTGTTCAACCAGCTGTTCTACTCCGCCACCCGCCGCATCGTCGCGGTCTCGCCCTACTTCGTCCCCGACGAGTCGATGCTCGCGGCGCTCGTCACCGCCGCCCGCCGCGGGGTGGAGGTGGAGCTGTTCGTCTCCGAGATCGGGGACCAGTTCCTGGTCTTCCACGCTCAGCGCTCCTACTACGCGATGCTGCTCGAGGCCGGGGTCACGATCTGGCTCTACCGCGCCCCGACGATCCTGCACGCCAAGCACGTCACCATCGACGACTCGGTGACGGTGATCGGTTCCTCGAACATGGACATGCGTTCATTCCTGCTGCAGATGGAGTGCTCTTTGATGATCGGGGGCACCGACTTCCTGGCGAAGATGCGCGAGGTGGAGGCGACCTATAGGGAGCGCAGCCGCGAGCTCACCCTCGAGGAATGGAGGCGGAGACCGCGGACCATGCAGGTGGTCGACAACCTCTGCCGCCTCGCCTCCTCGGTGGTCTGAGCCAGTGCCTGACCGGGTCGGTCTCAGGAGATCCCGGTGAGCGATGCGTACGCCTGATCGGCGGCCTCCTCGTGCTCCGGCACGCCGACGGCGGTCTCGGTGACGAACAGGCTCGGGCCCTGGTCGGTCTCGAGCACCACGACCACCAGTTCGGTGGCGGAGGTCTTCTCCATCGGTGAGTAGGTGAAGTTCACGACCGCGGTGGTCCGGTAGCCGGGCATGCCGGAGATCGTGACCGGCTCGGTGATCTCGTCATCCAGGGAGCGGCCTGTGGTCTCGCCCCAGATCGGTGCCGAGAAGTAGCAGTCGACGATGGTCTGGGAGGCGACCTCCGCACCGGGGTACTCGATGCCGGGCTGCCACTGGATCGCTCCGACGCTCATGGTGGAGTACCAGGTGCCCTCGACCAGAGCCTGCGCGCCCTGCAGATCATTGGAGTAGGCGGTGATCTGGGCGCCGCTGCGCAGGTCGTAGAGCGCCGGGGGGATGAACTGCAGCCCGCCGCCGCGCAGCTTGCCGGAGGGGTTGGTGGAGGTCCGTTCGGACCGCTCCGGGCTCCAGCAGCGCTCCGCCACGACGTCGGTCGGAGTGGGCGATTCAGTCTCCGAGGCGGACGTGGTCTCCGGGTCCACCGCACCGCTCGCGGACGAAGAGGTCACGGCCGGCCCGCCGCCCCCTTGGGGACGCAGCACCAGGTAGCCCACGGTCACGCCCACGATGAGCAGGAAGACCACGGCGAAGGCGATCACGCCGATCAGCAGGGCGGCGCCGCGGCCACCATTGCCGCCGGCCTGCTGCTGGGGGGAGGTGTACTGGGGTCCGGTGTGCACTGCGGCTCCTTCGACGGGCGATGGTCAGGGGTCATCATTCGACGACGGCGAGGCTCGCGATGATGTCCTCGAGGTTCTGGGCATGCTCGGGCCGGTCGGCGGCGACATCGCCGGTCAGGGCGCTGGGACCGTTCGGGGTCTCCACGACGATCGAGGTGACGACCGAGGCGCTCGAGGACTCGAGCATGCTGGGATCCTCGAAGTGGTAGGTCGCCTGGACGATCCACGCGGCGGTGCCGTCGACGCTCATGGCCTCGGAGCGGTAGTCGGTGACCTCGGGATGCTCGCCGAAATGGGAGAGCACCCCCGAGGTGGTGGCATAGCACTGGAAGATCGCGACCGCGGCGGGCTCGAGGCCGGGATATCCGCCCTCCTCCTCCGGGAAGGTGACCCGGCCGAGGTTCAGCACGCTGTACCAGCCGCCCTCGACCAGCCGGGAGTCGGCGCCGACCTCGGTGAGATAGGGCAGCGAGCTGACCGCCCAGCCGTCGCCCCAGCCCGGAGGATTCGTGTACTCCAGCCCGCCGCCGCGCACCTTCCCGGGGACGGCGGGCGGAGGATTGCTGTTGGTCGGCACAGTGCATTCGGTGGTCGGCGCCTGGGTGAACAGCGGAGGGGGCGGGGCGATGTCCGGATCCTCCGGGTCCGGCACGTACTCGGACTGCCCCTCGGCCGAGCGCTCGCCCGTCTGATATGCGGTGGGGTCAGGGTCCGTCAGCACCGAGCGGAAGACGGTCTGCGAGAGGACCAGCGCGACCACGGCGAGCACCACCACGGCGGAGCCGATGACGGCCAGCATCGTGGTGCGGCTGCGGCGCAGGGCGCGCTCGCTCGGCTCGCCGAGGGTCACCGGTCCGTCGGCGGACTCGAAGGCGGGCAGACCCTCCGAGGACTGCGAGGAGAAATCGGGCAAGGAGGAATCTGCCGACCGCTGCTCGCCGCCTGGCTCCTTGCTCATCCCCACCTCCGCCGTCTCCCCATCGCCGCTGTCTCCCCAGCGCCGCTGTGCGGAGCTCCGCTCTCGTTCCCCGCGGGTGCCGTCGCATGCCCGCCCGGGTGATTCTCGCACGCGAGGGTGCCTGCGACCGCTTCCAGGATAGAGATGCCAGCCGCGATTGGTACTCTCCGCTCACGGAACAGACCCGCAGCCCGGGCTCGCCCGCCCCGCGCCCCACCGGAGCCGGGATCCCCGAGAGATGGAGTCCGCATGCGCCCGCCCCTCGTCCTGACCATCGCCGACTCGGAGACCGACGGGGCCGGCGGCATCCAGGCGGACCTCAAGACCTTCACGGCGCTGGGCACCTATGGAGCGAGCGTGGTCAGCATGATCACCGTCGTCACGACCACTGGTGTGCAGAGCACCCATCCGCTGCCCGGCGACGTGGTGCGGCGCCAGCTCGACGCGGTCGCGGGCGACCTCCGCCTCGACGCCACCAAGATCGGTGCTCTGGGCAGCGCCGCAGCGGTCGAGGCGGTGACCGCGGTGCTCCGTGCCCATCGCGGGCGGCTGGGACGGATCGTGCTGGACCCGGTGATGGTCAGCGCCGACGGCACCGCGCTGATCTCCGCGGAGGGGGCGGCGGCACTCGCGGCGGAGCTGCTGCCCCTGGCGGATGTGCTCACCCCGAACATGGCCGAGGCCGCCCAGCTTCTGGGCCGGCCGCTCGCGACCTCGATCGACGAGATCCGGGAGCAGGCGCTCGCGCTGCAGGCGCGGGGGCCCGGCACGGTGCTGATCACCGGCCGGCTGCTGGAGGGCGAGGACGTGGTGGATGTGCTGGTCCATCAGGGCGGTACCGATCTGCTGCGAGCCCGGCGGCTCCCGGATCGTCGGGTCCGCGGCGCCGGGTCGACCCTGTCCGCCGCGATCGCGGCGCAGCTCGCCCGGATCGCGGAGTTCGACCGGGCGGGGGAGCTGGGGGAGATCGGTGAGGCAGGCACCGATGATGACATGGCCACCATCGTCGCCTCCGCCCGCGAGTTCGTCGCCAGCGCGACGGAGAACGCCCAGGGCTGGCAGCTCTCGCACCACACAGGGGGCTTCAGCCCGGCGAACTACCTCATCACCCTCGACAAGAACTGACCTGCCGGGCTACCCCTGGAGCAGCCCCAGCTGCTCCTTGAGCGCGAGCATCCGGCCGGCGGACTCCCGCACCCGCTGCTCCTGCTCCGGGCTCCGCGCGGCCCAGCCCTCGATCGCGTCGACCAGCTCTCCGGTGAGCGAGGCGTCGGCCGTCAGCACCACGTCGCCTCCCGCCTCCAGCAGGCGGGTGGCGCGCTCGGGGACGGGGACGGCGGCCACGGCCTTCGCAGCGCCGATGTCGTCGGTGACCACCAGCCCCTCGAACCCGAGCCCGTCACGCAGCAGATCCTGGATCGCCGCGGCGGAGAACATCGCCGGGACCCCCGCCTCGAGCTGCGGATAGATCGCCGAGGACATCATCACCAGCTGCGCGCCGGCCTCGATCCCGGCACGGAAGGACTGCAGGAACGGGTCCTCGGGACCGGTGACCTCATCCTCGATGCCCTCGGCGGAGAAGTCCGTGTTCTTCTGAACCCGTCCGAGTCCTGGGAAGTGCTTCAGGGTCGCACCGATGCCCTGGGCGGCGAGGGCCGTGGTCGCGGCCGCCACGCACTCACCCACCGCCTCCGGCTCGGTGCCGAAGCCGCGGTCCAGCCCGCCGACCGGCTCGTTGGCATCGCCCAGGGCGGGATCGACCACGTCGGCGACCGGGGAGAACGCGACCTGGATGCCGCGGGCGGCGAGGTCCTCGCCGATGCTCGTGTACGCCTCCGTCACCGCCTCGGTGCCCTGCTCGCCGAGCGTCTCGGCCGACGGGGTCTTGCGGGCGGTGTCCCCACGCAGCATCCTCACCTGCCCTCCCTCCTGATCGACGGCGATCAGCGCCGGCAGGCCGGAGCGGGAGAGCTCGCGCGCCCTGGCGACCGTGCGGTCGACGGCCTCGGCGCTCTCCCAGACCTGGAGCAGGAAGATGCCGCCCGCATGATGCTCGGTCAGCACCTGCTCGGGGATCTCGGAACCGGCAGGGATCCCCACCAGCACCAGCTGCCCGGCGAGCTCGCGCGGAGAGAGGGTCTCCAGCAGCCGCTCAGCCGCGGTCGGGGGCTCGGTGGTGGTGGGGGCCGACGACGCTGCGCTGGGCTCCTGCGAGGACGTTCCCTCGGCGCCGCCCCTGTCGCTCGAGCCGTCGCTGGAGCCGCCGGGCCCGTCGGCCCCGGGGCCCTGGGAGGGTTCCTCTGCGGTGCAGGCGGCGAGGGCCGCCGCGGGGGTGAGGGCCAGGAGCTGACGACGACGCATGCCGTCAGTGTTCCATGGCGGGTCCCGATGTCAGCAGGAGGTGAGCGGAGCCACCGGTGCCCCCGTAGGGTGGTCCCATGAGCACTGAGACCCCGTCGCAGGAGCATCCCCATGCCGCGCGGATCGAGTCCGGCACCGGGACGCCGCTGGCGACCTGGGTGCGGCGGATCGACGACGCCGGGGGCCGCGAGCTCGACCACACCGCCATCGCCCGCCTGCTGCCGCAGCGGTGGGAGATCAGCGGATGGTGGGCGCAGGGCGTGACCGTCGCCTACGAGCAGATCATCGGCCGCCGGGTGGTGGGCCAGAGCTGCGCGGGGGACTTCGCCGCGTCGGCCTCCCGCACCCTCCCCGGAGAACCCGACGCCGTGCGCGAGCGTTGGGACGCCTTCATGACCGCCGCACGCCGGGAGGAGCTCGGGCTCGAACAGCCCAGCCTCAGCGACACCCCGACCTGGCGCTACTGGCGCGCCGGCGTGAGCGACGGGAGCCGGCTCTCCGTGAACATCACCGCCAAGGACGAGGGGCGCAGCACCCTCGGGATCGAGCACAAGGGCCTCGAGAGCGCCGAGGCGCGAGAGGTCTGGAAGATCGCCTGGAAGACCGTCCTGACCACTTTCACCGAGTTCATGGTGTCCACCCCATCCCCGACGTCTGACCAGGAGAATCGATGACCGCCCCCGCTCCTCAGCCCACCCCGGCCCCACAGCTGCCCGCCCCCGACGGCAGCGCGGATCCCCACCAGTGGCTCGAAGAGGTCACCGGAGAGGAGGCGCTGGACTGGGTCAGAGGGCGCAACGCTGCGGCGGAGTCGGAGCTGGACGGCGTCGGCGATCCTCGGGACCCGGCGGGCGTCCCGCTGGCGGCGACGCTGCAGGAGGAGATCCGAGAGATCCTCGATGCCAAGGACCGCATCCCCGGCGTCACCAAGCGCGGGGACTTCCTCTATAACTTCTGGACCGACGCGGAGCATGAGCGTGGGCTCTGGCGGCGCACCACCCTGGACTCCTATCGCACCGAGGAGCCCGCGTGGGAGGTCCTGCTGGACGTCGATGCGCTCAACGAGGCCGAGGGGGAGGACTGGGTGTGGCACGGCGCGAGCCTGCTGCGCCCGCCGGAGGGTGAGCCCTACCGGCACGCTCTGGTCGATCTCTCCCACGGCGGCTCGGATGCGGACGTCACCCGCGAGTTCGATCTGGAGACCCTCTCCTTCGTGACCGCTGCCGACGGCGGCTTCGAGCGTCCGGAGGCGAAGGGATCGCTGAGCTGGATCGACGCGGACACCGTCTGGGCCTCGACCGATTTCGGCGAGGGGACCATGACCAGCTCCGGCTATGCGCGACAGGCCCGGATCTGGCACCGGGGCACCCCGCTGGACGAGGCCCAGCTGGTGCACGAGGTCTCCGAGTCGGATATGGCGATCTTCGCGGCCCACGACTCGACCCCCGGCTGGGAGCGGGACTGGGTGATCGAGGCGCACGCCTTCTACGACAACACGATCCACGTGGTCGACCGTGCACAGCAGCCGCCGGTGCTGACCACGATCGAGGTCCCCGCGGACCTCGAGGCCACTGCGCACCGAGACCTGGGCATCTTCACCCCCCGCAGCGACTGGGAGGTCGCAGAGGCGACCTACCCGGCCGGCTCTCTGGTGGTCGGCGACTTCGCCCGCTTCCAGGAGGGCGAGCCGGAGCTGCACATGCTGTTCGAGCCCACCGAGACCACCTCGCTCGCGGACATGACGATCACCCGCACCACGGTGGTGCTGTCGATCCTCGAGGACGTCGTGCATCGGCTCGAGGTGCACACCCGTGATGAGCACGGCGCGTGGGTGCGCCAGGATCTCTACCCCGAGCTGCGCGGCTCGATCGGGGTCGCCGCGGTCGACGCCGACGTCAGCGACGATGTCTGGGTGACGGTCACCGACTTCATCGAGCCCACCACCCTTCAGCTCGGGGACCTCGCAGCGGTCGCGAGCGGCGGCGAGCCGGGGGAGCTCGCGGTCATCAAGTCCGCCCCGGCCCGCTTCGAGTCCGAGGGTCTGGACGTCAGCCAGCACTTCGCGACCAGCGACGACGGCACCCGCATCCCGTACTTCGAGATCAGCCGGATCCAGGAGAGCGACGGCGCGGGCGCCGACGGACCCCGACCGACCCTGCTCTACGGCTACGGCGGCTTCGAGATCTCCCTGACGCCCTCCTACCTCGGGGCGATCGGGAAGACCTGGCTCGAGCGCGGCGGCACCTACGTGCTGGCCAACATCCGCGGTGGCGGCGAGTACGGCCCTCGCTGGCACCAGGCCGCGCTCAAGGAGAACCGGCACCGCGCCTACGAGGACTTCTCCTCGGTCGCGAAGGACCTCATCGAGCGCGGCGTCACCGACCGCGACCATCTCGCAGTGCGCGGCGGCTCCAACGGCGGCCTGCTCACCGGGAACATGGTCACCCAGTACCCGGAGCTGTTCGGTGCGGTGATCATCCAGGTCCCGCTGCTGGACATGAAGCGGTACAGCCACCTGCTGGCGGGCGCCTCCTGGATGGCCGAATACGGGGACCCCGACACCGAGGACTGGGAGTACATCCGCACCTTCAGCCCCTACCACCTGCTCCAGGAGGGTGAGGGCGCCCAGTACCCGCCCACCTTCGTGCTGACCTCCACCCGGGACGACCGGGTCCACCCCGGCCACGCCCGGAAGTTCGCCGCTGCGATGGAGTCCCTGGGGGCCGACGTGCGCTACTGGGAGAACATCGAGGGCGGCCACGGGGGCGCGGCCAACAACGAGCAGGCTGCGCGGATGAACGCACTGCTGTACACCTTCCTGTGGAACACCATCGGGGATCCCTCGTGAGCAGCCCCGAGAGCAGTGCCGAGAGCAGCGCTGAGAGCCGTGTCGAAGGACTGGACGACCTCGTGGATCGGCTCGCGGCGGAGCAGCGGGGCGCGATCGCCGCGGAGCAGGCGCAGGCACAGGAGAGCGCCGACGAACCCGCCGCACAGCGCCCCGAGTCACCGCTGCTGGGTGGGGAACGGGAGACCCTCGAGGGGTTCCTCGACTTCCTGCGCGCCACCGTGCTGTGCAAGACCGAGGGTCTGAGCGACGAGCAGGCCGCTCGGCGACTGGTCAGCTCGGAGACCACCGTGACCGGGATGCTGCGGCATCTGGCCGACACCGAGCGCTACTGGTTCCGGGCGGTGCTCGGCGGGGTTCCGCTCGAGGACGTCGGCTACAGCTGGTCCGACGGCCATGACGCCAGCGGCGAATGGACGC
This sequence comes from uncultured Brachybacterium sp., assembly GCF_947500705.1. Classification (GTDB taxonomy): domain Bacteria; phylum Actinomycetota; class Actinomycetes; order Actinomycetales; family Dermabacteraceae; genus Brachybacterium. The sequence goes on along the minus strand of NZ_CANMSY010000002.1, from coordinate 379,103 downwards.
TTCCGCTCGGAGCCTCGCTCGCGGAAGCACGCGAGGACTACCGCAGCGCCACCGCGCAGTCCCGGGCCCAGCTGGGAGCCCGTGACCCGGGGGAGGAGCTGCACGGCGGGGGCGAGGTGCGCACCGTGCGCTGGGTGCTGGCGCATATGGTCGAGGAGACCGCGCGCCATGCCGGACAGCTCGACATCCTGGTCGAGCTGCTCGACGGGAGGACCGGCGAATGATCGCTCTGCCCGGAGTCCGCTCCGCCCGCGCCCGGCCCTTGGAGTTCTTCGATCGTGCCGCGCAGGATGATCTGCTCCAGCTCCGCAACGACCTGATGACGGTCTACCGCGAGTTCTCCGCCGAGGATCCGCGGCTCTTCCCGCTGCGCTACGCCCGCACCCTCCCGCGCCGCGTTCGCCCCGCGAGCAGCACTGCCACGAGCAGAACTGCCGCGCCTCAGGTGCCCGTGCTGCTGATCCCCGGCGGTCCGGCGCGAGCCTCAGTGCTGCCCTACGACGTGCTGCGTCGCAGCCTCGCGGGGCGGGGCCTGGACGTGCTGATGATGGAGCACCGCGGGGTGGGGCTGTCGCGGCTCGATGCGGAGGGCGAGGACCTCCCGCCTCATGCGATGGCTCTGCGTGAGGTGGTCGGCGATCTGGTGGCGGTGCTCGATCATGCCCGGGTCCCCCAGGCGGCGGTGGTGGGCAGCGGATACGGCGCCTATCTCGCGCAGCTGCTCGCGATCTTCCACCCCGAGCGGGTGCACTCGCTGGTGCTGGACTCGCCGCTGACCGGTGCGGGGGATGAGGTGATCGCCCAGGAGGCGCTGCGCGCGCTGTACTGGGACGGCACCGAGCCGTCCACCGACACCACCGCCCGGGCGCTGCGGCGGCTCGCACAGGAAGGCACGGTCGACGCCTACAGGGCGGGGCCGGTCGTGCTCGCCGTCCACGAGCATGGCGGGCCGGAGGCCGTGCGTGATCTCGTGGATCTGCTGGCCGTGGGGCGCGGGCGTCTGACCTGGACCAGCGTCCGTCAGGTGCTGAACCAGGCATGGCTGCAGTCCACCCCGTACGTGATCGAGCACGACCTGACCGCCCGGATCCTGCATACCGAGCTCGGCGGTGGGCATCACGCCGACGGCGGCCCGCTGGATCCGCTGCTGCTGGAAGCGGAGCAGGCACGGGCGGTGCCGCCGTTCACCGGGGAGCAGCTGGATCTGCACCAACTGGCACCGGCGATCACCGCACCGACGCTCGTGATCACCGGCTCCCAGGACCTGGTCTCACCCCCGCGCATCGCCCGCGAGCTCGCGACGCGGATTCCCGGTGCCCGGCTGCTCGAGATCCCCGGCGCCCGACACTCGATCCTCGACACCCGCAGCCGGATCCTGCAGGTCGCCGCGCGCTGGAGCGCCTGCGGAACAGCGGCCCATCTGCCGGAGCGCGCGGCCGAGCTCGCGGCGCTGCCGGCCTCGGCGACCGATCTCGCCCTCTCCCGGGGGCTGCAGATCGCGCTCGCCGCAGAGCGCTATGCACCGTGGCGGCTGCGCCTGGAGTCGGCGCGCGCCGAGCGTGAACGACTGCTGCGGGAACGCGCCCGCTCCGATCCCCGGCCCCATCGCGGTCGGCGCTCGCCCCAGGAGCGGGCGGATCCAGTGTGAGCCCTGCCCCTCGGCAGGCCGGGAGAGGGTAGGCGCCAGTATCCTGAGCCGAACGCAGAACAGCACAGTCAGGGAGAGCATCGATGGGGTCTGGGTCGAGCAGGCGACGCGCCACCGGCATTCGCAGCAGCGCACCTCGTGCGACCCATCAGGGACTGCTGCGGGCCCTGGCGGTCGCCAGCATCGTCGGGGTCGGTACGGTGACCGGTTTCGGTGCCGCCGGGATGGGGCCCCTCTCCGCCCTCGCCGGTGATTCAGGGGAGAGACCCGTCGAGCTCCCCGCCGAGACGGGATCCGCGACTCCCGGCCCCTCGGATGGCGGCGGCGCCCCCACCCCCGCCGGCACGACGCTCCCGCCGGTGCCTGCCGAGTCCGCCGAGGAGACCACGCCGGCGGAGACCGAGAGCGCACCCGCCGAGGAGACGCAGCCGGCACCCGCCGAGCCCGCGGAGGACGACGCCGAGCGCGGGACCGAGGACAGCAGCGGCAGCGATTCCACCGGCGGCGGCACCCGCGGCAATGGCTCCGGCAACGGCGGCTGGACCCCGCCGCCAGCCACAGAGAAGGCACCGGCGCCGCGACCGAGCACGACTCCTCCCAGGAATGAGACTCCAGAACCGGAGCCGACTCCTACGACGGAGCCCACGACGGAGCCCGCTCAGGACGCTCCGACGACGCCAGTGCCGAGCGATCCCGAGACGACGGAGCCCGCACCAGGCGAGGGCACGGCGACGACCCCTGATGATCCTGTGCCATCCAGCCCCGCAGCCCCCGGCACCGAAGGCTCCGAAAGCGGCAGCGACTCCGCCGGCGACGGCGCCTCCGACGCTCGCAGCGGCTCTCGCGGCGGCGACGACAACCAGGGAACGGGCTCGCAGGCTACGGCCGGCACACGACGGTGAAGCCGCCGCTCTCGAACTCCTTCTGGTATTCCGCGCCCCACTGCTGCTGAGCCCAGCTCTGCAGGTCCTGCGGCGGGCCGTCGCCCCAGGAGAAGGCATAGCGGTCAATGAGCACGCAGTCCGGCACCCGCTGATTGGGTCCGTGCACCCACTGCACGTCATGGTCGGGGACCGCCTGGGCCATCAGCGTGATGTCCACCGCGAGCACCGAACCGTCGGGCACCGCCCCGAGCGCCGCCGCTGCCGGCTCCGCCCGCCAGGTCGGCTCCCACTGCGCGGGCCGCAGCACGTCGAGCACCGGCATCGCCGGACCGAGCAGCAGGGTGACTGCCGCAGAGGCGGCGACCGCGGTGACGCGGATCCGACGCACCGGGAGTGGCGCGTCCCGCCGCCACCAGGCTGTTGCGTGCCCGGTGCGCCGGTCCCCGAGGGCGTCCAGCATCGCGGCCAGCGCGATCGGCATCAGCACCGCGTTGTAGTGCCAGTACCAGTCCCAGTAGAACTCGACCGTCCCGGTGAAGCGCCAGGCGAGGGTGGGCAGCATCAGCGCGATCAGCGGTGAGCGGCCACCGATCAGGCCGGCGACCAGCAAGAGCATCAGCACCGTCAGCCACTTCACCGGCGGCCAGAACACCTCCAGCGGTGAGCCCAGGTTGTCCGTGTAGTCGTACTGCCCGGCAGTGTTCAGCAGCGGCAGGATCACGAAGGTCGAGAGCACGAACCACCCTGCGCCCCAGCCGGCCAGCACCCATCCTCCACGGCGGTGGCGCGGATGCTCGCGGTGCCGCAGCGCGATCAGCACCCCGAGGAGGGCGACGGTGAGCCCCAGGTCCTCCTTGACGAAGACCAGCGGCGCCGCCCAGAGCACCGCGCCGAGCGCTCTGCCGCGCAGCAGCGCCGTCAGCGACAGCGCCAGCAACGGCACCGCGACGGCGATCTCATGGAACTGGACCGACGCCGCGGACTGCAGCCCGAAGGAGAAGACATAGGCCCCGCCGGCGAGGGAGCCGAGCCCCGGCCCCAGGCGGTCGATCGCAAGTCGGGTCAGCGGGATCGCGGAGAGCCCGAACAGCAGTGCCTGCGTCCACAGCAGCGCCTCCCCCGAGGGCCAGACCCACCACACCGGGGCCAGCATCACCAGCAGCGGGTGGAAGTGATCGCCCAGCAGATTCACGTCGTCGCCCTTGATAGGGACGATCGGGGCCCGCAGCTCCCCGTAGGCGCGAGCGAGCTGGGTGAAGATCCCCAGATCCCACGAGCGCGCGACGAGACGGTGGAACTGCTGGGAGCCCAGCATCCCGTAGGCGAGGGTCGCGGCCAGTGCCAGCAGGGGAGGGACCAGTCGTCGGGAACGCCTGCCCGCCTCCGCAGAGACCGCGGGAACGGCAGGAGAGTTGGTCGGGCGGTCCACGCTGCGAGCGTATACGGCGCCCCCTGCCCCCGGAGAGCAGCAGGCGCGGACGTCATCATGCGACGCAGCGATACCGATGGGTAAAGGTTCTGTAGTTTCTCCCCGGGCAGCGGCGCCACGTGATGGAATGCTGTGCGTCGGTGCGCGCCGGAGGATCCGGGCGCGATGATGCGCGGCGCACCACTCATCCCATCCCCGGAGGAATGCAACGATGCACTTCAACCGTTCAGATCTGCCCAGGCCCCGCAGCGCGCTCGCAGCCGGCGCCGGTGCGGCCCTCGTGGCCGGCCTGCTGGTCGCCCCACCCGCTCTCGCCGAGGGAGGCCCTCCCGAACTCCTCGGCACCGCCTCGGAGCTCGGTGTCGAGGTCCCCACCCCGGACGAGGTCCTGGACTCGGCGGAGACCGCGATCCCGGGCCGCTGGCTCGTCCAGGTCGAGGGAGCCCCCACACTCCGCGGCGGCAGCTCCTCGGCGAACTCCCGTGCCCAGGAGCAGGTCCACGACCGCGCAGAGGCCGCCCAGATCTCGATGGAGGTCGAGGAGAGCTTCGTGGCCGGCTGGAACGGCATGTCGGTCGCGATGGACGATGCCGACGTCGCCAAGCTGCGTGATGTCGCCGGCGTGACGGCCGTCTACCCGGTGCTCGAGGTCTCGATGCCCGAGCCCGTCGATGCCGCCCCGAAGGACATCTACGGCAACGCCATGACCGGTGTGGACCAGGTCCAGCAGGTCGACGGCCTCACCGGCGAGGGCGTCACCGTGGCCGTCATCGACTCCGGCATCGACTACAACCACCCCGATCTCGGGGGCTCCGGCACCAACGACCAGACGGCAGACTTCCCGGGCGACCGGGTGGTGGGCGGCTACGACTTCGTGGGGGACGACTACGACGCCGGCGCGGGCATCCCCGTCTCCCCGGATGAGTACCCCGACGACTGCGGCGGCCACGGCTCCCACGTCGCGGGCATCATCGGCGCCGACGGCGAGGTGCTCGGCGTGGCGCCCCAGGTGGACCTGCTCTCCTATCGCGTGTTCGGCTGCGACGGCTCCAGCAGCACCGAGGTGATCCTCGCCGCGATGGAGCAGGCGATGGAGGACGGTGCGGACGTGGTGAACATGTCCCTCGGCGCGAGCTTCGTGACCTGGCAGGACTACCCGACCGCGCAGATGTCCGATGTGCTCACCGACAACGGGGTCACCATGGTGATCTCCGCCGGCAACGAGGGCGTCGCAGGGACCTTCTCGAGCGGTGCCCCCGGCGTCGCCGCCGGCGCGATCACCGTCGCCTCGGTGGACAACACCCACCTCCGCTCGCCCTACGCGACCGCCGCCGACGCCGAGATCGCCTACAGCGGCGCCACCGGCGCACCGGCGATCCCCACCTCCGGCGAGCTCGCCCTGGTCTCCGCCGGCGCCCCGGGCAGCGCAGAAGGCCAGGCCTGCGACCCTGCCGCGGTCACCCCGGCCACCGGTCCGGGCCAGGCCCTGCTCGTCGAGCGCGGCGTCTGCTCCTTCTATGAGAAGGCGTTCTCCGGTCAGGCAGCCGGCTATGACGCCGTGATCCTGTACAACAACGCCCCCGGCGCAGTGAACCCGACGGTCGAGGGTGATCCCGCGATCACCATCCCCGTGGTCATGATCAGCCAGGACGACGGCCTGGCCCTCCAGGAGGCGCTCGCCGCCGGCGACGTCACCTGGGCCTGGCAGGAGGGCACCGTGACCCTCGAGAACCCCACCGCGGGCCTGGTCTCGGACTTCTCCTCTTACGGCCTCACCGCCGAGCTGCAGCTCAAGCCCGACATCGCCGCCCCCGGCGGCGCGATCTGGTCCACGATCCCGCTTGAACAGGGCGCTCACGGTGCCAAGTCCGGCACCTCCATGGCGGCGCCCCATGTCGCCGGCGCCGCCGCGCTGCTGCTGGAGTCCTCCCCGGAGCTCACTCCTCGTGACGTGAAGACCGCGATGATGAACACCGCGGACCAGCTGACCTGGTCGCTGATCCCGGATGCCGACTACCTCGAGCCGGTCCACCGCCAGGGTGCGGGCCTGCTGGACATGGTCGGCGCCGTGCACACCGCCACCCGCGTCGATGAGCCCTCGATCTCCCTCGGCGAGGGTGAGGGCGGCCTGAAGACCGTCACCCTCACCGTCCACAACGACTCCGAGGCGGAGCAGACCTACCAGGTCGGCGTCCGCCACGGCATCGCCACCGGCCATCCCACCTACAACCCGGCCTTCTACGATGCCCCGGGCATCGCCGAGCCCGGCGCAGGCACCGTCACCGTGCCCGCCGGGAGCAGCACCGAGCTCGACGTGGTCCTCGGTGAGGACTTCGGTGAGGACGGCATCATCTACGGCGGCTGGATCACCCTGACCGGCGCCGAGGACGACCTCGTCGTGCCCTTCGCCGGACTCTCCGGTGACTACCAGGCGCTGCCGGTGCTGGATGGTCAGGGGATGGGGCTCCCGTCCCTCGGTGTCTCCGACGGAGCCGGCAGCGTGCTGCTGGATCCCGACGGCGGCCACACCTACACGATGCAGGAGGGGGACGTCCCCTACCTCGCGTACTACTTCGGCTATCCGGTGGAACGGCTCGAGATCACGGCCTACTCGATCAACGGGGGAGGGAAGGCCAAGCCGGTCAACCCCTCCGTCGGCCTGATCGACGCCGGTGACCACCTCGGCCGCTCCGCCGCACCCGAGGTCTACGCCTGGGACGGCAGCTATGCGCTGAAGAACCAGAAGTCCAAGACCGTGAAGAACGGGGACTACATCCTCGAGATGCGGGTGCTGAAGCCCCTGGGTGATCCGGCGAACCCGGACCACTGGGAGACCTTCACCTCCCCGCAGTTCACGATCGACAACCCGACCCCGGGCAAGCCCGGGGCGCGCTGAGTCAGAACGCACGGGGCCTCGGCCCTGCGCGGCAGACAGAGGGCGGCGGCACCATCACGGTGCCGCCGCCCTCCGCTCGTCCGCACGCCTGTCCGCCTGTCCGTTCTTTCCCGCGTGTGTCGAGAACTCGCGACAGAGAGCACACTCTGGATATATGACCAGAGTGTGCTCTCCGCCGCCAGCAGTCGGCGAGCTCAGGCCCTGGGCAGCTGCTCCGCGGGGATCCGTGCGAAGCGGATCTCGCGGGCCTCGACCTCCCAGAGCAGCCCGATCGCGCCGTCATCCAGGGCCTGGACCACGGAGTAGTCCAGCGGACCGGGCTCGAACACGAGCACCTCGTGCCAGGTCTCGCCGTCGTCGTGCGAGGCGCTGAGCGTGCCGCGGATCCGGGCGAACCGGTCGTGGGCATTGCTGAACAGCAGCTCCCTCGCCCTCGGGTCCGCGGCAGGGGCATCCGGCCAGCGGCTCGCCAACTGGGCGTTGTTGCCGGGATCCACGAACTGGTCATCGCCCCCGCGGTCCTCCCAGCTCTGACCACCATCGGCCGAGACCGCGATCCGTCGGTGCCCGCCGCGGGCATGGTCCCGTGAGTTCAGCATCACCCGACCGTCGGAGAGCTCCGCGATGGTGGTCTCGTCCATGTCCTCTCCCACCGGTGCGCCGCGCTGCCAGCTCTCGCCGCGGTCGTCGGAGAAGAGCACATAGGAGCGCACCACCTCCCCGCCGGCCGGGCGCTCGCCGGTGCCGGGCGCATCACCGTCCCTGCCGTCGGCGTGGAACCAACCGCAGTACGGCTGCAGCAGGCGGCCTGCGTGCGGGCCGCGGCGCAGCATGATCCCGGCGCCGGAGGTCGGGAAGGCGGTGCGGATCAGCTCCGGGGGAGCGGCGACCGCGGTCACGGAGCGGAACTCCCAGCTGCGGCCGGAGTCCTCGGAGATGCCGACGGCAGAGCCCATCACGTCCCGGTCCGTGTCATCGGTGCCAGCTGACGCATCTCAGACCCCGCGGTCCTTCGCGTGGGTGTGGAACACGAACAGCCTGCCCGAGGCGGGGTCGTGGAGATAGCTGGGATCGCAGTACCACTGGCGGCCCTCGCGATCCGCTGACCGGAGATCCTCGAAGGGGCCCCAGCTGCGGCCCCCGTCCAGGGAGCGCCGCTGCACCAGGCCCGTCGGATCCGGGACGTCCTGACCGGTGTCCCGGCCATCGAAGGCCGCCAGCAGGTGCCCGTCGCCGAGATGGACGAGCCCCACGATCCGGTACCGGGGCCAGGGCCCCTCCCCGGCGCGGGCGAGCACGGTGTGCGGGACCGGGGCGTCCGGTATCGGGGCGTCCGGTATCGGGACATCCGGTACCGGGGCGCCGGGAACCGGTGCGGGGGAGGAGCCCAGGCGGATCATCGGGACAGGATCCAGTCCATGTCCAACCGGGCGATCATGATGGTCTCCTGCTCGCCCTCGTAGGCGAGGAGGAACTCGTCCCGCCCCACGGGGATGATCACCGAGTACTGGCAGGCACCGGGGGCGAAGACGCGCTTGCGCTGCCATGTCGCGCCGTCGTCGGTCGAGATCTCGACGGTGCCGCGAGGTCCAGCGAGTAGACCGTCGAGGCCTCCTTGTGGTTCGGGTGCTCCGTCTGCACGAAGCAGCTGGCCGCCTCCGCCTGGCCCGACAGACCGGTCTCGATGACCTTGTCCATGTCGATCGCGTAGAGGAACGCCTGGCGGTTCCTGAGGTCGTGGAAGGGGTTGTCCTCGCTGTTGTTGAACATCGCGAACAGCAGCCCGAACCCGCCCACGGACTCGTCGTCCGCGCTGGCCTTCAGCTGGTCGACCGAGAGGTAAGGGACCGAGTCGATCGCCTGGACCGTCTGGGACCGCAGCGCGTTGGTGCGGGTCGACGGGTCCGGGATCACCTGCCAGCTCATGGTCTTCGCCTGGGCGGGCATCGGACCGGTGTAGTCGTCGTTGCGATCGAACTCGACGATCTTCGAGGCGGCGGAGTTGTCGGTCATCTTCCAGGGGCCGGAGCCCACCGGGTTCGAGTCGAAGGCCTTCGGGTCGGCCTCGACCGCCGCCTTCGGCACGATCTTCACCGTCGACAGCCGCTCGGCGAACACGCCGGTGGGGTGCAGGAGGGTGAATGTGACGGTGGTGTCGTCCTTCTTCTCGATGGTGTCGATGAACGGGATGAACTGCGAGTACAGCGACGCGTTCGCCGGGTCCTGGACGCGCTCGAAGGAGAAGACGACATCGTCGACCGTGACGGGGGATCCGTCGTGGAAGACCGCACCCTCGCGCAGGGCGACGTCCACGCTGGTGCCGTCCGCGGAGGGGACCTCGGCGGCGAGCGCCGCGAACACCTCGCGGGTCACGGGGTGCAGCTCGGTGAAGCCTTCCAGGGTGTGCCAGTTGACCGCGACGGTCAGCGCCGCGGAGGTGGTCATGGGGTCGTAGCCGTTGGTGCCGAGCTCATAGCTGATGGCGGCGTTGATGTGGCCGTCCGGATTCGCCTCGCCCGCGGGGGCACCGCCGCCATCGGAGCCGCCGCCGCCGCCGGAGTCGTCGTCACTCGGAGCGCAGGCGCCGATGCCGGCGACGATGCCGGCCGCGCCGGCGATGGCAGCGGTGCCGCGGAGGAAGCCGCGTCGGCCCAGCGGACCGGTGGAGTTGGAGATCACCGTTGATGCATCCCTTCAGGGGTGGTCCCGGCGCCGTTGGCGACGGGGATGGTCACGCCGTCCTCGCGACTCGACGGGAGATCCGCCACCGTGCGAAGATCAGATGTATGATGTCTGATGACTGGTGAGAGTACATCACGGATCGCGTGATCGCCACCACCTCCGGAAGCAGTCGTGACCGATCGGTGACCAAGTGGCCGCGAAGTCGTCACGCACAGGCAGGACCCTCCGGACCGGAACGCGCCGGAGGCCGGGGCACGGCATGATGAGACCTGCGTCGCACCGCGCGACGGGACCGAGAGGAAGAACCATGGTGCGCAGCAGAGGCACGGGCAACAGCGCTGTCGAGCGCATCCAGGACCTGATCGTGGTCGAAGGGCTGGTGCCGGGGGACTCGATGCCCACCGAGAGTGCACTGTGTGAGCGACTGGCGATCTCACGCTCCTCGGTGCGCGAGGCGATGCGCACCCTGGCCTCGCTGGACATCGTCGAGGTGCGACACGGCCACGGCACCCTCGTGGGTCAGCTCTCGCTCTCCCCGCTGGTGGACGGGCTGCTGTTCCGGGCCCGGCTCGACGACGGCAATGACCTGCGCGCCCTGCGAGAGGTGGTCGAGCTGCGCATCGCCATCGACCTCTCCGTCGCGGACCAGCTGGTGGAGCTCTACCGCGACACCACGAATCCCGAGCTCGAAGGGCTCGTCGAGCAGATGCGAGCTCTCGCCTCTGCTGGCCGGCCCTTCCCCGAGTCCGATGCCGCCTTCCACACGGCGCTGTTCTCCCAACTGGACAACGGGCTGCTGCGCCAGCTCGCGCAGGCCTTCTGGGAGATCCACACCGTCGCCGTCCCGCTGCTCGAGCTCCCGCCGGCCGAGGACATCCTGGACACCGTCAATGCTCACCAGGCCATGCTCACCGCCCTCGAGGCCGGGGACGCGGAGGCTTACCGTCAGGCGGTCCATGCGCACTACCTCCCGCTGGGGCGGGTGCTGGACGCCGCGGCGAAAGCCCAGGGCGAGGCAGCAGCAACGACCGCCGTGGAAACGGCCTGAGGTCAGTGCGCCTGGCGGAGGTGCTCGACGAGGCACGGGCACGACCCTGGGCCGCACAGCCCTGGGCGCGGGACCTCCTCGACGCACTCCCGGACCGTCTGCGGGCGGTGCTGTCCCGCTGGGATCTCACCGTGGTCCGGGCTTTCGGTGACGGGGCCGAGCTGCCGGTGCTCGAGGTGCACGGACGCGCCATGGGCCCCGCCGTCCTCAAGCTCAGCGGACACGGCTCCGATCACGCCCAGCAGGTGAGGGTCCTCCTGGCGGCCGACGGGCGCGGCTACGTGCGAGTCCTCGAGCACGCCGACGACCTCGGCGCGATGCTGCTGGAACGGCTCGGCTCGCCGCTTCGGGAGTCCGTCCCGGACCCTCTCGCCCAGTCCCTGGCCCTCGCCGACCTGCTGCCCACCACCTGGGAGCTCCCCAACGCCGCCGGCGCCCCCTTCACCCCCGCCCAGAAGGCCACCTCGCTGCTGACCCTCGTGGACGGCGCGCTCGCGGGCGTGAGCGGCGACGCCAGCGGGAATGCCGCCGCGGGCGGCGAGACGGGAGAGCGCGAGGTTCTCGAGCGAGCGCGGGCCCTCGCGCTCGAGCTGATCGCCGTCCCCTCATCGCGCCAGGTGGTCCTGCACGGCGATCCGCATCCGGGCAATGTGCTGCGTCGAGGGGCGGAGCATGTCTTCATCGATCCCGACGGCTTCCTCGGGGAGCCGGAATATGACGTCGGGGTGGCGCTGCGGGACCACCAGCAGGTGATCGACGACCTCGATCATCGCGAAGGAGCCGGCGCAGGGCGGCGCTGGCATGCAGGGCTCGTCACTCAGCTCGCCGAGCGTCTCGAGCTCGACGCGGACCGGATCGCCGCCTGGGCTGCGCTCGAACGCGTCACCACCGGGATCCACCTGGGCAACCTGGGCTGGACCGAGGAGTCGGCGGCGTGGCTGCGCACCGCACAACGGATGCTGCGGTGATCAGGGACTGCCGTGATGAGCAGGCTCAGCTGTTGCGCGACTTCTTCTGCCGGATCAGATCCAGCACGATGCAGCCGCCGATGATCGCGAGCCGCACCTGCGGCGGCGCCGTCGGATCGATCGCGAGCACATAGCGGCTGTGGCCGAGGAAGCCACGGGAGAGCCCGCCCCACTGCCGGGCGACCGTCGCGGCGACGAAGCCCTCGACCTCGACCGTGAAGTCCATGCCCAGCATGTCCCCGTTCAGCTCGAGCGCGGAGCCGCCCACCACCGAGATCCCCACGCGCGTCGAGAAGAGCGCGAAGCGACTGGTCACCTCGGCGAGCGGCGCGCCACCGGGGGTCGAGAGCTCGAAGCGGTCGAAGCCGATGTCCGGTGGATCCTCGACGTGCAGCAGCGGTGTGCCGTCGGCGTCGGCGACATCCAGGGAGCGGCTCCCGGCGAAGAAGCGCGACACTCCGCCGCCCGAGGTCGTGACGTGCCCGATCACCTGCTCGCCGGCGCCGTCGAGGATGTCGAAGTCGTTGGACATGAACCCGGTGATCTGCTGCATCACCAAAGTGTCGTGGCCGAGGAGCACGGGACCGGGCCGGGGCGCGGGGGCGGACGCGGAGGTATCCATCGCCACAGTTTGCCAGGCGCTCAGAGCGCTACGGTGGTGCTCATGAACGTTGTGGATGACTCTGCGCAGCAGGCGGCACTGGACATCTTCCTGCCCTCTCCGCCGCCCGACGTCGAGCAGCAGGAGGCTTTCCTCGACGAGGCGGCGGCCCTCGCGCTCGCCGGCCAGCCGATCACCGTCTACCTGCAGGACGAGGACGCCTGGGCCTTCGAGGAGTGCGAGCCGGTGCGCGCGCTGCTGGAGTCCGCGGGGGAGTCCGCCCTGCCGGTGACGCTGCTGGGACTGGACATCGTGGTCAGCTCTGTCTACCCGACCACGGAGCAGATGACCCGCTTCGCCCGGGAGGGCGGGGCGCCCCGTATGCCTCGCTCAGCGGCGGCATCGGCCTGCGGACCCGGCGGTGCTCCCGGCGTGGCGGCCCCGATGCCGCGCGAGGTGGGCGGTTTCGCGGCGCAGCTGCTGGGCGTCGCCCCGGCCGCGGCGCGGCCCGAGGGTGGGCCGGACATCGGCGCACGACGGAATCTCATGGGCGGGGACCACGGCGACGGGCTGCCGACGGCGGATTCGGACTCGAACGCCCACTGAGCGGTGACCGGCTGTGGCAGGTGATGGAGCCTGCTGGCTGACGACTGGGGCGCACTCGTCGGTCGGTGCTGCGGCCCCGAGGTTATCCACAGGATTCCGAGATAGGTGGTGGCCGACGGGGTGAATCGGTAGGGTCACGGTGATCTGTCGCACACCTGGAAGGTCTCCGTATGTCTCGCCGCCTCCTGGCCGCCGTGGCCGTCACTGCCCTGACCCTCGGCCTTGCCTCGTGCGGGGACGGGGGCGAGAACGTGGTGACGACGCCGCCCCCGACGATCGACATCGGCCAGAGCGACGATGGGGGAGCTGAGCCGAGCGACGACGGTGGAGCCGGTCCGAGCGACTCCGAAGGCGAGGGCGAAGGCGAGGATTCTCCCGTTGCCGCCCCGGACATCCCGGCCCCCGATCCTGCGGACTATCCGGGCATGGATCAGGAGACGCCGAAGGGGGCGGAACAGGCGGTCAGATTCTATTTTGCCACTCTTTTCTGGGGTTATCAGGTAGGCAAGACCGATCCTCTCGATGGTCTGTATTCGCATTCGTGCAAAACCTGTCAAGGGTTTCGGGAGCGCATTGAGGGTCAGCCAGAGGGTGAGTTCTGGAGTCCATTCGATGTGGTTGATGTCGGTATCACGCACGTCGAATCTGATAGTTATGATTTAGAAGTTGGCTATATATTTACCGTGGGCCCGCACACTGAGCCCGCGCGAGAGGGGGGTCCGCCGGTCGATTTTGAGGCAATCAACTATACAGCGGTGCTGGGTGTCGACTGGTCGGAAGATCGTTGGGTCATCGGAGCCATGCTTTTCGACGAGTCCAGCAATGGGTGAGGTCAGTAATCGTAGCCGCCTAGCCGGGGAATCAGCGCCCGTGCTGCTGGTGCTTCTCTTAGTTGGGCTACTTGTTATTTCTCCATTCACGGGTGCCCGGGCTGAAGGAAGGGGGACAAAAGAGCCGGCCGGTGCGAACGTGGAGACTGTTACAGAAAATGGTTCGATCGGAGCCAGCATTCAAGATATTGAGACTCTCCTTGATGCTGGTGCAGATGGGTCTGCGGAAACGGCGGAATCCTCAGGAGGTGCACCGCCACCCGTCTACATCACCTCCCGCGAACTCGGCATGAACAGCCGGTTCAGCTGCATCGATCTCTTCGAGGAGTCGGAGACGAGTAGCGCGGCGGGGTGCGGTATCGCGACTCAGACGTGCCAAATGTTAGATCTCATAGCGTCGGACGGGGAGGGATTCGTCGCGTCGGAGACGGTGCAGATCGACACACGATCCGGTCAATCCTCGGAGGAGCTGCTCGGCTTCGATTGCCAGCGACGAGGAGGCGTACTGGTCGCGGGCACTGAGCCGATTGTGATCACGGTGACCCGAGAGGACTTCGCGTCGATGCCGGTTAAACCTCTGGTGGCGGCAGCTGGACCGGACAGTGGGTGGCTGCCGGTGAACATGGTCAATGTCCTGCATGCCGAGGCGGAGACGCAGAGCATGCCGATGGAGCTGTTGGGAGTTCCGGTCGTCGTGCGTGCGACTCCGGTGCTCTACGAATGGGACCTGGGAGACGGGAACACGATCTCGACCACGAATCCGGGGAAGCCGTTCCCCTCGGAAGTCGTCTCCGCGACGTACCGCTATGAAGGGTGGTACGACGTGCAGCTGACGACCACGTTCAGCGGACAGTTCTCCGTTGCCGGCGGCCAGTGGCAGGACATCGACGGAACGATCGTCGTCGCCTCGGACCCGGTCTCGATCTTCTCCAAGTCGATGGAGTCACGACTGGTCAACGGCGATGTTCCCGTGGACGAGGAGGCCGATCCCTGGGTTCCGGAAAGAACCGAGGAGACTGAAGGGCCGTCGGACCCTGAGGCGACGCACCGTGAGCTCTGACCGCCCTTGTCGGCGATCAGATCCTCAGATCGAGCAGGCCACCCCGTTGAACCCATGGTTGCAGTAGCCGCCAGGATTCTTCTCCAAGAATTGCTGCTGCTCCGGCTCCGCCGTGTAGTACACGCCATTGCCGGCCTCGGCCAGCGGTGAGAGCTCCGTGGTGATCGCGCCGCGACCGGCCTCGTCGAGCGCCTGCTGATAGCGCTCCGCCGAGCTGCGCACGACCTCGCCCTGTGCCGGGGACGTCCAATACACGGCGCTGCGGTACTCGGTACCGACATCGTTGCCCTGACGGTTCGCGGTGGTGGGGTCGTGCTGCTCCCAGAACTGCGTGAGCAGGGCGCGCAGCGTCGGCTCGCCACCGGAGTAGATGACGCGCACGGCCTCGGTGTGGCCGGTCTTCGCGGAGAAGACCTCCTCGTAGGTGGGATGCGGCGTATATCCACCGGCATAACCCGAGGAGGTGGTGTGCACACCGGGGACCTGCCAGGCGATCCGTTCGATGCCCCAGAAACAGCCGCCGGCGAGGATGATCTCCTCGCTGCCCGCGGGCCAGGGACGGGGATCGACGGGGGCGTCCGGGCCGAGCATGTCGGTGCCGAGCACGAGGTGCTCGCGCGCAAGCGGATAGGGGTAGCGGTCGCGGCCGGGGAGGGCGTCTTCCCGCGCGACCATTTCCTTCTTGTGCCCGTACAGGAGGTCCATCATCTGCCACATGCCCTCACGGTAGTCCTCGCCGGGCGGTCGTGGCCGGTCGGAGCGACGTGGAACACCCGGGTTCCGCCCAGGGCGTGACGTACGGCGTGACCCTTCCTCCCCAGCACCCCTTCGTCCACATCCGGGGCGCAGACCTGGTGCTGCCACGGTGCGGAGCGCACGCTTGTTCGAACAGCACGACAGCCTCGGACACACTCGTCCAGGACCGTGGGCAGGCAGGAAGGAGGGCAGAGGCATGAGCGCCGGCGCGACGCAGTGGACCACCGACCTCGAGCTCCTTCTCGACGCCGCACCGTCCCTGGAACTGCTCCCCAGGGAGCATGACGACACGCTCATCGATCTCATCACCGCGATGGAGCAGGGCAAGGCACGCCTCGCCGCCGTGCAGGCGCAGGCTGAGGCTGTCTTCCACGACTCTCAGATCCGGGAGCAGAAGCGCCTCGGGGTACCGCGAGATGAGCTCGGACGTGGCATCGCCGACCAGATCGGCCTCGCGCGCAGGATCACCCCCAAGCAGGCCTCCGATGAGCTTGCGCTGCGACGGATACTCGTCACCTCGATGCCGCGCACCACTGCGCTGCTCAGCGCCGGGAAGATCAGCGAGTGGGCCGCCCACATGGTGGCGGCCAACGTGGTCGTCCTCGATGACGAGGACCGTGCCACCATCGATGCCGAGTTTGAGAATCGCCTCCCGAAGGTCACCGCGGGCCGCGCGAACGACATCACGCGGGCGCGAGCCATGGAGCTTGACCCTGAGGCGGCGGTGGCTCGGAACCAGCGAGCGGTCAGCGGCCGACGGGTCACGCTGCGCCCCGCCGTGGATGGGATGTCGGTGCTGCGGGCGGTCCTGCCGGTGAAGGAGGGTGTCGCCAGCTTCGATGCCCTCACGCGCGCCGCCAAGACCGCCAAGAGCTCCGGTGATCCCCGTGGGAAGGGCCAGATCATGGCCGATACGCTCGTCGAGCGCACCACCGGGGTGGAGACCGTGGACGACATTCCGGTGGAGATCCAGCTGCTCATGACCGATCTGACGCTGCTCGGCGAGGACGTCGAGACCGCGTGGATGGGCGGCCTTCCGATCCCTGGCCCGGCTGCGCGAAACATCGCCCTCGGCACCCGCACGATGTCATCACGGCCACCGCAGAGTGTGCCCGAGGTACTTCTGTCCGGGCCCGACGTGGAAGCTGCCGCGCTCACGACCAGTCCACCAGACTTCACCACGACAGAAGAGGACCCGCGGGAGGTGACCGAGGCGAAGCGCTGGATAAGACGCCTCTACACCGACTCGACCACCGGTGATCTGACAGAGGTGGATGGCCGCCGCCGGCTCTTCCGCGGAGAGGTCCGACGCTTCATCCTCACGCGGGACCAGCGCTGCCGCACGCCCTTCTGCGATGCCGCGATCCATGACGTCGACCATGCCCGCCGCCACGCCGATGGGGGCAGCACCGATGTCGGCAACGGTGTGGGCCACTGCCAACGGTTCAACCTAGCCAAGGAGATGCCCGGATGGACCTCGACCCTGGACCCCGCCGCTGGTGAGGCGCCGGGCGTGCTCACCATCGAGACGCCGACCGGGCACCGCTACACCTCGACCTCACCGCTGCTGAGGCGGCTCCTCAAGGGGCCCGACGGGACGCGGTCCAAGATCCTGCCGAACGCGCCTCATGATCAAGACGCTCCGAGCCAGCCGGATCCTCAGGACCACTCTGACGCGCAGGACCAATCGGCCCCTCACGTCCAGCCGAACGCCCAGCAGCCCAGGGAGGGCGAAGCGCCGCCGGACTGCGCAGCCTCAGGGTGAGGCGTTGCCCCCGCACAGCACCCATTCGCCCAGCCCAGACACGGGCCGGTGATCCTTCGCTGCGACCTCACCGCCCCCGCGGCAGCACCGCGATGAACAGACCGGTCGCCGCGAGCACGCCGACCACCATCATCCAGGGACCGAGCTGCACACCGGAGAGACCTGCCACCAGCAGCCCGCCCAGCAGGCTCAGGACGAGCACCGCCAGCAGCCCCTTGCCGGCGAGCAACCAGGCGCTGCGACCGAACACCCCGTGCACGGGAATGGTCGCAGCGAGGGCGTAGGCGCTGTGCGCGATCAGCAGCATGAGCCCGATCCCGGCAGTGCGCAGCATCGAGACCTCGCCCTGGGCGAGGATGCCCACCACGATCCCCACGGGTGCCAGCAACCCCAGATCGCTGTCCGGGTTGCGGAACTGGCACAGGAGCCCCAGCGCGACGACGAGCGTGATCAGCGTGGTGCCGAAATGGGCGAGAAGCCCCGTACCCCCGAATGTCATCAGCAGCGCGAGCAGCGTCATCGCGGTGCCGACGATGCGCAGCAGCCACTGCGTGCCGCTCACCTTCTGCAGCTCGAGCAGCCGCTGGGCGACCGGATCGACCAGCTGTCCCCTTCGCATCAGGACCTCCTCATCCGCGGCGCCGTCCGGGCCGCCGAGAGTGACAGCAGCACGGGGGCGAGCGAGCTCGGACCCTCCCAGGCCGTGACCGGCACTCCGGCTTCGCGCAGCTCCCGCACCGTCTTCTCGCGCAGCAGGCGTCGCATCGCCCAGGCCTCGGGCCAGAACCGGTCGGAGACCTTGCCATCGATCCGCAGCGGCTTGCCGTTCAGCACCGACGTGTCGCCGATGCTCGGCGGCAGGGTGTCGACCACGATGACGTCGGCACCGTGCGAGACCAGCACCCCGATCTGCGCGATCGTGTCCCGGCTCAGCAGCGGCGTGCACACCACGGTGAGGGTGCCCGAGCGCACCGAGCGCAGGCGCCGTGCCGGGCGCAGCGCGCCGGCATCCCGGCTTGCCCGGGACAGTGCAGTGGTCAGCACTCGCAGCTGCCGGGGTCCGGAGCCGGCCGGCACCGGGCCGATGAGATGACCGATGTCGAACACCGCGACGCGATCCCCGGCGGCGAGATAGTGGCGGGCGATCGCCGAGGTCGCCCGGATGGTCATGTCCAAGCTGGTGGGTGCCTCGGCGTCGGACCAGGGCGCGGGGGCGATGTCCGCAATGGTGTCGGTGACGATCAGGACCTCGGTGTCCTGCTCGGTGAAGGTGGCGTTGGTGTGCAGCTGACCTGTGCGGCTGGTGACGCGCCAGTTGATGCGGTGCAGGCGGTCACCCGGGCGGAATGCCCGCACCTCGGAGAGAGCGGTGCCGTCCCCACGGCGACGGGACAGGTGCACCCCGCTGACCCCGATCGGGGTGGGCACCTCGACGGGGGCGTCGAGCACCGTGGAGGCTGGGACCACCTGCACCTCGGCAGGGGCGAGGGTCCGCTGGGCGCGATAGGCACCGAGGGCGTCGGCAACCAGCACGTGCATCGGACCCACCCGGATCTTTCCCCAGCGCTGTGCGCTGATCCGCAGCTGCACCTCCCCGTCGCCGGCGAGGGCGCCGTGGCGAGGGGCGACGTCGGCGTGGGGCGGCATCGGCAGGGTCGCCGCGGTGAGCACCCCCGGATCGGTGCGCACGGTGACGGCTGCGGTGCCGCCCTCCTCGATGCTGCGGCGGTTCACCCGCTGCTGCGGATCCACCACGGCCCGCTCCTCGCCGCGCAGGGTCCGCCGGGCGAGCGCCACCAGGGCCCAGACCAGCAGCGGCAGACCGACCAGGATGACGTCGGGCCGTCCCAGCACCAGCGCGAGCGCGAGGGAGACACCGCCGATGATCGCGGCCCGCACCAGAGCCGCCGTCGGCCGGGTCCGCAGCTCGTTCTGCCGCGAGTCCCCGGAGTTCACACCGAGGCCTGGGAGACCGGTTCGATCGCAGCGGGGACCGGCACCTGCCCGAGGACCGACTCGACCACGCCGGCACCGGTCGCGTTCTGCAGCCACAGCTCGGGCTTGACGGTGACGCGGTGGTCCAGGGCGGGGTGGGCGAGGGCCTTGATGTCCTCGGGAACCACATAGGAGCGGCCCCGGATCACCGCGAGCGCGCGGGCGCAGGTGATCAGGGCGAGGGTGCCGCGCGGGGAAGCGCCGACCAGGGCGTGCTGGTGGCTGCGGGTCGCGGCGGTGAGCTCGACCGCGTAATGGCCCACCGAGTCCTCGACGTGGACGTCCTCGACAGCCTGCTGCACCCCGAGCAGCCCGGCGGCGTCCAGCACCTCGGGGACGATCTGCTCCTCGCGGCGGCGGTCGATGCGGCGCGAGACCACCTCCCACTCCTGCGCGGCGGTGGGATAGCCGAAGGAGAGACGCAGCAGGAAGCGGTCCAGCTGCGCCTCGGGCAGGGGATAGGTGCCCTCGTGCTCGATGGGGTTCGCCGTGGCGAGCACATGGAATGGGTCGGGCAGCTTCCGGGTGGTGCCCTCGACGGAGACCTGCCGCTCCTGCATCGCCTCCAGCAGCGCGGACTGGGTCTTCGGCGGGGTGCGGTTGATCTCGTCGGCCAGCAGCAGCCCGGTGAACACCGGGCCCGGCCGGAACACGAACTCGCCGGTGCGCTGGTCGAACACCTCGGCGCCGGTGAGGTCCGCCGGCAGCAGGTCGGGAGTGAACTGGGCACGCTTGAAGGGCAGTCCGAGAGCCTGTGCGAACGAGCGCGCGGCGAGGGTCTTGCCCAGGCCCGGCAGGTCCTCGAGCAGCACGTGCCCGCCGGCGAGGATGCCGGTGAGCACCAGCTCGAGGGATTCCCGCTTGCCGACCACGGCGGTCTCGACGGCATCCAGCACGGAGGCGGCGGCTGTGGTGGCCTCCTGGGGCGACATCGCCCGGGGAGCGACAGGGGTCTGGGGGGCAGCGCTCTCGGTCGCAGCAGCGGGGGAAATGGGGGTGGGGTCGGTCATCGGTCCCTCTCCTCGCGCGAGGCGAGCTCGGTCAGGCAGCGGTGCAGGGCACGTCGGTCGATGGGGCCGACGGGGTGGGTCTCGGCATCGGGATGGCGGGCGGTCACGAGCAGCCGCTCCAGACCGCTGCTGAGCGCGGGGGCATCAGGATCGCGTGCTCGCTCCTCGGCGATCTCGTCCAGTGCGCGGGCGAGGCCGCGACTGGTCATGCGGCGGCTGGGCTGGGCGCCATGAGCGAGGTCCTCGAGCCGGCGCACCCGTGTGTCCTGGGCATGGGGCAGCGCGTAGTCGGCGTCGAGATCGAGTGCGGGAGCGTGCAGCTGGTCGGCGCGGTCAGCACCCTCGTCGATGATCCACCAGATGGCACCGCAGGCCAGGCCCACGGAGACCAGGAGCGGCAGCGGCAGGTACAGCCCGAAGAAGGTGCAGATGACGTACAGCGCCAGGGCGAGCGCCACGCCGATCGCCAGCTTCACGAGCAGCGGGAGCCTGGAGCGGATCATCCGGAGCCCTCCTCCATCGCTCGCTTCTCCACCGAGCCGCCCCCTGGTGAGTCGACCCCGCTCGCGGCGACCTCGAGATCCGCGGTCAGCCCGTCGAGCAGCCCGAGCGCCTCGTCGCGGTCCGACTCCACCAGGGGCTGGGGGTCGAACAGCGCCCGACGGTACAGGTGCGAGAGTCGATCGAGCGCCGAGCGGTCGAGCTCCAGGGCACCGAGCACGGCCACGACGAACTCGAGCGTGGTCTGGGAGGGGGCGCGGCGCACCCCGGCCTCGGCGATGGCGCGCTCGAGCGCCAGCCAGGCCGCGATCACCGCATCATGGGCATCGACCACGGTGGAGAGATGAGCGCGGGCATCCTCGAGCGCGGCCATCGCCTGCTCGGCGGTGAGCTCGTCCTCCTCGGCGTACCCGGCCAGCGCGGGGGTGGGGCGGGCGAGCTTCCGCATCCGGTAAGCGACCCAGACGGCGAGGGCGAGGAGGACCACGCCGAGCACCACCAGGGCGATGACCAGCCCGGTGTTCGGGCCGTCGGGGTCCGGAGGCTGGGTGGGCAGATCCTGGGTGGCCCAGTCCGGTTCGTTGTAGGCCTCACGAGCAGGAGCGAACTGGTACTCGCCCTCGGTCTCTCCCGTGTACACCGCGCCGGGCCCTCGATCCGCGGCCGCGCCGAGGGCGACCAGGCCGATCGCGCCGAGGGAGACGATCAGCAGCAGCACCGCGACCAGACGACGATGGGCGTCGGCGCGCGCGGAGCTGTCCGTGCTGCGGGCAGCACCAGTTTCGGCGGCGGCGTCGGTGGCGGCGCTGGTGCCGCTCCCGGTGCTCAACGCGTGGCCTCCTGCGCGGTGCCCTGGATGGCAGGCCTCGGATGCGGCGAGGCGACGATCACGGACTGCTCCCCGCCGATGCGGGTGAGGATCAGGGTCGCGGCTCCGTCGCCGAAGCGGCGCGGGCGCAGTTTGCGGCGCAGCTCCTCGGGCTCCACGGCGGTGCCGCGCTTCTTGATCTCCAGCACGCCCAGGCGATGCTCCCGCAGGTAGGCGGTCAGGCGCTTGAGGCCGAAGGGCATCACGTCGTGCACGGTGTAGCCGCGGGCGAAGGGGGTGCTCACCTGACGGTCGCCGGTGAGATAGGCGATCGTCTCGTCCAGGGTGCGGGCCCCGAGGTGCTCGGCGAGGGTGCCGATCAGGCCGGCGCGGATCACGGCGCCGTCGGGCTCGTAGACGTGGTCGCCGACCGGACCCGGCGTGGGGTCGCCGGCGGAGTCGACGCCTCGGTCCAGACGGTGCGCGCCGGAGTGATCGATGAGCAGGGCGGAGGAGAGCACGCCCTCGCGTGCGAGCGGTCCGCACCAGGCGGCGGCCTCGAGGACCTGCCCGTGGTAGGACAGCCACTGGACCTCCACCTCGCGCGGCAGCGCCTCCCGGGCGACGGCCGGACCGAGCTTGGCACCGAGTGGTCCGAGCCCATCGTCAGTGCCGAGCCGGCGCGCGAGGTCCAGGACGGCGGACAGCGGCGGCTCGTACTCCTCGGGGTCGTGCAGGCGCCGGGTGCCACCGCGGGAGGGAGCTCGGCGGGCGGGGTCCAGCCAGACACCCTCGGTGGACCCGGGGTCGTGCTCCGCGGCGTCACCCAGCTGGGCGCGGGCGTTGGGGAAGGGGAGCAGGTTCACCGTGGCCACGGCGACCGCTGCGGGATCACGATCCACCGCCATCACCTCGAGCCCCAGCCCCGCCATCGCCATCGAATCGCCGCCGATGCCGCAGCCGAGGTCCGCGACGCTGCCCACTCCGGCCCGCTGGAAGCGCTGGGCATGCAGCGCTGCGATCCGCAGACGCGTCGCCTGCTCGAGCCCATGGGGGGTGAAGAGCATGGACCAGGCGAACTCCCCGAACTTGTCCGCAGCGCGTGCCCGCAGCCGCGACTGGGTCAGCACCGCGGAGACCAGCTCAGGGGAATGGCCGGCCTCGCGCAGCCGCGTCGAGGTCCGCAGCACGTCGTCCTCACGGTAGGGAGGCAGGGAGTTCAGCAGCGACCACCCTCCGGGATGCAACACCGGCTCGAGGGCACGGAGGGCGGCATCGGCATCATCGGCAGGGGGCACAGGCATGAGAAAAGGGTACCTGCTGGACATGTGTCCGGGCTCACCGCGGTGAGCCGGCGCGTGCCCGGCGGCTCAGGCTCCGATGTCGAGCACCAGCTTCCCGCGGGTGTGGCCCTCCTCGAGCCGCACATGCGCCTGGTCGATCTGGCTCATGGGCAGCACCTCGGAGACCTCGAGCGGGTAGCGGCCGGCGCGGATGCCCTGAGCCAGGCGGTCCAGCCGCTCCCGGCTCTGCACGATCGACGGCACCCGTGCCTCGATGCTCCGCTCGAGCGCCGGGGTGAGATCCGCAAGGGAGGGGAGGGCGACGATCCGGCCGCCGGGGGCGAGCTGGTCGAGGCTGGGCAGGAAGGTCGCGTGATAGTGGGTGTCGAGCACGACGTCGACCCCGCGGCCGTCCGTGAGGCGCTGCAGCTCCGAGCCCCAATCAGCAGTGTCGTAGGGGATGGGCGTCGCGCCGAGCTCGCGGATGCGCTCGGCGTTGGCGGACCGCCCGGTGGCATACACGGCGGAGGCTCCGGCCTCGAGCGCCATCGGGATCAGCAGCTGTCCCACTCCGCCGCTGCCGCCGTGGATCAGCACCGTCTCACCCTCCTCGATCCCGGCGGTGTCCCGCACAGTGGCGATCGCGGTGAGTCCCACCAGCGCCAGCCCGGCCCAGCGCGGCAGCTCCTCCTCGGGGATCTCCCCGGGCACCGGGGCGAGGTCATCGGCCGAGATCGCGATCACCTCGGCGGCCACCCCGCGGTGATCCCCGGGGCTCCGCATCCCGAACACGCGAGTCCCCTCGGTGAGGCCGCGAGAGCCCAGCTCGGCCTGGTCGAGCCCGGAGCCGGCCCCGATCACGGTGCCGACCATCTCCCGACCGGTGCCCGCCGGCAGCGGCAGGTCCTTCGCCCGTCCCGAGGAGCCGTCGCGGATCTTGAAGTCCAGCGGGTTCAGGCCGGCGAACAGCACCTGCACGAGCACCTCGTCGGGCGCGGGCTCGGGTGTGGGGGCGTCGGTGTGCAGGGTCAGGACCTCTGGGCCGCCGAAGCGGTCGAAACGGATCTCACGCATGGCCCCATCATGCACCCCCCGCCCGGCGGTGGCCACGGCAGAAGGTCGATGGTCGGGATCGTGGGGCCGACGATGGGGGATCATGGAAGGACCGCATGCCGCGACGCTTCCCCAGGAGGACCATGAGCGCCCATCGTCTCTCGCCGCGACAGTGGCGCGAACTGCTGACCCGCGAGATCACGCTGCCGCTGCAGTCCGAGCTGGTGCCGGTGCAGCAGGCGCGAGGTCGATATCTCGCCGCCGCGGTCCACAGCCCCGAGGCGATGCCGGCCCTGCCCATCGCCGCGATGGACGGCTTCGCGGTGCGCCGTGCAGATCTGAGGGTTCCTGGCACCACCACTCTCCCGGTGAGCTCCGAGATCCCCGCTCGCCCCGGCCAGGTCCCGGCGCTGGTGCCCGGCACCGCCGCCCGGATCATGACCGGAGGCGCGGTGCCCGCCGGTGCCGACGCCGTGATCGAGGTCGAGGCGACGGATGCCGACCCTTTCGGGCCCGCCCCGGCCGCAGTGGCCATCACACTGGAGGCCATGCCGGCCGCCGGGCGCCACGTGCGCTTCCCCGGCGAGGAGGTCGCTGCGGAGGAGCTGCTCGCCGCCGCCGGAGACCTGGTGGGTCCGGGACTGGTGGGGCTGGCCAGAGCCCTGGGGCTCGCCCACCTTCCGGTGCGTCGCCGCCACCGGGTGACCGTGGTGGTCACCGGGGACGAGCTCGCCGCAGAGGCGACCGCGATCGGCAGCGTGCGCGAATCCAACGGCACGATGCTCGCTGCGGCGCTCGCGGCCGACGGCGCGCAGGCGCTGCCCTCGCTGCACAGCGGCGATGACCACGTCCTGCTGCGCGAGACGCTCGCCCGCGCCGCCGCGGAGTCCGACCTCGTCCTCACCACCGGCGGCATCGGCCACGGCGCCTTCGACGTGGTCAAGACCCTGCTCGGCGACCAGGGCAGCAGCACCTCCCGATTCGAGCATCTCGCGCTGCGCCCCGGCGGACCGCAAGGGTGGGGACTGCTCGACGGTGGAGCGCCCGTCGTCCATCTTCCCGGCACCCCGGTCGGAGCATTGGTCGGCTATCACCTGTTCGTCCGGCCGCTGCTGATGGCGGAGCGCGCCGCGCCATGCCGGATGCTGCTCGGTGACACGGCGGCAGATCGGGGGCAGCCCCGACCCGGCACCGTGCATGCGCTGCCCGGCAGGCTGCGCCTCGCGGCCGACGGCCGGGAGGTGGTCGACCTGCTGCCCGGGCGGCGCCTGGCCCCTTACGGGCGGGCCGACGCGATCGTGCTGCGCAGCGATGCCGACGCCGCTGACGGCACCGTGGCCGTGCTCAGGATCTGAGGCGCTCCTGCACTACCGTGACTCCATGCCTTCCACCAGCCCAGCCCCCGTTCACGATCCGGGAGGCACCCTCCACCTGCGCCCCCACGGGGCGATAGTGCTCTGCGCGGTCGTCGGGCTGCTCGGCCTCGGCCTCACCCTCGACGCCGTGCTCCGTGCGGGGTGGGAGGGCATGATGATGCTGCCGGTGCTGCTGCTGATCCTGGCGCTGGTGTGGATGGTGCTGTGGGCACCACGGGTGGTCCTGCATGAGGACTCCGTCGAGGTGCGCAACGTCCTGGTCACCCACCTGGTCCCCTTCGCAGTGATCGAGGAGGTGAGGGTCGGCGCGATGCTGCGACTCGAGGTCGCGGGCCGCAGCGGCACCACCTCGACCATCACCGCCTGGAACGCACCCGCGCTGAGCCGCGATGCGCCCTGGCGGCGACAGGCGCAGATCCACGAACAGGGTCTGCGCGGCCGCCGGCTCACGCCACAGGAGCGGCTCGTCAACGACCAGCAGTCCAGCCGATCCGCAGTGATCAAGCTGCGGTGGGAGCGCTGGCAGGACGGCCGTGACGGACAGCAGGGACGGCAAGGACAGCAGGGACAACCCGCGCAGGACAGCACGGCGGGAGCCGGCACAGAGATGACCACCCGCCCGAACCTTGTGCAGATCGCGGTGGTGGCAGTGTGCGCGGCGCTCGCCGCAGCGCGCATCCTGCTGTGAGCACTGCGCTCCGCTGATCCGGGGCAGCGCGGCTACAGCGTCTGAAGACAGCAGGGGACAAGGGAGCAGAGGAAGGGCCGGACCGCCGCAGCGGTCCGGCCCTTCCTCATGAGGTGTCCTCGATCAGGCTGATACGTCGATCAGGCCTTGACGCCGACCTGGGTCCAGTCCGTCGACTCGAACTGCGAGGCACCGGTGTTCACGACGCCGGTCTTGATCGCCACGATGTTCGGGGTCGCGTAGAACGGGATGACCGCGAAGGACTCGGCGATGATCGCGGAGATCTCGTTGGCGACCTTGCGACGCTCCTCCTCATCGAAGGCTGCCTTGACCTGCTCGTTGAGCGGGCCGAGACGGTCGTCGGCGAAGCCGGTGTAGTTCTGGCCCGAGTCGATCGGGTAGACCAGGTTGACCGAGGAGGACTCCGGGAAGGCGGTGCCGACCCACGAGAAGGTCACCATGTCGAAGGCCTTCGGCATGACGTAGTCGGGGAAGTAGCCGTCGGACGGCACCGTCTGCAGCTCGACGTTGAAGCCGATCGCATTGAGGTTCGTCTGCACCTGGCGGGCACGGTCGGAGTTCGACTTGGTGTCCGCGGGGATGATGACGCTGAGGTCCAGGGTCTTGCCGTCCTTGGAGCGCTTGTCGCCCTCGAGCACCCAACCGGCCTCGTCGAGGATCGTGCCGGCGGCCTCGGGATCGAAGGTGAGGCTGCCGATGGCCTCGTAGGAGTCCTGGTAGCCGTCCTGACCGGGCATGTAGACGAAGTTGTCGACCAGCACGATCGGGGCCTCGAGCGGGCCCACCACGGCGCGGCCGATGGCGTCGCGGTCGATGCCACGGGCCATCGCCTCGCGCACCTTGACGTCCTCGAGGATGCCGTCGCCACCGCCGACGTTGATCGTCAGGTGCGTCCAGGTCAGACCGTTGGTCGCCTGGATGGTCGCATCCGAACGGGTCTTCGCCTGGCTGAGCACGTCACCGGTGCCGACGTCCAGCCAGTCGATCTCGCCGTTGGCGAAGGACTGGGGCTGGGTGGTCTGGTCGACGACCTGGAAGATGACGGTCTCCAGCTTCGGCGCACGACCCCACCAGTGCTCGTTGCGCTCGAGGGTGACCACGCCGCCGCCCTGGTCCATGGTCCCGACCTTGAAGGGGCCCTTGCCCGGGGTCGGGCCATCGGCGAAGCCGGTGTTGAAGGTCTCCGGGTCGGCGTACACCGACGCCGGGGACACGGGGTGGAGCACGGTGATCCAGTCGATGAACGGGCTGGAGAAGACGATCTCGGCGGAGTACTCGTCATCAGTCTGGGTGATCGACTCGATCTGGTCCCAGCCCACGGTGGAGACGACGAGGAACTCCTCGTTGGAGCCGTTCAGCGCCTTCCACTGCGCGATCAGGTCCGCGACCACGATCGGGGAGCCGTCGTCCCACTTCGCGTTCGGGTTGTACTTGACCGAGACCGTCTGCGGGTCCTCGGAGGTCATCTCCGCCGACTCGATGTAGTCGGGGTTCAGCTCCTTCTCGCCGGCCTCGGAGAGGATCAGCTCGGCGCCGGCACCACAGGGGTAGGAGATCTCGGAGGTGTCGGCGTTGTTGCCGTCGACCTGGTCGCGGTTCCAGTTGGCCGGGAAGGTGAGGATGGCCTTGCGCAGGGATCCGCCGTCGGGGACCTCGTCGTACTCCATGCGCTCCCAGGCGGTCGAGGGCAGCTCTCCCTGCTCCTCCGCGGCTTCTTCGTTCTCCTCGGCAGCCTGCGACTGCTGCTCCTCTTCAGTGGCCTGACCGCCGCATGCGGCGAGCGCGGCGGCGGAGCCGACCACGCCGGTTCCGGCGAGGAAAAGACGACGAGTGCTCGTGATCTTCATGGGTTTCTCTCTTCCTGGGTGAGATGTGCTGCTTGCTGCTCTGCACGGGGTTCTCGGGTTCTGGGGGTGGGTACTGCGGTTCTGGGGGCGGTGGACGCGGGGCGTCAGTCGCCGGGGATGGGGGACAGGGCGGAGATGTCTGCATCATCGAGCCGATGGATCTCATCGACGTGATGGCAGGCCACCTTGGACTTCCCGTGCACGGTCGCCGCCGGATCGTCGCCGAGGCACTGCGCCTGGCGAGTCTCGTCGAGCATCCGGAACAACGGGCAGCGCGAGGCGAAGTTGCAGCCGGGGATGTCCTCGGTGGGGCTGGGGAGGTCACCGGTCAGCAGGATCCGTCGGCGCGCACGTTCGATCGTCGGATCCGGTACCGGCACCGCGCTCATGAGCGCGCGGGTGTAGGGATGACGAGGGGTCTCGTACACCTCCTGCACCGGGCCGTACTCGACGATCCTGCCCAGGTACATCACCGCGATCTTGTCGGCGATCTCCCGGACGATCGCGAGGTCGTGAGCGACGAACAGATAGGACAGCCCCATCCGGTCGCGCAGATCCTCGAGCAGGTTGACGACGCCGGCCTGGACCGAGACGTCGAGCGCGGAGACCGGCTCGTCGAGCACGAGCACCTTGGGGTTGGTGATCAGCGAGCGGGCGATGCCGATGCGCTGGCGCTGACCGCCGGAGAACTCGTGCGGGTAGCGGTCGGTCATCTCCGGGTCCAGGCCCACCAGCTCGAGCATCTCCACCACTCGGCGGTCGCGCTCGGCGCGGGGAACCCCGTGGACCGTGAGCGGCTCCGCGATGATGTCGCCGACGGGCATGCGCGGGTCGACCGCCGCCATCGGGTCCTGGAAGACGATCTGCACGTCCTGGCGCATCGCCAGCCGTTCAGCGCGCGACAGCGTGCCGACGTCCTTGCCCGTCACCTCGAGGCTGCCGCGCTGCGGGCTGACCAGCTCCATGATCTCGAGCGCGGTGGTGGACTTGCCGGAACCGGACTCGCCCACCAGACCGAGGGTCTCGCCCGGCAGGACCTCGAAGTCCACGCCGTCGACGGCCTTGACCCTGCCGACCACGCGGCGGAACACGGCGCCCTTGTACAGCGGGAAGTGGCGGATCAGATCCTGTGCCTTGACGACAGGCTGCAGGCCGGTGCTGTCCTTGACCGCACGCTCCTCGTGAGGGGGGCGCGGGAAGATGTCGGAGGGCTTCAGGGTGCCCGCCGCGATCTCGTCGGACCGGTGACAGGCGACCTCGCGGCCGTCGCGGAGATCCGCGAGGAGCTCCGGCTCGGTGGTGCGGCAGCGATCCTGGGCCGCAGGGCAGCGATCTGCGAAGGGGCAGCCCACGGGCAGGTTCGCGAGGTTCGGCGGCCGCCCCTCGAGCGGCACCAGCCGCTCCTTGCCGGCGGTGAGCATGTTCGGCACAGAACGCAGCAGACCCATCGTGTACGGCATGCGGGGCGAGTGGAAGACCTCCTCGACGGGGCCCTTCTCGACGAGCTTGCCGGCGTACATCACCGCCACCCGGTCCACATTGCCGGCGACCACGCCGAGGTCGTGGGTGATCAGCACGACGGCAGCGCCCGTGACCTCCTTGGCCTTCTGCAGCACCTCGAGGATCTGCGCCTGGATGGTCACGTCCAGCGCCGTGGTGGGCTCGTCAGCGACGATCAGAGCGGGGTCGTTCGCGATCGCGATCGCGATCATCGCCCGTTGACGCATGCCCCCGGAGAACTCGTGGGGGAAGGCCTTGACGCGGCGCTCCGCCGCGGGGATCCCCACGATCTTCAGCAGCTCGACGGCGCGCTTCTCGGCGCTGCGCTGCGGGACGTTCTTGTCGTGGAGGGTCAGTGCCTCCACGATCTGCTGGCCCACGGTGTAGACGGGCGTCAGCGCCGAGAGCGGATCCTGGAAGATCATCGCCATCTCGCGGCCGCGCAGCTTCGACAGCGCACGGTCGCTCATCCCCAGCAGCGACTCGCCGCGGAAGGTGATGTCACCGGTGATCTTCGCGGAGGAGGGGAGCAACCCCATCACCGCGAGAGAGGAGACGGACTTCCCGGAGCCGGATTCGCCGACGATGCCGAGGAACTCACCCTCGCCCACGGAGTAGTCGACTCCGCGCACGGCGCGGACGCCGCCCTTCGCGTTCGGGAAGGTGACGGTCAGGTCCTTGACCTGCAGCAGCGGCTCAGGCACGGTTCACCTCACTGGTGGGGTCGATGGCATCGCGCAGGGCGTCGCCCACGAGCGCGACACCGGTCAGCAGGGCGATCAGGAAGGATGCGGGGATGACGAACAGCCACGGCCTCGAGACCGCGGCCCCGGTGCCGTCCTGCAGCAGCGTCCCCAGGGAGACGTCAGGGGCCTGGATGCCCAGGCCGAAGAAGGACAGCGAGGTCTCCGCGAGGATCGCGCCGGCGACGCCGAGGGCGCCGTCGATGATCAGCAGCGAGGCGACGTTGGGGATGATGTGGCGGCGCAGGATGGTCGGGGTGCTCACGCCCATGTAGCGCGCGGCCTTGACGTACTCGCGCTCCTTGAGCGACTTGGTCTGGTTCTTCACGATCTGGGCCATGATCATCCAGCTGAACAGCCCGATCGCGATGACCAGCAGGCCCCAGGCGGGCATGAAGCCGAGCCACTGGATCGCGCCG
The DNA here is from genome assembly GCF_947500705.1 of uncultured Brachybacterium sp. GTDB lineage: Bacteria > Actinomycetota > Actinomycetes > Actinomycetales > Dermabacteraceae > Brachybacterium. The sequence goes on along the minus strand of NZ_CANMSY010000002.1, from coordinate 348,686 downwards.
GGCAGGTTGCTCGGATCGGCGATCGCGGGCGAGACGATCATCAGGACGTAGAAGACCGGCAGCACCAGCAGCAGGTTGATCAGCCAGTTCGTGAACATCTCGAACGGACCGCCGAGGTAGCCGGCCAGCGAGCCCATGATGGCCGCGACGAGCGTGGCGGTGGGCGCCGCGAGGAAGCCGATCAGCAGCGAGGTGCGCAGCGCCGAGGTCATCGAGGCGTACAGGTCCACCCCGATCGCATCGGTGCCGAAGTAGTGCTGAGCGCTCGGCGGGGAGTTGAAGTTGAAGGAGTCCTGCTGGCCCTGGGTGTAGATGTTGAAGAGGTCGCCGAAGAGGGCGAAGGCCACGATCGCCAGCACGATCGCGCCGCCGATGTAGAAGTTCGGCTTGCCCTTCAGACGGCGCCAGACCAGGCGGCCACGAGAGATGGGGCGGTGCGCCTTCTCCTGCTGGGACGCGGTGGTGTCGGCCTTCTCGGCGATCAGGTGCGCCGTGGGCTCGAGGTCCTCGGCGAGATCGGCGCCGCGGTCAGCGGGCTGCTGTGCGTTCATCGACATGTCAGACCCTCACTCTCGGGTCGAGCGCCGCGTACAGCACTTCGGACAGGGTGGAGCTGAACAGCAGCAGGATCGCGGTGAAGCACACGTTGCCGGCCAGCGCGTTGACGTCGGAGGTCTGGACGGCGACGATGCCGTACTTGCCCATGCCCTCCCACGAGAAGATGATCTCGAGGAACGCCGAGCCGGCCACCAGCGTGCCGAAGCTGTACGCGAGGTAGGTGGACATCGGGATCAGCGCGACCCGCACGCCGTGCTTGACCAGTGCATGGTTGCGGGTGGCGCCCTTCGCCCGGGCGGTGCGGATGAAGTCGCTGCCCAGCACGTCCAGCATCAGCGAGCGCTGATAGCGGGAGTAGCCGGCCGCGCCGAACAGCATCAGCGCGATCGTGGGCAGCAGCAGATGCACGAAGCCGTCCCACAGCTGGGGGAAGAACCCTGTGATGCCGGGCGTGTAGGACCCGGTGAATCGGATCATCTGGAAGCCCAGCAGCTGGTTGAAGTTCGTCGCCAGGATCATCAGGATCACGCCGCCGACGAAGGTCGGGGTCGAGATCAGGATGAAGGAGGCGTAGGAGACGATCTGGTCGGACGCCTTGTACTGGCGCACCGCACCCCAGACACCGAGCGTGACGCCGAGGAGCGCGGCCAGCAGGGCACCCAGCAGGAGCAGGCGGAGGCTGGTCCCGGCCCGGCCGACGATCTCGTTGATGACCCAGTTGCCCTGGAGGTCCTGTCCCAGCTTCTGCGAGAGGGGCTCGAAGATGATGCGTTCGATCCACCACCAGGTGCGCAGCAGCACCGGGTCCTTGTCGTTGACGCCATAGGCGCTGAGGATGCCGTCGACCGACTCCTCGGGGATCGGAGGGTTGATCCCGAGATAGCGCCGGCGCGGGTAGAAGAAGAGGCTCGCGGCGATGTACGAGAACACGGTCGCGATCACCGTGAGGACCAGGTAGTTGACGAACCGCCGCAGGATGTACTGGGTCATGCACCGGCTCCCGAGATGAGACTCGGGATCATCGCACTGGAGACCCTGAGCACCCGGGCGCCATCACGGCGGCTCGGACGACTCCAGGCAGACGAAGGTGATCGCATCGTCAGGATTCCTCACATGATCGGTGCTCGCTCCGCAACCGTGCGGAGCCTCTGAGCAGGTTTCTGCACTGTAGGTCACAAGGACGCGCATCTTCGCGCTGGGATCGGCTCCATAGCCGAATCGTTATCCACCTGCCACAGTGCGTGGCCGTGGGGGAGACTACCTCACATGGTGGAAAGTCATGGAGTTTTCGAGAGGTCTGTGCATGCCGCAAGTTCCCCGGTGGTCACTTCGCCCGCGTCGGCGCAGCGACCGGAGCCCGGAGGCGGACGTGGCCTGCCGGATATCGGTGACCGCGCGGTCGCACCCGGTCCGGAGGCGGCGGCCGGGTCCCAGGAGCGCTACCTCCGCCAGATGCGCCTGCCTCAGCTGGGCGCTCTCGGGCAGAGGCGGCTCGCCGCCTCCCGCGTCGCGGTGATCGGTGCCGGCGGGCTCGGGGCACCGGTGCTGTCCTATCTGGCCGCCGCCGGGATCGGGGAGATCACGGTCTTCGATCCGGACACCGTCGACGCGACCAACCTGCACCGGCAGGTGCTCTTCGGCGACGCGGATATGGGCCGTTCCAAGGCGGTCGCCGCGGCAGAACGGCTGCGCGCGCTGAACCCGGAGATCTCGGTGCGAGCAGTGGCCCGGACGGTCACCCCCGCCTCTGCGCTCGAGATGCTGGACGGCCATCATCTCGTGCTCGATGGCACCGACAACTTCCCGACCCGCTATATGGCCTCCGACGCGTGCGAGATCCTCGACCTCCCCCTGGTGTGGGGATCGATCCTGGCATTCTCGGGGCAGGTCAGCGTGTTCTGGGGCGCGGGCGGGCGCGGCGTGACCTATCGCGATGTGCACCCGGTGCCGCCCCGTCCCGGGGAGGTGCCGAGCTGCTCCGAGGCCGGGGTGCTGGGCATGCTGTGCGGGGTGATGGGCGCGACCATGGCGATGGAGGCGGTCAAGGTCCTGGCCGGGCTCGGGGACGTGCTCTTCGGCCGGCTCGCCCTCTACGACGCGCTCCGCGCCCGCTGGGACGAGCTGCCGCTGGCCCGGGACCCGCAGCGCCCTGCGGTGACGGAGATCGAGGACGTGATGGTCACCTGCGGGCTGCCGGGGCCCACGGGGCCCGCGACCGATGAGCTCACGGTCGCCGAGCTGCCGGCGCTGCTGGCCGAGGGGGTGCGGGTGATCGACATCCGGGAGACCCACGAGCTGGCCGACGGGATGGTGGCTGGCGCCGAGCACGTGCCGATGGCCGAGCTGCTGGCGCTGGCGGGACGGTCCGACGCGTCAGGAACGTCTGTGCCGGCGGATGGGGCGGAGTCGTCCGGGCTCTCCGCCGCAGCGGCAGGGCTCGAGGGGGCCGTGCTCTACTGCGCGGCCGGCTCACGCTCGGCGAGCGCGCAACGGGTGCTGGCTGAGCGAGGAATCGCCGTGCGCTCGCTGCGCGGCGGATTCGGCGCTGTGGAGGGCAGTGGGATCGAGGTGGGGCTGCCGGGCTGATCCCGGGAGAGTCAGCAGCCGCGCGGGATCAGCCGCCGGCGAAGGGTGGGAGCACGTCCATCCGGTCGCCGTCGGCGAGCGCACGGGTGCGGTCCGGGCAGGCCACGGCGTTGATCAGGAAGCTCGAACGGTCGATCACCCGGGCCGCCTCGGCGGAGGCCCCCGCCAGCAGGGCGTCCACGGCGTCCTGCACAGTCGCTGCCTGCACGGTCGTGGCGTCGGCCCCGAACTCTGCGGCGGCTCCCGCGAACAGGCGCACCGCGATGCGGGGGCCGGGGCCGACGGGATCGCCGGTGCTCCCTCCGCTGATCCGCTCTGAGTCTCCCGTGATGTCGATGCTGGTCATCTCGTCCTCTCTCAGCCGCCGATCGCGCTCATCGGGCGCTCCGGCTGCACGAAGTCCTCGCGGTCCATGCCGTGACCGGCCTTCTTGCCCCACTGGGCGGCACGCCAGATCCTGGCGATCTGCTCGTCCTCGACCCCGGAGCGCAGCGCGCCGCGCAGATCCGTCTCCTCCCGGGAGAACAGGCAGGTGCGCACGCGGCCCTCGGCGGTGAGCCGGGTGCGGCGGCAGTCGGCGCAGAAGGGCCGGGTGACCGAGGCGATGATGCCCACCCTTCCGCGATGGCGACCGGTGGCGCGATCCTCGACCTCGAACAGCTCCGCGGGGGCGCCGTCCCGGGCCTCGGCCACCGGGGTGAGCACGTAGCGGGGGGCGAGCAGTGACTGCATGTCACCCGCGGTGAGCATCGAGCTGCGGTCCCAGATGTGGTCCGCATCCAGCGGCATCTGCTCGATCACGCGCAGCTGCAGGTCCCGGTCCAGGCACCAGTCCAGCAGATCGGGCAGCTCATGGTCGTTGACCCCGGGCAGCAGCACGGCGTTGACCTTGATCGGAGCGAGTCCAGCCTGCCGGGCACCGTCGATCCCGGCCAGCACCCGGTGCAGCAGCGGGCGCCGGGTCAGCCGCTCGAAGGTCTCGGAGACCACGGAGTCCAGGGAGACGTTGATCCGGTCCAGCCCCGCCTCGCGCAGGGGCGCGGCGCGATGGTCCAGGCCGATCGCGTTGGTGGTCAGAGAGATGTCCGGGCGATGGGGGAGCGCGGCGACACCGGCGATGATCTGCTCGAGATCGGGGCGGGTCAACGGCTCGCCGCCGGTGAAGCGCACCTGTTCGATGCCCAGGCGCTCCACCCCGATCCGCACCAGGCGCACCACCTCGTCCACGCTCAGCAGCTGATCCTTCTTCAGGAACGTCATCCCGGATTCGGGCATGCAGTAGGTGCAGCGCAGGTTGCAGAAATCCGTGAGCGAGAGGCGGAGGTCCGTCGCCTCCCGGCCGAAGCGGTCGGCGAGAGCGGGGGTGTCGGGACGGTCCGAGGTGTCGGGGAGCTCGGTCGCGGTCTCGTCGGTCCTGCGCGGTGTCGGCATCCCCAGCGAGATGCGGCGCGATGCCATCTGCTCACTCCTTTCCAGCGCGGCCCGGCAACGCCGGGATCTCGCTCCAGGATAGGGGGCGCACCTGCACGGTGGTGAGGACTTCCGTTGTGTCTGTCGACCAGGTGCCAGTCCAGCTGCAGTGCGTACCGGCCTTCCAGGCACCACGGCGACCTTCGCGGCGCCGCAGCGGGAACCGGCGCGCCATACTGGTGGTGCGTCACGGAGACGCCGAGCGTGGAGACGGGAGCGAGTGCGAGATGTCCGGTGCCCAGCGGATCCCCCTGGCTGATCACGTGGCCGATGCTGTCGCCCTGCTCGGCACCGTCCGCACCACCGAGGTGATCCCGTTGGATGGCCGCGCGGTGGGACGGGTCGCCGTCCGGGAGCAGCGTGCCCTGGTGGACGTCCCTGGTCACGACAACTCTCAGATGGACGGCTTCGCGCTCGCGGCGCATGATCTCCAGGGATCCGGTGCGCGCGTGACGCTCCCGCTGGGGCCGACGATCGCCGCTGGGGACGAACCCGCCGTGCTCGCACCTGGCACCGCGCGAGCGATCATGACCGGAGCGCCCATCCCGTCGGGCGCCGAGCTGGTGATCCCCGTCGAGGAGAGTTCCGAGGGACGCTTCACCCCTGTCGATGAGGTGCCCGACGCACGCCCGGCCCCGACGGTCACGCTCACCCCCGCCTCCGTCGCGACCGGCCGGTTCGTGCGGCGTCGTGGCTCCGACACCCGCCGCGGGGACACCGTGCTGCGGGAGGGCCGGCTGCTCACCCCAGCCCGGATCGCCCATCTGGCGGCCTGCGGGGTGGTGGACGTGGAGGTCGACGTCCCGCTGCGCGTGATGGTGCTCTCCACCGGCTCCGAGGTGCATTCCCGGGCCGGCGGAGCTCCCGCCCCCGGCAGTGTCTTCGATGCCAACGGTCCCGGGCTGGCAGCCGCCCTCACCGAGGCGGGAGCCGACGTGGTGCACGTCGGCGTGGTGCCCGACGACGCCGGCGCCCTGCTCGTTCATCTACGCCGGGAGATCCGGGCACTGAACGTCGACCTCGTGGTCACCAGCGGCGGGGTGAGCATGGGCGCCTTCGAGGTGGTCCGCCACGCGGCCGGGCGTGACGGCGTCACCCTCGCCTTCCCGAAGGTCGCCCTGCAGCCGGGCGGACCGCAGGGCATCGGCTACCTCGAGATGGACGAGCGACGGGTCCCCTGGCTGGCCTTCCCCGGCAACCCGGTCTCCGCGCTGCTCAGCTGCGAGCTCATCGCGAGGCCCGCGCTCGGTGCACCCGCTCGCCGCCGACTGCACCTGCCGGTGCAGCTCGAGGTGGAGGAGCACTCGCCGCTCGCGCTGGATCAGTACCGTCGGGCCCGGGTGCTGCCCTCGGGCCGGGTGCGCCTGGTGGGGGGTGCCTCCTCCCATCTGATCGGCGGGTACGCCGCAGCCGATGCTCTGGTGCGGATCCCGACCGGCACCGAGACCGTGCATGACGGCGACCAGCTCGAGATCCTGCTGATCCCTGGAGGAGAGTCATGAACGACAGCGCAGTGAACGACAGCGCCGTGAACGACAGCGCAGTGAACGACAGCGCGGTGAACGACCCCGCAGCGAACAACACTGCCGGCGACCTGTCCCATGTGCGTGCGGACGGCTCCGCCCACATGGTCGACGTGACCGACAAGGCTGTCACCTCACGTGAGGCGAGCGCCCGGGCCGTGCTGCGCACCAGGCCCGATGTGGTCGCGCGCATCGCGGAGGGAGACCTGCCCAAGGGGGAAGCCCTGGCCACCGCCCGGATCGCCGGGATCATGGGAGCCAAGCGCACCCATGAACTGATCCCGCTGTGCCACCCGTTGCCGCTGTCCGGGGTGGAGCTGGATCTGGTGCCCCGCGGGGACAGGGTGGAGATCACCGCGCGGGTGCGCACCAAGGGCGTCACCGGGGTCGAGATGGAGGCGCTGACCGCTACCACGGTGGCGGCTCTGACCGTCTACGACATGATCAAGGCCGTGGACCATCTCGCGACCATCGAGGGCATCCAGGTGCTCGCGAAGTCCGGTGGCAAGAGCGGGGACTGGACGCGGGAATCGGCGGCGAGCCCGGGACCTGGGGAGCAGCGCGGAGCGGCTGGGCACCCTGAGGAGCCTGCACGGTCGGGGGTGGGCCGCTGATGGTGAAGCAGATCCCGGCCCGTCGCACCGATGACGACTGCACCACGCGTAAGGATGCGACGCCCGCACCGCTGCTGGACGGCAGCGCCCGGGTGATCATCGCGTCCACCCGGGCGGCCGACGGCACCTATGAGGACCGCACCGGTCCATTGCTGGTGCAATGGCTCAGCGGGCGAGGCCTTCGGCAGGTCCAGGCGCGCGTCGTCAGCGACGGACCTGAGGTCGGAGCCGCACTGGCCGAGGCGATCACGGACGGCGTCGACATCGTCATCACCTCCGGCGGCACCGGCATCAGCCCCACCGACGTCACCCCCGAGCAGACCGCCCCGCTGATCGAGCGGGAGATGCCCGGCATCCTCGAGGCGGTGCGCCGCCTCGGAGCCCAGAAGATTCCGACCGCCCTGCTCAGCCGCGGCCTGGCCGGCATGGCCGGACGCAGCTTCGTGGTCAACCTTCCCGGCTCCCGAGGGGGAGTGCGGGACGGCATCGAGGTGCTCGACCCGATCCTCGACCATCTGCTGGAACAGCGCGACGGAGGCGATCACGCATGAACGGCACCGAGCCCACGAGCAGCGAACCCCCCTCAGCCGAGCGCGCGACGGGCCCCACCACCGAGCCTCCTACCGCGCCCAGCACCGACCCGACCCGCGGCACGACGCCCTTCGAGACCGCTGCGGAGCAGCTGCGCATCGCCGGAGATCCCGCGATGGGCGACGCTGCAGAGCGGGCCCGACTCGCCGAGGTCCGCCAGGAGGAGATCTCGGTGGCACAGATGGTCCAGGCGGTCTCCGATCCGCGCTGCGGTGCCGTGATCACCTTCGATGGAGTGGTGCGCGACCATGACGGCGGGCGGGGCGTGGAGCGCCTGGAGTACTCCGCCCATCCCACTGCCGGTGAGGTGATCACCGAGGTCGCCCGCGAGGTCGCCGAACGTTATCCCGATACCCTCATCGCTGTCGCCCACCGGTTCGGCCCGCTCGAGATCGGCGACTCCGCGCTCGTCTGCGCCGTCGCCGCCCCGCACCGCAAGCAGGCTTTCGTCGCCTGCGATGAACTGGTCGACACCGTCAAGCAGCGGGTCCCGATCTGGAAGCATCAGGTCTTCGACGATGGCGAGAGCGAATGGGTGGGGGCGCTGGGCTGAGCCCGGCCGGCGGGAGGGCCCGTCAGCGCACCCCGTGGGCTTCACCTGCAGGACACCTGTGATGGCTACGGTGCTCCCATGCGCATCCTGCACCTGACCGACACCCATCTCTACGGCGATCCGTCGGCCCGTCATTACGACCGCATCGACCCGACCGCCGCCCTGCGCGGCGTGCTCGCCCGCCTCGAGGGCCTGCGCGACATCGACGTGGTGATCCACACCGGGGATGCCTCCGAGGACGGCACCGCGGCGAGCTACCGGCTCCTGCACGAGATCCTCGACCCCTTCGCCGCCTCACTCGGGGCGCCGCTGGCCATGGTGATGGGCAACCATGACGTCTCCCGCGTCTACAGCGAGGAGGTCGACCCCGGACAGCATCTGGCAGCCCGTCAGGACAGGGTGGTGCCCCTCGACGGGGGAGGACGGGTGGTGGTGCTGGACTCGAGCGTCCCCGGTGCCGGCTACGGACATCTCGAGTCGGCGCAGCTCCAGTGGCTGCGAGACGTGCTGGCCGAGCCCGCCGCCGGCGGGACCGTGCTCGCGATCCACCATCCGCCGCTGAGGGGAGCGACCACCCTGCTGCGCGGGCTCGACCTCGACGGCCTCGATGACCTGGCCGCCGTGCTCGAGGGGACGGACGCGCGCATCGTGCTCTCCGGCCACTACCACCACGCGATGGACGGGGCGATCGCCGGGATCCCGGTCCATGTCGCCCCGGGGATCACCAACGTGGTGGACCCGGTCACCGCAGCCGCGAGCGAGCGCGCGCTGGCGCTGTCCGGGGTGAGCGTGATCGAGCTGGGCCAGGGTGCGCCGCGGGTGTTCAGCTCCGTGTTCCCGAACCTGGGGGACACGGCGGGGGACGCCGAGCTCCCCGTCTACCGCTTCAGCCCCGAGCAGGTCGCGCAGATCGTGGAGGCGGCCGGGCGCTGAGCGGCGGCATCCGCGGACGGGAAAGCCCCTGCAGAGGAATTCTGCAGGGGCTTCGTGGGCGCGCTCGGGGAGGTCAGCGGCTCATGCCGAGGGAGGTGATGCCCTGGCTGCTGCGCGCCCGTGCCACCGCGGCGTAGTCCCCGCCGAGGCGATTGTTCGGGACGGCGTTGTGGCGCTCGACGTCCTGACCCTGCATGCGGTCGGAGAGTCGGCCCAGTGCGGAGCTGAGAGAGCGGAGGAAGGTCATGATCGGGGTCCCCTTCGGTTCGGAGTGGAGTGATCGGCCGGGCCCTGGATCGCAGGTGCCACGACGTCGTCGATACTTCTGTTATATCCCGCGGCCGGGAGACTCCGCACTCGCTCCGGTCCTGCAAGTTGCCAGCCTCACAAGAAGTGTGTGACCTGGTGCTCGTCAGATCTTTACGAGAGGTTGCACCCCATGCGCGACTGGCTGCTGGATCGGTTCGTGGAGCGGTTCCTGGATCAGGGATCCCGGGGTGGCGATCGACTGCCCCGCTGGGTCCGCGGGCTCCTGGACGAGACGTTCCTCTGGGTCGCGATCGGCCAACTGCTGCTGGCCCTGGGCGTGCGTCCTGACAGTGTGCGCCGGCTCTCCCGGGTCCAGGCGCTCCTCGAGGAGGCCCGGGACGTCTTCGGGCGCGCCGGACATGAGATCCCCCGCCTCGAAGGCATCGAGACCGATCGTGACCTCGAGCGCTTCGAGGACGCGCGGAGCGACTTCGAGTCCCATCAAATCACCGAGGAGGAGCTCAGCGCCATCCTGCCGGCCCCGCGCGCCGTGAGCTGGGCCCGCGAGGCAGGCGCCGTCGTGCTCGACCTCCTCGAGGAGACACTGGGCAGTCTGCGGAGCCTGAGGATCCGTCCGGAGCTGATCGGCGTGGACCACCGTGCCGCGCAGGCACTGATCGTCAGACTGCGCGAGATCCTCGCCGGCGCCGAGCTCGATGCGGCCGCCGCAGAGGGCTATACGGCTCTCGGCCGATACCTCGAGGTGCTCACAGCGGACGAAGGTCTCACTGCCTTCTCGGAGCTCGAGACCAGGCCTCGCGCCCCGCGCCTCGGCGAGGTGGGCCGCCTGGTCGGGGTGATCCGATCGCTGCCGCGCGAGACCCTCGACAGGCTGCTGCCCCTGCGCCTGCTCTCCTCACGGCTCGTGCTGACCGCAGCGCTCACCAAGGGACTCGAGCAGCTCCGAAAGGAATGGATTCCGCCGGGAGAGCGACCCGACCCCGGCGAGGAGGAGGGGAACCGCCAGCAGGACGTCGAGCGTCGATGGCGGCGGGCTCACACCGCGTTCTTCCGGCAGGTCGACGAGCGGGATGCGCGGCCCGGCGCTCAGCGGGCGCTGATCGCGTGGACGGCGGGTCTGTGGGGCATGAGCCTGGTCGTCGTCGGCTGGATCCTGCTGTGGCTCCTCGGAGCCGGCGGAGTCGACCTGCCGCGGATCCTCGGCAGGTCCGCGGAGCTCGCGCCGCTCTGGCCGGGACCGACGGTGCTGGCGCTGCTCGTCGTCGTGCCGCTCTCCTATTGGTCAGCGTGGTTCGGCCCGATCGATCAGGCAGAACTGGTGCAGCCGCGGATGCGCACCGTCGCCGACGCCACGCCCGCCCGCCGAGCACGGGTGCGCGCGGCGCGCTGGGGCTCGGCGGTGAGCATCGTGCCGTTCTTCCTGCCGTACCTGGCGGTACTCCTGTTCGATGCGAAGGACACATTCCCGTGGCATGGGTTCGGCCCCTGGCGGAATGAGGACGGAGACATCGGATGGTGGGCGCTATGGGCTCTTGCCCTGCCTGCGGTGGCCGTGGTGCTCAGCGGGATCCTCGGCCTGTCGCGGGGCGAGGCGCGGGCACGGACCCTGCGGCCGGTGCCGGTGCCGGTGCCGGTGCCGGCGTCCGGGACTGTCAGGATGGACCCATGGAGAACGGGCGGTCCGGACGCCTCCGGGTGAGGACGACCAGGCGGACCGCGCCGCTCCCCGACTGGCTGCGGGGCCTCCTGGACGAGACATTCCTGTGGGTCGCGCTCGGCCAGCTGCTGATCGCCCTCGGGGTGCGCCCCGAGAGCGTGCGCCGGCTCTCCGAGGTCCAGGCGGTGCTCGACGAGGCCCGCACCGTGCTCGGCGCGGCCAAGCTCGAGCTGCCTCGGCTCGAGGGCGTGCGGACCGAGGAGGACCTCGAGCGTCTGGGCGCGCAGCTCGACGCCATGTTCCGCGGCATCGAGGAGAGAGGCCCGGTCGGGTTCGAGCGCGTGCTCCCCGCCTCGCAGGCGGTGCGATGGGCCCGGGACGTCACCGACGTCCTGCTCGACCTGGCACCCGAGGTGCTGGAGGCCCTGTCTGCGCATCGGGTCCGCACCGAGCTCATCGGCCTGGACCAGCGGGCGCTGCGCGAGGCCCTCCGGCGCCTGCGGCGGATCCTCGCAGACGCTGACCTGGAGCAGGTCGCAGCGCACGGATTCGAGGCGCTCGGTGTGCGCCTCGAGCAGATCGCGGACGACGAGGAGCTCGACCTCGAATCGCTGGCCCTCGAGACCCGCCCCTGGGAGCCGGCCCCGGGGGAGGCGGGCCGGATCGCGGATGTCCTGCTGGCCGTGCCCCGACCCACCCTGGACCGCCTCCTCCCGCTGCGCCTGCTGGCCTCGCGCCCGGTGCTCGTGGCGGCGCTCGGTGCCGGACTCGCACAGCGCCGGGAGAAGTGGGTGCCGCCCGAGGAGCGGTCCGGGAGCACCACGACCCGCAGTGTGGGCGTCGACGGCGTCGAGCTCGATGCGGAACAGCTGCGACGGCGGGAGGAGGCGGTCGAGTCGCGTCGCCGCGACCGCCGGGCGATCGACGCGCGCGACGCGCGCGACCCGGTGCGGCGACGGCACCTGATCCAGGCGGGGCTGCTGTGGGCGGGGACCGTCGCGATGATGTTCTGGATCCTGCGCCTCGTGGGCGGGATCCTCGATCCCGGCATGTCCCCGAGGTCCGTGGCCGGGGGCGATCCGGTGCTGCTCAGCGCGCTCCAGCTGCTGCCCGCGTTCGCCGTCGCCGTCCTCACCGGCATCCTCGCCCACGCGTCCGCGGTCATCGAGCGGGTCGACCGTGCCGAGCTGGCCGTGCCCTCCGCGCCCGCCTGGGAGCATCGTGTGCATCCCGCACGGAGTGCCCGGCGCGGCGCGGCGCGGGCGGCCGACGGTGCGGCCGTCGCAGTCATGGCCGGGCCGCTGTGGATGGGGCTGCTGATCGGCGTTCTCCAGCTCTGCGGGGTCGACCTGCTCGGGGCGGGGCACCTGGGGTGGGAGTTCGTGGTGGTGCTGGTGCTCCCGACGCCGATCTGGCTGCTCGGTCACCGACGGGGAGTCGCGCGCGGCGCGAGGCTCGCGGCGGCGCCGGGCGTGTGACCGGCTCCGCCGAGCCCGGCGCCGTCGGTGCACGGAGTGCCACCGACGGGCGGAGCTGCCGCCGTTTAGCACTCGTCTTGCATGAGTGCCAGCGAACGTTCTACAGTGGGGCTCGTTGGCAGTCGACGGCCGAGAGTGCCAGAGACTGCCGCAGTGGGATCTTCCCCCGGTCGGCACCGCGACGACGATCGGGACCGGATCCCGTCACCCAGAACTCAAGCAGAGTCATCTCTTCATGAAGGAGTGAGCCGCATGTCGGTCTCCATCAAGCCCCTCGAGGATCGCGTCGTCGTCAAGCCGCTCGAGGCGGAGCAGACCACCGCCTCCGGCCTCGTCATCCCGGACACCGCGAAGGAAAAGCCCCAGGAGGGCGAGGTCGTCGCCGTCGGCGCAGGTCGCTTCGACGACAACGGCCAGCGCGTCCCCATGGACGTCGAGGTCGGCGACAAGGTCGTCTTCTCCAAGTACGGCGGCACCGAGCTGAAGTACGGCGGCGAGGAGTTCCTCGTCCTCGGCGCCCGCGACATCCTCGCAATCATCGAGAACTGAGCGGACTGAGCTTTATGGCCAAGGAGATCATCTACAACGAGGAAGCCCGCCGGGCCCTCGAACGTGGCGTCGACAAGCTCGCCAACACCGTCAAGGTGACGCTCGGCCCCCGTGGCCGCAACGTCGTCCTCGACAAGAAGTGGGGTGCACCCACGATCACCAACGACGGCGTGACCATCGCCCGTGAGATCGAGCTCGAGGATCCCTACGAGAACCTCGGCGCTCAGCTCACCAAGGAGGTCGCGACCAAGACCAACGACGTGGCCGGTGATGGCACCACCACCGCCACCGTCCTCGCCCAGGCCATCGTGCACGAGGGTCTGCGCAACGTCACCTCCGGTGCTGCTCCGGCAGCGCTGAAGCGCGGCATCGAGAAGGCCGTCGAGGCGCTCTCCGAGAAGCTCGGCGAGATCGCCACGCCGGTCGACGGGAAGGCCCAGATCGCCTCCGTCGCCTCCGTCTCGAGCCAGGACACCGAGATCGGTGACCTGCTCGCCGAGGCGTTCGACAAGGTCGGCAAGGACGGCGTCATCACCGTGGAGGAGTCCTCCACCACGGCGATGGAGCTCGATTTCACCGAGGGCATGCAGTTCGACAAGGGCTACATCTCCCCGCACTTCGTCACCGACGCAGATCGCCAGGAGGTCGTCCTCGAGGACGCCCAGGTGCTGCTGCACCAGGGCAAGATCTCGGCCGTGGCCGACATCCTGCCGCTGCTGGAGAAGGTCGTCGAAGGCGGCAAGCCGCTGTTCATCATCGCGGAGGACGTCGACGGCGAGGCACTGTCCACGCTGGTGGTCAACAAGATCCGCGGCACCTTCAAGGGTGCAGCGGTCAAGGCCCCCGCGTTCGGCGATCGCCGCAAGGCGATGCTGCAGGACATCGCGGTGCTCACCGGTGCCCAGGTGGTCACCTCCGACCTCGGTCTGGATCTCAAGACCGTCGGCACCGAGGTGCTCGGCCAGGCCGGCCGCGTCGTCGTCACCAAGGATTCGACCACCATCGTGGGCGGCTCCGGCGATGACCAGGCCGTCTCCGACAGGGTCGCGCAGATCCGCGCCGAGATCGAGAACACCGACTCCGACTGGGATCGTGAGAAGCTCCAGGAGCGCCTCGCGAAGCTGGCCGGCGGTGTCTCCGTGATCAAGGTCGGGGCTCACACCGAGGTGGAGCTCAAGGAGAAGAAGATGCGCATCGAGGACGCGGTCTCCGCGACCCGCGCTGCCATCGAAGAGGGCATCGTCTCGGGCGGCGGCAGCGCCATCGTCCAGGCAGCCTCCATCCTGGAGGACGGCCTCGGCCTCGAGGGCGACGAAGCTGTCGGCGTGCGCGCCGTGGCCCGCGCCGTCGTCGAGCCGCTCCGCTGGATCGCCGAGAACGCCGGCCTCGAGGGCTACGTCGTGGTCGAGAAGGTCCGCGAGGCCCCTCTCGGCACCGGCCTGAACGCCGCGACCGGCGAGTATGTCGATCTGGTCGCCGCCGGCATCATCGACCCGGTCAAGGTCACGCGCTCCGCCCTGCGGAACGCCGCCTCGATCGCGGCCATGGTGCTGACCACCGAGACCCTCATCATCGACAAGCGCGACGACGAGGACGAGTGATCTGATCGACGTGAGCCGGCGCTGAGCGGGCTCGCACCGAAGGGGCGGACAGCCCGGGGAGACCCGGGCCGTCCGCCCCTTCGTCATGCCGTGGCCCGCAGGGGTGAGCACGATGCGTCGCACCCGAGCGACCGATCAGTCGCTCAGTTCTCGGAGCAGATCGTCGGCCCAGCTCTCGAGGACGTCTCCCGGGAGTTCGTGGAGCAGGGATATGACGCGCAGACCCGTCAGTGGAGACCCCCGTGCCGACCTTCGGAACGAGGGCTGCCCGGGATCGCACCACCTGCCACGAGTGACGACATCGATCATCGCCGCTGGTGGGACGCCGGGCCGGCGACGTGTCCGGGGAACGGTGTGCTGCGTCTGCATGACGGTCCCACGGCATAAGATGGGCTGAGTCACAGCCAGATCGATGGTCGGAGGGAACAGTGGTGATCAGTACACCGGATGCCGCGATCCCGGCTCAGGATGGAGACCTCCCCACCCGGACGTACGGACCGCCCGCCTCCGTGGTGATCGGCTCCCTGGTGGTGGGCTTCGTGTTCCTGGTGGTGCTCGAGTTCCTGGTGATCATCAGCTTCGTCGGGCAGAGGCTCTGGCACGATCCGCTGCTGATGCACGACCTGGTGTTCACCCTGCCGCTGCTGATCTGGGTGCTGATCGCGGTGACCGTGACCGTGACGATGCTGCGGGTGATCACCTCGTGGCTCCAGATCGACGAGAGCGGCTTCGAGCTGCGCAGCCTGTTCCGGCGCAGGCGGACCACCCGCTGGAACGAGGTCGGGCAGGTCATCGCGGTGCGTGACATCGACCGCGGCGCGGGTGCCGCCGAAACGCTCGATGCCCCCGAGACCGCCTACGACGGCGTCTACGTCCTGGACCCGCAGGGACGTCGCATCCTCGCCGTCTCGAGCCGCTTCTTCGGCCAGCGAGCCCAGGAGATGACGCTCCGCCGGGCACGGGAGGCCGGGGTCGGCATCGTGCACATCGACGCGATCACGCCCGCCGAGCTGAAGCGGCAGGCACCGCAGGCGATGAGCTTCGTCGATCGCCACCCCAACCCGTTGCTGCTGGCCCTGCTGCTGTTCTATATCGGCCACAATGTGCTGACCTTCGTCGTGTGGGGGCTGTGAGCGGAGCCCCGGAGCGTGCCGGCTCGGGCCGTCCCGGGCGCGCGGCGCGACGGCGTGCCCGTCGGCGGCCTCCACCGCTGCCGCAGCGCGAGGGCCTGGATGCCGTGCACTGGCGAGTGCCACACGGCGAGATCTCTGCCGGTACCGCCCTCGAGGCTCTCGCACGACGATTCCCGGCGCTCACCGCCCCGGAGGCCACCCCGCTTCCTGCCCGGTTCGCCGCCGGGGAGATCGTGGACGCCGACGGACGGGCCTGGAGCCCGCTGGACCTGCTCAGTCCCGGTGATGAGCTGTGGTTCCATCGCGAGCTGCGCCCTGAGCAGGTTCCCGAGCTCGAGCTGAGAATTCTGCACCACGACGACCACCTGCTGGTGCTCGACAAGCCCCACGATATGGCCACCATGCCCCGCGGTGCACACGTCCTGGCCAGCGCACTGGTCAGGCTGCGCCGCCGGACCGGCGTCGAGACTCTGGTGCCGCTGCATCGTCTGGACCGCCGGACGGCCGGGGTGCTCGCCTTCGGGATCCATCCCCATGAGCGCTCCGCGTATCAGCAGCTGTTCGCCCGGGCGGAGGTGGGCAAGGAGTACGAAGCACGGCTCCTCCCCTCCGCCACGTCGTCCCTGCCAGGTCAGCTGGGGGAGACCTGCTCGCTGCGGGACCACCTGGTCAAGCGCCGAGGAGAGCTGACCGCGCAGGTGCTGCCCGGGGTGCCCAACGCCGAGAGCGAGCTCGAGGTGATCGCCCCGGCTCCAGGAGAGGCCGCCGGGGTGCTGTCGGTGCTCCTGCGACCGCGCACCGGCCGCACCCATCAGCTGCGCGTCCAGCTCAGTTCGCGGGGTGCGCCGATCCTCGGGGAGGACCTCTACTGGCCCGTTCAGAGGCCTCGCCCGTCCTCGCAGGTCTGGCCGGAGGAACTGCCCCTGCAGCTGCTCGCGCGCCGCCTCCGCTTCGTGGATCCGATCACCGGGGAGCAGCGGGACTTCCGCAGCTCCCAGACGCTCGACGCAGGGTCTCGTACCCTGAGACCGTGACCGTCCCCCGCACTCCCGAGACCACCGACTCGGCTCCCGCACCCCGGCGCACCCGGGCAGGCACGGTGATCGTCGGCCCCACCGTGCGGGCTCGCTACACCCCCGGCGCCCTGATCGGCCTGCCGCTGGTCTCGCTGCTGCTGAGCCCTTTCGCCGGGGCCGGGATCCAGGAGTGGCGCCGCTCCCGGCTGCGCGCCGGACAGGACGGCCTGCTCGAGCAGCTGCTGGACCCTGCCTGGGTGCAGCTGCTGCTCGGTGCGCTGCTGCTGTGGGCACTGTTCGCGCTGTGGGCGCTGGTGCCGCTGCTGCTGACACAGCGGGTGGTGCTGCTGGATGAGGAGCAGGGGAGCGTCGCCCTGCGCAAGGGTCTGCGCATCATCCAGCGGGCGTCACTGTCGAGCGTCGAGCATGCGGTGGGGGAGGCGGAACGCGGGGGGATGGCCCTGATCGGGATCAGGGGGCCGGGCGGAGCAGGTCAGCCTGTGCAGCAGTGGGTGATCCCCGAGGTGGGCTGGGATGCCGCCTCGTTCGACGGACTGCGCACCCTGCAGGGTGCGGCCGGTCTGCGCCCCGCCCCGCCCCGGGCCGAGCTGCAGCGGGAGAACCGTCGGGCACGCCGGGACCGCTCCCACCGGGAGCTCGCAGAGCGTCTCGGCATGCCCTGGCGCGAGGAGTACGCGCACGACGACGCCGCATTCCAGGCGGAGTTCGATCGGGTGCGGAGGGTGCTCGGTGGCAAGGAGCAGGCCCGGGACGGGGACCCGCAGCCCTGAGGTCCGCTCAGAGGCTGCGGCGCTGAGCCTCGCTCAGAAGACGGCGCGCAGGATCAGCACCACCACGGCGCCGATGCCGGCGGCGGCCGGCAGGGTGATGAGCCAGGCCAGGAAGATCGGCCGCATCAGCTTCCAGTTGGCCGCACGGTTCACCATCCCGACGCCGAGGACCGCGCCGATCAGGATGTGCGTGGAGGAGACGGGCAGGCCGAGCACCGAGGCCAGCAGCACCACGGTGGCGGCTGCCAGCTCGGCCGCGAAGCCCGAGGAGGGATGCATCGAGGTGAGCCCGGTGCCCACGGTGTGGATCACCTTGCGGCCCACGAACCAGAGTCCGGAGATCAGAGCGACGCCGAAGGCGACCAGTGCCGCCGTGGGGACGGCGGCCTCCTGCGCGATCGTCCCGGTGCGCAGCACGTCCAGGACGGCCACGAAGGGTCCGATGGCATTGGCGATGTCGTTGGCGCCGTGGCTGAAGGCGAAGGCGCAGGCGGTGAAGACCTGCAGCCAGCTGAACATGATGAAGGTCGCCCGCGAGATCGACTGCTTCTTCAGAGCGCGGGCGAACACGGTCGTGGCCATCCACACGGACAGCGCGAGCATCACCAGCAGCAGCACTCCGCTGCCGAGCGAGATGTCCAGGCCCACGTTCTTCAGACCCTTGAACACGAGCATCGCCGCGATCAGCACGGCGGCGCCCGCCGCGAGCGGGGGGACCCGCTTCTCGAGCGCATGATATGCCGCACGGCGCTCGACCTTTCGGGCCGTCTTGCGCTCCTTCTTGGACAGGTGCGAGGCGTGCTCAGCCAGCTCCGCGCCCGGTCCACCGGGGGTGAGGTCCAGCGCCGCGGACTCGGCGAAGGCGCTCTGCTGGAGTTCGGAGACGCGCTCGAAGCCGGACACGTGGCGGTGGGAGCCGTCCTCCGTGTCCTCCGCGTCGTCATCGTCCTCGTCGTCATCCTCGGAGTCGTCGAATCCGCGGGATCCCAGCGCGATCGCGCGCGCGGCGGGCGCCAGGATGTGCCGCTTGATCGCGCCGAACAGCAGATAGGCGGAGATACCGCCGAGCAGCGGCGAGAGCACCCAGGAGATGGCGATCTGCCCGATCTCGCCCCACTGGACCATCTCGAAGCCACCGGTCCCGGTGACGATGCCGGTGGTGACCGCGGCACCGACGATGCCGCCGATGATTGCGTGGGTGGTCGAGACCGGCCACCCCATCCTGGTGGCGAGCAGCAGCCACACGGCCGCGCCCAGCAGTGCGGCCATCATGATGAACGCGAAGGAGAGCGGGTCCATGTCCATGGCTCCGATGTCCACGATGTCGCTGCGCACGGTCTCGGTGACCGAGCCGCCGGCGAGGACCGCACCGGAGACCTCGAAGACGGCGGCGACCACCAGCGCCTGCTTCATGGTCAGCGTCCCTGCGCCGACGCTGGTGCCGAAGGAGTTGGCGACATCGTTGCCGCCGATGTTGAACGCCATGAACAGTCCGAAGGCGATCGCCAGGATCAGCAGGAACGCGTTCACATCGGTGCCGGTGCGGGCGAACGCCCAGATCGTGAAGGCGACAGCGGTCGCCGCGGTCATCAAACCGGCACCGAGGTGCCAGTTGCGGTCGGGGCCGAGGAAGCCCGCGGAGACGGGGGCATCAGGGGTCTTCTGGGCGGGCGTGCCAGGCATCGTCGAGTTCCCGGGGGGTGAGGAGGAGGGGGAGGGGACGTGCACGTGCTGGCGCTCGGACTCCCCGACAGGGCCGCCGCCACTGTAGGCCGTCAAGAGCTTCCGAGTGAACATCCGAAGAACTTCAGAGGATCGGATTGCGGGCGATCGCAGCGGCGTGATCTGGGGCGATGAGCGATCCGTCGACGGGGCTCTGCCCGCGTGATACCTCCCACCCCAGGCATCGGTGCAGGTCAAGGAGGGAGACGTGGGACCTGCCTGTGGTGGGCGAGACAGCACGACCGGGGCTCGCGCCGCTACCATCGGTGCATGACGAGCGCGGATCCCTTCGGTTTCATCGGACTCACCTACGACGATGTCCTCCTGCTGCCGGGAGAGACGGATGTGATCCCCTCCGAGGCGGACACCTCCAGTCGCCTCACCCGGGAGATCTCCCTGAAGATCCCTCTGGCCAGCGCGGCGATGGACACCGTCACCGAGTCCCGGATGGCGATCGCGATGGCCCGCCACGGCGGCATCGGCATCCTCCACCGCAACCTCTCCATCGAGGACCAGGCCCATCAGGTCGACCTGGTCAAGCGCACCCAGACCGGCCGCATCACCAACCCGGTCACCATCGGCCCCGACGCCACCCTCGAGGACTTCGATGGGGTGTGCGGGCAGTTCCGGGTCTCCGGCCTGCCCGTGGTCGATGCGGACCTGCGCCTGCTGGGCATCTGCACCAACCGCGACCTGCGCTTCATCCCCGTCGCCGACTGGGCCGCGACCAAGGTCGGCGACGTCATGACCACCGAGCTCTTCACCGCGCCCGAGGACGTCACCCCGGAGCAGGCCACCGCCATGCTGCGCAAGAACAAGCGCGAGCGGCTGCCGCTGGTCGATGCCGACGGTCGCCTCACGGGCCTGATCACCGTGAAGGACTTCGTGAAGTCCGAGCAGTTCCCCGACGCCTCCAAGGATGGCCAGGGCCGTCTCCTGGTCGGCGCGGGCGTGGGCTTCTTCGGTGACTCCCTCGAGCGCGCCGGGGCGCTGCGCGATGCCGGGGTCGACGTGCTGGTGGTCGACACCGCGAACGGGCACGCCCGCCTGGCGCTGGAGATGATCCGCACCATCAAGAACGATTCGTATTTCGCCGACGTCCAGGTGATCGGCGGGAACGTCGCCACCCGCGCCGGGGCGCAGGCTCTGGTCGACGCCGGGGCCGACGCGGTCAAGGTCGGCGTGGGCCCCGGCTCCATCTGCACCACCCGCGTCGTCGCCGGCGTCGGCGTCCCGCAGGTCACCGCGATCCATGAGGCCTCCAAGGCCTGCGGCCCCGCTGGCGTCCCGCTGATCGGCGACGGCGGCCTGCAGTACTCCGGGGACATCGCCAAGGCGCTGGTCGCCGGCGCGGACACAGTGATGGTCGGCTCGCTGCTGGCCGGCACCGAGGAGTCCCCGGGCGAGGTGGTGCTGGTGGGCGGCAAGCAGTACAAGGCCTACCGCGGCATGGGATCGCTGGGTGCGATGTCCTCGCGCGGCAAGAAGTCCTTCTCCAAGGACCGCTACTTCCAGGCGGACGTCCCCAGCGACGACAAGATCGTCCCCGAGGGCATCGAGGGACGAGTGTCCTACAAGGGCCAGCTCGGCTCCGTCGTGCATCAGCTGACCGGCGGCCTGCACCAGTCGATGTTCTACGTCGGCGCGAACACCGTGCCCGAGCTCAAGGAGCGCGGCCAGTTCGTGCGCATCACCGCTGCCGGGCTCAAGGAATCCCACCCGCACGACATGGCCGCGATCATCGAGGCCCCGAACTACAGCTCGCACTGAGCCGGCGCGGGGGATATCCCCCTGCATGGCCGGAGGAGGTCACCGTGGAAGAGTGCAGGGGATGGTTCGTAGGATTGTGGGTATGACCTCCTACAACATCCCCGCGTTCTCCGCTGCGTCGCAGTCCGGCGCTCCCGAGAAGTCGGCCCGGGCGTCGTCCTGGGCGCTAGGGCTCTCGCTCCTCGCCCTGATCGGGAGCATCGTCGCGATGGTGGCGATCGGCGTCTCGGTGGCACCGATGGAAGCGGCGTCCGGCTACTACTTCTCCGACACGCCCCTCTGGTATCAGGTCGCGGTCCTTGCAGGGTTCGGTTCTCTGCTGATCTGGACCGTCGCGGGACTCGCAGGGATCGCGCTGGCCGTGCTCGGCCTCCGCGCCGGGCTCGGGCAGGCCCGGGCGATCTGTGCGATCGTCCTCGCACTCCTCGCACCGGTCCTCACCCTCGTCGTTCTGCTGGCGGCCATGGGAACGGGGATCGCGCTGCTCTGAGCCGTCGCGCTTCCCTGCGCCGGGGACCGGCTCCGACTCAGTCCTGAGCGGTCGCCGCCTGTGCAGACGGGTCGCTCCCGTGCTGGTAGCCGACCAGCCACAACACCCCGAAACGGTCCCGGACCTGCCCGTCGGAGGCGCCCCAGGGGCGGCGCTGAAGCGGGTCGATGACCTCCCCGCCCTCGGCGAGGGCGGCGAACCAGGTGCGCAGGGTGGTGGGCTCGGCATGGCCCAGCAGCGCCACCATCAGACCTTCGGCGTGGAAGGGCCGGTCCTGCTCTCCGGCATCGGAGACGTACAGGTCCACCGGACCGCGCAGGACCCCGTGGGCGATCGCCGCAGCCGGACCGTCGGTGCGCTCGAACTGCGAGAAGGTGTGCACCTCGGTCTCGCCGCCGAAGACCCCGTGGTAGAAGTCCAGCGCCTCCTGCGCGGTGCCGGGCAGGTGGAGGTACAGAGCCGGTGCAGGCATGAGGGTCCCCTCGCTCACGCGACCGGATCGGGCCCGGGATCGCTGTGGGGACGAGGGTAAGCGCCATGGCGCGCCCCGGTCCACCGCCGTGCGGTCCCCGCCGTTCCTCCCCAGGGAGCTGTCATCCACAGCCGTGGTCAGCGGATGTCCGAGCCGATGCCTAGGCTGTGTACATGAGCGCGAGCACCACCCTCTGGACGGACCGACCCCTGCTGGGCTTCGACACCGAGACCACCGGCACGAATGTGGCGGCCGACAGGATCGTCACCGTCGCCCTGGTGCACTCCGTGGGCCCCGGCCGGGAGAATGAGACCGTCGCGACCTGGCTGATCGATCCGGAGATGGACATCCCAGAGCCCGCGCAGCGCGTGCACGGGATCAGCACCGAGCACGCTCGCGCCCATGGCATGAAGGCGGCGGAGGCGCTCGACGAGGTCGCCGAGATGATCGCCGACGCGCTGCGCCAGGACATCCCGCTGGTCGCCTTCAACATCAGCTTCGACCTCGCCATCCTCGAGAACGAGCTGACCCGGCTGGGCCTGCCCACGCTCACCCAGAGGCTCGGGCACGACATCGCCCCGGTGCTCGATGGACTCGTCCTGGATCGCGGTGTGGACCGTTACCGCAAGGGCAAGCGCACCCTGACCGATGTGCTCGCGCACTACGGCCTCGAGCAGGACGGCCGCCTCCACACGGCCGATGTGGACGTCTCCGCGACCCTGGACGTGCTGCGAGCGCTCACCGCCAAGTTCCCCACGCTCGGCACCTCTTCGCTCGAGGACCTGCACCGTGAACAGATGGGCTGGCACCGTCGCTGGGCAGAGGGCATGAACGAGTGGCTGACCAAAAAGGGCAAGACCCCGGACGTCAACACCGTCTGGCCGCTCTGAGGATCAGGTGCGGCCTGGCTGGAGCGGGGCCGGAGCCCGAGGTCACCGCCCTTCGCCGTGATCCGTCCAGCCGGCGGTGGTGCGCTGCCAGGCCAGGCGGCCGACGAGCGCCACGGCGCCGCCGGCGAGCAGCAGCGGCCACCCTGGTTCGAGACCCGAGGGCTGCCCGTCCAGCAGGGACCACAGGCCCAGCAGACCCATCAACGCGATCGACGCGCCCACCGCGATCACCCACACCGCGTGCAGCGAATGCGCGTCCTCCAGCTGCCAGGGCACCTCGCGCAGCGTCTCACCTGCCGCCTCGCGCCGCCGCCTCCCGGTGACGAAGCCGAGCAGCTGCAGCAGGCGGGTCAGGGAGAAGCCACCCAGGGCCAGGGCGGCGGCGAGCACCGGGCCGTTCATCGGCCGTGGCTGTCCCGGCGCGGGCACCATCCGGATCAGCTCCACCAGCTGCTGGGTCAGGAGCACCAGACCGAGCACGGTGACCAGTCCGGGCAGCAGCAGGGAGGGGCCTGGATCCTGCCGCGCAGCGTCATCCTCGGCGTCGTCGGCCCCCACGGACCCCGCGGGCATCCCCTCGGCATCCAGCCGCGGGAAGGAGGGCGGGGAGCCGGCGTCCCCATGCTCGGGATCGAGGCCGGAGAGATGCTCGGAGCTCATCGGCCCACGGTAGCCCGCGACCCACCCGCGCGCCCTGCGGACAGGGATGGCGCGGGCCGACGGTAGACTGCCCGGTGTGATGAGTGAGATCGAGATCGGCCGGAACAAGCGCGGACGCCGCAGCTACAGCTTCGACGACGTGGCGGTGGTCCCGTCCCGTCGAACCCGTGACCCGGAGGACGTCTCCACCACCTGGCAGGTGGATGCGTACCACTTCGACATCCCCATCTTCGCGGCACCCATGGACTCCCTGATGTCCCCCGAGACCGCGATCGAGCTGGGTCGCTTCGGAGGCCTCGGTGTGCTCGACCTCGAGGGGCTGTGGACCCGCTACGAGGATCCGACCGCACAGTTCGACCGCATCGCCACCGCCGCGGACGAGGACGTCGTCGCGGAGATGCGCTCGATCTACTCCGAGCCCGTCAAGCCCGAGCTGATCCGCGACCGTATCCAGCAGCTCCGCGACGCGGGGGTGACCGCCGCCGGTGCACTGTCGCCGCAGCGCACCCAGGAGCATTGGAAGACCGTCGTCGATGCCGGTGTGGACATCTTCTTCATCCGCGGCACCACCGTCTCGGCGGAGCACGTCTCCTCCGATCGTGAGCCGCTGAACCTCAAGCGCTTCATCTACGAGCTCGACGTCCCGGTGATCGTAGGCGGCTGTGCGACCTACACCGCGGCCCTGCACCTGATGCGCACCGGCGCGGCCGGAGTGCTGGTCGGCTTCGGCGGCGGCGCGTCCCAGACCACCCAGGAGACCCTCGGGATCACGGTGCCGCTCGCCAGTGCGGTCGCCGACGTCGCCTCTGCGCGCCGGGACTACATGGACGAGTCCGGTGGCCGGTACGTGCATGTGATCGCCGACGGCGGCCTGGGCCGCTCGGGCGACCTGGTCAAGGCGATCGCCTGCGGCGCCGACGGGTTGATGGTCGGTGCCGCGCTCGCGCGTGCCGAGGAGGCGCCGGGCCGTGGCCACCACTGGGGAAGCGAGGCGCATCATCCGACGCTCACCCGCGGCCACCGGGTCTCGGTGGGCACCGCAGCCCCGCTCGAGCAGATCCTCTTCGGTCCGTCGACCGCAGCGGACGGGAACACGAACCTCGTGGGCGCCCTGCGCCATGCGATGGCGACCACCGGTTACCTCGATCTCAAGGAGTTCCAGCGGGTCGAGGTCGTGACCACCGCGTGAGTCCCGCCGCGGCAGAGCTGCTGTGACGAGGATGCAGCGATGAACGTGCTCCCGGCGGACGGACGCGGCGGCGCTGCGACGACGGGGCTCGCCCCCTGGGCTGTCCTCGTCTGCGGTGCACTCGCCACCGGCATCTGCCTGCTTCTGCTGTTCGGACCGTTCTACCCGTACGCCGGGACGCCGGGACTGGTGCTGCAGCACCGGCTGCTGATCCTGCTCGACGGCACAGGCCCGCGCATCCTCTCCGACCTGCTGTGGAATCGGTTCTTCCTCTCCGCCACCATCGTGCTCGGCGTGATCCTGATGCTGCTGCCCTGGCGCGGGGCCAGGAAGCGTCACCGCGGGCGGACTCCAGGCTCACCCGCTGGACGGCCCGAGGGTGGAGGACTCCGCGGTGATGCTGGATCCACCCGCGCCCGCGTCACCCAGCGCACCTCCTCGCTCCTCTTCTCCGATGACGGCCGCGTGCAGGATCCGGAAGATCCCGGTGCCGAGATGATCGGGCGCAGCGTCTCGGATCTGCGCGCGATGGCTCGCGCGGCCAGGATCCCATGGCGCAGCGACTACGAGACCAGCGGGGGAGCGCGCGCATTCCTCGAGGTGCTGCGTGCGCTGAACACCGGCCCGGTCGGCGTGCATCGCGCCGAGGAGGTGTGGGGCGAAGACTTCGTGCCGGAGGCTGTCGCTGAGCCTGCTGAGCCTGCTGAGCCTGCTGAGCCTGCTGACAGACCTGCTCCAGCAGTCCCTTCCGCGGCAGACGCCGCGGAACGACCGTCGGCCGTCGAGTCGCCGCTCAGCACAGGCTCCGTCTACACCCCCACCACGCTGTACAGGTCGTCGACGTGGGACAGGGACCCGGAGGAGGAGGAACAGCGATGAGCCACCCTCCGGAGCAGGCCCAGCAGCAGGGCAGCACGCGCCGCCGCCTGCACTGGCCCCGCCGCATCCTGGTGACGCTCCTGCTCGCGTTCGTGATCGCCCTGGTGGTCTACCTGCCGATGGCGCCGTGGCGCCTGCGCTGGTCGCACCTCGAGTCCTTGCTGCCCTGGTTGCTCTCACCCTCCACCGGGGTCCTCTCGATGGTCCTGGTGCTGCTGATCCTCTTCTGGGTTCCGTCCCTGCTGCGATCGCTGACCGGCAGCGCCCAGCAGCCACGGCCCGAACCTGCTCGAGGCGGCGCCGCGGAAGCCGCCTCGCCCGTCGAACGGGCGGATGTGCGAGGTGACGAGGAGGAGCAGCTGAGCATCCCGGCCATGAGCTTCCGGCAGATGGGCGCCGAGCACCGCTGGGAGCTGGCGGAAGCGCTCGACATTCCCTGGCGGGACGAGCTGATCCATGATCATCAGAGCTGGGCGATCGCCTGCCTCGAGGCGGCGCAGCACCGGGCGGAGAAGCCGTTCAGCTGACCGCAGCGGTCACCGGGCAGACGACGGTCCAGGATGCCGGCGGCCTCGTGCTTCAGCGCCTTTCTCGCCGGCGTATTCGACCTCCGTCTGCACCCCGACCTCGGTCCGCAGCAGCTACACCCCGACCTCGCCGTACACCAGCGGGACCTCGATCCTGGAGGGTGAGAAGCAGGCGGAGCCCGGGGAGGGCTCGGACGATGGTGGTGCGCACGAGCAGGAGCCCGACGAGGGCCAGCGCTCCTGACCGCGGCGCGGGCCTGGCGCTCAGCCCTGCAGGGCGCGCGCCACCTCGACCGACTGGCGTGCGATCGACAGCTCTTCGTCGGTCGGCACTATCATCACCGTGACCCTCGAGTTCGGAGTCGAGATCACACGCATCTCCTTGCTGCGGGCAGCGTTCGCCTCAAGGTCCAGCTCGATGCCGAAGCCCTCCAGCCCGGTGAGCAGGCGCTCGCGGACCATCGGCACGTTCTCGCCGATCCCGGCGGTGAAGGCGATGACGTCCAGGCCGCCCAGCACGAAGGAGTACGAGCCGAGATACTTGCGCAGGCGATGGACGTACACCTCCATCGCGAGCGTCGCGGCCTCATCCCCGGCGTCGACCGCTGCGGTGATGTCACGGAAGTCGCTCATCCCGCACATGCCCATCATCCCGGAGCGCTTGTTGAGGATGTCGTCGATCTCCTCCGCGCCCAGCCCGGCCTGACGGTGCAGGTGGATGTAGATCGACGGGTCGATGTCGCCGGTGCGAGTCCCCATCACCAGTCCCTCGAGCGGGGTGAGGCCCATCGAGGTCTCCACCGCCGCCCCAGCCTTCACTGCGGAGGCGGAGGCGCCGTTGCCCAGGTGCAGCACGACCTGACGCAGCTCGGAGACGTCGTGGCCCTGCGCGGCGAGATCGGCGGCGACGGTGTCGGCGACGTACTGATGGCTGGTGCCGTGCGCGCCGTAGCGCCGCACCCGGTACTGCGTGGCCAGCTCACGGTTCAGCGCGTAGTTCGCCGCCGCAGCGGGCAGCGCGGTGAAGAACGCGGTGTCGAAGACAGCCACATGCGGCACCTCCGGCAGCAGGGCCTGGGCCCCGTCGATCCCGTCCACCGCGGCGTAGTTGTGCAGAGGCGCGAGCTTCCCGAGGTCGTGGATGTCCCAGCGCACCTGCTCATCGATGAGGACCGGCTCCGAGTAGCGGGCCCCGCCCTGGACCACCCGGTGGCCGACGGCGCGGATCCTGTCGTCGGTGAGCGACAGGCCCACCTCCTCGAAGAGGCGCTCGACGATTCTCATTGCCTGCTTGTGGTCCGGCACCGGCCCCTCGTAGTTCGATTCCCGCTCGCCCGCGGTGATCGTGGCATTGCCCTGCTCCTGCCCGACCCGCTCGACGATGCCGGTCGCATCGACAGTGCCGTCGGCGGGCGCCAGCAGCTGGAACTTCAGGGAGGACGAGCCGGAATTGATGACGAGGACGCGCGGGTCCGTGGGTGCTGCCATGGCGGAGGAGCTCCTGATCGCTCGAGGGGTGGTCGGTCAGAGTGCGGGGGCGGCGGAGTCGGCCTGCGCCTGGATCGCGGTGATGACGACGGTGTTGATGATGTCGTCCACCAGCGCGCCGCGGGAGAGGTCGTTGACCGGCTTGTTCAGTCCCTGCAGGACCGGGCCGATCGCGATCGCCCCGGCGGAGCGCTGCACCGCCTTGTAGGTGTTGTTGCCGGTGTTGAGGTCGGGGAACACGAACACCGTCGCCCGCCCCGCCACCGAGGAGTCCGGAAGCTTGGTCTTCGCGACCGAGGCATCGACGGCCGCGTCGTACTGGATCGGCCCCTCGACGTCGAGCTGCGGGTTGCTGTCCCGGACCAGCGCGGTGGCCTCGCGCACCTTGTCGACATCGGCGCCGGAGCCGGAGGTGCCGGTGGAGTAGGAGAGCATCGCGATCCGCGGGTCCACCCCGAACTGCTCCGCGGTCGCGGCGGACTGCACCGCGATGTCCGCGAGCTGCTCCGCGGTGGGGTCGGGGTTCACGGCGCAGTCGCCGTAGACCAGCACCCGGTCCTCGAGTGCCATCAGGAACACCGAGGAGACGATCTTCGCCCCGGGCTTGGTCTTGATGATCTCGAAGGAGGGCCGGATGGTGTGGGCCGTGGAATGCGCGGCGCCGGAGACCATCCCGTCGGCCTCACCCATCTGCACCATCATGGTGCCGAAATAGGAGACGTCCTGGACCTTCTCGCGGGCCTGCTCCAGGGTGACGCCCTTCTTGGCGCGCAGCCGCGCGTACTCCGCGGCATACCTCTCGACATGCTCCTCGTCATGAGGGGAGACGATCCGGGCCTCGGAGATGTCATGGCCGAGCTGCGCGGACTTCGCGCGGATGGTGTTCTCCTCGCCCAGCAGGATCAGGTCGGCGACACCGCGGGCGAGCAGCGCCTCGGCGGCGGCGATGATCCGCGGCTCCTCACCCTCGGGAAGCACGATCGTCTTCTTCTCCCCGCGGGCACGGGCGAGCAGCTCGAACTCGAACATCATGGGCGTGACGACCTCGCTCCGGCTCACCTCGAGGGAGCTGAGCAGCTCGGGGATCGGCAGATGCTCGGCGACCGCACGTCGCGCGGCATCCATCTTCTGCGGACTGTTCACGTCGAGCCTGCCCCGCGACTTGGCCACCCGCACCGCGGTCTCGAAGGTGGACAGGTCGGTGGCGATGATCGGGAGATCCTGCTGCACGCCCGAGATCAGCCGACCCACCTCGTCGGGGACGTCATAGCCACCGGTGAGCACGATCGAGGACAGGGCCGGGAAGGTGCCCGACTGCTGCGCCATCACCAGTCCCGGGAGCAGATCGTAGCGGTCCCCAGGGGCGATCACGGTGCAGTTCTCGGTGAGGCGGGAGAGCACGTTCGGCAGGCTCATCGCGGCGATCACGGTCCCGATCGCGACGCGATCCAGCCACTCCGGATTGCCCTGCAGGAGGGTGCCGCCCACGGCATCCTTCAGCTCCTGCACGGTGACGGCCATGATCACCGGGTTCTCCGGGATCGCCGCGACCAGAGTGTCGGGCACCTTCGCCGAGACCGCCTGATGGATGGCGTCCAGGGAGTCGACCTCGGCACGGTTGACGACCACGGCGATCGGCAGTGCGTGATGGCCGCCGAACTCGCTGACCGATACCGCCGCCAGCGCCGCGATCTGATCGGGACTGCGGTCCAGCCCGGACAGCACCACCACCACGGGAGCGCCCATGTTGGCGGCGACCTCGGCGTTGAAGGCGAGCTCGGTGGGATTGGCGAGGTCGTCGTAGTCGGAGCCGAGGACGACCAGCACCGAGTAGCGCTCGGCGAGCTCGCGATGGCGGGCGAGGATCCGCTCATGCGCGAGATCCGGATCGGAGATCACCAGCTGGTGATCCACCCCGATCGCATCCTCATAGGCCTGCTCGACGGCGGGGTGGCTGGTGAGGAGGTCGACGGCGTAGTCGCGCGTGCGGTCTGCCTTGACGACGGGGCGGAACACCCCGACGCGGTCGGAACGGGAGGCGAGGGCTTCGAGAAGACCGAAAGCCACCATCGACTTGCCGGTCATCCCCTCCGGGCTGGCGATATAGACACTTTTGGACACGCCCCCCAGCATAGGCGCGGCACCTGCGCAGAGGGCGGGACCGGTGGTACTTCATCGATGGTGCGGCGTGAGGTAGGGGAGAGGGCCTGCCCGCAGGTGGGACACGTGGCGGGCCGTGATGAGACGTGATGCGAGAGGCATCGCCGCACAGGGTCCTTCCGGGCGACGGCTCGTACCATGGACCTCATGCTCCGTGTCGCCCTCCGCCCCCGCTTCCTGGGCCTGCTCGCCCTGATGGTGGTGGCGACCGCGGTGTGCGGACTGCTGGCGACCTGGCAGTGGGACCGCGCGCATCAGGCGATCACCGACAAGGCCACCGGTTCCGAGCAGCTCGGCGACATCCGCGGCGTGGTCGGGGTGGGCGAAGCAGTCACGAACTCGATCGTGGGGGACACCGTGACCGCTGCCGGCACCTACGTGCCGGGGGAACAGGTGGTCGTCCCGGGCCGGAACATCGGTGGTACCGAAGCGGTGCTCGTGGTCTCCTCGATGTTCATCGAGCTCGAGGACGGCAGCCAGGCGCGCCTCCCGGTGCTGCGCGGCTGGATCCCCGCCGCGGAGCTCACCGGTGAGGATGGCCAGGTCGACCCCTCGCTCGCTCCCGCGCCCCCGCAGGGCGAGGTCGAGATCTCCGGCCGGCTCGAAGCCAGCGAGTCCGCCTCCGGGGGAGTGGTCGATGGGGTGGCCGGGGAGATCGCCACTCCGCTTCTGGTCAACGAATGGGGCTCGCCGATGTTCGCCGGCTATGTCTCGCTCGACGAGCCCACCGGAGCGCTGCGCCCTGTCCCTGCCGCGGAATCCGAGTTCTCCCGCGGCCTGGACTGGCAGAACATCGGCTACTCGCTGCAATGGGTCATGTTCGGCACCTTCTTCCTCTATCTGTGGTGGCGCTCGGTGAGGGCGGCCCATCTTGACGAGGTCGCCGACCGCCGGGAAGCCATGGAGCAGATCCTCGCCCAGACCGGCTCGAGCGCCGAGCTCTCCTCCGTTCCGGCCGTCGGCCCGACGACCGCCCCGACCCCTGACAAGGACGTGTGACCCGTGCCCGCTCCCCGCCCCCTCGACGAAGTCGCCGCCAGGACCTCGTTCGCCCGCTTCCGCGTGGCCTCCATCGTGGAGGGCATCGCCCTGCTGGTGCTGGTCGCGATCATGATCATGCGCTACGTGGTGTTCGGCGGCGAGGGTCTGTTCACCTCGACCTCGGACACCTGGACCCAGATCTCCAAGGCGTGGTCCCCGATCCACGGGCTGATCTACATGGTCTACGTGGTGCTCGGCTTCGACCTGTGGATGAAGATGCGCTGGGGCCTGCCCCGGATGCTGCTGCTGATGTTCTTCGGCGTGATCCCGGTGCTGTCCTTCTTCGGTGAGCGCTGGACCCATCAGAAGGTCGAGTCCGATCTCGCCCGTCGGCCCACCCTGCAGGACGAGGCCCACGCCGGCGGCGAGGCGCGCGGCTGACGCCGAGCCCGGCCGCCGCCGGGCGTGACGAGAATCGTGCTGCCGGGAGACGGACCGCAGCGCCTCTCGCGGGGCCTCCCACGTAGACTCGGCCGGGTGAATGACACCGACCAGCGCCCCGTCCTCGTCGTCGACTTCGGCGCCCAGTACGCACAGCTCATCGCCCGCCGCGTGCGCGAGGCCCGGGTCTACTCCGAGGTCGTCCCACATTCGATGCCCACCGAGCAGATCCTCGCCAAGCAGCCCCGCGCGATCATCCTCTCGGGCGGGCCCAGCTCCGTCTACGCCGAGGGCGCCCCGCGCCTGGACCCGGCCCTGCTCGAGGCCGGCGTGCCCGTACTCGGGCTCTGCTACGGCTTCCAGTCCATGGCCGCGGCGCTCGACGGGACCGTCGCACCGACAGGCGTGCGGGAGTACGGGGCGACCCGCCTGGAGAGCATCGACGGCGCCTCGCAGCTGCTCAGCACCCAGGACCTCGACCAGAACGTGTGGATGAGCCACGGTGACTCCGTGACCGCGGCCCCGACCGGCTTCCAGGTCGTCGCGACCTCCTCCGGCAGCCCCGTCGCCGCCTTCGAGAACACCGAGAAGCAGCTCTACGGCGTGCAGTGGCACCCCGAGGTCGGCCACTCCGACCGCGGCCAGGAGGTGCTCGAGAACTTCCTGCGCCGCGGCGCCGGCATCGAGCCCGCCTGGACCACAGGGAACGTCATCGAGGAGCAGCTCGAGCGGATCCGTGCCCAGGTGGGCGACGGTACAGCGATCTGTGGCCTCTCCGGCGGAGTGGACTCCGCCGTCGCCGCCGCACTTGTGCAGCGCGCCATCGGTGACCGCCTCACCTGCGTGTACGTGAACCACGGCCTCATGCGCCAGGACGAGTCCGAGCAGATCGAGAAGGCCTTCGGTGACTCCACCGGCGGCGCGAAGCTGGTCATGGTCGACGCCGAGCAGCAGTTCCTCGAGGCGCTCGCCGGGGTCACCGATCCCGAGACCAAGCGCAAGATCATCGGCCGTGAGTTCATCCGCAGCTTCGAGCAGGCCCAGGCGGACATCCTGCGCGAGCAGGGTGTCGTCGAGGGTGAGGGCGCCGAGGCACATGCTGAACGGAAGGCCTTCCTGGTGCAGGGCACCCTCTACCCGGATGTCGTCGAGTCCGGCGGCGGCGAGGGCGCGGCGAACATCAAGAGCCACCACAACGTGGGCGGACTGCCCGAGGACCTCTCCTTCGAGCTGGTCGAGCCGCTGCGCGCCCTGTTCAAGGACGAGGTGCGCGCCGTCGGCTCCGAGCTGGGCCTGCCCGATGCGATCGTCTGGCGCCAGCCCTTCCCCGGGCCGGGCCTCGGCATCCGCATCATCGGCGAGGTCACCAAGGAACGGCTGGACATCCTGCGCCAGGCCGATGCCATCGCCCGCGCCGAGCTCACCGCCGCCGGCCTGGATCGCACCATCTGGCAGTGCCCCGTGGTGCTGCTGGCGGATGTGCGTTCCGTGGGCGTCCAGGGCGACGGCCGCACCTACGGCCACCCTGTCGTGCTGCGCCCCGTCACCAGCGACGACGCGATGACCGCCGACTGGGCCAAGGTGCCCTACGAGGTGCTCAGCCGCATCTCCACCCGCATCACCAACGAGGTCAGCGAGATCAACCGCGTCACCCTCGACATCACCTCCAAGCCCCCGGGCACCATCGAGTGGGAGTGACCTCCCGCTGACGGCAGGCGACGCAGCGCCCCGTGCGCCGTCGGCACACGCCGCTGCACGTTGTGCGAGCTGGGGACCCATGTTCCACGGAACATAGGTCCCCAGCTCGCATTACTTTCCGCCGGCGCCTGCGCCGGCGCCGAGTGCACCGCCACGGACTCGAGCCTGCCGATTCCCGTGAACACCGCAGGTGTCAGGTACAGCTCGGAGAGAGCAATGACCGGCCGGGCCGACCGCTCGGCTCGTCGCATCCTTGCCGCGCGGTGTCCCGCGGGGATACTTTGCCCCCACGTCGCTGAGGCACCGGACGCCGTCGGGGCTGGCTTGCGACGCTACGACGACGTGGGGAGGGGCTCCGATGTCCGACGCCCAGACCGGCACCATCACGACGCAGGTGCCCTCGCGGCTGGACCGCCTGCCCTGGTCCCGCTTCCACTGGCGGGTGGTGATCGGCCTCGGCAGCGTCTGGATCCTCGACGGCCTCGAGGTGACGATGGTCGGCAACGTCGCCGCCAGGCTCACCGAGGACGGCAGCGGGCTGGACATCTCCGCCGGCCAGATCGGCATCGCAGGCGCCATCTACATCGTCGGCGCCTGCCTCGGCGCGCTCTTCTTCGGGCAGCTCACCGATCGGCTGGGCCGCAAGAAGCTCTTCCTCTGGACGCTTGTGCTCTACCTCGTCGCAACCGTCGCGACGGCGTTCTCCTTCTCGCCATGGTTCTTCTTCGTGTGCCGCTTCTTCACCGGTGCCGGCATCGGCGGCGAGTACGCGGCCATCAACTCCGCGATCGACGAACTGATCCCCGCCCGGGTGCGAGGGCGAGTCGATCTCATCATCAACGGCAGCTACTGGCTGGGCTCGGCTGCGGGCTCCGCGCTGGCGCTGGTGCTGCTGAGCACCGCGCTGTTCCCCATGGACCTGGGATGGCGTCTGGCCTTCGGCTTCGGCGCCGTGCTCGGCATCGCCGTGCTCATGGTGCGGCGCCACGTGCCGGAGAGTCCCCGGTGGCTGTTCATCCACGGCCAGGAGGATGAGGCAGAGCGGATCGTCCGCGGTATCGAGGAGTCGATCGAGGAGGAGAAGGGTACCGAGCTGCCCCCGGCGGAGGATTCCCTCACCATCCGTCAGCGCACCAGCATCCCGTTCCGGGAGATCGCCGCCGTCGCGTTCCGGAAGTACCCGAAGCGCTCGGTGCTCTGCCTGGCGCTGTTCGTCGGGCAGGCGTTCCTCTACAACGGCATCACCTTCAACCTGGGCGTGCTGCTCTCCTCCTTCTACGATGTCAGCGCGGCTCTGGCCCCGCTGTTCATCATCTTCTGGGCGCTGTCGAACTTCGCCGGCCCGGTGATCCTGGGCCATTTCTTCGACACCGTCGGCCGCAAGCCGATGATCACACTGGCCTACCTCGGCAGCGCCCTGGTGACATTGCCGATGGCCTGGGTGTTCCTCAGCCAGGCCGGCGGGCTCACCGCATTCATGATCCTGCTGGTGATCACCTTCTTCCTGGCCTCGTCCGGGGCCAGCGCCGCCTATCTCACGGTGAGCGAGATCTTCCCGATGGAGACGCGGGCGCTCGCGATCGCCTTCTTCTACGCGGTCGGCACGGCGGTCGGGGGCATCGCCGGTCCGCTGCTGTTCGGCACCCTCATCGACACCGGGGAGCGTGCGCCCGTGGCGATCGGCTTCCTGATCGCCGCGGTGGTGATGGCACTGGGCGGCGTTGCCGAGCTGCTCTTCGGGGTCAAGGCCGAGGGCCAGAAGCTCGAGGACCTCGCCACCCCGCTCACCGTCGAGGAGGCCGACGGTGCGGAGGGCGCTGGCACGGAGGGCGATGGAGGATCCGAGGGGGCCTCCGGCCCGGGCCCGGCGCGGGAGCACGCCTGATGCCGCTGGGCTGCCTGACCTTCGGCCACCGCCCCGCGTTCCGCGCCGAGGGGCGCACCATGCGCTGGGAGTGCGAGCGCGGCTGTGGCGAGGGCGGCGGCGAGAAGACCTACTCCACCGCGGAGGAGGCGGAGCGGTTCGCGGCGGCCTTCGACCGGCGCGGCGACGCCGGGCTCGGGAGGAACGCCCCCCTGCTCGGCATGTTCCCGCTGCGGATCTGGCGATGGCTTCGCCGCCGGGGCGGCCGCGGCGGTTGATCCCTCGGCGCGGGGCTCAGGCCGGCGGCGGCTCGAGCAGGCGAGAGGGGTGGGTGGCGGCCGAGGAGTGCCAGGACTGGGTGCGCTCATAGGTCTCCCAGCCCATCGCGCCGTACAGCCCGTCGGCGCCGGTGGGGGAGTCGTCATCGACCTCGAGGTCCACGTGGGTGCGGCCCCGCTCGATGGCGTCATGGATCGAGGCGTTCAGCAGGGCCTTCGCGATGCCGTGGCCGCGGGCGGAGCGGTGCACGCCGAGGTACTCCAGGTAGGTGCCCTCGCCCAGGGTCTCGGTCTTCGGGAGGACGGCGGCGACCAGGCCGCCCGCGGGCAGCCAGATGCCGTCGCGGTCGATCTCGGCGATCCACCAGTGGTCCCAGCCCGCCTCCTCGGGATTCTCGATGAGGCGCTGGACGAACTCGGCGAAGGACTCCCGGTAGGAGTTGAAGTGGTCCGCGAAGGACTCCTCGAGCATCCGGTGCACGGTGCGCACGTCCTGCGCCACCGGGAGGCCGGATTCGTGGCGGTGAACCTGCCGCACCCGGGTGCCTTCGCGCGGCGTCGGCAGCGTGCCCAGCTCGGAGGGGTCGACGGACCGGCGCATGTGCAGCCAGGTGCGCACCATGGTGTAACCCGCTGCGGTGAGCAGCCGGCCACGGTCGGTGTCGAGCTCATTCGCGTCGGCATCGAGCTGGGTGCGCTCCACCCCGCGGGCCCGGGCGAAGGAGCCGCCCACCTCGACCGCCCAGTCCAGCAGGGCGGCCGCGAGGGCGTCCCGCTCAGGGGCGTCCTCGGCGATCACGAACTGGACGTTGGTGCGCCCGGTGGCGCGGTCCTCCAGAGCGATCCAGGCGAGCGGGGCCTGATCGAGGGTGGGGGAGCCGTCGGCGGCGACGGGCACCACCACGACTTCGCGGCGCGACCAGGACTTCAGCCCGACCATGCGAGAGCGCATTCCGGCTTCGTCGGCCGCACCGTCCGGGGTGTGGCGACGGATGTCCGCGGTGACCAGTGCGACGACGGCCGGGACGTCAGCCTCGATCGGCACCCGGGTGGTCAGTCGACCCTCCAGGGCTGCGGGCATCGCGGGCGGGAAGTGATCGGTCAGCAGCATCCGTCCATCTTTTCATGAGTCGGTCCGGTGCCGCGGCGCCGTCTCCGATGGACGAACGGCCCGGCCCGGAGCCGTTGAGGACTCGGGACCGGGCCGTCGGCCGGCAGAGGTCAGCGCTCGTCGGCCGTGACCGACTCCCGCTCTCCGATGGCATCTTCAGCCTCGAGCTGCTCCGGATCGATCACCGGGATCGGGCCGGTGCGAGGGTGCAGGTCCTGCGGCTCGGTGCCCGTGCCCCCGAGCCCCGCGGCGGCGTCGGCACCCGGTCGGGCGGTGAGCTCGTCAGCGGACTCGACGGTCTCGCGCAGCGGCACATGCTTGATGAACAGGGAGAGCACCAGCGCGATCACCGCGAAGGGCACGGCGGTGAGGAACACCATGTGCATCGCCTCGCCCATGCCCATCCGGATCGGCTCCACGAGGATGTCGGGCAGCTGGGAGAGCGCGGAGGGATCCAGCGCCGCATTCTCGAGACCGGCGACGTCGGCGCCGCCGGAGGCCTGCAGATCTGCGAGGTCCTCCGCGGGCAGCGCTGCGATCTGATCGCTGATCGAGGTGGCCATCGAGGCGGTCATCACGGTGCCGAGCACCGCGGTGCCCACGGTGGAGCCGATGTTGCGGAAGAACTGGATCGCGGCGGTGGCGGTGCCGAGCTCGCGCCGGGCGACTGCGTTCTGGACGATCAGCGTGTAGACCTGCATCGACAGGCCGAGCCCCAGGCCGATCACGATCATGGCGAGGGTGAGATGCCACTGGGTGTCGCCGTATTCCAGGGCGGCCAGCAGCACGTACCCGATCACCATGACAACGCCGCCGGCGATGAGGAACGGCCGGTAGCGGCCGGTCTTCGAGATCAACAGGCCCACGATGATCGAGGTGAGGATCATGGCGACGGACTGGGGGACCAGGATCATGCCCGACTGGGTGGCGGAGACGCCCATGACGCCCTGCGCGTAGACCGGGATGTAGATGATCGCGCCGAACATCGCGACGGCGATCGCGAAGGAGGCGGCGACCGACAGGGCGACGATCGGGCGCAGCAGCAGGTGCATCGGCAGCAGCGGCTCCTCGACCTTGGTCTCGATCACCACGAAAGCGATCAGGAACATCGCCGCGACGGCGTACATCCCCAGGATGATCGGAGAGGTCCAGGCGTACGTGCCTCCGCCCCAGGTGGTGGTGAGCAGGGCGATGACCAGCCCTGGGGTGAGGGTGAGGATGCCGGCGAAGTCGACCTTGCCGTGCTGCTCGGACTTCTCCAGGTGCAGGAACTTCAGGATGAAGACGAAGGCGGCGATCCCGATCGGGATGGTCAGGTAGAACAGCCAGCGCCAGCCCAGGTGGTCGGTGACGACTCCGCCGATGAGCGGCCCGGCGATCGAGGTGACGCCGAAGACGGCGCCCATGATGCCCTGGTACTTGCCGCGCTGACGGGGCGGGATGATGTCTCCGATAATGGTCTGGCTCAGCGGCATCAGGGTGCCCATGCCGAGGCCCTGCACGGCGCGGGCGAAGACCAGGAACCAGAAGCCCTGCGCCATGCCGGCCAGGATCGAGCCGAGCATGAACACGGCCAGGCCCCCCAGGTAGAACCAGCGGCGGCCGTAGAGGTCGGAGAGCTTGCCGACGACCGGCACGGACACGGCCGAGACCAGCATCGCGGCGGTGGCGATCCAGCTGTAGTGCTCGATGCCGC
This sequence comes from uncultured Brachybacterium sp., assembly GCF_947500705.1. GTDB lineage: Bacteria > Actinomycetota > Actinomycetes > Actinomycetales > Dermabacteraceae > Brachybacterium. The sequence goes on along the minus strand of NZ_CANMSY010000002.1, from coordinate 311,047 downwards.
CGAGCTCGCCGACGATGCGGGGCATCGCGGGGCCGACGATGGTCTGCGAGAGGGAGGCGACGAACATGCCGAGCATGAGGCCGACGAAGACGAGCTTGCCCTGCCGATCAAGGCCGGTGAAAGCGGGTGCGGCGACGGGCTCCGTCGCGGTGGATGATGCTGTGCTCACTGAATTCCTTGCGGGAGAGAGAACGGGTGTAGACGGTGGAGGACGGGCGCGGAACTGCCCCGGAGGGTCGGAGCACAGCGGCGGGCTTCGACGTGACGACTCTAAACAACGGATGCAGTCGATGCAATATTTTACTGAGTGCAGATTCTGTGATGTGGCGGACCTACGATGGTCTGGTGAACGAGATGAGCGATACCGACCAGGGCCTAGGACTGCGGGAGCTGAAGAAGCGCCAGTCCCGCATCGCCATGCACCGCGCCGCCCTCGAGCTGGTGAGCGAGCACGGGCTCAACGGGGTGACCGTCGAAGCGATCGCCCACCGCGCCGGGGTCTCCACCCGCACCTTCTTCAACCACTGGTCCACGAAGGAATCCGCCATCATCGGGGTCCTCAGCGCCGGGGACGACGAGATCGCGGAGCGGCTGCGCCACCTAGCCGAGGACCAGGGGCCGCAGCAGGCGCTGCGCACGGTGATGCGCGAGGCGATCTCCTCCGCCCCCATCGATGCCGGACTGCGGGAGCTGAAGAAGCAGGTCATGGCCAAGGAGCCGCGGCTGCATTCCCTCTCCACCGGCAACCTGCACTCGGTGCAGACAGAGATGGTCGAGGCGCTCGCAGAGGTTCTCGAGGGAGAGGATGCCCAGGAGCGGGCGATGCTCGCTGTGCAGATCGGCTTCGCCGTCACCCGCACCGCCTTCGCCGTCTCGATGTCGCGGGGCATCGATCTCGGGACGGCCTTCGACGAGGTGCTGGACCGCTACGACGCGGCCGACGGGATCTTCTGAGGGCGCAGTGAGCTCAGCCCAGGGCGGTCGTCACCGCACCAGGCGCCCGTGCCCGCTCTCCCAGCCCTGTCCGTCCGCAAGGCGATCGGCGACCAGGCGCTCGAGCCGCGTACGGCGTGGCAGCGCGGTGACGTCATAGGGCGGGCGCTCGCCGAACACGAAGAAGGCCGCACCGTCGTCGGAGCGCTCCGAGGAGATCCGCTCCCAGCGGCGCGCGAAGGCACCGAGGTTCGACTCCGCGCCGAGCTCCTCGGTCAGCAGCGGGTTCACCAGCCAGGAATCGCAGACGAACTCCCGGCCGAAGGACGCTGCACCCGGTGGACGCGCGGTGTCGAGATCGGCGTAGCGGGTGGTGAAATAGGTGGTCGCCCGATGGAGCGACTCCTCGACCGCGGCGTGATCCAGCGACCCGGTGGCGGGGATGTGGACACCGATCACCCAGCGCTCGTTCCGCGTTCCCTTCTCTGTGCGATGCAGGTCGAACTGAAGGCGCCCCAGGTGCACCAGGCGCCCCCGCCAGTTCAGCGCCATCCACGGCAGCTGATGCAGTCCCAGCCTCCCGCTGCTGCGGCGATGGACCCGCATCTGCTGGCCGAGATCCGCGAGCACCTCCCAGGACTGCTCGGTGCTCAGGCCGCGTTCTCGGTGCCAGGCCCGCACCGTCGAGGTGCTCACCACGAGGGCGAGGATCGAGAGCAGGCCCTCACCCGGAACGAGTCGCTGCTGCAGCGCGTTGTGCTGCTCCTCCAGGGCTCCGAGATCCGCCGCAGGTGCCTCGAGTCCCGCGCACGCCCGCAGCAGGTTCGCGGTGCGGGTGACCTCCGCGAGGATCTCCTGATCCGCCACGGCCGGGCCGATCAGGGCGCTGAGCTCGGCATGGTCCTGCCCGGTGATGCCCAGCAGCTCGAGCAGCGCAGGCGCCGAGGGGGCGGTCAGCATCTCGGCGATCGCCGCAGGGGGCAGCTCCTCGGTGGCGCGGACGGTCTGCGGCGGATCGCCGAGGACCTCGAACTGGGCATCACGGCGATCGGTCATGCGCACACGGTAGCGCCCACAGCCCGCCGGATGTGAGCTGGGCCGCTACGATTCCAGGGTCGAGACCACGCATCCGTCGGCCTGCGCCGACGCGGGAGGAGCCAGAGCATGAGCACCGAGACCCCCGGAACCCCCGAGACCCCCGGAGCCGCCGAGACCGCCGGAGCCGCCGAGACCGCCGGAGCCGCCGGAGCCGCCGAGAGCGCCGCTGCGGAGCTCAGCCCGTCGGCTCTCGCCGTGCGCGAGGCCTACGCCTTCGACGGCGGGCGGATCCACCTCGGCGCGATGATCCAGGGGGAGGAGCCGAACTCCGCCGTGGCCGTGAACCTGTCGGTGGCGATGCTGAACCGTCACGGCTTGATCGCCGGCGCCACCGGCACCGGCAAGACCCGCACCCTGCAGGTGATCGCCGAGCAGGCCGCGCATGCAGGTGCGTCCGTGTTCGTGGCGGATATGAAGGGCGATCTCTCCGGCATCGCCGTGCCGGGTGAGGCTTCCGAGAAGCTCACCGCGCGCGCCGCCGCCCGCGGTCAGGAGTGGGTCTCCCGCGCCGCCCCGACCGAGTTCTTCAGCCTCGGCGGCCAGGGCGAGGGTGTGCCGATCCGCACCACTGTGAGCACCTTCGGACCGGTGCTGATGTCCAAGGTGCTCGAGCTGAACGAGACCCAGGAGAGTTCGCTGGGCCTGATCTTCCACTACGCGGACAGCCAGGGCCTGGGGCTGCTGGATCTCAAGGACCTGCGCGCCCTGATCTTGTTCCTCACCTCCGACGAGGGCAAGGACGAGCTCAAGGGCATCGGGGGGATCTCCACCGCGACCGCCGGCGTGATCCTTCGCAGCCTGACCGCCTTCGAGGCGTCCGGGGCGGATGTCTTCTTCGGCGAACCCGCCTTCGACACCGAGAAGCTGCTGCGCAAGGCCGCGGACGGCACCGGGATCATCTCCTGCCTCGAGCTGCCGGGCGTCGCCTCCCGGCCCGCCCTGTTCTCCACCTTCATGATGTGGATGCTCGCCGAGCTGTACCAGGACCTGCCCGAGGTGGGCGACCTCGAGGTGCCCAAGCTCGTGTTCTTCTTCGACGAGGCGCACCTGCTGTTCAAAGATGCCTCCAAGGCCTTCCTCGACCAGGTCGTCCAGACGGTGCGACTGATCCGCTCCAAGGGCGTGGGCATCTTCTTCATCACCCAGACCCCGAAGGACATCCCCGGCGACGTCCTCGCCCAGCTCGGCAACCGGGTCCAGCACGCCCTGCGCGCTTTCACGCCCGACGATGCCAAGGCGCTCAAGGCCACCGCCAGCACCTTCCCGACCTCCGAGCACGACCTGGTCGAGGTGATCCCCGCGCTCGGCACCGGCGAGGCGATCGTGACCGTGATGAGCGAGGACGGCGCCCCGACGCCGGTCGCGATCACGGCCGTGCGCGCGCCCGAGTCGTCGATGGATCCGGCCGGGGCGGGCGTCATCTCCGCCGCGGTGAAGGCTTCGCCGCTCACCGCGGAGTACGGGACCCCGGTGGATCGTGAGTCCGCCTACGAGATCCTCACCGCCCGGGCCGAGAAGGACGCGAAGGCCCTCGAGGAGGATGCCGCCGACGATGAGGGGACGGGCTCCGAGAGCTCGGCGTCCTCGCAGCGGAAGTCCTCGAGCGCGAAGGAGGAGGGCGGTTTCTTCGAGAAGCCTGCGGTGAAGTCGTTCCTCCGCTCCGCCGGCACCGTGCTGGGCAGGGAGATCACCCGCAGCCTGTTCGGCACGAAGCGCCGTCGCTGAGCGATCGGTTCTGCTGCGGCGGGAACCGGACATGACGAGAGCCCCCGGCAGCTGTCGGGGGCTCTCGGTGCATTCGGGCCCGTGGAGACCCGGATCAGGCGAAGCTCAGATCACTCACTTGCCCTGGTTGGCGACGGCTTCGGCGGCGGCCTTCGCGGCGACCGGGTCGAGGTAGCGGCCACCCTTCTCGACAGGCTGGAAGTCCTCGTCCAGCTCGTACACCAGCGGCTGACCGGTGGGGATGTTCAGGCCCGAGATCTCCTCGTCGGAGATGCCATCGAGGTACTTCACCAGCGCGCGCAGCGAGTTGCCATGAGCGGCGATCAGTACCGTCTTGCCGTCGACGAGGTCGGGCTTGATGCCCTCCTCCCAGTACGGCAGGAAGCGCTCGACGACGTCCTTGAGGCACTCGGACTTCGGCAGCTGAGCGCCGAGGTCCGCGTACTGCGGATCCTGGTCCTGGCTGAACTCGGTGCCGAACTCGATCTCGGGCGGCGGGGTGTCGTAGGAACGACGCCAGGCCATGAACTTCTCCTCGCCGTACTTCTCACGGATCTCGGACTTGTTCATGCCCTGGAGTGCGCCGTAGTGACGCTCGTTCAGGCGCCAGTCGCGCTTGACGGGGATCCAGTGGCGGTCGGCGGCATCGAGGGAGAGGTTCGCGGTCATGATCGCCCGGCGCTGCAGCGAGGTGTGCACGATATCGGGGAGGATGCCGGCGTCCTTCAGCAGCACTCCGCCGTTGGCGGCCTCGGCCTCGCCCTTCTCCGTGAGGGCCACATCGACCCAGCCGGTGAACAGGTTCTTCGCATTCCAGTCGCTCTCGCCGTGGCGGAGCAGCACGAGTGTGTAGGTCATGGTCACAGCCTAGCGGCGCGGGGGAGCGGGCGCAGTTCCTGCCCACCGGTTGCCCGCTCGAGGGCGACGGGGCGGCGGCTAGGCTCGCTCCCATGCTCAGCACTGCCCCCGGCGCCCTGGCCGACGTCCCCGTGGTCCTGCTCGATCTCGACGGCACGATCGTCGACTCCGGGCCCGGCATCTTCGCCGCGCTCGGTCACGCCTTCGCGGCCTGTGGGGAGCAGCTCCCCCCGCCCGACGTGCTGCGCACCTTCATCGGACCCCCGCTGGGCGACTCCTTCCGCGGCGTGCTCGGGATGAGCGCCGAGCGGGCGGAGCGGCTGCGCCTGGCCTACACCGAGCACTACCTCTCATGCGGTCTGCTGGACGCTCCGCCCTATCCGGGGATCCCGGGGCTGCTGGCCGCGCTCGCGGACGCCGGGCGCACCGTCGCGGTCGCGACCAACAAGCCCGAGACCACCGCGCGGCGCCTGCTCGAGCATCAGGGCCTCGCGGACCGCTTCGCGCTGATCGGCGGCACCGACCGTGCCACGGGCAGGAACGACAAGTCCGCTGTCATCGGCAGCGTCCTCGAGCGCCTGGATCTCCCGGCCGGCACGGGAACCGTGATGATCGGGGATCGGATCCACGACGCCGAGGGCGCCGCCGAGCACGGGGTGCCCGCGCTGCTGGCCGGCTGGGGGTACGGCGGACGGGTCGAGCAGGAGGCCGACGTGCTGCACGTCGCGACCGTCGCCGAGCTCTCGGCGCTGCTGCTGGGCTGAGCCGTTCCGGGGGCGCTCAGGCCTCGAGCAGGATCGTGAAGGGGCCGTCGTTGGTGAGGCCCACGCGCATCATCGCGCCGAAGCGTCCGGTCGCGACGGTGACGCCGCGCTCGCGGATCGCCTCGACCACCTGCTCGACCAGCGGTTCGGCGACCGGGCCCGGAGCCGCGCCGCTCCAGGAGGGTCTGCGCCCCTTGCGCACGTCGGCGTAGAGCGTGAACTGGGAGACCACCAGCACCTGGGCCCCGGCCTCGAGCACCGAGCGCTCGCCATCCAGGATCCGCAGCTCGCAGATCTTGCGGGCGATCGTCGCCACCTGCTCGGGGCCGTCCTTATGGGTGACGCCGACCAGCGCGAGCAGGCCTTCGCCCTCGATCGCGCCGACCACCTCGCCCTCGACCTCGACCTGGGCACCGTCGACTCTCTGGAGCACTGCACGCATGCCCTGATGGTGGCACAGCGAGGAGAGGGCCGTGCAGTGCGGAGTGGGCGGCGCAGCGGGGAGCGGGTGGCGCAGACGGTGAGGCGCTGCGGCGGCAGCTGCAGGGATCCGAGGTCAGCGGGGCAGGATCGAGTCGATCCTGCGCTCCTGGGTGGGGGAGTCGTCGTCACCGTCGTCCTGCTGCCCGCGGGCGGGGTTCTGCTGCCCGGGAGCGGGATCCTGTCGGCCGGGAGCGGGGTCCTGCTGCCCGCGGGAGGGGTCCAGCGGAGGCAGGGGCTCGGTGGCCGGAAGGTTCCTCGGCGACGGTGCCGAGCGGGGAGGCGGGGGACCGGTGTGCTCGGGCGGGGCGGAGTACGGAGGCGGGGCGGACTGCTGCCACGGCGCCGAAGGGTTCTGCGACGCACCGTGATGAGGCACGGGCTGAGGAGCTGCGGACTGCGGCGGTCCGGAGTGCGCTGGGGCCGACTGCTGCGCGGAGGCCGAAGCGTTCTGCTGCGGGGCGACAGAGGGCCGAGGGCGGGCCTGCTGCTGCACCAGGTGCTGGACCTGCTGGGGCACCGGCTGCTGCCCGGTCGGGACGGAGCCGGGGGCGAGAGCCTGGCGCACTCCCGTCGGCCCGTGGATGGGCGGGATCGACTGCTGGGGCTGGGGTTCTGGCTGGGGGCTCGGCGCGGTGCGCGCCCCGTCGGCCGCAGCGGCATCGCGACGGCGCTGCTCAGCCCGGCGGGCCTCGGTGACCCACTCCTCGGCGACGCGCACGATCGCTTCGGTGGCGGCCTCCCAGGCGGCCTCCTGCTGCCGGTGCGGACCGGTGGCCAGGGACAGCACCACCCCCGCGGAACGCAGCGCGACCTCCGTCGGATCCACCCGCTCGGCGAACACCTCATGCCAGGTGCGGATGGCCTCCTCGACGCGCTCCTGCATGGCGCGGTCGATGCGGCCGGCGTTGCCGTAGTCCGCCAGGACGCTGAGATGGGCGAGCAGGCAGGCGAGATCGTCGGCCCGACGGCCCGGACCCACGGTGTCGATGTCGAGCAGGCCCACCACCTTGCCGTTCTCGACGAACACCTGCGCCTCGTAGAAGTCGCCGTGCACCACATCGTGGGGGCGCATGTCCATGCGCTGCTCAAGAGCTGTCAGTCCCTCGCGGATCGCCCGCACCAGTGCATCCAGTCGGGGACCGAGCGAGGGGACGGAGGAGCTGACGATCCCGGCGTAGAACTCCACGGAGTCGGTCCAGGGCGGGCGCAGCGGGAGGGTGTACATCGAGGCAGGGAGCCGATCGACCAGCGCCACCAGGTCCTCGGCCCGGCAGGCCCCGACGCCTTCGTCGATCACCGCGCGGGCCAGCGGGCGGCCGGGCAGCTCGGCGAGGACCACAAGGCCGTTGTGATGCGCGATCACCTCGGGAACCGGCACCCCTGCGGCCAGCAGCCGGTGATGGCGATCCACGATCTCCCCGCTGCGATGCGGCTGCATGACCTTGAGGAAGTAGGCGCGGTCCCCCTGCGAGGCGCGCAGCACGGCACGGCGCCCGGGGCGATAGGACACCACGTCGATCGCGATCGGCACCGAGGGGTCGGCGCCGAGCGACGCCCCCAGGTCGCGCAGGGTGCGGCCGACGATGTCGGGATAGCAGACCTGCGGCAGCATCGGCAGCCACGGGTCGTGCGGATAGCGCCAGACCCGCACGTTGATGTCGCCATCGGTCATCACCAGGGTCTGCTCGGCGACGTAGAGGTTCTTCTCGCGCTCGCCGATGTGCGCGCTCGCCCCGAAGAGCTCCTCACGGGCGGGAGCCTGCGGGCCGTCGAGCTCGGGCCAGGAGACCATCGTCCGGTACAGCGCCTTGGTGCTGCGTCCGGGGCGGTGATCGACATGGTCGAGCTGCCAGCTGTGCAGCACTCCGCCGGAGTTGCCGACGGCCGAGCGGAGGAGTCCTCCCGCGCCGGGCCCGGTGAGGAGCTCGGAGCCGTCCTGCGTGTGTGACATGGGCGATTCATTCTTGTCATGAGGTCATCAGGCGACAGCGCCTACGATGCTTTCATGGCTGATCGTACCGATAACCTCACCAGCGGGAACCTTCTGGGCATTCCCGAGACCCGACTGCCCGACGACTTCGTCGATGTGCAGGTGGCCGAAGAGCTCGTCGAAGGTGAGCCCCGGGACATCGCCGCCCGGCATCTCGAGTCGCCGCTCGCCTGGGCGACCCTGGCCGAGGATGCGCTCTCCGACGGTGATGACGTGGCCGCCTACGCCTACGCCCGCACCGGTTACCACCGGGGTCTGGATGCGCTGCGCAAGTCCGGCTGGCGCGGCCAGGGCCCGATCCCGGCCTCGCACGCGCCCAACCGCGGCTTCCTGCGTGCCCTGGCGATGCTGGGGGAGACCTCCCGTCGGCTCGGCGACGAGGCCGAGGCGGATCGGGTGACCGCCTTCCTGCGCGAAGCCGATCCGACGCTGCTGGGCTGATGTCCTTGAGCCCGCGCGTGTCCCCGAGCCCGCGCGGGAGAGAACGCGGCGGTCGACAGGGGCTGTGCGGCTCTCCTTGGTAGGATCCACGCGGCCTTGTGCGCTTTCTGCGCCGTGGCCCCGTCCGCTCGTCCTCAGCTTCCAGGAGTCGCCATGCCCGCCGTCGTGATCGTCGGAGCCCAATGGGGTGACGAGGGGAAGGGCAAAGCCACCGACCTCCTCGGTGAGCGGGTCGACTATGTCGTCAAGCCCAATGGAGGCAACAACGCCGGGCACACGGTGGTCGTGGACGGTGAGAAGTTCGAGCTCAAGCTGCTTCCTGCCGGCATCCTCTCGCCGCAGGTCACGCCCGTGATCGGCAATGGTGTGGTCGTGAACCTCGAAGCACTGTTCGAGGAGATCGGCATGCTCGAGTCGCGCGGCGTCGACGCCTCGCGGCTGCGGATCAGCGCCAACGCCCACATCGTGGCGCCCTATCACCAGACGCTCGACAAGGTCACCGAGCGCTTCCTGGGCAAGCGCGCGATCGGCACCACCGGGCGCGGCATCGGCCCCGCCTATATGGACAAGATCGGCCGTCTCGGCATCCGGGTCCAGGATCTCTATGACGAGTCGATCCTGCGGCAGAAGATCGAGGGTGCGCTGCGCCAGAAGAACGAGCTGCTGGTCAAGCTGTACAACCGGCGGGCGGTCGAGGTCGACGAGATCGTCGAGAACCTCCTGTCCTACGCCGAGCGGCTGCGGCCGATGGTGGTCGACGCCACCCTGCTGCTGAACGATGCGCTGGACCGCGACGAGGTGGTCCTCATGGAGGGCGGCCAGGCCACCTACCTGGACGTCGATCACGGCACCTATCCCTTCGTCACCAGCTCGAACCCGACCGCGGGCGGTGCCTGCACCGGCACCGGCATCGGGCCCACCCGTATCGACCGGGTCATCGGGATCGTCAAGGCGTACACCACCCGGGTGGGCGCCGGCCCGTTCCCGACCGAGCTCTTCGACAAGTGGGGCGAGTACCTGCAGACCACCGGCGGTGAGGTCGGCGTGAACACCGGACGCCCCCGTCGCTGCGGCTGGTACGACGCGCTGATGATCCGCCACGCGGTGCGCATCAACGGCTTCACCGACATCGTGCTGACCAAGCTCGACGTGCTCACCGGCATCGACGAGGTGCCGATCTGCACCGGCTACGACATCGGCGGCGTGATCCACCGCGAGATGCCGATGACGCAGACCGAGTTCCACCACGCCACGCCGGTCTACGAGACGCTCCCGGGATGGACCGAGGACCTCTCCGAAGCCCGCACCTTCGAGGAGCTCCCGGAGAACGCGCGCGCCTATGTGCTGCGTCTCGAGGAGCTCGCAGGCTGCCGGATCAGCGCCATCGGCGTGGGCCCGGACCGCGCCGCGACCATCGCCGTCCACGACCTGCTGCCGGAGGTGGCCGGCTGACGTGGTGAGCCGTCGTACCGATCCCGAGCAGGGGCGCAGCGCGCTCGCTGCGTGGGCCACTGCACCGGAAGACGCGGGACGCACCGTCCTCGCCCCCGCAGTGCGCCACACCCTGGAGATGTTCGCCGAGGAGTTCCCCGGCGGCGCCGTCGAGCTGCGGGTCCCTCCCTACGCGGCGGTGCAGGCCATCGCCGGCACCCGCCACACCCGCGGCACCCCGCCCGCCGTGGTCGAGACCGACGCCGCCACCTGGCTGGCACTGGTCGGCGGTGACCTCACCTGGGCCGAGGCCGTCGCCGCTGGTCGCGTGCATGCCAGCGGGGAGCGCAGCGACCTTGCAGAGCTGCTGCCCCTGCCCGGCCCCCGTCGCATCGTGCGCACCGCCCGTGACCAGGAGGAGCGATGAGCATCGCCGTGGAGATCGCGATCGAGGACCTCATGGGCCTCGACGTCGCCGCCAAGGCCGGAGCGGACCGGGTGGAGCTGTGCATCGAGCTCGAGCGCGGCGGGATCACCCCGCCGCCCGACCTGGTCGAGGAGAGCGTCCGTCGAGCCTCGGCGCTGGTGGCGGCACGAGAGGCGAAGCCCCACTTCGATGTGCACGTGCTGATCCGTTCCCGGGCGGAGCGCGGTGACTTCTTGGACCATCCCGAGGAGTTCGTGTACTCCCAGGACGAGGTCGAGCTGATGACCCGCCAGGCCCGTGACTCCGTCACCGCCGGCGCCGCCGGGGTGGTGATCGGTGCGCTCACCGCGTCGGGGGAGCTGGACGTCCCCGCGATCGAGAGCATCCGGGACGGTGCACTGACTGCCGGCAGCAGAGCGCTGCGAGGCATCACCCTCACCGCCCACCGCGCCGTCGATGCACTGCCCGGCCGTCCCGAGCGCGAGCATGCCGTGCGGACCCTGCTGGGCCTCGGCGTCCACCGCGTGCTCAGCTCGGGCGGCGCAGGCCGTGCCCTGGACGGAGCCGAGGACCTGGCTGCCATGGTCGACGCCGTCGAGGGGCTGCTCGACATCTGCGCCGGTGGAGGAGTCCGCCCCGCGGATCTCGTCGACCTCGCCCGCCGCAGCGGCGTGCCCGACGTGCACCTGTCCGCGCGCCGCCGCGCCGGTGCTCCGGTCGAGGCCTGTGCCCCCGAAACCCGCACCGACCCGGCGATCGTCGCCGCGGCGGTCGACGCCGCTGGAGGACTGTGAACACCGTGAGCACCGCGAACGAACCCGAGCACCCCGAACGTCCCGACAGCGCCGGACCCCTCGAGGGCGCCGACGGCTCGAGCGCCGAGCGGGTCGGTGCCGCGTCGGCTCCGGAGACCGTCGACCGTGATCCGGACTCCGTCGACCGTGATCCGGAGACCGTCGACAGTGAGGAGAGCGACACCTCCGCCGATCAGCCGCTCGACACCTCGGACGAGACCGCCCGCTCTGGCGGCGACCCGGTGACGACGGCTGTGGATCCGGCCCGGACGAGCATCTACGTGCGTCGTGGCCGCACCCCGACGCTCGGCTTCTGGGTCGCCGTCGCGATCGCTCTGCCCGCAGTGGCCGCACTGATCAGCGCCCCGTTCTTCGACTTCGCGGACCTCGGCGGAGTGCTCAACTTCGTGCTGCTCGCCGCCGTCATGGTCGGTCTCCCGCTGGCCGCGGTCGTGGCCGTCATCGACTCGGTGCGGAACCGTCCGAAGAGATCGCCCCGCCGCTGATTCCCTCGCGGACGGCAGAACGGCATGATCCTGCGCTGTGGCACTATGGACCGGTGGCACGCGGCGACGGAAAACTCTCCCACGACCTGCTCCCCGGTGAGAAGGGCCCGCAAGACGCCTGTGGCGTCTTCGGTGTCTTCGCACCCGGCGAGGACGTCTCGAAACTGACCTATTACGGTCTCTATGCGCTGCAGCATCGCGGGCAGGAATCTGCCGGCATCGCCACCAGCGACGGCTCCCAGATCATGGTCTACAAGGACATGGGACTGGTCTCGCAGGTCTTCGACGAGGCCTCCCTCGGCGCGCTCCAGGGTCACATCGCGCTCGGTCACACCCGGTACTCGACCACCGGCGCGTCCAACTGGTCCAACGCCCAGCCCGCGCTCGGTCCCCGTCCCGAGGGCACCGTCGCGATGGCCCACAACGGCAACCTGGTCAACACCGAGGAGCTGCTGTCGCTGATCGAGGAGCGCCACGGCACGCCGCGCACCGGTGAGCTGGGGCGCGGCAATACGACCGATACCGCCCTGGTCACCGCGCTGCTGAACAGCGAGGGCCCTCTCGAGGACGCGCTGCGCGAGCTGATGCCGCACCTGCGCGGGGCCTACTGCTTCACCCTGATGGACGAGACCACCCTGTACGCGGCGCGCGACCCACAGGGGATCCGCCCGCTGGTGCTGGGTCGGCTGGAGCGCGGCTGGGTGGTCGCCTCCGAGACCGCCGCCCTGGACATCTGCGGCGCGAGCTTCGTGCGGGAGATCGCCCCCGGCGAGATGATCGTCATCGACGAGCAGGGCCTGCGCAGCGAGCAGGTCATGGAGCCTGAGCCCAAGGGCTGCGTCTTCGAGTACGTCTACCTCGCCCGCCCCGACACCCGCATCGCCGGCCGCAGCGTGAACGAGGCCCGCGCCGAGATGGGTCGTCAGCTGGCCCGCGAGCATCCCGTCGAGGCTGATCTGGTGATCCCCACCCCGGAATCCGGGACCCCGGCCGCGATCGGCTACGCGCAGGAGTCCGGCATCCCCTACGGGCAGGGGATGGTGAAGAACGCCTATGTGGGCCGCACCTTCATCCAGCCCAGCCAGACCATCCGTCAGCTGGGGATCCGGCTCAAGCTCAACCCCCTGCGGGAGGTGATCGCCGGCAAGCGCCTGGTCGTCATCGACGACTCGATCGTGCGCGGCAACACCCAGCGCGCCGTGGTGAGGATGCTGCGGGAGGCCGGAGCCGCCGAGGTGCACGTGAGGATCTCCTCCCCGCCGGTGCGCTGGCCCTGCTTCTACGGGATCGATTTCGCCTCCCGGGCGGAGCTGATCGCGAACGGGCTGGGCATCGAGGAGATCGCCAGGTCCCTCGGCGCGGATTCGCTCGGCTACATCTCGGAGGAGGGGATGATCAGCGCCACCGAACAGCCGGAAGAGAAGCTGTGCACCGCCTGCTTCTCCGGGAAGTACCCGGTCGCCCTGCCGGAGCCCGTCGCCCGGGCCCAGGGCATCACCCAGGCTCGTGAACCCGAGCCCGCCGTCGTCGGGAAGGACGCATGAACACCTCGGACCCCAGGCCCGCGTCGATCACCTACGCCGCATCGGGGGTGGACACCGCCGCCGGAGACCGCGCCGTCGAGCTGATGAAGGAAGCCGTGGCCGCGACCCACGGTCCGCAGGTGCTCGGCGGGATCGGCGCCTTCGCCGGACTCGTCGACGTCAGCGCGCTCAAGGAGTACCGGCGTCCGCTGCTGGCCTCCTCGACCGACGGCGTGGGCACCAAGATCGCGATCGCCCGCGAACTCGACATCCACGACACCATCGGCCGCGATCTGGTGGGGATGGTCGTGGACGACATCATCGTCGTCGGCGCCGCACCGCTGGCCATGACCGACTACATCGCGTGCGGCAAGGTGGTGCCGGAGCGGATCGCCGACATCGTGCGCGGCATCGCCGAAGGCTGCCAGCTCGCCGGCTGCGCCCTGGTGGGCGGGGAGACCGCCGAGCACCCGGGCCTGATGGGCGCCGAGGACTACGACGTGGCCGGCGCCGCCGTCGGTGTCGTCGAGGCCGACGAGCTGCTGGGCCCGGACCGCGTCCGCGCCGGCGACGTGGTGATCGGGATGGATGCCTCCGGTCTCCACTCCAACGGATACTCGCTGGTGCGCGCCGTGATCGCGGCCGCTGGGCTCTCCCTGGAAGCGCACATCGACGACTTCGGACGCACGCTCGGTGAGGAGCTCCTCGAGCCGACCCGCATCTACACCGCGGATCTGCTGGCCGTGCTGCGGGATGCGCGCACCACCGGTGCCATCCACGCCCTGAGCCATGTCACCGGCGGCGGCCTCGCCGCGAACCTCGCCCGCGTGATGCCCCGCGGGCTCGCGGCCCGCGTGGACCGTGCACGGTGGCAGCCGGGTGCCGTGTTCTCTCAGATGGCGCGGTGGGGCTCGGTGCCGCAGCTGGACCTCGAGGGAACGTTGAACATGGGCGTCGGGATGGTGGCGCTGGTCGATCCCACGAAGGCCGACGCCGCTCTGGCGGTGCTCGCCGAGCAGGGTCTCGGGGCACGGGTGATCGGCGAGGTCGTCGGTGAGGACTCGCTGCCCGAGCCGGGTGCCGCACTCGAGCACGTCGTCGCCGGTGCCAAGGGCGTCGAGGGCGGCTCGGTCCTCCTCGCAGGTCAGCACCCCGGCTGGTCCTGACGGACCACAGGCCGCGAACCAGCAGGGGCCGACGCGGCAGGGCGGTCGACACAGCGGGGGGCTGACACAGCAGGAGGGCCGACCCGATGGGTCGGCCCTCCTGCTGTGTCACGGTGCTTCCCGGCTGATGCCGGGCCGTCCTCAACGGCGATAGACGGACGGAGCGTCTTCGTCGGCCCGGTCGTCGCTGTCCTCGGCCCGGTTGTCTCCACTGGTGGAGGCCGTCTCGCCTCTCTGAGACTGCAGCTCGCGCTGCAGCGCCGTGAGGTCCGTCGGCGGGCTGTAGTACTTGAGGTCCCGAGCCACCTTGGTGTGCTTGGCTTTCTGTCGGCCGCGACCCATGGATCTGACCCCCTGTGCATCGGCTGCCGGGTGCTCTTGTCGACCCGGAAGATGGCATTAGCTTCGTGTGCCCAGGGTACATGGTCGCCCTGCTGTCCGGCGAACTCCGAGGCGTGAGACGTGCCGGACATCCCTTCCGCCTCCCCGGATGTGACCGAGAGGTCATCGAGGAGATGTGGATCTTGGGCCGACACTGGGCTTAAGTTTGCCTGACTTCGGACCTTACCCAGTAGTCTTGAGCTTGGAGCGTGCGCCCGCACCTGTCGCTGGACACGGCCCGCTCGCCGGTGCCCGCAGTGAAAGGTCGCACGCCCCATGAACGCATCCACGGAGCAACAGCCCGCGGGCACTGAGGACGCCATAGAACTGCTGACCCCTGCGGAGGTCGCGAAGATGTTCCATGTCGACCCCAAGACGGTCACCCGCTGGGCTCAGGCGGGAAAGCTCTCCTACATGCGCACCCTCGGCGGCCACCGTCGCTATCGCCGTGATGAGGTCGTCGACCTGCTCAAGGACAGCGCCAAGGACGAGTGAGCACGGACCCGATCCTGGGAGAGGGGTATACGGCTCAACCGATCGACCTCGGAGCGGATGACGAAGGACCCCTGCTCGCCACGCTGATCCATCGCGAGACGATCGGCGCCCCATCGCAGATCGACGCCAGGGCCTCCGGCGCGGCGACGAAGCCGCCGATCCTGCTGATGCACGGATGGTCCGACTACATCTTCCACCGGGAGCTGATGGAGCACCTGGGACAGCGCGGGCATGACGTCTGGGGCCTGGATCTGCGCAAGCACGGCCGCAGCCTGCGGCCCGGCCAGACCGCGACCGAGGTCGATCACCTCAACCGCTATGACGAGGAGATCGGGGCCGCGCTGCGGATCATCGGTCGCCACCGGCCGCCCGTGCTGCTGGCCCACTCGACCGGCGGACTCACCGCAGCACTCTGGGCGCAGCGCCATCCCCGCACGGTCTCGGGCCTCGCGCTGAACTCCCCATGGCTCGAGATGCATCTGGGTCCCATGGCGCGGTCCCTCGCCGAGGCGCCGGTGAGGCTGCTCGCGGAGCGGCTCCGGGCGCGTCCTCTCTTCCCTTCCGGGAGTTCGCACTATGCCCGCGCCACCCATCGTGACTTCGGCGGGTCCTACGACTATGACCTGATGCTCAAACCGCCCGGAGGGCACAGCCTGCCCGCCAACACCCTCGGCGCGATCGTCGACGGCCAGCGGCGCCTCGCCGCTGCCGGCCCGCTGACCATCCCGGTGCTGGTGATGCACTCCGCGCGCAGCCGGATCGGTGCCCGGTTCGTCGAGGAGATGCGGCGCGCCGATTCGGTGCTGGACGTCCGAACGCTCGCCCGCGCCGCTGCCCGTCTCGGCACCGACGTGCGGATCGAGGCGATCGACGGCGCCCGCCATGACGTCTTCCTCTCCGACGCAGACGCCCGTGCCAGAGCCATCACGATCCTGGACGAATGGCTGGAGACGGTCAGCACTGGAGCCTCTACCATGAGTGCACCCGAAGGCACCTCCGACCTCGACACGTCTGCGCCGCTGCGCTTCGGGAAGGAGTGGACTGATGACCGCCGACCCGCATGAGATGCGTGGGCACGCCGCTGCCCTGCGCCGTGCCGCCGATCGCCTCACCATCCTGCGGCTCCGCCTGGCCAACTCACTCGTGGACGTCACGCTCTCCGAGGACCGGGAGGCTCGCGAGATCGGCGAGCAGATCCACGAGCGCTGGACCCTGGACCAGTACCCGGAGCTGGGAAGGATCGCGAGCGGACTGCGGGCCGGCGCCAAGCAGCTGGACGGTGCCGCAGTGGCCGCCGAACGCAGCAGCGGGCGCAGGCTGGGCGGATACTCGGGTGCGGGCTTCCTGGGCAAGGGTGATGACGCGCATCGCCACGTGCAGGATGTCGCCGCGTTCGTCGGCACCGAGCACGGCGCGAGCATCGGCGGATTCCCGCTGCTGCCCAACGCGAGCGAGGGCCTCCTCGCCCATCCGTCCCATACCCTCGGGATCGACACCCCCGACTACGACGATATCGGCTGAGCTTCCGGCGAGGGGCCGGGTAGCCGGTTCAGCGCCTCGGGTGACGATCCGGCGCGAGGCTCAGAGCGGCCACCGCGGCGAGGGCGCCGCACAGCAGCGGGACCAGCAGCATGGTCACCAGCAGCAGGAGCATCGCCGCCGCGGAGTCGGCGGCCCCTGCCCCCAGTGACACGAGTGCCGCGGCGCCGACGGCCTCGGACACGCCGGCGCCGCCCGGGGTCAGCGGCACCAGCGCGAGCACCCGCCCCAGGGCGAAGATCGCGACGGTCAGCGCGAGCGGCACGGTGGCCCCCACCGCCTCGATGGCCGCCACCAGGGCGATCCATTGCAGAGCTCGGGCGGCGATCGTGGGAGCCACCAGCTGCAGCGAGCGGCGCCGGAGCATCTGCACCAGGGCATCCCGCTGCGTGAGGATCTCGCGGGCGATGTGCTCGGGCAGCGAGTGCCCGAACTGGGCAAGGATCTTCGCCAGCACCTGCCGACGCAGCGCCACCGCGGTGAGCGCGAGGGCGAGCACGGCGCCGAGCAGAGCGAGCAGTGCGGCCCAGAGCGCACCGGGCAGCGTGACCCCGGTGGGCGACATGAGCGAGCTCAGCGCGTAGGAGGCCAGTCCCAGCAACGGGATCAGCACCGAGGTGATCACCATCTCGACCAGTGAGGCTGCGACGATGCCGGTGAAGATGAGCGGCAGCGCGAGTCCGGAGCGACGCAGGATCCAGCCCATCAGCCCCAGCCCCAGCACGGAGCCTCCGGGAATGGCCAGGGCGGTCGCTGAGGAGGCGGCATGCCCCAGCAGGGCGGAGGACCAGCGAGAGCCGGGCAGTGCGGCACGAACGGTGAACGATTCCAGCGCCAGCGCCCCGACCCCGAGCGCCACCATCGTGGGCAGCGCCCACAGCGGCAGGGACGAGAGGCTCCCACCGATCTGGGTCCAGCTCGCGCCGGTGGCCCAGGGCAATGCCCAGGCGAGCAGCGCGATCACCAGCACCCCGGAGAGCGATCCCGCGACGAGGCGGCCCGGGGTGAGGCGGGGCGGGCGCTCGGCGTCGAACTCGGAGAGCTCCTGGGCCAGCCAACCGGGATCATGCGGCGTCGGCGCGGCGCCGTGCGCGCCGAGCGGCACGGCGCGGGGATCCGACGCGTCCGGGGAGCCTGGGGGAGCCGCTGACATGCGGCGATTCTCGCACGTGCAGAGCAGAGTTCTCTCAGGGGAGGGATCTGACGGCGTGGTGGCCGTGGTGCTCGCCGATGTCGCGAACAAGAAGGGTCCCGGGACCTCTTCAGCGGTGTGGTTCGACATCCCCACCGCGATCGTCGCGAACGTGATCATCGCCGTCTTCATCCGAGTCCTCACCGGCTGAGCGACACCGCCTGCGAGTGCTTGCGCTCACCTTCCTCATCGAACAGTCCACAACGGTGCCCGGCAGCGCACACGCTGTCGGGCCCCGTGCCTATCCTGGAACCCTCATGAGCTCACTCTTCGACGACCTCTCGCTGCCCGATTCCTTCCGCCGTCTGGACGGAGTGTCGGTGACCCCTGCCGCTCCTGCGACGAACGGTGACGAGGAGCGTGACCGCTCCGAGGAGCCGCCGCTGGCCGAGGGCCCCCCGGTGGACGACGAGCCGCCCTACGGCGAGGACGAACCGCCCCACGGTGAGGAGCCTCCGTTCGACTCGGCACCACCGGCGCAGGACCGGATCGTGCCCCAGCCACCGGCGGATCTCGCTGAGCTCCCGCACCCTGCTGAGCGGTGGTCGGTGGGCGGGAGCCGGCGATCGCCCGCCGGCGCCGCCGTGGCGGGGCTTGCAGAGCTGACCGAGGGGCTGAACCCGGCCCAGCGCGAGGCGGTCGAGCATCGCGGCAGCCCCCTGCTGATCGTCGCGGGCGCCGGCTCGGGCAAGACTCGTGTGCTCACCCGACGGATCGCGCACCTGCTGCGCACCGGCGAGGCGATGCCCGGGGAGATCCTCGCCATCACCTTCACCAACAAAGCTGCGGCCGAGATGAGGGAACGCGTGGGGGAGCTGGTGGGTCCGGTGGCCCGCAGCATGTGGGTCGCCACCTTCCACAGCGCCTGCGTGCGCATCCTGCGCCGAGATGCCCAGGCGGCGGGGCTCAAGAGCTCGTTCACCATCTACGACAGCGCGGACTCCCTGCGGCTGATCACCACGATCGCCAAGGACCTGCAGCTGGACACCAAGAAGCACGCCCCCCGGGCGCTCGCGTCGCGCATCTCGAGCCTGAAGAACGACCTGGTCGAACCGGCGGAATTCGCCGCCCAGGCGGAGAGCGCGAGGAACCCCTTCGAGCGGACCCTGGCCCGGATCTTCACGAACTACACCGAGCGGCTGCGCCAGGCCAACGCCGTGGACTTCGATGACCTGATCGGGCTGACGGTGGCGCTGCTGCGGGACAACCCGGCGATCCGGGAGGGCTATCGCCGGCGCTTTCGGCACCTGCTGGTGGACGAGTACCAGGACACGAACACCGCCCAGTACCAGCTGGTGCGGGAGCTGGTGGGGGAGGACCCCCGCGCAGACCTCACCGTGGTGGGTGACTCGGACCAGTCGATCTACGCCTTCCGCGGTGCGACCATCCGCAACATCGTTGAGTTCGAACAGGATTTCCCCTCCGCTCGCACCATCGTGCTCGAGCAGAACTACCGCTCCACCCAGAACATCCTGTCCGCGGCGAACTCCGTGATCGAGGAGAACGCCGGACGGCGCAAGAAGAACCTCTGGACCGATCAGGGCCAGGGCGAGAAGATCACCCTCTATGTCGCCGATGACGAGCGGGAGGAGGCCCGGTACATCGGCCGCCAGATCGACGCCCTGGTGGATGATGGCCGCCGCGCCGGTGACGTCGCGATCTTCTATCGCGCCAACGCCCAGTCCCGGGCTCTCGAGGACCAGCTGATCCGGGTCGGCCTGCCGTACAAGGTGGTCGGCGGCACGCGATTCTACGAGCGCCGGGAGATCAAGGATGCGATCGCCTACCTGCAGGTGCTCGCGAATCCGGCCGACGAGATCAATCTGCGCCGCATCCTCAACGTCCCCAAGCGCGGGATCGGCGACCGGGCCGAAGCGACGATCGCGATGCTCGCAGAGCGGGACCGGATCGGGTTCGGAGAAGCGCTGCGCCGCGCCGAGGAGGCCCCCGGTATCGCCACCCGCTCGCTGAACGCCGTACGGGTCTTCGTGGCGATGCTGGATGACCTGCAGGAGCTGGCCGAGGCCGGGGAAGGTCCCGCCGCGCTGCTCGAGGCGATCCTCACGCGCTCGGGCTACTACGCCGAGCTGCAGGGCAGCGATGACCCTCAGGACGAGTCCCGTCTGGAGAACCTCGCCGAGCTGATCAGCGTCGCCGCCGAGTTCGAGGCGCAGACCGAGGAAGCCGACGCGGTGGCCAGCGAGTACGAGGACGAGTTGGCAGAGGTCGGCGGTGCTCCGGCAGCGACCGACGCGGCGGGGCCGACGGTCGGTCCTGCCGGTCCTGTCGAGCCTGCCGGTCCTGTCGAGCCGTTCCAGGCTGCTCCCGGGGCCGACGTCGCTCCGGAGGCTGCGCTGACCGCCCCGGATGATCCCGAGGCGAGCCTGGTGGACCGCTTCCTGGAGAAGGTCTCCCTGGTCGCGGATGCTGACCAGATCCCCGGGGAGGAGGACCAGTTCGTCACCCTCATGACCCTCCACACCGCCAAGGGCCTCGAGTTCCCGGTCGTCTTCCTCACCGGGATGGAGGACGGCACCTTCCCCCACAACCGCACGTTCGGCGACCCGGAGGAGCTCGAGGAGGAGCGCCGCCTGGCCTATGTGGGCATCACCCGCGCCCGCGAGAAGCTCTACCTCACCCGCGCGCAGATGCGCTCCACCTGGGGGCAGTCGCAGTTCATGCCCGCCAGCCGTTTCCTCGACGAGGTCCCCGAGGAGGTGCTCGACGTCGCCCGCGCGGGATCCATCCTCAGCGGTGCCGGATTCGGCGGGGGCTACGGCGGCTCGGGCGGCTATGGCGGAAGCCGCAGGAGCGACTCCCAGCGCGGCCCGTCCTTCAGCGGCGGCATCGGCGGCGGGCGCAGTGACATCAAGCGCCCCAGCCTCGGGTCGGGCCGCCAGGCGACCCCGGCGGAGAAGCTGCCGCAGCTCGTGGCCGGTGATCGGATCACCCATGACTCCTTCGGGATGGGGACGGTCACCGAAGTCGCCGGGCAGGGGGACAGGACACAGATCGAGGTGCAGTTCAAGCCGCCGCACGGCACCAAGCGCCTGGTGCTGCGCTATGCCGCGATCACCAAGCTCTGAGCACGGCCAGCCGGCGAGATCCGTCCTGGTAGGACTCCTGGCGGGACTCGAGAGGTCGGCCTGCGGAAGCGCGCGCTGAGCCGGGCTCAGGGAGCGAGGACCAGCTCCACCTCGATGCCCTCGGGGTCCTCGCCGAACCAGGCCGTGTGGTCCTGCCCGCCGGCGTGCGGATAGCGCTCGGCGAACAGCTCTCGCCAGCCGTGCGCCGGGGCGTCAGTCCTGATCGTGTCGAGGACTGCACGGTCGCAGGCCCGCAGGGCGAGGTGGTTCATGCCGGGGGACCGACGCTCCGAGCGGGTGCCGAGCACATCCGGAGACTGCTCGAGCACCAGGTAGCTGCCGTCGCCGCAGCGCCAGATCCGGCCCAAGTCCCAGCCCTCCACCCGTTCGGCCGTCCAGCCGAGGGAGGTCATCAGCCAGTGCCAGGCAGGTTCCGCGGTGGCGAGATCTGCGGTCCACAGCTCGAGGTGGTGGAGGCCTGAGCGGGGTGGTGGTGAGGTCATGGGGTGACGGTACCCGCGCAGCGGATGCTCAGTCGGTCACCCTGATCAGCGCCCGTGCCCCCCGCTCCATCTCCACGAAGGAGTGGTTCACCGCGGTATAGGTGCCGGGCTCCTCGAAGACCAGCTCGACGAATCCGCCCTGCGCTGCCGCGAGGTCCAGTGCCTGCGAGCCTCCCCGGTTCTCGTTGTCCGGGCGCAGCAGGTACTCGCCCTCCTTGAACACCGTGTCGAACACTCCGCCCACCACATGGAAGGAGATACCTCGCGAGGGGCCCGCGGCGAGCACCCACAGGCGCACCCGTTCGCCGACCCGTGCCTCGAGCGGAGCATGGACGTACTGGTTGGCGTGGCCGTTGAACACGGTGACGTCCGGCTGCTCGGCCGCGATCTTCGCGGGGCTGACAGGGTGGGCGCCCTCGTGCATCGCCGCGTCATATCCGGCGGCGCCCTCGGGCACCAGGTAATGCTCGGACTGGACCAGCACGTACTCGCGGTCCACCTCCGCCAGGACCGCCGGCGGGACGATCAGGGCTCCCACCATCCCGGCGGCCAGGTGCACGCTCATCGGCATGGTCGAGCAGTGATAGAGCCAGATCCCCGCATGGTCGGTGGTGATCGAGTACTCGAGGCTCTCACCGGGCGGGATCGTGCGCATCGACTGGTCCGGGGAGATGCGCCCGGCGTGCAGGTCCAGCGAGTGGCCCATCGAGCCATGGTTCACCAGGTCGACGGCGAGCCGTGACCCGAGCTCGGAACGCAGCACCGGGCCGACCACCGTGCCCCCGAAGGTCATGGCATCCATCCGCACTCCGGGAGCGATCTCGGAGTCGACCTCCGTGATCTCGAGGGTGAGGCGCTGCTGCGGCCCTGCGCTCGGCGGCAGAAGCGCCGTCCGCGTGCGGTGGTCGGCCCCCGGAGCGGCCTGCAGATCCAGCGGGATCCGAGCGAGCTCCAGCCCGGTGGTGCCGGCGGCCGGACGCTCGGCTCCCGGTGAGGCGCTCGAGCCGAGCGCGGTGATCTGAAGGGTCATCCCCATCGCACGATGTCCGACGATCGAGCACCAGCCCGCCAGGTCGTGGCCGATCACCCCGGCCTCCACCGTGGTGATCGCCCCGGGCTGCAACCGGCCGGAGGAGACGCCGCTGGCGAGCACGAGGTCGTGGACGTCATAGGGATCGTCGTTGCTCAGCTCGATCACCAGCGTGTCCCCAGCAGGCACCTCGAGCACCGCTGGGGTGAAGCGCATCTCCGCCATGCTCACCGCGATCGTGGTGGTCGTCCCGGTGGGGACGACCGCGCCGCCGGACACCGCGCCGGCGCCGTGCAGAGCGCCATGGTCCGGGACCGACCCCTGTGCACGATCCAGCGAGGTGCCCAGCGCCGTCGCTCCCAGCACCGCACCGATGCCCAGCAGCGCCTCGGTCAGCGCTCGACGGTCCATCCCCTCGGAGCGAGACACCGATGCGACCGCTGCCCTGGACGGGGCCGGGGTGGAGGATGAGGCCGCCGCGCCGACAGGGGGCTGCGCGGGCGACGGGGCCGCCTCGCCTGCGGGAGCCGTCGTGGCGGGCCCGGCCACGGCGACAGCTCCCGGCGCCACGTCACGGGCCTGGACCGGCATCGGCAGGCCGACGCCTCGATTCCGCACGCTTGCCCTGATCGCCAGTCCCATCAGCACCAGGAAGGTGACCAGGGCCGCGAAGCCCAGCAGCGAGAGCACCACCCGTGACAAGGAACCGAAGTCCGCGACATCGGCCGTTCCGACGGTGAGCGCTGCGAACACCGCCCCGGAGGTGGCGGTCCCGAGCCCGGTGAGCACGAACAGCGCCACCACGAGGTTGTACGTGACGGTGCGCAGCACCGCGAAACGGCTCATCACCTCGAGCGCGGCCTTCGTGGACCGCGGCCCGCCGCGCATCGTCACCGGCAGCAGATAGCTCATCGCCCCCAGCAGCACCTGCAGCAGGAAACCGGTCACGAACGGAACCGTCAGCTGCTGGATGTCCGCGGCGACCAACGAGCTGGCGAGCTGCTCATCGGCCGATCGCCACCACATCACCAGCAGCCCCACCACGGTCATCGCGAACCAGAGCACCCCGGCAGCAATCGACAGCACGGGGAACAGCGGCAGCGGCACCTTGCGCTCCTGGCGGGCGGCGCGGAGCGTCACCTGGACCAGGGTCACCGCGACCCAGGCGAAGGAGCCCAGGTAGGCGAGCAGGAAGGCGCTGCCGAGAAGCGTCGAGCCGAGCAGGGCGCCTGCGGTCGCGCCGAGCACCGCCAGCAGCATGCCCAGCAGGCCGCCCGCTGAGCGTCGCACCGCGGCCAGCTCGATCCGGGTGCGCAGCACCGTGGGCCACAGCGTCAGCAGGGTGCCGGTGACAGTGATCCCCACGAAGCCGAGGATGTTCACCAGCTGGTGGGCGAGCAGCAGGCGCCCCTGCCACGGCTCGCCCGGACTGAACGCCATCACAGCGCCGAGCGTCGCACCCACCGGGATCAGGCAGGCGGCACCGATGTACGCCTTGACGGTGAACTCGAAGCGAGGTGCCAGGGCCGCTCGGATCTGGGCACCGAGCGCTGCGGCGTACCAGACCAGCGCTGTGGAGACCATCAGTGCCCCGAGCACCACCACCCAGGGCCAGGTCGGCAGCATGCCGAGGATCGTGACCAGCACCCCGGCGCTCAGCAGCCGGATGCGGTTCAGCTGCCGGGGTCGGGATTCCTGACCCAGGCGGGTCTTCAGCAGCGCCTCGGTGAAATGCTGACCCCACACCATGATCGAGGTGGTGATCAGCCCCAGGGTCACCATGTGCACCAGCAGCCAGCGCGACTGCGGGATCCATTGGTGGGTCAGCACCACCACGACCAGCGCCACCATCCACAACGAGACGGGGCGGGATGCACGGCGATGCCAGGAGCCACGGCCCGACGAGCCCTCTGGGCGGGGACGACCGCCGAGCGGGACGGGGGCGTGGGGGAGGGACGGCTCAGGCATGACCACCTCTGGGGACGCTCCGGCCAGGACGACGCGCATCCGGTCGAGCCACGGGCAGGGACCTGTCCAGAATAGATCCGTGGCCCGCACCCCGGGCGCGGTGAAGGTCCTGGCGGCGCTGACCCTGACGGCGCAGGTGCCCGCGGTGCTGCTCCCGGTGAGGAGTGGCTGGAGGAGGCTCAGGCGCGGCGGGCCGGTCCCGGAGCCTGAATTTTCCTGCGCGGGGTGATTCCCCGCGCGGAGGGGAGGCTGGTCAGGCGCGGGGTTCTGCAGCGGGCGGCTGCGCCTCTCGGGCGCGCTTCCACTGCGCATACACGCCGCCCGCGAAGCTGAGCACCACGATCACCGCGACGATGATCAGCACGGTGGTGAACGGGATCGGGATCCCGGCCGCCGCGAGCACTCCCCAGATGATGAAGAGGGACAGCCCGATCAGCAGAGCGTCCCGCAGAGAGCGCAGGATCCGGGGGCCGATGTTCGCCGCCGTCGCCCGGCGGCTTGCCACCGTGTAATAGGCGGAGGCGTCGCTGCGGAGCTTGTCGCCGTCGAGCCGGGGCCGTTCTGAGGTTGCGGTCCGCGGCGAGGAGTTCTCGTCGCGTCCTTCATCGATCGCCTTCCCGGCGGCGCGGACATACCCGCCCGCTCGGTCGGAAGCGCGCCGGGCGGCGTCGCGCGCCCCCGGGGCCTGCTTGCGGGCCGTATTGCTAGCGGCCTTCGCGTACGTCTTCCAATCGGCCATGGCGGCTCTTCCTCTCAGCGGTTCTCGTCGCGACGCTCGCGCACAGGGAGGCGATCGGGGTCACGAGGGTCCATGCGGCGCTGATCCCGGCCGTCGTCCTCACGGAAGCGGATGTCTCCGCCTCCGCGGTTCTCCCGCTGTGGCCGGGGATGCTTCGCGCGATAGTCGCTGTAATAGGACAGGCCCACGTTCAGCGCCAGCGTGATCGCCACGGACAGGACGAAGCCCGCGAACGTGGAGCGCACCCCGACCAGCCGCAGCACGATGAACAGCACGCCGATCGCGATCACGCTGAAGCCGATGTGGTCCCGTACTCGCCGGACCAGGCCGCGGGGTCGTCGATTCATCCCGTCATCGTAGTCGCGCCGGCTGGACACGCACTCAGGCCGAGACCCAGGCCGAGACATGGGCTGAGGCCCAGGCCGAGACACGGGCTGAGACCCAGGAAGAGACGCGGCGGAGACGGGGCCGGGGCCGGGGCCGGGGCCGGGGCCGGGGCCGCGCGGAGCGTGCAGAGGCCATCCGGGCGCGAGGGAGCGCCAGCTCGTGACCGCATCGAGTGAGACTCCACGCACACTGCTGCCCGTGGTGCGATCGCAGTCGTGGAAGCGATACCCTGGCGATGTTCCCAGGGGTGGCATCGAGGCCAGTTCGGCCAGCCGCCCACTGCCGACATCGAGAGGAAACCCACCCCGTGGACCTGTATGAATACCAGGCTCGCGATCTCTTCGAGAGGCACGGCGTGCCCGTGCTCGGAGGAGTTGTCGCGGAGGATCCGGCGGCCGCCAAGGCCGGCGCAGAGAAGCTCGGCACCCCGGTCGTCGTCGTCAAGGCTCAGGTGAAGACCGGTGGCCGCGGCAAGGCCGGCGGCGTCAAGATCGCCAAGTCCCCCGAGGAGGCGGAGCAGCAGGCCTCCGAGATCCTCGGTATGGACATCAAGGGCCACACCGTGCACCGCGTCATGATCGCGGCTGGTGCCGACATCGCCGAGGAGTACTACTTCTCGCTGCTGCTGGACCGGGCCAACCGCAACTACCTGGCCATGTGCTCGGTCGAGGGCGGAATGGAGATCGAGCAGCTCGCCGTCGAGCGCCCCGAGGCCCTCGCCCGCGTGGCTGTCGACCCCAACGTCGGGATCGATGCGGCCAAGGCGAAGGAGATCGTCGAGGCCGCGAACTTCGACGCCGAGACCGGCGCGAAGATCGCCCCCGTGCTGGAGAAGCTCTGGGACGTCTACAAGAACGAGGACGCCACCCTGGTCGAGGTGAACCCGCTGGTGAAGACCGGCGCCGGTGACATCGTCGCACTGGACGGCAAGATCACGATCGACGAGAACGCCGGGTTCCGCCACGAGGACCACGCCGCGCTCGTCGACGTCGCCTCCGAGGACCCGCTGGAGACCAAGGCCAAGGCGCTGGATCTCAACTACGTCAAGCTCGACGGCGAGGTCGGCATCATCGGCAACGGCGCGGGCCTGGTCATGTCCACCCTTGACGTGGTCGCCTACGCCGGTGAGTCCCACGGCGTGAAGCCCGCGAACTTCCTCGACATCGGCGGTGGCGCCTCCGCCGAGGTGATGGCCAACGGCCTCGACGTGATCCTCAACGACCCGCAGGTCGCCGCCGTGTTCGTCAACGTCTTCGGCGGCATCACCGCCTGCGATGCGGTCGCCAACGGCATCGTCGGCGCGCTCAAGAAGGAGGGTGACGCGATCAGCAAGCCCCTCGTGGTCCGCCTCGACGGCAACAACGTCGAGGAGGGTCGCAAGATCCTCGCCGACTTCGCCCACCCCCTCGTCACCCAGGCCGACACCATGGACGGCGGCGCCGCGAAGGTTGCCGAGCTCGCCGCCGCAGGAAAGTGAGCAGCACCCGACATGTCTATCTTTCTCGATGAGAACAGCAAGGTCATCGTCCAGGGCATGACGGGCTCGGAGGGCATGAAGCACTCCCAGCGCATGCTCGACTCCGGCACGAACATCGTCGGCGGCGTGAACCCTCGCAAGGCCGGCCAGTCCGTCACCTTCGAGGGTGGCGTCGAGGTGCCCGTCTTCGGGACCGTCGCCGAGGCCATGGAGGCCACCGGTGCGAACGTCTCGGTGGTCTTCGTGCCGCCGAAGTTCGCCAAGAGCGCCGCGATCGAGGCGATCGACGCCGCGATCGAGCTGCTGGTGATCATCACCGAGGGCATCCCGGTCAAGGACTCCGCCGAGTTCTTCAACTACTCGCAGGAGAAGGGCTCGACCCGCATCATCGGGCCGAACTGCCCGGGTCTGATCAGCCCCGGCAAGTCCAACGCGGGCATCACCCCCTCGAACATCACCGGTGCGGGCAAGCTGGGCCTGGTCTCCAAGTCCGGCACCCTGACCTACCAGATGATGTACGAGCTGGCTGACATCGGCTTCACCACCGCCATCGGCATCGGCGGCGACCCGGTCATCGGCACCACCCACATCGATGCGCTCGAGGCGTTCGAGAAGGACCCCGAGACCGCGGGCATCGTGATGATCGGTGAGATCGGCGGCGACGCCGAGGAGCGGGCGGCTGAGTACATCAAGGCGCACGTGACCAAGCCGGTCGTCGGCTACGTCGCGGGATTCACCGCCCCGGAGGGCAAGACCATGGGCCATGCCGGCGCCATCGTCTCCGGCTCCGCGGGCACCGCACAGGCCAAGAAGGAGGCCCTCGAGGCCGCCGGCGTCAAGGTGGGCAAGACCCCCACCGAGACCGCTGACCTGATGCGGGAGATCATGAAGGGCCTCTGACCGGTCCCTGACCCGCTGCCCCGGACCCCCGCGAGGGTCCGGGGCAGCGGGCTGTCCTGAGTGACGCCGGTCCCGGGGACGCGGACCTGTCACGCGGGCCCGAGACGCGGGCCTGAGGCGCGGGCCTGTCACGCGGGCCCGAGACGCGCCGGGAACGCTGCGTCGAGAACACCGATTCCTTCCGGATGTGGCAGGTATCGGTGTTCTCGAGTGCAGTGGTGCGGCGTGTTCTGAGGGGTGGGGGAGCGGGGACTGAGCCCGCGCCGAGCTCCCGCCTGAGCCCGCGCCGAGCTCCCGTCCCCGCCCGACGCCGGTGGCGTAATCGCCGATGGCCTCCCGGTGCGCAGACTAAGCTGGTCCGAGCCAGTCGTGCAGCTACTGAGGAGGGCCCGTGTCCGGAGATCTCATCGACACCACAGAGATGTATCTGAAGACGGTGTTCGAGCTCCATGAGGCCGGCATAGCCCCTATGCGGGCCCGCATCGCTGAGCGTCTGGGCCACTCCGGCCCCACGGTCTCCCAGACCGTCGCCCGCATGGAGCGGGACGGCCTGCTCCATCTCGATGATCAGCGGCGGATCCGGCTGACCGAGGAGGGAACCTCGGTGGCCACCGACGTGATGCGCAAGCATCGCCTCGCCGAGCGGCATCTGCTGGATGTGATCGGCCTGGACTACGCGCACGTCCATGAGGAGGCGTGCCGCTGGGAGCACGTCATGAGCCTCGAGGTAGAGAAGCGGCTCGCCCAGCAGATGACCCCGCCCTACGTGGACCCCTACGGCAACCCGATCCCGGGCCTCGCCGCCCTCGGGATCGACGAGACCCAGACCACCTTGGCAGGTAAAGACCCCTCCAACCCCGCTCGCGAGCTGAGCGAGGCGGTCGCCGATGGCGAGACCCGCCAGGTGCGCCTGGAGCGCATCGGGGAACGGATCCAGAGCGACGTCGCGCTGCTCGGAGAACTCGCACGTCAGGGCATTCTTCCCGGGGCTCAGATAGCAGTGGAGAGAGTGGCGGGCAGCTTCGTGCTGCGGGGCCCCGTGGGAGGCGA
This sequence comes from uncultured Brachybacterium sp., assembly GCF_947500705.1. Lineage (GTDB taxonomy): Bacteria > Actinomycetota > Actinomycetes > Actinomycetales > Dermabacteraceae > Brachybacterium. The sequence continues at coordinate 282,161 of NZ_CANMSY010000002.1, read as the reverse complement.
GGTCGCCGTGGGTGACGTGGTGGCCGATCAGCTCCATGTGACGACGCAGACCGCCGGGTAAAGGCTCCGTCAAGCTCTCCCCAGAAGCTTCCTGTCACCCTGACGCGGACGGGTCGCGGCACCTAGTCTCGAGGGCGTGCCAAGGCGACAAGGTCCTCGGCACTCCCTCCGGAAGCCCCACGCGCACCGGAACGGGATGCGGGACGTCGGAGCTGCGCGAGGGTCTTACCCCGGGGCTGGGAGCCACAACGTGTCGAAAACTGCGAACAACACCCACCGCCGCGCCATGCGCACGGTGACCCCCGTCTCCCGGGCGGGACGCGCCGGTGCCGGTGCAGCGATGGCCGCCGCCATGCTGTTCGGAGGAGCGGCCGCCGCGACGGCCGATCCGCAGGCCGACGCACCCCAGGCAGATGCCGCCTCCGCGCAGCTGAGCCCCGCCATCGCCCCCGTGGGCATCCCGGCCATCGAGGTCGCGACCGCTGAGGCCGAGCCCGCGCTCGCTCCGGTCGCCGGCACCATCTCCATCGAGGTGGGTCCCACCGAGGAGGAGATCGCTGCCGCCGAGGCCGCTGAGCGTGAAGCCGCCGAGCTCGAGGCCGCTGAGCGTGAAGCCGCCGAGCTCGAGGCCGCTGAGCTCGAGGCCGCCGAGCAGGAGCAGTCCACCGCGCAGGACGACTCGTCCAGCGAGGGCACCGAGACCCGCGGGGACGACAGCGCCTCGCGTTCCGAGGAGCGCTCCAGCCGCGAGAGCGGCTCCGAGCAGGAGGAGTCCGGCCCCTCCGAGTCGAGCTCCTCCGGGTCGAGCTCCTCCGAGTCGAGCTCCTCCCAGTCCTCCACGCAGGAGAAGACCGAGGAGAAGTCCGCTCCGGCTCCCTCCGCAGCCAAGGGCGGCTCGATCCTGGCCACCGCACGCTCCGGCATCGGCACCCCCTACGTCTACGGCGGCACCTCCCCCTCCGGCTGGGACTGCTCCGGCTTCGTCCAGTGGGTCTACGCCCAGCACGGCGTCAACCTGCCGCGCGGCGCCGGTGACCAGGCAGCTGCCGGCACCGTCATCTCCCGCTCCGAGGCACGTCCCGGCGACCTGGTCTACAAGCCCGGTCACATCGGCATCTACGCCGGCGGCAACCAGTTCGTTGACGCCGGCAACAGCCGCGTGGACACCTCCGAGCGCAACATCTTCTCCGGCAGCTGGACCTTCATCCGCGTCGGCTGAGCTTCCTCGCCGAAGCGGCCCCGCACCACGTCGTGGTGCGGGGCCGCTGTCATTCCGCGGCTCCCGACTCCGTGCACCCGGGACCGGTACCGTGTGCACGTGTCCTCCGTCCGTGATCTCTCTGCCGTCGCCCTGCTCCTCCTCGCCGTCGTGCTCGGTGCGCTGTGGGCGCCGACCACCTGGCTCCATCACCACGTGGTCGAGCGCGAGGGCTTCCTCGCCATCACCGAGCCCCTTGCCGAGGATCCCGACTTCCAGCGCACCATGAGCGACAGCGCCGTCGAGATGCTCATGGGCGACGAGCGGATCCCGGGCTGGATCGAGGAGAGCCTCGCGCCGCTGGCCGAGGAGCAGGCGGCGGCGCTGACCGGCACCGGCGTGTACGCCACGCTGTGGAATGCCACCATGTCCGAGGTGCACGGGGCGCTCTTCTCCCCGGGCGCCTCGGACCTGGACGTCGACCTCGCTCCGGTGATCGACCGGATCCTCACCCCGGTCGAGGAGAAGCTGCCGATCGAGATCCCGCGCCCCGAGGACGCGACGATCACCCTGGCCAGCATCCCCGACGTCCCGCTGCTGACCCGCGCCTCCGCCGTGACTCCGTGGGCGCAGTGGACGGGTCCAGCGGCGCTCGTGCTGCTCGCCCTGGCCCTGCTGATCGCCTCCCATCGCCGCGCCCTGCTGATCATGGCCGGCCTCGGCGGGATCCTGGCTGGGGCGGGAGTCTGGTGGATCGGCGAGCAGGTGGAGGCCGTCGTGCCCGACTCGATCGACCAGACGGCCTTCCTCGGCCCGGTCGTCCAGGTCTTCGAGGGGCACTTCCAGGCGGCGATGATGCCTCAGGGAGTGATCATGCTCGGAGCCGGCGCCCTGGTGACCGCGGCCGGGCTGGTGCTGGTGGGTCTGCACCGACGCAGCTGACCTGGCGCATCGAGTCCGGGGGAGAGGTCCGCGCCCTTGGGGCCTCCCGGCTCAGAGCATTCCGAGGTGCTCGAAGGCAGTGACGATGCCGTGCTCGAGAGGCCCCGGCACCGTACAGCCTCCGGCGGCCTCCAGAACCTCTGCGGGGGCGCCGTCGATCGCGATCGCGGTCCCGGTCGCCCGCAGCATGCCCAGATCGTTCATCCCGTCACCGATGCCGACCGTCGAGGCGAGAGGCATCCCCAGATGATCGGCGACGATCCGCACCCCGTCGGCCTTGTCGATCGAGACCAGATGCAGCTCCCCGGAGCTGACGTCCGCCGTCATCGAGTTGGGCAGGGCCCCCACCTCGGGCCCGATCTCCGCAGCCAGCTGCTCGATCCTGACCGGCGACCCCCACAGGGAGATCTTCGCGAAGGAGACGGACGCCAGATCCTCGGGCATGACGATCGCATCGATCAGGTCCTGCAGGCCGTTGCCCACGCCGTCCTCCGGCAGCGGCGGGCGCACCCGGGTGCGCAGTTCGCGGGCGGAACGCGGCGTGCACAGCAGCGCCTCCGGGGTCTCCAGGGTGAACGGGATGTCGTGACGCTGCAGCACCTCGACCGCGCGTGGACCCAGCCCCTCGGGGAAGCGATGATCACGCAGCAGCCGGCCGCCGACGTCGATCCAGCCGCCGGCGGAGGCCACCACGCCGTCGAAGAGCGCCGCGACCTCGTCGGCGACTATGGATCGGGGTCGGCCGGTGCACAGCAGGATCACGTGCCCGTTCTCGCGTGCTTGACGGACGGCGTCCGCGTGGGCCCGTGGGGCCACCCCGCGATGTGCGAAGGTGCCGTCGAAATCGATGAATACGCAGCGGCGATCTGCCACGGACGCTCCTTCTTCCCTGAGGGTCTCGGACCTCCCAGCCTAGGTGAGCACAGCGCGAGCGCCAGCCATCAGGTCAGGGTGTCGCGGTGAGGCGCGGGGATCGACCTCTGCGGGTCGGCGCAAGATTCAGCGCCGACGGTGGAGGCTCGCCCGTACGGAGACGGTGACCTCACGGGTGCCGGTCAGCAGCGGCCGGAGCTGTTCGTCGGCCACATGGCGTGCGCTCGGCGTCATGGCCACCAGGTCCCGGGCGAGGGCGGCGCCGAGGGACAGATCGAAGCGCACGGGCACGGTCCGGACGGTGGTGAACAGCGGATCCAGGGCCTCATGCAGGCGTTCCTCCTTGCGAGGGTCCACACCGACCATGCCCGGGACCTGTGCGCGCAGCTGGGCGAGATGATCGGCGTCGGGCCGCACCACCAGGAGATGGCCACCGGGCTCCAGCACCCGCGCGAACTGCTCCGGATTGCGGGGCGCGAACACATCGAGCACCAGATCGGCGACGGCGTCCCGCAGGGGGAAGCGGGTGAACACGTCCCAGCTCGCCGCCGCGGCGCGCGGATGAGCACGAGCGGCGAAGCGCAGCGCTCTCACCGAGGTGTCCACCCCCAGTCCCTGCGCAGCGGGAAGCTGGTCGAGAAGCCCCGCCAGGTAGTAGCCGGTGCCGCCTCCGATGTCGAGGATCCTGCGGGCGGCGCTCGGAGCGAGATCCGCGATCGCGTCCTGCAACGGGGCATAGGCGCCGGTGGCCAGGAAGGTGTCGCGGGCTCGCGCCATATCGTCGTCATCGCCGCTGGTGGCAGGCGTTCCGGTGAGCAGCGAGACGTAGCCGGCCCGAGCGATGTCGAAGGAATGCCGCTCGGCGCAGCGCAGCGTGCGGTCCACGAGCTCCAGCGCGCGTCGGCAGCGCGGGCAGACCAGACTGTCGAGCCAGGAGGCGAGGGGAGCGGGGACGGGACGGGACACGAGCACCAGGGTACGTGGGGCGGGGACGGCTCGACTGCGCGGATCGATGTGCGCGCTCAGGCGCCGACGTACTGATGCAGATGCTTCCCGGTGAGGGTCGAGGCGTCGGCGACCAGCGCGGCGGGGGAGCCCTCGAAGACGATCCGGCCGCCCTCCTGTCCGGCCCCCGGTCCCAGATCGATGAGGTGATCGGCGTGGGCCATCACCGCCTGATGATGCTCGATGACGATCACGGTCTTCCCGGAGTCCACCAGGCCGTCCAGCAGGGTGAGCAGCTGGTCCACATCGGCCAGGTGCAGGCCGGTGGTCGGCTCGTCGAGCACGTAGATCCCTCCCGTGTCGCCCATGTGCGTGGCGAGCTTGAGGCGCTGGCGCTCACCGCCCGACAGCGTCGTCAGCGGCTGGCCGATGGTGAGATAGCCGAGCCCCACCTCGTCCAGGTGGCCCAGCAACTTCGCGGCGGCCGGCACCTTCGTCTCCGCGGCGGAGAACAGCTCCCGGGCCTGGGCGACCGAGAGTGCGAGCACCTCGGCGATGTTCTTCCCCCCGAAGCGATAGTCGAGCACATCGGTGCGGAACCTCCGACCCTCGCACTCCTCGCAGGGGGCGGCGACGGTCTCCATGAAGCCGAGCTCGGTGTAGATCACCCCGGTGCCCTTGCAGACGGGGCAGGCGCCCTCGGAGTTGTTCGAGAACAGGGCGGGCTTGACCCCATTGGCCTTCGCGAACGCCTTCCGGATCGGTTCCAGCAGCCCGGTGTAGGTCGCCGGGTTGGAGCGTCGGGAGCCGCGGATCGCGGTCTGGTCCACCGCGATCACGCCGGCGTCCTTCGGCAGCGAGCCGTGCACCAGCGAGCTCTTCCCGGAACCGGCGACACCGGTGATCACGGTGAGCACCCCGAGTGGGATGTCCACGTCCACGGAGCGCAGATTGTGCTGGTCGGCACCGCGGATCTCGAGCACTCCGGAGCGCGTGCGGACCTCCTCCTTGAGCGATACCCTGCGGTCCAGGTGCGCGCCGGTCAGGGTCCCCGAGGCGCGCAGCCCGGCCAGATCCCCCTCGTACTGCACGACGCCGCCCTCGGAACCCGCCCGCGGGCCGAGATCGATGACGTGATCGGCGATCGCGATCGTCTCGGGCTTGTGCTCGACCACGAGCACCGTGTTGCCCTTGTCCCGCAGGTCCTCCAGCAGCGAGTTCATGGTCGCGATGTCATGGGGGTGCAGCCCGATCGTCGGTTCGTCGAACACATAGGTGACGTCGGTGAGCGCCGAACCGAGGTGGCGGATCATGCGGGTGCGCTGAGATTCACCCCCCGAGAGGGTGCCCGAGGGCCGGTCCAGGGAGAGATAGCCCAGGCCGATCCGCACGAAGGCGTCCAGGAGGGCGGAGAGGTTCGTCAGCAGCGGGGCGACGCTCGCGCTGCCGTGCCGCGAGCGCACAGCAGTGATCCATGCCGCGAGGTCGGTGATCTGCAGGGCGGTCGCGTCGGCGATCGAGATCCCGTCGATCCGTGAGCTGCGGGCGTGCTCAGCGAGCCGCGTCCCCTCGCAGTCCGGGCACACGATGAAGGTGACCGCCCGATCCACGAAGGCCCGCACATGCGGCTGCATCGAGTCGCGGTCCTTGGACAGCATCGACTTCTGGATCTTGGGGATCAGGCCCTCATAGGTCATGTTCGCCCCGTCGAGCTTCACCTTGGTGGGCTCCTTGTACAGGAAGTCGTGGAGCTGACGTTTGGTGAAGGACTTGATCGGCTGATCAGCCGGGAAGAAGCCGGAGGAGGCGAAGAGCTTCTCGTACCAGCCGCCGGCCGAGTACCCCGGCACCAGGAACGGACCCTCCTCGAGCGACTTGTCCTCGTCGAACAGCTCGGTGAGATCCAGATCGGTGACCTGCCCCATGCCCTCGCAGCGCGGGCACATCCCACCGACCCGGGAGTAGCTCGCCTTCTCCGCGATGGTCCTGTCACCCCTCTGCACCGTCATCGCCCCGGCGGCACTCACGCTGGGGACGTTGAAGGAATACGCGCCAGGGCCGCCGACGTGCGGCTCGGCGAGCTTGGAGAACAGGGTGCGCAGGTAGGCGTTGGCATCGGTGACGGTGCCGACGGTCGAGCGGACGTTCGCGCCCATCCGCTCCTGGTCGACGATGATCGCGGTGGTCAGGCCCTCCAGGGAGTCCACATCGGGCCGCGCCAGCTGGGGCATGAACCCCTGCACGAAGGAGCTGTAGGTCTCGTTGATCATCCGCTGCGACTCGGCGGCGATGGTACCGAACACGAGCGAGCTCTTGCCCGAGCCGGAGACCCCGGTGAAGACCGTCAGCCGCCGTTTGGGGATGTCGAGGGAGATGTCGCGGAGGTTGTTCACCCGGGCACCGCGCACGCGGATCAGATCGTGGGCATCGGCGGGATGGTGGGCGGAACGGGGCGAAGCAGACATCGAGCAGACTCCTCGGAACGCAACGGAGCGCGGACCATCCCACGCTCGCGTCATTGTGCCATCCTCGGACGCCACCCCGGCTAGCCTGGGGCGATGACCGACGTGACGCATTACGACATCGCCCTGATCGGCTCCGGCTCCGCGAATTCCTTCCCCGGCCCGGAGTTCGCAGGCCGCAGCATCGTCCAGATCGACCGCGGCGTGGGCCCGGACCACGTCTTCGGCGGCACCTGCATCAATCTCGGGTGCATCCCCACCAAGATGTTCGTGCACACTGCGAACCTCGCCCACACCCCGGCCGAAGCCGCCCGCTTCGGGCTCACCGAGCAGCTGAGCCAGGTGGACTGGCCGGCGATCCGTGACCGCATCTTCGGGCGCATCGACGCGATCTCCACCGGCGGGGAGCAGTACCGCCGCGACCATGAGGACAATGCGAACCTCACCCTGCTGCGCGGCACCGCTCGCTTCACGGGCCCGAAGACGCTCGAAGTGCGTGGGCACGACGGCGAGGGGAGTTCCGTGCAGACGATCAGCGCCGACACCATCGTGCTCGGCGCTGGATCGCGCCCGACGCTGCCGCCGATCGAGGGTCTCGCCGAGGCGGAGCCCCACACCTCCGACACCATCATGCGGATCGACCGGCTCCCGGCCTCGCTCGCGATCCTGGGCTCCGGCGTGATCGCGGTGGAGATGGCGCACGTCTTCGCCTCGTTCGGCGTGGAGGTCACCCTGATCGCCCGTTCCCAGCAGGTGCTGCGCTCCGCGGACGCGGACGTCTCCTCCCGGCTCACCCAGATCCTCGGCCAGCGGCTGCGGCTGGAGCGGGGGCTGAGCACGACCTCGGTGCGTCGCACCGCTGAGGGCATCGAGCTGCGCGGCGAGCGGGATGGCGCCGAGGTGCTGATCCAGGCCGACGAGCTGCTGGTCGCCATCGGCCGCCGCCCGAACTCGGACCTGCTGGACGTCGATGCCGCCGGCATCGACATCGCCGCCGACGGCCGGGTGGAGGTGGACGAGCACCAGCGCGTGCTCGGTGGCGGGAAGGTGCTCGAGGGGCTGTGGTCCTTCGGCGACCTCTCCAGCGCGCACCAGCTCAAGCATGTCGCCAACCATGAGCAGCGCATCGTGCGGCACAACATCCTGCACCCCGAGCAGCTGCGCCGCAGCGACACCATGCCGATCCCCAGCGGCGTGTTCACCCATCCGCAGGTCGCCTGGGTGGGGATGGACGAGGAGCAGGCCCGGCGCAGCGGTCGCACGGTGAAGGTCGCGGTCCAGGAGTACGCCTCGATCGCCTATGGCTGGGCGATGGAGGACACCACCGGGTTCACGAAGCTGATCGTCGACGCGGAGACCACCGAGATCCTCGGTGCGCACCTGATCGGTCCCGAGGCGACCACCCTCGTCCAGCTGCTGATCCAGGCGATGAGCACCGGGCAGACCGCCCGGGACATCACCGCCACCCAGTACTGGATCCACCCGGCGATGCCCGAGCTGATCGAGAACGCGCTGCTGCAGCTCGTGGACTGAGTCCGTCCCGCAGAAGAACGGCCCTGCTCACCGGACGGTGGGCAGGGCCGCTTCAGGGTGCCGGCTTCTCACTCCTCGTAGCCGGGCAGGCAGGACTTCAGCGGGTCCTTCTCGATCTCGGGTGCCGGGGAGCTCTCCTCGCCGGCCCCGGGGTCGGCGGACTCCTCCGCCGTCGACGCCTCGGCGTCGCTGCTCGGCTCCTCGCTCGGAGCGTCCTCCGTGTCCTCCGCGCTCGCGGAGCCCTCATCGGGACCGGGCGTCTGCTCCTCCTCGTCCGGGGCAGTCCCGGTCTCCGCCGGAGCAGTGGAGCCGGGCTCGGTCTCGCCGAGCACGGACTCCGGTGCGTCCTGGGTCATCGAGTCCTCGATCGAGGCATCGACCCACTGCTCGAGGTAGTCGAAGTCCGGATCACCGGAGAAGGTGACGTCCTGGGTGATCGGATAGGAGGTGAAGCCGCCGTCCTTGACCCGCAGCGCGAGGTTGACGAAGGCATCCAGGTTGCCCACCGGGATGTCCGTGACGATGTTCTCCTCGGTCGCGTTGACCAGGCGGGGAATCGACAGGGCGAGCGTCGTCGGATCCGCTTCCTCCGTGACCGCCCGCACCATGCGCTGCTGGCGGCACATGCGGTTGAAGTCATTGGAACCCTCGCGGGAGCGTGCGTACCAGAGCGCATGGAAGCCGTCGAGCTTCTGCTGCCCGGGCTCGATGTACCCGTCGATCTCGGCGGCACCGCCGCCGATCGGGATCCGGCGCTCGACGACCATGTCCACGCCGCCCAGAGCGTCCACGAGGTCCTCGAAGCCCTGCAGGTTCACCATCGCGTAATAGTCCATCTCGAGACCGAGGGTCTCCTCGACCGCCCACTGGGTCGCCGTCAGGCCCGGCTCCGGATCGTTGGGGAACAGATCACGGCGATCCTCCGCCCAGGTCCACACGGCGTTGATGAGGTTCTGATCCTGGCCGAAGTAGTCGAAGCCGTCGGGGAACGTCTCCGCGGCCACCGTCCCGTCGGGGAACTCGACGTTCTCGAGGTTGCGGGGGATCGAGAACAGCGCCGTCTGTCCGGTCGCGGTATCGATCGAGGCCACCATGATGGTGTCCGGACGGGTTCCGGTGCGGTCTGCGCCCGCGTCCTGGCCCAGCAGCATGACGTTCAGCCGCTCCGTGCTGGCCCACGGGTCCTTCCCGGAGGTGAAGGGGTGGTCGCCGCCGTCACCTCCGCCGAACACGGACTCGGAGCCGATCAGGCCCTGCAGCGCCCACAGGGACTGCACCCCGCGGCCGAACGGCACCGCGACGGCCACGACCATCAGCGCGGCCAGGGCCAGGGCGAGATAGCGCTTCGCGCCCTGGAGCCGCTCCCGAGTCGAGTGCGCGAGATTCGCGAGCACGATCTGGAGCGCCCAGACCAGTCCCACGACGCCGGCGGCGAGCATCGCGCCGATCAGCACGCCTCGATCGGTGGCCATCATCATTCCGTTGCGCAGCGGATCGCCGAGCAGCAGGAATGCCGCCACGGCGACCAGCGCGAGCAGCACCGCCGCCAGCAGCACCACACCGAGGCGGCGCAGGCGAGTGGTCACCAGCCCCGCACCGGGCAGCAGCGAGGTGAGCACGGTCCAGAACGCGACCCGCGGCAGCGAGCCGGAAGCGGCACTCTCCGAGCGGTCCTCGTCCTGGGCGGCGTCGTCGGACGCAACGGCTGACGCACTGGAGTGCGCAGTCGGCGCTCCGGCGTGCTCGGCAGAATCGCCGGAGTGCGCTGCGGAGGTGCGGGAGAGCGGCGTCTCCCGACCGGGGACGACCCTCGGCCTGTGTGCCGTCGGAGACCCGGAGGGGGACGCCGTGGCTGCTGTGGGCTCGGCGACCCGCGTCGCCGGCGAGGCCCCGACGGGCGGGGCCAGGGGAGCCGAGGTGACCGGCTCCTGTGCGGAGGCGTCGTCAGCGGTGGTCGACCAGAGGTCCTGCTCGGTGACGGGCTCTGTCGTGGCATGCCGATCAGGCGCCGACTCCCCAGAGCCGACAGCACCAGTCCCGACGGCGTCATTCCCGGCGGCGCCACCATAACCGGCGGCGCCACTTCCGACAGGACCGGTGGCTGCCGGTCCGGGGGATCCGTCGCTGCCGAGCTGGTCGAGGGGGAAGGCGGCCCGCCGGCCCCTGGGCCGGGTGGGCGGTGGCGCCGCCGGCTGCTCGAGGGATCGAGGTGGCGGCGGCTCTGCAGACCGAGCTGCGGATCGAGGAGAGTCGTCACCGCGGGCCGGGGATGCCGCAGATGCCGAGGACGCCGAGGGGGCCGAGGACGCAGTAGGCGCGGACGGCGCTGAATCCGAGGATCCGCCGAGCCAGCTGCGCTTGGGATTGGGGGTGCCGAAGGCGGCATCGCGATTTCTGCGCGCCTCCTCGGGGGGAAGCGGTGTCGAAGGGGCGCGTCGGACCGGTTGCTGATGTCTGCCGGACCGACGGCGCCTGCGCCGTGAGGCTGAGGGCGGGTCCGTCATGCGCTACATCCTAGGAGCATGACGCTGGATGGTCATGCACCAGCCTGTGAGAACTTCGTGGAGGTGGGGCTGATGGGGCCAGCCGTATCCTGGCCGCATGCGTCTGATCCACACTCCGTCGACCGACCTCACCTACGACGACTGCTTCTTCCTGCCGGCACGTTCCGCGATCACCTCGCGCTTCGACGTCGACCTCAGCAGCGATGACGGCACCGGGACCACGATCCCGCTGATCGCCGCGAATATGACCGCCGTCACCGGGAGGCGCATGGCCGAGGTGATGGCACGGCGTGGTGGCCTCGCGGTGCTGCCCCAGGATCTCTCCCCGGAGCGGATCACCTCGATCGTGCGCTCGGTGAAATCCCGCGACCTGATGGTGGACCACCCGCTCACCCTCACCGTCACCGGCACCCTCGGCCAGGCCGCTGATCTGCTGCCCAAGCGGCCCCACGGCATCGTGGTGGTGGTCGACGAGCAGCGTCGCCCGCTCGGCACCATCTCCGCGGAGGAGATCGCCGGGCGTGACTCGTTCTCCGAGGTCGGCGAGGTGCTCAGCGAAGACGTGCCGATCCTGCACCCGGGCGACCTCGAGGTGAGCCCTGCACAGCTGCACGGCAGGATCGCTGCGACCCACCACGACGCCGCAGTCGTGGTGGATGAGGACGGGGTGCTGCGCGGGGTGCTCACCGCCACCGGGGTGCTGCGCTCGACCATCTACCACCCGGCGGCCGATGCCGAGGGCAGGCTGCGGATCGCGGTCGCCGTCGGCGTCAATGCCGATGTCGCCGCCAGGGTCCGTGAGCTGGTCGCCGTCGGGGTCGATGTGATCGTGCTGGACACCGCCCACGGGCACCAGGACAAGATGATCGACGCGCTCCGTCTCGCCCGCGAGGCGCTCGGGCCCCGCGAGGGCACCGCGGTGCGCCTGGCCGCGGGCAACATCGTCACCGCTGAGGGCACCCGCGAGCTGATCGAGGCCGGCGCCGACATCGTCAAGGTGGGAGTCGGGCCGGGCGCCATGTGCACCACCCGGATGATGACGGGCGTGGGCAGGCCCCAGTTCTCCGCCGTGCTGGAATGCGCCGCAGAGGCTCGCCGGCTGGGCGGACGCGTCTGGGCCGACGGCGGAGTGCGTCGCCCGCGCGATGTCGCGCTCGCGCTCGCCGCAGGAGCGTCCAACGTGATGATCGGCTCCTGGTTCGCGGGCACCTATGAGTCGCCCGGCCAGATGCGCACCGATGAGGCCGGGCGCCGCTACAAGGAGTCCTTCGGCATGGCCTCCAAGCGCGCGGTGTCCCACCGCACCGCCCATGAGGATGCCTTCGCGCGTGCTCGCAAGGGTCTGTTCGAGGAGGGCATCTCCACCTCGCGCATGTACCTCACCGAAGGAAAGGGCGGCGTCGAGGATCTGCTCGACGAGATCACCGCCGGGGTGCGCTCCTCCTACACCTATGCGGGAGCGGCCAGCACCGAGGAGTTCCGCGAGCGGGCAGTGATCGGGCTGCAGGGTGCCGCAGGGTTCAACGAGGGCCGCCCGCTCTCGAGCTCCTGGAGCTGACCGCCAGGGGCTCGCACCGCGACCCGCGACCGTCCACCTCCGCGAATCGCCCGCCGAGAGCACCGAAATCCCTCCCCAGAGGGGGACAACCGTGTTCTCGGCGACGACTCGTCGGCGTGTCGTGCCCGTGAGCGTCACCTGATCCCAGCCCGGTAGGATCCACCCATGACGACTCTTGTGATCGGTGGCGCCGGATATATCGGATCGCACGTGGTGCGACTCCTGCTCGAACAGGGGCAGAAGGTGGTCGTGGTCGACAACCTCTCCACCGGTCTGCGACAGCGCACCGAGGGCGCCGAGCTCATCGAGCTCGACGTGACCCTCCCGGACGCGCGCGAGAAGCTCGCCTTCCAGATGCGGGCCAGCGGCGCGGACTCCGTGATCCACTTCGCCGCGCACAAGCAGGTGGGCGAATCCGTCGCCAATCCCGAGATGTACTGGCATGACAACATCGGTGGCCTCGCCAATGTGCTCTCCGCCTGCGCGAGCGCCGACGTGCGCGACGTGGTGTTCTCCTCCTCCGCCGCGGTGTACGGCATGCCGGACGTGGACCTCGTCACCGAGGATCTCGCCCCGCAGCCCATCAACCCCTACGGCGCGACCAAGTACGTGGGGGAGTGGATGCTCGCCGATGCCGAGCACGCCCACGACATGCGCACCGTCGCTCTGCGGTACTTCAACGTGGCTGGTGCGGGCTGGCCCGAGCTGGCCGACACCGCGGTGATGAACCTGGTGCCGATCGTGCTGGACCGGCTCGAGCAGGGGAAGGCACCGATCGTGTTCGGCGACAGCTATGACACCCCTGATGGCACCTGCATCCGCGACTATGTGCATGTGCTCGACCTCGCCCACGCGCATATCGCCGCCCTGGACTACCTGCGCGGCGAGGAGCGTCCCCACCGGACCTTCAACGTCGGCACCGGCGAGGGATCGAGCGTGCTCGAGGTGATCGACGCGATCGCCCGGGCCAAGGGCATCGAGATCACTCCCGAGATCGGAGCTCCGCGCGCCGGGGACCCGGCACGGCTGATCTGCTCCGGCGACCGCATCGCCCAGACCCTCGGCTGGAAGTCCGAGCACGGCCTGGACGACATCGTGCGCTCCGCCGTCGAGGCCCGCTCGGCGATGATCGCCCCGGATGTCGAGGCCTACCCCGAGGTCTGATCCGCGCCGCGGGCGCGGGCGGTGGCCCGGCGGGGAGTCCTCGGGGAGAGGCCGCACCGCGTCGCTCAGGTGAGATAGCGGTAGATCGGGTCCTCGGGATCGACCCGCTCGATCTCCATGTTCGAGGCTGCCATGCGTGCCATCAGCGGCTCGAGATCCGTGCGGCTCCCGATCTCCACACCCACCAGAGCCGGCCCCGACTCGCGGTTGTTGCGCTTGATGTAGTCGAACAGCACGATGTCGTCGTTCGGCCCGAGCACCCGATCCAGGAAACGGCGCAGCGCGCCCGGCTCCTGGGGGAAAGTCACCAGGAAGTAGTGCTTGAGCCCCTCGTGCACGAGGGAGCGCTCGACCACCTCGTTGTACCGCGAGACGTCGTTGTTGCCTCCGGAGACGATCACGATCACGTCTCCGGTCTCCTCCTGCGGGTCCATGGCGCCGTGCGCGGCGCGGCCCAGGTGCTCGATCGCACCGGTGGCCACTGCGGTCGCGGCGAGCGCACCTGCTGGTTCGGAGATGATGCCCTCGACCTGGTAGAGCTGGAGCATCTCGGTGCAGACCGCGCCCTCGTCGACCGAGAGCAGCTCCGGGGTGATCGCCTGCGCCATGCGGAGCGGAGCGGCACCCACGCGGCGCACCGCTGCACCGTCCACGAAGCGGTCCATCTCGTGCAGCGTCACAGGTCGTCCTGCGCGCATCGCGGCCGCCATCGAGACGGCACCGGCGGGCTCCACCCCGACGATCCGCGTCGAGGGACTGCGCTCCCGCAGCCAGGCTCCGCAGCCGCCCAGCAAGCCGCCCCCGCCCACGGGCAGCACCATCGTTCCCAGCTCGCGGCCGTGCTCGGTGCGCAGCTGCTCCGCGGCCTCGAGAGCGACAGTCCCTTGGCCGGCCATGATCACCGGATGATCGAACGGGGGGACCTGCGTCGCGCCGGTGCGCTCGGCATCGTCCGCGGCGGCTTCTGCGGCATCGTCGAAGGTGTCCCCGATCAGAACCAGCTCGACCATGTCACCGCCGAGCGCGATGATCCGCTCGCGCTTCTGTCGCGGTGTGGAGCCCGGTACATAGATGCGGCCGAGGATGCCGAGGGCGCGGCAGGCCTGCGCCACGCCCTGGGCATGGTTGCCCGCGCTCGCTGCGACCACCCCGGCCTCCCGTGACGCCTGGTCCAGGGAGTCGAGGAAGAGATGCGCGCCGCGCAGCTTGTAGGAGCGCACGGACTGCAGGTCCTCGCGTTTGAGCCAGACCGTGGCCCCGGCCAGCTCGCTCAGACGCCAGCTGTGCTCGAGCGGGGTGCGGCGCAGCACCGGGGCAAGCCGCTCAGCGGCGGCCTCCACGTCCTCCGCGCTCACGGGCAGTGCAGTCTTCTCGCTCATGATCGCCCATTCTCCACGGAGACGACGAGCGCCGTCGCCATCGCTGCCACGCCCTCTCCACGTCCGGTGAGCCCGAGACCGTCCGAGGTGCTGCCGGAGACGGACACCGGCGCCCCGGCCGCCTCGCTCATCACCCTGCAGGCCTCGTCGCGGCGCCCCGAGAGGCGCGGGCTGTTGCCGATGACCTGCACGGAGATGTTGCCGATCGTGAAGCCGGCCGCGCGCACCAGGCGCGCCGCCTCTCCCAGCAGACGGACACCGGAGGCGCCTTCCCAATCAGGCCGGTCCACCCCGAAGTGCGTTCCCAGGTCACCGATCCCGGCGGCCGAGAACAAGGCATCGCAGGCCGCATGGCAGGCGACGTCCGCATCGGAGTGACCGGCCAGGCCTCTCTCCCCGTCCCAGCGCAGGCCCGCGACCCACAGCTCACGCCCGGACCCTGCCGGTGCGAAGGCATGGACATCCACCCCGGTCCCGACTCGTGGCAGGGGAGCGGTCCGCGGAGTCATCGGGTGCCGTCCTCCTCGCCGGGGCTGCGGGGAGCGATCCGCTCGAGCAGGCGGTCGATGTCGTCGTAGGTCACCCGGGGGTTGGTCCCCAGCAGCAAGGGCATCCCGGAGACCCGGGGGATGCCGAGGGCATCCGGCAGGTCGACCGTGCTGACCACGAGGTCTGCGCGGAAGTCGGGGGAGAGCAGGTCCATGACGGTGGCCTGGACGACCTGGATCTGTCGGCCGCCGGCGGTGAGATGCTCACGCACCTGCTCCGCGATCAGTGCGGAGGTGGCGATTCCGGCGCCGCACACGATGGCGATGGTGAGCATTCGAACTCCTGAGCTGTGGGTCGTGATGACCAGTGGCCCGACGACATGAAAGGGCTGTCGGGTGGGGGACCGGCGGGCACCGGCGAGGGTCGATTCTGTCACGTCCTCGCTGGGTGATCCACGGGAGGTCCGCGGCCGTCTACGATGCCAGCGTGACCCATCCCCGACGCCTGCGCACTCCCCGTCCGCTCGGGCGGGCGGCCGGAGTGGTGCTCGCCGGAGGGTCGGGCACTCGCGTGGGTGCCGGTATCAACAAGGCGTTCCTGCCTTTGGCGGGGCGCAGCATCGCAGGTTGGGGACTGAACACGCTCGCGGCCGTCGAAGGAATCGGGATCCTGGTGTTCGTGGTGCGGCCGGATGATCTCGAGCACGCCCGTTTCGTGGATTCCCGCGAGACGGAGCATCCGCTGGAGATCATCACCGGCGGGGAGACCCGCCAGGAATCCGAGCTGCTCGCACTGCGTCATCTCGCGGATCGCATCGACTCCGGGGCGGTGGACACGGTGCTGATCCACGATGCCGCTCGCCCGCTGGTCTCCCACGGCCTGGTCTCGGCGGTGCTCCACGCGGCACGGGAGAGCGGCGGGGCGGTCCCCGGCATCCCCGCCCTGGACATCGCCTCCGCGGGACCGGGACAGACCTTGGCGGCCGGCACCGATCTGCGAAAGGAATCCCTGGTGAGGGTGCAGACCCCGCAGGGATTCCACGCCGCCACGATCCTGAACGCCTACGAGGCCGCCGCCCGGGACGGCTTCGTCGGCACCGACACCGCCTCCTGCGCCGAGGAGTACACCGACATCCCGGTGACCTGGGTGCGCGGCGAGGAGACGAACTTCAAGATCACCTACGCCCAGGACCTGCTGCTGGCCCAGGACGTCGTCAGCGCGCTAGGTTTGAGGACAGGGTGAGGAGGAGTCGATGAACGTCGAGGAGAGCTACCTCCGCTGCACTGCCTGCGATCAGGAGGCGGAGCACGTGGTCGTCTACGCCGGCAGGTTCGTGTCCCAGATCCAGTGCACCGGCTGCGGAGCCGTGACCAGGCTGGATGTGTCGGACGACTATCTGCCGGATCTCCGCCAGCGCATCTCCAGCAAGCCGCGGCGACTCATGCGACGCCTGCGCCGGGACCCGGGGGAGCTCGCCACGAGCCTGCCGGTGCGCACGCTGTCCAAGCCGGGTCGGATGGCCGCGGAGTTCCGGACCGTCTGGCGCAGCCGCCGCGGCCGCTGAGCTGCCGCGCCGCCTCTCAGCCGCGTCGAGAGATGCCGTGCCGGTGAGAGGTGTCCCGGGCCAGGCCCAGGGAGATCTGCGCCTGCCACAGGGTCAGTCGGTCCCGGACCGCGAAACCGGAGTGGGAGCCCTGCACGGTGCGCACCTGGGCCCCGCTCTCGATCGCCTCGAGGATCTCGTCGAAGCGATCGTGCTCGGGCCCCGCCTCGAGGGTTCCTGCCGAGGCTGCCGGTTCCAGCACCTGCTCCAGCAGCTCGCGCCGCAGCAGCCGGGGGCTCTGCAGCCCGGCCAGGGTGGTGCGATCGATGTTCCGCAGGCCCTCGGGCCGGACCTCCTTGACCGAATCGGTCAGCGCGATCACGGGCACCACGGCGTCGATGCCGTCCTCGAGAGCGGAGAGCACCTCGGTGACCACGGCGGGCGGAGTGAGCGCGCGCTCCGCGTCATGGAGCAGCAGCAGGTCCTCGTCGGTGCGCTCGAGCACCGTGCGCAGTGCGCTGCGGCGACCGCCGGTGACCGAGACCACGGGAATGCGAGGATCGAGCGCGGCACGCAGCTGCGGCGCGGAATCGTCGGTGGAGACCACCAAGGGCATCGGGAGCCCGAGTCCGTGGAGGGTGCCGAGCAGCCGGTTGATCAGCCGTGAACCACCGAGCAGCTCGAGGCATGGGGTCGCCGCACCGCGGGTGAGACCTGGTGCGGGGGGAGCCAGGGCGAGGACGACGGGCCGCACTGCGGCGGCGCTCGGGAGGGGCGGCACGTGGGGCAGGGGGCTCAGGAGGCGAGGACCTCGTCGAGGATCGACTCGGCGCTGGCCTCGTCGGTCTTCTCTGCGAGCGCGAGCTCGGAGACCAGGATCTGACGGGCCTTGGACAGCATCCGCTTCTCGCCGGCGGAGAGCCCGCGGTCCTGATCGCGGCGCCACAGATCGCGGACGACCTCGGACACCTTCTTGACGTCCCCGGAGGCCAGCTTCTCGACGTTCGCCTTGTAGCGACGCGACCAGTTGGTGGGCTCCTCCGTGTAGGGCTGACGCAGCACCTCGAAGACCTCCTCGAGTCCCTCCTTGTCCACCACGTCGCGCACCCCCACGAGATCGACGTTATCGGCGGGGACCTCGATGGTCAGATCTCCCTGGGCGACCTTCAGCTTGAGGTAGGTGCGATCCTCCCCCTTGATGGTGCGGGTCTTGACCTCTTCGATGAGCGCGGCACCGTGGTGCGGGTAGACGACGGTCTCGCCGACTGCAAAATTCATGTGGTGGGTCCCCTTTCCGCCGATCAGTCTAGCACCGGGGGGTCATGCTAAAATGCCCACCGACCTGCCCGCTGACCTGCCGGAGCGCTCCCCCGGAATGTCTCGCATCGACGCGGTCGCACCGCGTCGCAGCGGACCGCGCGGGGCCTGCGGTGAGGTAACCTGTCAGAGCTGTCCCCAGAACGTCTGTGCCGCGCTCCGGCACCGAAGAGGAGTCCTCCGTGCGCCGTCCCCGCCGTCTCGTGCTCTCCGCCGCCGCCATGGGCCTGGCGCTCGCGGCCACCGGCTGCACGTACTTCAGCCCGGTGCAGACCCACGACTTCTATCAGGCCGCTGACGGCACCAACGCCAACCTCGAGCAGGACGGCGCCCTCTTCGCCGGCGTGCGCAACGCCGTGCTGGTCATCGGAGAGGACGGCACCCCGGTGTTCTCCTCGACGGTCGTGAACTACTCCGATGAGGAGATCACGGTCGAGGTCGAGGGCAGCGCCGAGGGCAGTGCCATCTTCTCCGCCCAGGTGCAGGTCCCCGCGCACGGTGTCGTCGAGCTCGGTCCCAGCGAGGGCCAGCAGCTCGTCCCGGTCGGTGCGGTGAACGTCGTGACCGGCACGATCCTCAGCCTCGATGTGACTGCTGGCGACCAGACGACCACGATCTCCCTGCCCACGCTCGACGACAGCCTGGGCTACTACGACTTCGAGCAGCCGGCGGCCGAGGGCTGAGCCCCGGCCCGATCGCTCCCACCCTCTGGGAGGCGAAACGCCCCGCAGCCGTG
The DNA here is from genome assembly GCF_947500705.1 of uncultured Brachybacterium sp. Taxonomy (GTDB): domain Bacteria; phylum Actinomycetota; class Actinomycetes; order Actinomycetales; family Dermabacteraceae; genus Brachybacterium. The sequence goes on along the minus strand of NZ_CANMSY010000002.1, from coordinate 263,518 downwards.
GCTGCGGGGCGTCTCGCGTCCTGCCGTCCGGGGTGGCTCAGCTCCCCGATTCGAACTTGTATCCCAGCCCTCGCACGGTCACCAGGTGCACGGGGTTCCTGGGGTCGTCCTCGATCTTGGCACGCAGCCGCTTGACGTGCACATCGAGGGTCTTGGTGTCGCCGACATAGTTGGCACCCCACACCCGGTCGATGAGCTGCCCGCGGGTGAGCACGCGGTCGACGTTGCGCAGCAGCATCTCCAACAGCTCGAACTCCTTGAGCGGCAGCGCGACCTCGGTGCCGCGCACCTCGACCACATGACGCTCGACGTCCATCATGATGACGCCGGCGCTGAGGGTGGTGTCCTCCTCCGACTCGGCGGAGTCCTGGCCTCGGCGGAGCACCGCCTTGATCCGGGCCAGCAGCTCACGGGAGGAGTAGGGCTTGGTCACGTAGTCGTCGGCGCCCAGCTCGAGGCCGAGGACCTTGTCGAACTCGTCGTCCTTGGCGGTGAGCATGATGACCGGCACCGTCGAGGTGCGGCGGATCTCCCGGCACACCTCGGTGCCGCTCATGCCGGGCAGCATCAGGTCCAGCAGCACGAGGTCGGCACCGTGCGCGGTGAAGATACGAAGTCCGTCGGTGCCGGTGTCGGCGACGGCGACCTCGTAGCCCTCCTTCCGCAGCGAGTACGAGAGGGGGTCCGAGAAGGACTCCTCGTCCTCCACGATCAGGATTCGCGTCATGTCATTCTCCCTTTCCCGACCCATGGTGAGTCATCGAGGCGTGTGCGGTGCTATGGGGGTCATCTGCCGTGCGGGCGTCGACCGTGATGGTCTCGGTCCGGCCCATCTCCGGCAGTCGGAGCGTGAACGTCGATCCCTGCCCCGGCAGCGACCAGGCGGTGACCTCGCCGCCGTGGTCGCTCGCGATGTGCTTGACGATCGCGAGGCCCAGACCGGAGCCTCCGGTGGACCGGGATCGGGCCCGGTCGACGCGGAAGAACCGTTCGAAGACCCGCTCGAGGTTCTCCTTGGAGATGCCGATGCCCTGGTCCTTGACGGAGATCTCGACCATGCCATGATCGCGGCGCACGGACACCCCGACCCGGGTGTGCGGATCGGAGTAGGTGATCGCGTTGGAGATCAGATTGGACAGCGCCGTGGTGAGCATGGCGGGGGATCCGAAGACGGTCAGCCCGGGTGTTCCGCCGACGCTGACCTGGATCTTCGAGCCCAGGCCGAAGTTCCGGTTCAGCGCCACCGCCTCGTCGATCACCTCGTCGATCTCGACCGGTTCGGCATCGGGCAGAGCGGAGCCGCCCTGCACCCGCGAGAGCTCGATGATCTCTTTGACCAGGTGCGACAGCCGTCGAGACTCCGTCTGCATCCGTTCGGCGAAGCGGCGCACGGCGTCCGGATCCTCGGCGGCGTCCTCCATCGTCTCCGCCAGCAGGGTGATGGCGCCGACGGGGGTCTTCAGCTCGTGGGACACATTGGCCACGAAGTCGCGACGGGTCTCCTCGACCCGCACCGCGCGGGTGAGGTCGTCGGCCAGCAGCAGCGCCCCATGCTCCCCGAGGGCCCCGATGCGCACGTCGATCACGGCATCGGAATCACCCTGCGCCGTGCGGCGCAGGCTGAGTCGCTCATCGCGGAACCCGCCGTTGCGGCCCACGTCGGCCGCGAGCGCCATCAGCTCGGCGCTCGCCAGCCGGGGGTAGTCCCCTTCGGAGGCGCGCACGATGCCATAGGAGTAGGCCAGCGGAGACGCGCGCAGCACGTCGCCGCTGGAGTCGAGGACGACATAGGCGGAGGAGAGGATCGCGAGGACCTCCTCCGTGGCCTCGGGGACGTTCTGGCCCGTGGCGGCCGTCGGCTCGGTGCGGCGCCGCTGCGGCGAGGCGAGCGCGAGCATCGCGGCGACGCCGATCACCAGACCGATCGCGCCGGCGAGCACGAGGAGCGCAGACAGGGGCACCCGTACAGCCTAGGCCCCCGGCTGGTCTCTCCCGGACTGCCCAGCCAGCATGATGGACAATGAGGCCAGGAGTTCACGGGGACTACGCTTCGCGTTCATCGGCCGCCGCAGTCCGTTCACCCGAGGTTGCGATACTCGGTGGCGAAGGTCCCTTCAGACAGAGGAGTAGTAACCATGCGCGAGGCGTACCAGAGCGACCTGCGGCATATCGTCGATGACCTGGTCGACATGGCCGAGCTGGTCGGGACGGCCCTCGAGGACGCGACCACCGCCCTGCTCGAGGGTGATCTCGCCCTTGCGGAGCGGGTCGTGACCGCCGACCCCCATATCGATGCCCGCCAGCTGGAGCTGGATGCGAAGGCGGTCGAGCTGCTCGCCCGGCAGTCTCCGGTGGCCACCGATCTGCGACTGCTGGTCGCGTCCCTGCGCATGAGCTCCTCGCTCGAGCGGATGGGTGATCTGGCCGCGCACGTCGCACTGGTCGCGCGCCGCACGCACCCTGAGCCGGCGGTTCCCGCGCAGCATCGCGAGCAGATCGCGAAGATGTCCGAGCTCGGGCTGACAGCTCTCCGGGGGGCGAGCGAGGTCATCCAGAGCCGCGATCTGGCACTGGGGGCGCAGGTCGAGAAGCAGGACGACCAGCTCGATGCCCTGATGCTCGAGATCTCCCGCCAGATCGCCAGCAGCGGGGAGGAGACCTACACCAACGCCGAGGTCATCGACCTCACGCTGCTGATCCGCTTCTACGAGCGGATCGGCGACCACGCGGTCTCCCTGGTGCGCCGCATCGGCTTCCTGGTGACCGGCGACGCGCTCGACAACCTCAGCGCAGGTGTCGACGTCCCGGAGTTCTGAGCCGCACGCACGATGGCGAAGGGCGCCCCGCAGAGTTCTGCGGGGCGCCCTTCGCCATCTCGGCGCGGCGGGCCTGACGGACAGGGGGCGTGCCGGCAGGTCGTGCCGAGCTCGCGGCCGGGTTCAGCCGCGGTTGGGACGGGGGCGACGCGAGGTCAGGCGTTCCGCGCCGCTCTTGGCACCGCGCTTGGCAGCCACGCGCAGCCCCTGCAGGATGACCCCGGAGACGGTCGCCCAGAGCAGGATCTTCCAGAGCGGCTGGTCGTCCTCGGGATCCTTGATCGCCGCGATCTCAGCCTTCGAGAGACCATCCTTCTTCGCCTGCTTGCGACGCCTCGCGACGTCCTTCTTCGCGGCCTTCTGCGTCTTGGTGGTGGGGGCTTCCTCGCCGAAGACGGCGCCCCAGCCGGCGGCGGCGGCCTTGTTGCCGACGACAGCCGCAACGATGCCTGCCACAGGGACGGCGATGCTCACGATCGGATTGGCCACGGTTTCCTCCAGGCGTCGAGTGGTCTGCGGTGCGGGACGTGCTGCTCCCGGTGGATCAGTAGGTCCCTGCGTGCTGAGCGTAGTAGGTTCCCATGTCGTCCGTGCGCAGAGCCTCGCGCAGCACCTCCATCGCCTCGTCATCCGTGCCGACGACGCTCGCGCCGCCGCTGGTGGTGATCGGCCCCGCGTGGGGGACGGAGAGGAAGTACAGGTCTCCGCTGCGGACCGACCGCAGGGACAGGCCCAGCTCGACCATCGCGCCGGCGCTCAGGCCGTCATCGGTCGTGAGATACGGGGAGATGCTCTCGATGGTGTCGGCGAGCTTGCCGGGATCGCTGAGCGTGTCCGCGCTGATGAGCTTGTCGGCGATGCCCTTGAGGACGGCCTGCTGATTTCGGTTCCGCTGGAAGTCGCCCTCGGCGAACTGCTTGCGCTCACGGACGAACGCCAGGGCCTCCTCGCCGTTGAGGGTCTGGGTGCCCTCGGTGAACTGATGGCCCTGCGCCTCGAAGGTCTGGGGGATCTTCACGTCGACCCCGCCGAGGGTGTCGACGAGGCCCTCGATGCCGTCGAAGTCGATGAGCGCGACATGGTCGATCGGGACCCCGGTGTAGTTCTCGACCGTGGTCACCGCCAGGCCCACGCCACCGAAGGCGAGCGCCGCGTTGATGCGGTCCTTGCCGTAGCCGGGGATGTCCACATAGAGGTCGCGAGGGAAGGAGGTGACGTACACGCTCTCGTTGTCGTCGGTGATGTGCACCAGCATCATCACGTCCGAACGCTGCCCGCTCACGCCTTCGGAAGCGGCATCGTCGGGGGATCGCTTGTCCGAGCCCAGCAGCAGGAAGTTGCGACCGGTGCCCTCGACCGCTTCTGGACGGTCACCGTCCGAGGCTCCGCGGGTGATCTGCACCACGGTGCGCTTCTCGTAGGAGTCCTTGAGCCCGTCGAGGTAGTTCCCGATCACCAGACCCACGCCGAGCACGAGCACGGCGACCAGCCCGAGAGCGATCAGCGCGGCACGACGGCTCCGGCGCCGATCGGTGCGCGGGTTCTCGTCATCATCCCAGTCAGCGGGAAGATCGACGTCGGCGGGGTCGTTCATTCGGTGTCCCTCTCAGACGGTGCCGCCGAGGCGGACACGCTGCCGACGACGCCCCGATGTCCGAGGCGCCGTCCTAACCCGGGTGCCGAGGCACCCGGGTATACGCGAGATCCCATATTAGGCGTCCCGCGGCCCTGCCCTTGCTCTCGAAGCCGGTCTTCACACGACCCTCGAAACGAGGTGCCCATCCCGTGGCCGGGATGCTCGTCGGGATCGGGTCCGAGGCCCGTCCCTCGGGACGGGTGCCCTCGGGGTGCAGCAGGGCGAGCTCGGGACGCGGGTCCAGCTGCATACGCATGTGGTGGGCGTACTGCGCCCAGTCGGTGGCCAGACGGAACGTCGCACCATCGGCCAGCAGCGGCAGCACCGCGTCCAGGAACGGAGGGTTGATCAGCCGACGCTTGTGGTGACGCTGCTTGGGCCAGGGGTCCGCGAAATACACCCACAGCTCGTCGATCGATCCCTCGGCCAGCATCGCGGGCAGCGCCCGCTGCGCATCCAGGGGCAGCATCCTCAGGTTCCGGGGGCTCCCCGAGCGTTCCACCCGGCTCAGGGTCTGGGCGAGGCCTGGGAGGTACACCTCGGCGCCGAGGTGATCACGTTCGGGATGCGCGAGCGCGGCGGCGACGATGTTGTCGCCGGTCCCGCTGCCCACCTCCACCACGAGCTCCGCCTTCCGCCCGAAGACCTCGGCGGGATCCAGACGGATGCCCTCGGCGGGCAGGGTGTCGCGATGCCCGCGCGGCGGGTCGATCACATAGAAGGGGGAGAGGCGATCCCAGGCGTTCTGCCGACCCTGGGACAGCCGCTCCCCGCGCCGGACGAAGGAGACGACGTCACGATGCGACTTCTCCTCCCGCTCGACGCTGTCCTCCGGCTCGGGGACCGTTTCCTGGTCGAGGTCCGGCGACGCGGGGAGAGTGCCCGTCCGGTATGGGTCCGGGGTCATCGACGGATCACTGCTCACGCCGGATCTGACCGTTCTCGATCACCACGGAGACCTCGGGGAGGTGACGGGTGGCGGGACCCACCAGCACCTCGCCGTTCGTGGCATCGAAACGGGAGCCGTGGCAGGGGCAGTCGAGCTCGGTCTCCTCCTGGCGCAGGGCACAGCCGTTGTGGGTGCAGTAGCCGGAGTAGCCAGCGAGGTCCTCGCCCGCGCCCCGGACCAGCAGCACGAACGGCTCCTTGCCGCCGAAGTTCACCAGGGTGCTGGCGTTCTCGGGCACCTCGTCGAGCGGGATCGCGCCGTCCTCCGCACGCACCGGCGCGGCAGTGCCGAACCCCTCGTCCGCGGGGCCGCAGGCAGCGAGCCCTCCGAGACCGGCTGCGGTGGCTGGGAGCAGCAGGGCGTGACGACGGGAGAGGCACGGGCGTTCCATGACGTCAGGATAGCGAGCAGAGCTGGGTGGCGACACCGCGCGGAGGGCCGGTGTGACCGCCGTGACGGCCCTGCCGTTCGTTCCTCACAGACGCTCAGACTGTGCTCTGTCGTCTGGGCTCCTGCCGTTCGTTCCTCACAGCACGTCGCTCAGACTGTGCTCTGTCGTCTGGGCTCCTGCCGTTCGTTCCTCACAGCACGTCGCTCAGACGTCGGCGGCCTCGAGCTGGAGGGGGTCCCAGGTGAGGATCCCGTGGGCGCGCCAGCCCCGGTCCCGCACCGCGTCCAGGGCCTCACGTCTGCGGAGGGCGGAGAGACGGTCCAGGTACAGCGATCCCTCGAGATGGTCGACCTCGTGCTGGAGTGCACGGGCGAGGACTCCGCCTTCGTCCTCCACCACGACCTCGGTGCCCTCCAGATCGGTGCCGGTCACGCGAGCCCCGCGGTGGCGGGCGGTGGGGAACCCCTCTCCGGGGACGGAGAGGCAGCCCTCAAGGGTCTCCTCGTCGAGCTCGATCCCGCCGAAGCGCTCCAGCACGGGATTGATGATCACTCCGCGCTGCAGGGTCCCGCCCGCATCCGGGCAGGAGTACACGAACAGCCGCCAGCGAGAGCCGACCTGCGGCGCGGCGAGCCCGGCGCCGTCGGCCGCATCGTTGGTCTCGAACATGTCCGCGACCAGGGTACGGAGCTCGGTGGTGACCTCGCGGACCCGACGGGTGCGCTGTGAGAGGGCGCGGTGGCCGACGATGGTGATCGGGCGGACGGTCATGCGGAGGGTGCTCCTGTGTGCGGGGGATCGGTGGGTCCGCCCTGCTCGGGCGGGACAGCGCCCTGTTCGGGCGGCGTAGGGGTGCTGGTGATGCGGTGGCGAGCGGGAGGGTTGACCGCGAGCGGATTGCGGGCGTCGACGATCCACGGCCCCCGCTCGCGGCGCAGCGGTTCCCCGCCGCGGGCCGCCTCGGCGACCATGCGGCCGAGCTCCTCCGCCTGCACCGCATCGGCGGCGAGGAAGTCGAGGGTGTGCGTGGCATGGGGGTCCAGCACGATGTGATGCCAAGCATCCAGGCCACTGGCGATCTGCCGGGCGCGCAGGAACTCGGCATCGAGCGCCGCTCCGGAGATCACCACGATGTTCGCGATCCACATCAGCAGCAGGATCGCGATCAGACCGTTCAGGGCGGTGAGGATCTCCGCGAAGCGGGTCGCGTAGACCATGAGCTGACCCGCGACCAGCGCGGTCCCGAACAGCACCAGCACGCTCACGGTCGAACCGAGCGTCATGAGCCGGTAGCGGGGCAGGCGCACGTTGGGGAACAGGTAGTAGGCCATGGACACCCCGATGATCAGGATGACCAGGAGGATCGGCCATTTCACGAAGTTCCAGGCCGCGAAGGCGATGCGGGGGATGCCGACGAACTCGCCGATGCGCTGCGAGGCCTCGCCGCCCACGATGATCATGCCGATGGCCAGCAGCACCACCGACACGATCAGCACGGTCTCGCCGAACACGATGGTGCGGAACCGGAGGAAGGGCCGACCCTCACGGGTGTCGTACACCCGGTGCAGCGCGCGATGGAAGGCGGCGACCCCGTTCGAGGCGGACAGCAGCGAGCCTGCCGTACCCAGCAGTAGACCCAGCAGGCCACCGCTGGTGGAGGAGACCGCCTGGATGGCGCTCAGGAAGGGCCGGGGATCCAGGGTCGGGAAGATCTCGGTGATCATCCCGGAGAGCGTGGTGAGCGTCTCGGCCTGGATCCCGATCAGCGACATCATCGAGACCACCGCGACTGCCCCCGGGAAGAGCGCGAGCACCAGATAGAACGTCATCGTGCCCGCGACATCCCAGACCTGGATGTCGAGCATCCGCATCCGCACCCGGTTCAGGACGTGCAGAACACTCAGCCGGGGTCGGGATAGCTCGACCACCGGCTTCGTGCGTCGCGGTCTCGAAGAGGTCACCGTGCGGCTCCGGGCTCGGGGGCGGTGCGCCCGTCAGGGGCGCTGGTCGAGCCTATTCCACCAGGTGTGCCGCGGCCGGGGAGGCCACCTCGCGATCAGCTCTCGTCGATGATGTCGTCAGGGTCACTGACGACCGGATACTCCCAGGGGTCCTCGGGGTCGCCCGGAACGTGAGAGGTCATGATCGAGCCGTCCGCGCGCTCATCACCCAGGCCGACAGGCCTGACCAGAACGGAATCGTCGAGCAGCGGCCCCTGATCTGCGAGCGGCACCGTGACGCCTCCCGCAACGATCGTGACCTGCTCGCCGCGCACCGTGACCTCGACCTCAGCGCCGCTCTCGAGGGTGAAGGAGATCTCCTCGCGCACCAGACGGACCCGGAAACGGGAGCCCCGCACGGTGAGCGGGTAGGACAGCTCCGGCCAGTCGGTGGGCAGCCGCGGATCGAAGGACACCTGGCCGTCGTCGTGCCGCATTCCGCCGAATCCGTGCACGAGCGCGTTCCAGACTCCGCCCGCGGAGGCGATGTGCACCCCATCGGCAGTGTTGTGGTGAAGGTTCGCGAGGTCCACGAAGAGGCCTGCGCGGAAGTAGTCCAGCGCCGCCTTCTGATGGCCCACCTCTGCGGCCATGATCGACTGCACCACGGCTGACAGCGAGGAGTCGCCGGTGGTGATCGGGTCGTAGTACTCGAAGTCCGCGCGCTTCTCCTCGGCGGTGAACTCGCTGCCGCGCAGGAACAGGGCGAGCACCACGTCCGCCTGCTTGAGCACCTGGAAGCGGTAGATCACCAGAGGGTGGTAGTTCAGCAGCAGGGGGAAGACCTCGTCCGGAGTGCTCGAGAGATCCCAGATCTCCCGTTCGAGGAAGCGGTCCTCCTGCAGATGGATCCCGAGCGCCTCGTCCTTGACCACATACATGCCCTCGGCGCAGGCCTCCCACTGCTCGAGCTCCAGCTCGTCCAGATCGAGCTCGACGCGCATGGACTCGTAGGCGCCGGCATCCGCGGCGCGCAGCTCTCGCACCGCCCGTGCCGCCCGCCGCAGGTTGAAGCGGGCCATCACGTTGGTGAACATGTTGTTGTTCACCACGGTGGTGTACTCGTCGGGTCCGGTCACGCCATTGATGTGGAAGCTCGCAGAGCCGTCGGCGGTCATCCGCCAGAATCCGAGATCGGCCCACATCCGCGCGGTCTCCACCAGCACCTGGACCCCGTCGCGATGCTGGAAGTCGAGGTCACCGGTCACGTCGACGTACTGGGCGAAGGCATACGCGACGTCGGCATTGATGTGGTACTGCGCGGTGCCGGCGGCGTAGTAGGCCGACGCCTCGTCGCCGTTGATGGTGCGCCAGGGGTACAGCGCACCGCGCTGGTTCAGCTCCCGGGCCCGTTCGCGGGCCTTGGGCAGCAGGTTGGTGCGGAAGCGCAGGGCGTTGCGCGCCCACCGAGGCTGGGTGAAGGTCAGGAACGGGACCACATAGATCTCGCTGTCCCAGAAGTAGTGCCCCTCATATCCCGAGCCGGTGACGCCCTTGGCGGGGATGCCCCACTGGTCGGAGCGGGCAGCGGCCTGGGCGAGCTGGTACAGGCACCAGCGGGTGGCCTGCTGCTCGGCGGGTTGTCCGGGCAGCTGCACATCGGAGCTGGTCCAGAAGTCGTCGAGGTACTCCCGCTGCTCGATGTACTGCGCGTCGAAGCCATTCGCCCGGACCCGGTCCAGGGTGCGCCGGCAGCGGTCGAACAGCTCACGGTGGGGCACGGAGCGCGAGGAGTGGTAGGCGACCGCCTTGCGGACGGTCAGCGACTGCCCCTCCTCCAGATGAGCGCGCACGACCTGGCGACCGAGGTCCGCGGCGGTGTCCACGATCTCCGTCACCTCCGCCTCGGACTCCACCTGGTGGTCCGCGCCGACGGCCATCGTCATCCCCGAGTTGGCCACCCGGTATCCCATCAGCATCCGGCGCTCGCTGTGCCAGTCCTGGAGCGGCTCGAGCACCCGGTGGGTGAAGTCGGTGGTGCGCCGCGGATCGGCCTTGTCGGTGATGGGGTCGCCTGCGAGGCCCTTGCCGAAGTCGTCGCGGAAGTCCTCGCGGTTGATGATCTGCGAGGAGATCGCGATCGGGGCTGAGCCCTCGAGCATCTCCACGGTCAGCGTCATCAGCGCCAGATGCCGCTGCGCGAAGGAGACCATCCTGGTGCTGCTGATCCGCACCCGCTTCCCGGCCGGGGTGCGCCAGATCAGCTCGCGGCGCAGCACCCCGTCGCGGAAATCGAGCGAGCGCTCGTACTCCTCGAGGTCGGCGATCGACAGCAGCAGCGGTTCATCGTCGACGTAGAGCTTGAGCACCGAGGAGTCGGGGACCGAGATCATGGTCTGACCGGTGCGGGCGAAACCGAAGGCGGACTCGGCATGGTTGATCTGCCAGGTCTCGTGGAAGCCGTTGAGGAAGGTGCCGTGGCTCTGCGCGTCCCGTCCCTCCTCCGGGGTGCCGCGCATGCCCAGGTATCCGTTCGCGGTCGCGAAGAGGGTCTCGGCCAGGCCCAGGTCCTGAGGGGGCCTGGACTCGACCAGGCGCCATTCGTCGAGTGGCAGATGGGTGCGGTCGACGGGGTCGGCGGGCACCGAGCGAAGGCGGGTCATGCGAGCTCCTCCAGGTCGGCGACGACGAAGGTGGCACCGGCCGCGGCGAGCTCGGCGGAACCGGCGCCGCGATCGACGCCGATCACCGCGCCGAAGTCGCCCGAGGAGCCTGCCTGCACGCCGGAGACGGCGTCCTCGTAGACGACCGAGTCCCGGGGGTCGATCCCGAGCAGCTGGGTGGCGTGGAGGAAGGTGTCGGGAGCCGGCTTCCCAGGCAGTCCTTCGCGGGTGGCGACGTTGCCGTCGACGATGTGCTCGAAGCGGTCCAGCAGGCCCGCCCCGCGCAGCACCTCCTCCGCGTTGCGGGAGGAGGAGACGATCGCCAGCCGTGCGGTGGCCGGCAGCGAGTCGAGATAGGTGACGGTCCCGGGATAGGGCGCCACACCGTCGGCCCGCAGCAGCGAGAGCACCAGGTCGTTCTTGCGGTTGCCGAGGCCGCGCACGGTCTCAGCACCGGGATCCTGGATGCCGGGATCCTCGTCGGTTCCCTCGTCGAGATCGATCCCGCGCGAGCGGAGGAAGGTGCGCACACCGTCATAGCGGGGGCGACCGTCGACATGCGCGAAGTAGTCGGCGTCTGTGTACGCCTCCTCGATCCCTCGGGAGGTGAGGAAGCGGCTGAACATGTCTGCCCAGGCGCGCATGTGCACCTCGGCCGTCGGAGTGATGACCCCGTCGAGGTCGAAGAGGTGCGCCGTGTAATCGGCCGGTCGGAAGGTATGCGCTGCAGTCACATCGGCCATGCTACGGCGGAGTCTGCGGCGCCGGGGGAGGGCCGGGTGCGGACCAGCCGTGATGTGAGGCGCGCTCCCCGCCGGACAGGCGTGGCTGCCATGATCGGCGCCACCGTGGCATCGGAGCCGGGGCGTGGGCTACTCTGCGAGGGTCCGCCCCCGCGCCCCGGCGCCGGTGCGGAGCGGCTGAAACCCTGTCGAGGAGAAGATGACTGTCACGGAGTCGCTGTCCGTGGTCGGCGCAGTGCGCCGCGAGCTCGTGGTCGACGAGCGGACCAGCCATGAGGGTCACCCTCTGGTTCGTGCCGTGCTCACCCTGACCACGAATCTCGACCTCGCCCCCGCTCAGCTCTGGCCGCTGCTCACCCGGCCCGGTGAGCTCGCACGGTGGTTCGGCCCGGTCACCGGCGAGCTGCACGAGGGCGGGCGGTTCGAGGCGCCGGGCGGAGTGCATGGGCGGATCATCGAGGTCGAGGAACCTCACCGGCTCACCCTGTCCTGGGCGCTGGCCGGCGGTGAGGACCCATTGCTGATCAGGCTCGATCCGGAGGACGACGGCACCACGCTGCTGCGGGTGCGCCACACCGCACTGGTCGACGTCGACGAGTTCGAGCGCACGGGCCCCGGCGCCATCGCGATCGGCTGGGAGCTCGCACTGCTCGCCCTCGCCGCCGAGACCGACGGCTGGCGCTCCAGCTGTCTGGGCGCAGTGCCCGCACCCACCCGGGACTGGCAGCGAGGTCCCCAGGCCGCTGCATATCTCCGGGCCTGGTCGGTGCGCTGGGCGGCAGAGGCCATCGCGGCCGGGGTCGACGAGGGCATCGCACGTCGCGGCGAGGCAGCGACCGCAGGCTCCTCCATGGATTCCTAGAGCCGTCCGCGCCTCGGATCTCTTTGCCCAGGCTCACTATCGGGTGACAGACTCTGCCGGTGACCACACCCGCGCCGAGCTCCCGCCCTCGGGACCCGCGCACCCCGGCGCAGGTGATCCGCTCGCTCACCCCGTCGGTCTACGCGCCGAGCCTGCTGGAGTTCATGGGCCTGGCGGCGCTGATGCCGGTGGTGCCGCTGCTCGCCCGTGATCTCGGGTTCAGCATCCCCCAGGCCGCAGCCCTGTCGATGATCTTCGGGCTCGCCTCCTTCCTCGGCCCCATCCCCGCGGGTCGGCTGATCTCGCGGATCGGAGCCCGGCGCGCCCTGGTGCTCACCGGGGTCGTGCTGGTGGTCGCGAACCTGGCCGCGTATCTGATGCTGAGCCCCGCACTGGGCGGGGGAGGCGACCTCACGCATCGGCTGCTCCTGATCGGGGTCCTGCTGGTGATGGCGGTGAGCACCCAGGTCTGGCAGTTCGGGCGCCAGTTCTATCTCGGCAGCGCGTTGCCGCCTTCGATGCGTGCCCGCGGCATGACCCTGTTCGGCGGGGTGATCCGCCTGGGGGAGGTGATCGGCCCGCTGCTCGGTGCGGTGGTGATGGCGGTGGGGTCGATGGCCTGGGTGTTCCTGCTTTTCGCGGTCACGGCCGCGGCCGGCACCGTGATGATCGCCCTCTTCCTCCCGCCGGGGGAGGCGGGCCCGGCTCCCTCGCCCGACCGCCGCAGCGACCGCCGGCCGCGCAGCCAGGCGCGCAACCGGCTGGACCGTGCTGTGCTGCGCCGCATGATCGCCGTCGGCCTCGGCATCTCCCCGATCATGATGGCGCGCGTGAACCGGCCGGTGATCGTGCCGCTGCTCGGCGACTCGCTCGGGCTGGACCCGGTGTGGATCTCGATCGTCTTCGGAGTCAGCGCGGCGCTCGAGATCCTGCTGGTGCTTCCCGCCGGCAGCCTCATGGATCGTTTCGGGCGGGCGGCGGTCGCCGTCCCCTGCGCGTTGCTGATGGGTGCCGGCTTTCTGCTGCTGGCGGTGCTCGGCATCGCCCTGCAGGGGCAGGGGCCGGGGCCCGCCCTGGTGGCGCTCCTGGTACCCAGCCTGCTGATCGGACTGGGCAACGGCCTGGGCTCGGGGCTCGTGATGACTCTCGGCATCGATGTCTCGCCGGTGTACGACCGCGCGACCTACCTCGCCTGGTGGAACACGATGCTGGGGGCTGGGCGGCTGGCCGCGCCGCTGATCGTCACCGGTGTCACGCTGGTCGCCCCGGTGGCGATCGCCGGCGCGGCGACCGGGGCTCTCTGCGTCGCGGGGGGATTCTGGCTGACACGAATACTGCCCCGCGTCACACCCTCCGGGGGAACCCGGAAGAGGTGAGGCGGGGCAGCGGCGGCGCCGATGGCGCCGGGGCCTGAGCGCCGTGCTCAGGCGGCGGCGGGCACCAGGGCGTTCTCGGCTGTGCTGTGCAGCAGCACCTGGGCATCCTCGCGAGGGATCGAGCGGGCGATCGCGATCTCGGAGGCCAGCGGATCGATGGCCTGCTTGAGCAGATTGCGCTCCGCGAGGCTCGAGGGGACTCCGCCCGAGTCGCGGACGATGTTGCGGATGACCTCGATGCGGTCGGTGAGACGGCCGGTCTGGAGCTGCATCTGGAGGGACTTGATGCGATGCGCCCAGGAGGCCTTCTTCTCCGGCGGCTCGATGGGCTCGCCGAGCTGCTTGATCATCGTGACGATCTCCTTCTCCACCAGGAGCGGGCGCAGTCCGATGACGTCCTTGCCGCCGGACGGTACGGAGATGCGCATCTCGTCACCGATGACCACCAGGTCGACATACTCCCGGTCGGTGCCGCGGACAGTGCGGGTGGAGATGGAGACGACGCGCACCGGTCCATGGACGGGGTGTGTGAGCACTTCTCCGGAATTCGGTGCGGCGGTGACGTCAGACGCTTCGGCAACGGACAAGGGGTTCCTCCTCTGTGGACCTGCGCACCGGCGGTACCGCGGCCCTGGTGGGGTCGAGGCGGCCAGCTCCGGCAGCACACGGTCCCGGACGGGGCCGGGAACGCGAGAGCGACGAAGCGGCTCGAGTGCCGCTCGACCTGCAAGAACAGGGTGACGGCACCTACGACGGAGCAGTTCATTCTCTCACGGATCTGACAGAATATCCAGAGCGTGACGTCTCCACCTACATCACATCGCCGTCGGGGCATGGCGACGCCACGCTCGAGACGGAAGTCGGAGGTTCGAGCGGGCTGCGATGCGGTTCGATGGGGGCATGGTCACCGGCTCCGCAGCATCTGCCGTCGAGCGCGAGCTCGTCCACTTCGAGGACGTCGGGGTGGTGCTCGACGGCAACGTGCTCCTGCTCGCGGCCACCGGGAGCGTGCAGCCCGGGGAGATCCTCGCGCTCACCGGCGCCAATGGCTCCGGCAAGACCACGCTGCTGCGCGTGCTCGCCGGACTGCTCGAGCCCACCGCAGGCACCGTGCGGATCGCCGGGCGCTCCCCGGACGACCGGGACCGTCGTTTTCGCACCGCTCTGGGCGCACTGATCGGCCCACCGCAGACGGCCCGCGACCTCACCGTCGCCGAGCATCTCCAGTTCATCGCCGCCACCTGGGGGACGCCAGCGGCAGCCGGCGCCGAGCAGGCCCAGGCGCTGCTCGAGGAGCTCGAGATCACGCCGCTCGGCCGCCGATACCCCCATGAGCTCTCCAGCGGGCAGGTGCAGCTGGTGTCCCTGGCTCTGACCTTCGCCCGGCCGGCCCGGGTGCTGCTGCTGGATGAGCCCGAGCAGCGCCTGGACGCGCACCGACTGGAGCTCGTGATCAGCGCGATCCGCGCCCGCGCCGACGCGGGAGCCGCCGTGGTGCTGGCCACGCATCACCCCCGGCTGCTCGAGGCGCTCGCCGATCACCGCCTCCCTCTGGAGGATGCCCCGTGACCGGGGACCTCCGCGCCGTCCGAGAGGTCTGGGCGCTGCGCGGTCAGGCCCGCACCCGCGCCGATCTGCTGTACCTGCTCTACGTGGTGGTGCTGAGCGTGCTGGTGTTCGCCGCACCCGCCCTGCGGATGTCGGGCACGTTCCTGGCCCGGCCCGACGTGCTCCCGGCGCTGCTGCACCCCCTCGCCCCGCAGGTCGCCACCTCCGTCTCGCTCGCGGCGGCAGGCGCGATGGTGATGCTCGGTGCCCTGCGCGGCCCTGCGCTGCTGGCACCGTTCTTCACCGCCACCCTCGCCGCGAGCGGGATTCGCCGACGGGACGTCCTCTGGAGGCCACTGGCTCGGGCGCTGCTGGTCCCCGGTCTCAGCGCGGTCACGGTGACCGTCCTGATCGCGGTCACACTGGTGAGCGACGGTGCCGCCACGGGCGAGGACGCCGCCTGGTTCGTGGTCGCCGGAGCCGGCACCGGCCTGCTGCTGGGAGCCGCCTGGCTGGCCGGTGAGCTGTTCGGGGCGGGGGGCCGTCGACTGCTGGCGGGAGGTCTGCTGGCCGCGGCCGCCCTCTGCACGGTGCTGCCGTCCGCGCCGGGACTCGGTGGGGTCTATCCGGTCGGGGCGGCCCGGCCGATGCTCTGGGCGCTGCTCCTCCTGGGCATCGGCATCGTCACGACCGCGGCAGGCTTCACCCAGCTGGACAGGCTGCGGGGGAGCGTGCTGCGAGAGCACTCGGAGCGCTGGGCGTCGGCGACCACGATCGCCACCACCGGGGACCTCGCGGGTGCCGCAGGGTCGTTCCGCACCCCGCCGTCGGCCGGACGGCGCCTGCCCGCGATCGGATCCCGCCCCCTGCTGCTGCTGTACGCCCAGCGCGATGCGGTGGCCTGGCTGCGCAGCCCCGAGCGCCTCGCCGTCGGAGCAGTCGTGGCATTGCTTGCGGCCGCGGCGCTCGCCGGCTCCACCCTGCTCACCGGCCCGCTCGCCTGGGGCGCGGTGCTGCTGGGGGCCACGGCGCTCTGGGGCGCTGCCGGCACCCTGGCCGACGGGATCCGGCACGGAGTCCATACGCTCGGGGCACCCACGCTCTTCGGGCAGTCGGCCGCCCTCCAGGTGCTCCTGCATTCCGTCGCGCCGGCCCTGCTGCTGAGCGCGCTCGCGGTGCTCGGGGGCGGCGCCGTGCACCTGACGATCGGTGGCGGGCCCGGGATGCTGGAGGCTGTGCTGCTGCCCGCTGCGCTGGCACCGGTCATGATCGCCGGTCGGGGACGGGACGCCGCCAAGGGGCCGATGCCGCTGAGCCTGAGCACCCCGATGCCCACCCCGCAGGGCGACATGGCGGTCATCCCGATGCTGGCCTGGCAGGCTGATGCGATCCTGCTTGCCATGGTCTCCGGAGCGGTGCTCGCCGGCCTCGGGAGGCTCGGACTGCCCTGGCTGCTGGGCGGAGCGGCGGTCCTCACCGCCTCGATGGCGCTGATGGCCCGGTTCCGGCTGCGCGCGCTGAGACGCTGAGCGATCGCGGCGAGGAGGAACTGGTGATCGCTCCCTGGAGCTTCCGTACTGCCCAGAACGCGCTGATCCGCTGGGCGGGCCGGCAGCCGCGCTCGGCCCGGGCGGCCGGGTCGAGGGGATCGACCCCGGTCAGTCGCGGCGGTGATTCGCGATGACCTCGCCGAGGTGGCCGATGGCCTCCTGGATCACCGCGGGGGAGTGGGTGACGAAGCTCAGCCGCATCGTGGAGCGGTCGGCATGGTCGGCGAAGAAGGACCAGCCCGGCAGATAGGCGACACCCGCCGCGACCGCCTCCGCGAGCATGCGCTGCGCGTCGTACCCCTCACCGAGCGCGGCCCACAGGAACATCCCGCCCTCGGGCCGGGTCAGGTGCGCACCGTCGGGGAGCACCGGGGTGATCGCTGCGGTCATCGCGTCCCGGCGTTCCCGGTAGACGCCGCTGACCGTCGCGACATGGGCATCGAGATCGGCGGTGTCGAGGTATCGCGCCACCATCAGCTGGTCCACCACCGAGGACTGCATGGAGATCGCCGCCTTCGCGACCGCGAGGGTGTCCAGGATCGGGCCCTCCGCGCGCATCCAGCCGATCCGCACTCCGGGACTCATCAGCTTGCTCATGGAGTTCAGCAGGATCGTGCGCGCGCTCATCCCGGGCAGGGAGGCGATCGGGGCCCAGGTGCTGCCGGTGAAGCTCAGCGCTCCGTAGGGATCATCCTCGATCAGCGGCACGTCCGAGCGCTGCAGCACGTCGGCCACCGCCTGCCGGCGTGCCACCGGCATGGTGCGCCCGGTGGGATTCTGGAAGGATGGGATCAGATAGACCATCCGCGGATGATGGGTGGTGATCGCCTCCTCGAGCGCCTCCGGGATCACGCCGTCCTCATCGGTGTCGACCCCGATCATGCGCGCGCCATGGACGGCGAACGCCTGCACCGCCGCGAGATAGGTGGGGGACTCGACCAGCACCACGTCACCGGGCTCGAGCAGGGCCTGGGCGATGACGAACAGCCCTTCCTGGGAGCCGGAGGTGACCCGGATCTGGGAGGCAGCGGTCGGCAGATCCCGGGAGAGACGCCGGGCAGCCTGCTCGCGCAGCTCGACCTCTCCCTCGCTCACCCCGTACTGCAGCGCCCGGTGCCCCTGGTGGGAGAGCACCCAGTCGTAGCAGGCGGTGACATCCTCGAGCGCGAAGAGCGCCGGGTCCGGGATCCCTCCGGCGAAGGAGACGATGTCCTGGCGAGCGGCGAGGGCGAAGATGTCCTTCAACGGCGAGGACTCCATGCCCGCGTAACGCGCGGCGACGGGGAACCGGAAGGGCTGCAGCATGGGGACCTGCGGAACGGACGGCGTCATCGTCCCATGGTGTCACGCGAGCAGTGCGCCCTCGAGCAGGAGCAGTGCCTGCTTCGTCTCGATCCCGCCGGCATATCCCGTCAGTGCCCCGGTGCGGCCCACCACCCGATGGCAGGGCACCACGATCGACAGCGGATTGGAGCCGACGGCGGCGCCGACGGCCTGCGCTGCGCGGGGCCGGTCCAGGGCGCGGGCGATCTGTCCATAGGTGGTGGTGGTGCCGCGCGGGATCGAGGCCAGATGGTGCCAGACAGCGCGCTGGAAGGGGGTGCCCTCGGGAGCCAGCGGCAGCTCGAAGCCGTCCCGGTCCCCGGCGAGGTAGGCCAGCAGCTGGACCCCTGCCTCGTCGAGCACGGCATGAGGACCCTCGGCAGTGCCGCCGAGCCGGTTCGTCGCGGGGAAGTGCTTCTGGTCCTGGCGCCAGACGCCGACGAGTCCGGCGGCGTCTGCCGCCAGCAGGTAGGTGCCGAGTCGGGTCCCGAGGAGGCGATGGGCTCGGTCGGGATGATGGAGAGCGGTGGTCATGAGCGGTCCTTCCGAAGGGTTCGGAGGTCTGCGGGGAGATCCTCGCGGTGATGCCACAGGTGCATCACCGCATAGCTGCGCCAGGGGGAGGCGGCGTCGAGTGCCCGGTCCAGTCCGGGGAAGTCGTCGGCGAGCTCGAGCGCGCGGGCCACGGCCAGCAGCGCCACATCCCGCGGGGGCGCCATATCGATCGCGCGGGCTCCGCGCAGCAGGGCGTAGTCGGCGGTCCAGGGACCGATCCCGGGCACGGCCAACAGGTGCTCACGCAGCTCGGGCAGGGGGAGATGAGGGTTCGGCGGGTCAGCGAGCGCGGCCGCCAGGGTGCGGCGGCGGGCGCCGGGTCCCCGGAACCACTCCTCGGCGCGGGCGCCCGCCTCGGCCGGTGACACGGAGAGCCGGTGGACGTGCGCGGTGCGCAGCGGTGCGGGCAGCTCGGAACCGGCGAGATCGGTGGCGGACTCGATCAGTGCGCGAGCGCGGGCGGTGGTGATCTGCTGCCCGACGATCGCCCACAGCAGCGCCTCGGCGAGGCTCGGGGTGCCCGGGATCCGCACCCCGGGTCGCGCATCGAGGAGAGGGGCCAGCGCCGGCATCGCCGCCCGCAGGCCGGCGTCGATGCCGAGGGGGTCCGCATCCAGGTCCAGCATCCGACGGGCCAGGGCGACGGCGGCGGCGAAGTCGCGCAGGTCGGTGAGACGTGCGGTCAGCGGCAGCGGCCCGTCCGCCACCCCGAGGTCGACCTGCAGCACCGCGGGACCGTGGGGGAGGGCCACGGCCCGGGTCCAGAGGAGATCCTCGACGTGCTCGACTCCGCGGATCGCGCGGGCCGCGAACCAGCTCGCGAGTCCGGCTCCGTGGAAAGGCCGGCGCACGGCGAGGTCGGCGCGAACGACGGCGGCGCTGGCTCCGCCGGCAGCCTCGTCCACCCCGCCGGCGCCACCGGCGCTGTTCACCCCGCCGGCCCCGCGCCGAGGCGCGGCGAGCTCGCGGATCACCGACGGGGCCCGGCCGAAGATCCGACGGACCGTCTCATGCAGCTGGCGTTCGCTGCCGAAACCGGCCGCTGCCGCGATATCGCCCATCGGCCAGGAGGTCGAGCGCAGCAGCTCATGGGCTCGGCGGGCCCGGGCCATGCGGGCGTGCGCGACCGCCCCGGAGCCGGTGCGGGCCACCAGCGCACGATGCAGGGTGCGCTCGGTGACGTGCAGCCGGTCGGCGAGCTCGCCCACGGTCGTGCTCCCGTCCGGTCCGGCGTCCAGGGCGCCGGCGTGGATCAGGGAGAGCGCCCGATGCGCGAGCTCACCCGCAGGATCGCCAGAGTCCGGACCTGGAGGGGCGAGCGGCCCGCAGCGCTTGCACGCCCGGTAGCCCCGCTCCACCGCTGCGGCGGCGCTGGGGGTGAACTCCACGCGGTCCCTGCGGGGTGTGCGCGAGGGGCACGAGGGGCGGCAGAAGATCCCGGTGGAGCGCACACAGGTGAAGAACACGCCGTCGAATCGCGCGTCGCGCGTAGTGATCGCCGCGTAGCGCTGATCGTCGGTGAGGTTCTGCATGCCTCCAGTGAACCCCTCGACGGCCTGCGGCGCCAGCGGGATCCGGACAGTGCGGCGGAACCTGATCGGACTCCCGCTGCTCCCGCTGCTGCTGCGGACCCTGCGTGAAGGGATTCGGGGCGCGGCACCGGCCCAGAGAGCGTGCGGGGTCGGCGGGCGTACGGGGCTCGAGAACGACGACGACGCCGCGACCTCCGGGGAGGTCGCGGCGTCGACATGGAGCGGGCGACGGGAATCGAACCCGCGTAATCAGTTTGGAAGACTGAGGCTCTACCATTGAGCTACGCCCGCGCTGCGGCTCCATTGAACCAGATCAGCGGCGCGAGGGCACATCCGCAGTGGCGGAGGCGACATGCATCTGCTCACAGCCCCCTGTCCCGATCGGGGCACCAGGCAGCGGGAACGGGTAATATCTCCAAGGTTGCCCCCCGGGGTGTAGCTCAGCTTGGTAGAGCACCCGCTTTGGGAGCGGGAAGTCGCAGGTTCAAATCCTGTCACCCCGACTCCGCGCCGGGATGCCCGCGTGCGGGCCCAGGGGCGCGATCTGAAACGTCCACCTACTGTCCATCTACAGGGAGACCTGACCAGTGAAGACCGAGTCCGAGAAGCTCAGCCCCACCCGGGTGAAGCTCACCGTCGAGGTGCCCTTCGACGAGCTCAAGCCCGCCGTCGAGACCGCCACCAAGAAGATCGCCGATCAGGTGCAGATCCCCGGCTTCCGCAAGGGCAAGGTCCCCTCCAAGCTCGTCGAGCAGCGCTTCGGTCGCCCCGCGATCATGCAGGAAGCTGTCAACGACGCCCTGCCCGACTTCTACCAGCAGGCTGCTGCTGAGGCGGAGATCAAGCCCGTCGGTCGCCCCGAGGTGGAGATCACCGAGGTGCCCGGCCTGGACGGCTCCGAGGACGGCAACCTGCTCTTCACCGTCGAGCAGGACGTGCGTCCCGAGATCGAGCTGCCCGACTTCTCGACCTACGAGGTCGAGATCGAGGAGCCGACCGTCGACGAGGACGCCGTCGAGGTGCGCCTGAACGAGCTGCGCGAGCGCTTCGGCACCCTCGTGGGCGTGGACCGTCCCGCCGAGGACGGCGACTTCGTCTCCCTCGACATGGTCGCGACCATCGAGGACGAGGAGATCGAGTCCGTCGAGGGCGTGTCGTACCAGATCGGTGAGGGCAACATGCTCGAGGGCCTCGACGAGGCGCTCATCGGCCTCTCCGCCGAGGAGACCACCACCTTCACCTCCAAGCTGGCCGGTGGCGACCGCGCCGGCGAGGAGGCCCTGGTGAAGGTCACCGCGCAGTCCGTCAAGGTGCGCGAGCTGCCTGAGGCCGACGACGAGTTCGCCGAGATGGCGTCCGAGTTCGACACCATCGACGAGCTCAAGGAGGACCTGCGCACGCAGGCCGCCGCCGACGCCGAGGGCAACCGTGTGGGCCTGGCCCGCAACGCACTGCTCGAGAAGCTCCTCGAGGAGCTCGAGATCCCGGTCCCCGAGCAGCTGGTGGAGGACGAGATCCTCTCCCACCTGGAGAACGAGGGCAAGGAAGCCGGTGACCCGCACGGCGAGGAGATCCGCGAGGACACCGAGAAGGCAGTCCGCGCCCAGTTCCTGCTCGACGAGATCAACGGCACCCGCGAGGTGAACGTCGATCAGAGCGACCTCATGAACTACATGACCCAGCTGTCGGGGCAGTACGGCGTCGAGCCGAACCAGCTGCTGCAGATGCTCGCCCAGTCGGGTCAGCTCGAGCAGATCTTCTCCGAGGTCCAGCGCTCCAAGGCGCTCGAGGTCGTGCTCGCAGACGTCACCGTGAAGAACACCGCGGGCGACGTCCTAGACCTGGGCCTGAAGTCCGAGGGCGACGACGCCGAGGTGGCGGAGTCCGAGGAGGAGCCCGCCAAGAAGGCTCCCGCCAAGAAGGCTCCGGCGAAGAAGGCTCCGGCCAAGAAGGCTCCGGCGAAGAACGCCGCTGCCGCAGACGACGCCGACGCCGACGCTGACGAGGCGAAGCCGGCCGAGAAGGTCCCCGCCAAGAAGGCTCCGGCCAAGAAGGCTCCGGCCAAGAAGGCCGCTGCGGCGGCCGACGGCGACGCCGCTGAGGCGGAGCCGGCCGAGAAGGCCCCGGCCAAGAAGGCGCCTGCGAAGAAGGCTCCGGCCAAGAAGGCTGCTGCGAAGAAGGATGAGGCCGTCGAGGCGACCGACTCCGAGTGATCCACCGCCCCCCTCACGGGGCGTGAGACGACGCCGGGCCGTCACCCCTCGGGGGTGGCGGCCCGGCGTCGTCGGTGGAAGACTCGACGACCCGGGCCGCACCGGCCCATGGTCGCCGTCCCCGGAGGCTCCTGATGAGATCGTCGACCGCGCCCCGCATGAGCAGGGTCACCTGGGGCTTCACCGCGTCCTTGGACGGGTTCATCGCCGGACCCGGGCATGACATGGCGTGGCTCGAGGCCTGCCCGAGGATGGACGAGTCGGTGGTCGCACGGCTCGCGGCGGACGTCGGTGTCATCCTCTCCGGCCGCCGTGGCTATGACGCGGCACGTGAACAGGCTGATCAGCGCGATGAGCTCACCGCCGAGGCCTATGGCGGGGCATGGAAGGGCATCGAGATCATCCTGACTCACCGCCCCGAGGAGCTCGCCGACGATCCAGCGGTCACTGCATGGGACGTGGACATCGTGGAGGCGGTGCACCGGGCGAAGCAGCTCGCAGCGGGCAGGGACGTGCAGATCATCAGTGCGGACATCGCCCGTCAGGCACTGGAGCACGGCCTGGTCGACGAGCTGCAGGTGTTCTCGGCCCCGGTCATGCTCGGTGACGGCACCCGCGCCTTCGAGGTGCCCGGTGGGCGCCTGGTGAAGTGGGAGCTGGTCGGACCGATCCCCGGCGCGGAGGAGGCGTTCGGCAGGATCTACCGGCCGCGCTGAGTCGAGCAGAGATGACCGAGCGGGCATGCGAGCGGCCCGGCTCCCCAGAGGGAACCGGGCCGCTCGAGCGTCCGTGGATGCGGATCAGCGGTAGGTCACGAAGCCGATCGGGTTGCCCCAGATGGAACGCTCGACGACGCGCTGCTTGGAGCCGGAGGCGTCGATAATCTGGCCGTTGCCGGCGTAGATCGCGACATGACCGGACCAGGCGACGATGTCACCGGGCTGGGCCTGCGACTGCGAGATCCAGCGACCGCCGTTGGCGATCTGGCTCGAGGTGCGCGGGAGGTCGATGCCAGCGGCCTGGTAGGCGTAGTTCACCAGGCCGGAGCAGTCCATGCCGCCGAGCGAGGCGCCGCCCCAGCTGTAGGGGGTGCCGAGGGCCGAACGGGCGGCGTTGACGATCGAGCTGGAGCTGGAGGAGGAGCTCGAGGACGAGGCGGCCGGAGCCGAGGCGCCACCGGTTGAGACGCCGCCGCCGTTGAGCGCGCTGCGGGTCTGCTGGCCGACGACGCCATCGACCTGGAGGCCCTGCGAGGACTGGTAGTCCTTCACTGCGGAGTGCGTGCGCTTGCCGAACACGCCGTCGACGGCCAGGTTCGCACCATGGTCGTTGAGCGCGGACTGCAGGTCCTGCACGGCGCCGCTGCGCGAGCCCCAGCGGAGCTTCTGCGTGCTGTTCAGGACAGCGGTGGGAGCGGCGACCGTGGGGGCCGCGGGGGCGGCGTTGACCGCGGGAGCAGCAGGAGCGCTGGCGACCGGGGCGGCGGGGGCCGCCGGGGCGGCCTGGGCGGCGCCGCCGACGAAGGCGCTGCCGAGGACGACGGTGCCGAGGACTGCGGCTCCGCCGAGGCCACGGGCCGATCTCGCCACGACTTGACGAACTCGCGAGGGGTGGGACACAGCGGAGCACGCTCCGCCAAGCCGGGCGCGGCGATCTCGCTGCCGACAAGGTCTGCCGTCCGGTCCCGCAGTGCGCCTGCGGCGAACAGGGCCCGCGATGGCGGTGCTCAGCGCCTAGAGTCGTGTCATCGACGATTTCCGCTATCAAGGAGACACCGTGACCCGCGTGACCTCGCAGAGCACTCAGACCTCCCCGCCCCGCAATGCGGCCGGCGACACCCCCATGGGACTGGACGACAACGTCTACCAGCGCCTTCTGCGCGAGCGCATCGTCTGGCTCGGCTCCGAGGTGCGTGACGAGAACGCCAACGCGATCTGCGCCAAGATGCTCCTCCTCGCCGCCGAGGACCCGGACAAGGACATCTACCTCTACATCAACAGCCCCGGCGGCTCGATCACCGCGGGCATGGCCATCTACGACACCATGCAGTACATCCAGCCCGATGTGGTGACGGTGGGCATGGGCATGGCCGCCTCGATGGGGCAGTTCCTGCTCTCCTCGGGCGCCAAGGGCAAGCGTTTCGCGACCCCGCACACCCGGGTGCTCATGCACCAGCCGCTGGGCGGGCTCGGCGGCACCGCGACCGCCATCAAGATCCAGGCTGATCTCATCCTGTCCATGAAGCGTGAGCTGGCAGGGCTGATCGCCGAGCAGACCGGCAAGAGCCTCGAGCAGATCACCGAGGACTCCGAGCACGACCACTGGTTCACCGCGCACGAGGCACTGGACTACGGCTTCATCGACAAGATCGTCACGGGTTCGCGTGACGTCACCGGTGGCGGCGGCACCGCCGACTGACCGCTCCCCGGCACCCACCGACACCCTTGACACAAGGAGACCCCGTGACCTTCGATCCCCGCACCATCGGCGCATTGCCGATCGCCCAGGCCGGCCGGATGGCCCCCGCGGCCCCGCTCCCGACCTCCCGCTACGTGCTTCCGCAGTACGAGGAGCGCACCGCCTACGGCATGAAGCGCCAGGATCCGTACACCAAGCTCTTCGAGGACCGCATCATCTTCTTGGGTGTCCAGGTCGACGATGCCTCCGCGGATGACGTGATGGCTCAGCTGCTGGTCCTGGAGTCCCAGGACCCGGATCGCGACATCACGCTGTACATCAACAGCCCCGGCGGCGCGTTCACCGCGCTCACCGCGATCTACGACACGATGCAGTACATCAAGCCCGAGGTCACCACGGTGTGCCTGGGCCAGGCGGCCTCTGCCGCCGCGGTGCTGCTGGCTGCGGGCGCTCCGGGGAAGCGCCTGGCGCTCCCGAACGCGCGCATCATGATCCACCAGCCCGCGATGGGTGGAGAGGGCGGCGGCGGTCAGGCGTCCGACCTCGAGATCCAGGCGAACGAGATCATGCGCATGCGTGAATGGCT
The DNA here is from genome assembly GCF_947500705.1 of uncultured Brachybacterium sp. Taxonomy (GTDB): domain Bacteria; phylum Actinomycetota; class Actinomycetes; order Actinomycetales; family Dermabacteraceae; genus Brachybacterium. The sequence goes on along the minus strand of NZ_CANMSY010000002.1, from coordinate 238,417 downwards.
CGAGGAGACCCTGGCCTTCCACTCCGGCCGCACCAAGGAGCAGATCAGCGTCGACATCGAGCGCGACAAGATCCTCACTGCCGCGGGAGCCCTCGACTACGGCCTGGTCGACCAGGTGCTGGAGTCCCGCAAGGTGCCTCGCGCACAGCTCCCGAAGTGATCTCCAGCCGGTTCCGGCGCCTCGGCTGAGACCAGGTCCCGGGAACCGGCGGCACGATCATCAGCCCCTGTCTGCTCGCGAGCATCGGCAGGGGCTGATGTCTTCCCCGCGGAGCGGTCGCCGTGCTCCGGCGGGACTGCTGATGTTGCTCGGCGCGCGGCATCCCGGGGCGCGTCGCCTACCGCACCCAGGGGTGCGTGCGCGGTACCGTGGTGAGGGTCCGCGGGGCCCGAGCCGTGACCCGAGGATTCTGCAAGAGCACTGCTGACGGCCCGATGAAAGGACACGGACATGGCGCGTACGAGCGATGGGTCCGACGTGTTCAAATGCTCCTTCTGCGGAAAGTCGCAGAAGCAGGTCGAACGCCTGATCTCCGGCCCCGGGGTGTACATCTGCGAAGAGTGCATCGAGCTGTGCAACGAGATCATCGCTGAGGAGATCCAGGCTGCCCAGCCGGTCGCTCAGGACGAGGCCCCCCTCCCTGCTCCCCGAGAGATCTTCGACTTCCTCGAGGAGTACGTCGTCGGCCAGGAGCCCGCCAAGCGGGTGCTCGCGGTCGCCGTCTACAACCACTACAAGCGCGTGCGCGCGCAGGACTCCGCAGAATCGGCCTCGCCCGCGAAGAGCGCTGCGGTGAGTCTCGCGGAGGACGCAGACGCCGACCGGGACGACATCGAGGTCGCGAAGTCCAACGTGATGCTGGTGGGGCCCACCGGCTGTGGCAAGACGTATCTCGCGCAGACCCTCGCCCGCATGCTCGACGTCCCCTTCGCGATGGCGGACGCGACCGCGCTCACGGAGGCAGGTTATGTCGGGGAGGACGTCGAGAACATCCTGCTCAAGCTCCTGCAGTCCGCCGATTACGACGTCAAGAAGGCCGAACGGGGCATCATCTACATCGACGAGGTCGACAAGATCGGCCGCAAGTCGGAGAACCCGTCGATCACTCGCGACGTGTCCGGGGAGGGGGTGCAGCAGGCTCTGCTGAAGATCCTCGAGGGCACCGTCGCCGCCGTGCCGCCGCAGGGCGGGCGCAAGCACCCGCACCAGGAATTCATCCAGATCGACACCACCAACGTGCTGTTCATCGTGGCGGGTGCCTTCTCCGGCATCGAGGACATCATCGGCTCGCGCCTCGGCAAGCGGGGAATCGGCTTCGGTGCTGAGCTGCACACCCCCCTCGAGCAGGAGCAGATCTACGCCAAGCTGCTGCCGGAGGACCTGCTGAAGTTCGGTCTGATCCCCGAGTTCATCGGCCGTCTGCCGGTGATCACGAGCGTCTCGAACCTTGATCGCGATTCCCTCATCACCATCTTGACGGGGCCGCGCAACGCACTGGTCAAGCAGTTCCAGAAGATGTTCGCCCTGGACGGAGTGGAGCTCGACTTCGAGCGCAGCGCCCTGGAGGCCATCGCCGACAGGGCGATCCAGCGGGAGACCGGCGCACGCGGACTCCGCGCGATCCTCGAGGAGTCCCTGCAACCGGTGATGTTCGAGGTCCCGTCGCGCGATGACGTGGTGAAGGTCGTGATCACCGAAGGTGTCATCACCGAAGGTCGCGCCCCGCTGATGCTCACCGGCAAGGACGCAGACCGGGAGAGCCCCCGGGCTCGTCGGGAGCGCACGGCATGACCGGTGCGAAGACGATTCCCACCGACGACGACCACGCCGAGAGCCGTGCCCGCGAGCTGCTCCTCGAGGAACGGCGGAGCATCGACAACATCGATGCGGCGCTCGTCCATCTGCTCGCCGAGCGCTTCGCCCATACGCAGCGCGTGGGGGTGCTCAAGGCGGAGTACGGGCTGCCGCCCGCCGATCCCTCCCGCGAGCGGAAACAGGTGGAGAGGCTGCGCGCACTGGCTGACGAGGCGGGGCTCGATCCCACCTTCGCCGAGGCCTTTCTGCGCTTCATCGTCACCGAGGTGATCCGTCACCACGAGCGGATCCGGGACGCGACCTCGACCGCGGCCCCTGCAGAGAAGCCAGAGCGGTGAGCCCCACCCCATCGTGAGCTCCGGTGCATCTTCCCAGGTGAAAAGGTGAGGACTCGGCATTTGTCCCGTCGGAGGACTGCTCCTGCGGAACGAACTAAGTGGGTAGGATGTCGGCATGGCTCGCACAACGTTCCTCGACTGGCCGGTGATCCGGCAGCTTCGCGGGGCTGATCCGACAGGTCGCGGCACGGCGGTCACCTCGGCGAAGACCCGCAGCACCACCCCTCGCACCGCTGACGCCGACGGGGTGACGGACAGCATCTGCCCGTATTGCGCTGTCGGCTGCGGCCAGCGCGTCTTCCACAAGGATGGCAAGGTCATCCAGATCGAGGGCAATCCGGACTCTCCGGTCTCCCGCGGCCGCCTGTGCCCCAAGGGCGCGGCCAGCGAGCAGCTCGCGAACTCGTATCTCCGCCAGACGAAGGTCCGCTACCGCCGGCCGTACGCGACCGAGTGGGAGGATCTCGAGCTCGAGACGGCGATGGACATGATCGCCGATCGCTTCATCGCCTCCCGCCGCAAGCACTGGGAGGATGAGGACGAGCACGGTCGTCCTCTGAAGCGCACGATGGGCATCGCCAGTCTCGGCGGCGCGACCATCGACAACGAAGAGAACTATCTGATCAAGAAGTTCTTCACCGCGGCGGGCGCCATCCAGATGGAGAACCAGGCCCGTATATGACACTCCGCCACGGTTCCCAGTCTGGGAGCCTCGTTCGGGCGTGGCGGTGCCACGCAGTCAGTCCAGGACTTCGCCAATGCGGACCTCATCGTCATCGAGGGCTCGAACATGGCCGAGGCCCATCCGGTCGCGTTCCAGTGGGTGATCGAGGCGAAGAAGCGCGGTGCGCGGGTGATCCATGTGGATCCTCGCTTCACCCGCACCTCCGCGAACGCTGATCGACACATCCCGATCCGCTCCGGAACCGACATCGTGCTGCTCGGCGGCGTGATCCGGCACGTGCTCGAGAACGAGCTGTACTTCAAGGAGTACGTCCAGGCCTACACCAACGCCTCGACGCTCATCTCCGAGGAATACGGCGACCCCGAGGATCTCGACGGACTGTTCTCCGGCTATGACCCGGAGACCTCCACCTATGACAACAGCACATGGGCGTACGCCGGCGATGAGGAGAGCCTCGCCCGGGGCCTGCCCGAGCGCGACGAGACCCTGCAGCATCCGCGCAGCGTGCTCCAGATCCTGAAGCGTCATTACGCCCGTTACACCCCGCAGATGGTCCAGGACACCTGCGGCATCGACCCGGAGGACTTCGAGTACCTGGCGACGTCGATCGCCGAGGCCTCGGGACGTGAGAAGACGACGATGTTCGCCTATGCGCTGGGTTGGACCCAGCACCAGGGCGGTGCGCAGATGATCCGCACCTCCGGCATCCTGCAGCTGCTCATGGGTAACATGGGACGCCCGGGCGGCGGGATCATGGCGCTGCGCGGTCACGCCACGATCCAGGGCTCCACGGACATCCCGACGCTCTATCACATCCTCCCCGGCTACCTGCCGATGCCGAAGGTGGGCCAGGACGACTTCGCCGAGTTCACCCGCGCGATCGGCAAGAAGGAGCAGAAGGGATTCTGGGCGAACGCCGACATCTACACCATCAACCTGCTCAAGGCATGGTGGGGCGAGAACGCGACCGCCGAGAACGACTGGGGCTACCACCACCTGCCCAAGCTGACCGGCGCGCACGGCACCTACCAGACCACGATGCGGATGCTCGAGGACGGTGTCGACGGCTATTTCCTGTTCGGTCAGAACCCCGCCGTCGGCTCCGCGAACGGGCGGCTCCAGCGCCTGGGCATGTCGCACCTGCAGTGGATGGTGGTGCGGGACTTCTACATGATCGAATCCGCCACCTGGTGGCGTGACGGCCCGGAGATCGAGTCGGGGGAGCTCACCCCGGAGCAGATCGCCACCGAGATGTTCTTCCTCCCGGCGGCGAACCACACCGAGAAGGCCGGCTCCTTCACGCAGACTCAGCGGATGGTGCAGTGGCGCGACCAGGCCGTCGAGCCGCCAGGGGACGCGAAGAGCGACCTCGAGTTCATGTACGACCTCGGGGTGCGGATCCGCGAGAAGCTCAAGGACTCCACCGATCCGCGAGACCGCGCGATTCTGGACCTGACCTGGGATTACCCGGTCAACGAGCACGGTGAGCCCGACGCTGAGTCGGTGCTGGCCGAGATCAACGGCCGCCACCTCGAAGGTGAGAAGGCCGGGCAGCCGCTCAAGGCCTTCGGTGAGATGAAGGACGACGGCTCCACGATCGGCGGGTGCTGGATCTACGCCGGCGTCTACGCCGACGGCATCAACCAGGCCCGCCGCCGCACGCCCGGGCAGGACCAGGACGAGACCGCCGCCGACTGGGGCTGGGCCTGGCCGGCGAACCGCCGGATCCTCTACAACCGTGCCTCGGCCGACCCCCAGGGACGGCCCTGGAGCGAGAAGAAGAAGCTCGTGTGGTGGGATGAGGAGGCTGGCCGGTGGACCGGCAACGATGTCCCCGACTTCCCTTTGACCAAGCGTCCGGACGATCCCGGCGATCCCCGCCAGGGCGGCGCCGCGGCGCTCTCCGGCACCGATGCATTCATCATGCAGGGCGACGGGCGCGGCTGGCTGTTCGCCCCCACAGGGATGGTCGACGGCCCGATGCCGACGCACTACGAGTCCCCGGAGTCGAACATCCGCAACCCGCTGTACCTGCAGCAGTCCAATCCCACCCGGGTCACTTTCCGGGACGAGGACAATCTCAGCTCTCCCGGGGCGATGGGCCCGGGCGGCGAGGTGTACCCCTATGTGTTCACCACCTACCGGATCACCGAGCACCACACCGCCGGTGGCATGAGCCGCTTCCTGCCCTATCTCTCGGAGCTGCAGCCGGAGATGTACTGCGAGGTCTCCCCGGAGCTCGCCGCGGAGGTCGGGCTGGAGCCCTACGGCTGGGCGACCATCATCTCGGCGCGCAGCGCGATCGAGGCGAAGGTGCTGATCACCGAACGGATGACGCCCCTGCAGGTGGGGGACCGGACGGTCCACCAGATCGGGCTCCCGTTCCACTGGGGCCAGGGCACCGAGGCGATCATCTCCGGCGACGGTGCGAATGACCTCATCGGGATGAACCTCGACGCCAACACCCAGATCCAGAACAGCAAGAACAACTCGTGCACCCTGATCCCGGGGCGCCGCCCGCGGGGCCCGGAGCGTGGTGAACTGGTCGAGGCCTATCGCCGACGGGCCGGATTGATCCCGTCGGAGCATCCGGAGGTCGACGGGGCCGAGGGCGCCCCGGGGGCCGGACCGGCCGATACCTCCGTCCCTCACGCGGTGCGCGGACCGGAGGAGGCCAGTGCGGTCCCCAGCGGAGAACGCTCGATGAAGGAGATGAAGAACCGATGAGCCTGCTCGCCGGACCAGAGGGACCTGCCGCCAGCACGGGCTGGGGTCATGACCACGAGCGCAAGGGCTTCTTCACCGACACCTCGATCTGCATCGGCTGCAAGGCCTGCGAGGTGGCGTGCAAGGAGTGGAATCGCAACCCGATCGACGGCAACCTGGAGATCCTCGGCTCGAGCTACGACAACACCGGTGAGCTCGGCGCCAACACCTGGCGTCATGTCGCCTTCATCGAGCAGGGCCAGGAGCGGATCGAGGAGGCGAAGGAGTCGGGCCGCAAGCTCGTCAGCCTCGGCATGCCCGGGATCGGTCCGAAGTCCTCGGGTCGCCGCGGCGCGACCCCGGCCGGGGACCTGTCGAGCACTGACCGCACCCCGCCGGACACCCCCGAGTTCCGCTGGCTGATGTCCTCCGACGTGTGCAAGCACTGCACCAACGCCGGCTGCCTGGACGTCTGCCCGACCGGCGCGATCTTCCGCTCCGAATTCGGGTCGGTGGTCGTCCAGGAGGACGTCTGCAACGGCTGCGGCACCTGTGTGAGCGCCTGCCCCTTCGGCGTCATCGAACGCCGCGACGACGGCACCATCTCCCCCTTCGCGCACCGCGGGGACACGGTGGACCGCATGGGCACCGCCAGCAAGTGCACCCTGTGCTACGACAAGATGGTCGACGGGGAGCAGCCCGCCTGCTCCGCGACCTGCCCCACCCAGTCGATCAAGTTCGGCGACCATCCTGACCTGACCGCGGAGGCACGGCAGCGTGTCACCGACCTCCATGAGCGGGGCATGACCGAGGCCCGGCTGTACGGCGCGAACCCCAAGGACGGCGTGGGCGGCACCGGCTCGGTGTTCCTGCTGCTGGACGAGCCGGAGGTCTACGGGCTGCCGCCGGACCCGCAGGTCCCCACGAAGTCCCTGCCTGCCACCTATGCCCGGGTCGGTGTCGCCGCCGCGGGGATGATCGCCGTGGCCGCGCTCTCCTTCCTGGGAGGACGTCGATGAGCATCACCGAGTTCGACGCCGACCGTCCACCCGAGCTGCCGCGCACGCGCCGCCGGGGCAGGAGACGGCGCCGCCGTGACCTCACCGAGGTGGGGATGGGGGACGGGTCCCGCGAGGGCGCCGTCGTCGAGGACGTCGAGTTCGAGCGCGCAGGTGAGTTCGATTCGTACTACGGCCGTCCGGTCGTCAAAGCTCCGCCGTGGAAGGAGCCGATCGCGATCTACCTGTTCCTCGGCGGGGTCGCCGGTGGCTCCGGGCTGCTCGCCGTGGGCGCGCAGTGCACCGGTCGCCCGCTGCTGCGCCGCAATTCACGCCTCCTCGCCCTCGGCGCGGTCGGGGCGGGAACCGTCGCTCTGATCGAGGACCTCGGCCGTCCCGAGCGATTCCTCAACATGATGCGCACCGTCAAGGTGACTTCCCCGATGAGCGTGGGGACCTGGATCCTCAGCGGGTTCGCGACCTTCTCCGGGGTGCTCGGTGCGATCGAGGTGGACCGGATGACGGGGGAGAGGCTCCCGCTGGGAGCGCTGCGCCGCCTGCTCGGCGGGCTCGAGCTCCCCTCCTCGGTGGGACAAGCGGTGCTTGCGCCGCTGCTGGCGTCCTACACCGGCGCGCTCCTGGGCAACACCGTCGTGCCGACCTGGGAGGCGGGGCGCGGGCACCTGTCCTACCTCTTCACCTCCTCCGCCAGCCTCGCCGCCGGTGGCGCTGCGATGCTCACCAGCCCGGTCGCGGAGGCCGGACCAGCCCGGCTGCTCGCGACCGCCGGGGTGGTGGGAGACGTCGTCTCCATGCACCTCATGAAGGAGTCGATGCATCCGTTGGAGGCCGAGCCGCTCCAGACCGGGCAGGCCGGGATGCTGCTGAAGTGGTCTGAGCGCCTCGCGATCGCCGGTGGCATCGGCACCCTGCTCGGCGGCCGCAATCGGTATATCGCCGCGGCGAGCGGGGCCGCGCTGCTGGCCGCCTCCGCGCTGACCCGCTTCGGGGTGCTGTACGCGGGCCTGGAGTCCGTGAAGGACCCGCGCCGCGTCATCGAGCCGCAGCAGGCACGGCTCGCTGCACGCCGCGCCGCGGGCATCACCGACGACTCGATCACCACCGCCGGCTGAACACCGCTGGCTGAACACCGCTGGATGAACACCGGCGGGGGAGTGCACCGGCGAGGGAGTGCTCAGCGCATGTCGATGGCCGTGCCGTCGGCCCGGCCCGAGAGCAGGCTCAGCGCACGTCGATGCCAGAGCCCGCCACGGTCTCGCCGATGATCGGAGAGCCGGGGACCTCGCCGATCACCAACAGCCCGCCCGAGGTCTGCGCATCCGCGAGCAGCAGCAGATCCTCCTCGGTGATGCCGGAGCCGGCGCGCAGACCTCCGCTGGCCTGAACCCACTCCAGATTCCGTCGCGTGCCGCCGGAGACGTAGCCGTCGCGCAGCGCCTCGGCGGCCCCGTCGATCAGCGGCACGGCGGCGCGGTCGATGACCATGCCCACGCCGGAGGCGCGGCCCATCTTGAACAGGTGGCCCAGCAGCCCGAAGCCGGTCACGTCGGTGGCGGCTCTCGCTCCGGCTGCGAGCGCCGCCTTCGAGGCATCGCGGTTCAGAGCGACCATGCTCTCGATCGCCGCAGCGGAGGCCTCCCCGGTCACCTTCATCCGGTTGTTCAGCAGCCCCACGCCGAGGGGTTTGGTCAGCGTGATCGGCAGCCCGGCCTCGGCGGCGTCATTGCGCAGCAGACGGTCCGGATGCGCGGTGCCGGTGACCGCCATGCCGTACTTGGGTTCCGGATCATCGACCGAATGCCCGCCGATCACCGGCACCCCGGCCTCCTGCGCGATGGCCAGCCCGCCTGCGAGGACCTGCTGGAGCAGCTCGTAGGGGAGCACCCCGCGGGGCCATCCCACCAGGTTGATCGCCACCACCGGGTCCCCGCCCATCGCATAGATGTCCGAGAGCGCGTTCGCGGCGGCGATGCGGCCCCAGTCGAAGGCGTCATCGACCACCGGGGTGAAGAAGTCCGCGGTCGAGAGCACCGCGGTGATCCCGTCGGCTCCGCCGATCCGCACCGCTGCAGCGTCGTCCCCGTCCTCCAGCCCCACGATCACCTGCTCGTACTGCTGACCGGAGAGGGCGGAGACGACCTCCTCGAGCTCACCCGGCGGGATCTTCGAGGCGCAGCCGCCACCGTGCGCCATGGTGGTCAGTCGGATCGTGGGCTGGGACACGGGACGGATCGGGCTCTCGCTCATGCGTGGAGCCTAAGGCTTCGCAGTGGTCCGTGCTGGGCGAGTCTCCCCTGGTCCGGCGGTGATAGTTTGGACCGTGGAGGCGTACGTGTCCTGGTGGGCGCCCCGGTCTTCAAAACCGGTGAGACCGAGCATCTCGGTCTGGCGGGTTCGATTCCCGTCCGCCTCCGCCACTCCTCCGTCGTCCTGTGGACGACATCACCGAGCCAGCCCCAGGAGATCCCGTGCCGATGCCCCCGCAGCCCGGTGAGGAGAGCTCGGACCCGCGCCGTCGGATCCCGCGCACCGACCACCTGCTGGCGCATCCTGACATCGCCGGGGCGGCGCAGACGCTGAGCGAGCGCGTGGTGATCGGCATCGTGCATGCGACCCAGGACCGTGCCCGCACGGGGGAGATCACCCCGGAGCAGGTGCAGGGCGAGGTCCTTTCCGCGCTCGGAGACCGTCGCGCGACGTCGTCGCGCCCGGTCCTGAACGCGACCGGGGTCATCGTCCACACCAACCTCGGCCGGGCGCCGCTCTCGGACGCCGCGCGCACGGCGCTCCAGGACGCCGCCGGGTACACCGACGTCGAGTTCGATCTCGTCACCGGTGCCCGCTCCCGGCGTGGGGCCGGAGCCCGAGCGGCGCTGCTCGCCGCCTGCCCCGAGGCCGAGGATGCGCTGGTCGTCAACAACGGGGCGGCCGCCCTGCTGCTGGCCCTCACGGCGCTGGCCGGCACCGGGGAGGTGGTGCTCAGCCGTGGGGAGCTGATCGAGATCGGCGCCGGTTTCCGCCTCCCCGATCTCATCACCTCCACCGGTGCGAGCCTGCGCGAGGTCGGCACCACCAACCGCACCCACCTCGCCGACTACACGGGCGCGCTCGGTGCGGCGACCGGCTGCGTGCTGCGCATCCACACCAGCAACTACCGCGTCATCGGCTTCACCTCCGAAGTGGGCCTGAGCGAGCTCGCCGGTCCCTGCCGCGAGGCCGGGATCCCGCTGATCGCGGACCTCGGCAGCGGGCTGCTGGCTCCCGAGCCGCACCTGCCCGGAGAGCCGGATGCCGCCACCGCTCTGCGCGAGGGCGCGGAGCTGGTGATCGCCAGCGGCGACAAGCTGCTCGGCGGCCCGCAGGCCGGGATCCTGCTGGGCCGGGCCCCCGTCATCGCGCGTCTCGCCCGCCACCCCCTGGCTCGCGCCGTGCGCGCGGACAAGCTCACCCTCGCCGCGCTCGAGGCGACCCTGACCGGACCGGTGCCGCCGGTCCTTGCAGTGCTGCGCCAGGATCCGGACGCTCAGCGCGCGCGCACCGAGCGTCTCGCCGGGCTGCTCGGCGGGAGGGTTCTCGCGCACGAGGGCCGGGTCGGCGGCGGAGGAGGGGCCGAGGTGCCGCTGCCCGGCTGGGCGCTCGCTCTCGAGCCCGAGCTCGCTGCCCCGCTGCGCATCGGTGATCCGGCGGTGGTCGCCACCGTGCGGGATGGCGATTGTCTGCTGGATCTGCGCTGTGTGCCCGTCTCCGAGGATGAACGACTCGTCCGGGCCGTGACCACGGCCCGCGCAGTCCTGGCGCAGACACCTCGATGATGCAGGTCATCGCGACCGCCGGTCACGTCGACCACGGCAAATCCACCCTGATCCGAGCCCTGACCGGGATCGAGCCGGATCGCCTGGCCGAGGAGGAGCGACGAGGGCTGACCATCGACCTGGGCTTCGCCTGGACCGCCCTGCCCTCGGGTCGTGAGGTGTCCTTCGTCGACGTCCCCGGCCACGAGCGCTTCCTCGGCAACATGCTCGCCGGCCTCGGCCCCGCCCCGATCGTGTGCTTCGTGGTCGCGGCGGATGACGGCTGGCAGGCGCAGTCCGGCGACCACCGGGACGCGATCGCGGCGCTCGGCATCGACCAGGGCCTGATCGTCATCACCCGCACGGACCTCGCCCCCGACCGCGTCGCGCACGTCATCACCGAGGCCCGCAGCGAACTCGCCGGAACGGGCCTCGCCGGCGCACCCGCCATCGGCGTCTCGGCAGTGACCGGGCAGGGACTCGAAGAGCTGCGCACGCTGCTGGACGCCGCGGTCGCCGGCGCCCGTGAACCCTCCGCCGTGCAGCGCGTGCGGCTCTGGGTGGACCGTTCCTTCAGCATCTCCGGAGCCGGCACCGTCGTCACCGGAACCCTCGCCGCCGGCACCCTGCGCCGCGAGGACCGCCTTGCGCTGTGCGGGGCGGATCGCAGCGGCGAGGTGGTGGTGCGTGGCCTGCAGAGCCGCGGCGGTCAGATCCCGCAGCTCGGCCCGGTCAGTCGTGCAGCCGTGAACCTGCGCGGGGTGAGCACCGAGGAGATCGGCCGCGGCGACGTGCTGCTCACCCCGGATGCCTGGGAGCTCCCGCACCTTCTGGATGTGCGCCGCAGCACCGGCGCATCCCTCGAGCAGGCACCGCAGCAGCTGGTCGCCCACGTCGGCACCGCCGCCGTCGGGGTGCGCGTGCGCCCGCTGGGGCCCGACCACGCGCGCCTCACCCTGGACCGCCCGCTGCCGCTGCAGCTCGGGGACCGGCTCGTGCTGCGCAGCAGCGGCAGCCACTCGGTGCGCAACGGCGTGCAGGTGCTCGACCTCGACCCGCCGTCCCTCGAGCGGCGTGGTGACGGGGCACGCCGACGCGCCGTGCTCGAGCGCATGCCGCCGGGCGGCGACCTGACCGTCGAGGTGCGGCGCCGCGGCGCGGTGCGTGAGTCCTTCCTCCTCCGCTGCGGCATCGCGATTCCGGCCCCGCTGCCCGAGACGGTGCACCGCCATGGGGGCTGGCTGGTGGATGCGGAGGCGCTGACGGGCTGGACGGAACAGCTGGGCCGGAGCGTCGCGCAGCATCGTCGCGCCGATCCCCTCACCGCCGGTCTGCCGCGCAAGGCCGCGATCGATGCGCTCGCGGTGCCCGATGAGGCGCTGCTCGACATGGTCGTGGCCGCTGCCGGACTCAGCCAGCACGAGGGTCGGGTGCGCGATGCGGAGTCGGGCCGGGATCTCGGCGCCGCCGAGGCAGGGGTCCGCGCGCTCGAGGAGCGGCTCGCTCGCTCACCCTTCGCCGCGCCGGAGGCCGATGATCTCGCCGCGCTGGGGCTCGGGCCGAGAGAGCTCGCTGCCGCTGCTGCGCAGGGACGGCTGCTGCGCCTGCCGGACGAGGTGATCCTGCTGCCCTCGGCGCCCGCGCTCGCGATGCGCGAACTCGCCGCGCTGCCGCAGCCCTTCACCACCAGCGAGGCGCGGCGGGCGCTCGCGACCACCCGTCGGGTCGCGATCCCGCTGCTCGAGCACCTCGACGGCCGCGGCTGGACTCGCCGCCCGGATCCCGGCCACCGCGAGGTCGTGCGCTGAGCTGTGCTCAGAGCGCTGCTCTGGGCCGTGCAGCGCACCAGGCGTTGGGCTCGATGCGCCTCAGCGCCGCGCGGTGAGCCATTCCTGATGGGCGCTCAGCAGAGCGTTCTGGGCCGTGCTGTGATCTGCTGCGCTCAGCAACGAGGAGGGAGAGGTCGGCGATTCCCAGACCGCCCTGACCTCGACCTGCCGGCCATCGCGCAGCTGGGCGATCACGACGGTCCGAGGGCTGCCCGGTGGGGGAGGCAGCAGCTGGTGGACCTGCTCCCAGCGCAGCGACTGCGCAGCCTTGAACGCCCCGCACCAGCTGAAGCCCTGCTCATCGATCCTCAGCCCGGAGCGATGCACGGCCCAGAGGATGAACGCACCCGCTCCGACCGCCAGCAGCGACGGGAAGAACAGCAGGAGGAATCCTTCACTCTCCAGGACCCACGTCAGGACGACCGCCGCGATGCCGGCCGCGATCCCTATCAGGATGACGAAGGGTCCGACGGCGTAGTTCACCGTGGCGGCGACGCTGCGGATGGTGATGCTCACAAGGGGTCTCCGACATGAGAGGGCACGGACCCCACCACACTACTGGCCCAGCCCTCAGAGCCAGAGGGCGCCGCGTCATGGGGAGTTGTCCCCATGGGCAGGGTGAAGGCCACTGGGTAGCCTCGGGGTGTTCGGGGAGGAAAAGTGAGGACGGGGTGGCATGACGGGCTTCTACGGCGCTGACACGGATCAGCTGCGACAGCACGGGACGGCGACCCGCCAGGGCGCGGAGGCCCTGATCGAGCTGACAGAGCGGGTCTCCGCAGTGATCGACGCGGCGGCCTGGGTCGGCACCGACGCAGACGCCTTCCGTGCTGAGTGGAACGGGACGCTCAAGCCCGGACTCCACACCCAGGCGGAGACCCTGCGTGGCAAGGGCGATCAGCTCGACCAGCACGCCGAGGAGCAGGACCAGGCTTCGGCAGGAGACGGCGGCGGAGGCGGCCATCGCGACCTGATCGGTGACCTCCCTGTCCAGCCGCCCCTGATCGGCGGACCACTCATCGGCCTCCCCCTGACTCCGGACGTCATCCGTGGCCTGGCCGATGGCCTGGACGACTGGTTCACCGGCGGGGACGCCGAGGGCGATCACCAGATGTACGGGTCCGGGGAGGACTTCGGCGAAGGTCAGGTGGCCGCCGACGGGCGTCCTATCGGCCAGTCGGAGGCAGGAGGCTCCCACTGGGAAGGCAGAGAGATCGACAACGAGCGAGGCTACTTCGACGGCTACGCCGAGACCCGCGCGAGCGCGGGCGCTCACGTCACCCAGGACCAGTACGGCAACCACACCGCGAGTGCAGGTGCACGGGCCGGTGCCGAGATCGGCTTCGACGAGACGGTCCACGGCACTGACGGCCAGCCCCTGATCTCCGCGGAGGGACGTCTCGGCGCCGAGGCCTACGCCGAGGGAGGTGCCAGCTTCGGCCCCGACGGGGCGAGCGCCGGTGCCCGCGCAGGAACTGGGGTCTACGGAGACCTCTCGAACACCGTCCACGGGCCGATGGGCTCTAGCTACGAGATCGGAGTCGAGGGCTACGCGGGGGCCCACGCCGAGGCCAACGCCTACGCGAACCTGACCCGCAATGAGGACGGACAGATCAACGGCGCCGAGTGGGGTGCGGGAGCCGAGGCCTTCGCCGGTGCTGAGGGCGCTGCGACGTTCGAGCGGACCAGCCCCGGAGGCTGGTTCTCCAGCGAGGGGTCTGCGGGCGGTCAGGCAGGTTTCGGCGCCGGCGCGTCGACCGGCGGCTCCTTCTCGGCCGACGAGATCTCCTTCGGCCTCGGTGGCGAGTTCGCCGTCTACGGAGGAGGCACCGGCAACCTCTCGCTCGCGATCCACCCCAACGCCATCGTCGACTCCTTCACCCCCGGTGACTACGACATCGATGACGCGCTCGGCGATGCCTCCGGCGCAGCTCGGGATGCCGGGCACTGGGTGGCGGACAAGTGGCCCTTCTGAGTGCTGTTCGCGGATCTCTGGCCGTGCTGACCTCGTCGGCTCAGCGCTGCGTCCTCTGCTGCGGCGCGGTCGGCACCACGGAGCCGTCCCTCAGCCGCGGCAGCACCGCGTCTCCGGGCTCGTGCAGCCCGGAGACGACCACCCAGTGCTCGTTCCTGCCCGGGCGGCGGTGACGCCCCTGCGGTGGTGCGCCGGACTCAGCCCTGGTTCCGGGGCTGCTTGACCGGTGGCTCGCCGAGCTCGACGTCGCGCGTGAGGATCCCTTCGACGTCGCCGGCGAGCAGCTCGAGCTGCTCGATGCGGCCCAGCGCAGTGAGGTCACCGGCGGCGGCTTCGAGGTGGGCGAGCGCCGCTTGCGGGGCCACGACGGTGACGGACAGGATCGGGGTCTTCTGGGAGACCTTCGCGTCCGACTTGATGCGCCGCAGCGTGATCGCGGCCTGGGCGACCGTGTCCACGAGCGCCGCCTCCTGACCAGCTGCCGCCTCCCGCAGCGGAGCGGCCTCGGGCCAGGCCTGGGTGTGGACGCTGCCGCCGCGCCACCACGACCAGACCTCCTCGGTCGCGAACACGACCACCGGGGCGAACAGCCGCAGCAGCACCTCGAGCGTGATCGCGAGCGCGGCGCGAGCCGACGCCGCACCGGCCTCGCCGGCGGGAGAGTTTCCGTGGGCGCGCTCCTTGACCAGCTCGATGTAGTCATCGCAGAACGCCCAGAAGAACGGCTCGATGAGCTCGAGGGCGCGGGCGTAGTCCATCTCGTCATTCGCGGCCGTGGCCTGCTCGATGACGTCCGCCAGCTGCGCGAGCAGGGCCCGGTCCAGCGGATCGGTGACCATCGCCGGGTCCGCTGCCAGGCGACCGGCGGGATCGGCGGGGGCATCGCCGAAGCCGAGGGCGAACTTGCTGGCGTTGAGGATCTTGATCGCGAGGCGTCGGCCGATCTTCATCTGGCCCTCGTCGAAGGCGGTGTCCACTCCCTGGCGGGCGCGGCCGGCCCAGTAGCGCACACCGTCGGAGCCGTGCTGCTCGAGCAGGCCGATGGGGGTGACCACATTGCCCTTCGACTTGGACATCTTCTTGCGATCCGGGTCCAGGATCCAGCCGTTGATCGAGGCGTGCTTCCACGGCAGCGAGTCCTGCTGCAGGTGGGAGCGCACGATCGTGGAGAACAGCCAGGTGCGGATGATGTCGTGGCCCTGGGGCCGCAGATCCATCGGGTACACCTTGGCGAAGAGCTCAGGGTCCGAGTTCCAGCCGCCCGCGAGCTGAGGGGTCAGCGAGGAGGTGCCCCAGGTGTCGAGGATGTCGGGGTCGGCGATGAAGCCGCCGGGCACGCCGCGCTGGGACTCCTCGAAGCCGGCGGGCACGTCGATCGTGGGATCGATCGGCAGGGACTCGACCGGCGGGGTGAGCACGGTGTCGTAGTCCGTCTCGCCGTCGGCGCTCACCGCGTACCAGATGGGGAAGGGCACGCCGAAGAAGCGCTGGCGGGAGATCAGCCAGTCACCGGCCAGGCCCTCGACCCAGTTGCGGTAGCGGGACTCCATGTACGCGGGGTGCCAGGTGAGCTCCTTGCCGCGGGCGATGAGATCGTCACGCAGGCCGCCCTCGGACTGATCCCGGCCGCCGTTGGTGAGATACCACTGGCGGGAGGTGACGTACTCCAGCGGCTTGTCGCCGTTCTCGTAGAACTTCACCGGGTGGGAGATCTTCTCGATCTCGCCGGTGAGGTCACCGGACTCGGTCGCCATCTCCACCACGCGCTTCTGCGCGCTGAACACGGTCAGCCCCGCCAGCTCGGCGTAGTTCGCCTGGCCCTCGGGCGTGGTGATCCACGGCGCCTCGCTCAGGAAGCGGCCGTCACGGCCCACCACGGAGCGGGTGGGAAGCTCGAGCTCGCGCCACCAGGTGACGTCGTTCGAGTCTCCGAAGGTGCAGATCATCGCGATGCCGGCGCCCTTGTCGGGCTGTGCCAGGGGGTGCGCCAGCACGGGCACCTCGACGCCGAACAGGGGAGAGGTGACGGTGGAGCCGAAGAGGCCCTGGTAGCGCTCATCGTCCGGGTGGGCCACGAGGGCCACGCAGGCGGGCAGCAGCTCAGGACGGGTGGTCGCGATGACGACTCTCTCGCCGGTGCCGTCCGTGCGGTTGAAGCCGAGGCGGTGGTAGGCGCCCTCGCGGTCGCGGTCCTCCTGCTCGGCCTGCGCCACCGCAGTACGGTAGGTGACGTCCCACATGGTGGGGGCCTCGGACTGGTATGCCTGACCGGCCTCGAGGTTCTCGAGGAAGGCGCGCTGCGAGGTGGCCCGCGAGTGCGCGTTGATGGTCTGGTAGCTGTGGTTCCAGTCGACCGAGAGGCCGAGGGTGCGGAAGACCTCCTCGAAGGACTTCTCGTCGATCGCGGTGAGGCGCTCGCACAGTTCGATGAAGTTGCGGCGCGAGACCGGCACCTGGTTCCCGGGCTTGGAGGACTTGTTGTCCCCGCCCTCCTGCGGGGGCGTGTAGTCCTCCACATAGGGCAGCGAGGGGTCGCAGCGCACGCCGAAGTAGTTCTGGGCCCGGCGCTCGGTGGGGAGGCCGTTGTCGTCCCAGCCCAGCGGGTAGAACACGTTCTTGCCGCGCATGCGCTGGTAGCGCACGATCATGTCCGCCTGCGAGTATCCGAACACATGGCCCACGTGCAACGAGCCCGAGGCCGTGGGCGGCGGGGTGTCGACGCTGAAAACCTGGTCGCGCGTGGTGTCGGGGTCGAAGGCGTAGAGCTGCTGCTCGCTCCATACGCCGTCCCACTTGTCCTCGAGGCCCTCGAGCGAGGGGCGATCGGGGATGGAGGAGCCGGGGTCGGGGCGCGATGCAGTATCGGTCATGGGGCCATTGTTCCAGGTCTGTGCTCGGCTGCAACGCAGGCGGCGACAGTGTGAGCGCCCTCGCGTACGGGGCTGGACGGAGCGGGGGTGCGCCGTACCGTGGAGGGATGTCCTTCGAGCGCATCGCCCTGATCTCCGACGTGCACGGCAACCTCACCGCCTATGAGGCCGTGCTCTCCGACATCTCCGCGCGCGGCATCACCCGCGTGATCAACCTCGGTGACCTGGTGGGCAAGGGGCCGCGCGGAGCGGCCTGCACAGCCCTGACCCGGCAGCGCTGCGAGGCGACGGTGCGCGGCAACTGGGAGGTGTTCGTCGCCGGGGACAGCGAGCTGCGCAGCGAGGGCCAGGCCTGGTGGCGGGCCGAGCTGTCCGCGGAGGACCGGCGGTGGCTGTTCTCCCTGCCCGGCAGCCTGGATCTCGAGCTGTCCGGCCGGCGGGTGCGCGTACTGCACGCCTCGCCGGTCGATGAGTTCACCCGGGTGCACCGCGAGCACAGCGCGGAACAGTTCGCGATGATGTTCACGCCCACGCCGTTCACCGGGGACGGCGGCCCCGCGGATGTCGTCGTCTACGGCGACATCCATGACCCCTTCCTGCGCTCCGGGAAGGAGGGGGCGCTGGTGAACGTCGGCAGCGTCGGCAACCAGCTCGACGACCCGACCCCCTCGTACGCGATCCTCGAGGGCGACTCGGTCGGCGGGAAGGACGCCCCGTTCGGGATCCAGTTCGTCCGGGTGCCCTATGACGTCGAAGCCGAGATCGCGGCGACCCGTGCACTCGGCATGCCTGAGACGGAGGCCTACACGATCGAGCTGCGCACCGGGGTGTACCGCGGGGACCACGCGGCGCGCGGGCTCAGCACGCCGCGCGGCTGAGCCTCACCGCACGGATCGAGCGGTCACGGCACGCGCGCGGTCCACTCCTCGGTGCCGAACTTCGTCTCCACCAGCGCGCGGGCCTTGGCGAGCTCGTCCTCGGTGTAGTCGGAGTCGACGGTGTCGTAGCGGGCGCGGAAGAAGTCCAGGAACCCGCCGATGATCTGCTCACGGGCCAGGCCCGTCTGCGAGCGCATCGGGTCCACGCGCTTGTTGGCGCTCCTGGTGCCCTTGTCGGAGAGCTTCTCGCGGCCGATCCGCAGCACCTCGCCCATCTTGTCGGCGTCGATGTCGTAGCTCATGGTCACGTGGTGCAGCAGCACCCCACCCGCGAAGCGGCGCTGAGCGGCACCACCGATCTTGCCCTGCTCCGAGGCGATGTCGTTCAGCGGCACGTAGTGGGCCTTCACCCCGATCTCGGCCAGCGACCCCATCACCCAGTCGTCGAGATAGGCGTAGGCCTGCTCGAAGCTCAGCCCCTCCACCAGGGAGGTGGGGACCACCAGCGAGTAGGTGATGCAGTTGCCCTGCTCCATGAACATCGCGCCGCCGCCGGTGATGCGGCGCACCACGCCGATGCCGTGCTTCGCCGCGCCTTCGGCATCGATCTCGTTGCGCAGCGACTGGTACGAGCCGATCACCACCAGCGGGGAGTCCCAGTCCCAGATCCGGAAGTGAGGGTTGCGACGCCCGGCGATCACCTCGTTCGGCAGCACCTCATCCAGCGCCACATGCATGACGGGCGGCAGCACCTGCGGGCCGATCACGTCGAAGGTGAGGTCGTCCCAGCTGGTCGCGTGACCGAGGGCCCGGCGCACCGCGATCGCGACCGCCTCGACGGAGAAGCCGATCATCGACACCGGATCCGGGCGGGCCTCGATCCGGGCGGTCAGCGCCGCGCCGAGCTCCGCGGCGGTCGCCTCGGTGGGCATCCCCTCCAGCGCGGCGTTCAGATCCTCGAGGGCATCGTCCGGCTCGAGGAAGAAGTCCCCGAAGACGTGGGCGGAGGCGATCCGGCCGCCCGCGACCGTGACGTCCACGGAGACCAGCTTGCCGCCGCGCACCTTGTACTGACCGTTCATCACCGTACTGGTCTTCACCGTGCTGTCGCTGCGCTCATCCATGCCCGCCATTGTCCCGCATCCCGGAGGCGGTGACGCGGTCCGATCGCGCGCCGTGAAGTGGGGCGGAGCGGCAGCTCGCGGCGCACCTCGCCCGGGCCGGGCTGACCCATCGGTCGATCCCGGCCCTGGCGGTGGCGGGCACGTGGGGGTCACAATGGGATCCCGCGCCGTGATCTCGGCGCCCCGGAGTGAGGATCAGCCATGAGCGAGACCACCAGCAGCAGCGCCGACGATCAGCGGCCGGACGTCGAGGGCAGCGACCTCGAGGAGCTCAACGAGGACGGAATCGGCGGCACCCTCGGTGAGAAGGACACCTTCGAGCCCGAAGAGACCGAGCACCCGGACTCCGACGGCTGACCCCTCAGAACGACGGGTCCCTCAGATCGTCAGCGAGCGCAGAGCGCGGTGGACCTCCCAGACGAAGTCTGCGGTGGACTGGCTCTTGCGCGGGGCGATCGCGTAGGTCTCGGCCGGGCGTCGTGCGGTCTCCTCGCGCGTGACGCGAGGGATGAGGGTCTTCCAGTCGCGGTCTCCGCCCACCCAGAGGCGGTACTCGGTGCCCGTCTCGTCCCCGCGCTGCAGCAGACGCAGCCCCATCGTGGTCGCGGTCAGCGCCGGCTGGCGCCTGGCGGGTGCCGGCTCGAAGCCGCGGTCACGCAGCAGCATGGGGTTCAGCAGCGCCCACAGCAGCAGCCGCGCTCCTTCCACCTCGGGGGAGGCGGGCGCGCCGATCAGCTCACCGGGCGCGGGGATGCTGCCTGCCTCCGTGCGCCAGGCGGTGCGACGGGAGAACGTCGCCAGGCGCTCCGTGGCGACCTCGCGGTCCTCGTCCCTCTCGAGCCGGCCGATGCCCAGCGGGACGGGGTCCTCGCCCGTGCGCAGGAAGTGCACCGGGGTGCCCTGCTCGACCTCCCCGAACTCGAGGCCCGTGCGCTGCCGTCCCACGCCCGCCTGCAGGTGGGCGTCGGTCTGGCCTCGACGGGTCGAGAAGTGCGGGCTCGTGCCGAGCAGGGTGCGGCTGGCCAGGTGGAGCACGTCCAGATGGGCGCGGAGCTCACGGGCGGTGGAGGCTTTCGTCAGGAGCTTCCTGGCATCGACGGGGAACTGAACGACGGGCCGGCCGGCGTTCTCACCCACCTCGCCGAGGGTCTCCCACAGGTGGGCGTGGCCGGGATCAGCCTTCGACATCCGCCGGCCCACTCGGGCCCAGCTGGTGGCGACGACCCCGCTGGGCACCTCGCCGTCGAGCTCGGCGCGGTCGGTGTGTCGGGCGATCGCGACCAGCAGGTGATGGGGCGAGGAGCCGAGCGCGGCGCGCATCTCCTGCAGATTCGTGGTGGAGAAGGGGCCGCCGACCCGCAGGGCGATGCCCAGTCGAGCGCCGTCGTCGGCCTCTCCCGTGGTGGGCAGCAGCTCGGCGAGCAGATCGGCGGAGGTCCTCCGCAGCCGTGGGGCGGCGGCGATCGAGCCGGTGGTGTGCTCGGTGCGAGCGATCGTGCGGAGGAATGCGTCCCGGCTGCGCGGCGACATCAGCACGAACTCGAGCATGTGCCGCAGGATCACCTCGACCCGCACATGCCGCTCCGCGGGGTGCTCCAGATCGGGGGAGAGCGCGGAGCGGTCCACGGCGTAGGTGAGCATCTGTCCGACGGTGGCGTACGAGCGGGCCATGGTCCTCCTTCTCCGAGGTGGGCACGAGTGGGCTCGAAGGGGTCGAGCCGGGTGGAGTGGAGTCCTATTCTGCTCCTCCGGTGATGTGCATCGCCGCAGGTGGTGATGCCAGGCGTGTCCTGGGTCGGTGGCCGGCGCGGAAGGGAGGACGCAGGAAGGAAGGAAGCAGGAGAGCGGGGAAAGGGTCAGAGCCTCCCGCCCCGGGAGTAGATCTGCCGCACCAGGTCCTCGATCGCCGGTTCGCTCAGCGACAGGTCCCGCACCGCTGCCTGGGAGCCGATCGCCGTGAGCAGGGTCGGGACCGTCAGCTCGGCGCCCGAGAACGCGATCCGGTGCCGGATCCCCCCGGCCTCCACCGCGAGGGTGTGCGCGGCGGTCGGGAGGGTGAGCACGTCGAGCGGCTCCTCGAGGTCGACGACCAGCTCACGGGGTGCGCCGAGGCGCTCGCGGAAGGAGTCCAGCGCTCCGTCGTAGGCGACGGTTCCGGAGTTCACCACCACGATCCGATTGCACAGCCGCTCCACGTCCCCCATGTCGTGGGTGGTGAGGAACAGCGTGGTGCCGCGCTCGGCGCGATCCTCCCGCAGGAAGCGGCGCAGCCCCTCCTTGGAGACCATGTCCAGCCCGATCGTCGGCTCATCGAGCACCACCAGTTCGGGGGAGTGCAGCAGCGCCGCCGCCACCTCCCCGCGCATCCGCTGTCCGAGCGAGAGCTGACGCACCGGCCGGTCCAGGAACCCTCCGAGGTCCAGCCCGGCCGCCAACCGCTCCAGGCGCTGCTCGCGGGCACGGTCGGTGAGACGGTGCATCGCGCCCAGGATCCGGTAGCTGTCCCGCAGGGGCAGGTCCCACCACAGCTGGGAGCGCTGGCCGAAGACCACCCCGATCTCGCGGGCCAGATGACGGCGCTCGGGCACCGGGTCCCGGCCCAGCACCCGGACGGCGCCGGAGGTGGGCTGCAGGATCCCGGTCATCATCTTGATGGTGGTGGACTTGCCGGCACCGTTGGCACCCACGAAGCCCACCGTCTCCCCGCGGTCGATGCGCAGGGTGACGTCGTCGACCGCGCGCACCACCTGTCGGCGACGGCGGCGGGAACCGGCGACGGGAGAGCGGACGACGTAGTCGCGGCGCAGCCGGACGAGCTCCACGGCAAGGCGCGCGCTGTGCGTGCTGGACTGTTCGGGAAGGTTCATCCACCGGCTCCTGTGTATCTGCGGATCCCCGCGCGCCAGAGCAGGCCGGCGAGCAGCCAGGCCACGATCGCGGCCGGCAGTCCCAGCCAGCCGGCCCAGGCCGGGATCAGCGCCGGGCCGGGCAGCTCCAGCAGCGTGAGGGTGGGGGCGTAGGCGATCAGCGTCGCCGGGATGACGAAGGTGAAGAAGGCGCGCAGGGGCAGTGCGAACACGGCGCCGGGGGTGGTGGCGACGTAGTTGCCGCCGTAGGTGAAGGCGTTGGCGAACTCACGGCCGTCGACCAGCCAGAACTGCAGGGCGCCGGCCACCGTGAACAGGGCGCCGAACAGCAGTGCGCCGGCGAGCGGGGCGAGCACGGCGAGCAGGAGAGTGGCCGCGGTCGGCTGGAATCCCGCCAGCACGAGCGCGGTGACGTACATGGCCAGGCCCACCACGATGCGTCCGATGCGGCGCAGCGAGAGGTCCAGGCTCGAGATCTGCAGGAGCACCGGCACGGGCCGGATCAGCAGGGTCTCGAGTTTTCCGGACTTGATCTGAGTGGAGAGCCCGTCGATCTCCCCGAAGAGGATGTCCCCGATCCCGAAGGCGAGGGCGCCGAGCCCGTAGACCACCGCGACCTGGGTGAGGGTCATCCCTCCCAGCGTGCTGACCTGGGTGAGGATCACCCACAGCTCGAGGAATTCTGTGCTCACCACGAGCAGCTGGCCGAGCAGGTCGGCGAGGAAGCTGGTGCGGAAGGTCGCCTGCGAGCGGATCCGGGAACCATAGAGGGTGCGGACCATCCGGGCCGTGGAGACGGGTCGGTCAGCCGGTTCGGGACGTGCGACGGGAGAGGAACGGTCCTGCTCAGCCACCCTGCACCTCCACACTCCGCACCCCGGCATGCAGCATCAGCAGCGCCGCGGCGGTGAGCACCGCGGTCCAGCCCAGCTGCGTCCCCAGCAGCGGCAGCGCCTCCAGCGGCGGCACTCGGCCGGAGAGGGTGTCGATCGGGGTCTGGATCATCGAGGGGAAGGGGGTGGCTCGGGCGATGGACAGCAGCCAGTCCGGGAACCAGACGATCGGGATCAGGAAGCCGGAGAGCAGATTCATCACCGCGGTGTAGACCACGGTCAGGCCGCGGGTCTCCAGCAGCCAGAAGGCGGTGAGATTCACCAGCATGTCCGTGAGGAAGGCGACGGTGATCGCCAGCAGCAGGGAGAGGGCACCGAGCAGGTAGGACAGCGGGTCCTCCGGCAGGGCGAGCCCCGTGAGCAGCGCGCCGATCAGCAGCGGCGGCACCCCGCGGCCCAGCAGCAGGAAGGCGGCACGCCCCAGCTTCTGCGCGTAGTAGAGGCCCAGGAAGGAGGTGGGGCGCAGCAGATCGATCGCCACGTCCCCCTGATGGACCCGCTGGGAGACCTCCCGGGTGCCGAAGGCTTCGATGGGGGCCAGCAGGGCCTGCCCGAGCCAGACATAGGTCGCGGCCTGGGCGATCGTGTACCCGCTGAGCTCGCCGCCGGCGGTCGTGATCGCGGCGAACAGTATCGAGGCACGGATCAGGCCGAAGACGGAGTTCGTGAAGACCCCCGCGACTGTGGCCAGACGATAGGTCGAGTACTGGCGGAAGGCCGCGGCCGCGATCGTCCAGTACGTGGGCACTCGCGCGATTTTAGCGATCTGTGGGGGGTGCCACAAGCAGCAGCCCGCATTCGCGCCACCTGGTGGTGCGTCCTCGGGCTCACCCGCAGGAGCGCGAACCCGGCTCGGCGCGACTCGGTTCCGCTCTCCGCCGCGTCTACGCTGTCCCGGTCCCCACCCGATACCTGCGAGAGCCGGCCCCATGAACACCCCCACCGACACCGCCGTCGACCCCTCCGCCTCTTCCGACTCCTCGTCGGCAGCCGCTGCGGCACCCCGCCGGTCCCGATTCGGACTGCTGCCCCGCATCCTCATCGCGATACTGCTGGGGATCGTGCTGGGCCTGGTGATGCCCGAAGCGATCGCCCGGGTGTTCACCACCTTCAACGGGGTCTTCTCCGGCTTCCTCGGCTTCCTGATCCCGCTGATCATCGTGGGCCTGGTGACCCCGGCGATCGCCGAGCTCGGCCATGGCGCGGGGAAGATGCTCGCCGCGACCGCCGGGATCGCCTATCTCTCCACCATCGTGTGCGGGCTGTTCGCGCTGGCGCTCTCCCTGCTCCTGCTGCCGCGCATGCTGGGTGGGGCGCGCATCGACTCCCTCGAGAACCCGGAGGATTCCGCGATCGCGGCGTTCTTCGAGATCGAGATCCCGCCGGTGTTCGACGTGATGACCGCGCTGGTCCTCTCGTTCTGCCTCGGCATCGGGCTCACGCTGGTGAAGAAGGGCGCGCTGCAGGAGTCCTTCGTGCAGCTGCGCACGATCATCGTGCGGATCATCGAGGCGATCATCATCCCGCTGCTGCCGCTGTACATCTTCGGCATGTTCCTTGGGCTGACCATGAACGGCCAGATCTGGACCGTGATCGGCACCTTCCTCACCGTGATCCTGCTGGTCCTCGGGATGACGGTGGTGGTGCTGCTCGCCCAGTACGCCGTCGCCGGCTGGGCCATGGGTCGCAACCCCCTGAAGATGCTGTGGACCATGCTCCCGGCATATATGACGGCGCTCGGCACCAGCTCCTCGGCCGCGACCATCCCGGTGACCACCGAGTGCACCAAGCGCAACGGGATCCCCGACGCGATCGCCGATTTCGTGGTGCCTTTGTGCGCCACGATCCACCTGTCCGGTTCGACCCTGAAGATCACCACCTTCGCCGTGGCGATCATGATCGTCACCGGCATGCCGCTGAACATCGGCGCCCTGGTGGGCTTCGTGTTCATGCTGGGCGTGGTGATGATCGCGGCGCCGGGCGTCCCGGGCGGTGCGATCATGGCCGCCGCCGGTGTGCTCGCCTCCGTGCTGGGCTTCGGCGAGGCGGCGGTGGGCCTCATGATCGCCGCGTACATCGCGATCGACTCCTTCGGCACCGCCACGAACGTCACCGGTGACGGTGCGATCGCGGCCCTCGTGGCCCGGTTCTCCCGGGGACGGGTCAGCGGCGACCTGGCCGCACAGCACCACCCGCAGGTGCACGGCGTCTGAGCTGTCGTGAGAGCGGGCCCGTCAGCACCTTGTGGGGTGCAGGCGGGCCCGCTTCGGTTCGTCGGCCGCGCGCGAGCGAAGCATCTGCCGTAATGCACATATGAGCAAACGTTCAGATGTTGCGGTGCGGGCCGCCGAGATCGCTGACCTCGCCGACGTCTTCTCCCTGCTGGGGGACCCCAGCCGCCTGCGCCTGCTCTTCGCGCTGCGCGAGGGCGAGGTGAGCGTGGGGGAGCTGTCGACCCTCACCGGGCAGTCGGATTCCGCGGTGTCGCATGCGCTCCAGCTGCTGCGCGCCCACCGCATCGTCCGCGTGCGCCGGGAGGGGCGGCGCGCCTTCTATCGCTTGGACGACCCGCATGTGCGGATGCTGCTCGAGGTGGCACTGACCCACACCGGGCACAGCGAGCTGCAGCATCCCGAACGGGTCTCGATCGATGCGCCGCAGAAGCGTGCGGGTTCGCCCCACGAGCCGTCCGGGGGAGCAGTCTCATGAGCCACTCCCACGGGGTCGGCGCCTCCGGCCACGCCGGGGCAACGCACCGCTGGCGACTGCTGGTCGCGGTGGTGCTGATCGGCGGGTTCTTCCTCGTCGAGCTGGTGGCCGGCCTGCTCTCGGGCTCGCTCGCGCTGCTCTCGGACGCCGGGCACATGGCCGCGGACGTGGTCACCCTCTCCGCAGCGCTCGCCGCGACGGTGCTCGCCGCGCGCCCCTCCCGTGATGGCCGCCGCACCTTCGGGAACTATCGCCTCGAGACTTTCGCCGCCCTGCTCGCGGTGCTGATCATGCTGGTCGTCGCCGCCCTCGTGACGATCAGCGGGATCGGCCGGCTCGGCACCGCGGTCCACGTCGACACTACGCCGATGCTGGTCGTCGGCGGGCTCGGCCTGGTGGTGAACCTGGTGGTGCTGGTGATGCTGCGCGGCGGGGCCGAGGAGAGCCTCAACGTCAAGGGTGCCTATCTCGAGGTTCTCGCCGACACCCTCGGCTCGGTCGGGGTGATCGTCGCGGCGGCGCTGATCCGCCTGACCGGCGCGAGTGTCATCGACACGATCGTCGCGCTCGCCGTCGGGGCGTTCATCGCGGTGCGCGCCGTGATGCTGGCCCGCGAGGTGCTCACCGTGCTCGGCCAGGCCGCGCCCGCCGGCATCGATCCCCGGCAGGTGGAGGACGATCTGCGGGCCCTCGACGGGGTCGCCGACGTCCACGATCTGCACCTGTGGACCCTCACCTCCGGGATGGAGGTCGCCACCGTCCATCTGGTGACCGCGCCGGGAGCGGATCCGCACCCGGTCCTCGACGCCGCCCAGGAGCTGCTCAGCACCACGCACGGCATCGCCCACGCGACCGTCCAGACCGAGCCGACCGATCACCACGGCTGCCTCGAGATCGGCTGGTAGCTGCCGCGCCCGGGCGCGCTCTCGCCGTCGGCGCCGCCGCGTACGCTGGGGCCATGACCACGACGACCTCCACGAATGCTGCCGCCGATGACTCTGTCCGCCTGACCGCCGTCGTCACGGGCGCCTCCTCCGGCATCGGCCGCGCCACCGCCGTGCGCCTGGTGGCCGAGGGCTGGCAGGTGCTGGCCGTCGCCCGCCGCGAGGACCGGCTGCGCGAGCTCGCCGAGGAGACCGGCTGCGAGGTGCTCGCCGTCGACATCACCTCCGAGGACTCCGTCCAGGGCCTGGTCGAAAGGGTCGCCGAGCTGTTCGGCGGTTCCCTGAACGCCGTCGTGCATGTGGCCGGCGGCGCTCTCGGCGTCGAGACCGCGGCCGAGGCGGACCTCGAGAAGTGGCAGCGCATGTACGACATCAATGTGCTCGGCCCGGTGCGGGTCACCCGCGCCCTGCTGCCGGCGCTGCGGGAGAGCGGCCGGGGAGACCTGCTGTTCGTCACCTCGGTGGCAGGCCAGGAGGCCTATCCCGGCGGTTCCGGCTACAACGCCGCCAAGGCCGGGGAGCACATGCTCGCCCGCGCCCTGCGCCTCGAGCTGAACGGGGAGAAGATCCGCGTCATCGAGATCGCCCCCGGGATGGTCCGCACCGAGGAGTTCTCCCTGGTGCGCCTCGGCGACCAGGGCGCGGCCGACGCCGTCTACGACGGGGTCGAGCAGCCGCTGACGGCGGAGGACTGCGCGGATGTCATCACCTATGCGCTCAATGCCCCTCATCATGTGAACCTCGATCTGGTGACGGTCCGTCCCCTCGCCCAGGCTGCCGCCCACCGCCTCGCCCGCCATCAGGGGGTCTGATGGTCCACGGCGGGATGGGTGTCCCCGGCGGAGGAATGGCGGGAGGGGGCATGGGTGGCGGGGGCGGTCGGATGCGCGACGATCTCAAGCTCGCCCCCGGCCAGCGCCCCGATCTGCGGCGGGTGCTGTCCCTGTTCCGCCCCTATCGCGGAACTCTCGCCGGGGTGCTGACCCTGATCGTGATCGGCGCCGCGGTCGGGGTGGTCTCCCCGTTCCTGATCCGCGAGATCGTCGATGTCGCCCTGCCCGAGCAGCGCGCGGACGTGCTGGCATGGTCGGTCGGCGGGCTGATCGCGGTGACGGTGATCGCGAGCGCGCTCGGGGTCACCCAGTCGATGCTCTCCACCCGAGTGGGCCAGTCCGTGATGCACGACCTGCGGGTCTCGGTGTTCTCCCACCTGCAGCGGATGGGTCTGGGGTTCTTCACCCGCACCCGCACCGGTGAGATCCAGTCGAGGATCTTCTCCGACATCGGCTCCATGCAGGCCGTGGTCACCTCCGTGATGACCCAGATCGTCTCCTCCGGTGCGGGGGTGGCGATGGCACTGGTGGCGATGTTCGCCCTGGACTGGCGACTGACGCTGTTCTCGCTCATCGCGCTTCCCTTCGCAGTGTGGATGAATCGCCGGGTGGGCCGACGCCGCCGGGAGATCGTGAAGACCCGGCAGGAGAAGGCGGCTGACCTCTCCGCCGGGATCCAGGAGTCGCTGTCCGTCTCCGGGATCCTGCTGGGCGTCACCATGGGCCGCACCCGGGCGCTGAGCAGTGCCTTCGCCACTGACTCGCGGGAGCTCGCCGACCTCGAGGTCCGCTCCGAGATGGCAGGGCGCTGGCAGATGGCCGTGTTCACCACCCTGATGGCGCTGTTCCCTGCCCTGACCTACCTGCTCGGCGGGCACCTGCTGTTCGGCGACCCCGAGGGACAGGGCGTCACCATCGGCACCCTGGTCGCCTTCATCGCCCTGCAGTCCGGCCTGTTCCCCCAGATCAACGGACTGCTGCGGGTCGCGAGCCAGGTCAACAGCTCGCTGGCACTGTTCTCCAGGGTGTTCGAGTACCTCGATGCCCCGATCCTCATCACCGACGCACCGGACGCCCTGGCCCTGGATCCGGCGACCCTGCGCGGCGAGATCCGCTTCGAGGACGTCACCTTCACCTACCCGGGCGCGGACGGGCCGGCGCTGCACGGCATCGACCTGGTGGTCCCGGCCGGGAAGCACACCGCCCTGGTGGGAGCCACCGGATCGGGCAAGACCAGCACCGGCTACCTGATGGCGAGGCTCTACGAGCCCAGCTCCGGCCGGATCACCCTGGACGGGCATGACCTGCGGGAGATCACCATGGACTCGCTCGCGGCGAGCATCGGCGTGGTCACCCAGGAGACCTATCTGCTGCACGCCTCGATCGCCGACAACCTGCGCTTCGCCCGGCCGGAGGCGAGCGCTGAGGAGCTCCGGCAGGCCTGCCGGATCGCGCAGATCCACGACCACATCGAGTCCCTGCCGCAGGGGTACGACACCGTGGTGGGGGAGCGCGGATACCGGTTCTCCGGCGGGGAGAAGCAGCGCCTGGCGCTCGCCCGCACGATCCTGCGTGATCCGCCCGTGCTGCTGCTCGATGAGGCGACCTCCGCCCTGGACGTCGCCACCGAGCGCGCGATGTCCGGTGCGCTCGACGCGGCCGCCCGCGGCCGCACCACCGTCTCGATCGCCCATCGACTCTCGACCATCCGCCACGCCGACCAGATCATCGTGATGCAGCATGGCCGCGTCTCCGAACGCGGCACCTATGAGGAGCTGGTCGCGCGCGGCGGGCTGTTCGCCCAGCTTGCGATCCAGGACGCCCGACGGGATGGCGCAGCAGCGACTTCCGATGAGGGCGAGGACATGCAGCTGGGGGCGGCGGGAGACGACGCGGAGGACTCCGTTCCACCGCTGCGGAGCTGACCGGTTCCCGACGAGCGGAGCCGATCTACGACCAAAGGTGGAGGGAGATCTCCACCCTGCGCAGGATGCGGGGCACCTGCTCACCGGGAGAAGATCTCTCCATGGAGAGGCGCCGCAACCCTGCCGGTCGGCATTCTCCCGAGCATCCGCGCAGACATCCGAGCAGACGGGACCACCTGATGACGACGACGCATCTCGGCCGTGCCGAGCAGGGTCGAGCCAGGTCGAAGCCCGCCATGGGCAGGCCGCTGCTGTTCGCCCTGCTGCTCGCCGTCGCCGCCGCCGGCATGCTGCTTCTGCTGGTCGCCGGTCCGAGCATCGCCCTGCCGCTCGCGATCGGTTCCGCGACGGCGCTCATGATGCTGGTGGGCGTGGCCTGGATGGTGGCCGGTCCCCGGCTCTGAGGGGTTCTGCTCCGAGGGAGGGACTCTGCTTCGAGTGACTCTGAGGAGCGCCCTCAGATGTCGATCTCGATCTCGCCCTCGCCGCGGGAGACACAGGTGATCATCTGGTCCGCGTGCTCGTCGTCCATCAGGTACTCGTCCAGGTGCTCGACCTCACCGGAGACTAGCGGGACCACGCAGGTGCCGCATACGCCGCCCTCACAGGAGTAGTCCATCGGGATGTCAGCGTCCAGCAGCGCCTGGAGGAGAGTCTGACCCTCGCCCACCTCGAGCGTGATGCCGGACTTCAGGCACTTGGCGGTGAAGGGCTCTCCGAACAGCGACATCCTCGCTCCTTCTGCATCGACCGTCCCGTGAGGCGGGGCGGCACCGTGAAGATCTCAGTCTTCCACGTCCGCACCTCCACGACGAGGTGAGTCACGCCTCCTCGCCTGCCGCGTTCCGAAGGTTCTGGGCGGTGGCTGTCGCCGGTGCGGGAGCGACGGAGGCGGGGGCCGAGATCGCCGCCCGTGCGCTGGACGCCGCCGGGCCGGAGGGCGTCAGCGCCAGCGCCGAGGGACCGAAGCTGAGCACGAGCAGGGCCGTTGCACCGAGCGCCGAGGCGCTCGCCGTGGCCCGGCTGCGTCGGGGGACGGCGTCCCGCGGATCGGTGTCCTCATCCATGCGACCTCCTCGATGGGGGAGCGGCAGGTCGAGCCGCTGCCTGTATTCGACGGCCTGCGCCTGGGCAGGTGCTGTGCGTCTCACCCGGATCAGCTGGGACGCGCACAGGAAGCGCACGGACACGGGACGCGCACGGAAGAGCCGGCCTGTTCCGCACGTCTCTTCCCCGTCCGGGCACGTGACCGTCACCGAGCCACCGCGTACACTGATCACCATCGGCATCGACCCGGCCATCACCGGAGAGCCGCGGGAAGAACCGTCCATCGCCCGTTCGCGGGGAGGGCCCAGTAGAACCCGCCGGGACCAGCCCGTCACAGCTGAGGAACAAGGGGAGGCCCCTGGACCGCCATCGGCGGTGCAGCGGACATCAACCGAGGTGGTACCGCGCCACCGGCCCTGCGCCGGGAAGCGTCCTCGGACTGCACGATGTCCCAGCTCTCGCCCTTGTCCTGCCTCGGAGGTCCGTCCCATGGTCTACCCGGTCAGCGGAGACCCGCTCGTCCCCTCACCGAACCTGCCCTCGCTCGAGAACTCCATCCAGGAGTTCTGGCGCGTCGACGACACCTTCCGTGCCTCGATCGCCCAGCGCGAGGGTGCCGAGGAGTTCGTCTTCTACGACGGCCCTCCCTTCGCCAACGGCCTGCCGCACTACGGTCACCTGCTCACCGGCTTCGTCAAGGACGTCGTCCCGCGCTTCCGCACCATGTGCGGGAACAAGGTCGACCGCCGCTTCGGCTGGGACACCCACGGGCTGCCCGCCGAGCTCGAGGCGATGAGGGAGCTCGGGATGACCGAGAAGTCCGAGATCGAGGCGATGGGGGTCCAGGAGTTCAACAACGCCGCCCAGGCCTCGGTGCTGAAGTACACCAAGGAGTGGGAGGACTACGTCACCCGCCAGGCCCGCTGGGTCGACTTCGAGAACGACTACAAGACCCTCGACGTCACCTTCATGGAATCGGTGCTGTGGGCGTTCAAGACGCTCTACGACAAGGGCCGGGCGTATGAGGGCTACTACGTGCTGCCCTACTGCTGGAAGGACCAGACTCCGCTGTCCGCGCACGAGCTGCGGATGGACGATGACGTCTACAAGGAGCGCCAGGACCAGACCGTCACCGTCACCTTCCCCTTCACCGGGGAGAAGGCCCAGCAGCTGGGCCTTGACGGCGTGAAGGCATTGGCCTGGACCACCACTCCCTGGACCCTGCCCACCAACTTCTCCCTCGCGGTCGGCCCGGAGCTCGAGTACTCGGTGGTCCCCGCCGGGCCGCTCGGCGCCGCTGACGGCACCGCCGCGGGCGAGGCGCGCTATCTCATGGCCACCGCGCTGCTCGGCTCCTATGCCAAGGAGCTCGGCTTCGAGAGCTCCGAGGAGGCGCTCGCCGCCTGCGAGGAGCGGGTGTTCGCCGGCTCCGAGCTCGAGCACGTCGCCTACCAGCCGCTGTGGACGGTCTACTCCGAGGACCGCGCCAAGTGGGGCACCGAGAACGCCTGGATCGTCACCGTCGCGGACTACGTCTCCACGGACGACGGCACCGGAGTGGTCCACCAGGCCACCGCCTACGGCGAGATCGACCAGCAGGTCAACGCCGAGTACGGCATCCCCGTGATCGTCTCGGTGGACGAGGGCGCGCAGTTCCTGGACTACTTCGCCGGCACCGAGCTCGACGAGATCGCCGGGGTGCAGGTGTTCGAGGCGAACCGCCCGATCATCCGCAACCTCCAGCAAGCCGGGCGCCTGATGCGCGAGGCCAGCTACGTGCACTCCTACCCGCACTGCTGGCGCTGCCGGAACCCGCTGATCTACAAGGCCGTCTCCTCCTGGTACGTGAAGGTCGCCGACCAGCGCGAGCGCATGCTCGAGCTCAACGAGCAGATCGACTGGGTCCCCGGCAACGTCAAGCACGGCCAGTTCGGCAAGTGGCTCGAGGGCGCCCGCGACTGGGCGATCTCCCGCAACCGCTACTGGGGCACCCCGCTGCCGATCTGGAAGAGCGACGATCCGAACCACCCGCGGATCGACGTCTACGGCTCTCTGGCGGAGATCGAGGAGGCCTTCGGCACCCTGCCGCACAACGAGCTCGGTGAGGTGGACCTGCACCGTCCCTATATCGACGAGCTCACCCGCCCGAACCCCGACGATCCGACGGGGCGGTCCACCATGCGCCGCGTCGAGGAGATCTTCGACGTCTGGTTCGATTCCGGCTCGATGCCGTTCGCGCAGATGCACTATCCCTTCGAGAACACCGAGCAGTTCGAGTCCCACAACCCGGCGGACTTCATCGTCGAGTACATCGGGCAGACCCGTGGCTGGTTCTACGTGATGCACGTGCTCTCCACCGCGCTCTTCGACCGTCCGGCGTTCACCTCGGTGATCTGCCACGGCATCGTGCTCGGCGAGGACGGACAGAAGATGTCGAAGTCGCTGGGCAACTACCCCGACGTGCGCGAGATGTTCGACAAGTACGGGGCCGACGCGATGCGCTGGTTCCTCATGAGCTCGCCGATCCTGCGCGGCGGCAATCTCGTGGTCGACGAGCCGAAGATCCGCGACGCCACCCGTCAGATGGTGCTGCCGCTGTGGAACGTCTGGTACTTCCTGGGGCTGTACGCCAACGCGGCGGGCGAGAAGAACGCCGACGGGAAGCCGACGGGCTACCGCGGGCAGACCCGCTTCGACTCCACCGACGTCATGGACCGCTACCTGCTGGCCCGCACCGGCGACCTCGTGCGGGAGGTGAAGGAGTCCATGACCGCGCTCGCGATCGCAGACGCCGCCGAGCTGATCCAGGACTACCTGGACATGCTCACCAACTGGTACGTGCGCCGCTCCCGCGACCGCTTCTGGGAGGGTGATGAGCAGGCGATCGACGCGCTCTCGACGTGCCTGACGACCCTGTGCCAGGTGGCGGCACCCCTGCTGCCGATGGTCACCGAGGAGATCTGGAAGCAGCTCACCGGCGGTCGCTCCGTGCACTTGACCGACTGGCCCGATGGGGAGCTGTTCCCCCGTGACCCGGAGCTGGTAGCACAGATGGACGACGTCCGCGCCATCGCGAGCGTCGGCAACTCCCTGCGCAAGAAGGGGCAGCTGCGTGCCCGCCTCCCGCTGGCCGAGCTCACCGTGGTCCACCACGCTCCGAGCACGCTCGAGGCGTTCTCGGGAATCATCGCCGACGAGCTGAACGTCAAGGCCGTGCGCCTGCTGGATGTCGCGAGCGACGAGGCACAGGGGATGGGCGTCGAGCAGCGGCTCAGCGTCAACGCGCGCGCCGCCGGTCCGCGGCTGGGCAAGCAGGTCCAGACGGTCATCAAGGGCTCCAAGTCCGGTGACTGGTCCGCTGACGAGAACGGCGTGGTCACCTCAGGCGGCATCGAGCTCGCCGAGGGCGAGTACACGCTGGATCTGGTCGCGGGGCAGTCCGCGGCGATGGAGGGCCGAGCCGTCGGCGTGCTGCGAGGTGGGGACTTCGTCGCGCTCGACACCCGGGTCACCGTCGAGCTCGAGGCCGAGGGCGTGGCCCGTGACGTGGTGCGCGCGATCCAGTCGGCCCGCCGCGAAGCAGGCTTCGACGTCTCGGACCGGATCCGTCTCACCGTGGACGGTGACGAGTCCGTGACCGCTGCCGTCGTCGCGCACCAGGAGCTGGTCGCCGGTGAGGTGCTCGCGGTCGAGCTCGCGGTTCCCGCGGCCCCGGCTGAGGGTGCGCATGCAGCGAACGAGAAGGTCTCCGGCGGCACCGTCACGGTGTCCGTCGCCCGCGCCTGAGACTGCCTCCGTCCCCGAGCGGACCCAGACCGGATCAGACCGGTCTGGGTCCGCTGCGCGGATGGACCCGGATCCGGAGCTGGAGAGCGCGATCGACCGTGCGTCACCACGGCACCTCGGATGCTCAGACAGGGTCGCCGCAAGGCGGCGCATTGCAAGTCGGTATCAGCTGGTCAACGCGTGGTTCCACAGAAGTCGACCGGGTTTATCCTGGGGGAGGATCCACGCCCCGGGATTCCCTGACAACGGAGATCATGATGGTTCGCCCCGCCCCCCTGCTGACTCCCCCTCCCGCGGTGCCGGCGACTTCCCAGATGGCACCGGAGGCTCCCGTGCGCTCCCGCAGCTCCCGTGCCCTGCTGCTCGCCCTCTCCCTCCTCCTGTTCGCCGGTTCCGTGCTCGCAGGCTCCCCGGGTGCTCGTGCCGAGACCCCACCGGACGGTCTCGGCGGCTTCTCGCCGAACTTCCTCATCACCGATACGCGCATGTTCGACTCGACGTCGATGACCCGCGCCCAGGTCGATGCCTTCCTCGACGAGAAGGGAGCGAACTGCGTCGACGGCACCGATGGGGCCAAGTGCCTGAAGAACTTCACGGCGAACACCCCGAAGCGCTCGGCCACGAAGTACTGCACCGAGATCGCCGCCGTCTCGAATGCGACGGCGGGACGCATCATCACCGATGTGGCCCGGGCCTGCGACGTCAACCCCCAGGTCATCGTCGTCATGCTCCAGAAGGAGCAGGGGCTGATCACCACCCGGAACGCGACCCCGACGCAGCTGGAGAAGGCGCTCGGCTTCCGCTGCCCGGACTTCCAGGCCTGCGATCCCGCCTACGGCGGATTCGTCCACCAGATCTACCACGGCACCTCCCGCCTGCAGGAGTACGGGGACCCGGCACGCGGCTACCGCTACCAGGCCGGGCAGACCTACGACATCCAGTACAGCCCCTTTGAGTTCTGCGGCTACGGCGAGGTGAAGATCGCCAACCGGGCCACGGCCGCGCTGTACAACTACACGCCGTTCACGCCTACTCAGGCCACGCTCGACGCCGGAGCCGGCGGGGTCTCGGACGACGTCTGCGCGACCTACGGCAACCGGAACTTCTTCCGGACCTTCTCGCAGTGGTTCGGCTCTCCGACAGGCACGCCCGTGGACCGCTACCCGACGGCCGCGCCCTGGGGGAAGAACCCTGCCGCGCCGTTCACCGATGTGCGCTACGGCAGCTCGATCTTCTTCACCGAGATCGCCTGGATGAAGCACATGGAGCTCTCCTACGGCTGGCCCGACGGCACCTACCGGCCGCTGCAGCCCATCGCCCGTGACGCCATGGTCGCCTTCCTCTACCGCGCTGCCGGGGAACCCGCCTACACACCCCCGGCGACCTCTCCCTTCAAGGATGTGCCGCGCAGCTCGTCGTTCTACAAGGAGATCGCCTGGGCGGAGTCCGAGGGGATCACCGACGGCTGGCCCGATGGGACCTTCCGTCCCCTGGAGCCCGTGAACCGGGATGCGATGGCGGCGTTCCTCTACCGCTCCGCCGGTGAGCCCGCCTTCACCCCTCCGGGCACGTCTCCCTTCAAGGACGTGCCGCGCAGTTCTCTGTTCTACACGGAGATCACCTGGGCGGAGGACGAGAACATCACCACCGGGTGGTCCGACGGCACCTACCGGCCGCTGCAGCCGATCAACCGTGACGCGATGGCAGCGTTCATCTACCGGATGACGATCGACTGACTCCGGGCACCGTGCATGACATGCTCAGGGTGAACGTTCCGACGAGGGGATGAGCATGGTGGGCAGACGGGGACTTCTGGGCGGGGCAGCTGGTGCGGTGGCACTGCTGCTGGGCGGGTGCGGGATCGGTCGCAGGAATCTCCTCGCCGCGACCGAGGAGGCCGCGGCCGGGGTCGAGGGTGTTTCCGCAGTGGAGCTCGAGATGGCCGATGGCGCGAACTTCGAGCGCCTCCTGAGCGGCACCGTCTCCCTGGAGGCGGAGGACCGTGACAGTGGCCTCGTGCTCTTCGACCAGGTGATGCGCGAGGTCGTGACGGTCATTCATGCAGAGCTCGACGATCCGGAGGCTCGCAGCCTCAGGGTCGGGGGTATCACCGCAGCGCTCGATGGCGGGGAGGCGCTGACCCCGTGGGATCTCCTCCCCGACGTGTCGATCCCGAATCCGCGACGGGATCGGCTGACAGCCGAGTCGTTCTACGAGAAGTACGGGCTGAGCTGAGCAAGGGATGGCGGGGCGACCAGTGCTCCGCTCGGGCCGCCGCCTCAGGCTCTCACGGTGCGCCGCGGCCCACCGTGACGACCTGGGACTGGGCGATGTAGGTCCCGTCCCCGAGATACCTCCCCGTGAGGTCCTCCTGCAGCGCGGAGAGCGTGGGATCGCCGGCGGTGGCTCGGCCCACGCTGCCTGAGTACCCACCCGCGGCGTCACCGTCCGGGCTCATCGAATCATGGTTCGACTCGAGCACGGTGATGGGATGGAGCGAGGGGACCGGATAGCCCGGCAGCGAGACCTCATGCCGGTTCGGGGCCCGCAGGGTGCCGCCGTCGACCTGCGCACCGCCCAGGTCGAGCGCCGGGATCAGGTCCCCGCCGGCCCCGCCGGTCCCGATCGTGTTCGCGTGGTTCACGTTCACCGACTGCGTCGACAGCTGCGCAGGGACGACAGTCTGCACCGGCGAGCCCACCGAGAGGATGTGCGTCACGTCGTAGGTGCCCGGCTGTCCGGAGGCGCTGTTGAAGGTGGGATCGGCGGAGAGCTGATTCGCGACGATGCCGCCCTGGGAGTGGCCGACGATCATCACGTCCGCCCCCGGCGGCACCCCGGCGGCCTCCACCGCAGCCCGTACGTCATCCATCGCGGCGGGATGCTGGCCGGAGACCAGTCGCAGATTCGATCCCCAGTCGCGGGAGTTCCCCTGCGCGCCGTAAGCACCGGGGACATCCATGACGCTCGCGCCTTCGGTGGGCGGGATCTGGATGATGAACGTCGGCTCCCCGCCCTCGAGGCTGCGCACCTCCTGAACACCGATCTGTCCGTGCTCCAGCGGACCGCCCGGGTTGTCGAGGCGCAGCGCATCATTCTGAATGACCAGCTCCTGCAGGGACTGGGGGCTCTGCGCCGGGCCCGCATCGACGGTCACCGACACGACGATGCCGCCGGGCCGGTCATCCAGGAACGGGGTGTCCTGACCGGTGACGGCCTCGAACACCCCGGCGCCGGCGGATCCCGCGGTGAGCAGGCCGGCGGCGGCGATCTCGGCGATGGTCGGCACCCGCTCGCCGGTGGCCCAGTCCTCGAGGGTCTCCCCGAAGTGGCCGGCGTCCCGCTGGAACTGCGCGAACCCGTCCGTGCGCACCCCGAGCCGATCCAGACCTCCGCCGAGCAGGTCCGCCCCGGCGGTGACGCTCCAGCCGATTCCATCGGAGACGCTGCCCGCCAGTCCGGAGGCCGCTCCTTCGACCGGGATCTCGAGCCAGTCCGGGATCCAGGGGCTGTCCTCGCGGAGGTACCCGCCGCTCGTCTCCGAGGCCTCCGCAGGTGGGATCGCGGAGGTTCCCGGGTCAGCGGAGACAACCGGGTGAGCCGGGAAAACGGGGTCAGCTGGGACAACCGGGTCAGCCGAGACATTCGGGTCAGCCGGGACTCCGTCAGCGCTCGAGGCGATGTCCTGCTGGTCCGCCTCGTGGAGCGCGCCATCGCCCAGGGCCAGGAGCTCGGCGCACAACTCTTCCAGTCGGCTCGCGGCCAGTGTCATCCAGCGAGCCCGGAACGCCTCCGCATCGGAGCCGGTCCACGGCGCCCCCTGCACCGTGGTCCCGAGGCGAGCGGTGAGGCCCTCGACCTCGTCGGAGGCGGTGCGCAGGTGCTCGGCGTGGCTGCGCAGCTGCGCGGTGTCCATCCCCCAGAAGGCAGTCATCGCGCGCTGCCCGACCCGGCGCAGGCGCCGGCGAATCGCACGCCCTCCTCGAGAAGTGGGAGGAAGGTGCCGAGCACGTCGCCACCACCTACCGGATGGACGCCCACTGCGGGGCTCGAGGGCTGGTCCAGGCGGTACAGGCCCTTCTGCCCGGCCACCCAGAGCCGGGACCAGGCCACCGGTCTCTCTGTCGCCCGCCCGCTCGGATCGTGGAGGGTCAGGGAGAGGGAGATGCGCGGGCCGGTCGCGGTCAGCGCATCGCGCAGGGCGTCGTCGAGATCCGGGATCGCGGCGAACGCCTGCTCGGGAGCAAGGCCCCGTAGGAGAGCGCCGTGTGCCGTGCGGCTCTGCGCCGGGGTGAGGCGAAGGGCGGTCGTGCCGCGCTCGATGCGCAGCTGTGCAGGGGCGGGCTCCACCCCGGACTCCTCGAGCAGCTGGATGATTCTCGCGGGAATCTTCTGGGTGCTGATCTCGGACCATCGCGAGGCCTGGTCAGCGGCAGCCTCTTCGACGGTCGCGGCGGCGGGATCCAGACCGATCCGCAGCCGGCGCGTCTGCTGCCCGTCCGTCACCGCCACGACCAGCAGGGCGAGGGTGGTGAGCTGTCTCCGCACGAGCTCGAGGCTCGCGTCGTCAGGGATGCCCGGTGACGGCGGCGGTGGAGTCGGCGCAGAGTCATCGGCCAGCGCCCGATACACCGGATTCCAGGATGCCTCCGGCATCGTTCCCCTGCGCGCCCACTGCGTAGCGTGCTCCACGGTCGCGATCACCTCGGTCATCGCATCCCTCCTCGTCTCCGGCGCGACCCCGTCGGCCGCCGGTCGTGCTGCTGAGGCTATGAGCGGGGCCGTGTGCCGGTGACGGGCAGCACTCTTCCTGTGGACCGGCACCTGGTGGGGAGGAACGGTCCCAGCACTGCCTCGTACACTGAACGACGCCCGTTCACCCCTCGTCCCCGCAGGAGCCGCTGTGCAGAAATCTCCCCGCCAGGGGCCATCCCGTCAGGCCATGTCGCCCGAAGTGCGGGAGGTCTACGCGGCGCTGCTCGAGCGTGCGCCCGAGAACCAGATCGAGCCGGACCTGAGCCGCATCACGCGGGTGATGGAGCTGATGGGGGACCCGCAGAACTCGTACCGCTCCATCCGCATCGCCGGCACCAACGGGAAGACCACCACCGCTCGGATCCTCGAGCGGATCCTGCGTGAGGCAGGCCTGCGGACCGGGCGCACCACCAGCCCGCACCTGCGCTCGCCCGTCGAGCGGATTGCGATCGACGGAGCCTCGATCGACGAGGAGGGCTTCCTCCAGGCCTATCGCGATG
Source organism: uncultured Brachybacterium sp. (assembly GCF_947500705.1). GTDB lineage: Bacteria > Actinomycetota > Actinomycetes > Actinomycetales > Dermabacteraceae > Brachybacterium. Next base: position 199,127 of record NZ_CANMSY010000002.1, on the reverse strand, counting down.
TCGAGCCCTTCGCCGCGATCGTCGATGCCGAATCGGAGGCCGCGGGAGGCCCGCCGCTGACGTACTTCGAATATCTCACCGCCATGTCCTTCCAGGCCTTCGCCTCGGCGCCGGTCGACGTCGCCGTGGTGGAGACCGGCCTCGGCGGCACCTGGGACGCGACCGGTGTGGTCACCCCCGACGTCACCGTGATCACCCCGATCTCCCTGGACCATCAGGAATACCTCGGCGAGACCATCGCCGAGATCGCGGGGGAGAAAGCAGGCATCCTCACCACGGACGCCACCGCGATCATCGCCTCCCAGCCCTACGAGGACGCCGCCGATGTGCTGCGCGCACGGATCGGCGAGCTGGGCGCGGAGGCAGCCATCGAGGACCAGCAGATCGGCGTGCTCTCCCACACCCCGGGGGTCGGGGGCCAGATGCTGACCCTCCAGGGCATCGCGGGCCGGTACGAGGAGCTCTTCCTCTCGCTGCTCGGGGAGCATCAGGCCCGCAACGCCCTGCTCGCGGTGGCCGCCGCGGAGGCGCTGCTCGGGGACGGTCGCACCGCCCTGGATGGGCAGCTGCTGAGCGCCGCGCTGTCGAGCGTCACCTCGCCGGGCCGCGCCGAGGTGGTGCGGCAGGCGCCGACGATCCTGCTGGACGCCGCCCACAACCCGGCAGGAGCACTGTCGCTGGTCGAGACGGTCCGGGAGAACTTCCGCTTCACCCGCACCATCGGACTCGTCGGGATCCTGCAGGAGAAGGACGCCGCCGGGATCCTCGACGTGCTCGAACCGCTGCTGGATGCGGTGGTGATCACCCAGTCGAGCTCCCCGCGCGCGATTCCTGCCGACCAGCTCGCCGACCTCGCCCGCGACATCTTCGATGACGAGGACCGCGTCTTCGAGCAGGGGAGCCTGCCCGATGCCATCCAGGCCGCCGTGGACCTCGCCGAGATGGAAGGGGATCAGTTCGGAGGCGTGGTGGCGGCCGGATCGGTGACGCTCGTCGCCGAGGTGCGAGAACTGCTCGGCGCACCGGGAGAGGAGTGACGATGGACCTCGATCTCACCCCCTCCGCCCGCCCCCACGGCGCGCAGCGGATGATCGCCTCGACGATCCTGGTCATCGAGGCCTTCGTGGTGTTCTTCGCCGCGCTCGTCGCCCACCAGCTGGCTCCCGGGGACCGGCTGCTCACCTGGACCTGGAGCCTGCTGGCGATGCTCCTCCTGGTGCTCTGCTCCGGGCTGCTCCGGCGGGGTGCCTGGCCGTACTGGCTGGGACTGGTGCTGCAGCTGCCGGTCATCCTGCTCGGGATCCAGGTGACCGCGATGTGGGTCGTGGGCATCCTGTTCGCGGCGCTGTACGCCTACGGCATCGTCAAGGGGCACCAGCTCGACGCCGAGAAGGACACCGTCGACGCCGAGGTATGGGCGGCCCGTTCAGGGGAACCTGGCAGCCCCGCATCCTGACGCTCCCGGCAGCACCGCATCCTGACGCTCCCGGCAGCACAGAGCTGCTCCGCACTCCGACGGTCTCGCTCGTGGGTACCCTGGTGCCATGACCGCACAGCGCACACTCGTCCTGCTCAAGCCCGATGCCGTCCAGCGCGGCCTGCGCGGAGAGATCATCCGCCGCATCGAGGCCAAGGGCTACGACATCCTCGCCCTCACCCAGCGCTCCGCCACGGCGGAGGAGCTCTCCTCGCACTACGCCGAGCACGAGGGCAAGCCCTTCTATCCCGGACTCGTGGACTACATGGGCTCCGCCCCGCTGGTCGCCATCGTTCTGGAGGGGGAGGGCGCGATCCCCGGCTTCCGTTCGCTGGCCGGCGCCACCAATCCCACCGAGGCCGCCCCGGGCACCATCCGCGGTGATCTCGCCCGCGAGTGGGATCTCCCTGTCATCCAGAACCTCGTCCATGGTTCGGACTCCGAGGAGTCTGCGGCCCGCGAGATCGCGATCTGGTTCCCCGAGCTGGGCTGACCACTCCCTGAGCTGGACCTCTCCAGCTCTCTGCACCGCAGGACCCGCACGCCACGGCGAGGGTGAGGCGTGCCGCATTCCGCGGTCCCGCGCCGCCCCCGCTGCGGCGTGCACAATGACGAGCATGGAACTGCCCTTCGTCGTCATCCTTTTCCTGGTGCTTGCCGTGCTGCTCGCTGCGGGGATCCTGATCGTGGTCGCACTGCCGCATCTGAAGAGCCGCTCCAAGCAGGAGCAGCAGGAGAGCGACCCCCGGCACAGCTCGCGCACCCGTCGGTGAGCGCCTGTTCCCGCGCTGGACCGCAGCCGGCGTCGGGGCTCACCGGGACGCACAGCAGTGCGAAGCCGCCCCTGAACGGTGGCCGTCCAGGGTGCCCGCCGCGCGCGGCCTAGACTGGCGGCTGTCCTCGCCGCTTCGTCGGCTTCCCGACCTCGGAGGTGACCCGTGGATCCCGATGCCCTACTCGCACTGATCGCTGGCGGCGGTGGAGGCGTGCTCGTGCTCGGCGCCGGCGCCTGGGCCTATATCCGCAGCCGCGGGCGGACGAAGTCCTCCGGCGACCCTGCCTCGCAGGACCCCACCGGCCAGGGCAGCGATACGCAGCCCTCCAGCACCGCCACTGCGGTCAAGGAGCGGCCCGCCGCGCCCACCTGGGCCGATACCCTTTCGCCAGCCCCGACGAGGCCCGCAGACCAGGATCGCCGCGCCACGTCGGTCGCCGACCCGGAGCAGGACTCCGGCGCCGGTACCGGGAACGTCGCACGTGCTCCTGAGCGCGCCGCACCGGCGGATATCCCGTTCGACCAGGAGAACGCCCCTGCGCCGTCGGCCCTCGACGAGCAGACCAGCACCACGGGCACCCCAGGTGCCCCGTCCCTCGACGCTGACGTCGCCGCCCCGGCGGACCCTGCGGACCAGGCCGCGGAGCCGGCAGAGGCAGTGCCCGCAGCAGCCCCCACAACGGGCGGAACCACGACCCCCGTGCAGAGCGCGTCGGCCGCGCCGGCCGCGCCGGCCCTCGACACCCCCGAGGCTCCGGCAGATCGCATGGTGCGCCTGCGCGAGCGGCTCTCCCGCTCCGGCGCACTGGGCCGCGGCATCCTCACCCTGCTCACCCGCGGCAGTGGCGTGGACGAGGACACCTGGGACGAGATCGAGGAGACGCTGCTGCTGGCGGACCTCGGCCCGGATGCCACCGACGAGATGATCGAGAACCTCCGCCGCCGCATCCAGGTGCTCGGCACCGACGATGCCGGCGCGGTGCGCGAGGTGCTCCGTGAGGAGCTCGTGGCCCTGGTGAACCCGGATCTGGACCGCCGCCTGGCCGCCACCCGGCGCACCGCACCGGACGGCACCGAGGTGCCCTCGGTGATGCTCATGGTCGGAGTCAACGGCACCGGCAAGACCACCACCGTCGGCAAGCTCGCCCGCGTCCTGGTCGCCGCCGGACGCACCGTCGTGCTCGGCGCGGCGGACACATTCCGCGCCGCGGCCGCTGACCAGCTCCAGACCTGGGGCTCGCGCGTGGGCGTGGACACCGTGCGCTCGGATCGGGACGGCGCGGACCCCGCCGCTGTCGCCTTCGACGCGGTGAAGGAGGGGATCGCCCAGGAGGTCGATGTGGTCATCATCGACACCGCCGGCCGCCTCCAGAACAAGAAGGGGCTGATGGACGAGCTCGGCAAGGTGCGCCGGGTGGCCGAGAAGGGTCTCCACGGCGATCACGTCGCCGAGGTGCTCCTGGTCATCGACGCCACCACCGGACAGAACGGCATGCAGCAGGCACGGGTGTTCTCCGACGCGGTGAACATCACCGGCCTCGTGCTCACCAAGCTCGACGGCACCGCCAAGGGCGGGATCGTCGTCAACGTGCAGCGGGAGCTCGGCGTCCCGGTGAAGATGGTGGGTCTCGGAGAGGGCATGGACGACCTCACTCCCTTCGACGCCTATGGCTTCGTGGACGCTCTGCTCGAGGGCTGAGCCTCCGCGCCCCCTGCACCACCCACAGATCGGACCCCCGTCGCCCGCGGCGGGGGTCCGTCGTGTCCTCGCTGTCCAGCGCGCGGGACGGCGGGTCACGGAACGGTCACGGCGCCCTTCCGGCCTAGGTGCTCATCGGCCACGGCCGCACGATGAGGCCACGGCCCGCACGGCCGTTCGGTCCGGGGTCGAGGAAGTCGTCCCCCGACCGGTCCTCCTCCCTCCCAGGAGCTGCCATGGAGCCCTTCGTCCTCGACACCGGAGCCACTGCCTGGATTCTCACCAGTGCCGCTCTGGTGCTGCTCATGACCCCCGGCCTGGCCCTGTTCTACGGCGGCATGGTGCGTGCCCGCACCGTGCTGAACATGATGCTGATGTCCTTCAGCGCGATCGCCGTGGTGGCCGTCGCCTGGACCGTCGCCGGCTATTCGATCGCCTTCGGCACCGACGTCGGCGGCCTGTTCGGCAACCCGCTGGACCACATCGGCCTGGCCGGCACCGACGAGCAGTCCGTGCTCGGCGGCAGCGGCGTGCCCTTCCTGGTGGCGGCCGGCTTCCAGATGACCTTCGCGATCATCTCCACCGCCCTGATCTCCGGTGCCATCGCCGATCGCGTCAAGCTCGGCACCTGGATGGTGTTCGCCGCGATCTGGGTGCTCATCGTGTACGCACCCCTGGCCCACATGGTCTGGGGTGGCGGCCTGCTCGGCGCCGATGGTCCGTTCGCCGCGATCGCCGAGCCGATCGACTTCGCCGGCGGCACCGTGGTCCACATCAACGCCGGCGTCGCCGGTCTGGTGCTCGCCCTCGTGGTCGGCGTCCGCAAGGGCTTCGGCAAGGAGGCGATGAAGCCGCACAACCTGCCCCTGGTCATGCTCGGCGCCGCCCTGCTGTGGTTCGGATGGTTCGGCTTCAACGGCGGCTCCGCCGGCACGGCCGACGCCACCGCGGGCCTCGCCTGGGTCAACACCACCGTCGCCACCGCCGGGGCGATGCTCGGCTGGGCGCTCGTGGAGCGGATCCGCGATCGTCACATCACCTCCCTCGGCATGGCCTCCGGAGTGGTCGCGGGCCTGGTCGCGATCACGCCCGCAGCCGCCGCGCTCACGCCGCTCACCTCGATCGTACTGGGGCTGGTCGCGGGTCTCGCCTGCGCTCTCGCCGTCGGCCTCAAGTACCGCTTCGGGATCGACGACTCGCTCGACGTGGTCGGCGTCCACCTGGTGGGAGGTCTCGTCGGCACCATCGGCATCGGCTTCCTCGCGGCCGACGGCGGACTGCTGCTCGGAGGTGGCGCGAGCCTGCTGCTGGTGCAGATCCTGGTGGCACTCGCCGCGATGGTCATCTCGGGGGTGCTCACCCTCGCCATCGCCCTGGTGCTCAAGTACACGATGGGCTGGCGGGTGCCCGAGGCGGACGAGCGCGCGGGCATCGACATCACTCAGCACGCCGAGTCCGGATACGATCTCGTCGGAGCGCTGTCCTCCCGCCGTGACCGTCCCGCCCCCGTCCCCTTCGCCGGGACGGAGGTTGCGGAACCCCGCAACCCGGCCCCGACGCCCCTCGCCGCCCCCTCGGTCGAGGCGGACCCCACCCCGGTCACCACAGGAGAGACTCGATGAAGCTCATCACCGCGATCATCCAGCCGCACGCGCTGCAGGCGGTCACAGACTCCCTGCGCGAGTACGGGGTCAGCGGGATCACCGTCACCGAGGTCGCCGGCTACGGTCGCCAGGGCGGCCACACCGAGGTCTACCGCGGCGCCGAGTACACGATCGACACCATCCCGAAGATCAAGCTCGAAGTGCTCGCCGAGGAGATCGACGAGCCCGCGATCATCGACCTGATCGTCGCCGGCGCCCGCACCGGGCGGATCGGGGACGGCAAGGTCTGGACCACCGAGGTCGGCACCCTGGTGCGAGTCCGCACCGGTGAACGGGGTGCGGATGCCCTCTGAGGCGCTCTCCTCCCGCCGGATCTCCCAGGTGCTCCATGAGGGCTTCGCGGATCCTGCTGCCGGCCCCTCCCGTCGTCTCGCCCAGTCCGATCTCGTGGACGACTGGCTGCGCGAGCTGTGGGAGCGGGCCGGCGCCCCCGCGTCCGGGGCAGCGCTGGCCGCCATCGGCTCTCTGGGACGGCGCTCGCTCGGTCCCGGCAGCGACCTCGACCTGGTGCTGCTGCTGGATCCCGAACGGGTCGACCAGCCGGAGGCGGCCCGGCTCGCGAGCGCGCTGTGGTATCCGATCTGGGATTCGGGCACCTCGCTCGATCACTCGGTGCGCAGCCCCGCCGAGTGCGAGGAGGTCGCCCGGAAGGATCTGCGGACCGCGATCTCCCTGCTGGACCTGAGGGTGGTCGCGGGTGATGCGGAGCTCGTCGAGGACACCGCGAGGCGCCTGCGCAGCCAGTGGCGTAGTGAGGCCCGGCGCCGGGTGGGGGAGCTGGTCGACCTCGCGACCGACCGCGTCCGCCGCCGCGGATCCCTCGCGCATTCCTCCGAGCCGAACCTGAAGTCCGACCGCGGCGGCCTGCGGGACATCACCGTCATCCGCGCCCTCGCCGAGAGCTGGCTGGCCGATCACGACCACGAAGTGGTCGATGACGCCTCCCGCACCCTGCGCGACGCGCGCGACGCGCTGCAGGCCGTCACGGGATCCTCCGGCACCCGCCTGGGCCGGGCGGACCAGGACGCGGTCGCAGCCCTCACCGGCTACCCGAACGCCGATGACCACCACGCCGTGCTCGCCGAGGCCGCCCGTGCCGTGACCTGGGAGCTGCACCGCGCCGTCCGCGCCGCCGAGGCCGCGATCGCTCCCGGCGGCGCCGCCACCCGTGGGCAGGGCGCCGAGCGCCGTCCTGCCCTGACCCGGCTGCCCCACGGCGTGCTGGTCCAGGCGGGCGAGGTCTCCGTCGACCCGGAGTCCCGCGACCTGCTGCGCGATATGGCCGCGGTCCGCCACGCCGCCACCACCGGCCTTCCGTTGGCCGACGCCACGCTCGCCCGCATGGCCCAGGGCACCGCCGCGCCGCTGCTGCCCGCACAGCGGGACGTGCTGGTCGATGCCCTGGCGGGGGAGCACTTCGCCGAGGTCTACGAAGCTCTCGACGTGAAGGGCATCTTCGAGCGGTGGGTGCCGGGCTGGGCCGAGATCCGCAATCGCCCGCAGCGCTCGGCCGTGCACCGCTTCACGGTGGACCGCCACCAGGTCGAGACCGTGCTCGAGGCGCAGCGGTTCCTGTCCCGGGTCAGCCGCCCCGACCTGCTGCTGGTCACCGCCCTGCTGCACGACCTCGGCAAGCGGCCCGGCAGCCGCGACCACGCCGCCGAGGGTGCGCCGCTGGCCGAGAAGGCCGCCCGCCACCTCGGTTTCGACCGGACCGACGCCCGACTGGTGGGGGTCCTGGTGCGGGAGCATCTCACCCTGATCGAGCTCTCCACCGGCCGCGACCTCGCCGATCCCACCACCGTGCGCGAGCTGCTGAGCGCGGTCGATGAGAGCCTCGAGGGTCTCGAGATCCTCCGTGCCCTCACCGAGGCCGATGCCATCGCGGCCGGCCCGTCGGCCTGGTCGACCTGGCGGGCGGACCTCGTCGAGCACCTCACAGCAGTGGCCCGCGACGCCCTCAGCGGCACCGCGGCCGTTCCGCGCACGCGGCTGGCCCCACAGCGCCCCGCGCAGGAGGCGGTGCGGGCCGCCGTGCTGCGCGCCGGTGGAGCCCAGGTGCTCTATCCGGCGCATCTCGAGGACGAGCCGATCTCCCAGATCTGCATGGGTGCTCCCGATGGCGCCGGGGTCTTCGCCGCCATGGCGAGGGTGCTGGTGCGGCTGCGGCTGGACGTGCACAGTGCGGTGGTGATGACGATGGACGGCGTCGCCGTGAACACCTGGTGGGTCGCCGGCGCCCCGTCGGAGCTCCCTCACCCCTCCGTGCTGCGCACCGCACTGGACCGCGAGCTCGCCCACCGCGACCGGGCCGATGCCCGCGTCCTCGAGCTGCCGCCCGCCCCTCCGCCGCGCACCTCCGAGGACACCCCGGTGGTGACCCTGCTGCCGGGAGCATCCCGGGAGGCCACCGTGGTGCAGGTCAACGCCCGCAACCGCCCCAGCCTGCTGGCCGACGTCGCCGGGGTGATCGCCGATCACCGCATCCAGGTGCGCAGCGCCCACGTGATGACCCTGGGCCGGCGAGCGGTCGACGTGCTGTATCTAACCGACCAGCACGGGCGAGCGCTGGACCCGCCCACCGTGGGCCGGATCGTCGCGGCGCTGATGGAGGCCGCAGCGACCTGAACAGGGTCTCGCTGCGGTCTGGCCGCGACTGCACGTGTGCGGGGTGGCGGTTCTCTCCTGTGGGTCTTGGCGCGCATCCTGGGGTGGCAGCGCTGGGCGCACTACACTGATGCGGTCCATACGACCAGGGGGAAGCGCTTCGTGTTCAACAACCTCTCCGATCGCATCACAGCGTCGCTGAAGGGTCTGCGCGGCCATGGCCGCCTCACCGAAGCGGACGTCGACAAGACGATCCGCGAGATCCGTCGTGCCCTGCTCGACGCCGACGTCGCCGTCTCGGTGGTGCGGGACTTCACCGGGCGGGTCCGCGAGCGGGCGCTCGGGGAAGAGGTCTCCAAGGCCCTCAACCCTGCCCAGCAGGTCGTCAAGATCGTCAACGACGAGCTGGTCGAGGTGCTCGGCGGTGCCACCGGCGAGCTGCACTGGGCGAAGAACCCTCCCACGGTGATCATGCTCGCGGGCCTGCAGGGCGCCGGCAAGACCACCCTCGCCGGCAAGCTCGCGAAATGGATGAAGTCCGAGGGCCACACCCCGCTGCTGGTCGCCGCCGACCTCCAACGCCCCAATGCCGTGACCCAGCTGCAGGTCGTCGGCGAGCGCGCCGGGGTGCCGGTCTTCGCCCCCGAGCCGGGCAACGGCGTGGGCGATCCGGTGCTGGTGGCGATGAACGGCGTCTCCACCGCGCAGTTCCAGCAGCATGACGTGGTCATCGTCGACACCGCCGGGCGGCTCGGCATCGACGGGGAGATGATGGAGCAGGCGCGGAACATCCGCGACGCCGTCAACCCTCACGAGACCCTGTTCGTGGTCGACGCGATGATCGGCCAGGACGCCGCCCGCGTCGCCGAGGCCTTCCGCGACGGCGTCGGCTTCACCGGCGTGGTGCTCTCCAAGCTCGACGGCGACGCCCGCGGTGGCGCCGCGCTTTCGATCACCGGCGTGACCCAGCGGCCGATCCTGTTCGCCTCCACCGGCGAGAGCCTCGACGAGTTCGAGCGCTTCCACCCGGACCGCATGGCCAACCGCATCCTCGACATGGGTGACGTGCTCACCCTGATCGAGCAGGCGGAGAAGGCCTTCGACCACGAGGAAGCCGAGAAGGCCGCCGCGAAGCTGGCCTCCGGTGAGGACTTCACCCTCGATGACTTCCTCTCCCAGATGCAGCAGCTCAAGAACATGGGCAGCATCAAGAAGATGCTCGGCATGCTGCCGAACATGGGCCAGTACCGCGAGGCGCTCGACAACTTCGACGAGTCCGAGATCGGCAAGGTCGAGGCGATCATCCGTTCGATGACGCCGCAGGAGCGCAACGACCCCAAGATCATCAACGGCTCGCGCCGTAACCGCATCGCCAAGGGCTCCGGCACCAGCGTGCAGCAGATCAACCAGCTGCTCGAACGGTTCAAGCAGGCCCAGCAGATGATGAAGACGATGGGCAAGGGCATGGCCGGCGGCGGCATGCCCGGGATGCCCGGCGGCCCCGGCATGGGGATGGGCAAGAAGTCCCGCGGCAAGCAGGCCCCGCAGAAGCAGCTCAAGAAGGGCAAGTCCAAGAACCCCGCCAAGGCCGCACGCGAGCAGGCAGAGGCCGCGAAGCGAGCTGCAGCAGGCGGCGGCGCCGGTGGCCAGGGCGGGTCGGCTTTCGGCGGCGGCAGCGGTGGTGGTTCCCAGCAGGCAGGCCAGCCGGACCTCTCCGACTTCGATCCCAGCCAGCTGCCGCCGGAGATGCAGAAGCTGTTCGGCGGCAAGTGACGCCGGGGGCATGGCGGCAGGTCGTGCCGCGCACGCCGCGACTCGCGCGCCGTGCGTCCCGCCTGTCGGGCCCGCCGTACCCTGCGCGCCACGATCCGCGACCTGCGCACCGTGATCTGCGCACCGTGATCTGCGACCTGCGCACCGTGATCTGCGCACCGTGATCCGCGATCTGCGCGCCGTGATCTGCGCACCGCGACGGGGAAGGTTCCACTTTCCCGGCACCTTTCGCGTCGTGACGGGGTCATCGGGTGTCCTGCCCAGGCTGTGACGTGAAAGGTTCCGCCTAACTGGCACCTTTCTCGTCGTGACGGATCATTTTTACCTCGCGCGCTGTACTTGATCGGCGTGCGATGCGCTGGGTGATGCCAGCACTCTCCCGTGCTGCGCGATGTGGGCGGCCGGCCCCGGTGCAGACCGGCTCGGGCGACGCATCACCGCACCGGGAGCATGCACTTGTCCTCCCCAAGCGGAGGTCGTCCACAACGGAGCGTCCGTCCGCACCGCCGTGGACCGGTATCCGTACGCTCCCGTCATGTCTCTCCGCCCGAAGGACCTGCGCCGCGACACCATCTACAGTCGCGCGGATCTGCTCCTGCGCGGGATGCATCGCAGGCATCTAGCCTCGGACGCCATGAGGCGGGTATTCCCCGGGTGGTGGATGCGCGCCGATGTGGAGACGTCATTGGAGCAGTTGGCACGGGTCTTCCAGTCCGCTGTGCGACCCGGCGCAGTCTTCAGCCATGAGACTGCTGCTGAACTCGTCGGGTTCCCGCTGCCCCGGACGCTGACTCATGCGTTCGGGGCACCGATCCACTGCCGGGGGCCGGAGGGTGCTCCCCGGACCTCCGGTGGCCTCGTCGTCGTTCATCAGCCGATGGACGAGCCGGCATTCGTGCACGAGGGTCTTGAGATCTCGCATCCTCTGATCGCGCTGCGGGAGATCGCGCCGCGGTTGACGCACGTCGAACTGGTTGTCTGCCTGGACGCACTCGCGGCCGACCGTTTCGGGACGGAGAGGAGGATGCGCCGTCCGGAGATCGAGAACTTCGTCGCCACGATGCGCGGCCGTGGCACGCCGGCCCTGCGTCGGGCGGTGCCCGAACTCCGTGAGCGTTCCTGGTCCCCGATGGAGACCAAGCTGCGGCTGCTGATCCTCGAGCGCGGGTATCCCGAACCGGGGCTGAACGTTCAGGTGGTGGAGCCGACGACAGGGCGACTGTTCTACATCGACCTGGCCTACGAGAAGGAGAAGATTGCGATCGAATACGACAGCGAGGACCATCGGAAGAATCAGGAGAGGTGGCAGGAGGATCTGAACAAGAACGATGTCCTCCACGAGGCGGGATGGAAGGTGGTCCGAGCGTCGATCGCCGACTACCACCGACCCGCGGACCTCTTCGCGCGACTCGACGATGCGCTGCGGCGCCGACGAACTTCCGCAGGCTGAGTCTCAGGCCCATCGCCCTGCCCGCACTTGCCCGGTCCGCGTCCGCATGCTCGCCGTCCGCAGGCCCCGCGTTCGCATGCTCGGCGTCCGAAGGCTCCGCGTCCGCGTGCTCCGCATCCGCATGCGCGACGGGGTGCCCCACTGGGCTTCCCACCGCATGGAGCCGTGCTCTGTGCCATGCACGAGAGCTTCGCGATCGAAAAGGTGCCAAGAAAGCGGAACGTTTCGCGTCATGACTAGGGTGCGCCCTACTCCGGACCGAAAAGGTACTGGGAAGGTGGAACCAATCTCGACGGAGCGTGAACCGGGGTCGTGGATGCGAGGCGTGAAGCGCCGAGCTCAGATCTCGAGGCATGAGGCATGAGGCATGAGGCATAAGGCATGGGGCATGAGGCATGGGGCATGGGGCATGGGGCATGGGGCATGGGGCATAAGCCCTGAGCCATGAGCCACGGTGCACGGGGACAAACGGCAGTGGGCGCGGGGACGAGCCCGGGGACGGCGTCGGTAGGCTCGGTCGCATGAGCAGCGACTCAGCTCCCCTGACCACCGCGACGGGCACCGCGCCCGATCCCGCTCCCGGCACCACACCTGGTGAGGCTCCGGTCCTCCGCCTCACGGGCCCGATCCTGCTCGGCCCTGAGCAGGAGGTCGGCGGGGCCTGGGTGGTCGGCGGCCGGATCCACCACCAGCGCCCGGAACTGCGTGCAGGTGCCGAGATTCGTGAGCTCGACGGCTTCGTCGTCCCCGGCCTCGCGGATCTGCACTGCCACCTCGGCATCGGTCACGACGGCAAGCCCACCACGATCGGGACGGCGCGGAGGCAGGCGCTCACGGACCGTGACACCGGCGTGCTGCTGATCCGGGATGCGGGCTCGATGATCGACAACTCGCCGTTGCAGCAGCAGAGCGACCTGCCGCGGCTGATCCGCTGCGGCCGGCACCTCGCCCGCACTCGCCGCTACCTGAAGGGCTACGCCGACGAGGTCGAGCCCGAGGATCTGCCCGCTGCGGTGACCCGCGAGGCGCATCGCGGCGACGGCTGGGTGAAACTCGTGGGGGACTGGATCGACCGGGGCGTCGGGGACCTCACCCCATGCTGGGACGCGGAGGACTTCGTGGCCGCAGCTGCCGCCGCCCACGCCGCCGGTGCCCGGATCACCACCCACACCTTTGATGAGGCCACGGTGCCGCTTGCGCTCGACGCAGGCTTCGACTGCCTCGAGCATGCCACCGGGTTGACGGACGAGACCATCGCCCGCGCCGCGCAGGCCGGGGTTCCGGTAGTGACCACCCTGGTCAACGTCGACGAGTTCGAGAGCTATGCGAGCCAGGGCGAGAAGAAGTTCCCCACCTACGCCGCCCATATGCGCCGGCTGCGGGCCGGGCGTTTCGACCGCACCCGTGATGCGCACGACGCCGGCGTGCAGCTGCTGGTCGGCACCGATGCCGGGGGAGTGCTCGGCCACGGCATCATCCACGACGAGCTCGAAGAGCTGGCCCGGGCCGGCCTCGATGCCACCGCGATCCTCGATGCTGCCGCCTGGGCGCCGCGTCGCTTCCTCGGCGTGCCCGGCCTCGAGGACGGCGCCCCCGCAGACCTGCTGGTGGTGCCCCGAGACCCGCGCAGGGATCACCGGGCCTTGCGGGAACGCAATCACGTCGTCCTGGGCGGTACGGTCGTCGCCTGAGGACGGGTGCGAGACAGGTGCTCCGCGCCTCGCCGGGCGCACGGAGCGGGTTCTTCGGGGCACGATGACGGGTGCAACGACGCCGGTAGGGGACCCGCTGCGGGGCGTGTGCCCCGCCGCACACGGATCGGGGTGGAACGTCGGCCCGCATCCCTGGCATAATCAACCTCTGTATGTGCATGGACCGGCCCTCTACCAGCCTGTGCACGACACCCCGAGAACCGTCAGCGCCCGCATGACCCCACAGGCAGCGGCGGGACTCACCCGAACATCTTTGAAGGAGTCCACCCACGTGGCTGTCAAGATCCGTCTGAAGCGCATGGGCAAGATCCGTGCACCGTACTACCGCATCGTCGTCGCCGACTCACGCAAGAAGCGCGACGGCGCCGTGATCGAGGAGATCGGCAAGTACCACCCGACCGAGCACCCCTCGGTCATCGAGGTCGAGTCCGAGCGTGCACAGTACTGGCTCGGCGTCGGCGCACAGCCGACCGAGCAGGTCGCTGCGCTGCTGAAGATCACCGGTGACTGGCAGAAGGCCAAGGGTGAGAGCGACGCCGTCGGCACCCTGAAGACCGCCGAGACCAAGAAGTCCGCCGAGGAGCTCATCGCCGACGCCGACAAGGCCGCCGCGGAGTCCCGCGAGGGCGCGAAGAAGGCCAAGGATGCGAAGGAGGCCGAGTCCGGCTCCGCCGAGTCCGCAGAGGTCGAGCCCGGCTCCGAGGAAGCACCGGCCGAGGGCGAGTCCACCGAGGACGCCGACGCCGCAACGACCGACGAGGCCTGAGATGAGCGCCCGCGCCGACGCACTCGACCACCTGGTCCGGGGAATCGTCGATGACCCCGACGCTGTGGCCGTGACCGAGAAGTCCACGCGACGCGGACCGCTCCTCGAAGTCCGGGTCGGCGCCGCCGACCTCGGTCGCGTCATCGGTCGGTCCGGCCGCACCGCCCGTGCCCTGCGCACGGTCACCGCGGCCCTGTCGGATGACGACGTGCGAGTCGACATCGTCGACGTCGACCGGCGCTGAGTTGCCTCGAGCCACTTCACGGAGCGGTGCTGCCGATCGGACCGAGAGGTCCGGGCAGCACCGCTCCTGGCATTCCGGGTCGCAGCGGCCACAGGCCGTCGCATCCGGCGCCCCAAAGGCGGTCGTCGCGCGCACCGGCGCCGCCCTGGTGGGCCTGACACTCCTGCTGGCAGGATGCGCAGCCACCGACACGGAGCCTGTGGAGACCGCGCCGGGCGACGGATCTGTCAGCACTGACGCCGCGGATCAGACGCTCACTGAGGATCCCGGCCTCGGTGCGGCATGCGCGACGTTCTGGGGGGATCCCGACTACACCGATCCTCTCTCCAGGACCATCCTGGACCGTGCCGCGACCGCCCCGCAGGCCGGTCCTGCGGACCCCTTCTTCTATGCGATGACCGGGGATGACATCGACCTGGCTTTCGATGCTGCCCCCGTGGCGGCGAAGGAGTCCGCGGCGGCGCTCTCGGCCTGGTTCCGCACCCAGCCCGAGCGGGGCACCGGGGCGGACGGCGACGCCTTCCGCGCCGCCTGGGACGGAGTGGCCAGCAGCTGCAGCGGAGTCTCTGTCGCGGCGAGCTGGGCGGTGGCGCCCGGGGCGGACGGGACCAAGCCGGCGGCCCTGGTCTGTGCCGAGCTGTTCGACACGCCGGGCACTCTCACCCACTTCGGCAACGCCAATGTGCTGACCTCGAATATGTTCAAGCTGGTGGGGCTCTCCGCCCGGGAGGTCCCTGCGGAGCGGATGGACGAGGTGCAGAAGACCGCAGACCTGCTGGCCGCTGAGATCGTGGCTGTGGACGATGAGGAGGTCGGCAGCGCCCTCAAGCAGGTCCGTGCCCCGTTCCGGGACGCACTGGAGGGTGACGCCTGGTCGGACGGTCTGGAACAGCCGCTCACCACGCTGAGCATCGCCTGCACTGATGCCGGGTACTCCTCACCGGACCCCGGAGAGATCGAGAACGGCGCCGTCATCGGCGCGAACGCCGTCCGTGAGGACGGCACGGACTACGGAGAAGGCTTATGAGCACACTCGACGTCACCGTCGCGACCATCGGCAGAGCACACGGGCTGCGCGGCGAGGTCGCGCTGATCCTGCGCACCGATCAGCCCGAGGAGCGTCTGCAAAACGGCACCGCCTTCGACGTGGTGGTCGCCGGCCGCCCTCGCACCCTCACCGTGGGGCGCATCCGACGTCAGCAGGACCGCTGGTACCTGAGCTTCGACGAGGTCGCTGACCGCACCGACGCCGAAGCCCTTCGCGGTGTCGACCTGGTGATCGCGGTGGATGCCGAGCAGGAGGCCGATGAGGACCCCGAGGCCTGGTATCCGAGCCAGCTCAAGGGCCTGGTCGTGCGCCACGTGGACGGTCGCGAGCTCGGCACCGTCATGGGGGTGGAGCACTATCCGGCACAGGACCTGCTGGTGGTGCGCACTCTGGACCGGCGGCGGGTCCAGCTACCGCTGGTCGAGCAGCTCGTGCCCGAGGTGGATCTGGAGGCAGGCGTCGTGATCGCCGATCCTCCCGGTGGTCTTTTCGATTCCCTGCCCGAGGATGAGCAGGGGCCCGAACCGGAGACCTCCGCCCCGTCCACCCGCACCAAGGGCTGAGCCGGGATGCGCATCGACGTCATCACGATCTTCCCGGAATACCTCGCGCCGCTCGAGCTCTCCCTGATCGGCAAGGCCCGCCGCGAGGGCCTGGTCGACCTCCAGGTCCACGATCTGCGCAGCTGGACCCATGACCGCCACCGCACCGTGGACGACACCCCGCTGGGCGGCGGCGCCGGCATGGTGATGAAGCCCGAGCCCTGGGCGGAGGCCTTCGCCGGCGTCCGAGCAGAGGGCCAGGAAGCCCTCGGGGCCGACGTCGAGCCCCTGATCGTGTTCCCCAACCCTGCCGGCGCCCCGTTCGCCCAGGCCACTGCCCAGGAATGGTCCCAGTGCGAGTGGATCATCTTCGCGTGCGGACGCTACGAGGGCATCGACGAGCGGGTCTACGAGCATCTCGCCGATATCGGCTGCGAGGTCGCGCTCGCCTCCCTGGGCGACTACGTGCTCAACGGGGGCGAGGTCGCGGTGCTCGCGATCACCGAAGCGGTGGTGCGGCTGGTCCCCGGCGTGGTCGGCAATGCCGAGTCCCTGGTGGAGGAATCCCATTCCGACGGACTGCTCGAGTACCCCCTCTACACCCGGCCCGCGAGCTGGACCGATCCGCTCGGGATGGTCCGGGAGGCACCGCCGATACTGCTCTCCGGCGATCATGCGAAGATCGCCGCCTGGCGTCGGGCGCAGTCCCTCCAGCGCACCGGTGAGCGCCGCCCCGACCTGCTGGAGTGACACCGCCGCGGGCGGGGATCCTCCGCGCGTGACGCAGCCGACAGATCCGGGCGCTGTGACCAGCGGTGACGAGACGCCAGGGGCTTGCCGCAGCGGGCCTCGCGCTGGCAGAATGACCTCTTGTGCGTACCGCGCGCCCCTCTGCCTCAGGGGAGGGGCGCAGCAAGCGGTCGGGATGTTCCGTGGCGATGGGAGTCGCCGCCAGAGTCCCAGCACACCGGCACGGGGAGTCCGCTCCCCGCCGGATCGACAGTTCATGACGGGCCTCCCGCCTCTCGGGAAGCGCGACGAACGAAGCTGTCCGACCTGAGGCGGAGGGCTGGAGAAGCACTATGCAGAAGCTCGATGAGCTCGACAAGGCCTCGCTCCGCGAGGACATCCCCGCATTCCGCGCCGGCGACAACGTCAAAGTGCACGTGAAGGTCATCGAGGGCAACCGCTCTCGTATCCAGGTCTTCCAGGGCTACGTCATCGGCCGCCAGGGCCACGGCGTGGGCGAGACCTTCCGCGTCCGCAAGATCTCCTTCGGCGTCGGCGTGGAGCGCGTGTTCCCCGTGCACGCCCCGACCGTCGACAAGATCGAGGTCGTCACCCGCGGCGACGTGCGTCGCGCGAAGCTGTACTACCTGCGCAACCTCACGGGCAAGAAGGCCCGCATCAAGGAGAAGCGCGACTTCTCCTGATCTCAGGCATGTCCGGAGACAGTATGAGCAGACGGCGGCGGCCCCACCCGGTGGTGGCCGTCGCCGTCTGCGTCGTGCTGCTGCTGGTCGCCGCGCTGCTGGTGCGGCACTACGTCGCACAGCCGTTCCGCGTCCCCTCGGCGTCGATGGCACCGACCCTCGAGCCCGGGGACGTAATCCTGGCGGACCGTGCACAGCGAGGCGCCGCGGAGCGCGGTGACATCGTGGTCTTCGACGGCATCGGCTACTTCGCTCCGTCCTCGTCCGACGGCGACCGCTACTGGGTCAAGCGCGTCATCGCGATCGACGGCGACCGCGTCACCTGCTGCGATCCGAGCGGAGCGATCACCGTGGACGGCGCTCCCCTGGAGGAGCCCTATCTGCCCGCCGGCACGGCACCCAGCGAGATCGAGTTCGACCTGCAGGTCCCGGCCGGTCACATGTTCGTGCTCGGCGACAACCGGACCGACTCCACCGACTCCCGCCACCTGCTCGGGGCGCCCGGAGGCGGGATGGTGCCCTTGGACCGTGTGGTGGGAGAGGCGGACCGGATCGTGTGGCCTCTCACTCGCAGCGGTGCCCTCTGACGCCCAGCATCTGCCGATAGGATCACCGCGATGAACGCGTCCGAAGATCCCCGCCCTGCTGTGTCCGATTCCGCGGACTCCGCATCTGGTGTGGACCGCTCCGACGCCCAGCGCGGCAGCGAGCGCAGGCATCGCCGCCAGCGGATGCCGCTGTGGCTCGACACCCTGGTCACCATGGCGGTCGCGCTGGTGATCGCGGTGCTGGTGAAGACTTTCCTGATCCAGCCCTTCTACATCCCCTCGGCCTCGATGAACCCGACGCTGCTGACGGATGACAAGATCCTCGTCTCCAAGCTCAGCCCCGGCGTGTTCGATCTGCAGCGCGGGGACGTGATCGTCTTCGAGGACCCCGATGACTGGATCCCGGGCGATGCCACCGAGAACCCCACCCCGCGGGTGCGGGTGATGATGCTGCTGAGCATGGTGGGTCTGGCCCCGGACCCCTCGCAGGACCACCTGGTCAAGAGGCTGATCGGGGTGTCCGGCGATCACATCGTCTGCGAGGAGCAGGGAGGGGTGCTCGAGGTCAACGGCACCCCGCTCGAGGAGCCGTACATCAACCCCCAGACCCCTGCCTGCCAGATCGCCTTCGATGTCACCGTCCCCGAGGGGAAGGTCTGGGTGATGGGGGACAACCGCTACGCCTCCGCGGACTCTGCCTGGCATGAGACCCAGGGGGACGGCGGCTTCGTCGACGAGTCCGACATCACCGGCCGGGCCGAGGTCATCTTCTGGCCCGCCAGCAGCTGGGATCGCCTGAACGACGGCCGCGAGACCTTCGTCGACGTCCCCGAAAAGCCATGAGCACTCCTGCCCCCACCCTGGACCTCGAACTCGCACTGGCCGCCCGGTGCGGGCCCGGGCGCCGCATCGTCGTCGGCATCGACGAGGTGGGCCGCGGTGCGCTCGCAGGTCCGGTGGCAGTCGGCGCCTGCGCCCTCGAGATCATCGACGGTCGCACCGCACCACTTCCCGACGGCGTGCGGGACTCCAAGAAGCTCACCGCCCGGCGCCGCGAAGCACTGGTGGAACCGGTTCGCGCCGCTGCTGCCGGCAGCTCCGTGGGATGGGCGAGTCCCGGCGAGATCGATGAGATCGGCATCATGCCGGCCCTCACCCGTGCCGCGCTGCGCGCCCTCGAGGCCCTCGAGCTGGAGATCGATGCGATCCTGCTGGACGGCGACGTCGACGTGCTCTCCGTCGCCCTGAGCACTGCTGGTGCCCCGGTGCCGCTGGTGGAGCTCAGGGTCGCCGCGGACCGCGACTGCGCGAGCGTCTCGGCGGCCAGCATCCTGGCGAAGGTTGCACGCGACGCATACATGGTCGAACTCGATGACCAGGCGCCGGACTACTGCTGGGCCTCCAACAAGGGGTACGGCTCCGCCGTGCACCGCGAGGCCATCGACCGGCTCGGCGCGCATGAGCATCACCGCCACAGCTGGCGACTGAGCGCCAGCGTGCCCCCGCTGCCGCCGCGGGTCCCCCTGCGGTCGCTGGACCCGCTGCCGCCGCGGGCCCCGTCGGCCCCTTGGACCCCTCCGGCGTCGACGATGACGGGACGGTCCGAGCCAGCGGTCGTGAGGGCAGCCGCCTCGACCTCCGCCGCTGGCGTACTGTGGGACGACGATTGGCACCTGTACGAGGGGAAGGAGCGTCGGTGAGCGCCCAGGAACTCGAGAACTACGAGTCTGACCTCGAACTCCAGCTGTTCCGCGAGTATCGCGATGTGGTCAGCCTGTTCACCTACGTGGTCGAGACGGAGCGCCGGTTCTACCTCGCCAACCAGGTGGACCTCCAGGTCCGCTCCGGCGGCGGCGAGGTGTTCTACGAGCTGCGGCTGGCAGACGTCTGGGTCTGGGACATCTACCGCTCCAACCGGTTCGTCCGCTCGGTGCGGGTGGTGACGTTCAAGGACGTCAACATCGAGGAGCTCAACAAACAGGACATCTCGCTGCCCTGAGCTGAAACGGGCTGAACCGTGCAGCCCTGGTTCGTGCCCCTCTGAGCCGGGCAGACTGGCCCGCTCCGGCCAGGGACCGTTCCTCCACACCCCTCGGTCATCCCCAAGATCTGTGCCCCGGTACCGCGCTCGCTGATCTCCCACCAGGCTGACTGGCATGAACAGCCTCGTCACAGACCCTGGACCCTCGGCAGAGCGCCGTCCAGGCCGCACCCCTCGCCCCACCGCGTCGACAGCAGCCGACGGGCCCGGCATGCCTCAGATCCCGGGTGCTGCGGCGCAGCCGCCGGTGATCGGCCCGGTCGCCGCCCCTCAGCCGCGGCGGGTCCGCGACATGTCCACCCGGGAGCTCGGAGCGGCGGGGGAGGACCTCGCCGCAGAGCACCTGCAGGCCTGCGGATGGCAGATCGTGGAGCGCAACCTGCACCTGCGCCAGGGCGAACTCGACATCGTCGCCCTGGCCCACACCACACTGGTGTTCGTCGAGGTCAAGACCAGACGCTCCTTCGTCACCGGGGTCCCGCAGGCCGCCGTCACCCCGGACAAGCTCCGACGACTGCGCCGCCTCGCCGGCGAGTATCTGATGGAGCGCTCGACCCCGCATCGAGATGTGCGGATCGATGTGGTCGCGGTGCACGCGCATCTCGACGGCACCTTCTCCCTGGAGCATCTCGAGGCGGTGTCCTGATGGGACACGCGCGCACACTCTCCATCAGCCTCACCGGCCTGGAAGGGACCCTGGTGGAGGTCGAAGCCGATGTCTCGATCGGGCTGCCAGCCTTCTCCCTGGTGGGGCTGCCGGACTCCTCGACCCTCCAGGCCCGTGAACGCGTGCGCGCCGCCGCGGCCCGCAGCGGGGTGCGGCTCGCGTCCCGCCGCATCACCGTCAACCTCACTCCGGCCTGGCGGCCGAAACGCGGCTCGGGCTTCGACCTGGCGATCGCGATGGCCGTGGTCGATGCCCAGGGGGACCTCCTCCACCATGTGCCCTCGGACACCGTGCTGCTGGGGGAACTGGGTCTCGACGGGCGCTTGCGCCCGATCCCGGGCGTGCTGCCCGCCCTGCTCGCAGCCCGCTCCCTCGGAATCACCCGCGCGATCGTCCCTGAGGAGAATCTGCCCGAGGCGCGTCTGGTCGACGGGCTCGAGATCGACGGAGCATCTGACCTCACCAGCGTCCTGCATCGCTACGGTGCCGATGTCCCGCCCTCTCCACCGCGAGAGCCTGTCGCGCCCATGCCTCTCGAACCGGTGCTGCGTATGGACAGCGGGCATGCGACGGACTTCGCCGACGTGATAGGCCAGGCCCAAGCGAGGCGGGCTGCTGAGGTCGCCGCCGCCGGCGCGCATCATCTGCTCCTGACGGGCCCGCCCGGAGCGGGGAAGACCATGATCGCCTCCCGGATTCCCGGGATCCTGCCGCGGCTCGACGATGCGGACTCTCTGGCCGTCTCCGCGATCCATTCGCTGGACGGCCGCTTCGATGCCCGTGCCGGGCTGCTGCGCGCCCCGCCGTTCGAGAATCCTCATCACACGGCCTCGACCGCGGCGGTGGTCGGAGGAGGGGCGGGACTCGCCCTGCCCGGTGCGATCTCCCGCGCCCATGCCGGGGTGCTGTTCCTCGATGAAGCACCGGAGTTCCCGTCGCGAGTCCTGGAGGCGCTGCGCGAGCCTCTCGAGACCGGGGACATCACCCTCCATCGTGCCCGCGGGGTCACCCGCTACCCGGCGCGGTTCCAGCTGGTCCTGGCGGCCAACCCCTGTCCCTGCGGGATGGCCTACGGCAAAGGGGACCGCTGCCGCTGCACTCCGCTGCAGCGACGTCGCTACCTGGCGCGCCTCTCGGGACCGGTGCTGGACCGGATCGACATGCGGGTCGAGGTCCGTCCGGTCGATGTGCACCGCGTCGACGCGGAGCCCGCGGAGCCCAGTGCCGTGATCGCGGCCCGGGTGGCCGCAGCTCGTCAGCGACAGCTCACCCGTTTCGAGGGCCGGGCGTGGACCACCAACGCTCACCTGCCTGGACCGCTGCTGCGGAAGGAGTTCTCCCCGGACCCCTCCGAGCGCCGCCTGCTCGACCATGCCGTGGCGCAGGGGCGACTCACCTTGCGTGGGCACGACCGCGTGCTCCGACTGGCCTGGACCCTCGCCGACCTGGCGGGCTTGCAGCGCCCCACCGCCGAGCACATCGGCCTTGCCCTCACCCTGCGCGAAGGAGAACCGCGATGACCACCCCCGAGACACCGCAGAGCGTCCCGGACCGGTACGGAACTGCGGCGGCGGCCGAGCAGGACCGAGCTGCTCGGATCACCTGGTCGCTGATCGCGGAACCCTCCGATGCCGTCGCCTCGCTCGCCTGCACTGTGCTCGGCCCCGCCGCAGCGCTCGAGCTGGCCCGGCACGGCAGCCCAGAGGATCTGCACCGTGCGCTCGGCGGCCAACTGCCCGTCCAAGCCTCGGAACCCGCCCCAGGAACGAGTCGATCACGAGCCGAGCGAGCGCACTCGAGGTGGAATGCCCGGCTGGACACCATCGTGCTCGAGCAGGTCCTCGAGGACGCTCGGCGGCGAAGGATCCGGATCCTCACCCCGCAGGACGACGAATGGCCCGCCGCCTTGGACGATCTCCACGAAACCCGTCCGCACTGCCTCTGGCTGCAGGGGCCGGGCTCGCTCGGCCAGCTCGCCTCCGCACGGTGCCTCGCTCTGGTGGGCTCGCGAGCTTCCACTCCGTACGGCGAGGACACCGCCGGTTCCCTCGCTGCGGCCTTCGCCGCCGGCGGCGGCACCGTCGTCTCCGGAGGCGCCTATGGGATCGACGCCGCTGCTCACCGCGGCGCGCTCGCTGCCGACGGTGGAGCGACCATCGCGATCCTCGCCGGGGGTCTGGACAGACTCTATCCACGTGGCAACACCGATCTCCTGGAACGGATCCGGGACCGGCACCTGGTGCTGAGCGAAGCACCCCCGGGAACGGCACCGACCCGCTGGCGGTTCCTGGCCCGCAACCGCCTGATCGCAGCCCTCTCCCAGGCGACAGTGGTGGTGGAGGCCTCCTGGCGATCTGGAGCGCTGTCCACGGCTCGGCTGGCTGATCAGCTCTCGCGACCGGTCGGCGCCGTGCCGGGCCCGATCACCTCTGCTGCCAGCGCGGGCTGCCACCGGCTGATCAGGGAGCGTGGGGCGGTGCTGGTCACAGAGCCCGCGGATCTGCTGGATCTGCTGCCCGGCGGGCCCGCCGCTGGGGAGGGCAGCTGGGCGGTGCAGGACGAGCTGGACCTGCTCAGCCCCGCGGACAGGAGGGTGCTGGACGGGGTGCCCCCGAGATCGAGCATCACCCCGGCCCGGCTCACGGACGAGATCGGCTTCACCGCCGCGGAGGTGGAGGCAGCCCTGGCGCGGCTGGAACTGCTGGGCCTGGTGATCCGGACGGCGGAGCGAGTCAGGCGCGCCCGTCCCGCGTCCTGACGCTCACGCCAACACGCCCTGTCTCCCCAGACGACCTGCCTCCCGATGGATGCACGACAATAAGAGGTATGAGCACCGAGCCCGGGCACGCAGAGGATTCCGTCGTCGAGGACTTCGTCGCGCACCTCTGTCTCGAGCGAGGCCGTTCGGAGCACACCGTGCGCGCCTACCGCCAGGAGATCGCAGGGCTGGTCGAGCATCTGCGGGACGCCGAACGCATTCCCGTGGCCGAGCTCGACGTCGCAGCCCTCCGCTCCTGGCTCGCGGCGAGGGCAGAGACCGGGGCCGGTGCGAGCACACTTGCGCGGTCTGCGGCAGCGGCGCGCACCTTCACCTCCTGGCTCGCAGCCACCGGACGGATTCCGCACGACGTCGGGGGGAGGCTGCGCGCGCCACGCCGAGGACGCCATCTGCCCACCGTGCTCACGGGCGACCAGGCGGGGGAGCTGCTCGATGGGATGACGGCACCGGAGCCCTCCTCCGAGCGTGGAGACGTCACCGCAGTGGACGCCGCACCCCCGGATCCGGTGGAGCGCGCGGTACGGCTCCGCGATGCCGCGGTCCTCGAGCTGCTCTACTCCTCCGGCCTCCGAGTCTCCGAGCTGGTCGCCCTGAACCGCTCCGGCATCGACCACGCTCAGCGCACCGTGAGGGTGCACGGCAAGGGCGACAAGGAGCGCATCGTCCCGGTCGGGATCCCCGCGCTCACGGTCATCGAGCGGTGGCAGCGGGACGGTCGACCGGTGCTGGTCGACGCTGCTGGTACGGCTCATGGTGCCGACGATGCACTCTTCCTCGGTGTGCGCGGCGGGCGGCTCGGAGATCGCGCGGTGCGCACCTTGGTGGACCGCCATGCGTCGGAGGCGGGGATCTCCCGGCACATCTCGCCGCATACCCTGCGGCACAGCGCCGCCACCCATCTCGTCGAAGGCGGAGCAGATCTGCGCAGCGTGCAGGACTTCCTGGGACACTCCTCCCTCGCGACCACCCAGATCTACACCCACGTCAGCGCCGAACGGCTGCGCCGGACGATCGACCAGGCCCATCCTCGCGCCTGAGACGCGGCCGGCCAGGCGATCGAAGCCTGCCGCTCATGCCCGAGAAGCGGGCCGTGGGCCGAGTCGGTGGCCGTGCACCTCACCCTCCGGGAACAACGGCTCTCTGACGTGTTCCGACGTTCTGTCCACCCCGCCAGGAGGCCCGGCGGGCACGACCGGAGCAGACGTCCTGCCGTCGGGGCTCACGTCGGTGACCATCGCCGGCTGAGTGCCGCCGCCGTCACCGGAGCTGCCGGGCCCACCGGAGCTGCCGGGCCCGCTGGAGCTGCCGGGCCCGCCGGCCCAGGGCAGCAGGACGCTCGGACCACGGCCGCCCAGCAGGAGCATCGGATCCATATAGTCCTCGCCGCGTCGTGCCCCGAGGTGGAGGCAGATGGCGCCTGGGCAATGAGAGAGCTCCGACCCGCCCACCAGCGTGCCGAGCTCCGTCCCTGCCACGACCTGCTCGCCTGCCGCGACAGTCCCGGCCACCGGTTCATAGGTCGAGAGGAGGCCGTCCGCATGCGCGACGGAGACGACTCCGCGACCGGCCACCATCCCGCTGAACCTGATAGTGCCCGGAGCCACCGCGCGCACCGCAGCACCCGCGACCGGCGCCGCGATATCGATCCCCCGATGGCCGGGACCATAGCGATGCTCCGGGGCGTCGAAGGGGGCGATCACCTGATGCGGAGGTGGGAGGGGCCACTGCCACGGCGGCGCCTCCGCGCGTGCTGGCGTGAAGCCCACGAAGAGCAGCAGACACACCATCCCCACACGCAGCGCAGCCGACGGTGACGGGGCGGGCGGAGAGGAGGCCATGAGCGATATCCTCTCCAGCGGCGACCGTCGGCTGCCTGCGAGCAGCGTGCGCTGTGGACGACGCCCGACTGTGGAGGAGCCGTCGCCCGCCCTCCCCACGACGACCCCGCCAGGTGACGCACGACGCGCTCGGGGAGGTGGCGGCGTCGGATAGACTCCTTCCAGCATCCGGTCCGTCCGGATGACTTCGCGTGCCCATCAGGGCTCGCCGGTCAACGGTCCTCGGCTGTTCTCGCACCTCGTGCGCGGAATGCTCGGAGGCGGCCGGCACCCGGGCACCAGGCCCCACACCGTCCGGTCGTGGGGGAACAACCGAGAATGCAGGTCCTGCGCGATGACCGCGGACGCCCACGGGCGCGCCGCGTGAGCCCAGGCCCGGAGAAACAGAGGCATCATCATGGCAGTTGTCACCATGCGCCAGCTCCTCGAGAGCGGCGTCCACTTCGGTCACCAGACCCGTCGGTGGAATCCGAAGGTCCGTCGCTTCATCTTCACCGAGCGCAACGGCATCTACATCGTCGACCTCATGCAGACCTTGACGTACATCGACAAGGCCTACGACTTCGTCAAGCAGACCGTCGTCCACGGCGGCTCCATCCTGTTCGTCGGCACCAAGAAGCAGGCACAGGAGTCCGTCCAGGAGCAGGCCACCCGCGTGGGCATGCCCTTCGTGAACCAGCGCTGGCTCGGCGGCATGCTCACCAACCTGCAGACGGTCTCCCAGCGGGTGAACCGCCTCAAGGAGCTCGAGCAGATCGACTTCGAGGATGTGGCCGCTTCCGGCCGCACCAAGAAGGAGCTGCTGATGATGCGCCGCGAGCGGGACAAGCTCGAGAAGACCCTCGGCGGCATCCGCGACATGAGCAAGGCGCCCTCGGCCCTCTGGGTCGTGGACACCAACAAGGAGCACCTCGCGGTCGACGAGGCCCAGAAGCTCAACATCCCGGTCGTCGCGATCCTCGACACCAACTGCGATCCCGACGTGATCACCTACCCGATCCCGGGCAACGACGACGCGATCCGCTCCGTCACCCTGCTGACCCGCGTGATCGCGGACGCCGTGGCGGCCGGTCTGCAGGAGCGTCACGCCAAGAGCACCGGCGGCGAGAAGAACGTTTCCGCCGTCGAGGCCGAGCCCCTGGCCGAGTGGGAGCAGGAGCTGCTCAAGCAGTCCGAGGTCCAGCAGCAGGACGCTCCCGCCGAGGAGTCCGTCACCGCCGCCGAGGAGACCCCGGCTGCGGAGGAGACCCCCGCAGCCGAGGCTCCGGCCGAGGAAGCTCCCGCCGCGGAGTCCACCGAGGAGAAGTCCTCCGAGACTCCCGCCGCCGAGTGACCCGCGGGCCCGGGAACGACAGCGTCGCTCCCGGGCCCCTCCACGGGGAGGCGCAGCGCCTCCCCGCCCCTCCCGCAGCAGCTCTGACAAGGAAGAGGAACATGGCTAACTACACGGCAGCAGACATCAAGGAAATCCGCGAGTCCACCGGCGCGGGCATGCTCGACGTCAAGAAGGCGCTCGATGAGGCGAACGGCGACAAGGTCAAGGCCGTCGAGCTGATCCGCGTCAAGGGTCTCAAGGGCATCGCCAAGCGCGAAGGCCGCACCGCCTCCGAGGGCCTCATCGCCGTCGACATCCGCGACACCGACGGTGGCCAGACCGGCACGCTCGTCGAGCTCAACTCCGAGACCGACTTCGTGGCCAAGAACGACAAGTTCGTCGCCCTGGGTGACGAGGCTGTGGCTGCGGCCGTCGAGTCCGGCGCCTCCGAGCCCGAGGACCTGGCATCGACCCCCTTCGGCGAGGCCCTGACCAACGCCGGCGCCACCATGGGTGAGAAGATCCTGGTGCGTCGCATCGGTCGCGTCTCCGGTGAGTCCGTGTCCTCGTACATGCACCGCACCAACAAGGACCTGCCCCCGCAGGTCGGCGTGCTGGTGGCCACCGACAAGGCCGGTGCCGAGGTTGCCCGCGACGTCGCGATGCACATCGCTGCGTTCACCCCCACCTTCCTCTCCCGTGATGAGGTCCCCGCGGACCAGGTCGCCAACGAGCGTCGCATCGCCGAGGAGACCGCGAAGAACGAGGGCAAGCCCGAGAAGGCGATCGAGAAGATCGTCGAGGGTCGCCTGAACGGCTTCTTCAAGGAGAACTGCCTCCTGGACCAGGCCTTCGCCAAGGATCCGAAGAAGTCCGTCGGCAAGGTCGTGGAGGAGGCCGGCGGCACCATCACCGGTTTCGTCCGCTTCCGCGTCGGCAGCTGACCACTCCGGGGCCGGGCCTTCCGGGCTCGATCCCCTCGGCCGCGCGTGAGCGTCGCCACCGCCCTGCGGCCCCGCACCATCGGTGCGGGGCCGCACCGGTATCATCACCCAGGACCCAGCGCGGAAGGACCGACATGACCCAGACGTTCACGTCACCGATACCCGTTCTCCCGAAGAGAGAGGATGGGCGTCGCGTCCTCCTGAAGCTCTCCGGAGAAGCATTCGGTGGAGGCGCCGTCGGCGTCGACCCCGACGTCGTCTCCCGAGTGGCGGGTGAGATCGCCGAGGGCGTCGCCCAGGGCATCGAGTGCGCCATCGTCGTCGGGGGCGGCAACTTCTTCCGCGGCGCAGAGCTCTCCCAGCGCGGTATGGATCGGCGCCGTGCCGACTACATGGGCATGCTCGGCACCGTGATGAACTGCCTCGCCCTGCAGGACTTCCTCGAGCAGCGAGGAGTCTCCACCCGTGTGCAGACCGCGATCGAGATGGGACAGGTCGCTGAGCCGTACATCCCGCTGCGCGCCGTCCGCCACCTCCAGAAGGGCCGCGTCGTCATCTTCGGCGCCGGCGCCGGGATGCCGTACTTCTCCACCGACACCGTCGCCGTGCAGCGTGCGCTGGAGATCGGCTGCGAAGAGGTGCTGATGGCGAAGAACGGGGTCGACGGGGTCTATGACTCGGACCCGCGGACGAACGCCGACGCGCAGAAGCTCGATCACGTCACCTACAACGACGCCCTCCAGCGCGGACTGAAGGTCGTGGACTCCACCGCCTTCAGCCTGTGCATGGACAACGGACAGCAGATGATGGTCTTCGGACTCGACACGCCGGGGAACATCACTCGGGCGATGCGCGGAGACCGGATCGGCACCGTCGTCACCAAGTGACATCTTCCCGGCGTGCCACGGTGCTTCGCGGCGCCGACACACCGGGAGCTCCGCACTCCGCAGGCCTCGCCCAGGCCTTGACGGTGCGGGACAATGGACTACGTACACCCACTGAGAACTGAGGAGCACCCCGTGAGCGACGACACCCCGAGCATCCTGAAGGACGCCGAGGCCAAGATGAAGAAGTCCGTGGAGGTCACCAAGGACGAGTTCACCGCGATCCGCACCGGCCGCGCGAACGCCGCGATGTTCCAGGGGATCACGGCCGACTACTACGGCGCACCGACCCCGCTGAACCAGCTGGCCTCGCTCCAGTTCCCGGAGGCCCGCACCGTCATCGTCACCCCGTTCGACAAGACCGCCATGACCGCGATCGAGACGGCGCTGCGCGACTCGGACCTCGGCGTGAACCCCACCAACAACGGCGACAACCTGCGGGTCGTCCTGCCGGCCCTCACCGAGGAGCGTCGCAGGGACTACGTCAAGCTCGCCCGGAACAAGGCGGAGGACGGCAAGGTCTCGGTGCGCGGATCGCGCGGGAACGCCAAGAAAGCCATCGAGAAGCTGGTCAGGGACAAGGAGATCGGCGAGGACGAGGGCAACCGCGCCGAGAAGGAGCTCGAGTCGCTCACCAAGAAGTACATCGAGCTGATCGATGAGGCGCTCGGCCTCAAGGAGACCGAGCTCGAGACCGTCTGAGCCGCGCACCGCGATCTCGGCACCTCGGAACTGGTGAACGCAGCCCGTGAGCACTGACCCGGCGTCAGCTCCCATGATGACCGCCTCGTCCCCGGACGAGGCGGTCATCGCCGTGCCCTCCGAGGAGCACGCGAAGCGACGCGGGCCCGGACGCAACCTCCCCGCAGCGATCGCAGTCGGGGTCGGTCTCGGAGCGGTGCTGATCGTGGCGGTGTTCGTGCTGCCGCAGGCCTTCCCCGTGGTGGCCGCAGTGGCGATGGTCCTCGCGGTGCTCGAGCTGACCCGTGCCCTCGCCGAGGGCGGACTGCGGCTTCCCCCGATCCCTCTGCTGGTGGGCGTGATCGGGATGGTGGTCTCCACCGTCGTGTTCGGTGCCGAGGGCCTGCTGGTGGCCACTGCTGCCGCGGTCTGCGTGCTGATCCTGTGGCGGGTCAGCGAGTCGATGGGTCTGAGCGCGCTGCGTGACGTGGCCGGGGGAGTGTTCGCCCTGGCCTGGGTCCCCTTCCTGGGCTGCTTCCTGCTGCTGCTCTTCGCCCGCGAACAGGGCGAGATGCTCGTGCTGCTGGCCATCCTGGGGCCGGTAGGCAACGACATCGGCGGATATATCGCAGGGGTGCTGTTCGGCAAGCACCCGATGGCGCCGAAGATCAGTCCGAAGAAGAGCTGGGAGGGGTTCGTCGGCTCCCTGCTGCTGGGAACCGCCGCCGTCACCGCCGTGGGGACCCTCGCTCTGGATCTCCCCGTCTGGGCTGGACTCCTCATCGGTGCCGTGCTGGTGGTCGTCTCCACCTGTGGCGACCTCTCCCAGTCGCTCCTGAAGCGCGACCTGGGAATCAAAGACATGGGGCATCTGCTGCCCGGCCACGGGGGAGTGCTGGACCGGGTCGACTCGATCTTGCTCGCCGCCCCCACCACCTACGTCATGCTGGAGGTACTGCTGCCATGAACACCCCTGAGAAGAACCCGGAGAACACGCGCGAGATCGGCACCGGGGGCGCGCGCGCCCCGGAGCCGGTCGCGCTGTCCCGGAACCCCGATCTCTCCCGCGAGGCGATCCCCGGTCAGAAGATCGCGTTGGCCCCCGGTCAGCTGCAGATGAAGCCGGCACGCCGCGGGAAGCCGCCGGTGCACCTCGCCGATCTCACGCTCGACGAGCGGGTCGAGGCCGTCAAGGAGATGGGTCTGCCGGGCTTCCGCGCCAAGCAGCTCTCCGTGCACTACTTCGAGCACTTCACCACCGATCCCGAGGACCTCACGGATCTGCCCAAGGAGGGTCGTCAGGAGCTGGTGGACCGCTTCTTCCCGCCGCTGCTGACGCAGGTCTCCCGGCAGTCCGCCGACCACGGCGCGACCCAGAAGTTCCTGTGGCAGCTGTTCGACGGCCCGATGGTCGAATCGGTGCTGATGCGCTACAGCGATCGCAACACGCTGTGCATCTCCTCGGAGGCCGGCTGCGGCATGAACTGCCCCTTCTGCGCCACCGGCCAGATGGGCCTGACCCGCAACCTCTCGACCGCCGAGATCCTCGAGCAGGTGCGCATGGCGAACCTGATGCTGGCCCGCGGCGAGCTGCCCGGTGGCACCGGTCGCGTGAACAACATCGTGTTCATGGGGATGGGCGAACCGCTGGCGAACTACCGACCGGTGGCGACGGTCTGCCGGCGCCTGAACTCTCCTGCGCCGGAGGGCTTCGGCATGGGAGCTCGCCACATCACGGTCTCCACGGTGGGCCTGGCGCCCGCGGTCCGCAAGCTCACCGCGGAGAAGCTCCCGGTCACGCTCGCTGTCTCCCTGCATGCGCCGGACGACGCGCTGCGCAACGAGCTGGTGCCGATCAACACCCGTTTCGATATCGACGAGATCCTCGACGCCGCGTGGGAGTACTTCGAGACCACCGGGCGTCGGGTCAGCATCGAGTACGCGCTGATCCGCGACATCAACGACCAGGCGCACCGAGCTCAGCTGCTCGCCGATCGGCTGATCGCCAAGGGCGGCGCCCACTGGGTGCACGTCAACCCGATCCCCTTGAACCCGGTCAAGGGCTCGAAGTGGACCGCCTCGGACCCGCTGGTGGAGAAGCGCTTCGTGGAGATCCTGCGGGACAACGGCATCTCCGCCACCATCCGGGACACCCGCGGCTCCGACATCGACGGCGCCTGCGGCCAGCTCGCGGCCGAAGTGATCGAGTCCGACACCCGCCGCGAGGACCGCGAGGCGCGGGTCGCCCGCGTCGAGGCCATCGCCGCCGCCACCGACTGACCCCAGGAGGACAGCTGATGGACGTCCGCTTCACCCCGACGCGCTTCCGCGCCGGATACGACATGTCCGAGGTCGACGACTTCCTGGACCGCTGCGATCGGGCGCTCGCCTCCGGTGACGGCTCCGTCACCGCGGAGAGCGTGCTGGCGATGCGATTCACCTCGACCCAGTTCCGGGAGGGCTACGACATGGATGAGGTCGATGTCTTCCTCGATGAGGTGCTCGCTCCGCGGTTCGCTGCACCTGCTCCCGGTGATGCCGCGGCGCAGGCCGTGCCCCTGCAGGACCGTGCGCAGGGGAAGCCCTCGCGGCCCGTTCCCGACTCGGCCGCGGAGCGGCCCGTTCCGCATCCCGCCGAGCAGCGGGACGGTCTCCTCTCCCGACTGTTCCGCCACCGCTGAGAGCGGCACGGCCGCCACTCGCCCCGCACGCCTCCCCGACCCATCCCGCCCACGCCGTTACAGTGGGACCCCGTCAGCACCGAGGAAGGACCTACCTGGTGAGCACATCGTTCGAGCGTGTCTCGCGCTTCAGCGTCGGATACGACATGCGCGAGGTCGACGAGTTCCTCTCCCGCGCGCGCACCGCCTATGAGGGTCGTGACCCCTCATTCAACGGGGGCGACATCACCGCTGCCAGCTTCGGCACCGAGCGCGGCGGCTACGATATGCGGGTCGTGGACGAGGCCCTGGATCGGCTCTCGGACGCCTTTGCGCTGCAAGCTCGGGATGACGCGATCACGCAGCACGGCGAGGGGTCCTGGGTCGCACAGCTCACCGAGCGCGCGGAGGTGCTCAAGGAGCGTCTCGAGCGCCCGGCAGGAGATCGCTTCGCCCCGGCCGCGCAGGGGGAGGCCGCCTATGACAAGGCTGATGTCGATGCCCTGTGCGACCAGCTCATCGCCTATTTCACCGACGGCCATCCGATGAGCGTCGATGACGTGCGGCGTGCCGCCTTCGGGCGTCGTCGCGGCCCCGACGGATATCGCGAGGCCGTGGTCGACGTCTACCTCGATCATGTCGCGGACGTGATGGCTTCCGTCCCGTGACCAGCGCCCCAGCGCGGAGGCTGGTCCTGCTGGGATCGACCGGATCCATCGGCACCCAGGCGCTCGATGTGCTGCACCGCTTTCCCGGCATCGCCCGGGTGCACGGACTCGCCGTCGGCGGCAGCCGCCCGGAGCTGGTGGCCGAGCAGGTCCTCGCCCACCGGCCGGAGCATCTGGTGGTCTCCGACGTCGCGCGCGCCGACGAGGTCGAGGCGGCCGTCCAGCGCGCCTGCCGCACCTCCGGTCTCACTGCGCCGAGGATCGCTGCCGGGCAGGATGCCGTCATCGACGTCGCGGGATCCCTCGGCGAGGGGGACGTGGTCCTCAACGCCATCACCGGCTCCGTCGGGCTGCTGCCCACCCTCGCCGTGCTCGCCTCCGGGGCCCGGCTCGCGCTGGCCAACAAGGAGTCCCTCGTGGTGGGCGGCCACCTGGTGACCGAAGCCGCGACGCCGGGACAGATCCTTCCTGTGGACTCCGAGCACACCGCGATCGCGCAGGCCCTGGCAGGGGTGCGTCATGACCAGATCGATCACCTGGTGGTCACCGCCTCCGGCGGCCCGTTCCGCGGCCGGAGCCGCGAGCAGCTCGCCGGCGTCACCCCCGAGCAGGCTCTGAACCACCCCACCTGGTCGATGGGCCGGGTGATCACGACCAACTCCGCCACGCTGGTCAACAAGGCGCTCGAGGTGATCGAGGCCTGCTTCCAGTTCGATCTGCCGGAGGATCGGGTGCAGGTGGTCGTCCATCCGCAGTCGATCGTGCACTCGATGGTCACCCTCGTCGACGGTGCGACCATCGCGCAGGCGAGCCCCCCGGACATGCGCCACGCCATCGGCTGGGCGCTCGCACACCCGGAGAAGCTCCCCGGCCTCGCCACGGCGCTGGATTTCTCCACCGCGCAGTCCTGGACCTTCGAACCGGTCGACGAGGACACCTTCGACGCGATCGCTCTGGCCCGCGCCGCGCATCGCGAGGGCGGGGGCGCGATGGCCGTCTACAACGCGGCGAACGAAGAGGCGGTGGATGCCTTCTTCGCAGGGCGCCTGGACTTCCTCGGCATCACCGCGCTGATCCGCGCCGTGCTCGAGCACCCGGAGCGTCCGCGCGCCGCGCACGCCGACGGGGTCGCGGGGCTGCTGGCCGTCGAGTCCTGGGCACGGGAGACCGGCCAGGCGCTGATCTCGTCACGGGAGCGCTGAACGTGCTGCTGTTCCTGCTCGGCATCCTGGTGATCGCCGCCGGGCTCGCCGTCTCCATCGCCCTGCATGAGGTCGGGCACCTGGTACCGGCCAAGCTGTTCGGGGTCCGGGTCACCCAGTACATGATCGGCTTCGGCCCCACCGTCTTCTCCCGCACCCGGGGGGAGACCGAGTACGGGCTCAAGGCGATCCCGCTGGGCGGCTACATCCGCATGATCGGGATGTACCCGCCGCACAAGGGGGAGCCCGAGGGCACCATCCGTGAGGACTCCACCGGCCTGCTCCAGCAGATCACCGAGCTGTCCGAGGAGGCGAAGCAGTACGAGTCCTCCCAGTACGGCCCGGAGGACGCCCACCGCACCTTCGTCGCGCTCCCGGTGCCGAAGAAGCTGGTGGTGATGCTCGGTGGCCCGCTGATGAACCTGTTCATCTCCGTCGTGCTGATGGTGGTGCTAGTGAGTGGGATCGGCCTGCCGGCGGTCACCCCTACGGTCCAGTCCGTCTCCGAATGCGTCGTCCCCGCGGACGCCCCGGCCGACGTCTCCTGCGAGGGTCAGGAGCCGGCTCCTGCGCTGGCGGCCGGGATCCGTCCCGGTGACACCCTGAGGGTGATCGACGGGCAGGAGATCACCCGTTGGTCCGATGTCACCACCGCCGTGCGGGCCGCGCAGGACCGCACCGTCGAGGTCGTCGTCGAGCGCGGCGGGGAGACCCTGCAGCTCGAGGCGACGATGATCGTCGACGCCCGCCCGGTGCTCGACGAGGACGGCGCCGTGGTCCTGGATGCCGACGGGAACCTGGTCACCGAGCAGGTCGGCTTCCTCGGCGTCTCCGGCACCCCGGACCTGGTGCCGCAGTCCCCGGCAGAGGTGCCCGAGATGGCCTGGTCCGCCTTCACCCAGACCGGGAAGCTGGTCATCACCCTGCCGGTGCGGCTGTGGGAGGTGGCGCAGGCGGCCTTCGGCAGCGCCGAGCGAGACCCCAACGGTCCCCTCGGCGTGGTGGGCGTCTCCCGCCTGGCCGGGGAGGTCGCCTCCGCCGATGAGCCCGGCTTCGAGCTGCGCGAGAAGGCCGGCACCATGATCTCGATGCTGGCTTCGCTGAACATGGCGCTGTTCGTGTTCAACCTGATCCCGCTGCTGCCGCTCGACGGCGGGCATGTGGCCGGGGCGCTGCTCGAGGGGGCCCGGCGGATGCTGGCCCGGCTGCGGGGGCGGCCCGATCCGGGGCCGGTGGACATGTCCCGCATGCTCCCGCTGACCAACGCGGTCGCGATCGTGTTCATCCTGATGACCGTGCTGCTGCTGTATGCGGACATCGTCAAGCCCATCACTCTGTTCCCCTGAGCGTCGGCGCCCCTGACCCCCGGCGCCGCGCCTGCCAGGGCCTGCCCTGCGCCCGACCTCCGCGATTGTGCGCTGTGCTTCCGGTTCTGGAAGCACAGCGCACAATTGCGTGGTGCACTGGCACCGGCACCGGCACCGGGACCGGGGGCACGGGGATAGCCGGGTGCGGGGTGCCCTGGACCACCTCGGGAGTGCAGGTGCGGTGGAGGTGTCGCACGTCGCCTCGCATGGGCGTGCTCACGAGTCCATAATGGAGTGGTGACTTCTGTGAGCCTCGGTATCCCGTCCGTCAAGCAGCCGCCGCCGGTGCTCGCCCCCCGGCGGAAGACCCGCAAGGTGAAGCTCGGCAACCTCTATGTGGGCGGCGATGCCCCCATCACGGTGCAGTCGATGACCACCACTCCCACCCATGACATCAACGCGACCCTCCAGCAGATCGCGGAGCTCACCGCCGCAGGCTGCGATATCGTGCGCGTGGCCTGCCCCCGCCAGGAGGACGCCGACGCGCTGGTCGCGATCGCTGCGAAGTCCCCGATCCCGGTGATCGCCGACATCCACTTCCAGCCCAAGTACGTCTTCGCCGCGATCGAGGCAGGCTGCGCCGGGGTGCGCGTGAACCCGGGCAACATCCGCCGCTTCGATGACCAGATCAAGGACATCGCGAAGGCGGCGAAGGATCATGGCACCGCATTGCGCATCGGCGTGAACGCGGGCAGCATCGACCAGCGCATGATGAAGGGCGACCGGGTCACGCCCGAGGCGCTGGTGGCCTCCGCGAAGTGGGAGGCCTCGCTGTTCGAGGAGCACGACTTCCACGACTTCGGCATCTCCGTGAAGCACAACGACCCCGTGATCATGGTCGATGCCTACCGTCAGCTCTCCGCAGAGGGTGATTGGCCGCTCCACCTCGGGGTCACCGAGGCCGGTCCCGCCTTCCAGGGCACCATCAAGTCGTCCGTCGCCTTCGGCATCCTGCTGGGCGAGGGCATCGGTGACACCATCCGCGTCTCGCTCTCCGCGCCTCCGGTGGAGGAGGTCAAGGTCGGCATCCAGATCCTGCAGTCGCTGAACCTCAAGGCGCGCAAGCTGGACATCGTCTCCTGCCCTTCCTGCGGCCGCGCCCAGGTGGACGTCTACAAGCTCGCGGATGAGGTCACCGAGGGGCTCAAGCACCTCGAGGTCCCGCTGCGTGTCGCGGTGATGGGCTGCGTCGTCAATGGTCCGGGAGAGGCTCGCGAGGCCGATCTCGGTGTCGCCTCCGGCAACGGCAAGGGCCAGATCTTCGTCAAGGGGAAGGTCATCAAGACCGTTCCCGAGGCGGACATCGTGCCGACCCTGCTCGCCGAGGCCAACCGGATCGCCGCCGAGATGGAAGAGGACGAGTCCTCCACCGGCGCCCCGTCCATCTCCGTGGGCTGACCCGTGTTCTGGCGCGGCGGACGGGTCCGTGCGATCCGTCCCGGCAGTGTCGAGGCCGCGCTCGAGCTCGCGCTCACCGATCCGGTTGTCAACGCGCTCGCGGGGGCACGGTTGCAGGAATCCGCACGTTCCGCCGCCCTGTCCCAGGAGTTCTCTCTGGCCGGTGAGGAACAGAGCCCTGAGGGTCTGCTGTGGCATGGTGTGAACCTCTCCCCGATGTCCGCGAGCGACCGCGCCCTGGACGACTTCGGCCGGCACATGACCGCGCGGGCGAGACGCGCGAGCTCCGTGGTCGGGGACCGCGCGGCGGTCCAACGGCTCTGGGAGCCGCTCGCCCCCACCTGGGGCGCCGACGTCCGCGAGTACCGCTGGAGACAGCCGTTGCTGCTGGCCGGCGATCCGGCCGAGACCCCGCAGCTCGCTCCGGTCGGCCTGCGCCCAGCGGTCCGCGGCGAGGAGCAGATCGTGTTCCCCGCCGCGGTCGCCATGTTCCGCGAGGAGGTGGGGGCGGACCCGATCGCCGGTGATGGCGGCCGCTCCTACCGTGCACGGGTCGGTGAGCTGATCCGGACTCGCCGCACCTATGTCGTCATCGAGGACGGTGAGGTGCTGTTCAAGGCCGATGTCGGCTCGCTGTTCGGCCCTGTCGCGCAGATCCACGGGGTGTGGGTGCGGCCCGACCAGCGTGGCAGGGGTCTCGGACGCTCTGGGATGGCGGAGCTGGTGCGCCAGGTGCGCCGTGACCACGCCCCGCGGGTCTCGCTCTACGTCAACGACTTCAACGAGCCGGCCCGGCGCGCCTACGCGGCCTCCGGCTTCCGCCAGGTCGGCGAGCTCACCACCATCTTGTTCTGACTGCCTGCTCGACCGCCTGCCTGCTCGACCGCCTGACTGCCTGACCACCCGACCGCCTGCGCCGCCCACCCGCGCCCGCGCGTCGCGTGAGTGCGCCCCGACCGTTGTGCGTGGGGGACAGGTGCGGGGGCAGCGCTGAGGCCCTCAGCGCAGAATCGACGCTGATCGAGCACACAAGACGTCGACGTCGGGACTGGATACGATTCTTCGATGAGCATCGCCCCCGGCCCCGGCCCCGGCCCCGGCCCCGGCCCCGCCCCCGGCCCCGCCCCCGGCCCCGCCCCCGGCCCCGTCTCTGCGCCCGCGCCCGCGCCCGGCCCCGCACCCGCGCCTCGGCTGTTCCTGCTGGTCGGCCCACCGGCGGTCGGCAAGCTGACCCTCGCCCACGAGCTCGAGCGTCGCAGCGGGGCGATCGTCGTCGACAATCACCTCGTGAACAACACGGTCTTCGTCCCGATGGGGATGCACCGCGAGGCTGGGGTGGAGCTCGCCCAGACCGACGCCCTGCGCGAGCGGGTATGGGAGATCGTCCTCGACGCCACTGAGGCGGCACCCGCCCAGCTCAGCCACGTCTTCACCGTCTGGCTGCTCGACAATGAGGAGGGCGCGGCGCACGTGGAGCGGCTGCGGAGCCTCGCTGAGCGACGTGGGGCGAGGTTCGTCCCGGTCTGGTTGACCGCGTCCCCCGAGGCGCTCCAGTCACGCGTCGACGCCCCGGGACGCGCCGAGCGGCACAAACTCACCGACTGGCAGATTCTCAGTGAGCTGCTCGAGCTGCCGATGTTGCCCCCGCCCGCCGATGCGCTGTGCCTGGAGCTCTCGACGGCTGGGTCCGCCGAGGCGGCGGTGAAGATCCTCGACAGCCTGGGCTCTCACAGCCCGGGCTCTACCGCGAAGCGTCCCGCGGGAGGGGCCAGCAGCCGCTGAGATCGGTCGCGGACGCAGGTCAGCATCCGCCGATCGCATGCCCCGGCCGGCCCTCATCGGCCGAGACCTCTCGTCCAGGCCTCAGCTCCGGGCCAGCACATCCAGCGTGAGCAGCGCATTCGCGGCGGTCCAGGCCAGCGGCGCCGCCTCCGCGGGACGCCCGTCGAAGAGCACCTTCTCCGGCAGCGAGCCGGCTGCGGTGCGATGCTCGGCGAGCCAGTGGAGGATCTCGGTCGCCGCGTCAGCTTCCCCGGCGCGGGCGAGGGCGAGGCCGAGCAGGCTCGTCGAGGGCGTCCAGCTCACTCCGTCCTTGCGCCAGGCGGCACCGGGCGCGATCCCGCCGCCGGGACGGGAGAGCTCGCTGCGCAGCCCCAGCAGCTGTGCCCGAGGTGCGACGTCGTGCACGCCGGTCGCATCGAGGAGGGCCAGCGCAGAATCCGCGCCACCTCCCCCGCGGTAGCGCTGGAAACCGCTGCGGCCGAAGGTCTTCTGCAGCAGGAGGGTGAAGGTCTCGGCGGCCCGGTGCGCTCCCGGTTCATCGGTGAGGCGGGCCCCTGCCTGCAGGCCGGTCAGGGTCGCGGTCATGATGCCAAGCGTCACCGAGCGCTCGCGCCGCTCCCAGTAGTCGGGGGAGACCGGAGCCAGCCCGGTGCCGTCCCGGGTGGCCGAGCGCAGCGCGCCGAGGGACCGGACGATCATCGGGGACAGCCGCTCCAGCAGCGCGCCGCGCCGAGTCCCGTCGGCGCCGTCAGCAGCATCGGAGGCGTCGGCGATCTCGGCGGTCGCCCACAGCAGCAGCCCGGTGCCATCGAACTGCCGCCGCCGTCGGTCCGGTGCCAGCCCGGTGCCCGGCTCGTACCGGGCCTCGAACCAGCCGTCGGGTGCCTGCAGGGACTGCAGGTGGGCCAGCACCTCCTCTGCCCGGGCGGGATGCCCGATCCGTGCCAGCGCCACCGCGCAGAAGGCGGCGTCCCGTGGCCAGATGAAGCGCCAGGAGGGGCTCCACCCCGCGACCGGAGCCGGCAGGTCATCGCTGAGGATCCAGAGATCCTGCAGCGCGGTCTCGGCGAGCTCGAGCAGGAGCGGGTCTGCGGCGAGCTGCTCCGCGAGACCGGCGCACCAGTCCGCGGTGCCCGCCCCGAACGTCGCCGCGCGATCCCGTGCGGGGGAGGAGCCGGGCAGGTCCGCGGCGAGCCGTGTGCCCGGGGTCAGGGTGCGCCGCGCGGCGCGCCCGCCCACCAGCACCCGCTGCGCGGCGCGATCGTAGGCGACGGTCTCGGACCACAGCGGGATCTCCGTGCGCGGATCGACGTCGTCGCCGGCCAGCTGCTGTGCGGCGAGCGATCCCGCACCGACCGCACCGAGCGCGGTCACTGCGCCGACCCCGCGCAGCAGCTGCCGACGGGAGGAGCGGGGGCGGGGGCCAGGAGCCTCCACGCCCGCTCTCCTGGGTTCTGTGCCCGGGCCGCCCGGGGCCCGCTGTCCTCGCCGGTGCATCCCGACAGGGTACCGAGAGCGTCCGGAGCCCACGGCAGCGGACCACGGTGGTCGGCACGCGGCGTCGGCCGGGTCGTCGAGCCCAGTACGATGGGCGCGCGCGAGCCCGAGGTGGCCACGCCCCGAACCGCCCTTGTGAAAGGCCTGCCCCATGATCCGTCTGTCCTCGTCCTTCGTCCGCACGCTGCGGGAGGACCCGGCCGACGCCGAGGTCGCGAGCCACAAGCTCCTGGTGCGCGCGGGCTACATCCGCCGTGGTGCGGCCGGGGTCTACACCTGGCTCCCGCTCGGATTGAAGGTGCTGCGCAAGGTCGAGCAGATCGTGCGGGAGGAGCAGGAGGCGATCGGCGGCCAGGAGGTGCTGTTCTCGGCGCTGCAGGCCCGTGAGCCTTATGAGCGCAGCGGGCGCTGGGACGAGTACGGTCCCACCCTGTTCCGGCTCCAGGACCGCAAGCAGGACGACTACCTGCTCGCGCCCACGCACGAGGAGATGTTCACCCTCACGGTGAAGGACCTGTACTCCTCGTACAAGGACCTCCCCACGATGCTCTACCAGATCCAGACGAAGTTCCGCGACGAGGCACGGCCCCGGGCCGGGCTGCTGCGCACCCGTGAGTTCATCATGAAGGACGCCTACTCCTTCGACATCGACGATGCGGGCCTGGACGTCTCCTACGAGAAGCAGCGCGGCGCCTACCAGCGCACCTTCGAGCGGCTGGGGCTGCCGACGGTGATCTGCCAGGCCGACGCCGGCGCCATGGGCGGCTCCCGCTCCGAGGAGTTCCTCCACCCCACTCCCGTGGGTGAGGACACCTTCGTGGTCTCCGACGGCGGCTACGCCGCGAACGTCGAGGCGGTCACCACTGTGGCTCCGCCCGCCCTGGACGACGCAGCGATCGCTGCGCTGCCGGCGATGCACATCGAGGACACCCCGGGAGCGAGCACCATCGCCGCGCTCACCGAGTACTCCAACCGGGCCTTCCCCGGGAAGGGCCCGATCGCGGAGTCGGGGGAGTGGACCCGCTTTGAGATGCTCAAGCACCTCGTCTTTCTGCTGACCTTCCCCGACGGCACCACCGAGCCGCTCGTGATCGCCCTGCCCGGTGACCGCGAGGTGGATGCGAAGCGGCTCGAGGCCGCCGTCGCACCTGCGCTCGCCGCTCCGTTCAGCGAGGCGGACTTCGCGCGGCACCCGGTGCTGAAGAAGGGCTACATCGGCCCGGAGGGGCTCGGGCTCGAGTCCGACTCGGGGATCCGCTATCTGGTCGACCCGCGCGTGGTGCCGGGCACCTCGTGGGTCGCCGGCGCCGGCGAGAAGGACAAGCACGTCTACGACCTGGTCTTCGGCCGTGACTTCGCCGCGGACGGCACCATCGAGGTCGCCGAGGTGCGTGATGGCGACCCGGCGCCCGACGGCTCCGGCCCGCTGCGACTGACCCGCGGCATGGAGATGGGACACATCTTCCAGCTCGGCCGCAAGTATGCCGAGGCGCTGGACCTCACCGTCCTCAACGAGAACGGCAAGACGGTCGTGGTGACGATGGGCTCCTACGGCATCGGGGTCACCCGCGCCGTGGCGGCTGTGGCGGAGCTGTTCCACGACGAGAAGGGCCTGGTCTGGCCTCGGCAGCTCGCTCCTGCGGATGTGCATGTCGTCGCCACCGGCAAGGGCCAGGAGATCTTCGAGGAGGCGGAGCGCATCGCCGCTGAGCTCGAGGCCCGCGGCCTCGAGGTCATCTACGACGACCGGCCCAAGGTGTCCCCGGGCGTGAAGTTCAAGGACGCCGAGCTGCTGGGCATGCCCACCTCCGTGGTGGTCGGCAGGAGCCTGGCCAACGGCGTGGTCGAGGTGCGCG
The DNA here is from genome assembly GCF_947500705.1 of uncultured Brachybacterium sp. Lineage (GTDB taxonomy): Bacteria > Actinomycetota > Actinomycetes > Actinomycetales > Dermabacteraceae > Brachybacterium. The sequence goes on along the minus strand of NZ_CANMSY010000002.1, from coordinate 157,810 downwards.
ATCGTGCCAGCGGCGAGATCCGTGAGGTCTCCCCGCAGGAGGTCGTCGACGCTGTTCTCGCCGAGGTGCGCGGAGCCTGAGCGGCGATGGTCGGCAGCTGGGTCCGGGCACTGAGCGGGCTCAGCCGCCGAGGGAGAGGTCCTCGACCTCCAGGCTCGGCAGCGGCTCCATCCGGTCCACCAGCGCGGCCAGCCGTTCCGCCTCGGTGAGGGCAGCTGCGAGGGGCAGCGGTCGTCGCTCGAAGGGCGCCGCTCCCACCAGGGCGATGTGGTTCACGAGCAGGCCCTGCGAGAGCAGGGTCGGCAGCTCACCGGCGAGCTCTGCATCGAGGGTCCCGCCGGGGATCGCATAGACCGCCTGCCGTGCCACCACCGGGGCATGGTCCTCCTCGGCGATGAGCCCCAGCTGTTCAGCGCGGGTTCGATGGAGTTCGGCTTGGTCGAGGTGCTGCTGGCGGGCCTCGTCCTCGACTCGGGCTGCCAGCACCTCGTGGAGGTAGCCTGCGAACCATTCCTCCTGCTGGGTCTGCTCGATCACGGTGTGGTAATCAGCCTGTGCCCCGATGGACGGCGGGTCCGTGGCAGGCACCTCGCGGCTCGGGGCGAGCTCCTCGGCCGTCGGAGCGGGGGTCGGAGCGGGGGTCGCGCCCGTGGTGCTCGCGGCGGTGCGCAGGCGCACGCTGATCCAGGCCGTGTGCGCCCCGATGGCGATCACCGGGCGGGCCAGCGAGCCGGAGACCTGCCGGGCTGCGGCGGCGGCCAGGTCCCGGAGCTCCTCCAGCGCCCCCAGCAGGCCCGCGATGTCGGTGGGAGCGTCTGCGGGCGGGGGAGGAGTCGTCCGCCCTGGCGCGGGATCCTCCTCTGCCTCGAGCTCGCGCTCGAGCTGTGCGCCGGTGAGCAGCGCGGTGCGCTGGATCGGAAGGGCGGTGCTGAGCGCGGTGAGCGCCGCGGGCAGCGCCGGCTCTCCGGCAGCGGGGTCGAGCGCTTGCATCACGTGATCGGTGCCGGCCGTCACCCGGTGCAGGAGGGTCAGCAGATCGATGCGGTAGAGGTCGTCGATCCCCGGCGGGGGCGGGGTGTACTCCTCGGGGCCGCCGAGAGAGACCCGTCCGCAGCCCGCCAGGGGAAGCATGATCATCGCGCCGACCGCGATCCGCAGCACACCGCGGCGAGTGGTCACAGGGGCAGCGGGCAGGAGACGAGCGATGAGCGACACAGGAGGATTCTCGCATCGCCGCGGCAGAGGTGGGCGCGGGTGGTGCGCGGACACTATCCTGGTGCCACGGCTCCGGGCATCGTCCCGGGTGCCACAGACACCCATAGCAGGAGGAGGCGAGCGGCCATGAGCGCACTCGACGACCAGACCATCCTGCGGGAGACCGCCACCCGGGTGCTGGACACCCACGGACTCGTGCTCGAGGACGTCGAGATCCGCGGGGGCGGTGGGATGCCGCAGGTGCGGCTGATCGTGGACCTCCCTGAGGACCAGCTCGGCAGCGTCGATCTCGAGACCGTCGCCGAGGCCTCCCGCGAGCTGTCCGAGCTGGTGGACGCCGACGATGCGCTGCTGGGCAGCGCCCCGGTCCTGCTCGAGGTCACCACCCCGGGCGTGGATCGCGTGCTCTCCGCGCCGCGCCACTTCCGCCGCTCGCGCGGACGCCTCGTGTCCCTGACCACCGAGGACGGGACGACCTATCGGGCGCGGATGCTCGCGCTCGAGGGGGACCTGCTGCTCCTGCGCCAGGAGCCCGGCCGCGATGACCGCGGACGGCCCCGGAAGCTGCCCGAGGGCACCGTCGAGCAGCTGCGGATCCCGCTCGCCGACGTCACCACCGCGAAGGTCGAGATCGAGTTCGACCCGCCTGCAGACCTCGCGCAGCTGATCGCTGACGCCGAGACCTCTGCCACGAACCGCACTGCCGTCACGAAGGAGAGCTGAGATGGACATCGACATGGGTGCCCTGAGGGCCCTGGAGCGCGAACGCGAGATCCGCCTGCCCGTACTGCTGGACGCGATCCGTTCAGCGCTCCATGCCGCGTATCTCCATACCGACCACCCGGTGCGGGACTCGGAGGTGCAGATCGACGAGAGCACCGGCGAGGTGGCCGTCATCGCCCGGGAGCGGGATGCCGAGGGGAATGTCGTCGAGCAGTGGGACGACACCCCCGAGAACTTCGGACGCGTCGCCGCCTCCACGGCCCGCCAGGTGATCTTCCAGCGCATCCGCGATCTCGAGGACGAAGCGGTGCTCGGCGAGTACGCCGACCGAGCCGATGACATCGTCTCCGGCATCATCCAGCAGGGACGTGATCCGCGGATGGTGCTGGTGGACCTCGGCGAGGTCGAGGCCGTCCTGCCCCCGCACGAGCGGGTGCCGGGGGAGGACTACTCCCACGGCCGGCGCCTGCGCGCCTATGTCACCGAGGCCCGTCGTGGTCCCAAGGGTCCCCAGATCACCCTTTCGCGCTCGCATCCGAACCTCGTGCGGCGCCTGTTCGCGCTCGAGGTGCCGGAGGTCGCCGACGGCTCCGTCGAGATCGCGGGCCTTGCCCGCGAGGCCGGGCACCGCACCAAGATGGCGGTGTACGCCACGGCTCCGGACATCAACGCCAAGGGCGCGTGCATCGGCCCGATGGGCGCCCGCGTGCGCGCGGTCATGAGCGAGCTCGGCGGCGAGAAGATCGACATCGTCGACTTCAACGAGGATCCCGCGCGCTACATCGCCAACGCGCTCTCACCGGCCCGGGTCACCAGCGTGACCGTGATCGACGAGGTGGGCCGCGCCGCCCGCGCGGTGGTCCCCGAGACGCAGCTCTCCCTCGCGATCGGCAAGGACGGGCAGAACGCCCGCCTGGCGGCGAAGCTCACCGGCTGGAAGATCGACATCCGCCCGGAGAACGCGCCGGAACCGCCGCCCGCGACCTGAGGTGTGTTCCACGCCTCCCCACTGATGGCGGGACCGAGCAGGTCCGCTACACTGGGGAGGCTGTTCGCCGAGAGGTGTCGCAGATCGTCTGACGATCGAGCACCTGAGGGGCGGACGCGTTCGGAACTGAGGAGGTGGAGTGATCACTCGCTCTGCCGCCCACGTTCCCGAGCGCACGTGCGTCGGCTGCCGTCAGGTGGCCCCGCGCGAGCAGCTGGTGCGTCTGGTCCGGGAGTCCGCTCCCGACGGTGACACCCCACGCGTCCGCGTCGATCCTGCCGGATCGGCTCCCGGCCGCGGGTCGTGGCTCCACCCCGATGCAGCATGTCTCGACCTCGCCCTGCGGCGAGGCGGCTTCGCCCGGTCCTTCCGCGGCGCCGTCGACACCGGGCACCTGGCTCGGGACCTCGAGACCTTCGATCCCAACCGCACGTGGAACAGGTAGAAGAACCATGGACATCCGATGAGTACTCGCAAATGAGCACCCTCAGGAAATAATGGTCCGCGCCCTCTTGTCGGCCGGACCGAGACAGGAGAAATGTGGCTAAGGTCCGCGTCCACGAGCTCGCCAAGGAGCTCGGACACCCGAGTAAGGTCGTTCTGCAGAAGCTGCAGGACATGGGCGAATTCGTTCGTTCCGCCTCCTCCACCATCGAAGCCCCGGTAGCGCGCCGTCTGCGTGAGGAGCTCCCCGTCAAGAACGGCGAGAGCGCCTCCGCGACGAAGAGCGACTCCGGTGCATCCCCCAAGCCCTCCGGCGCTCCGAAGCCCGGTGCCGCACCCAAGCCCGGCGCCAAGCCCGCTCCGCAGAAGCCTGCCGAGCCCGAGCCCGCACCGGCACCTTCTGCACCCGCCGCGCCGGTGGAGGCAGCTGCACCCGTGCCCGCTGCGGAGGCACCCGCGCCGACGCCGGCTGCGGAGGCCCCTGAGGCGGAGGACACTTCCGCGGACGCGCCGGCGTCGAAGCCGTCGGCAGACGCACCCAAGCCCGGAGCTGCGAAGCCCGCCGCCGCGTCCAAGCCCGGTGGTGAGCGTCCCGCTCCCCGTCCTGGCAACGGCCGTCCCGGCAACAACCCCTTCGCCAGCTCGCAGGGCATGCCGCGCCCCGGTGCTCGCAAGCCGAACCCCGGCGGTGCCCGCCCGTCCCGCGAGGGCGGCGGTCGTCCCGGCGCCCCGCGTCCGGGGAACAACCCCTTCGCCAGCGCGCAGGGCATGCCCCGTCCGGGCCAGCGCCCGCCGCGCCCCGGCGCGGACCAGGCCGGTCAGGCCGGCCAGGCGGGCGCACGCCCGCCGCGCGAGGGCGGGGCTCCCCGTCCCGGCGGCGCACCGCGTCCGGCCAGCCGTCCCGGGATGCCCACCCCGGGCATCATGCGACAGCACTCCTCCGGTGGTCTCGCCGACGCCGCCCAGGGCGGCGCCCCCGGCCGCGGCCGGGGTGGTCGTCCGGGCCCCGGCGGCGCTCCTGCCGGTGGCGGTCCCGCTCGTCCCGGTGGCGGTCCCCGCGGTCGCGGAGGTCGCGGCAGCACCCAGGGTGCCTTCGGACGCGGCGGCAAGCCCGCCCGCTCGCGCAAGTCGAAGCGTGCGAAGCGCGCAGAATTCGAGCAGATGTCGGCGCCCGCACCGGGCGGCGTCTCGATCCCGCGCGGCGACGGCAGCACGCCGATCCGCCTGCGTCGCGGTGCATCGCTGTCCGACTTCGCCGATCTCATCGACGTCAACCCGGCGTCGCTGATCACGGTGCTCTTCGCGATGGGCGAGATGGCCACCGCCACTCAGTCCCTGGACGAGGAGACCTTCGACCTGCTCGGCACCGAGCTGGGCTACAAGATCGAGATCGTCTCCCCGGAGGACGAGGAGCGCGAGCTGCTCGGACAGTTCGACATCGATCTCGATGCCGAGCTCGCCGACGAGGACACCGAGGATCGCCTCCCGCGTCCGCCGGTGGTCACCGTCATGGGTCACGTCGACCACGGCAAGACCCGCCTGCTCGACACGATCCGCAAGGCGACCGTGGGCGCAGGCGAGGCCGGCGGCATCACCCAGCACATCGGTGCCTACCAGGTGGAGGTGGAGCATGACGGTGCAGAGCGCGCCATCACCTTCATCGACACCCCGGGTCACGAGGCGTTCACCGCCATGCGTGCCCGCGGCGCGGACGTCACCGACATCGCGATCCTCGTGGTCGCCGCTGACGATGGCGTGATGCCCCAGACGATCGAGGCGCTCAACCACGCCCAGGCGGCGAACGTCCCGATCGTGGTCGCGGTCAACAAGGTCGACAAGCCCGACGCCAACCCGGAGAAGATCCGGCAGCAGCTGACGGAGTTCAACCTGATCGCCGAGGAGTACGGCGGCGAGACCATGTTCGTCGACGTCTCCGCCCGCGAGAACCTCAACATCGACGCGCTGCTGGAGGCGGTCCTGCTCACGGCGGATGCCGCTCTCGAGCTCACCGCGGTCGCCGCCAAGGACGCGCGTGGCGTGTCCATCGAGGCGAACCTCGACAAGGGCCGCGGCCCGGTCGCCACGGTGCTGGTCCAGCAGGGCACCCTGCGGGTCGGCGATGCGATCGTCTGCGGCTCCGGCCACGGCCGAGTCCGCGCGATGATCGACGAGAACGGCGAGACCGTCACCGAGGCGGGCCCGTCCCGTCCGGTCCAGGTGCTCGGCCTGACCTCGGTGCCCGGTGCCGGTGACTCCTTCCTGGTCGCCCAGGACGAGCGCACCGCCCGCCAGATCGCCGAGAAGCGCGAGGCCGCCAAGCGTGCTGCGTCGCTCTCGAAGGTGCGCAAGCGGATCAGCCTCGAGGACATCAACCAGCACATGGCTGATGGCAAGGTCGAGACTCTCAACCTCATCCTCAAGGGTGACGCGGCCGGTGCCGTCGAGGCTCTCGAGGAGTCGCTGCTGGGCATCGAGATCGGTGATGGCGTGGATCTGCGCATCATCGACCGCGGAGTCGGCGCGATCACGATGAACAACATCAACCTCGCCGTCGCCTCGAACGCCGTCATCATCGGCTACAACGTGCGGGCCGAGGGCCTGAACGCGGACTACGCCGATCGTGAGGGCGTGGAGATCAAGTACTACAGCGTGATCTACAACGCCATCGACGAGGTCGAGGCAGCGCTGAAGGGCATGCTCAAGCCGGAGTACGAGGAGGTCGAGCTCGGCTCGGCGGAGATCCGCGAGATCTTCCGCTCCTCCAAGTTCGGCAACATCGCCGGTTCGATCGTGCGCAGCGGCATCATCAAGCGCGGTGCGAAGGCTCGCATCACCCGCAAGGGTGTCGTCATCTCCGAGAACATCGAAGTGGCAGGCCTGCGCCGGTTCAAGGATGATGTCACCGAGGTCCGGGATGGGTACGAGTGCGGTATCAACCTGGGCTCGTACAACGACCTCCAGCTCGAGGACCTCATCACGACCTATGAGATGCAGGAGAAGCCCCGCATCTGATGCTGGCACGGTCGGGCGCCCCTGGGGTGCCCGACCGTGACCCGCGGGGAGGAGACCACGATGACCGAGGTGTCCTCCCTGCTGCGCGCCCCGTCGGCCCCTTGCGTCCCTGCGCAGGCCGCGGGGCGTCTCGCCGTCTCCGGGGTCACGCAGCGCCAGAGACCTCACCGGGGTGCCCCGCCCCTCGACCGCGGCACCCTTCTCGCGGCCCCTACGACTGCCCCCACCTCGAGGTCCCCGCAGCCCTCGCCCCAGACCAGGAGAACGACATCCCATGACAGACCATCCCCGCGCTCTCAAGCTCGCCGATCGCATCAAGGTCATCGTGGCCACCATGCTCGACACCCGGGTCAAGGACCCGAGGCTGGGCTTCGTGACGATCACCGATGTGCGCGTGACCGGTGACCTCCAGCACGCCACCCTCTTCTACACCGTCTTCGGCACCGACGAGGAGCGGGAGGGCACCGCCGCCGCGCTGGTCAGCGCCACCGGCATGCTGCGCCGCGAGGTCGGTCGCCAGACCGGCGTGCGGCTCACCCCGACCCTCGAGTTCATCGCCGATGCGATCCCCGAGAACGCACGCGTGATCGAGGACCTGCTCAGCGAAGCGCGCGGCCGGGACGCCGAGCTCGAGAAGACCAAGCTCGGCGCGAGCTACGCAGGGGAAGAGGACCCGTACCGCAAGCCCCGCGAGGAGGAGGATGCGGACGAGCTCGACGGCGTCGGCGTCGATCAGGACGACATCCAGGGCAGCGACGACGAGACCGGCCGCGAGCAGGCGTGACGCCCGGCCCGCACGGGATCCTGCTGGTCGACAAGGCGCCGGAGCGGACCAGCCACGACGTGGTCGCCCGGGTGCGCTGGCTGCTGGGCACCAAGAAGGTCGGCCACGCCGGCACCCTGGACCCGATGGCCACCGGGCTGCTGGTGCTCGGCGTGGGCCAGGGCACCCGCCTGCTCACCTACCTGGTGGGACTCGGCAAGACCTACGAGGCGACGCTGAGGCTGGGCCGTGCCACCACCACGGATGACAGGGAGGGCGAGCCGCTCGGTGAGCAGCTCGACGCCTCCGGCCTGCCCCAGCCTCTGATCGAGCAGGAGCTGGACGCCCTGCGCGGAGACATCGAGCAGGTGCCCTCCACCGTGAGCGCCATCAAGATCGATGGTCAGCGCGCCTACGCACGCGCACGCGCGGGGGAGGAGGTGCAGCTCGCGGCCCGGCCGGTGAGGATCTCCCGCTTCGATCTGACCGCCCGTCGCGAGGACGGGGAGCACCTCGACCTGGACGCGGTCATCGACTGCTCCTCGGGCACCTACGTGCGGGCGCTGGCCCGTGACCTCGGCTCCGCGCTCGAGGTCGGAGGGCATCTGATCGCGCTCCGCCGCACGGCCGTGGGCCCGTTCGCGGTGGCAGATGCGGTGCAGGTGCCGGCGCGAGGCGAGGGTGACGACGTCGAGCTCCCGCTGCATGGGCTCGGGGAGATCGCGTCCCTGGTGCTGGGCACGCTGCCCGTCGACGCGGAGCAGGCCGCCGCCCTCGGCACCGGGAAGCGGATCACCACGACGACGGTGCCCGCGGCTCCGCTCTGGCAGCAGCCCGGGGCACCGGCAGCTGCGGGGGAGGAGCGGCCGGTCGCAGCGCTCGACGGTTCAGGGCGCCTGGTCGCGATCCTCGAGCGGGAGCAGGAGCGCTGGCGACCGATCCTCGTGGTGCCGGACGACGCTCGCTGCTGACGCTGCTGAGGCGTGAGCGCGAAGAAGGGCCCTTCCCGATCCGGGAAGGGCCCTTCGTCATGGTGCGCGCGGCGCCGGACGGGTCAGTAGTGGACCACGGTCTTGGTGCCGATGCTCGCCCAGTCGTACAGCCACTTGGCATCCGACACGGGCATGTTGATGCAGCCATGGGAACCGGAGTATCCGAAGGACGAGCGCCACGGTGCGCCGTGGAATCCGTACCCGCGGTGGAAGTACTGCACCCAGGGGACGTCAGGCGTCAGGTAGTACTTCTCATGCCCCTCGGGGTAGTAGGCCGCGTTGGTCATGTCCTGGCGGTCGTAGCGCAGGTAGATCTCGAAGGTACCGGTGACGGTCTCGTTGCCTTCCTTGCCGTCCACCATCGACCGGGGTCCCCATACCGCGGTGTCACCCACGTACGCGGTGACCGTCTTGTTGCTCAGGTCGACGTCGATCCACTTCTCGCCGGTGGGATTGGAAGGAGTGGCGGCCTCGTCCTCGGTGCCGTCCCCCTCCTCCTCTTCCTTCTCCGGCTTCGGGGCATCGACCTTCTCGACCTCGGACTCGATCTTCCGGGTCTCGAAGGCCGCCTCGAGCGGCGTGGTGCCCTTCAGCGCGGTGACCAGCTCCCCGACCACCGCGTCGGTGTTGGTGATCTCGAGGCCATCCTTCTTCTCGGACACGACCTTGACGACCTTGCCCTCCTCGTCGACCTGCTCGATGCCGTTCTCCGGCTTCACAGCATCCTTGTCGGCGCGGGCGACGACCCACTCACGCACGGCCTCTTCGTCGACCGCGATCGTCAGCGCCTGGCCGGACTCGTCGGGGACCACGGAGATCCAGCCGTTGCGGCGCTCAGCGGAGACCTCATGGACCGTGTCATCGGCGCCCGTGATCGACATCGGCTGCTCGAGCAGAGTCGCGATGGTGCCGACGACGCTCTCGGCCTCCTCGGTGGTGATCGCCGGAGCGATCTCCTCGATCGGCTGCTCGACCGTGAAGTCCTCCAGCGCGGGAGCTTTCTGCGTCACCGCGTCCACGAGGGTCTGAGGATCCAGGCCCTGGCCGTTGCGGCCGGGGACAGCATTCCAGGTCTGCTCCTCCTCATCGAAGCTCACCTGGGCATCGACCGGGGTGGTCATGTCCGCGGGCACCAGGGTGTTCGCGAACTCCTCGACCTTCGCCCCATCCACGGTGACGACAGGGTCCACGGCATGCTCGCCTGACCAGGTCGAGGAGATCACGCCGGTGAAGGAGTCATCGCGAGAGACGGCGGCCTGCGCCGTCGCGGCAGCGTCCACGGTCACACCGAGATCGGCCAGCGGCACCTCGAGCTGCTGCTCGCCGGCGGTCACCGCGACGGAGACGGACTCCCCGCGCTCGGTCACCAGGGCGGCGATCTCCTCGGGAGTCTTGCCTGCGACGTCCTGACCGAGGACCGTGGTGCCGGGCAGGGCACGGCCGTCGAACTGCTTGGCGTAGGCGAGCGCACCGCCGGTGAGCACCACCGCTATGGTGGCGATGATGGCCACCAGGATGAGGGTGACCCGCCGACGGCCCTGGCGACCGGCAGGTCGGGACGGGCCGCCCAGCGCGGCCGTCTCGGTCACGTTCGTCATGGATCCAGATCCGATCTCGGCGGCCATCGTGACTGGTTCCGCGCGCGAGCACGGAAAGGCACAGGGGTCCGTCCCCGGCGCCGCCTCGTCTCTCAGGGTAACGGAGCGTGCACTTCCTGGCGCGGGGGGAGGGAGCCGAGGTTCGTCACAGATTGGTCTCTGCGGACGCCGGTCGTCGACCGGTTCGTGACGATTCTTCGATGATGGTCGGGAAAGTTGTCACCGGTGTGCGCTCGACGGTGCACGGGCTCTCGGTCGCCACAGTTCTCGGCCGCTGCAGTTCTCGGGTGCAAGCTCTCGGACGCGAGCGCACGGGCCCTCGAGCGCTACAGTGTGCACCGGCGTTCTTCGCCCCAGCGCCGAGTCCCGGCGCCCCCTGACCCACAGTGCACGAGTGCACCCGGCCCTGGAAGGACCTGACCGCGCCGTGACCCGCGTTCCCATCTGGCACTCCGTCGAGGAGGTGCCGGCCGATCTCGGCGCGACAGCAGTGTCGATCGGCAACTACGACGGCGTCCATCGTGGACACCGTTTCGTGCTGGATCAGCTCCGTCGCCATGCCGAGGCGCGTTCGCTCGCCCCCGTCGCCCTCACCTTCTGGCCTCATCCCCGGCACGTCATGGGGGACCCGGCGCAGACCCCGCTGCTGACCGGACACGAGGATCGTGACCGGCTGCTGCTGCTGGCGGGCATGCATGGGGTGCTCGACCTCGAGTTCACCGTCCCCTTCGCGCAGCACTCTCCCGAGGACTTCGTGCGGCGATTCCTGGTCGAGGGTCTGGGAGCGAAATGCGTCGTGCTGGGGGAGGATGCGCTCTTCGGTCGTGCCAACGCCGGAGACATCACCACCATGCGCGAGCTCGGCGAACGGTACGGCTTCGAGGTCGTGACCGTCGACGACCTCGGACCGCAGGGCGCGGGCAGCGGACGCATCTCGTCCTCGACCGCCAGGCGCGATCTGCTCGAGGGGGAGGTGCGGGCGGCGAACCTCGCCCTGGGCCGGTTGCATACCGTCACCGACGTGGTCCACCACGGATTCCAGCGCGGTCGGGAGCTGGGGTTCCCGACCGCCAACCTCGGCCCGGCCCCGGCCGGCCTGATCCCCGCGGACGGCGTCTACGCCGGATATCTCACCGTCACCGAGCAGGATCCCTCTCACCTGGGCGTCGAGCCCCTCGCCGGAGCTCCCGCCACCATCTCCATCGGCACCAATCCCACCTTCGAGGCGGGCGGCGCTCCGCGGCGCACTGTCGAGGCGTACGTCCACGGAGCCCATGACCTGGATCTCTACGGGGACACCGTGCGCTTGGAGTTCGTCGACTTCCAGCGTCCCACGCTCAAGTTCGATTCTGCCGAGGCACTGGTCGAGCAGATGGTGAAGGATGTCGAGGTGACCCGCCACACTCTCGCAGCGGAGCGCTCCCATCCCGCCGTGGACGACTGATATCCTGCTCGCGCCGTGAATTCGGCCGCGGAGAGCGATCCGCCCCCACTGCGCACCACCCGTCCTGCGGGTTGCTGAGCCTGGGAGCCGCTCGTCCAGAGAGCCCGGGACATTCGGTCCTGTGGCGCCGCGCAGCGACCAGAGGAGAACCATATGGCCTTCGATACCGCCACCAAGCAGGCGATCATCACGGAGTACGCGACCAGCGAGGGCGACACCGGTTCGCCCGAGGTCCAGGCCGCGCTCCTGACCCACCGCATCAAGTACCTGACCGAGCACCTGAAGACCCACAAGCACGACCACCACACGCGTCGTGGTCTGATGCTGATGGTCGGTCAGCGCAAGCGCCTGCTGAAGTACCTGCAGGCCACCGACATCACGCGGTACCGTGCGCTGATCCAGCGCCTCGGCATCCGCCGCTGATCCTGTCCGCCGCTCGCCCACTGGGCGGGCGGCGGTTTCATCTGCCCGCAGCTGCGGGCACCCAGAGCACCCCGCCCCGACCAGGTTCGGTCCTCGGCAGTGGCCTGCGGACCGCTGAGCATGGCTGAGATGCCACCGCCAGCGCACCGCGGATGACTGACGAAGGCCGCACCGGCAGGGCAACCCCCTACCAGAGGAGATCCACATGGCCATGGAAGGCCCTGAAATCACCGCAACGACCGCAGTCATCGACAACGGCTCCTACGGGCGCCGCGAGATCCGCTTCGAGACCGGCCGTCTCGCCCAGCAGGCAGCCGGCGCCGTCGCCGTCTACCTCGACGACGACACCATGGTGTTCTCGGCGACCGCCGTCTCGAACAAGCCGAAGGATCACTTCGACTTCTTCCCGCTCACCATCGACGTCGAGGAGCGGATGTACGCCGCGGGCCGCATCCCCGGCTCGTTCTTCCGTCGTGAGGGCCGTCCCGGCACCGACGCGATCCTCGCCGCCCGCCTCACCGACCGCCCGCTGCGCCCGGCCTTCGTCAAGGGTCTGCGCAACGAGGTCCAGGTCGTCCTGACCGTGATGTCGAACGGTCCCGACGACGCCTATGACGTCGTCGGCATCAACGGCGCCTCCGCCTCCACCCAGATCTCCGGCCTGCCCTTCTCGGGCCCGATCGGTGCGGTGCGCATCGCGCTCATGCCGAACGCCCAGGGCGGCGGCCAGTGGGTCGCCTTCCCGACCTTCTCGCAGCTGGACGAGGCCGTGTTCTCCATGGTCGTCGCCGGCCGCATGGTCGACGACGATGTGGCGATCATGATGGTCGAGGCCGAGGCCACCGACAACGCATGGACGCTCATCAAGGAGCAGGGCGCGATCGCGCCGACCGAGTCGGTCGTGGCCGAGGGCATCGAGGCCTCCAAGGTCTTCATCCGCAGCCTCTGCATCGCCCAGCAGGAGCTGGCCGCCACCGCCGCCAAGCCGGTGCGCGAATTCCCGCTCTTCCTGGACTACCAGGACGACGCCTACGGCATCGTCGAGGCCGCTGCCGCCGAGCGTCTCGCGGAGGTCATGTCGATCGCCGCGAAGACCGAGCGCGAGGAGCGCACCGAGCAGCTGCTCGGTGAGGTCACCGCAGAGCTCGCCGGCGAGGGCTCGCAGCTCGAAGGCCGCGAGAAGGAGGTCAGCGGTGCATACCGCGCGCTGACCAAGCAGCTCGTGCGCAAGAAGGTCCTCACCGACGGCGTGCGCATCGATGGTCGCGGTCTGCGGGACATCCGTGCGCTCTCCGCCGAGGTCGAGGTGCTCCCGCGAGTGCACGGCTCGGCACTGTTCCAGCGCGGCGAGACCCAGATCATGGGCGTCTCCACGCTGAACATGCTCAAGATGGAGCAGCAGATCGACTCCCTCGGGCCGGTCACGCGCAAGCGCTACGTGCACCACTACAACTTCCCGCCGTACTCCACCGGTGAGACCGGCCGCGTCGGATCCCCGAAGCGTCGCGAGGTCGGCCACGGCATGCTCGCAGAGCGCGCGCTGGTGCCGGTCCTGCCCACGCGCGAGGAGTTCCCCTACGCGATCCGTCAGGTGTCCGAGGCTCTCGGCTCCAACGGCTCCACCTCCATGGGCTCGGTCTGCGCCTCGACCCTGTCGCTGCTGAACGCCGGGGTGCCGCTGCGCGCCGCCGTCGCCGGCATCGCCATGGGCCTGATCTCGGACACCGTGGATGGAGAGACCCGTTACGCGGCGCTCACCGACATCCTCGGCGCCGAGGACGCCTTCGGCGACATGGACTTCAAGGTCGCAGGCACCAGCGAGTTCATCACCGCCATCCAGCTGGACACCAAGCTCGACGGTCTCCCGACCTCCGTGCTGACCGGTGCGCTCTCGCAGGCCCATGAGGCCCGCCTGGCGATCCTCGGTGTCCTCGCCGAGGCGATCGACACCCCCGATGAGATGAGCCCGTACGCCCCGCGCGTCCTCGCGGTCACCATCCCCGTCGACAAGATCGGCGCGGTCATCGGCCCGAAGGGCGCGATGATCAACCAGATCCAGGACGACACCGGTGCGGACATCACCATCGAGGACGACGGCACCGTCTACATCGGCGCCACCGACGGCCCCTCGGCCGAGGCCGCGCGCTCCGCGGTCAACGCGATCGCCAACCCGATGGTTCCCGAGATCGGCGAGCGCTACCTCGGCACCGTGGTGCGCGTGGTCGACTTCGGCGCCTTCGTCTCGCTCACCCCGGGCAAGGACGGCCTGCTCCACGTCACCCAGCTGCGCAAGCTCAACGGCGGCAAGCGGGTCGACAACGTCGAGGACGTCGCCAAGGTCGGTCAGAAGATCGAGGTGGAGATCCGCGAGATCGACTCCCGCGGCAAGATCTCCCTCGGTGTGATCGAGGACGAGGCAGAGCCCGCGGCGGAGTCCGCTGACTCCGTCGCCGCGGAGGAGAACACCGCGGAGTGATCCGCGCGTCGGCCTCGGCCGAGATCTCAGAACGGGGAGGCTTCCACCGGGAGGCCTCCCTTTCTGTGTCCGCGAGCGGAGGACGCCCGTTCTGTGTCCGCGAGCGGAGGACGGTGATGCACCTCGCGACCGGGCCGCCCCCGGACCACCCCGCGCCCGAGCCGTGGAACAATCGATCGATGCCTGTCGACCTTGCTTATGACGATCCCTCCTCCGACGTGATGCTCGATCCCGCCACCGGTGTGCGGCGCAGCATCCTGCCCGGAGGAGTCCGGCTGCTGACCCAGACGGACCGCAGCGTGCGCAGCGCGACCATCGGGCTGTGGCTGCCTGTGGGCTCCCGAGACGAGACCCCCGCCCATGCCGGGTCGACCCACGTGCTCGAGCATCTGCTGTTCAAGGGCACCCGTCGCCGGAGCGCCATGGACATCGCGGCCGCCTTCGACGAGGTGGGCGGTGACTCCAACGCGGTCACCGCGAAGGAGCACACCCTCTACTACGGCCGGGTCCGCTCCTCCGACGTGCCGATGGCCGTGGACGTGCTCACCGACATGATCACCGCGAGCACGCTCGAGGAGGATGCGCTGGCGACCGAGCGCGAGGTCATCCTCGAGGAGCTCGCGATGGCCGAGGACGACCCGAACGACGTCGGCTACGAGACGTTCCTCGCCGACGTGCTGGGACCGGACACTGCCCTCGGCCGCCCGGTCGGCGGAACGGCCGCCACCGTCTCCGCGCTCGGCATCGAGGATGTGCGCGCCCACTTCCGAGAGCACTACCGGCCGGACAACCTGGTGGTCACGGCCGTCGGCGATATCGAGCACGAGGAGCTGGCCGGACTCCTGACGGCCGGACTGCGACGAGGCGGCTGGAGCCTCGAGGAGGGCGTGGCCCCGACCTGGCGCAGCCGCCCCGAGTACTCGGACGAGAGCGCTCCGGGAGTTCCCGCCGATGTCTCCGCACTGCAGCCCCATCGCCTGCACCGCGCCACCGAGCAGAACCACATCTATCTCGGGGGACACGGCCTCACCGCCCTCAGCGAGGACCGGCATGCGCTCTCGGTGCTGATGTCCATCCTCGGGGGAGGGATGTCCTCGCGCCTGTTCCAGAACGTCCGCGAGCGTCACGGGCTCGCGTACTCGGTGTACTCCTTCAGCGCCGGATATCGGGATGCCGGGCTGTTCGGCCTGTACGCCGCCTGCCGTCCCTCACGCAGCACCCAGGTGGTCGAGCTGCTCGCGGAGGAGCTGGCCCGGATGGGGAGCACGGGCATCGACGCGCAGGAGCTCGCACGCGCGAAGGGACAGATCACCGGATCCTTCGCCCTCGGCCTCGAGGACACCAGCTCGCGGATGGGGCGCCTCGGCACCATCGAGCTGGTCCATGGCCGCTACACCGGTGTCGACGAGACGCTCGAGCGGATCGGCCGGGTCGGGGTGGAGGATGTCCGTGCCCTCGCCGCCCGGTTCTCCGACTCCTTCAGCACCCGGGTCGAGGTCGGCCCCGAGAGCTGAGGCCCCACCCGCCGCCTGTTCGTCCCCCGCCAGCCGTTCGTCGCCGCACTGCCCCTCACCCAGGAGAGAACCCCGATGACTGCCTCGCCGTCCCCCGCCTCGTCCTCGCAGCGCCCCACCCGGGTCGCCGTGCTGGGAGCCTCCGGCCGGATGGGTGCCGCCGCCTGCCGGGCCGTCGGGGACGCACCCGATCTCGAGCTGGTGGCCCGCATCGGCCGCGGCGATGACCTCTCGGCCATCAGCGAGGCGCAGGCAGAGGTCGCGATCGACCTCACCGTCCCCTCGGTCACCGCGGACAACGTGCGCTGGTTGGTGGACCACGGCATCCACGCGGTGGTCGGCACCACCGGCTGGACCGATGAGTCGCTCACCGCGCTGCGGGGCCAGCTCGCCGAGCGCACCGAGGTCGGGGTGCTGATCGCCCCGAACTTCGCGATCGGCGCCGTGCTCGCCATGCGCTTCGCGGAGATCGCCGCGCGCTACTACGACAGCGCCGAGATCATCGAGATGCATCACGAGAACAAGCTCGACGCCCCTTCGGGCACCGCCCGCCACACCGCAGCCGCGATCGCCCGCGGCCGCGCCGCCGCCGGCCTGGGCGCGGTGCCGGATGCGACCGAGAAGGACCCGGACGGCGCCCGCGGTGCGGTGGTCGAGGGAATCCACGTGCACGCCGTGCGTCAGCGCGGCCTGGTCGCCCACGAGGTCGTGCAGTTCGGCGGGGTGGGGGAGCAGTTCGTGCTGCGCCACGACTCCTTCGACCGCGTCAGCTTCATGCCCGGGGTGCTGCTGGGCGTGCGCGAGGTCGCCGCACATCCGGGTCTCACCGTGGGCCTGGACGGCTACATGGATCTCGGTTGAGCAGGTCCCGCCGATGAGAGAGAAGATGTTCGTCGCCGTCCTGGTGCTGATCACCGCCGCCTATGCCTGGGGCCTGGGCTGGATCGCCTGGGGCTTCGTCCGCGCCGGGAGCGCCGTGGGCTACGGCCTCGCCCTCGGCATCGCCATCCTGCTGCTGCTCACCATCTGGGTGACCTGGCGGGAGATGCTGTTCGGGATGGGCTCCGGGCGTCTGGCCCGGCTCTACGAGCCCCCGGCGGAGGCCGACGGCGAGGACCCTCGGGCCGAGTTCGAAGCCGCCCGCACCACCCTCCAGGAGGGCGCCGAGAACGACTGGCGCGCCTGGTTCCGCCTTGCGCTGGCCTATGACGCGCTGCGCGACCGCAAGGGCGCCCGGATGGCCACCCGTCGCGCCATCGCCAAGCACCGTCGCTGACCGACGCCCCTGCCGTGCGAGGACCGGGCACACTCGGCCGAGAGGCCGGTAGCGGCTAGGCCCAGCCGGCCCAGTGGCCGGTGGCGGCTAGGCCCAGCCGAGCGCCCGCAGACCCGCCGCGACCACCGCCGCCCCGACCACGACCACCAGGAACGGCGCCCGCAGGCACAGCAGCATCACGGCGGCGCCGAGGCCCGCCAGGCGAGCATCGAGCACGATCTCGCTGCCGCTGGTCGCAGTCTGGGTGGCCACCAGCGCTCCCAGCAGCGCGATCGGCAGCAGCGTCGTGATCCGAGAGACCCGGGGACGCTCGAGCACGTCCGGCGGAGCCTGATAGCCCACCCACTTCTGCGCGAAGGACAGCACCGAGGCGGCGATCACCGCGATCCACAGCATGCTCATCGTGCTCCACCTTCCGGTCGTCCCTCGTCGCGTGCAGGCTCTTCCTCGGGCTCCGTATCGGGCGCGGCGTCGCCCTCGATCTGGTGATGCACCAGAGGCCGACGTGAGGGCAGCAGCCCCGCGACCACCGCCACCAGCGCTGCGGCCAGCACCGGCAGCCCGGAGGGCAGCGCGGGGGTGGTCACCAGTGCCACGAAGGCCGCAGCCACGGCGACCGCGACCGCCTCCCCGCTGCGCAGACGTGGCCACAGCAGGGCGATGAAGGCGCCCGCTGCAGCCGCATCCAGACCCCACGCGCCCGGATCCGCGACATGCTGCCCGGCCAGAGCACCCACCAGCGAGAACAGATTCCAGAAGACATACACCCACACCCCGGCGGCCCAGAACCCCGCCCGCTTCTCCGCGGTCGTGGTCCCGCCTGCCGCCAGCGCGGCGGACTCGTCGATGGTCAGCTGCGCCCGGGCGAAGCCACGGAACCCGCCCCGAGGCAGCGACGGCGCCAGGATCAATCCGTACAGGGTGTTGCGGATCCCGAGCAGCACGGCGGCCAGCGCCGCCCCGATCGCCGAACCCCCACCGCCCACCACGCCGATGAAGGCGAACTGGCTGCCGCCGGTGAACATCACCGCCGAGAGCACCATCGCCTGCCAGACATCCAGTCCGGAGGCGGTGGCCAGGGCTCCGAAGGAGATGCCGTACAGGCCGGTGGCCACACCGATCGACAGACCGGTCCGGCGGATCGTGCGCAACCGCTCGGCGGTGGTCGGGCCGGGGGTCGACGCGGGCGGTGAAGCAGTGGTCATGATGCTCGACACTCTACGGCCACCTGCGCAGATGCTGCTGTCCTGTCCTGCGGTCGGTATGAGATTCTGGGGGCATGACGTCTTCCTCTGTCCCCTCCCGTACCGTCCCTTCGGAAGGGCAGACCCTGCCGATGCGCACCTCCGCGCTGCTGCTGGACATGGATGGGACCCTGATCGATTCGGGTCCGTCGGTCGAACGCTCCTGGAACCAGCTGCTGCGCGAGCTCGGCACGGATCTCACCTTCGGCGCTGAAGAGCACGGCAAGCCTGCCCGGCAGGTTCTCGGCGAACTGCTGCCAGAGCTCGACGAGGCGGCGCTGGACGCCGCTCACCGCAGGATCGAGGAGCTGGAGATCGCCGACGTCGCGGAGATCGTGGTGCTGCCGGGCACGGAACGTCTGCTGCGTGAGCTCGATGCGGCATCCGCGCAGATCGGCCGCGCCACCTGGACCATCGTCACCTCCTGCACCCGACCGCTGTTCGAGGCCCGCTGGGCCCGCACCGGGCTGCCGGTTCCTGCGGGACTCGTCACCGCCGACCAGGTCAGCACAGGCAAGCCGGATCCCGAGCCCTACCTGCTGGGCGCCGAGCGGCTCTCCATCGACCCCGCCGACACCATCGTCATCGAGGATTCGATCGGTGGCCTGCACTCCGGCGCGGCGGCCGGTGCCCGCACCATCGCGGTGACCAGCACCACGCCGGCCGGCGACCTCGCCCCGCTCGCAGATGCGCTGGTCACGTCGTTGGACGACCTCGAGCTCCGAGTCGACGGGGCCGAGCTGGTCCTCTCGCGCCGCGGCAGCTGAATGTCACGTCTGAATGTCACGTCGCGCCTGCCTCAGCGGGCTCGGACCCGTTGATAGGCTCGGGCGGCCGAACCCGTTCCGTCCGCGTGCCGGGAGACCTCGGGTGCGTCCCTGACGCCCCTCCCTCTCTGTGCCGAGCGCCCTGACTGCGGGCGGCAGCCGTCCCCCTCGAAAGGACTCGTCCCATGTGCGGAATCGCCGGTACCTACGGATTCGGTGCTGACACCGAGGACATCGCCCGCCGGATGAGCGGCGCGCTGGCCCATCGCGGTCCCGACGGCGAAGGACTCTTCGTCGACGACCAGACCGGGCTCGCCCATCGCCGGCTGGCCATCATCGACCGTGAGCACGGCGCTCAGCCGATGACGACGGCCGATGGCCGGTACACGATCATCTACAACGGCGAGACCTACAACTATCTCGACCTGCGCTCCGAGCTCGAGGGTCTCGGCCACGTCTTCCGGACGGACTCCGACACCGAGGTGCTGCTCGAGGCGCACGCGGAGTGGGGCACGGCCGCCTACGACCGCTTCAACGGCATGTTCGCCTTCGCGATCCATGACGCGCATACCGGCACCGTCACGATCGCTCGTGACCACTTCGGCATCAAGCCCCTCTACTACTGGGTCGACCCCACCACCGGCACAGCCACAGGGGTCGGCACCCCCAGGGTCGTCTTCGGCTCCGAGATCCGCTCGCTCCTGGCCGCCCGCGTCTTCGAGGCCGCGCCGGATGACCGTGCGGTCTACCGCTACCTGAAGTTCCGCGTCCAGGACGACGACTCCCGGACCTTCTTCGCGGGCGTGCACCGGCTGATGGCCGGTGAGGTGCTCGAGATCAGCGCCGACGGCACCGCGACCTCCCCCTTCACCCAGCTCAAGGACGAGCTGCGCGAGATCGCCGCCCGCCCCAGCCGCCCCTACGACCAGCAGGTCGTGGACGAGTACCGCGAGCGCTTCCAGGAGTCGGTGCGCCTGCGCCTGCAGTCCGAGGTGCCCGTGGGCACCTCCCTCTCCGGGGGCCTGGACTCCTCCGCGGTCGCCGCCGTGATCGCCCGCCATCTGCGCGAGCAGCCCGAGGACGAGCGCTACAGCGCCGTCGGCTCCCGGCAGAACACCTTCTCCGCCGTCTTCCCGAACTCCTCGAACGATGAGGAGGCCTATGTCGACAAGCTGCTCAGCGACAACGCGGGCCAGATCACCGCACACAAGATCCACCCCAAGCCGGAAGCCTTCCTCGAGGACCTGCACGACTTCGTGCGCACCCAGGAGGAGCCGATCATCTCCACCGGTCCGTACGCGCAGTACGCGGTGATGCGCGAGGCCAGCAAGCACGTCACGGTGCTGCTGGATGGCCAGGGCGCCGACGAGATGATGGCCGGCTACAACCCGTACTTCTACATCTACCTGCGCCAGCTGCGCCGCCAGAAGCGGTACAAGGAGCTCGCGAGCGAGATGATCGGCTCCCGTGACATCCTCCGCAAGCTCGCCCGCACCAAGTTCTCCGGCCGCACCTCGGTGCCGATCGAGGCGCTGCTGAACTCCGGCTTCGTCGCGGAGCACAGCTCCGAGAAGGTCACCTCGATCCAGGACGACCTCAAGGAGCGGC
This sequence comes from uncultured Brachybacterium sp., assembly GCF_947500705.1. Taxonomy (GTDB): domain Bacteria; phylum Actinomycetota; class Actinomycetes; order Actinomycetales; family Dermabacteraceae; genus Brachybacterium. The sequence continues at coordinate 137,323 of NZ_CANMSY010000002.1, read as the reverse complement.
TGCTCGAGGACACCTTCCAGGCCTCCCTGCCCTCGCTGCTTCGCTACGAGGACAAGAACACGATGCGCTTCAGCATCGAGGGCCGCGTTCCCTTCGTGGACAAGGAGCTGCTGAAGTTCCTGTTCTCCCTCGACGAATCCGCGATCATCCACGACGGTTGGAACAAGCGGATCCTGCGGGAGTCGATGGACGGGATCCTCCCCGACATGATCTCCAAGCGCCGCAACAAGATCGGCTTCACCACCCCCGAGGGGGAGTGGTTCCGCACGATCGCGCCGGAGCTGCGGGACATCTTCGCCTCGGCGTCCTTCGCCTCCCGTCCCTACTTCGACGCCCCCAGCGTGCTGGCGCTGTTCGACGACTACATCGCCCACCCCGAGAACCACGGCACGCTGATGTTCTGGCGCCTGCTGAACGTCGAGCTGTGGATGCGCACCTTCTTCGACGACGCCGAGGGCGCCACCCTCGCGCTCGGCGGTTCCGCGCAGATCGACGCCCAGGCCGCACCGACCGTGCCCGCGCCGGCGACAGGTGCCGTCGAGGCTGATCAGATCGAGGAGACCGAGGCACCGAAGAGCGACTACGTCGCCAACCCGGACAAGCAGCTCGATCTCGTCTCCGCGACGGACCGCCACAGCTGGCGTCGGCTGCCCCTGCAGACCGAGCTGGTGGCTCGCGGCGACGACATCGAGAGGCTCGCGCGGGGGCGCGTCGAGCGTTTCGCCGCCGGACTCCCCGCCGATGTCCTGCCCGCAGGAGCACCCTGGTACTTCGTGATCAGCGAGAAGATCATCGCGATCGCGCAGGGCCGCTCCTGGTTCACCTGGGAGGTCAAGCCCCGCCGCTCGGCGAAGGTGCTCAGCCGCTTCGTCACGCGCACCCCGGCCGGCATCGGCCTGGGCGATCCCACCACGATGGAGCTCGCGATCCGCGAGGTCGGGCTGCCCCGGGTGCTCGCGGCCTCCGCCGCCGGCGCCGCGGGCAAGGTGATCGGCCGGAAGGGTCTGTTCTACGAAGTCGTCGGCGCGAACGTGCGGGCGATCGACGGACCGACCCCGTACTCGGCGTTCCCCTCGAACGTCTCCGCCAAGCTGCCGCCGAAGGATCCGGACGCCGTCGCCGCACGGATCTCCGCAGCGATCCGCGGTGCCGACATCCCCGCCGCGCTGCGCGAGCGCTTCGTGGGAACCGTCGTGATGGATGCCAACGACATCGGCCGCAACGTGCTGGGCTCCGACGTCGCGACCCCGCACGAGCACCTCGAGGCGACCTTCGCGGACAACCCGCTCGGCCAGGGCCGTCAGCGCACCCCGCTGGCGATCCTCGTCGATCTCGGCATCGCGTCACAGCATTGAGCAGCCGCGGACCTGGTCTAGGCTCCTGGCAGCAGAACATTCTCGGGAGGATCCCATGACCAGCACCGCAACGCGCTCTGCGCGACCGTTCGGCGCGGTGGGGACCGCGATGGTCACCCCGCTCACCGAGGACGGCCATGGCGTGGACCTGGAGTCCGCGCAGAAGCTGGCCGACCATGTGGTCCGGCACGGCAACGACATGATCGTGGTCTCCGGCACGACCGGCGAGGCCCCCACCCTCACCGATGTCGAGAAGCTCGAGCTGGCTCGCGCGGTGAGGGATGCCGTCGGCCCCGAGGTCACCGTGGTCGCAGGGGTGGGCACCTACGACACCGCCCACTCGATCGACCTCGCGCGGGAGCACGCCAAGCTCGGGATCGACGGGCTGCTGGTGGTCACCCCGTACTACTCCAAGCCCAGCCAGGCCGGGATCATCGCGCACACCACCGCGATCGCGGACTCCACGGACCTGCCGGTGATGCTCTATGACATCCCGGGCCGCACCGGCACCCCGTTGAGCTTCGAGACCCTGCTGCGACTCGGCGAGAACCCGCGGATCCTCGCGGTGAAGGACGCCAAGGCAGATCTGCAGCAGGCGAGCCGGGTCATGGCGCAGGCCGACCTCGTCTACTACTCCGGCGAGGACGGGCTGAACCTGCCCTGGCTGTCCATCGGGGCCGCCGGAATGGTGTCCGTGGTCGGGCAGGTGGCCGGCGATCTCGAGCGCGAGATGGTTCAGGCCGTGGACCGGGGAGATCTGCCCGCCGCGCTCGCCGCCCACCGCGGGCTGGTCCCGGTGGTCGAGGCGATCATGAACCACATGCCCGGAGCCGTGGCCGCCAAAGCCGCACTCCACCTGCAGGGCGTGCTGCCGCATGCGGCGATGCGCGGCCCGCATGTCCCGGCCGACACCGACCAGCTGCGCATGCTCTCGGAAGCACTGGACGCCGCCGGTCTTCTCTGACCGGGCTCACCCTCTCGACCGGTCCCGGAGAGCTCCTGTGTGACTCAGGCGGCGCCCGTGTGACGAGGCCGAACACCCCGCCTCCCGGGGGCGGGGCGGCGCGGAATGTAGCATCGGACCCATGGCGACACGTACGTCTTCCCCCGCACGTGCGTCGAAAGGCTCCTCTCGGACCGCTGCTGCCGGCACCTCGCGCACCACCGGATCCGGGGCGAACGACCCCTCGACGCTCCCTCTGCCGGCACGCGCACTGCGTTCCGGCTATCTCGCGATCGCTCGCATGGTCGGCGGAATGATCCGCTCGATCGGTGTGCAGCGATGGGAGGTCGCCCCTGAGCAGCGGCGAGACGGCTACGCGCTGTTCCTCCTGCTCATCGCGATCCTGGTCGCCGTCGTCGAATGGTGGCAGTCCGCGGGACCGGTGCTCGGTGCTGTGCACACCGTGGTGGCCGGCACCTTCGGGATCTCCTCGATGGTGATCCCGCTGCTGGCCGCCGGCTGGTCCCTGCGCATGTTCCGACGCCCGGATCAGGTGCGCGCCAACACCCGCATCGTGATCGGCATCGCGATCCTGCTCACCGCGATCTCGGCGATCGCCTCGGTCTCGGCACGACTGCCCGCTCCGGCCGACGGCATCGATGCACTGGCCCGCGGGGGAGGGGTGCTCGGATTCCTGGCCGCCGCCCCGCTCGAGGCACTGCTGCCGCCGGTCGCGGTGGTGGTCTTCCACTCGATCCTGATCGCGTTCGGGCTCCTGGTGCTCACCGCCACCCCGGTCGAGTCGATCCCCTCTCGCCTGCGCGACGTATATGACATCGCCGTGGGTCGCAGCGAGGAGGAGGACGAGGAACGGGTCGCCTTCGGGCTGCGCCCCCGCCGCATCGACCCTGCCCTGCGTGAGCAGGCGACCGAGGCCCAGGCCACCGGTCGGCCCCGCCGTCGCAGCCGCCGGGAGAAGGCGGAAGCGGCCGGACGGGATCACGAGAGCTTCGGCTATGACGGCGACGAGGCCTTCGAGCAGGGAGTCGACGAGGATGCCGCGACCGCGGCGACCGCGAAGAAGAAGAGCCGCCGCAGCCCGCAGCGTCGCGGCGCACCCGCCGACGCCGCGGATGTCTACGATGTGGTCCAGGACGAGAACCACCGCGCCAAGACCTTCCCGGGCAAGGAGGCGAACGGCGCCGACGCCACGACATCGCTGCCCGTTGCCTCGACCTCTGCAGGCGCCTCCCAGCCCGCCCCGACCAAGGCCATGCCGACCAAGGTCGTGCCCGCCAAGGCCGTGCCCGAGGAGAAGGCGGAGCTGGTCCCGCCGCCGATGGGCGACCTGCCCCGTGCCGGCGAACAGCTGGAGCTCGCCGGAGACATCGTCTATACCCTTCCGGACTCCTCCTTCCTGCTGGAGGGCCCTCCGCACAAGACCCGCTCCGAGGCCAACGACCAGGTGGTCGCCGCGCTCGGCGAGGTCTTCGAGCAGTTCAACGTCAATGCCGAGGTGGTCGGCTTCTCCCGTGGCCCCACGGTCACCCGCTACGAGGTCGAGCTGGCCCCGGGGACGAAGGTCGAGAAGGTCACGGCCCTGGACAAGAACATCTCCTATGCCGTGGCCAGCGCCGATGTGCGCATCCTCTCGCCGATCCCCGGCAAGAAGGCCATCGGCATCGAGATCCCCAACACCGACCGCGAGACGGTCGCGCTGGGCGACGTGCTGCGCAGCTCGGTGGCGCGCCGCAACGAGCACCCGCTGGTGATGGGCGTGGGCAAGGACGTCGAGGGCGGCTACGTCGTCGCGAACCTCGCCAAGATGCCCCACCTGCTCGTCGCCGGTGCCACCGGAGCCGGCAAGTCCAGCTTCGTGAACTCCATGATCACCTCGATCCTGATGCGCTCCACGCCGGAGGAGGTGCGGATGGTGCTGGTGGACCCCAAGCGCGTCGAGCTCACCATCTATGAGGGCATCCCGCACCTGATCACCCCGATCATCACCAATCCGAAGAAGGCCGCCGAGGCCCTTGAGTGGGTGGTCAAGGAGATGGACGCCCGCTACGACGACCTCGCCGCCTTCGGGTACAAGCACCTCGACGACTTCAACAAGGCCGTCCGGGCCGGAGAGGTGAAGCTGCCCGCCGGCAGCGAGCGCCGCCTCGCCCCGTACCCCTACCTGCTGGTCGTGGTCGACGAGCTCGCGGACCTGATGATGGTCGCCCCGCGCGACGTCGAGGCCTCCATCCAGCGCATCACACAGCTCGCCCGTGCGGCCGGGATCCACCTGATCCTGGCCACCCAGCGACCCTCGGTCGATGTCGTCACCGGCATCATCAAGGCCAACGTGCCCAGCCGTCTGGCCTTCGCGACGTCCTCGCTGCAGGACTCCCGGGTCATCCTCGACTCCGTCGGCGCCGAGAAGCTGATCGGTCAGGGCGACGCTTTGTTCCATCCGATGGGCAAGGCCAAGCCGATGCGTGTCCAGGGCGCCTGGGTCAACGAGTCCGAGATCCACAAGGTCGTCGACCACGTCAAGACCCAGATGAAGCCCAACTATCGCGAGGACGTCCAGGTCGTCGCGGCCAAGAAGCAGATCGACGATGACATCGGCGACGATCTCGACGTGCTGCTGCAGGCGACGGAGCTGGTGGTCACCACCCAGTTCGGCTCCACCTCGATGCTGCAGCGCAAGCTCCGCGTGGGCTTCGCGAAGGCCGGTCGCCTGATGGACCTGCTCGAGTCGCGCGAGATCGTGGGCCCCTCCGAGGGGTCCAAGGCGCGCGATGTGCTCATCCACCCGGACGAGCTGGGCACCGCGATCGCTCGCATCCGTGGTGAGGACGTGTCGACCGGCGGCGAGGACGAGCCCTACGGCGCCGATCAGGCCGTCGACCTCGAGCCGGGTGGAACGGAGCCGGTCGCCGACGGTGACAGCGGGGAGGATCGTTATGCGAGCGACCCGCTGGCCGATGACGGCTCCGAGCCCGCGATCGATTACCACGACGACGGAGACGAGGAGCAGAGTGAGGACGTCTGGAGCCTCACCGGCCGCTGAGCAGGTGAACGGACCCGCGCCTCACCGAGCCCGCCAGCGACCGATCAGCGTCAAGAACCCATCCCCCTCCCGCCACCCGCATCGCCGATGCGGATCCCGCCCCACAGCCAGCCAGGAGCCCTCATGACCACCCCTCGCACCGATGAGGTCCCGCTCTGGAACATCGCCAACATCCTCACCATGGTGAGGTGCGCGATGGTCCCGCTGCTGGTGGTGCTCGCGATCCTGTATGCGGACTCGGTGCCCGGCAGGCTGCTGGTCGCCGGGGTGTTCGTGCTCGCGATGATCACGGACTTCGCGGACGGCTATCTCGCACGCAGCCGGAACCTGATCACCGACTTCGGCAAGATCATGGACCCGATCGCCGACAAGGCGATGACCGGGGCCGCGCTGATCATGCTCTCGGTGTGGGAGTACGTGCCGTGGTGGATGACCATCCTGATCCTGGTGCGCGAGTTCGGCATCACGATCATGCGCTTCACGATCCTCAAGTACGGGGCGCTGCCGGCCAATATGGCCGGCAAGGCCAAGACGATGGTCCAGACCATCGCCATCACCTTCTGCCTGATCCCCTTCGAGCTGTGGTGGACCCCGGCCCGATGGATCGGGCTCGCGCTGGTGCTGCTGGCCGTGGTGCTGACCGTCTGGTCCGGAGCGGTCAACCTCAAGGACGGCCTGCGGCTGCGTCGTGAGGCCCTGGCCGGGAGCGCATGAGCACCGCTCCGGGCACCGCGCACGACGCAGAGTACCCGGTCGACCCGGCGTCACTCATCGCGCGCGCCTCCGCACAGGGATTCTGGATCGCGACCGCCGAGTCGCTGACCGCCGGAGCACTGGTGGCGCGGCTGGTGGATGCGCCAGGGGCCAGCGCGGCGATCGCCGGGGGAGCGGCCTGCTACTCCTACGAGGCCAAGACCCGTGTGCTCGGGGTCGACGCCGGGCTGCTCGCCAGGACCGGAGCGGTGACCGCAGAGGTCGCGACCGCGATGGCAGAGGGAGCGCTGCGCCTGTACGGTGCCGACCTCGCTGTCTCCACGACCGGGGTCGCCGGCCCCGGCCCTGACGAGCGCGGCACCGCGCAGGGCACGGTGTTCCTGGGCCTCGCCCGGCGCGGCCGGCGGACAGCGACCCGTGAACTCCGTCTCAGCGGTGGTAGAGCCGAGATCCGCACCCGCACCGTGGACGCCGCGCTCCAGCTGCTGGACGAAGCGCTCGCGGAGCAGCAGCCGCCCAGCTCAGCCCCTCGACGCTGAGCGGTCCTCCCCATCGTCCCGCCATACACACCCTCCAGGGAATGTTCGGGCGTGTCCCACTACACTCTGGGGAACAGTTTCTCGGGTGTCGACGTTGTGCCTTCTGTGATGACATCGACGTACCGAATCCCCGAGGTGCACCATCAGTTCACCCACAGCCAGAGGAAAGGAGGCAGGTCCATGATCCTGTTCCGTCAGGAGCTCGGTGACGTGCTGCGCGACGCGCGCCGTACCCAGGGCCGCACGCTCCGGCAGGTATCCTCCGACGCCCGCGTGTCGCTGGGCTACCTCAGCGAGATCGAGCGCGGCCAGAAGGAGGCCTCCAGCGAGCTGCTGGTCTCCGTGACCGACGCGCTGGGCCTCCCGTTGTCCTACGTGCTGCACGAGGTGTCCGAGAGGATCGCGATCGCTGAGCAGGTCATGATCCCCGACACGGTCCCCGAGGGCCTCGTCGACGGCACCAAGCCGCTGGTCGGCGCTCGCTGAGGTGCGCCGCAGCGAGTTCACCGAGCTGGCCGACCATGTGTTCGGGCCGGCGCTCGCGCGCACCTACACCCAGGACCTCGTGCTCGAGGAAATCGGCGGCCTGACCGCCGAGCAGGCCTTCGAGCACGGGGTCTCCGTGCGTTCCGTGTGGACAGCACTGTGCGAGGCCATGGACGTCCCGGACTCCGCGCGATGGGAGATCCCGCTCGCGCAGCGGCGACGCTGAGCCCGCGGGCTCTCTCGAGACGCTCCGCCCGCGACACACCGCACGACACGCCCCGATCAGGTTCGCGTTCGAACGTCTGTTCGGTATTCTGTGTCTCGACGGTCCTCCCAGCACCCGCTCCACACATCGACCTCTCCTCCCCAGAGCCACTCCCTCCACAGGGTTCCGGGACGGCGGTCGAATGTCGGGGTCGGCGCCTAGTGTGGCCGCACTGGTCACCGCGTCGGTACTCCCGGCCCTCAGGAAGGAACAAGCACATGGCTGCACCGAAGTCAGCATCCAAGCCCCCGGTCACGAAATCGTCCGCGAAGGATCGCAGCTCCTCGCTCGACAGCGCGCTCGCCCAGATCGATCGTCAGTTCGGCAAGGGCTCGATCATGCGCCTGGGTGACGACACCCGTCCGCCGGTCGAGGTCATCCCCACCGGCTCGGTGGCGCTGGACGCGGCGCTGGGCATCGGCGGTCTGCCTCGCGGACGCATCGTGGAGATCTACGGCCCGGAGTCCTCCGGCAAGACCACGCTCGCTCTGCACGCCGTGGCCAATGCGCAGCGCAACGGCGGCATCGCCGCCTTCATCGATGCCGAGCATGCGATGGATCCGGACTATGCGAAGAAGCTCGGTGTCGACACCGACGCGCTGCTGGTCTCCCAGCCCGACACCGGTGAGCAGGCGCTGGAGATCACCGACATGCTGATCCGCTCCGGCGCGCTGGACATCGTGGTCATCGACTCGGTCGCCGCGCTGGTCCCCAAAGCCGAGATCGAAGGCGAGATGGGAGATTCCCACGTCGGCCTGCAGGCCCGCCTGATGTCGCAGGCGCTGCGCAAGCTCACCGGCGCCCTCTCCGCCTCAGGCACCACCGCGATCTTCATCAACCAGCTGCGTGAGAAGATCGGCGTGTTCTTCGGGAGCCCGGAGACCACCACCGGCGGCAAGGCGCTCAAGTTCTACGCCTCGGTGCGCATGGACATCCGCCGGATCGAGACTCTCAAGACCGGCACCGACGCCGTGGGCAACCGCACCCGCGTCAAGGTCGTCAAGAACAAGATGGCCCCGCCCTTCAAGCAGGCCGAGTTCGACATCCTCTACGGCGAAGGGATCTCCCGCGAAGGCGGTCTGATCGACCTCGGTGTCGAGCACGGCCTGGTCCGCAAGTCCGGCGCCTGGTTCACCTATGAGGGGGATCAGCTGGGACAGGGCAAGGAGAACTCTCGCCAGTTCCTCAAGGACAATCCGGATCTGGCCGTGGAGATCGAGGAGAAGATCCTGCGGACCCTCGGCGTGGGCAAGTACGCCGCGGAGCCCGAGGCACCGGTGATCGAGGAGCCCCTCGGCGAGGACGAGTTCCTCGACGAGGACGTCCCCGCCACGATCTGATCGATGGCACCTCAGCACGCAGGCGGCGGCGCCGACGACCACCTGGTCGCCGGCGCCGCCGCCGTTGACCAGGAACGTTCGAGGTCCCTGTCCTCGCAGGAGACGCGGACCCATGCCCGGCTGACCGAACGGACCCAGGAGATCCTGGACCGCCCCCGCCCCGTGACGGATCCGGAGCACGCCGAGCGGGAGAAGGCTGTGGTCCACGAATGCCGGTACCTGATGAGGCTGCTGTCCATGCGCCGCCGCTCGGCAGGCGAGATGCGGGAGCGACTGACGCAGCGGGAGGTCCCGGGGGCGGTCGCGCACGAGGCGATGGCCCGCATCGACCGTGCCGGCCTGATCGATGATGCCGCTTTCGCCCACGAGTGGGTCCGGCAGAGGCGGGAGCTGCGAGCCCTCGGCGACGAGGCGCTGCGCCGCGAGCTGGAGAAGAAACGGGTGGACCCCGAGCTGATCGCCGCGGCACTGTCCTCCGGTGAGGAAGCCAGCGCCGAGGAGCTGCGCTGTCGAGAGCTGGTCCGCGCGCGGATCGGGTACCGCGACCGTGAGCAGCTGCGCACGGAGCGCGACGGCGCCCATCGGCGCCGGCTCTCGCGACGCCTTGATGCCCTGCTCACCCGGAAGGGATATCCGGGCGACCTCGCCGTCCATGTGATTTCCGGAGAGCTCCGCGCCGCCGCGCAGGAGGCGGCGGGCTGAGGATCGCCCAGGCCCAGGCCCAGGCCCAGGCCCAGGCCCAGGCCCAGGCCCAGGCCCAGGCCCAGGCCCAGGCCCAGGCCCAGGGCCAGGGGGCGGCGTGGACTCAAGGGAGCGGCGGCGCCTCGGTGATCCGCGTTGGTGCCTTGCGGGCGAAGCTGCTGCGGCGCTGCACCCAGACCGCCACTCGGGACAGGCTGATGTTCAGCGCGATGTACACCGCGGCGCCGACCGTGAGCAGCGGCAGCAGGTATTGCGCGTTCGTCAGAGCGTCCGAGACCCTGCTGACGCTGCGCAGCAGCTCGGCATAGCCCACGATGTAGCCGAGCGAGGAGTCCTTGACCAGGACCACGCCCTGGGCGATCAGGGAGGGCAGCATCATGCGCACCGCCTGCGGGAGCTGGATGTCCCGGTAGATGAGGAAGGGCCTCATGCCGAGGGACTCGGCGGCTTCCGTCTGCCCCTTGGGGAGTGCGGCGATGCCAGCGCGCAGGATCTCGGCGAACACCGCGGCGTTGTACAGCACGAGCCCGAACACGACGGCGATCAGCGGGGTCGCTCCCGGCAGCACCAGAATTCCGAAGAACATCACCAGCACCACCGGCAGCCCTCGGAAGACCTCCGTGATCGCCATCACCAGCCACCGCACCGGGAGGAACGGCGAGGCGCGCAGGGAGACCAGCACCACGGCCAGCAGAGCGGCCAGCGGCAAGGCGATCACGGCGGCCAGCAGGGTGTTGCCCAGCCCTCGGAAGATCGCCTGCCACACGTGCATGGTCTCGAAGCCCGCGAAGTTCGGGGGCACGTCCACCAGGACCCTCCACCGGTCATCGAAGACGCCATTGCGGGCGAACAGGGCGATCAGCCCGCCGGCGAGGGCCACCAGGACCACACCGAGAACGATCGAGATCCTCCGCTCGCGCTTCTTCTCGTCGGGCCCGGCGACGTCGTAGAGGACAGGACCGCTGGTGCTGCTCATCGCGCGAACGCCACCTTCCGCTCGAGATGCCCGGCCAGCTGTCCGAGCGGGATGCACAGGAGGAGGTAGCACAGGGCCACGCCCACCAGGATCGCGATGACGTCCGCCGAGTAGACGTTCGTCAGTCGTTTCGAGAGGGCGAACAGCTCGAAGACCCCGAACGCGCCTGCGACCGAGGTGTTCTTCACCAGGGCGATGAACACACTGATCAGCGGGGGAATGGCGGTCCGGAACGCTTGGGGGAGCACGACGATCGAGAGGTTCTGGCTGAAGGACATGCCCAGCGATCGCGCTGCCTCCGCCTGCCCCACGGTGACCGAGTTGATGCCTGAGCGCACCGCCTCCGCGACGAAGGCCGAGGTGTAGCAGGACAGGGCGATCACGGCCGCCACCTTGTAGTCGAAGGTGAAGCCCATCGAGGGGGTGACGAACACATAGAAGAAGAACACGATCGTCAGCGGGGTGTTGCGCAGGAACTCGGTGTACGCCGTGGCGAGAGCCCGCAGCGGGGCGTACGGGGATACTCGCAGGGCCGCGATCAGCGTGCCGAGCACGAGGGAGATCGCGCCGGAGATCGCGGCCAGCGTGAGCGTGGTGGAGAAGGCGGTCCACAGCATGTCGCGCTCGATGAGGAAGGTGTCCATGGGAGCTCCTGGCTGGCGTCAGGCCGGCAGCGATGCCGGCCTGACGCAGTGGCGATGATCAGTAGCGGTCGATCGCGGGCGGCTCCGGGGTGGGCAGCACGACCCCGGCGGTGTCCTCCCAGGCCTTCGCCCAGGTGCCGTCGTCGTACGCCGCCTGGAGGGTGTCGTTGAGGAAGGTGCGGAAGTCATCGTCGCCCTTGGCCAGACCCACCCCGTACGGCTCGGTGGTGAAGGTCTCCCCGTCGTTGACGAGCTTGAGGTTCTCCTCATCCGCGGCGACGAAGCCCGCGAGGATGACGTTGTCCGTGGTGACGACGTCGACCTGGCCGTTGATCAGCGCGGTCACGCAGTTGGAGTAGGTGTCGAAGGAGACCAGCTCGGAATCGGGATGGTTGTCGAGGATGTACTGCGCCGGAGTCGAACCCTCCACGGAGGCGACCTTCTTGCCGGCCAGCGAGTCCTCGCCGGTGATGTCCTCGTTGTCGATGAGGACCATCAGTGCCTGACCGGCCTCGTAGTACGGCCCGGCGAAATCGACGACCTCCTTGCGGGTGTCGTTGATCGTGTAGGTCGCCACCACGATGTCGACCTGCCCGTTCTCGATGAACGGTTCACGGTTCGCGGAGACGGTCTCGCTCCACTTGATGTCGCCGGCGGCGATGCCCAGGGCCCCGGCGATGATCTTGCCGATCTCGACGTCGAAGCCGACCGGGTTCCCATCCGGTCCGGCCTGTCCGAACAGGGGCTGATCGAACTTGGTGCCGATGGTGAGGGTGCCGGCCTCGGCGAGGGCCGCCATGGTGGATCCCTCGGGGAAGTCGGCGGTGTCGACCTCGGCGACAGTGGGCTCCTCCTCCCCACCGCCGCAGGCGGCGAGGGCCACCGCAGCGGCGCTGCCGAGCGTGCCGGTGAGGAAGAGGCGTCGGTTCAGGGGCTTGCTCATAGGGTTCTCCTTCGAAAGAGCGGAACGGGTTCGGTAGGGCCCGGCGAAGACCGGGGTGGGTGGACCGTGAGGTCAGTTGTGGAGGATCTTGCCCAGGAAGTCCTTGGCCCGATCCGTCTGCGGGGAGGAGAAGAACTCCTCGGGCGGGCGCACTTCGACGATCCGACCGGAGTCCATGAACACGACCCGGTCAGCGGTGCGGCGGGCGAAGCCCATCTCGTGGGTGACCACGATCATCGTCATCCCGTCCTTGGCCAGGCCCGTCATCACCTCGATGACCTCGCTGATCATCTCCGGATCCAGGGCTGAGGTCGGTTCATCGAAGAGCATCACCTTCGGCGACATCGCCAGCGATCGAGCGATCGCGACGCGCTGCTGCTGGCCGCCGGAGAGCTGAGCGGGGAGCTTGTCGGCCTGGTCCGCGACGCCCACCCTCTCGAGCAGCTCCATCCCGGTGACCTCTGCATCTCTGCGGGGGATGCCCTTGACCTTGATCGGGGCGACGGTGATGTTCTGCAGCACGGTCTTGTGCGCGAAGAGGTTGAAGGACTGGAACACCATCCCCACCTCCGAGCGGAGCTTGGCCAGGCCCGCTCCCGAGGTGGGCAGCAGCTCGCCGTCGACGCGGATCTCGCCCTCGTCGATGGTCTCCAGCCGGTTGATCGTGCGGCACAGGGTGGACTTGCCCGAACCTGACGGACCGAGCACGACCACCACTTCGCCGGCCGCGACCTCGAGCTCGATGTCCTTGAGCACGTGCAGGTCGCCGAAGTGCTTCTGCACCCCGGTCAGCTGGACGAGCGGGTGTCCCGCCCGGGAGCCTGCCTCCTCGGGGTGTGGTGTGGTCTGCGTCATGGACGGAACGCTAAGCCACGTGACCGTCGACCCAGCCTCCTCGCAGGGCACCGTCACGATGTTGTGACCTTCCTCCAGCGGCGGTGGATCTGCAGGTGGCAGTGCCCATCCGGGATCTGCGGAGATGGCTCCAGGTGAGTTGGAGTCGTACCCTGGGAGCACTATGCCCCTCAGCTCCCACGTCCCGACCATCGGCCTTCAGTCCGCCGAGGTCCACGCTTCCGCGTCGCCCCGAGGCACCTACCAGGTGCGCACCTTCGGCTGCCAGATGAACGTCCACGATTCCGAGCGCCTCACCGGCATGCTCGAGGGGTCCGGATATGTCGCTGCGCCGGAGGGTGCCGACGCGCGCCGCGGCGAGGTCGATGTGATCGTGTTCAACACCTGTGCAGTGCGCGAGAACGCGGACAAGAAGCTCTACGGCACCCTGGGCTCGCTGCGTCCCGGCAAGGACGCCAATCCCGGCATGCAGATCGCCGTCGGCGGCTGCCTCGCCCAGAAGGACCGCGAGACGATCGTCGAGCGTGCGCCCTGGGTCGATGTCGTCTTCGGCACCCACAACATCGGCTCGCTCCCGGTGCTGCTGGACCGTTCCCGGCACAACACCGAGGCGCAGGTGGAGATCCTCGAGTCGCTCGAGGTGTTCCCCTCGACCCTGCCCACCCGGCGCGAATCCGCCTACGCCGCCTGGGTCTCGATCTCCGTGGGCTGCAACAACACCTGCACCTTCTGCATCGTGCCCTCGCTGCGCGGCAAGGAGAAGGACCGGCGTCCCGGCGAGATCCTCGCCGAGGTGCGCGACGTGGTCGACTCCGGCGCCCTCGAGGTCACCCTGCTGGGGCAGAACGTGAACTCCTACGGCGTCGAGTTCGGCGACCGCGGCGCCTTCGCCAAGCTGCTGCGCGCGTGCGGAGAGATCGGCGGGCTGGAGCGCGTGCGCTTCACCTCTCCGCACCCGGCGATGTTCACCGACGACGTGATCGATGCGATGGCAGAGACCCCCAATGTGATGCCGCAGCTGCACATGCCTCTGCAGTCCGGCAGCGACGACGTGCTGCGCCGGATGAAGCGGTCCTACCGCAGCAGGAAGTTCCTCGGCATCCTGGAGAAGGTCAGGGACCGCATTCCGGAAGCGGCGATCACCACGGATATCATCGTCGGCTTCCCCGGCGAGACCGAGGACGACTTCCAGCGCACCCTCGACGTGGTGGAGGCGTCGCGATTCTCGAATGCGTACACCTTCCAGTACTCGATCCGCCCCGGTACCCCCGCTGCGACCATGGACGACCAGATCCCCAAGGAGATCGTCCAGGAGAGGTTCGAGCGCCTCACCGCGCTCCAGGACCGGCTCGCCCACGAGGAGAACCAGAAGCTCGAGGGGAGCACCGTCGAGATCCTGGTGGCCGACGGGGAGGGCGGCCGCGATGCACAGACCCAGCGCCTCTCCGGCCGGGCCCGCGACCACCGGCTGGTCCACTTCTCGCTGCCCGAGGGGATCACGGACGCGGAGCGCCCCCGACCCGGGGATCTCGTCACGGCGACCGTGACACATGCCGCGCCCTACTACCTCATCGCGGACAGCGCGCTGGCCGAGGGCGGCCCGGAACGGGCTGCCCGGAGCCCGGAGCGCTTCTCCGTACGACGCACCCGTTCGGGAGACGCATGGGAAGCGGGCGTCGTGCAGGGCGTCGACGCCGGCAGTTCCTGCGGCACCGGCGGTGGCACGGCGGCGAGCGGCCCGGTCATCCTGGGGATGCCGGAGATGCGGCGCGCCTGAGCACCGGGCACAGAGGGCGATGGCCGGCACCCGGGGGTGTCGGCCATCGCCCTCTGCGCCGGCAGCGAACCGGCGACGCCTCAGACGTCGAGCTCGTCGAGCTCGGGGCCGAGACGCTCCTCCAGGCTGTGGAAGAACGCGATCACGGTGCTCAGACCGCACTTGATCGCGTTGTCGATCTGGGAATCCAGCGCGCCGGCGCGGAAATCCGCGGCGAGCTCGCCATAGACGCCGAGCAGGCCCTCCGACTCGCGGCGCACATAGACCTTGGGCCAGATCCGGTTCATGTTCCACTCGTTGCAGAGCTTGATCATCTCCACCTTGCGGGAGACATCCACGGAGTGGCTCCACCGGCCGCGGGTCTGCAGCACGCCGTGCTCGTCCCCGGAGATCATGAACTGGAATCTGTAATCGTCGAAACGGGCACGCACGATGTCGGGATGCTCATCATCTTGGACGAAGGCATAGCCGTAGCGGGTGAGGCTGTCCTCGACCCGTGACAGGGACAGGGGCGCCAGACCTTCGGCAGAGTCCATGTCCGTATGAACAGGGGACTCGTTCGGTGCAGTCACTTCCAACCTCGAGCGTTCGACGTAGGGATCAGGGCGATCCGAGGTCTCGGATCGCGGATCACCCTACTCCCTCCCCATGGGAAGGTCTCGCCTGGTCGTGGTGATCCCGCTGACCCTCGATGTCGGGCGTGGAGGAGGATCGCCGCTGCACGCCGATAGTGTGCCTCCCATGGATGCCCCCGCCGCTCGGCCCGGGACCGCTGCGGCGGCCTCCCGCGCCCCCCTGATCGCAGTGGTCGGCGCCACCGCCACCGGCAAGTCGGATCTCGCGATCGCCCTCGCGGAGCGCCTGGATGGAGAGGTCGTCAATGCCGACGCGCTGCAGCTGTACCGGGGAATGGACATCGGCACCGCGAAGGTCACCGTGCAGGAGCGCCGCGGGGTCCCGCATCATCTGCTGGATGTGCTGGAGGTGACCCAGGAGGCGAGCGTGTCCGCCTACCAGCGCGCCGCACGAGCGGCGGTCGCGACGATCCGTGGCCGCGGGCGGGTGCCGATCCTGGTCGGCGGCTCAGGGCTGTACGTGCGCGCGGCCCTGGACGACATCGAGTTCCCGCCCACTGATCCCGATGTCCGGGCTCGACTGGAGGAGCGCGCCGCCCAGGTGGGGCCGGAGGCTCTGCATCGCGAGCTCGCGGGAACGGACCCGGAGGCGGCGCGCACGATCGGCCACCACGACAC
This sequence comes from uncultured Brachybacterium sp., assembly GCF_947500705.1. Classification (GTDB taxonomy): domain Bacteria; phylum Actinomycetota; class Actinomycetes; order Actinomycetales; family Dermabacteraceae; genus Brachybacterium. The sequence continues at coordinate 121,470 of NZ_CANMSY010000002.1, read as the reverse complement.
CCGGCGGATCGTGAGAGCGCTCGAGGTCGGCGAGCTCACCGGGCGTCCCTTCGCCGCCTTCCTGCCGCGTCCTCACCACGTCGACTCCGACACCCTCCAGCTCGGGCTGCGCCTGGAGCGTCCGCTGCTGCATGCACGGATCGCCGCTCGGGTGCAGCGGATGGTCGAGCAGGGGCTCTTGGAGGAGATCCGCGGCCTGCGCGAGCACGGTCTGGACCAGGGCCTCACCGCTCGCCGGGCGATCGGCTACGAGCAGGGGATCGCGGTGCTCGAGGGGACCATGAAGTGCCCGGAGGCGATCGAGGAGACGGTCACGGGCACCCGGCGCCTGGTGCGCAAGCAGGACACCTGGTTCCGACGCGATCAGCGGGTGCAGTGGCTCGATGCCGAGCTCGGGACAGACCTGGTCGCGCAGGCCCTGCGCCGGATCGAGTCCTTCCTCACAGCGTCGCCGGGCACTCGACCGTAGGCTCAGGGCATGAACGAGCGCATCGCCTTCACCAAGGGGCACGGGACCGAGAACGACTTCGTGGTGCTGGATGACCCCGAGGGCGTGCTGGACCTCGATGGTGCCGCTGTCGCCGCGCTCGCCGATCGCCGGGCCGGCATCGGAGGCGACGGCGTGATCCGCGCCGTCCGCTCCCGCAGCGCCGGCATCGAGGTGGCCCCCGACGCCCCTGAGTGGTTCATGGACTACCGCAACGCCGACGGCTCGATCGCCGAGATGTGCGGCAACGGAGTCCGGGTGCTGGCCGCGCATCTGCAGCGCGCCGGGCACGTCCGGGAGGACCGCTTCGCGATCCTCACCCGCGCCGGGGTGCGCTCGGTGGAGATCCTTCACCGTCCCACCACCCCGGGCGCGCCATGGAGCGTCCGCGTGGGCATGGGCGCCTCCCGCCTCGGCTCGGAGCACCGCATCGTCGAGATCGCGGGGCAGCGCCTCGCGGTGACAGATGTCGATATGGGCAATCCTCACTCCGTCGCCTTCCTCCCCGCCGACGCCGTGCTCGAGCGGCTCGACCTCAGCCGCCGACCCGTCCTGGACCCCGAGCCGGCAGAGGGCGCCAACATCGAACTGGTCACCGAGCGCGGTCCCCGGCACGTCGCGATGCGGGTCCATGAACGCGGAGTGGGGGAGACCCGGTCATGTGGGACCGGAGTCGCTGCGGTCGCAGTCGCGGCGGCCCGCCGGGCGGGCGATGAGTCGCGTGAACCCTGGACCGTGGACGTCCCTGGTGGGCGCCTGCAGGTGGGCTGGGCTGCGAACGGCGAGGTCACCCTCACCGGCCCCGCGCAGCTGGTCGCCGACGGGACCATGCTGATCTGAGGGGCTGACCATCTGAGGGACTGAGTCGCCCGCCCCCGGAGCTGCGCAGTCGCCCGCTCCCCGCGCCCCGCACTCCGCGCCCCGCACTCCGCGCTCCGCGCTCGGAGCCCGGGCTCAGGCGGTCGTCGGCCCGATCTCGAGGACTCTGAAGCCCTTCGCGCTCGCCACCTTCGCGACCGTGCGCTCCGGCAGCTGTTCACCGAGCCAGCGCGCCAAGGGGTCCGCTCCCAGATTCTTGCCGACCACGAGGGCCGCCGTGCCCTGGGGACGCAGCCGTTCCATCCACTCCAGCAGCAGCATGCGCAGCGCCGGTTTGCCGATGCGGATCGGTGGATTCGACCAGATCGCATCCACGGTCAGATCCTCGGGGATCTCCTCCGGGGAGATCACCCGCACATTGCTCAGCCCTGCCCGTCGCGCGTTCTCGATGGTCAGCTCGCGAGCGCGCTCGCTGACGTCGACCGCCCACACGTCCGCGTCGGGATGGCGAAGCGCTGCCGTCAGCGCGATCGGCCCCCACCCGCAACCGAGGTCCAGGATCGTCGCGCCGGAGGGCGGCTGGGTGACCTCATCGAGCCGGCCCAGCAGCACTGCGGTGGCCTTGTCCAGGCCGTGGCCGCTGAAGACCGCGCTGCTCGAGATCAGGTCCAGGTCACGACCGTCCAGGCGCACGGGCAGGGGGAAGCGGCGATCTGCGGCCGCGGGGGAAGGGGTGAAGTAGTGCTCGTCCACCCCTGCAGGATACGGAGCAGAAGCAGGGGAGCCGAGCAGAAGCGTCGCGACCGACGGCCGAGCCTGCTCCGCCCTGCGCAAAATCACTCGACCGGCGGGTGCGGACGTGGGAGTCTGGGAACACTGCAGTTCCCCGACACCAAGGAGTACCCCGACCGTGCCCATCGCCTTCCATCCCGAACCCGACTCCGACACCGACGTCGACGGGACCAGCACGGGGAGGGCCGGGGCCGCGGAGCACGTGCACGACGCAGAGGGCCCCGCAGAGGCCGCTCCGGCGGCGTCGACCCGTGCCCGTGACGCTCTCACCGAGCGGATCCTCTCGCGCGCGGACGCCTCGGTCTCCTCCGTCACCTACAGCTCCGACGCCGACGGCGAGCAGTACGACCTCGCCGACCGGCAGGCGCTGCGCCGCGTCGCCGGCCTCTCCACCGAGCTCGAGGACGTCACCGAGGTCGAATATCGGCAGCTGCGTCTGGAACGGGTGGTCCTGGCCGGTCTCTACACCTCGGGCAATGCCCAGGACGCAGAGGTCAGCCTGCAGGAGCTGGCAGCGCTCGCCGAGACCGCCGGCTCCGAGGTGCTCGACGGGGTCCTGCAGCGCCGTGCACATCCCGACCCGGCGACCTTCCTGGGCAAGGGCAAGGCCGCGGAACTGGCTGACCTGGTCGCCTCCCACGGTGCCGACACCGTGATCACCGACGGGGAGCTCGGGCCCGGCCAGCGCCGCGCGCTCGAGGACATCGTCAAGGTGAAGGTCATCGACCGCACCGCACTGATCCTGGACATCTTCGCCCAGCATGCCAAGTCCCGCGAGGGCAAGGCGCAGGTCGAGCTGGCGCAGCTGGAGTACCTGCTGCCGCGGCTGCGCGGCTGGGGCGAGTCGATGTCCCGACAGGCCGGTGGCCAGGTGGGCGGGGCCGGTGCCGGCATGGGCTCGCGCGGCCCGGGTGAGACGAAGATCGAGCTGGACCGGCGCCGCATCCGGGACCGCATGGCCAAGCTGCGCCGTGAGATCAAGGCGATGGCACCGGGACGGGCCGCCCAGCGGGCGGATCGCGCTCGTCACCGGGTGCCCGCCGTCGCCATCGCCGGCTACACCAACGCCGGCAAGTCCTCCCTGCTCAACCGCCTCACCGGAGCGGGGGTGCTGGTCGAGAACGCGCTGTTCGCGACCCTGGACCCGACCGTGCGGCGCGCAACCACCCCGGACGGTCGCGAGTTCACCTACGCGGACACGGTCGGCTTCGTCCGCCATCTGCCCACGCAGCTGGTCGAGGCCTTCCGTTCCACCCTCGAGGAGGTCGGTGGATCGGACCTGCTGCTCCATGTGGTGGATGCCTCGCATCCGGACCCCGAGGGGCAGATCACCGCAGTGCGCACCGTGCTCGGGGAGCTCGAGGGCTTCGACGTCCCCGAGATCGTGGTGCTGAACAAGGCCGATATCGCGGAGCCGGAGACCATCGCGAGACTGCGCAGCCAGGTCGGCACCAGCATCGTCGTCTCTGCCCGCACCGGAATGGGCATGGAGGAGCTGCGGGAGCTGATCGCCGAGCGTCTGCCCCGTCCTGCGGTGGAGGTCGACCTGGTGGTGCCGTACTCCCGTGGTGACCTCATCTCCCGGGTCCACTCCACCGGCGAGGTCCTCGCCGAGGAGCATCTGATGGAAGGCACCCGACTCCATGCCCGCGTGGACGAGGCTCTCGCCGCAGAGCTCCGGGGTGTCTCCTGAACAGAAGTGCTGCGAGAGATGTGCGGCAGCGGACAGGCCTGTCGGTTGGCGCCTGAGGCAACGGGAGACAGGACGCGGATACGCTGACCTGATGACCGCCGCCACCGACCATCCCGCGTCTCCCGCGGCTGGTGAGATTCCCCTGTCCACCTTGATGGACGCCGCCGTGACAGCGATCGGCGGAGCACCCCGTCCGGGCCAGCAGGCGATGGCGGAATCCGTGGATCTGGCGATGTCCGGCGGTCGCCATCTGCTGGTGCAGGCAGGCACCGGCACCGGCAAGTCCCTCGCCTATCTGGTGCCGGCGCTGCGCCACGCGCTGGTCAGCGGGCGTCCGGTCGTGATCTCCACCGCGACCATCGCGCTGCAGACCCAGATCGTGCGCAAGGACCTCCCGCTCCTGGTCGAGGCGGTGGCCCCGCATCTGCCGCGCACACCTACCTACGCGCTGCTCAAGGGCCGAGCCAACTACCTGTGCAAGCACAAGATCGCCGGTGGGTATCCGGTCGACGTGGAAGCCGGGGCACTGTTCGCCGAGGCCTCCAATGATCCGGCACGCACCGGGAGCGAGCGCCTCGGTGACCAGGTGCGGCGGCTGCGGGAATGGTCCGAGGAGACGGACAGCGGGGATCGGGACTCGCTCCAGGATGCCGTCTCCGACCGCGCCTGGCGGCAGGTCTCGGTGACCGGCAACCAGTGCATCGGCAGCAGCTGCCCGATGTTCGAGGACTGCTTCGCCGAGCGCAGCCGGGAGCTCGCGCGCGAGGTCGACATCGTGGTCACCAACCATGCGCTGCTCGCGATCGATGCGTTCGACAACCACGGCATCATCCCGGACCACGATGTGGTCGTCTTCGACGAGGCGCATGACCTCTCGGCCCGGGTGACCAGCGCCGTCACGGACGTGCTCACCCCCGGCATGCTCCGGGGCACGGTGCGGGACCTGCGTGGTCTCGGCGTGGCGGGCACTGCCCTGGACGACGCCTCCGAGGAGCTGCGGGAAGCGCTCGAGCTCTCTCCCGATGGGCGCGTGATCGGCGACCTCCCGGCGCGGCTCGCCGACGCGATCACCCAGCTCCGCGTCGAGGCCCGCACCGCCCATTCCGACGCGAAGGATGCGGGGGACGACTCCTCCGCCGGCGCCCGCAAGACGGTGCGAGCGAACCTGCAGGAGATCATCGACGTCTGCGAACGGCTCGCAGCCCCCGATGAGGATGACGTGGTCTCCATCGCGCACTCCCCGGCGACCGGACGCTCGAGCATCCAGGTGGCTCCGTTGAGCGTCGCCGGGGCGATGCGCGGGGCGATCCTCGAGGACCGCACGGCGGTGCTCACCTCCGCCACCCTGGCCCTCGGAGGTCGCTTCGAGCCGGCTGCCGGGGAGGTCGGTCTGGCCCGTGCAGCCCGCATGGAGCCGACGGAGCTCCCGCCCAGGGAGGACGCGAACGCCTGGGCCGCACTCGATGTGGGCAGTCCTTTCGAGTACCGCCGGCAGGGGATCCTCTACACCGCCCGTCACCTTCCGCAGCCGGGGCGCGAAGGACCCTCCCCGGCGATGCTCGACCACCTCACGGAGCTTGTCGAGGCCTCACGGGGCGGTGCGCTGTGCCTGTTCTCCTCGCGACGGGGCGCTGAGCTCGCCGCCGAGCATGTGCGAGCCCGTCTCGATCTGACGATCGCGGTGCAGGGCGAGGACTCGATGGCGAATCTGGTGCGCACCTTCCGTGAGGAGGAGGATGCGAGCCTGTTCGGAACTCTCACCCTGTGGCAGGGCGTGGATGTGTCCGGTCGCTCGCTGCGCCTGGTCACCATCGACCGGATCCCCTTCCCGCGGCCGGATGATCCCCTCACCTCAGCACGCCAGGAACGCATCGGGCAGCGCGGCGGGAACGGCTTCATGGCAGTCTCCGCTCAGCACGCGGCCCTGCTGCTGGCCCAGGGAGCGGGGCGGTTGATCCGCTCCACGGCGGACCGCGGGATGGTCGCCGTGCTGGATCCGCGGCTCTCGACCGCTCGTTACGGCGGCTATCTGCGGGAGTCGATGCCCCCGCTGTGGCCCACCTCGGACCCTGAGGTGGCACTCGGCGCGCTGCGCCGACTCTCCGAGAGCTGATCGCGGCGCACCCTCACGAGCCTCAGACGGAGCGCAGCACCGCCACGATCTTCCCGAGGATCTCGGCGTGATCACCCAGGATCGGTGCGAAGGCCGGATTGTGGGGCATCAGCCAGACGTGGTCGTCGCGCTGCACGAACGTTTTCACGGTGGCCTCGCCGTCGATCATCGCCGCGACGATCTCGCCCTTCTCCGCGGAGTTCTGCGAGCGCACCACGACCCAGTCACCATCACAGATGGCGGCATCGATCATCGAATCCCCGACCACCTGGAGCAGGAAGAGGTCGCCGTCGCCCACCAGACGCTGGGGCAGGGTGAAGACGTCCTCGATCTGCTCCTCGGCGGTGATCGGCACGCCGGCGGCGATCCGCCCCACCAGCGGCACCGTCACCGAGTTCGGGCTGAGCTCGGGCGCCGGTGCCGGCAGGGGCGCGGGGGTGTCGTCGGCCTCCGGCATCACGACCTCCATCGCACGGGGTCGCTTGGGGTCGCGGCGCAGGAAGCCCTTGCGCTCGAGGGACTGCAGCTGATGGGCCACTGACGAGGAGGAGGTCAGCCCCACGGCATCACCGATCTCGCGCATGGTGGGCGGGTAGCCGTGAGAAGCGACCGCCGCGTTGATCGTCTCCAGGATCAGCCGCTGCCGCCGGGTCAGCCCCTCGGTGCGCTCGTCGGCGGGGGCCTCGCCCCGGGACCGGATCGGCTTGGGGGTGCTCGGCGTCATCGTGAGGCCTCCTGGCGTCGTCTGTCGGACCCTCGCGGTTCCGTATGTGGTGTGACCCAGCGTAGGGCGGCACGAGGCAGAAGCCAAACAGGTGTTCGATGTTTCTCTTGCGTGTCGCTGGACGGTCGGGTTAGAGTCGCACATACATTCGATCGAACAGGAGTTCGGATATGCATACCGGTACCGTCATGGTCCTCCCTCTTCCGCCGCAGCACGAGCAGCGCGCCGAGGATGCAGCTCGAGCACGCGTTCGACTCGTGCCCACCCGGCGGGGACGACTGCTCCTCACCGGCCTCGCGTTCCTGCTGGGACTGCTCGTGGCAGCCGCCGTGCTGCTCACGGTGGATCTTCCCGCGGCGCTGGCCGGGACCGAGTCCGAGCAGCCCGTCACGATCACGGTCGAGGCGGGGGACACCCTCTGGGGCTACGCGGAGGAGTTCGCTCCGGAGGCCATGAGCGAGCAGGAGTTCGTCGCAGAGGTGCGCACCCTCAACCACCTGCCCACCGGCCGGGTGACCGCGGGCCAGCAGATCGAGCTGCCCGTTCCAGGAGATGCGAGCCGCTGAGCGGATCCGATGCCGGTACCCTGGGCGGATGCACTGTCCGTTCTGTCGCCACTCCGATTCGCGCGTCGTGGACTCGCGCACGTCTGATGACGGTGCGACGATCCGTCGCCGTCGTCAGTGCCCCAACTGCTCCCGGCGCTTCTCCACCTCGGAGACTGCGTCGCTGTCGGTGCTCAAGCGCTCCGGGGTCAGCGAGCCGTTCAGTCGGGCGAAGGTGATCTCCGGGGTGCGCAAGGCCTGTCAGGGACGTCCGGTCAGCGATGATCAGCTGGCCATGCTCGCTCAGCGCGTCGAGGAGAGCATCCGTTCGAGCGGGCTCGCAGAGATCGATGCGCATCAGGTGGGCCTGTCGATCCTGCAGCCGCTCCAGGAGCTTGATGTCGTCGCCTATCTGCGCTTCGCCAGCGTGTACCAGGCGTTCGACTCGCTCGAGGACTTCGAGGCCGCGATTGCACGTCTGCGTGCCGAAGGCCTGCACGGCGCGGGCATCGAGGGTGCCTCCGTCTGAGCTGAGCGGGGCGGGCCCACAGGGGTGCCTCCGCCGCCAGATCGTGCGGGATGGGTGGATTTTGTGGACCTGGCGCCTGAGCACCGGATCCTGCGCTTAAGATATGCCTCGTGCGCTCACGCAGCGCACACCTGATCGGCGGTCGTGGAGGGGAAGCCACGGCCGCCGATCCCTGTCTCCGAAGGGTCGTCGGGGGGGCGGGCGAGGGTTCTCAGCCAGCCATGCCGGCAGGGAGCTCGCGCGCATGGACCACGCCGAGATGCTGGGTGGATCGGCTCATCGCCACGTAGAGATCCCCGGCCCCGTGGGCATCGATCAGCTCGGCAGGCTCCACCAGCACGACAGCGTCGAATTCGAGGCCCTTGGCATCCTGCGCGGTCATCACCGCGATCTCGTCATCCACGCCAGCGGATCCCACGCCCACCTTCGGCAGCCCGCTGCGGGAGCGCAGCTCGGCGGCGATCGCGCTGATGCGCTCGTCGGCGACGATCACGGCGAGACGGCCCAGCCGCTCCGCGTGCACGGTGACGACCGCATCGGCGGTCGAAGCGGTCAGCGCAGAGCTCTCGGTGCGCTCGATGCGAGGATCACGATCGCCTTCGCGCACCGAGCTCACCTCGGTCACCGGGAGGTTGTGCGCGCGGGCCATCGCCACGGCTCGATCCATGATCCGGCTCGGGGTGCGGTAGTTGACCGTGAGGTGCTCGATCTGCAGACGGTCCTGGATATAGGGGGAGAGTGCGGCCGACCAGGAGTCGGTGCCACCGGCGGAGGAGGTCTGCGCGACGTCCCCGACCACCGTGAACGACTTCGTGGGTGCACGCCTCATGAGCGCACGCCAGCTCATGGGAGAGTGCTCCTGAGCTTCGTCGACCACGACATGGCCGTAGGTCCAGCTGCGCTCCGAGGAGGCCCGCTCGGCGAGGGTCCTCCCGTCCCTCGCCTGACTGACCTGGTCCGCGAGGTCCTCGGCCCGGATCATCCCGGAGGTGTCGACGTTCTCGATGACCTTGCGGGCGTAGTCGACATCGGCCTTGCGACGCTCGGCATCGTCCCGGGCCCGCGCCTCGGCCGGGGCGGAGTCCTCTCCGAGGAGCTCCGCGACCTCGTCGAGCAGCGGGACGTCCTCCACGGTCCAGGGCGCATCCTTGGATCGCACCAGGAGCTCCACCCGGTCTGCGAGGCTGCGGGGGGCGACCTCCCGCAGGCGTTCCGGGCGGGAGAACAGGATCCGGAGGAAACCCTGCGGAGAGTAGGGCAGCCAGGCCAGGTTCAGCTGGCGCTTGATCTCGGGGTCGCTGCGGAGATCCGCGAGCAGGTCCGCACGATCCTCGGGGACCACCGTGTGGCCCTGGCTGCGCAACGACTTCTCGTACTTGTCCACGAGCCGGTCCATCGCCGCGCGTACGAAGACGGCGCGCGCGGAGTTGTGCGGTTTGTGGGTGGCTCGCGCCTCGCGGCGGGCAGCGCGGACCGCCTCCCGGGTCAGGGTGATGGGGGTGCCGTCGATCCGCAGCCGGATGTCCGCCTGCGGGACCACCTGTCGCTGCTTGACCGCACGGGAGAGCAGCTCGGCCATCGCGATGTCGCCCTTGAGGCGCGCGACCTCGTCGGTGTCATGCAGGAAGGTCTCTACTCCGGGGAACAGCTCGCCGGGGGTGAGCATCACCACCCCGGACTCGCCGAGGCTCGGCAGCACACGCTCGATGTAGCGCAGGAACCCGGGCGTCGGCGCCATGATCAGCACGCCGGTGTGCTCAAGGCGTCGACGGTGGGTGTACAGCAGATAGGCGGCGCGGTGCAGGGCGACGGCGGTCTTGCCGGTGCCGGGACCGCCCTGGACCACCATCACCCCACGGTTCTCGGAGCGGATGATCCGATCCTGCTCGCCCTGGATGGTGGCGACGATGTCGCCCATGCGTCCGGTGCGCTTGCCGGAGACCGCGGCCAGCAGGGCGCCCTCGCCCTGGAGCACCACATCGTGATCGGGGTCATCGAGGACGGTCTGGTCCAGGACGTCGTCCTCGAGGCCGATCACGGTGCGACCGCGGTTGATCAGATGACGACGCAGCCGCACCTCGAGCCGCTCATTGCTGGTGGCACGGTAGAAGGCAGCCGCGGCCGGGGCGCGCCAGTCCACAAGCAGCTGCTCGCGCTCCGCCGTGAACAGTCCGATGCGGCCGATGTAGTGGCGGGCGGCGTCGTCCATGTCCAGCCGTCCGAAGACGACGCTGCGGGCGACCGAGCGCAGCAGCGCGAGGCGGTCCTCGTACAGCGCCATGAACGAGTCCCTCTCGGAACGGTTCTGGTGGGTCGAGGCGTTCTGCGATCCCTGGATCTGATCCAGGTTCCGCTCGACCTGGACCATCAGCTCGTCGAGTCGGGTGTAGAGCCGGTCGGCGTACGCCTGCTCGCGCGCGATCTCCCGGGCGATCTGTCCCTCAGCGTCGTCCACAGCTCTGCCTTTCCGCCTTTGCGTCCTCATGCCGCGCACTCACCGGGCGGACCCCGGGTCGGCGAAGCACGGTGGTCCATTATGGTGGACGGGCCTGGGTGCGCGTGCCATCAGGTCACCGACATCCAGACGGCCGCGAGGGAGGAGTCCGCGATGCGCGACCCCCGTGATCTCTACCGCTTCGAAGCCACCGAAGTGCTGGAGGCCGTCCCGCGAACTGGCCTCACCCTGGTCCATGCCCTGCCGGGGATGGTGGATGCGGGCAATGCCTGCCGCATCGCGGCGACCTATCTGCGTGATGAGCTGCGCCACCTGCGCCTGGTGTCCTTCGATACCGACGAGCTGCTGGACTACCGAGGTGCTCGTCCTCGGGCGACCTTCGACGGCACCTCCTATGTGGATGTCGAGCTCCCTGAGCTGACGCTGTCGCTGATGTATGACGAGCGCGATCGGCCGTTCCTCTTCCTCGACGGCCCGGAGCCGGATCTGCAGTGGCGCCGACTGTCCGAGGCGCTGATCGACCTCGTCGAGTTCTTCGAGGTGGAGCGGGTGGTGGGCATGCAGGCGGTGCCAATGGCGGTGCCGCACACCCGACCCATCGGGCTCTTCGCCCATGCGAACGACCCCGCGCTGCTGGGCAGGCCGAACACGCGTCCCACCCCTGCGCCCGGCACCGCTCCCGAGAGCGGGGACGAGGATCCCGGGGAGCTGATCCTCCCGGCCGCCTTCAGCGCTCTGCTGGAGCACAGGCTGGGACGGGCGGGTCACCCTGCGATGGGCTATGCGGCACAGGTGCCGCACTACCTCACACGCACCGACTTCCCGGCCGGTGCGCTGGCACTGCTGCGCCGGGTCAGCGAGGCGGCGGAGCTCGATCTGCCGCTGGTGCATCTCGGCGACCTCACCGACGCAGCCACCGTCGCGCTGCAGGGGAGCCTCGCCCAGAACGCGGAGGTGCGTCAGATCGTCGGGGCCCTCGAGGAGCAGTACGACGCGATGAGCGAGAGTGACCAGTCGCCGCTCGCGACCACGATGGATCTCCCGACCGCAGAGGAGATCGGTGAGCACTTCGAGCGCTTCCTCGCCGACCACGACGGGAACTCGCCGGACGAGCCCTTCTCCAGCTGAGCGCGAGGTTCTGCATGCGATGGGCCCCCGCCCCAGGCTGAGTTCGTTACGGCTTCGTGATCACGTCTTGCCTCAGTCCGTGTGAACCGGGCCACGGTCGTGGCAGAATGGCGGCGTTGCAGTGATGCAGGTCCAGCAGGACAGTCCGACGACGGTGCTTCGGCACAGCAGTACGGCATGCACCAATGCGCCACCCGCCTCGGCGGGGGACGGCGTCACGCGGCACCGCGATCGCGTCGTGCGATCGGTGGAGGACGACACAGAAGGTGACAGGTATGGCACAGGGCTCGGTCAAGTGGTTCAACGCCGAAAAGGGCTTCGGATTCATCGAGATCGACGGAGGCGGCGCAGACGTCTTCGTTCATCACAGCAAGATCGACATGGATGGCTACCGCGCGCTCGACGAAGGTCAGCGTGTGGAGTTCGAGGTCACTCAGGGAGATAAGGGCCCGCAGGCCGAGCAGGTCCGCCCGGTCTGACCGACGGCGTCCCCGCTAACTCTCACGGACCGGGCAGGAGCTTCATGCTCCTGCCCGGTCCGCTGTCGTAGGTGGAGCAGTGGCCCGCCCGTGGTCCCGTCAGCCCGCGGTCCCGTCAGTCGGCCCCGAGCACCCGGCCGGCCCGCGCGAGGGCGTCGACCTGCGCCGTGCGGGCCAGCCGCACCGACACCGCATCGGAGCGCAGATCCCGGTCGATGGCCTCGGGCAGCGGTCGCCGGGACGCGAGCAGCACACAGTTCCCACGCCGCTTGCCCGAAAGGTGCGCCGGCTCGGCGATGACGCCGACATGCGGGAAGACGGCGGACAGGGTGGCGACCTCATCCGCCATCAGCCCCGTTCCGGGCGGGGCGGCGCAGTTGGCCAGATAGAGGCCGCCATCGCGCAGCACCCGGTCCGCGTGCTCCGCGGCCTGCACGGTGATGAGCTCCGGCGGCGTGAGCGAACCGGCGAACACATCTCGCACCAGCACGTCGAAACGATCCTCGCGCCAGGAGCTCAGGGCGCTGAGGGCATCCTCGGTGCGCACCCGCAGCTGCGGGGAGCGGGGGAGGTCGAACCAGATCCGCACCTGCTGCGCGAGCAGCTCATCGATCTCCACCACGATCTGGCGCGTGCGCGGATGGCGCGAGGCGATCGCCCGCGGGAGCGAGCAGCCGCCGCCGCCGAGATGCGCGAGCTGGGTCGCCGGCCCGTCACCGGCCGGGCCGGGCCCTCCGCTCCCGGGGCCCTCGAGATGACGGTCGATCACCAGCAACATCCACCGCATGTACTCGAAGACCAGGTGCTCCGGGTCCGGGTGGAGATGGGAGGAGGGGACCCCGTTGACGTCCAGCAGCACCGACCCGTCGTTCTCGAGGGTCAGCCGGGCGGTCCCGGTCGAGATGGGGATCAGGGCATCGAGCGGTCCGAGCTGCTCGAAGGCGGCGCGGCGTGCGCGGTCACGTCGGGACATCACCCCACTCTAAGAGATCCTCGATCGCTCCTCCCCAGGGGTCTGTGGTCCACAGCGGGACCGGTGCGGCGTCATGCGTCACACCCCACCTCTAGCGTTCTCGGTACCAGGACGGCGCAGGAACCGTCCGCCGTGCACCAGGAGGAGGAGCCCGATGACACCGACGAGATCCCGCCGCCGAGGAGCCGCAGTCCTCGCCGCCAGTGCTCCCTCGCTACGACTGCGCCTGGCCCGGCTCGACCAGGACCAGGCGGATCTCGAACGTGCGCGGGATCTGCTGGAGCAGGCCCGCGCGGCGGTGCAGGGTGATCCGCGAGAAGCCTTCGAGCTCGTCCATCGTGCCGCCCTGCGCGGCGCGGGGGTGCTGGTGGCGCGGGCCAACCGGGAACGGCGTCGCCCGCTGCCGCTGAATGTGTGGACCGCGCTCGCACGGCTCGGTGGGGAGGAGGTCGAGCGAGCGGAGAGCCTGGCTCCGCTGGTGTCGGAGCGGATGCGGCTGGACCGGGATCCCTCCGCTCAGCCGGCACCGGACCTTCTGGAACGCCACCTCGAGGAGACCGCCACCCACCTGGCGCAGATCTCCGGGCGGCTGCTCGAGGACTTCCCTGCGCACATCACCGATCTCACGGCTGCGGGCTGAGGGCCGATCGGGGCCTTCTGCCCCCGGTACAGTGCGAGCTCGAGGGAGGTGCTGATGAACCTGCGCACGGAGGAGAATGCCGGTCGGGAGATCCCGGGGATCCTGCACCTGGACATGGATGCCTTCTTCGCGTCTGTCGAGGTGCGGGACGACCCGAGCCTGAGGGGCCTGCCCGTCGTGGTCGGAGGGGCCGGTGCCCGAGGCGTGGTGGCCGCCGCCAGCTATCCCGCACGGACCCGTGGAATCCGCTCGGCGATGCCGATGGCTTCCGCGCGGCGCCTTGCTCCGGACCTCGTCATCGTCCCTCCCCGGATCGATGTCTACCGCGAGATCTCCGCTCAGGTGATGGCGCTGCTCGGCACCGTCGTCGCGGATGTCGAGCAGATCAGCGTCGACGAGGCGTTCCTCGATGTGCGCGGAGCGCGTCGCCTCTTCGGCGAGCCGGAACAGATCGCGGAGCTGCTGCGAGGAAAGATCCGGGACGAGCTCGGACTGCCCAGCTCGGTGGGCGGCTCCGTGTCCCGCGCGGTCGCGAAGATCGCCTCGGCCCGGGCGAAGCCCGACGGCATGCTCATCGTCCCGGCGGACCGCACCGCAGCCTTCCTCGCCCCGCTGCCGGTGTCGGTGATCTCGGGGATCGGGCCCAAGGCGCAGGCCACGCTCGAGCGCATCGGCGTGCGCACGGTGGGTCAGCTCAGAGATGTCCCGTCCACCACGCTCACCCGGGCGCTCGGGCCACGGGCGCGGGAGGTGGCTGCTCTGGCCGATGGCAGCGACCGTACGGGACTCGGCCATCGCACGCGGGACCGCTCGCTGGGCACGGAGCGCACCTGGGACGCGGACCTCACCGATGTCCGGGAGGTGCGCCGGCGCATCACCCAGATGGCGGACGACGTCGCTCGGCAACTGCGACGCGGAGGATTCGTCGCCCGCACGGTGGTGCTGAAGCTCCGCGCCCCCGATGGCACCACCATCACGCGCTCCTCGACCTTCGATCTGCCCACGGCCAGCGGGGAACGGTTGCGGGAACAGGTGGTCTCCCTGTGGGAGCGTGAACGCGACGCCCTGCCGCGGGTCCGCCTGGCGGGGGTGCGGGCCACCCATCTCGAGCCGGCTGCCGGGGTCCCGATGCAGGCGGAGCTGTCAGCGCGGACTTCGGGATGGCACGACCTCGAGGCCGCGATGGACCAGGCGATGGAGCGCTTCGGCGCCCGCAGCCTCAGCCGCGGCTCGACCCTCGGCGCCGCGGAGGATGGGTCGCAGCGCACCGCGCCAGGAGTCGAGGGCGGAACGCGGGAGACGGGTGCCCCGCGCGGCCCGGAAGAGCCGGGCGGAGGACTGTTCTGAGACCTACGGCAGGGAAAGTTCCCATAACCCAGGAACACGCTCTAAACTGGGGTGACCGCCGACGAGGGCAATGCCCTCTCACACGGTGAACGGTGCGCCGACCGGCGCGAGAGGACGGGACAAGGAGCGGGATCATGCCGCTGTCTGAACACGAGCAGAAGATGCTCGACGAGATGGAGCGTCAGCTTTTCGCTGACGATCCGCGTCTCGCGCGAGCTTTCGCGCCGAAGCCGACGCCGCGCCGCAGCGGGCGTCGGATTCTCATCGGCCTGGGAGCTGTCGTCGTCGGCCTAGGAGTGCTGGTGCTCGCCGTCAGCCTGCCGGCCGTCTGGTTGGGTGTGATCGCCTTCATCGGCATGCTGACCGGCGCGGTCTACGCGGTCACTGCTCCCGGCGGCCCTTCCGAGGGAGATGGCTCGCCGCGTGACGGAGGCGGGGGCACCGGCCCGACCACCTCCGGCGGTGATGGCACCTTCATGCGCAAGATGGAGGAGCGCTGGGAGAAGCGTGCGGGGGACGACCCCCGCCTCTGACCTCTCCGCACCACCGCACCGTCGCACGGCTCCGCCGTGCCCACAGCATCCGATGCCCCGGCTCTCAGGAGCCGGGGCATCGTCATGTCCGGAGCCAGGACATTGTCGTCCTCGGAGCTGGTCGCCGGCGAGCCGACGCCGCGGGCATGGTCCCGGCATCGCCGCGGGCGGCCCTGCTTCGACAGGGCTGAGGAGTCCTCGAACCTGTCGGCCGGGCTGCGCCGGACGGTGATCTCCGCTCCATTCCCCACATCGCTCCACCGCGACCCTCCCTTCTCCTCCACAGGCGCCCACGACTGTGCTCTGCGGTCGGTCGGGCTTCTCTGACCTGCTCGTTCACTGTTCTGCGTGCTCGTAGCCCAGGCGGACACCCGGCGCAGGACCGTCGTGGGACGCGCCGGACGGGAAATTCCCCCCACCACGCTCCACGCTTGTGACCTGTGGTCTTTGTGGCTCAAGGGGGGAGATCTCCTGCATGTGTGGCATCTGGTGGGGGGTAGTGGGGTAAAGTGGAGCGTGTTGGAAGGAGAGGGGTTCCGGATCGTGAGGCTCGGTGAGTGAAGGAGGGCGCTGATGTTCCTCGGCACCTTCACGCCCAAGCTGGACGAGAAAGGACGCCTGATCTTTCCGGCGAAGTTCCGGGACGAGCTCGCATCGGGGCTGGTCATGACTCGTGGACAGGAGCACTGCATCGCCGTGTACCCGCTCATGGAGTTCCGCCAGAAGCTCGAGGAGGCCCGTCGGGTCCCCACCACCGACCAGCGCACCCGCGATTACCTGCGCGTGCTGCTGTCCGGTGCGGAGGACGTCATCCCGGACAAGCAGGGCCGCATCACCATTCCGGGCCACCTCCGCACCTATGCGGATCTGGACCGGGAATGCGCCGTCATCGGCGCACTCGACCGACTCGAGATCTGGTCGCTCCCGGCCTGGGACGCCTATCTCGAACAGAAGGAGCAGGGCTTCGCGGAGACCTCCGAAGAGGTGATCCCCGGCCTGTTCTGAGCTCGACCCGAAAGATCTCCGTCCTGTGAGACCTCTCGTCGTTCCCGCCCCGACGCAACTTCCCCGGTGGCGGGTCGGGAACGACGAGGAATCTGGCAGGACGGCACCGCGAACAGGACGCGGGGTCGACCGGACCGAAGGACTGGGAGGATCCGCGGGGATCCGACCAGCACGAACAGTACGAACAGCACGGACACGACCCAGGGGAGAGGTGACATGGACGAGACGCAGCACGACCTGCCGGCAGAAGAGCGGCACGTCCCCGTCCTGCTGGCCACCTCGGTCGACCTCCTCACCCCCGCCCTCCAGGAGCCCGGCTCGGTCTACGTCGACGCCACGCTCGGCATGGCAGGCCACGCCACCGCCGTGCTCCACGCCGCTCCCCACGCACGACTCGTCGGCATCGATCGTGATCCCGAGGCGCTCGAGCTCGCACGACGCCGGCTGGACCGCGAGGGGCTCGGGGACCGGGCCACACTGGTCCACGCGACCTATGACGAGATCCCCGAGGTGCTCGAGGATCTGGGCCTCCCCGGAGCGCATGGCGTGATGATGGATCTGGGCTTGTCGAGCTTCCAGATCGACACCACCGACCGCGGCTTCTCGTACTCGGTCGATGCCCCGCTGGACATGCGGATGGACTCGGCGTCAGAGGGACCGACGGCCGCAGACCTGCTGCGCGACCTGCCCGAGGCGGAGATCGCCCGCATCCTCCACGACCTCGGTGACGAGCGCTTCGCCAAGCGGATCGCCCGTCGCATCGTCGAGGAGCGCCAGATCGCTCCGCTGACCCGCAGCGGTGAGCTCGTCGAGCTGCTGGACCGTGCGATCCCCGGTTCTTCGAAGGCCAGCGGCGGCCATCCCGCCAAGCGCACCTTCCAGGCGCTGCGCATCGCAGTGAACGAGGAGCTCGAGATCCTCGCCTCCGCGATCGAGTCGGCGCTGGACTGCCTCCACGTGGGCGGTCGCATCGTCGTGGAGTCCTACCACTCCGGCGAGGACCGTCTGGTCAAGACAGCCTTCGCGCGCCGCACCCGATCCTCGGCCCCTCCCGGGCTGCCCGTGGAGCTCGAGCAGCACAAGCCATCGTTCACCCCGCTCGTGCGCGGTGCGCTCCAGGCTGACGACACAGAGAGGGGCGGCAACTCCCGGGCCGCCTCCGTCCGACTCCGCGCCCTGACCCGTACCCGACCCGCTGAGAGAGCACACTGAGATGGCAAGCACCACGGCCGTTCATGCGCCCGCGATCCGTCCGGTCCGCGGAGCGAAGCAGACCTCCGCCCCGCGACCCCGTCTCACGGTCGTCGCGGCACCGAAGGCCGCGGGCAGCTCGATGCCGTTCACGATGCTGTGCACGCTCATCGTCGCTGCGACCCTCGCAGCGCTGCTCTACCTCAACATCCAGATGTCGGACGCGAGCTACGAGATCAACCGCCTGCAGGGCCAGTCCCAGCGGCTGAGCGAGGAGAGCCAGGCGCTCGCCGAGACCAATGAGCGCCTGGGCACGCCCCAGGAGCTCGAGCGTCAGGCGCGCGAGATCGGCATGGTCCCGGTGTCGGATCCGGCATATATCGACCTCGACACGGGCCAGATCATCGGCGAGACGTCTCCGACAGCGCAGACTGAGGCCAACCCTGAGCTCGCGGTGGTGCCTGCCAAGGCCGCCGTGCCGCCGGCTCAGATCTACGACCAGCCCGCCGCCTATCACGGCATGGGCAACGAAGGGGCCTGAGGATGACGTCACCGCGCAGGAACGGCCGGAAGAGCGCTCCCCGCCCCGCGGCGGAGTCCCGTCGTCCCCGATCCGGTGGCACCGTGCGGGCTCGGCTCCCGCAGGCCCGGCTGGGGGAGCCCTCCACCCGGCATCGCCTGCTGGTGTGCCTGATCATGGTCGCGGTGCTCGCGCTGTCCGGACGACTGGTGTGGGTGCAGGGCCTCGATGCGAGCGCCCGCGCCGAGAAGGCGGTCGCCCAGCGCACCGTCACCCGGACCATCCCGGCGATGCGCGGTGAGATCACCGATCGCAACGGGACCGTCCTGGCCAGCTCGGTCCAGCGCTACGACCTGTGGGTCAACCAGATGCAGGTCGACGAGTACCTCGCCACGTCGAAGACCGCCGAGGTGACCGGAGTCGACGCCGCAGCCGCCGCGCTCGCCCCGGTGCTCGGCTGGACCGTCTCGGACACCGAGGAGGCGCTCACGGGCGACGCCGGCTTCTCCTACCTGCAGAAGAACGTCGAGCCCGAGGTGCGGGATGCGGCCATGTCCCTGCGCATCCCCGGAATCGGCTCCGACCCGGTGGCCGATCGGATCTACCCGGCCGGCTCCGTCGGCGGCAACGTCCTGGGCTGGGTCGGCGCGGACGGCGCCGCTCTGGGCGGCACCGAGCTCTCCTTCGATGAGGAGCTGCGCGGCACCGACGGCAAGACCACCTACGAACGGGGCGCCCAGGGACAGATCATCCCCACCGGGAAGCAGGAGACCACTCCTGCTGTCGACGGCAGCGACGTGGTGCTCACGATCGACCGGGACCTGCAGTGGAAGGCGCAGCAGATCGTGGCAGGAGCCGTCGAGCAGTTCGGCGCGACCGGCGGCAGCGCCGTGGTCTACAACGCGAAGACCGGTGAGGTGCTCTCGCTGGCCGAATATCCCAGCTATGACCCGAACTCGCCGCGTGAGAGCGACTTCCTCGGCAATCGCTCCATCTCCAACGTCTTCGAACCGGGCTCGACCGGCAAGCTGTTCACGCTCGCTGCCGCCATCGAAGAGGGGACCGTCACTCCCGAGACGCAGTACGAGATCCCCTACGAGCAGTGGTTCGACGGTCACCGGGTCAAGGATTCCCATCACCACCCGGATCAGCAGCTGACCCTCGCCGGTGTGCTGAAGAACAGCTCCAACGTCGGCACCGTGCAGATCTCCGAGACCCTCACCCCCGAGGCCCGTCATGACTACCTCCGGGCCTTCGGGCTGGGGGAGCGGACCGGGGTGGAGCTGCCCGGCGAGTCCGCCGGCCTCGTCCACCCGGCGTCGGAATGGACCGGCCGCACCCGCTACACCACCGCCTTCGGCCAGGGGTACAGCGTCAATGCCCTGCAGATGGTGTCCGCGGTGGGCACCTTCGCCAACGACGGGGTGCGCGTCCAGCCCTCGCTGATCGCCGGGACCAAGCAGGCCGACGGCTCCGTGCGCCCGCTCGGTGAGCCGGAGAGCACCCGGGTGGTCTCCAGCGAGACCGCCGACACCATGCAGCAGCTGATGGACAACTCGGTCGACGACGAGACCTCGAGCGCCGCAGTGCCCGGCTACGCCGTCGCGGGCAAGACCGGCACCGCCCAGGTCGGCGACGGCACCTACACCGCCTCCTTCATCGGCTTCGCGCCCGCAGATGACCCGGAGATCGTGATCGGCGTGTTCATCTTCGGCCTGGACACCTTCATCTCTGGCAACCGGGCCGCAGCTCCCGCCTTCTCGGAGCTGACCACCTTCACCCTGCAGAACCAGGGCATCGCCCCGACCGGCGTCGCCGGCCGGGAGCTCGAGAACGAGTGGGGAGAGCAGTGATCCCCCCGGCAGAGCCCGTCCCCGAACCCGCCCGTCCGCGCCACTCCCAGGGCGCGAGCGCGTCGGAGCTGGCCCGTGCCCTCCACGCCCCGGCGCCCGACCATGATCAGATCCTGCGCGGGGTCACGCTCGACTCGCGCGCGGTGGAGGCCGGGGACCTCTGGTGCGCGCTGCCCGGTGCCAACGCCCACGGCGCCGAGTTCGCCGCCCAGGCCGCGCGACAGGGTGCTGCGATGGCGCTCACCGACACTGCCGGGCAGGACCGCTGCGAGGCCGCAGGGCTGCCTGCCCTGGTGGTCGAGGATCCCCGCGCGGCCACTGCCACCGCTGCCGCCCTGGTCCATGGCCGGCCCGCGTCGAAGCTCGCGACCGTGGGCGTGACCGGGACCAACGGGAAGACCTCGATCACCACGGCGATCACTCGTACCCTGCACGCGCTCGAGGTGCCCGCCGGTGCGATCGGCACCAGCGGCACCAGCTATCGCGATGCGCACCGCACGGATCATGAGATCGCGACCGAGCGCACCACCCCCGAGTCGCCGGAGCTGCACGGGCTGCTGGCCCGAATGGTCGAGGACGAGGTCGCGGTGGTCTCGATGGAGGTCTCCAGCCACGCCCTGGTGCTGCACCGCGCCGACGAGGTGGTCTACGACGTCGCCTGCTTCACGAATCTCACGCAGGACCATCTCGACTTCCACGGCACCATGGAGCGCTACTACGAGGCCAAGCGCATCCTGTTCACCCCGGCCCATGCACGCCGCGGGATCATCTGCGTCGACGATGCCTGGGGTCAGCGCCTCGCCCGCGAGTCCGAGATCCCGGTGATCACCTATTCGACCCGGCCGGACACCGACGCGGACCACCGCGCGCGGGACATCCGCGCCGACGGCTACGGCTCCACGTTCGTCGTCGACGGGCCCGAGGGCGCCCGGGAGCTGCATGCCGCGCTGCCGGGGCGCCATTACGTCGCCAACACCCTCGCGGCCGAGCTGCTGCTGGCGGCGCTGGGGCACACCGGTCCCGATGTCGCGCAGGCACTCGGTGAGGCCGGGACGGTTCCCGGCCGCATGGAGTCCGTGAGCGGCGAGGGTCCCGTCCGCGGAGTCGTGGACTACTCTCACACCCCTGATGCCCTGCAGCAGGCGCTCGAGACGCTGCGCGCGGTTCCGGGCACCAGGCGGCTGCTGGTCGTGATGGGGGCCGGCGGCGACCGAGATCGGACCAAGCGCCCGCAGATGGGCGAGATCGCCGCGCGCCTCGCGGACGTGGTGATCGTCACGGATGACAACCCCCGCACCGAGGACCCGGCAGCGATCCGCAGCGAGGTGCTCCAGGGCATCCCTGACGGTACGAACGCGCAGGTCCACGAGGTGGACGGACGAGGAGAGGCGATCGCCCTGGCGGCGTCGCTGGCCGACGTGTCCGACACCATCCTCGTCGCGGGCAAGGGAGCCGAGACCGGGCAGCAGATCGGCGGTATCGTCCAGCCGTTCGATGATCGCCTCCGACTGCGGGATGCACTGCGAGGTGCACCGACGACGCGCGGAGGCGCCGACGCCGACCACATGGATGAAGGACGCTGAACATGCTCCAGATCACGGCACGGGAACTCGCCGCACTGACAGACGGCACCCTCGTGGGAGGAGCCACGGGTGAGGAGCTGGTCACCGGCACCGCACAGATCGACTCCCGGGACGTCACGCCCGGCGATCTCTTCGCCGCCTTCCGCGGCGAGCACGTGGACGGCCACGACTATCTCGAGACCGCCCGAGCTGCCGGCGCTGCGCTCGCGCTCGTCACGGAGGACCGCGGCCTGCCCGCAGTGCAGGTCCAGGATGTGCAGTCCGCGCTCACCGCCCTCGCCCACGCTCAGCTCGAGCGAGCCCGTGAGGAGAACCCGGAGCTGGTGGTCCTCGCGGTCACCGGCAGCGCTGGCAAGACCGGGACCAAGGACCTGCTGGGCACGATCCTCTCCACGCACGGGCCCACCGTGGCACCCGCCGGCAGCTTCAACAACGAGCTCGGTCTGCCGCTGACCGTGCTCCGTCTGACCTCCGAGACCCGCTACCTGGTGCTCGAGATGGGTGCCCGCGGGATCGGCCACATCTCCGAGCTCACCGCGATCGCCCGCCCCGACATCGCACTGGTCCTCAACGTCGGCTCCGCCCACATCGGCGAGTTCGGCAGCGTCGACGCGATCGCCCAGGCCAAGGGCGAGCTGATCGAGGCACTCGCCCCGAGCGGCCGCGCGATCCTCAACGCCGAGGACCGACTGGTCGCCGCGATGGCCGAGCGTTCTGCCGCACCCGTGGTCAGCTGGGGGTTCACCACCGGCGACGTCCGCGGTGCAGATCTCACCCTGGATGAGCGAGCTCGGGTGCGCTTCGACCTGGTGGTCCCCGAGGGGATGACGACGCTGCGCGAGGAGCCCATCGCCGCGGGCCGTTACGCCGTGCACCCGGATCTGATCGGCGAGCACCAGGGCGCGAACGTCCTCGCTGCGCTCACCGCCGCACTGGCCGCCGGGGTCGCCCCTGCTGCGGCCGCCGAGTCGCTCGAGGGCGCCACCCTCGCCACCGGCCAGCGGATGCAGGTGCTCGAGGCGGGCGGCGTCCTGATCATCGACGACGCCTACAACGCCAATCCCGACTCCATGCGGCAGGCGCTGAAGACCCTCGCCCATCTCGGCCGCAGCCACCGCACCATCGCCGTGCTCGGCGAGATGCTCGAGCTGGGTGCGGACAGCGTGCGGCTGCACGACGAGATCGGCCGGCTCGCCGTGCGCCTGAACATCGGGCAGCTGTACTCGATCGGCGCCGGTGCGGCACCGATCCATCACGGAGCCAGCCTCGAGGGCAGCTTCGGCGGGGAGTCCGAGTTCCTCGACACCGTCGACGAGGCGGTCGCTGTGCTAGAACGTACGGTGCAGCCGGGCGACGCCGTGCTGCTGAAGTCCTCGCGAGATGCGGGACTGCGGCAGATCGCCGCCCCCCTCGTCGAGCGCCTCTCCCGGCGCGGCGACCAGATCGAGGTCGACCAGACGAAGAACGGAGACGACCAGTGATCGCGATCATCATCTCCGGCGCACTGGCCGGGGCCCTCTCGATCTTCGGCACTCCGCTGTTCATCAAGGTGCTCGAGCGGCGCGGCTACGGCCAGTTCATCCGCGATGACGGCCCCACCTCGCATGCCACCAAGCGCGGCACCCCCACCATGGGCGGCGTCGCGATCATCCTGGCGGTGCTGGTCGCCTACTTCCTCACCCATCTGGTGCTCTGGACCGCCCCCAGCGTCTCGGTGCTGCTGGTGCTCTTCCTCGCCGTGGGCCTCGGGGTGGTCGGCTTCCTCGACGACTACCTGAAGATCTCCCAGCAGGACAGCACCGGCCTGCGGCCGCGCTACAAGCTCCTCGGGCAGTTCGTGGTCGCGACCGCCTTCGCCGTGCTGGCGCTGCTGTTCCCGGACGAGAACGGAGCCACCCCGGCCTCGTCCCATATCTCCTTCGTGCGCGACATCCCCTGGCTGGACCTCGCGTTCATGGGCAGCGTGGTCGGCTTCCTGCTCTTCGCGATCTGGGCGAACTTCCTGGTCGCCGCGTGGTCCAACGGCGTGAATCTCACCGACGGGCTCGACGGCCTGGCCAGCGGCGCCACGATCATCTTCACCGGTGCCTACCTGATCATCAGCTTCTGGCAGTGGCGACAGGTGTGCAACATCGACCTCGACGCCGGGGGAGTGGTCCACTGCTACGAGGCCCGCGACCCGCTGGACACCGCGGTGCTGTGCGCGGCGATCATCGGTGCCTGCGTCGGCTTCCTGTGGTGGAACACCTCGCCCGCCAAGATCTTCATGGGCGACACCGGCTCCCTCGCCCTCGGCGGCGCGATCGCCGGTCTGACGATCGTCTCCCGCACCGAGATCCTCGGCGCGATCATCGGCGGCCTGTTCGTGATCATCTCGCTGTCGGTCATCATCCAGGTCACCAGCTTCAAGCTCACCGGCAAACGGGTGTTCCGGATGGCGCCGCTGCAGCATCACTTCGAGCTCAAGGGCTGGAACGAGGTCACCATCGTGGTGCGCTTCTGGATCGTGGCCGGGATCCTCGCCGGCATCGGGCTGGGCATCTTCTATCTCGACGCCCTGCCCAGGCTCACCTCATGACCACCGGCACGAGCGGTACCACCAGCGGCATCCCCGTGCTGGAGCGCTCCTGGCCGGGCCTGGACGTCAGCGGACTGCGGATCCTGGTGACCGGCTTCGGAGTCTCCGGCTACGCGATCGCGGACCAGACCATGCAGCGCGGTGCCCACGTGCTCGTGGTCGATGGCACCGACTCCCCGCAGCTGCGCGAGCGGGCGCAGATCCTCGAGGTGCTCGGGGTCCAGTTCCGCCTGGGCCGGGAGCACACGCTCGAGCTGCCCCAGGACACCGAGATCGACCTGGTCGTCACCTCCCCGGGCTGGCGCCCGGATCAGCCGCTGCTGGCCGCGGCGCAGGCCGCCGGGATCCCGGTGTGGAGCGAGATCGAGCTGGCCCGCCGCATGCAGGCCGCGGACGGCCCCGCCTGGCTCGGCATCACCGGCACCAACGGCAAGACCACCACCGTCACCATGCTCGAATCGATCCTCCAGCATGCCGGGCTGCGCGCCGTCGCCTGCGGCAACGTGGGACTGCCGGTGATCGAGGCCGCTCTGGACCCCGAGGGGTTCGACGTTCTCGCCCTCGAGCTCTCCAGCTTCCAGCTGCACTGGACCGAGCATCTGGACTGCGAGGCCGCGGTGGTGCTGAACATCAGCGCCGATCACCTCGACTGGCACGGCGGCGCCGACTCCTATGCCGCGGCCAAGGGACGGATCTTCGAGGGCGTGCGCGCCGCGTGCGTGTACAACGTCGCCGATCCGACCACCCTCCACCTGGTCGAGGAGGCGGACGTGGTCGACGGGGCGCGTGCCGTCGGCCTCACGCTCGGGCCCCCCGGGATCTCCGAGCTGGGCGTGATCGACGGTGTGCTCGTGGACCGGGCCTTCCTCGCCGAGCGGCGCCACGCCGCCGCCGAGCTCGCCACTCTCGCCGATCTCGCGCACCTGGGCCCGCAGGGCGCTGGACCCCATCTCGTGCTCGACGCCCTCGCCGCCGCGGCACTCGCCCGCGCCCACGGGGTCGATCCCCACGCGGTGCGGGACGGTCTGCGCGCCTATCGCATGGGCAGCCACCGCGCTCAGCACCTCGCCACCATCGACGGCATCAGCTTCGTCGACGACACCAAGGCGACCAACCCTGCCGCGGCCGCCGCCTCGCTGCGCTCCGCCGAGCGCGTGGTCTGGCTCGCCGGCGGCGACACCAAGGGCGCCGATCTCGACGCGCTCATCGCGGGCGCGCACGACCGCCTGGTCGGCGTGGTGCTGCTGGGCGTCGACGACGCCCCCTTCACCGCGGCCCTGTCGCGACACGCACCCGAGGTCCCCGTCCGACGCATCGATCCGGGCGACACTGACGATGTCGCCGGGCGCACCCGGATGATGGACGACGCGGTGCAGGCCGCCCGCGCCCTCGCCTCGGCGGGGGATGTGGTGCTGCTGGCCCCTGCCGCCGCCTCCATTGATCAGTTCCGTGACTACGCGGAGCGGGGGGATCTGTTCGCGGCGGCTGTGACCCGACTGCCAGGAGAGCGCGCATGACCATGGAGGAGACTCGACGGGAACCCCGCGGGGACGCCCGCCGCTCCGCCGGTGTGGTGCGGCCCGACGAGGAGCATCCGCTGGGGAACATCAGCGGCCGCGTCCGCGACGGGGTCGGCACCTGGCTGAAGTCACCGGCCTTGGACTTCTACGGACTCATCGTGGTCGGCGCGCTGCTGATCAGCGTGGGCCTGGTGATGGTGCTGTCCTCCAGCTCGGTCGGGAACATCTCCCGCGGCGACTCCGGCTTCGCCGGGCTGCTGCGTCAGGGCACCTTCGCCGGGATGGGCCTGGTGGCGCTGGTCATCGCGGCGCTGATGCCACCGGGCTTCTACCGGAAGGCTGCCTGGATCCTGTTCGGGATCGGCCTCCTGCTGCAGTGCCTGGTGCACGTCCCCGGCCTCGGCGTCGAGGTGTACGGCAACCGCAACTGGATCCAGATCGGCTCCCAGCGCCTCCAGCCCTCGGAGTTCCTCAAGCTCGCCCTCGCCGTCTGGCTCGGTGCCGTCCTGGCGATGAAGCGGCCTCTCCTGCACAAACCCTTACACCTCGCGATCCCGCTCGTCCCTGGAGCCGCCGCAGCGCTCGGGCTCGTCGTGCTCGGACACGACCTCGGCACCACGCTGGTGATGGCGATGCTGGTCGCCGGCGCCGTCTGGGTCGCCGGGGTGCCGCGCCGCTGGTTCATGGCCGCCGGCGTGGTGGGAGTGATCGGAGTCGTCGCGCTCACCATCACCAGCGGAAACCGCATGGCACGCATCAACAACTGGCTCCACGGCACCTGCCCGGGGGACTCCTGCCTCCAGTCGGAGCAGGGCCTGATGGGACTTGCCGAGGGCGGATGGTGGGGCGTGGGCCTCGGGCAGTCGCGCCAGAAGTGGGGACGGCTCCCGGCCGCCGAGGACGACTACATCTTCGCGATCATCGGCGAGGAGCTCGGGCTGATCGGCACGCTCGGCGTGCTGCTGCTGTTCACCGTCCTCGCCCTGCTGATGTTCCGCATGATCACCCGCCTGGATGACCACTTCATGCAGATCACCGTGGCCGGCATCAGCGCCTGGCTGCTCGGCCAGGCGTTCGTGAACATGATGGTCGTCACCGGGCTGCTGCCCGTGATCGGCGTCCCGCTGCCGTTCATCTCCTCGGGCGGCTCCGCGCTGCTCGCCTCCATGACCGCACTGGGCGTGCTGCTCTCCTTCGCCCGGCGAGAGCCCGGCGCCGCAGAGGCGATCGGGGCCCGACTCAGCTCGGTGCGCCGTTCGATCAGCGTGCTGCCCGCGCCGCGTGAGGGCGCCGCGGCAGGCGCTCCCGCCTCGGCCCGGAGCACCGCTCGGGGGGCGAGGAAGGCGGCCAAGCGCGCCGCGCAGGCGAAGGGCGCGACGGCTGCGAAGCCCGCCCCGCGCTCGAGCACCCCGCCGCGCGAGGCCCCCACGACGAAGCGCTCGACCCCCACGATGCGCTCGACCCCCACGACGCGCTCGTCCTCGACGAAGCGCTCGACCACCCCCCGCTCGCGGCGCTCGGGCCGCGGCTCCGCCCCGTCCTCCCGGAAGTCCTGATGCCCACCACCACGCCCCGCATCCTGCTGGCCGGGGGCGGCAGCGCCGGGCACGTGTCCCCGCTGCTGGCCACCGCCGCCCAGATCACCCGCCGCTGCCCTGAGGCCGAGGTGATCGTGCTCGGCACCCAGGAGGGGCTCGAGGCCGATCTGGTGCCCGCGGCCGGCTACGAGCTGGTCACCATCGACAAGGTGCCCTTCCCGCGCCGTCCGAACGGGGACGCGCTGCGCTTCCCGGGCCGTTTCGGCGCGACCCTGCGCAGTGTCCGCACCCTGCTGCGGGACCGGGAGATCGACGTGGTGGCGGGGTTCGGCGGCTACGTCTGCCCGCCCGCCTACCTCGCCTCCGCCTCGCTGCGTCGCCCGCTGGTGGTCCATGAGGCGAACCGTCGACCGGGCCTGGCCAATCGGCTCGGTGCCCGCCGCGCCGCCGCCGTGCTCACCGCCTTCGAGGGCTCGAGCCTGCCGGGCGCCCGCCGCATCGGGATGCCGATGCGGGAGGGCATCGCGCATCTCGACCGTGCGGCGCACCGCGAACAGGCCGTGCGCGGATTCGGCCTCGACCCCGCCTGTCCCGTGCTGCTGGCCACGGGGGGCTCTCTCGGGGCCCTGCGCCTGAACACAGCGGTCGCGGAGGCCGCCGCCGCCTTCGTGGAGGAGGGTGCGCAGATCCTCCATGTCACCGGTCGCGGCAAGGCCGAGGGCCTGCCCGAGCTGGAGGGCTACCAGGTGGTCGAGTACGTCGGTGCGATGGAGGATGCCTACGCCGCCGCGGATCTCGCCCTGACCCGCTCCGGGGCCGGGACGGTCTGCGAGCTCACCGCCGTCGGCCTGCCCGCCGTGCTGGTGCCGCTGCCCATCGGCAACGGCGAGCAGGCGCTCAACGGCGAGCAGGTGGTCGCCGCGGGCGGCGCCCTGATGGTCCCCGACGGGGAGCTCGATGCGGCCCACCTCCGCCACCAGGTGCTGCCGCTGCTGCGTGACCAGGACCGGTTGGCGACGATGGCGGAGGCCTCCCGCGCCTTCGGCATCACCGACGCCGCCGAGGTGATGGCCGACGTGGTGACCGGGGTCGCACGCCGAGCCTGACCCAGGCTGCCCGGCGAGCGGATTACGGTGACCTCATGACTTCAGGCCTCGAGAACGCTTCCTCCCCGCAGGCGACGCCCCGCACGATCCTGCGTGCCGGGGAGGTCATCACTCAGCCGGGATGGCCCACCGATCTGGAGGTGCGCTCGGTGCATGTGGTGCGCATCGGCGGGGCAGGCATGAGCGCCGTCGCCCGCCTCGCGCTCGAGTCCGGGCTCGACGTCAGCGGCTCCGACTCCCAGGACGGCCAGTTCATCGCGCCGCTGCGGGAGGCCGGTGCCCGCATCGGCATCGGCTTCGACGCCTCCCTGCTCGCGGCGGATCTCGACCTGGTGATCGTCTCCACCGCCGTGCGGGCCGACAACCCCGAGGTGATCGCCGCCCGCGATCGCGGAATCCCCGTGATCCATCGCGCCGCCGCCCTGGCCGGACTGCTCCGGGACCGTGACCTGGTCGCCGTCGCCGGCACCCATGGCAAGACGACCACCACCGGGATGGCGGTGTCCGCGCTGCGGGGGGCGGGAGTCGACCCGGCGTGGGCGCTCGGAGCGGCGGTCCCGGACCTCGGGCGCAATGCAGGCCTCGGCGCGTCGCCGTCGACGCCCTCGTCGCCCACCGGCCTCGCGGTCGTCGAGGCGGACGAGTCCGACGGCTCCTTCCTCGCCTTCGCCCCGCGCTCCCTCGTGGTCACCAACCTCGAGCCCGACCATCTCGACTTCCACGGCGACTCCGCCACCCTCACCGCGGCCTTCGACACCCTCACCGGGCAGCTCGCCCCCGGCGGCACCCTCGTGGTGTGCGCCGACGACCCGGGCGCCCGCGCGCTCGGGGAGCGCGCCCAGGCTCGTGGCACCGTGGTCGTGCACTACGGCACCGCTGCGGACGCCCAGTGGTCGCTGCGGGAGGAGCGCAGCGGTCCCCGCGGGGCCGAGATCGAGATCGACACTCCCCACGGCCCGCTCACCGTCCAGCTGGCGGTGACCGGGCACCACAACGTCCTCAATGCCCTGGGCGCCCTCGCCGCCTCCGCGGCGGCCGCGCCCGACGCCGCCGTGGACGCCCTCGCCGCGGGACTGGCGACCTTCACCGGTGCCTCACGCCGCTTCGACGTGGCCGGGACCGCAGGGGGAGTGATCGTCGTGGACGACTACGCCCACCATCCCCGAGAGGTCGCCGCGACCATCGCCGCCGCCCGCGGCATCGTCGCCTCGCAGACAGGGCCGGGCAGGGTGCTCGTCGTGTTCCAGCCCCACCTGTTCTCCCGCACCCGCGACTTCGCGGTCGACTTCGCCGCCGCGCTGTCGGCCGCCGATCACGCCTGGGTGCTGCCGGTCTACGCGGCCCGCGAGGACCCGGACCCCACGATCGACGCGCGGACCATCACCGACCTCGCCGCCGCAGCGGTGATGCCGACCTCGGCAGGGGCGGAGCTCACCGACCAGGTGGTCGGCGAGGCGCAGGCCGGCGACCTGCTGCTGATGCTCGGCGCCGGTGACATCGTGGAGCTCACGCCCACGCTGATGACCGCACTGCGCGAGCTCGAGGTCGGCAGCTGATGGCTCGCCGCCCTCACGCCCCCACGCCGCGGCAGGGCGCCCGGCGCCCCGCTCCCGCACCGACACCGCGACAGAGCAGGTCCGTTCCCCCGCTCGGCACGTCCGCCCCTGCGCCGCCCGCGCGGTCGGCACCGCCCGCTCCCCAGGCGCACTCCGCTCCCTCACCGACGCAGGCTCCCCGCGGCCGCACCGTCGGCCGCCCCGATCCCTCTGCGCTGCGCTCTTCGGAGCCCGCCGCACCGGCAGCAGGGCCGGAGGGCGGCGGCCGGGTGGTCCAGGCCTCCGAGCGCTTCCGTGAGCTGGTGGCGGGCAGGCCCTGGAGACGGCGCCGTCGCGCGATCATCGCCGGTGTGCTGATCACCGTGCTGGTGCTGGTCGCCGCCGGAGTCACCGCGATCTTCCTGCCGGCGCTGCAGGTGCAGAGCATCACGGTCGAGGGCGCCGGGTACGTGCAGGAGCAGGACATCCGAGCCGCGGCCTCTGCACGCGCCGAGGGCAGCGTGCTGCTGCTGGCCACCGGGGCGATCGCCGAGGACGTCGCCGCGATACCGGGTGTCGAGTCGGTCGAGGCCGAGAGGATCTGGCCTGACGGTGTGCGGGTCAGCATCACCGAGGCCGCCCCGGTAGGACTGCTCACGAAGGCCGACGGCACCACGGCCGTGGTCGATGCCGGAGGGCAGGAGCTGCCGCCCGCCGCGGGTGAAGGGGCCTCGCTGGTCCCGCTCCTCGTCGCCGGAGGCTCTGCGGATCCCGAGGGTGCGGCAGCGGCGATGACCGATGTCATGGCCGGGATGCCCGAGCCGCTGCGCGGAGCGGTGCAGAAGGTCACCGCCTCCAGCCGGAGCGACGTGATGGTGGCGCTCGCCCTCGAGGACGGCGGCTCCAAGACGGTCGTCTGGGGAGATGCCCGCGACGCGGAGCTCAAGGCCGAGGTGGTCCAGGCGCTGCTCGGTCAACCGGGCACCATCATCGACGTCTCCTCCCCGGTGGCTCCGGTCACCCGTTGACGGAAATCGAGGTCGTGGCGGTGATCTCGCCCGCCCTCGCGGCCGACACGCGCACGTGGTGTTTGCGCGCAGGTGATTGCGTCCCTAGCGTCAAGGGAAAGGAGAAGTGCCCCGAAGTCCTAACCTCAACTCGAGGTCTAGGGTTTCGGAAGTCCACGACCAGGTGCGACGCAGGCCCCCTCCTCGGATGAACGACAAGAGCAAGGACCAAACGTGGCCGGAACCCAGATCTCACTCGCAGTCATCAAGGTCGTCGGCGTCGGCGGCGGAGGTGTCAACGCCGTCAACCGCATGATCGAGTCCGGTCTCAAGGGCGTCGAATTCATCGCGATCAACACCGACGCCCAGGCGCTGCTGATGTCCGATGCGGACGTCAAGCTCGACGTCGGCAAGGAGATCACCCGCGGACTCGGCGCCGGCGCCGACCCCGAAGTCGGCAAGCGCGCCGCCGAGGACCACGCGGAGGAGATCGAAGAGGTCATCCGCGGGGCGGACATGGTCTTCGTGACCGCCGGCGAGGGCGGCGGCACCGGCACCGGCGGCGCACCCGTCGTGGCCAAGATCGCCCGCAGCCTCGGCGCCCTCACCATCGGCGTGGTCACCCGCCCGTTCACCTTCGAGGGCCGTCGCCGCTCGACCCAGGCCGAGTCCGGCATCGCCGCCCTGCAGGCCGAGGTCGACACTCTCATCGTGATCCCGAACGACCGCCTGCTCTCGATCGCGGACAAGCAGGTCTCCATGCTCGACGCCTTCAAGAGCGCGGACCAGGTCCTCCTCTCCGGTGTCCAGGGCATCACCGACCTGATCACCACCCCGGGTCTGATCAACCTGGACTTCGCGGACGTCAAGTCCGTCATGCAGGGCGCCGGCAGCGCCCTGATGGGCATCGGCTCGGCGCGCGGCGAGGACCGTGCCCTGCAGGCCGCCGAGCTCGCAGTCTCCAGCCCGCTGCTCGAGGCCTCGATCGACGGCGCCTACGGCGTGCTGCTCTCCATCCAGGGCGGCAGCGACCTCGGCCTGTACGAGGTCTCGGAAGCGGCCCGACTGGTCCAGGAGGCCGCCCACCCCGATGCCAACATCATCTTCGGCTCCGTCATCGACGACGCGCTGGGCGACGAGGTCCGCGTGACCGTGATCGCGGCCGGCTTCGAGGGCGGCGGTCCGGCACAGCGCCAGGACGTCACCCCGCAGCATCGTCCCGCCCCCCGCGCTGAGCAGCCCCGCGCGGCAGCGCCGCGTCCTCCTGTCCAGGAGCACCGCGCCGGCCAGGGGGCCGGTGCCGGAGCAGCCGGTTCCGGTGCTCCCGGCGCCTGGGGTCTGCCGCAGCAGGCCTTCTCCCCGTCGCGGCAGAGCGCGACCGAGCCCGAGACCGAGGTGCTCGACGCCGCCGACACCGAGGACGGTCAGTACGCACAGCAGGCGCGGAACGCCCCGCAGCCGGCTCCTCGCGCCCCTGAGCCGGCACGCCCCCCGCACATCGAGGAGCCGCCGTCGGACGACGACGACCTCGATCTGCCGTCCTTCCTCAAGTGACCTCAGCACTTCCTGCACGGGCCTCGCGACTTCGCGGGGCCCGTGCCCTGTTCACGGGACGGGAAGGAGGGGTCAGCACGGGTGAGCACGCCGGGTTGAACCTCGCCCGCCACGTCGGCGACGAGGAGCACTCCGTCACCCGCAACCGGGAGCTGCTCGAGGCCGAGCTCGGGGTGCCGCTGGTCTTCGTGGACCAGGTCCACTCCGCAGACGTCCATGCGCTGCCCCCGACGGGGGTGGCTCCGGTGGTCACCGCCGACGCGATGGTCACCGATCGCCGGGACGTGGGGCTCGCGATCATGGTCGCGGACTGCCTGCCGGTGCTGTTGAGCGATCCCGTCTCCGGCACGATCGCCGCCGCCCATGCCGGGCGCGCCGGCCTGCTGGGCGGGGTGCTGGAGCGCACCCTCGAGGTGATGGCGGAGTTCGGGACTCGGCCCGTGGATCTCACGGCGAGCATCGGGCCCGCGATCTGCGGAGACTGCTACGAGGTGCCCGCGGCGATGCGGGAGGACGCCGCTCGGCAGCTGCCTGCCACCTGGGCAGCCACCTCCTGGGGCACACCGTCGATCGATCTGCGGGCCGGCGCGATCGAGGTCCTCTCCGCGGCGGGCATCCCGCTCTCCGCGATCGAGGCGGACCACCCCTGCACCCTCGAGGACGATCGCTTCTACTCCTATCGTCGCCAGGCTCACACCGGACGCTTCGCAGGTGTCCTGCGCCGCGAGTGAGCGACGCCTCGGCCAGCCCAGACACGCCCACGACACGCCGGGCGCCTCCCGGGGTCGAGGAAATCCCTGCGGTAGTTTCAACGGGTAAGGGCTCCCGCGCACTCCCCGTGCTTCCCTGGAGCCCAGGTCAGCGTGAACAACAGACTGGGAGATCTGCGATGGGAACCTGGCGCAACGCCATGGTCGCACTCGGCCTTGCCAACGAGGTCGATGACGAGTACTACGAGGACGAACGGCTCCGCCATGACGAGGTCGCCGCACCGTCCCGCCGCACCGAGCGTGGCCCCGAGGCCGCACCAGAACGGGAGGCCCAGGTGACCCCGATCCGTCAGCATTCGAACGTGGTGGCCATGGCCCCGGCAGTGGAGGAGTCGATGCACCGCATCACCACGATCCATCCGCGGTCCTACAACGACGCCAAGGCGATCGGCGAGTCGTTCCGTGACGGTGTCCCCGTCATCATGAACCTCTCCGACATGCCCGACGGTGACGCCAAGCGCATGGTCGACTTCTCGGCCGGTCTGGTCTTCGGCCTGCGCGGCACCATCGAACGCGTCACCTCCAAGGTGTTCCTGCTCTCCCCGGAGTTCGTCCAGGTCGACGGGGATACCTCGGCCGACGAGGGCAGCTTCTACAACCAGAGCTGAGCGTTCCCATGCAGATCATCGCAGGAGTGCTGTACCTCGCGGTGCTGGTGTACCTGCTCCTGCTGATCACCCGTCTGGTGCTCGAGTGGATCCAGTCCTACGCGAGGGAATACCGGCCTTCAGGACTGGTGCTGGTCCTGTTCGAGCTCGTGTACACGCTGACCGATCCTCCGGTGCTGGCACTGCGTCGCCTGATCCCGCCCCTGCGGATCGGTGCGGTGTCGCTCGATCTCAGCCTGATGATCTTGCTGGTCCTCGGATGGATACTGCTGCGGGTGCTCGGCGGATTGGCGATGTGAGGAGGCTCCGGTCCAGGAACCTCCGCGGCATCCGTTAGGCTTGAGCGCGCCGCGCCCACCGCGCATCTGAACTCCCGCACTAAGAAAAGGTGACCCATGGCTCTGATGCCCGAAGACCTGCAGAATCAGCGGTTCACGCCGGTCCGGTTCTCGGAGGGCTACGACATGGACGAGGTCGACAACTTCCTCGACAACGACGTGGAACCCCGTCTGAAGGAGCTCCTCTCCGAGAACGAGCGCCTGAAGAAGGAACTCGAAGAGGCGCACAATCGCATCGCCGAGCTCGAGTCCGGCGCCGGTGCCGCGGCACCCGCCGCCGATGTCTCCGCGACGGGCGAGACGGACGCGATCATCGACACCACGCCCATCGGTGCTGACGATGAGGTCGACGCCACCGCGCCGCAGTCCGTCGTCGAGGACGAGGTCATCGTCGAGCAGCCTGCCCCGGTGGCAGCGCCTGCCTCGGAGACCCCCGATCAGTCCGCCGCCGGCATCATCGCCCTGGCGAACCGGCTGCACGACGAGTACGTGAAGAACGGCGAGGAAGAGCGCGATCGTCTGATCGCCGAGGCCAACGACGAGCATGCACGCATCGTCGGTGACGCCGAGGAGAAGTCCCGCACCACGCTCGCCGAGCTCGAGACCAAGAAGGCCGAGCTCGACAAGACGATCGAGGGCCTGCGCAACTTCGAGCGCGACTACCGCAACCGTCTGCGCAACTACCTCGAGAACCAGCTCAGCGATCTCGACAGCAGCGAGACGCAGGACAAGCAGGCGAACTTCGGTCTGTGAACGCCCCTGCTTCCACGCCGACGAGCGCCGGGCCCACGAGGTCCGGCGCTCGCCGCCGTCTCAGCCGCGGAACGGTCCTCGGCACCGTCGCCGTGCTCGGTGCGGTCCTGGCCGTGATCGACCAGATCACGAAGAACTGGGCAGTGGAGACTCTGCCGCTGCTGGATCCTCAGCCCTTCCTCGGTGAGATCCTCCAGCTGACCCTGCTGTACAACACCGGGGCGGCCTGGGGGATGGGCTCGGAGATCACCCCGGTGGTCACCTGCCTGCAGATCGCGATCGTGATCGGCGTGATCGTGTTCGCCGTCAAGGCGGTCCGTTCGCCCTGGTATACCATCGCCCTCGGCCTCATCATGGGCGGGGCGCTGGGTAACATCCACGACCGCCTGCTTCGCGAACCGGGCCCGTTCCGCGGCGCCGTCGTCGACTTCCTCGAACTGCCCAACTGGCCGGTCTTCAACGTGGCTGACATGGCCGTGGTGGGCGGCGCGATCCTGATCGTCGCCCTGGGCCTCTTCGGGGTCGACTCGGATCCGGCCCACGCGGAGGCCGCCGACCCCGCAGCCAAGGAGAAGCAGTGAGCTCCTCCCGCACGCTGATGGTGCCCGAAGGGCTCGCCGGAGAACGCATCGACGTGGGCATCTCCCGGATGCTCGGTCTCTCGCGCACGCGCGCCGCAGAGCTGGTGAGCAATGGCGGCGTCCTGGTGGACGGGCAGGTTCCGGCCCGCTCCACCCGGCTCGAGCCCGGTGCGATGGTGTACGTCGAGCTGCCGGACGAGAAGCCCGCGGTCGAGGTCCGGCCGCAGATCGCCGAGGGCATGAGCCTGATCCACCAGGATGACGACATCGTGGTGATCGACAAGCCCGTGGGCGTGGCGGCGCACCCGAGCGCCGGCTGGTCCGGCCCCACCGTGCTGGGCCATCTGGCCGCTGCGGGCGTGAGCATCCGCACCACCGGCGACGCGGAGCGACAGGGCATCGTCAGTCGCCTGGACGTGGGCACCAGTGGACTGATGGTGGTCGCCCGCACCGAGCGTGCCTACACCACCCTCAAGGATGCCTTCCGTGCCCGTGAGGTCGGGAAGGTCTATCACGCGGTCTGCCAGGGCACGCCGGAGCAACCGGCGGGCACCATCGAGGCCGCCATCGGGCGCTCCCCGCAGCACGACTTTAAGTTCGCGGTGCGCAGCGACGGCAAGCACTCGGTGACCCACTACGAGACCCTCGAGGCGCTGCAGGGCGCGACCCTGCTGAAGGTGGGCCTCGAGACCGGGCGCACCCATCAGATCCGGGTCCATATGGCCGCGCTGCATCACCCGCTGGTGGGCGACCCGCTGTACGGCGCGGATCCTCGTCTCGCCGAGCAGGTGGGCCTGATCCGCCAGTGGCTGCACGCGATGGAGCTGAGCTTCGTCCACCCCGCCACCGGCGAGGAGGTCAGGTTCGTCTCGCAGTACCCGGCAGATCTGCAGTCGGCGCTGGAAGCCCTGCGCGGTCACTGAGCAGGGCATGCACCTGACCCGCAGCGCCCCAGATGGATCACCTCCAGACGGATGACAGCGGCGGTGGGCACGCGCACAGTCTGGCAGGCGGTAGCGTCGAAGGATGAACGATGAGCAGACCTCCCGTGCGCTGACGCCCTCCCGAGACGCGGCGTTGGACCGCGCCGATTTCCCGTTCCTCCGGGTCGCCCGCCGCCTGGGCATCGATCCTGCCCGCGCCGAGGTCACCCTGCGAGACGGTGAGCAGGCCCGAGCGGCCGTCTCCGAGGCGGTGCGCACCTTCCTTGCCGCCGATGACGACCGCCGCGCCGGCAAGGCACCGTCCACGCCGATGGCGCTGGACCCGGACTTCCCGACCGGGGTGGGGATGGCGCTGGTCGGTGCGGCGGTCCTCTGGGAAGCCCGTGACCTGGTCCCACAGGTCGCCCTCCGGGTGGCCAAGGACCACTTCGAGGACGGGGCCGACGAGCTTGCCGCGAGCTACATCGCCCTGGTGCAGGAATCGGTGGACCCGGGGAAGGACTCCCGCGACGACGCCGCGGCCTGGGCGGCCCAGTCGCTGCTGGTCTCGGTGCTGCAGCGCTCGGGCAGCCCGGCCCAGGCCGAGGAGGTCGCCCGCGACCTCGCCGCCCATGCGATCCCGATCGAGCTGTGGCGCGATGACGACCCCACGCTGCCGGATGATTCGATGGCCTGGCACGGCGGTGCCTTCGTCGGCGGCATCCCACCGCGCCGCGATGAACGCTCGCTGAGCTTCGAGGACGTCCACGACTATCTGGACTCCCTGCTCCAGGAGACCCGCCGGGAGCAGCAGGCGGAGGGGGACGGCGCGGGGATTTGAGCGCGAGACGCGGGAGCATGCGCCGCAGAAGCGTCCACCTCCGTAGGCTGTCCTCATGACCGAACCCCAGGGCGCCCTCCTCACGGGCAGCGTGAACTTCGATGATGCCGAGAAGACGATGCGCACGGTGGCCGAGATCCTCGGCCGCCACGTCCGGCGCATCCCCGATGGCGAGGTCGGGAAGAGATTCCACTGGATCATGTTCCAGCCGGACGTCCTCGGCGAGGCCGATGGTGTCGAGCGCGTCGGTGAGCAGCCGATCCCCTTCGGCGCCGGCCTCGATGCGCGGCCGCTGCGCCTGGCCGACGGCGTCGACCCCGCCGGGATCACGCTGCCGCCGCTCGGCTACGCCGCCGCGGCGAAGGACTCCTATCCGATCTTCGCCCGGCTGCGCGAGCAGGGAGTGATCGGGCAGGGGATCCGCTTCCAGGTCTCCCTGCCGACCCCCGTCGCCGTGATCTCCTCCTTCTTCACCGGAGCGGACCGGGCCGCCATCGAGCCGGTCTATGCCGATGCGCTGCTGCACGAGCTCGAGGAGATCCTCGAGGCGATCCCGCACGAGGACCTCGCGATCCAGTGGGACGTGGCCAGCGAGCTGGGCATCCTCGAGGGAGCCTCCGGCTACGGCAGCCCCATGGAGGGCTGGTGGAGCGGTGACCTGCTGGCCGGCATCGTGACCCGACTCGAGGCGCTGGTGGACGCAGTGCCGCTGGACGTCGAGGTCGGTGTGCACCTCTGCTACGGCGACGCGGGGGAGCGGCACTTCGTCGAACCGCGCGATGCCGCGACCCTGGTCCAGCTCGCGGACGCCCTGGTGGACAGCGCCGCCCGGCAGCTGACCTGGCTGCATCTGCCGGTCCCCATCGACCGCGACGACGAAGCATATTTCGCCCCGCTCGCACAGCTGCCACGGCTGGATGAGCTGTACCTCGGGCTGGTGCACCGCGAGGACGGCGCCGAGGGGGCGCGGCGGCGCATCGCCGCGGCGTCGACGGCGGTGAATCAGCCCTTCGGGGTGGCCACCGAGTGCGGGATCGGCCGGGCCCCGGAGGGCACCACCGAGGGGATCCTGCGCACCCACGCGGAGGTCGCCGCGCCACGGTGAGACCTGGCATGCGCCCGGCACGCCCGGCGCCGACCGGGCGACACGCCGGAGGGCCTGGGTGACCTCTCCGACCCCTCCCGGACCCCCGCGGCGGGCGCCGCCGCGGCTACTCTGGAGGGCATGGCTTCCGCGGACTCCGATGACTTCGTGCATCTGCATGTGCACACCGATTATTCCCTGCTGGACGGTGCTGCGAAGATCGACAAGCTCGTCGCCGAGACGAAGCGTCAGGGGCAGAGCGCGGTGGCGATCACCGACCACGGCTACCTCTTCGGCGCCTACGAGTTCTACAAGGCGGCGACCGATGCGGGCGTGAAGCCGATCATCGGGGTCGAGGCGTATGTGACCCCGGGGACCAGCCGCCACGACCGCACCCGCCAGCAGTGGGGCACCAAGGAGCAGCAGGCCGCCGGCGACGATGTCTCGGCCCGCGGCGCCTACACCCACATGACCCTGCTGTCGAAGTCGACCCCGGGCATGCACAACCTCTTCCGGCTCGCCTCGGAGGCGTCGCTCGACGGCCAGATGGGCAAGTGGCCGCGCATGGACCGCGAGATCCTCTCGAAGTACTCCGAGGGCCTGATCGCGACCACCGGCTGCCCCTCCGGCGAGGTCCAGACCCGC
Organism: uncultured Brachybacterium sp.; assembly: GCF_947500705.1. Lineage (GTDB taxonomy): Bacteria > Actinomycetota > Actinomycetes > Actinomycetales > Dermabacteraceae > Brachybacterium. Next base: position 82,680 of record NZ_CANMSY010000002.1, on the reverse strand, counting down.
CTGCGCCTGGGACAGTTCGACGAGGCGGTCAGGGCCGCCGGCGAGTTCCAGGACATGTTCGGCAAGGACAGCTACTTCATCGAGCTGATGGACCACGGCCTGGACATCGAGAAGCGGGTCACCAAGGACCTGCTGGAGGTGGGCAGGGCGATCGGTGCCCCGCTGGTGGCCACCAACGACCTGCACTACGTCACCGAGGACGATGCGCAGATCCAGGACGTGCTCCTGTGCATCAACTCCGGGTCACGGCTGAACGACCCCAACCGTTTCAAGTTCGGCGGCTCCGGCTACTTCCTGAAATCGGCGCGGCAGATGCGCGAGCTGTTCCGTGAGTTCCCCGAGGCGTGCGACAACACCCTGACCATCGCCGAGATGTGCGAGGTCGAGTTCCGCACCACCGACGAGGGCGCGAACTACATGCCGAACTTCCCCACCCCTCCCGGGGAGGACGAGGAGTCCTGGTTCGTCAAGGAGATCCAGCGGGGCCTGGAGTACCGCTACCCCTCCGGCATCCCAGACGAGGTCCAGCAGCGTGCCGACTACGAGGTCTCGGTCATCCTGCAGATGGGCTTCCCCGGCTACTTCCTGGTGGTCTCCGACTACATCAAGTGGGCCAAGGAGCAGGGCATCCGGGTGGGCCCGGGCCGTGGCTCCGGCGCCGGCTCGATGGTCGCCTACGCGATGCGCATCACCGACCTCGACCCGCTCGAGCACGGTCTGCTCTTCGAGCGGTTCCTGAACCCCGACCGCGTGTCCATGCCCGACTTCGACGTCGACTTCGATGATCGCCGCCGCGGCGAAGTCATCGAGTACGTCGAGCGCAAGTACGGCGACGACCGCATCGCCCAGGTCATCACCTATGGCGTGATGAAGACGAAGAACTCGCTCAAGGACGCCGCCCGCGTGCTCGACTACCCCTTCGCGATGGGCGACAAGCTCACCAAGACCCTCCCGCCCACGGTGATGGGCAAGGACATCTCGGTCAACGGGATCTTCGACCCCGAGGACAAGCGCTACGCCGAGGCCGGGGAGTTCCGTCGGATGCACGACGAGGACCCCGACGTCCAGAAGGTGGTCGAGATCGCCCGAGGCGTCGAGGGACTGACCCGCGGCTGGGGCGTGCATGCCTGCGCCGTGATCATGTCCAGCCACCCGCTGAAGGACATCGTCCCGATGATGCGTCGCCCCTCGGACGGCCAGATCATCACCCAGTTCGAGTACCCCACGCTCGAGACCCTCGGTCTGCTGAAGATGGACTTCCTGGGGCTGCGGAACCTCACCGTGCTCTCCGACGCGGTCGCGAACATGGAGCGCAACGGGAAGGTCCCGCCGGACCTGGAGACGCTTCCGTTCGACGATCAGAAGACCTATGAGCTGCTGCAGAAGGGGGACACGCTCGGCGTGTTCCAGCTGGACGGCTCCGGCATGCGCACCCTGCTGCGGCAGATGAAGCCCGACCAGTTCGGTGACATCACCGCCGTCTCGGCGCTGTATCGACCGGGCCCGATGGGCATGAACTCCCACACCAACTACGCGCTGCGCAAGAACGGACTGCAGCCGATCACCCCGATCCATCCGGAGCTCGAGGAGCCGCTCGCGGAGATCCTCGGGGAGACCTACGGCGTGCTGGTCTACCAGGAGCAGGTCATGCAGACGGCGCAGAAGGTCGCCGGCTACTCGCTCGGTCAGGCCGACATCCTGCGCCGCGCCATGGGCAAGAAGAAGAAGTCGGAGCTGGACAAGCAGTTCGCCTCCTTCGAGGCCGGCATGCAGGAGAACGGGTACTCGAAGGAGGCGGTGACGGCGCTGTGGGAGACGCTCATGCCGTTCGCCGACTACGCCTTCAACAAGTCGCACTCCGCCGCCTACGGGGTGATCTCCTACTGGACCGGCTACCTCAAGGCGAACCACCCCACCGAGTACATGGCGGCGCTGCTGACCTCCACCCAGGAGAACCGCGACCGGCTGGGCCTGTACCTCGGCGACTGCCGCCACCGCGGCATCACCGTGCTGCCGCCGGATGTGAACGAATCCGATCTGTACTTCTCCGCCGTCGGTGAGGACATCCGTTTCGGGCTCTCGGCGATCCGCAACGTCGGCGCGCATGTGGTCGAGGAGATCATCCGGACCCGCCAGGAGAAGGGTGCCTTCACCTCCTTCACCGACTTCCTGGACAAGGTGCCGCTGTCGGTGTGCAACAAGCGCACCATCGAGTCGCTGATCAAGGGTGGTGCCTTCGACGAGCTCGGCGCGAACCGCCGCTCGCTGGTGCTGATCCACGAGGACGCGGTGGACTCCGTGGTCGACGTGAAGCGCAAGGAGGCCCAGGGCCAGTACGACCTCTTCGCCGATGTCTTCGGCGGCGGAGGAGACGACGGCGACATGGCCACCGGCTCCGCCGCGACCATCACGATCCCGGATCTGCCCGAGTGGGACCGCAAGGAGAAGCTCGCCTTCGAGCGGAACATGCTGGGCCTGTACGTCTCCGATCACCCGCTGTACGGGCTCGAGCACGTCATCGCCCAGAACTCCTCGACGTCGATCAGCGCCCTGGCCGATGACGGAGCCGTCGAGGACGGCGCCATGGTGACCATCGCCGGTCTGATCACGACCCTTCAGCGCAAGACCACCAAGAAGGGCGACATGTGGGCGATCGCCACGGTCGAGGACCTCGAGGGCTCGATCGACTGCCTGATGTTCCCCTCCACCTACATGACCGTCGCGGGGGAGCTCGCCGAGGACCTCATCGTCTCGATGAAGGGGCGGGTGGACACCTCCAAAGGCATGCCCGAGCTGCGGGTGATGGAGATGACCATCCCTGAGACCGGGGGAGGGGCCGACGGGCCCGTGGTCATCGCCCTGCCGGCCACTCGCGCCACGGAGCGTGTGGTCAGCGAGCTGCGGGGGGTGCTGGAGGACAATCCCGGCGCCAGCGAGGTGCGGCTGCGCCTGCAGGAGCCGGGCCGGACCACCCTGATGCAGCTGGACAAGCGGCTCTCGGTGAACCCCTCGGCCGCGCTGTACGCCTCGCTGAAGACGCTGCTGGGCCCCAGCTGCCTGCAGTGAGGCGATGAGCAGGTGAAGTGACGAGCAGGTGAGGCGATGGGCAGGTGAAGCGATGAGCACGTGGCGGGTGGCGACCTTCAACATCCGCCACGGGCTCGGCGACGACGGCCGGGTGGATCTCGTGCGCACCGCCCGGGAGATCGCGGCGCTCGACGCCGACGTGATCGGTCTGCAGGAGGTGGACCAGGGATTCGGTCCCCGCTCCGGATATGAGGACCAGGCCGCGCGCCTCGGCGAGCTGCTGGGGATGCAGGTCTGCTTCGGCGCCGCCCTCGAACTTCCGCCCGTCGGTGAGGGCGAGTCGAGCCGTCGCTACGGGCTCGCGCTGCTGACCCGGCGCGAGATCCTCTCCCACGCCGTGCACCTGCTGCCCGCTCACCCGGGCCATGAGCGGCCGGCGGAGACCCGCGGCGTGCTCCAGGCGAAGGTCCGCGGGCCGGGGGAGCAGGAGCTCGAGGTGCTGGTGACCCACCTCGACAACGCCAGCCGCGCGCATCGCACCGCCCAGGTGCAGGGCATCGTCCGCCTCGCCCGGGGCCTCGAGGGGCCGGCGGTGCTGATGGGGGACATGAATGCCGATCCCTCCTCACCGGAGCTGGCGGCGCTCGCCGCCACCGGATGGAGAGACGTGGCCGTCCAGAAGAGGAGCTGGCGCTCGCCGGTTCGCGAGCAGTTCGGCGCCGTCGTGACGACGCTGCGCAGCCTGAGGCTCGCGACCCATCCGGCCCGCCTCCCCGTGCGGCGCATCGACTCGCTCTGGGTGCGCGGCGAGATCGAAGTCTGCCGAGTCGAGGTGGGAGCCCGGCGCTCCTCGGACCATCGCCCCGTGGTGGCGACGGTGCACAGCCCGCAGTGCTGAGGAGGTGCTGAGAAGTCGAGGCGAACGGTCGGTGCAGCGTGCTCCTCGACCTCTCCGGCCGAGAGGGCCGCCGCTCTCAGCACAGGTGCTCTAGCGTGGAGCCATGAACGCCTCCGACGCCGCAGACCCCGCCCTCACTCCTGACGCCTTCCTGCCGGACGCGCTGCTGGACTCCTTCCGCGAACGCGCGGTGGTCCATGACCGGGAGAACACCTTCCCCGACGACGATCTCGCTGACCTGCGCGAGCGCGGCTATCTGCGGCTGCTGGTCCCCACCGAGCTCGGCGGCCTGGGAGCCTCGCTGCTGGAGGCGACGCGGATCCAGCGTCGACTCGCCCAGGCCGCACCGGCCACGGCGCTGTCGATGAACATGCACCTGGTGGTCACCGGTGCGGCACTGCACACCCATCGTCTCGGCGTGGACAGTGTGCGTACCGTCCTCGAGGATGCGGCTGCAGATCAGCTGTTCGCCTTCGGCATCTCCGAGGCCGGCAACGACGCGATGCTCTTCGACTCCTCGACGCGCGCCGACGAGCAGCCGGGCGGTGGATTCCAGCTCACCGGCACCAAGATCTTCACCTCCCTCGCGCCGGTCTGGGACCGATTGGTGGTGCACGGCCGTGTCGCCGAGGCGAGCGAAGCGGATCCGAAGCTGCTGTTCGGCGTGCTCGAGCGCACCGCATCCATCGAGGTGCTCGACGACTGGGACACCCATGGCATGCGCCCCTCCCAGTCCCGCACCACCAGGCTGCGCTCGGCGCCGGTCGCTGCGGACCGTGTGCTGACCAGCACTCCCGTCGGCCCCAACCAGGACCCCTTCGTGATGGGCATCTTCGGTGCCTTCGAGCTGCTGATCGCCTCTGTGTACACCGGCATCGCCGAACGCGCGATCGCCGTCGGCACCCGGATCGCCACCACCCGGCGTAACGCCACCAAGGGGATCGTCCACGCCGACGATCCGGACATCCGCTGGCGCCTGGCGGACGCAGCGATCGCAGTGGACGGCGTCATCCTGCAGATCGAGAAGGTGATGGCCGATCTCGACGCCCTGGGGACGGGGGAGCAGGGCACGGGCCTGACCGACCACGGGCCGCGCTGGTTCCTGCACTTCTCCGGGGTCAAGTCCCGCGCCACCGAGACGGCGATCGCCGCCGTGGACCAGGTGCTGCGTGCCAGCGGAGGCGCCCAGTACTTCCGCCGCAGCGAGCTGGAACGCCTCTCCCGAGACGTGCGCGCCGGCATGTACCACCCCTCCGACGAGGAATCCGTGCATGCCTCCTACGCCAAGGCCCTGCTCGGCGACATCGGAGCACCCCGCACGGCACTGCCCCGGTGAGCGACACGATGCGCATCGTCATCGCCGGTGGCTCCGGCAGCCTGGGCCGTGCCCTGAGCGCCGTCCTGGTCCAGCGCGGGCACGACGTCGTGGTCCTGACCCGGACGCCGCGCCCTGCCGCCCAGCGCCACGGCGTGCGCGATGAGCACTGGGACGGCCGCACCCTCGGCCCCTGGGCGCAGGAGCTCGAACCGCGGGGAACCGCCGTGGTCAACCTGGCGGGGCGGCTCGTCGACGCCCGGCCGACGCCAGAGAACATCGCCGACCTCACCCGCTCCCGGGTCGAGGCGACCTCAGCGCTCGCCGAAGCGTCCCGGCGCCTCGAGCAGCCTCTGGCGCGGTGGGTCCAGGCCTCCACCAGCGCGATCTGGTCCGACGCCGGAGAGCAGCTGCTGGACGAGACGAGCCCCCTGCCCGTAGGGCTGCCACAGATGACAGGGGTCGCCGAGCCCTGGGAGCGTGCTGCCGAGCCAGCACGAACCGACCATCAAGCAGTGCTGCGCACCGGCATCGTGCTGGAGGCGGGGACGCCGGCGCTCGAGCGGCTGCTGCTGCTGGCCCGCTGGGGTCTCGGCGGGCCGGTGGGGACCGGTCAGCAATGGGTGAGCTGGATCCACGTCGAGGACTGGGTGCGGATCGTGCTCGCGGCGCTCGGGCTCGAGCCGCCGGCGCTGCCCTCGGGGATCGTCGTCGCCGCCGCTCCACATCCGGTGCGGAACGCCGAGCTGATGCGGATCCTGCGCCGGGTCGTCGGTCGGCCGTTCGGCGTCCCCACCCCGGCACCGCTGCTGCGGCTGGGTGCGGCGCTGCTGCGCACTGACCCGGCACTGGGGCTCACCGGGCGCCACGCGACCTCTCGCGTGCTGGACGAGGCAGACTTCCATTTCCGGTATCCCCGCCTCGAGGATGCGGTGGCAGAACTGCTCTAGCCGTGCTCCTCCTTTGGAGAGCCCCTCAGCCGAAGAGCACCTCGGCTTCGCGCCAGCGGGACTCGGGCACGCGCTTGATGCTGTCGATCGCCTCGGTGAGCGGCACATCCACGATGTCGGTGCCGCGCAGCGCGACCATCCGGCCGAAGCGGCCCTCGTGGACGAGGTCCACGGCGGCGGTGCCGAGCCTCGTGGCGAGCACCCGGTCATAGCCGGTCGGCTCGCCGCCGCGCTGGATGTGGCCCAGCACCGTGGCCCGGGACTCGATGCCCAGTCGCTCCTCGATCAGCGGGGCCAGCACCTCTGCCACCCCGCCGAAGCGCGGGCGTCCGAACTCGTCGAGGTCGTACTTCATGAAGCCCTCCGGGGCGTCCCGGGGGACGAAGCCCTCGGCGACCACCACCAGCGGGGCCCGGCCGCGGTCGAAGGCGGACTTCACGTGCTCACAGATCTCCTCGAGCGACAGCGGGAACTCCGGCAGGCAGATCACGTGCGCTCCCGCGGCCATCCCCGAGTGCAGCGCGATCCAGCCGACGCTGCGCCCCATCACCTCCGCCACCATGCAGCGGTGGTGGGAGTCTCCGGTGATCCGCAGTCGGTCCAGGGACTCGGTGGCGATCTCCACCGCGGTGTTGAAGCCGAAGGTGTAGTCGGTGGCGTCGAGGTCGTTGTCGACGGTCTTGGGCACTCCGATCACCGGGATGCCCGCTTCGTAGAGCCGGTTCGCGGTGAACAGGGTGCCGTCGCCGCCGATCGCGATGATCGCGTCCATGTCGTTCTCGTCCAGGTGGCGGCGCACGATCTCCGCGCCGTCCTCGCCGTCGGCGAAGGGGTTGGAGCGGGAGGTGCCCAGGATGGTGCCGCCGATGCGGCCGATGCCTCGCACCCGTCGTCGTGGCAGAGTGATCCAGTCGTTCTCGATCACTCCCCGCCAGCCGTCCTTGAACCCGATGAACTCGTCCTCGAAGAGCTTGTCGCCCTTGATCACCGCGCCGCGGATCACGGCGTTCAGGCCGGGGCAGTCGCCACCGGAGGTCAGGATTCCGATCTTCACGGGGTAGTGCCTCTTCTCGACTCGGCCTGGGAGGACAGCGAGTGGATCGCCCGCTCGCCGTCTTCAGCCTAGAGCCCTTCGATGCGGCGGAGGAAGGACCACCGGCCTGGTGAGACCCGGGAGCACCTGCTGGTGAACGGCAGGTTGCGAGACCGGGAACTGCCCGGACAGCAGAGCGCCCCGGCCCCTCCATGAGGAGGGACCGGGGCGCTGAGGAACAACTGCTCCGACGGATCGGGCGTGCCCGATCAGGCTCTGATCGGTCAGGCCTCGTCGGCCTCGGTGTCAGAAGTCGCAGACGGGACGGTGGACGACGCGCCCTCCGTGTGCTCGGCCTGCTCACGCACCACGCGGCCGCCATCGGCGGCGCGCTTGAGGGTGTCCTGGAAGTCGACCCCGGTGGTGGACTTGACCATGTCCAGCACCTGGGCGAGTCCCACCGAGATGTTCTGCCCGATCTTCGCCTCGCCATCGGTGGAGAACACCGACAGGTTGGAGATGTTCGAGTACGGCGCGGCCAGCTCGTTCGCGACGGCCGGCAGCACCTCGAGCACCTGGTTGAGCACGGCGGCGTCGTTGAACTGCTTGTAGGCCTCGGCACGAGCACGAGTGGTCTCCGCCTCGGCGTCGCCCTTGGCACGGATCGCCGCACCCTCGGCCTCACCCTTGGCACGCAGGGCGTCGGCCTCGGCCTGACCCTCGAGCCGAACGGCCTCGGCGTCCTTGGAACGACGCTGCAGCTCGACCTCGGCCTCGGCGCGGCCACGGGCCTCGATGGCGTGGGCCTCGGCGTCCGAGGTGACCTTGCGGGACTCGGCGCGGTTGCGCTCGTCCTGCAGCTGGGCCTCGGATTCGGCGATGCGCGTGTACTTCTTGGAGTCCGCATCCTGCTGCTCGGCGTAGCGCTTGGCCTCGGCGGGCTTGTGGACCTCGGCGATCAGCTGCTTCTCGCGCAGATCATTGTTGCGGACCGCGATCATCTCTTCCTGCTCGATGATCCGCTGCTGCTGAGCGGCACGCGCGAGAGGACCGGACGCATCGGCGACAGCCTGCCGAGCGTCGGTCTCCTCCTTGATCTCCGCGTTGCGGAGGTCGAAGGCCTGCTTCGACTCGGCCTCCTGCTGGAGGTTGAGGTTGCTGGCCTGGGTCGACTCACGGTTCGCGTCCGACTCGGCGATCGCCGCGCGCTTGGCGACCAGTGCCGCCTCGGGGCGGCCCCAGTCCCGCAGGTAGGAGCCGTCATCCTCGATGGCGGAGATCTGGAAGGTGTCGATGACCAGGCCCTGGTTGTTCATCGAGTGCTCGGACTCGGCCTGCACCTGGGAGGCGAAGGACGCGCGGTCGCGGATGATCTGCTCGACGCTCAGGGTGCCGACCACGGCGCGCAGGGTGCCGGAGAGGATCTCCTGGGTGTAGTGATCGATCTGCTGCTGCTGGTCGAGGAAGCGCTGCGAGGCCTTGCGCACGTCGTCGATATTGCCCCCGACCTTGACCTGCGCCACCCCGCGCAGGCGCAGGAAGATGCCGTTCATCGAGTAACCATCGACCTCGACCGGGATCTGGCGCGAGCTCAGGCTCAGCACGAAGGCGCGGTCGAAGATGGGGCGCACGATCGCGCGGCCACCGATGATGACCCGGGCGCTGCCGGATTCGAGATCGATGTCGCCGGTCGGGCTGGTCTTCGCGTTGCGGCCGGTGATGATCAGCGCTTCGTTCGGCGCCGCGATCCGGTAGCTCCGGATCAGGACGATCAGCGCGATCAGCAGAACGACCGCCACGACGACGATGACGCCGACGACGGGTACGAACAATTCCATGAGTCCCCCTCAGGTAAGTACAGGCTTGCCTAGGGCATTGTCCCATTGAAACCGTGTTCCCGCAGGCACGTCCCGAGAGCGGAGATGCTCTCGTGATCTCCGCTGCCGAGAGGTCACTTCATGCCGGAGGTGGCGATGCCCTGGACGATCTGCTTCTGGAACACCAGGAAGCAGATCAGCACCGGGATCATCGAGACGACCGAGATCGCGAGGACCAGGTTGAAGGGCACCACCTCCTGGCTCGCGAAACGCTGCAGCGCCACCGGCAGCGTCCGGGTGGACTCATTGGTCACCACCAGCGGCCAGAGGAAGTCGTTCCACCGCCACAGCACCGAGAAGATCGCCAGCACGGCCAAAGCCGGTTTGCACAGCGGCAGCACCACGCGCCAGAAGATCCCGAACTCGCGCGCTCCGTCGACCCGGGCGGAGTCGATGAGCTCGTCGGGGATCGTGAGCATGTACTGGCGCAGCAGGAACACCCCGGTGGGGGTGGCGATGGCCGGCAGGATCACGCCCCACAGTGAGTTGGTCAGCCCCAGCGACGCGGTCACCTGGTAGACGGGGATGAGGATGACCTGCAGCGGCACCATGATCGTCGCGAGCGTCACCAGGAACAGCAGGTCCCGGCCCCGGAAGTTGTAGCGCGAGAGCGCATAGGCGGCCATCGAGTTGACCGCGAGCGTCAGGACTGTCGCGACCACCACCACGATCACGCTGTTGGTGAGATAGCGCAGCATGTCGAACCCGGTGAGCGCTTCGACGTAGTTCTCCGGATGCCACTGCTGGGGCAGCAGCGTGGGCGGGCGCTGGGCCAGCTCGGAGGGGCTCTTGAAGGAGCCGAGCACGGTCCACAGCAGCGGGATCAGCACCAGCAGCGCGAGCGCGGTGAGGTTGACGGTGCGCACCACGTCCCGGGGACGCACCCGGGTGCGGGAGGTCGAGGTCCAGGTGGTGGACTTGGCAGAGGTCGTCGTCATGATCGGATCACACCGCTTCGCGGCGCGCGCCGTCTCGTGCCGCCTGTCTCAAGATATGACTGCAACGTCCGAATGCCGGGACGCCGGGTCTAGGGTCGCTCGTCGTGAATACCGCTCAGCCCTCGTCTCCTCCCGCCGCGCCGGCACCCACCTCGGCACCCGCCGGCGCTCCGGCGAACACCCGCGGGCGCGTCATCACAGCCTCCATGGTCGGCACGACGATCGAGTTCTTCGACTTCTACGCCTATGCGACGGCGGCGTCCCTGGTGTTCCCGGCGCTGTTCTTCCCCACGCAGAGCCCCGCGAACCAGCTGCTGAGCTCCTTCGCGGTCTTCGGCGTCGCCTTCGTGGCCCGCCCGCTGGGTTCCCTGATCTTCGGTCACTTCGGCGATCGTGTCGGCCGGAAGACCACCCTCGTGGCCAGCCTGCTGGTGATGGGCATCGCGACCTTCCTCATCGGGATCCTGCCCACCGCCTCGACTCCGGGCTTCACCGTGCTCGCCCCCGCGCTCCTGGTGCTGCTGCGCTTCTGCCAGGGCATCGGACTGGGCGGAGAATGGTCCGGGGCGGCGCTGCTCGCGACGGAGAACGCCCCGCCCGGCAAGCGCGCCCTCTACGGCACCTTCCCGCAGCTCGGCGCCCCGATCGGATTCATCCTCTCGAACCTGCTGTTCGTGGTCCTCAGCCTGCAGCTGACCGACGCCCAGTTCATGAGCTGGGGCTGGCGCCTGCCGTTCCTGCTCTCCGCCGCGCTGGTCATCGTGGGCCTCTGGGTGCGGCTGAAGCTCATGGAGAGCCCGGCCTTCCAGAAGGTGATCGACGAGCAGCGGGTCGCCGCCGTGCCGATCGCCCGGGTGTTCCGCACCGCCTGGAAGCCACTGGTCCTCGCCACCATCGCCATGGTCGCCACCTACGTGCTCTTCTACCTGATGACCGCGTTCCTCATGGTCGTCGGCACCACCGCCGCCGACGAGGTGACCGCCCGCGCCGCCGCGGAGGCCGCCGGCAAGTCCTTCGACGCGGCGGGCTTCGCACCCGGCCTGGGATACGAGCGGCCGCAGTTCCTCACCATGCTGATCATCGGGGTCGTCTTCTTCGGCATCTTCACCCTCGTCTCCGGCCCGCTCGCGGACCGCCTCGGCCGGCGGAAGCTGCTGCTGGCCGTCACCGCGGGGATCGGCATCTTCGGGTTCCTGATCGAGCCGCTGGTGCAGGCCGGGACCGCCGGGGTGATGGCGACGCTGATCCTCGGCTTCACCCTGATGGGTCTGACCTTCGGTCCGATGGCGGCGTTCCTGCCGGAGATGTTCGCAGCGGACGTTCGCTACACCGGCAGCGCAGTCAGCTACAACATGGCCTCGGTCATCGGAGCGGCCCCCGCGCCCTACGCGATGATCGCGCTGTGGCAGCTGCTGGACGGGCCGCTGTGGCTGGTGGGCGGCTACCTGACCCTCGCCGCGATCATCACGGCCATCGCGCTGCTGATCGGCAAGGAGACCCGCGAGGTCGATTACCTGGCCTGATCGACTACCTGGCCCGATCGACGTGCTGCGACGGAGGAGCGGTAGGAGATCAGGCGATGGGGCTCTGGCCCGATCGACGTGCTGCGACGGAGGGCGCCCGCGGAATTCTCCGGGGGCGCCCTCCTCGTCGTGGGGACCGCCGCGCGTGCGGCCTGCGGGTCAGCCCTGCTGGCGCTGCTCGCGGTAGTAGCGGATCAGCCCGGCGGTCGAGGCGTCCTCGGCGGAGATCGCCTGCTCATCCCCGGCGACCGCCGGGGCGAGGCCCTTGGCGAGCTGCTTGCCCAGCTCCACGCCCCACTGGTCGAAGGAGTTGATGCCCCAGACCACGCCCTGCACGAAGGTGATGTGCTCGTAGAGTGCGATCAGCTGGCCCAGCACCGACGGCGTCAGCTTCGGGGCCATGATCGAGGTGGTCGGGCGGTCACCGGAGAACTCGCGGGCCGCGACCAGCACGCCCTCGGTGCCTTCGGCGCGCACCTCCTCGGCAGTCTTGCCGAAGGCCAGCGCCTTGGTCTGTGCGAAGAAGTTCGCCAGGAACAGCTCGTGCACGTCCTGCTCACCATCGACCAGAGCGTGGTTCGGGGTCGCGAAGGCGATGAAGTCCGCCGGGATCAGCCGCGTGCCCTGATGGATCAGCTGGTAGAAGGCGTGCTGACCGTTGGTGCCGGGCTCGCCCCAGAAGACTTCACCTGTCTCGGTCGTGGCGAGCGAACCGTCCCAGCGCACGGACTTGCCGTTGGACTCCATGGTCAGCTGCTGGAGATAGGCAGGGAAGCGGTGCAGGTACTGGGAATAGGGGAGCACCGCATGGGTCTCCGCCTCCAGGAAGTTCACATTCCACACGTTCACCAGGCCCATCAGCAGCGGCACGTTCTGCTCCGCCGGCGCGGTGGCGAAGTGCTCGTCCATCGCGTGGAAGCCGGCCAGCAGCTCTTCGAAGGCATCCGGGCCCAGCACCGTCGCGAGCACGGTGCCGATCGCCGAGTCCACCGAGTAGCGCCCGCCCACCCAGTCCCAGAACCCGAAGGCGTTCTCGGGATCGATGCCGAAGGCCTCGACCTTGTCCAGCGCCGTGGAGACCGCGACGAAGTGCTTGGCGACGGCTTCCTGCTCCTGCTCGGCGGTGAGCCCTGCACTCTCCCGCAGGCCGCTGAGCAGCCACTGGCGCACCAGGCGTGCGTTGGTGAGCGTCTCCTGCGTGGTGAAGGTCTTCGAGGCGACGATGACCAGGGTGGTCTCCGGATCGAGGTCCTGGGTGCTGGCGTAGGCATCGGTGGGGTCGATGTTCGAGATGAACCGCGCCTCGAGCCCGTCCTGGGCGAGCGGCTTGAGCGCCTCGTAGACCATCACCGGGCCGAGGTCGCTGCCGCCGATCCCGATGTTGACGACGGTCTCGATGCGCTTGCCGGTCACGCCGGTCCATTCCCCGGAGCGGACCCTGTCCGCGAAGTCGTAGACCCGGTGCAGGGTGCCGCGCACGTCCTCGTCGATGTTCTGTCCATCCACCTCGAGGGACGGGGAGGAGCCCGCGGGGCGACGCAGTGCGGCGTGCAGCACGGCGCGGTCCTCGGTGGTGTTGATGTGGGCGCCGGCGAACATCGCATCGCGGTGCTCCTCAACGCCGACCTCGCGGGCGAGCTGCAGCAGCAGCTCCATGGTCGTGGGGGTGAGGAGGTTCTTGGAGAGGTCGACGTGGAGCTCGGCCGCGTCGTGCGTGAAGCGCTCGGCGCGCTGGCGGTCGGTCTCGAACCACTCGCGCAGCGAGCCCTCGAGCTCGAGGTTGTGCGCCTCGAGCTCGGCCCAGGCGTCGGTGGAGGTGGGATCGATGGGAGCGGCGGGCGAGGTAGGAGCAGTCATGGGGCCATTGAACACTGCGAACGCAGTTCGTGTGGAGGTCCTGCCGGGTGTTCCCTCCGCGCCGGGCAGATGGTTGAAAGAGGTCCGAGACCGAAGTGTTACCAGCAGATGGAATGCTGTTGACATCCGTTGGTGCAGACTGGATCGGTCCGCACACGGATGTGCGGGTCACGCTCTCGAGCCTTCACAGGAGTTCTCATGGCCATCTCGCGCCGATCAATGATGCTGGGCACCGCTGCCAGTGGTGCCGCCGCCCTGACCCTCGCCGCCTGCGGGGGCGACGAAGGTGGCAGCGGCGGAAGCGATGGGGGAGGCGGTGACGCCGGTGGCACCGGCGAGCCGATCTACGCCAACACCACTGAGCCCGAGAACCCGCTGATCCCGACCAACACCGGCGAGGTCGGCGGCGGTCGAATCATCACGATGATCTTCGCGGGCCTCGTGTACTACACGGCCGACGGCACCGCGGAGAACGACATCGCGGAGTCCATCGAGTCCGAGGACAACCAGAACTGGACGATCAAGATCCGTGAGGGACTGACGTACTCCGACGGCTCCACCCCGATCACCGCGCAGGACTTCGTCAACGCCTGGAACTTCGGCGCGAACGCCGCCAACGCGCAGCTCGGCCAGTACTTCTTCGAGCCCTTCGAGGGCTACGCGGAGCTCTCCGCGGAGGGCGTCGCCGCTGATGCCACTCTCTCCGGCCTCGAGGTCGTGGACGAGACGACCTTCACCGCCCGACTGGTCTCGGCGCAGTCCGACTTCCCGACCCGCCTCGGCTACTCCGCCTACATGCCGCTGCCCCCCACGGCCTTCGACGATATCGCCGCTTACGGCGAGGCACCCCTGGCCAACGGCCCGTACAAGCTCGAGACCTGGACCCACGATCAGGAGCTGGTGCTGGTGCCCAACGAGTCCTACGACGGCCCCCGCGCCGCGAAGAACTCCGGGATCAACTTCACCGTCTACCAGGATCCCGAGACGATGTACCTCGACCTGCAGTCGGACAACGTCGACGTGGTCGACCAGCTGCCGGGCTCGGCGCTGGCCACCTTCGAGTCGGACCTCGGGGACCGGGCCGTCAACGCCCCCGGCGCTGTCTTCCAGTCGATCACCCTGCCCGGCTACGACCCGAACTTCGAGGGCGAGGCCGGCTCGCTCCGCCGTCAGGCACTCTCGCGGGCGATCGACCGCCAGTCGATCTGCGACAACCTGTTCTTCGGCACCCGCACCCCCGCCACCGACTTCGTCTCCCCGGTGATCCCCGGCGGCGGCGCGACCGATCTCCCCGGTGCGGAGGTCCTCCAGTTCGACGAGGCCGAAGCGAAGCGCCTCTGGGCCGAGGCCGAGGCGATCACGCCCTTCGCAGGCCCGCTGACCCTCGCCTACAACGCGGACGGTCCGCACGCCGACTGGGTCGAGGCGGTCTGCAACTCGCTGGCGAACGTGCTGGGCATCGAGGCGAAGCCCACCCCGTTCCCCGCCTTCGGCGAGATGCGCGAGCAGATCCGCAATCGCGATCTCCTGGGCACCTGGCGCTCGGGCTGGCAGGCCGACTATCCCTCGGCCTACAACTTCCTGGGCCCGCTCTACGGTTCCGCTGCGGCCGACGGCAAGGGCAGCAACGACGGCGACTACAAGAACCCCGAGTTCGACCAGCTGCTCGCCGACGGGCTCGCCGCCGCGAGCGAGGACGAGGCGATCGCCCTGTGGAAGGAGGCGGAGGCGCTGCTGATCCGTGACCTGCCCGTTCTTCCCCTCTGGTACCAGAACACCATCGGTGGCTTCTCCACCCTGGTCTCGAACGTGGAGTACGGCTGGGACACCGTGCCGCTTTACCACGAGATCACCAAGTGATCTGCTGATCCACCCTGCGACAGCGGGAACCGGTTCGATCCGGTTCCCGCTGTCGCACGCCCGGCTCCGCCGGGCCGTCCCAGGGGCCGCCGGGCCCCACCCCCACAGCGAAAGGGATCGACGTGATCTGGTACATCGGGCGGCGACTGCTGCAGATGATCCCCGTCTTCCTCGGCGCCACCCTGATCGTCTACCTGATGGCGTTCTACACCTCGGGTGATCCGATCCTCGCCCTGGCCGGCGACAAGCCGATCTCCCCGGCCGTCGAGCAGCAGCTGCGCGAGCAGTACAACCTCGACCAGCCCGTGCTGGTGCAGTGGCTGCTCTACCTCCGGAGCGTGCTCACCTTCGATCTCGGCGTCGGCTTCAATGGACGGCCGATCTGGGACCAGATCGCGGCGGCGTTCCCCACCACCATGAGGCTCGCGATCATCGCCGTCGTGGTCGAGACCATCTTCGGCGTCGTCGCCGGCGTCATCTCGGGACTGCGCAAGGGCAAGCTGATCGACACCACGCTGCTGATGCTCTCCCTGCTGCTGATCGCCACCCCGACCTTCGTGCTGGGCTTCCTCGCCCAGTTCGTCTTCGGGCTGCAGCTCGGGATCTCCCCCATCAACGTGGGCCGCGATCCCTCCTGGGTGAACCTGATGCTGCCCGGCTTCGTGCTGGGCGGGGTCTCATTCGCCTATGTGCTGCGCCTGACCCGTACGTCTATCGCCGAGACCGCGAGCGCCGATCACGTGCGCACCGCGACCGCCAAGGGCCTCTCGCGCGGCGGAGTGGTCGGCAAGCACATCCTGCGCAACTCCCTGATCCCTGTGGTCACCTTCATCGGGGCGGATCTCGGTGCCCTGATGGGCGGCGCGATCGTCACCGAGCGGGTGTTCAACATCCCTGGCATCGGCACCCTGCTGTTCAGCTCGATCACCGCTGGCGAGGCCCCGATGATCGTGTCGCTGGTGACCCTGCTGGTGATCATCTTCCTGCTGTCCAACCTCGTCGTGGACCTGCTCTACGGCCTGCTCGACCCGAGGATCCGCTATGCCAAGTGATGCCCCCGCCACCCGCCGCCCCCGGTCGGAGCACTGGGTCGCACCGCTGGAGGAGACGCCGCTGCAGGCGGTTGACGCGGCGGACACCACCTCCACGCCGCGCTCGCTCTGGGGCGACGCGCTGCACAACCTGGTGCGCAATCCGGTGTTCCTGATCTCGGCGCTGCTGATCCTGTTCGTGCTCTTCGTCGCGGCCTTCCCCTCGGTCTTCACCTCGCAGGACCCCCGTTACGGCGACCTGTCGATCGCGAACCAGCCTCCCGGCCCGGATCACCCCTTCGGCACCTCGCGCCAGGGCTACGACATCATGGCCCGCACGTTCTGGGGTGCCCGCACCTCGGTGGTCATCGGCTTCTTCGCGATGCTCGGCTCCACGCTCATCGGTGGCGTGATGGGTGCGCTGGCCGGGTACATCGGGGGCTGGTTCGACGAGGTCATCTCCCGCGTCACCGACATCTTCTTCGCGGTCCCGCTGATCCTGGGCGCGATCGTCGTGTCGACCCGACTGGGGGAGATGAACCTGTGGACCGTGATCGCCGTGCTGAGCGTCTTCGGCTGGACGAACGTCGCACGCATCATGCGCGGCTCGGTCATCTCGACCAAGAGCCAGGACTTCGTCGTCTCCTCGACCGCGCTGGGCGCCTCCCGGATCTCCGTGCTCCTCAAGCACGTCGTCCCCAACGCGATCGCCCCCGTGATCGTCACGGCCACGGTGAACCTCGGCGTCTTCATCGTCGCCGAGGCGACGCTGTCGTTCCTCGGCGTGGGCCTGCCGACGAGTTCCGTGTCCTGGGGCGGCGACATCTCCGCTGCCCGTGACGCGCTGCGGACGCAGCCCTCCATGCTGTTCTACCCCTCCCTGGCCCTCGCGGTCACCGTGCTGAGCTTCATCATGCTCGGCGATGCGGTGCGCGATGCCCTGGACCCGAAGGCGAGGAAGCGATGACCACGACCTCTGTGACCCCCACCCCGGCTGCCGGCCCCGCAGGCGGCGCCCAGCCGCTCCTCGAGATCCGCGATCTCGAGATCACCTTCACCACCTCGAGCGGACCGGTCAAGGGCGTGCGCAGCGCGAACCTCGAGGTGTACCCGGGGGAGACGGTCGCGATCGTCGGGGAGTCCGGCTCCGGCAAGTCCACGACCGCGATGGCGATCGCCCACCTGCTGGCCGAGAACGGCTCCATCACCGGCGGCAGCATCCTCTTCGAGGGTCGCGACATCACCCAGGTCTCCGAGAAGGAGATCCGGGTGCTGCGCGGAGACCAGATCGGCCTGGTCCCCCAGGACCCGATGAGCAACCTCAACCCCATGTGGAAGGTGGGCTCGCAGATCCGCGAGACCCTCGCCGCGAACGGGGTGGCCTCGGGCGCCGCGGCGAAGGCCCGCACGGTCGAGCTGCTCGAGGAGGCGGGCCTCGCCGATGCCGCCCGGCGTGCCGGGCAGTACCCGCACGAGTTCTCCGGCGGCATGAAGCAGCGCGCGCTGATCGCGATGGGTCTTGCGGCGCGGCCGAAGCTGCTGGTGGCCGACGAGCCCACCAGCGCGCTGGACGTCACCGTCCAGCAGCAGATCCTCGACCACCTCGACACCCTCACCGCAGAGCTGGGCGTCGCGGTGCTGCTGATCACCCACGACCTGGGCCTCGCCGCCGAGCGAGCCCAGCATCTGGTGGTCATGTACAAGGGCCGTGTGGTGGAGTCGGGCCCCGCGCTCGAGCTGCTGCAGAACCCTCAGCACCCGTACACCGAGCGGCTGATCGGTGCCGCCCCGTCCCTGGCCTCGCGTCGGCTGGTCTCCGCAAGGGACCGCGCCGAGGTGCGTGAGCAGGCGCAGGGACACGCCGCGCCCCTCAGCGCCGACGTCGACACCTCGAGCGACAACTCGGGGGCGGTGAACCCCCGGGCGGTGATCCAGGTGCAGGAGCTCACCAAGGAGTTCCCGATCCGTGGCAGCGTGCCGTGGAAGTCCACGCCCTTCACCGCGGTGGACAAGGTCTCCTTCGAGATCGAACGGGGGACCACCACGGCGATCGTGGGGGAGTCGGGCTCCGGCAAGTCCACCGTCGCCCAGATGGTCCTCAAGCTCCTCGAACCCACCTCGGGCCGGGTCCTCTTCGAGGGCAGGGACGTCACCACCTTCCGCGGACGGGAGCTGACGCAGCTGCGCCGCAGGGTGCAGCCGATCTTCCAGAACCCCTACGGGACCCTGGATCCGATGTACTCGATCTTCCGCACGATCGAGGAGCCGATGCGGATCCACGGCATCGGCGATGCGCGCAGCCGGGAGGCGAAGGTCCGGGACCTGCTGGACAAGGTCGCGCTGCCGTCGGCGATGATGCGCCGCTACCCCAACGAGCTCTCCGGCGGCCAGCGCCAGCGCATCGCGATCGCGCGTGCCCTGGCGCTGGATCCGGAAGTCGTGATCTGCGACGAGGCGGTCTCCGCGCTCGATGTGCTGGTCCAGGCGCAGGTCCTCGAGCTGCTCAACGACCTGCAGGCCGAGCTGGGTCTCACCTACCTGTTCATCACCCACGACCTCGCCGTGGTGCGGCAGATCGCGGACAGCACGCTGGTGATGGAGAAGGGAAAGGTCGTCGAGCAGGGGACCACCGACGAGGTGTTCCACTCCCCGCAGCAGGACTACACCAAGCGCCTGCTCGCTGCGATCCCCGGCGGCTCCATCCCGCTCGCGGGCTCGGAAACGATCGACGTGCAGGCCCCCGAGGTCGTGGCCGACGACGAGCAGGCCGACGGCCCCCAGATCGACGACGGCCCGATCGATCCCTTCGCGAGCGCCGGACACGTCTGAGCGGAGCCGTCGGAGCACAGTCCTGGCCGCGTTGTCGCCATCTCACCGGGCAGTTCCTCGACGACCCGGGGATCGCGGTCAGATCGTCTGTGGCGGGCGAGACTCCTCCGTCGGTTTCCTCCGGCCCATGGTCGGGTCGCTGGTGCTCGCAGTGGTGCTCGCAGTGGTGCCGACAATGGTGCTGACCGTACTGCTGGCCCTGGCGCTCGGTGCGAGGGCGTCGAAGGTCTCATTCCCAGCCCCTGGCGGGCGGCCCGCTGGCGGATAGACTCGCCTGGGCCCTGGAGCGGGTCGCACCTGGGGTGCGGCCGGGCGCTGCTCGGTCTTCGACCCACCGCGCAACCCGAAACGAGCTTCCGCGTATGACTCTCCAGCACCGTACCGACCTGCGAAACGTCGCCATCGTCGCCCACGTCGACCACGGCAAGACCACCCTGGTCGACGCCATGCTCACCCAGGGCGGCGCGTTCAGCGACCACGACAAGCACGGCGAACGGGCGATGGACTCGGGCGAGCTCGAGCGCGAGAAGGGCATCACCATCCTCGCCAAGAACACGGCGATCCGGTACACCGGACCGTCCGCCGCGGAGATCGGCGAGCATGATGGCATCACCATCAACGTCATCGACACCCCCGGCCACGCCGACTTCGGCGGCGAGGTCGAGCGCGGCCTGTCCATGGTCGACGGCGTCGTGCTCCTGGTGGACTCCTCCGAGGGCCCCCTCCCGCAGACCCGCTTCGTGCTGCGCAAGGCTCTCGCCGCGAAGCTCCCCGTGATCCTCGTGGTCAACAAGGTGGACCGCCCCGACGCCCGCATCGACGAGGTCGTCGGCGAAGCCACCGACCTGCTGCTGGGCCTCGCCTCGGACCTCTCCGAGGAGATGGACGACATCGATCTCGATGCCGTCCTCGACGTGCCCGTCGTCTACGCCTCCGGCAAGGCAGGCCGCGCCTCGCTCACCAAGCCCGCCGACGGCACCCTCCCCGAGGAGGAGGACGTCGAGGCGCTGTTCAAGACCATCCTCGAGCAGATCCCGGCACCGGCCTTCGACGACGAGGTGCCGCTGCAGGCGCACGTCACCAACCTCGACGCCTCCCCGTTCCTGGGCCGTCTCGCGCTGCTGCGCATCAAGAACGGCGAGCTCGCCAAGGGCCAGCAGGTCACCTGGTGCGTCCAGAACGGCACCACCAAGCAGGTCAAGATCACCGAGCTGCTGGAGACCAAGGGCCTCACCCGGGTGCCGATGACCCGCACCGCCCGCCCCGGTGACATCGTCGCCGTCGCCGGCATCCCCGAGATCATGATCGGTGAGACCCTCGCCGATCTGAACGATCCGCGCCCGCTGCCGCTGATCACCATCGATGACCCGGCGATCTCGATGACCATCGGCATCAACACCTCCCCGCTGGCCGGCAAGAACGGCAAGGGCCACAAGCTCACCGCCCGCCAGGTCAAGGACCGTCTGGACGCCGAGCTGGTCGGCAACGTGTCCTTGAAGGTGCTGCCCACCGAGCGCCCCGACGCCTGGGAGGTGCAGGGCCGCGGAGAGCTCGCGCTGTCGATCCTGGTCGAGCAGATGCGCCGCGAGGGCTTCGAGCTGACCGTCGGCAAGCCGAAGGTGCTCACCCGTGAGATCGACGGCAAGGTCCACGAGCCGGTCGAGCGGATGACCATCGACGTGCCCGACGAGTACCTCGGCACCGTCACCCAGCTGATGGCGTCCCGCAAGGGTCGCATGGAGACCATGAGCAACCACGGCTCCGGCTGGGTGCGCATGGAGTTCGTGGTGCCCTCGCGCGGACTCATCGGCTTCCGCACCCGGTTCATGACCGAGACCCGCGGCAACGGCATCGCCGCTTCCTACAACGACGGCTACGAGCCGTGGATGGGGAACATCGAGTTCCGCTCCACCGGCTCCCTGGTCGCTGATCGTCCGGGCTCGGTCACGCCGTTCGCGATGATCAACCTCCAGGAGCGCGGCTCGTTCTTCGTCGAGCCCACCTCCGAGGTGTACACCGGCCAGATCGTCGGCGAGAACTCTCGCAACGAGGACATGGACGTGAACATCACGAAGGAGAAGAAGCTGACGAACATGCGCGCAGCCTCCTCGGACTCCTTCGAGAACCTGGTCCCGCCGCGTCGCCTCACCCTCGAGGAGTCCCTCGAGTTCTCCGCGGATGACGAGTGCGTCGAAGTCACCCCCGAGGTCGTCCGCATCCGCAAGGTCATCCTCGATCCGAACGAGCGTCGTCGTGCGACCTCGAAGGCCAAGTCGGGAAAGTGACCTGGTGACGATCGAGCAGCAGCCGGTGCGGCGGGTGGACACCACCTCGCTCGCCGCCCGGCTCACCCAGGCCGCGATGGCCGTGGTGCTCGCGATCGTCTCGGTCCTGCTGATGATCTCGACCCACCGGGTGGAGCTCCCGGCGGCTGGTCTCCACCTGCCCGCCGGCCTGCTGTTCGGTGCGCTGTTCCAAGTGGTCGCCAGCGTGTTCCTGTGGGCGGCGACCGGGTCCCGGCTCCCGCTGCTGGTGCTCGGCAGCCTGTGGGGCGTGCTGGCGATGCCGTTCCTGGGCGAGGGCATGGGCGGCGGCGTCATGATGCCCGCGATGCTGGGCACCGAGCCCCAGTACTCCGGCTGGGTCGTCCAGGGCCTCGGCCTCGTGATCCCGTTCCTGATCGCGGGCCTGATCACGCTGGTGCGCAGGTCCCGTTCTCGGGCAGGGTGAGCAGATGACCGCTCCGACGCGTCCTCGCCCTGACTGGGCGACGATCCCCAATCTCGTCACGCTGGTGCGCTTCGTGCTGCTGGCTCCGGTGTGCATGCTGCTGGTGGACGGTCCCGACACCCTCGCGGTGGTGCTGCTGCTGGTATGGGCCTCGACCGACTGGATCGATGGACTGCTGGCCCGTGCACTGGACCAGACCAGCCGCACCGGCGCGATCATCGACCCGATCGCCGACAGGCTGGGGCTGGCGGGGATCGTGCTCAGCCTCGCGGTCGCCGATCTGCTGCCCTGGGCGGCGCTGGCCATCATCCTGGTCGTCGACGTGGCGATGGTCGTGCTCGCCACCCGGGCGGCACTGGGCGGCAGGATCTCCGTCTCCTGGCTCGGCAAGGTCCGCACCTTCGCGCTGATGGGCTCGGTGTTCCTGCTGGTCGCGGCAGCCGCCTGGGCGCCCTCGCTGGTGCCTGCCGCGCAGGTGCTGTTCTGGATCGGGGTCGCGCTGCATACGGTCTCCGGCGTCGACTACATCCTCAGGGCGCGGCGGGCCCCCGCCGTCGCACCGGAGGCGGCGGAACCTCCTTCGCCGCGATGATCAGCGCCCGGGGCACCGTCATCACACCCCGCTTGGTCATCACCTGCACCGACTGCTCATCGGTGGAGAGGATCGTCCCCAGCGCATCGCTCATCGACTCTCCATGCGGGGACGCTTCCCGGTCGATCGCATAGCGGAGCACCACCCTGCGCCCGTCCTGGAGGAAGGGCGCCCATCCGGCGCGGACCCGGTCGTCGTCGTGCTCAGTCATCGCTCGAGGCTATCCGCTCCCACCTCTGGGAGCTGGGCGGGCGCCGGCGCCGGATGTGCATCCCGTCACCTCCGCGGCCCGGCACCTCCGGGCAGGGCCTGCAGCGGGGTCGGGATGACAGAATGGGAGCGTCTCCGACGGAAGGAAGCCGCTCATGACGTACGTCATCGCTCTGCCCTGTGTCGACGTCAAGGACCGTGCCTGCGTCGATGAGTGCCCCGTGGACTGCATCTACGAGGGCAACCGGATGCTCTACATCCAGCCCGATGAGTGCGTGGACTGCGGAGCGTGCGAGCCCGTCTGCCCCGTCGAAGCGATCTACTACGAGGACGACACCCCGGATCAGTGGGCCGAGTACTACAAGGCCAACGTCGAGTTCTTCGACGATCTCGGTGCTCCGGGCGGTGCGGCGAAGATGGGCGTGATCGACAAGGACCATCCGATCATCGACGCCCTGCCGCTGCAGCCGAACCCGCTGGCCTGAGCCGTGGCCGCCTCGCCCCCCGCTTCTTCTGCGGTCCCGTCGACTCCGACCGCACGTCGCGGTCTCGCCGCACATCTGCCCGAGTTCCCGTGGGATGCTCTCGTCCCGGCGAAGCAGCGCGCCGCCTCCCATCCGGAGGGCATCGTCGACCTCTCCGTCGGCACCCCCGTCGATCCGACGCCCGCCTCGGTGCAGCAGGCTCTCGCCGCCGCCACGAACAGCCCCGGCTATCCGACCACGATCGGCACCCCCGCCCTGCGGGAGGCGATCGTGGGCTTCGTGCGCCGTCACCGCGGTGCTCCCTCCTCGCTCGGGGTCGAAGGGGTGCTGCCCACCGTCGGCTCCAAGGAGCTCGTGGCGCATCTGCCCTTCCAGCTCGGCATCGGGCCGGGGGAGGCGGTGGCGTTCCCGCACATCGCCTATCCCACCTATGACATGGGAGCACGGTTCGTCGGTGCAGAGTCGATGCCGTTGGACCTGGCCGCCCTCGCGGCCCACGGTGATGCCGCGCTGCCGGAGCCGGATGCCTCCTCACGGATCCGCCTGCTGTGGCTGAACTCGCCCTCGAACCCCACCGGTGAGGTGCTGGACGTCTCCCAGCTGGCAGCGATCGTGACCTGGGCCCGGGAGCGAGGGATCGTGGTCGCCTCCGATGAGTGCTACGCGCTGCTGCCCTGGACCGTGGAGGAGGTGCCCTCGGTGCTGGACCCGCGCGTGAACGGCGGCTCGCTGGACGGGCTGCTGTGCGTGTACTCCCTGTCCAAGCAGTCCAACCTCGCCGGCTACCGGGCAGCCTTCGTGGCGGGCGACGCAGGCCTGGTGGGTGAGCTGGTGGCGGTGCGCAAACAGGCCGGGATGATGCTTCCCGGGCCGCTCCAGGCCGCGATGACCACGGCCCTCGGAGACGATGAGGCACCGGCGGTGCAGCGTGAGATCTATCGCGCTCGACGCGCGATGCTCGAGCCCGCGCTGGTGGCCGCAGGTGGCACGATCCACGGTTCCCAGGCAGGCCTGTACCTCTGGACCACCTTCGGCGCCGACTCGATGAGCAGTGTCGAGCGCCTCGCGGACAGCGGTGTCCTGGTGGCCCCCGGGATGTTCTATGGTGTTGCTGGCGGGACTTTCGTCCGGGTCGCCCTCACCGCGACCGACGAGCGGATCGCTGCCGCCGCCCGGCGCCTCGAGCGCCTCTGACACCTCCGGCGCCCTCGCGCGCCGTACCGATCCGACCACGCACAACGGAGAGCCCATGGATCACACGACGACGTCCGCTCAGCTCAGCCTGGGGGAGAAGACCCTCGACCTCCCGATCATCCCCGCAGTGGAGGGGAACTCCGGCATCGCGATCGGCCCCCTGCGCAAGGAGACCGGCGAGGTCACCTACGACCCCGGCTTCATGAACACCGCCAACGCCAAGTCCTCGATCACCTACATCGACGGCGACGAGGGCATCCTGCGCTACCGCGGCTACCCGATCGAGCAGCTCGCGGAGAAGTCCAGCTACCTCGAGGTCTCCTACCTGCTGATCAACGGCGAGCTGCCCACCAAGGGCCAGCTCGACAACTTCGAGGCGCAGGTCGAGCACCGCACCCTGCTCGACGAACGCTTCAAGCGGATGTTCGACAACTTCCCGCGCGACGCCCACCCGATGGCCGTGCTCCAGGCCGGCACCTCGGCGCTGTCGACCTTCTACCAGGACACCCTGGACCCCTTCGATGAGGAGCAGGTGCGGATCTCCGCCGTGCGGCTGCTCGCGAAGATGCCCACGATGGCTGCCTACGCGCACCGCATCGCCCAGGGCCACGCGCTGCTCTATCCCGACAACCGGCTCTCCCTGATCGAGAACTTCCTGCGCCTGACCTTCGGGTTCCCGGTGGAGGACTACATCGCGGATCCCGTCGTGGTGCGCGCGATGGAGCAGCTGCTGATCCTGCATGCCGACCACGAGCAGAACTGCTCGACCTCCGCCGTCCGCCTCGTCGGCTCCGCCCAGGCGAACCTGTTCACCTCGATCTCCGCCGGGATCGGTGCACTCTCGGGTCCCGCCCACGGCGGCGCCAACGCCGCGGTGATGGACATGCTCGATCAGATCGAGGCCGAGAACATGGACCCGCGCGACTTCATGGAGAAGGTGAAGCGCAAGGAGGACGGCATCCGCCTGATGGGCTTCGGCCACCGCGTGTACAAGAACTACGATCCCCGCGCGCGCCTCGTGAAGAAGATCGCGGACGACGTCCTCGAGCGCCTCGGCGTCAACGACTCCCGCCTCGAGCTCGCGATGAAGCTCGAGGAGATCGCACTGAAGGACGACTACTTCGTCGAGCGCAAGCTCTATCCGAACGTCGACTTCTACACGGGCCTGATCTACAAGGCGATCGGCTTCCCGACGGAGATGTTCACCGTCCTGTTCGCCATCGGTCGTCTGCCGGGCTGGATCGCCCAGTGGGAGGAGATGGTCCACGATCCGGAGACCAAGATCGGTCGCCCGCGACAGATCTACACCGGCCATGCCGAGCGGAGCTACACGGCGATGGAGGATCGCACCGGCACCAGCGAGCTGCGCCTGTCGGCCCTCCAGTCCGACATCGAGAAGCGCGGCTGACCCCGTACCTCCGAGGCCGCACTCCTCGGAGGAACCTGTCTCCGAGGCACTTGGCTCTGAGGCACCCATCTCCGAGACCACCCACCTGCGAGACCATTCGCACCTGAACGCCCTGACCCCGACCCTCCTCATGGAGAGTGTCGCTGGTCAGGGCGTTCTCATCGGGACCTTCCGCCCGCTCCTGCCGCTTTCCTCGCCCTAACCTGAAGGCATCCGTGAAGGGCCTGCACCACCGAGGTCCTTCCGCCCAGCGAGGAGGACCCGATGACCACTGCCACCACCGATCACCCCGGCACCGAGGCCGCAGGCAGAGACGCCTGGGGCGGCTTCGTTCCCGGTCCCTGGCAGGAAGGCATCGAGGTGCGCGACTTCATCCAGCGCAACTACACCCCCTACGGCGGGGATGCCTCGTTCCTGACCGGACCCACCGAGAAGACGCTGCGCCTCTGGGACCATCTCGAGGCCCACTACCTCTCCGAGGAGCGGCGCCGCCGCGTCTACGACGTCGACACCCACACCCCCGCGGGCGTCGACGCCTTCCCCGCCGGGTACATCAGCGAGGACGACGACGTGATCGTCGGCCTGCAGACCGACGTGCCGCTCAAGCGCGCCATGATGCCCGCCGGCGGCTGGCGGATGGTGGAGACCGCCCTCAAGGAGGCGGGCAAGGAGGTCGACGAGAACGTCAAGAAGATCTTCACCCAGTACCGCAAGACCCACAACGACGCCGTCTTCGACATCTACACCCCGCGGATCCGCGCCGCCCGCTCGAGCCATATCATCACCGGGCTGCCCGACTCCTACGGCCGCGGCCGCATCATCGGCGACTACCGCCGATTGGCCCTGTACGGCGCCGACGCACTGATCGCGGACAAGAAGCGCGCCAAGGATGAGGTGGCCGAGCAGCCCTTCTCCGAGCACTGGGCCCGTTACCGTGAGGAGCACTCCGAACAGATCAGAGCGCTCGCGAAGCTGGTGCGGCTGGGAGATTCCTACGGCCTGGACCTGCGCCGCCCAGCCGCGAACGCGCAGGAGGCCGTGCAGTGGACCTACATGGCCTATCTCGCCGCAGTGAAGAGCCAGGACGGCGCGGCGATGTCCATCGGCCGCCTCTCGGCCTTCCTCGACGTGTACGTCGAACGCGATCTCGCCGCCGGCACGATCACCGAATCGCAGGCGCAGGAGTACATCGATGCGCTCGTGATCAAGCTGCGCATCGTCCGCTTCCTGCGCACCATCGACTACGACCAGATCTTCTCCGGCGATCCCTACTGGGCGACCTGGTCAGATGGCGGCTTCTCCGCCGACGGCCGTGCCCAGGTCACCAGGACCTCGTTCCGGCTGCTGCAGACCCTGCGGAACCTCGGCGCCGCCCCCGAACCGAACATCACCATCTTCTGGGACCCGGAGCTGCCGGCCGGGTACAAGGAGTTCTGCTCGGCGATCTCGATCGAGACCTCCTCGATCCAGTACGAGTCCGATGAGCAGATCCGCGACCGCTGGGGCGATGATGCGGCGATCGCCTGCTGCGTCTCGCCGATGGAGGTCGGCAAGCAGATGCAGTTCTTCGGTGCCCGGGTCAACGCCGGCAAGGCGCTGCTCTACGCGATCAACGGCGGCCGCGACGAGGTCTCCGGGAAGCAGGTCACCACCGAGGGCGAGTTCACCCCGATCGCCGGGGACGGGCCGCTGGACTTCGACGAGGTCTGGAACCGGTACGAGCAGATGCTGGACTGGGTGGTGGGCACCTACGTCGAGGCGCTGAACATCATCCACTACAGCCACGACCGATATGCCTACGAGGCGATGGAGATGGCGCTGCACGACAGCGAGATCGTGCGCACGATGGGCTGCGGCATCGCCGGGCTCTCGATCGTCGCGGACTCCCTCTCGGCGATCAAGCACGCGACGGTCACCCCGGTGCGTGATGAGACCGGGCTGGTGGTCGATTACCTCACCGAGGGCGACTTCCCCCGCTACGGCAACGACGACGATCGCGCCGATGACATCGCGGCCACGATCGTGCACACCGTGATGCAGAAGATCGCGGCGATC
Source organism: uncultured Brachybacterium sp. (assembly GCF_947500705.1). Classification (GTDB taxonomy): domain Bacteria; phylum Actinomycetota; class Actinomycetes; order Actinomycetales; family Dermabacteraceae; genus Brachybacterium. The sequence continues at coordinate 54,868 of NZ_CANMSY010000002.1, read as the reverse complement.
CCGATGTATCGCGACGCGATCCCCACCCAGTCGGTGCTGACCATCACCTCCAACGTCGTCTACGGCAAGGCCACGGGATCCTTCCCCTCCGGCCACCGCGCGGGCACCCCCTTCTCGCCCGGAGCCAACCCCGAGAACGGGGCCGACACCCACGGGATGGTCGCCTCGATGCTGAGCGTGGGCAAGCTCGACTATCACGACGCCCTCGACGGGATCTCGCTGACGGGCACCATCACCCCGCAGGGACTGGGACGCACCAAGGACGAGCAGGTCACCAACCTGGTCGGCATCCTCGACGCCGGCTTCGTGATGGATGAGCCGAGGGATGAGCAGTGACCACCCGAGCCGACCAGGGCACCACCACCACCCCCACCGCAGCCATGACCACCGCGATCACCCCTGAGGAGACCACCATGACCACCCGCCCCGTCGCGACCTATGACGAACGCCTGGCATCGATGAAGGCCAACCGTGCGAAGAACACCATGGAATCGGGCCTCTTCCACGCGAACATCAACGTGCTGAACAAGCAGACCCTGGTGGAGGCGATGGAGAAGCCGGAGGACCACCCGAACCTCACCGTGCGGGTCTCCGGCTATGCGGTCAACTTCGTCAAGCTCACCCGCGAGCAGCAGCTGGACGTGCTGGACCGCACCTTCCACCAGGGCGCCTGACGCCATGGAGCAGAGCGCCGACCTTCTTGCCACGCCCACCCGGAACCGGCGCAGCGGCGCGGGGATCGAGGGCATGGCCGAGGTCGAGCTCGAACGCTCCGAGCGGCTGGCCGCGGTCCGGGAGGGGAGCGTAGCCTCGCTCCACTCCTGGGAGCTGGTCACCGCGGTGGACGGTCCGGGCACCCGGCTGACCCTCTTCTTCGCCGGCTGCCCGCTGCGCTGCGTGTACTGCCACAACCCCGACACGATGGAGATGCGCCGCGGGCAGGATGTGGGGATCGAGGAGATCGTGCGCCGCGTCCGCCGCTACCGTCGCGTCTTCGCCGCCTCCGGGGGCGGGATCACCCTGTCCGGGGGAGAGGTGCTGATGCAACCCGCCTTCGCCGGGAAGGTGCTGCGCGCGGCAAAGGAGATGGGTGTCCACACCGCGATCGACACCTCCGGCTATCTGGGTGCGGTGGCGTCCGACGCCTTCCTCGAGGACGTCGACCTGGTGCTGCTGGACGTGAAGTCCGGCAGCGAGGAGTCCTACCAGGCGCTCACCGGCCGTGCCCTGCAGCCGACCATCGACTTCGGTGACCGGCTCGCACGCCGCGGCATCCCGATCTGGCTGCGCTTCGTGGTGGTGCCCAGCTGGACCGACGACGAGGAGAACGTCGAGCGGGTCGCGGACATCGTGGAGCGCTGGCAGGGCGTGATCGAGCGGGTCGAGGTGCTGCCCTTCCACAACATGGGCCAGGACAAGTGGGACACGCTCGGCATGGAGTATAAGCTGCGCGACGCCCTGCCACCCTCGAAGGAGGTCATGCAGCGGGTGCGGGACCAGTTCCGTGCCCGCGGCCTCACGGTGCACTGATCCCGGTGCGCTCTTGCCGGCGCGCTCTTGCCGGCGCACGGTCCGCACCGCACCTCATGCACGCGCCTCACACTCTGAGCAGCCGGCTCAGCGCCCGCTGACCAGCACCACCACGCGGTCCGTCGCACCGCCGTCGGCCTCGCCCCAGCCCGCTGCGTCGTCCCCGCGCAGCGAGCGGTCCCAGAGGCGTCCCCGGTAGGACACCTGGACCACACCGTCGTCCGCTGCGCGGGCGACGGCCCAGTTCGCGAGCGCCCAGCCGAGCGTCTCATCGCCGCCCGGGTCGATCACCAGCGCGGTCGCGCCGGCCTCGGCGGGCAGCTGCGGTGCGGTGCTCGCGGCAGAGTCGAGGCTCGAGGTGAGTCGCCCGGACCCGGTGGCGAGGGGGAACTGGCGCGCGAGCTCTGCGCGGACCTGCTCGGGGGAGACGGTGGAGCCGACGGAGTCGAGCGTGCACACCAGGTTCGCACCGCTCTGCCCCGTCAGCGCCGAGGCGTAGAGTCGCCCCTCGGTCTCGTGGTCGCGATAGGCCTCGGGATGGCCTGAGCGCTGGACCTCCTGGGCGACGTCGTTGATATCGGCGCTCTGGAAGTCCGGGATCGTCTCCAGCACGTCGTAGAACGCGTTGGTGGAGTAGATCGGGTCCATGATCTCCGCCTCGGTGCCCCAGCCCTGTGACGGCCGCTGCTGGAACAGTCCCAGCGAATCTCGGTCCCCGTAGTCGATGTTCTGCAGCTGCGACTCCTGATAGGCGGTCGCCAGGGCGATCGACGCCGCTCGCGGGGGCAGCTGCCGGTCCACGGCGGTCGCGCTGATCAGCGCGGCGTTGGCGACCCGGTCCGTGCTGTAGCGGTGACCGGTCCCGAGCCCGGTGGCCACGCAGGTGCCCTCATGGGCGGGGGAGCCGTAGCGCTGCAGCGCGACATAGCTGCCGCCTGCGATGCCCGCGAAGAGCAGCACCATCACCAGGGGAACCGCGAGCTGGCGGGCGAAGGACCGGCCGCCACCCTGTGCGCGCCGCCCGTCGCGGGATGTCATCCCGGGTGCTCCTGGTCCGTCGTCAGTTCGAGTGCAGGGCGGCGTTGAGCTCGACGGTCTGGCCCTTCCGGGCCACCGCCTGCACCGCGCCGGTCAGCGAGTTCCGCCGGAACAGCAGGTTCGGCACGCCGGAGAGTTCCCGGGCCTTGACCACGTGGGCTCCCTCGGACGCTCCGCCCCCCTCACCGACCAGCTCCACCTTGGTGCCGGCGGTGATGTACAGCCCCGCCTCGACCACGCAGTCATCGCCGATCGCGATGCCCACGCCGGCCTCGGCGCCCAGGAGCGAGCGCCGGCCGATGCTCACTCGTTCGGTGCCGCCGCCGGAGAGGGTGCCCATAGTGGAGGCTCCGCCGCCCACGTCGGAGCCGTCGCCCACGACGACGCCCTGGGAGATGCGGCCCTCGACCATCGAGGTGCCGAGCGTGCCGGCGTTGAAGTTCACGAAGCCCTCGTGCATCACGGTGGTGCCCTCGGCCAGGTGGGCACCCAGGCGCACCCGGTCCGCGTCGCCGATGCGCACGCCGGCGGGCAGGACGTAGTCGACCATGCGGGGGAACTTGTCGATGCTGAGCACGGTGGGGGTGCGGCCGGCGGAGATGAGGCGCAGGCGGGTCTCCTCGAAGCCGGTCACGGCGCAGGGTCCCTCGGAGGTCCACACCACGTTGGTGAGCTTCCCGAACAGCCCCTCGAGGTTCTGGGAGTTGGGCTGGGTCAGGCGGTGCGAGAGCAGGTGCAGGCGCAGGTAGGCATCTGCGGCATCCGCCGGTGCGGCTGCGAGCTCGATCACGCGCACCACGACCTCCTGGGTGGTGCCGCGCACGTCGTCGGCGCGCGCCGCAGCGCTCAGCTGGGCGTGCAGCGGGTGGCTCGCGGGCGTCCGGGGCGCCTCCCCGAGCTGGGGGGAGGGGTACCAGGCGTCGAGGGTGGAGCCATCGGCGGCGAGGGTGCTGAGACCGATCCCCCAGGCGTGGGTGGCGGGCGTTTCCGTCGTCGTCGTAGTCATGGAGCGATTCTAGAGTCGGGGGAGGGGGAGATCTGCGAAGGGTCGGCGTGCGGCCGCTCACCCACCATGGTGAAGAGCACCCGGACGTCCTGGGCGTCTCCTCCGGAGTCGGGGTCGCCGGGACGATCCGCACCGCTCTCGTCCCGGTTCAGCGCGTTGTACTTCAGGAGCTGCTCCTGGACCACGGCGAAGAGCTCGCGCGACTGCTCGCGCGAGAGTCGCATCGGTGAGGAGAACATGCTGGCGAGCGCCCGTTGCTCGGCCGGTTCGGGAAAGTTCGCGGTGCGCTGTGCGATCTCGGAGACCCAGGCGGAGCGGATCCATTCCAACGCCGCCAGGGTCGTGGCCCCGGACGCCTCGACGTAGTCGTGGTCCACCAGCGGAGCTGTGCTCGCGGAATTCTCCGCGGGGGCGTGCTGGAAGTTCGCCTGGGCGAGCTTCCACACCCGATCCCGCTTGTCCCGGGCAGCTTCCGGTGCCTCGGTGATCACTCCTCCCCGGGCGAGGATCCGCAGGTGGTAGCTCACGGAGTTCGCGGCGATCTCAAGATCGGCCGCGAGATCCGCGGCGCGTGCCGTCCCGCGGCGGCCCACCCGCTCGGCGAGCTGCATCCGCAGCGGATGCGCCATGGCGCGCAGCTGATCCCGAGTCGCGTAGTCGTTCCCGAGGCTGCTCGCGACGTCCTCGGTCCGGGGTGGATCGGCGGGGCTCATACCGCGATCCTACGGCCCGGGAGGAGTGACGCACGAGTAAGTGCGCACGAAGTGGTGCGCAAGAACTATTGCGGAAGTAATGTCCTGCTCATGGTTATCCGGCCCTGATCCGTCATCGAGGAGCCCGCCATGCTCACCGCCCTCCGACCCGTTCCCGCCGACAGCTCCGCGCAGTCCCCTGCCGCGACCCCCGCAGCGATGCGCGCCGCGACCCCTGCGCGAATGCTCGACGCGACCCCTGCCGAGATGCTCGATGCGCCGTCCGTCGCGACGAGCTCTGCCCGCCCGGCGTCCGGTCGCTCCGAGCCCCGCTCGGAACCCCGACTCGGAGGGAGGGCGCGCACATGGTGGAACCAGCGTCATCCGAGTGTCGACGCGGGCCGTGCAGGAGCCGTGGCCCGAGCTGCCCGCGAGGCGGAGCTGGCGGCGCACCTCCTCCGCGCCGGCCTCCATCACCTCCGCTGAGGCGCGCCTGGCTGCTCACAGCGCGGGCGGCTCCTCCACCTGCGGCGCAGGCCCGAGCCACTCCGCCGCCCGTTCCCGGCGCATCACCTTCAGCAGCCGACGATGGCGCAGATAGATCGCGAGCACCGCGGCCACCAAGGAGACCGCCCCGCCGCCGAGCAGCCAGGGTGCGTACTCGCCCATCCCCTGCTCGTCGCCGAGCATGAGGGTGATCAGCAGGATCGCCGCTCCTGCGACGATCGCGAGCACCCCGGCGCCGACCAGGAGAGCGGGTCCCAGGGCCTGCACGAGCGCGGGACCGGCCGACTCTCCCTGCAGCGGGCGGCGCAGCGGCAGCCCACGACCGAGCTGACCGGGCCGGGAGACCGCCCAGTCCAGCAGGATCCGATCGCGTCGCCAGGTCGCGACCTTCCCGATGATCGCAGCGAGCAGGGCGGCGACCACCAGGGTCGCCAGCAGTTGCGGGGCCAGCTCCGGGAGGCGATCTGCGAGCCGTGACCCCTCGGAGCGGATGCTCTGCACCACCGTGGCCACGAAGCATCCCAGCACCACCAGCAGCAGCGCGGCCTCCACCAGACGCAGCGGCAGCTGCCGGGCATCCTGCTCGGCCTGGCGCGCAGAGTCGAGCTCATCGGCGACGGGATCGGCGCCTTCCTCGAGCACGACCCGGCGCTCATCGGCCAGACGTTGGATGAACTCCTCGGGGTGATGGCCGGCGCGCAGGGACGGCGCGTAGTGCGCCCGCTGCGCTGCGCTGAGCCAGGCCGTCATCACCAGCGCATCGGCCGAGGCGCGCTCCTCGGGCAGCAGGTCGGCGTTGACGATCGCGCGGAGCCTCGCGGTCTGTCGCCCGCCGAACAGGCCCGTGGGAGTCACCGACTCGGAGCGCGGCAGGTGTCTCGGCGGCGGCGCGGGAGTCGACATGGCGCCATCGTCCCAGATCGGCGGACCCGCAGGGGCATCTCGACCGGATGTCGTCCGAAGGAGCGGCCTGACCGCGCCATACTGGAGCGATGACCGCAGCCACCGATCTCGTCCGCACCGTCGCCGTGATCGGGGCGGGTCCGCGGGGGACAGCGATCATCGAACGCCTGGTCGCGGCCTCCGCCGGCCCCGACTGGCACGGCACGCTCACGGTGCACCTGATCGACCCCCAGGTGGGGCGAGGCGGTGCGGTCTGGCGCCATGACCAGCCCGAGGTGCTGCTGATGAACACCACCACCTGCCAGACCACGATGTATCCCGATGAGTCCTGCCATGGAGTGCTGCCCGTCTCACGCACCGAGACCCTCGCCGACCACCTGGCCGGCGAGGGTCTGGCACCCACCGATTTCGCCTCCCGCGCGGCCCACGGCCGCTACCTCGCCCACGTGCTCGACTCCGCGAAGGCCGATGCCGATCCCGCCCGGCTGCGGATCGTCGAGCACACCGCCGAGGCGGTCGATGTGACCGGGGAGGCCGACGGGCCCCAGCGGGTGAGGTTGTCCGACGGGCGCGTGCTGCGCGCCGATGCGGTCGCCCTTGCGCTCGGGCACCTGCCCACCGCCCTCAGCCCCCGCTCGCAGCAGCTGGCCGACGCCGCCGAGCGCCACGGCCTGGTCCACCTCGGGCCCGCGAACCCGCTCGAGGTGGACTACGCCTCCCTGCTGGGACGGGAGACCGTCGCCGTCCAGGGCATGGGCCTGAACTTCTATGACGCGATCGGGATGCTCACCGCCGTCGCCGGCGGCCGTTTCGAGCCGGATCGCTCCGCGCCGTCGGGCCTGCGCTACGTCCCCGGCGGCGGCGAGCCGCGCCTGATCGTCGGCTCCCGCTCCGGCATGGTCTATCGGCCCAAGCCCGATCTCGGCGCGCAGATGCCCGAGCCCTATCTCCCCGAGGTGCTCACGGGGGAGCGGGTGCTCGAGCTCGCGGTGCGCCCGGCGGGCGTGGACCACGAGCGCGAGGTGATGCCGCTGATGTTCGCGGAGCTGCGCCGAGCATTGCGCCGAGGCGGCTTCCCCGAGCTCGCCCATGACGAGCTGCTGCTCCCGCTGCTGTTCCCCTTCGGCCGCCGCGGCGGGGAGAGCCCGCATCCTCCGCGCAGCACCCGGGAGGTGCTGGAGGAGGCGCTGCGGGCCGCGGCCGAGCCCGACCCCGCCTGGGTGCTGATCTACCGGGTGCTGATCGCCCTGCGGATCCAGGTCAACCGGCTCACCGACCTCGGCGCCTACACCACCGAGTCCGTGCGGCAGGACATCGACGGCCACCTGCGCAACGCCTTCGCCTCGTGGGCCTCGGGCCCGCCCGTGCTGCGGGCCCGGCAGGTGCTCGCCCTGGCAGAGGCGGGACTGCTGGAGTTCACGGGCCCGCGCATGCACCTGGACATCGACGACGAGGCGGGCCGCTTCGCCGTGCACGGCACCGAGGGCGAGGGGAAGGCCATCATGTGCGACGGGGTGCTCGAGGCGCACCTGCCGCCGGTGGACCTGCCTGCTTACCGCAGCGCCCTGCTGGGCGCCTGGCGCGAGCGCGGAGAGGCGCAGAAGGACTCCTGGGCCTCCCGCGGCACCCGGCGCCGGATGCTCACCGGCTCGATCGCCGTGGATGGCCTGTACGCGCCGATCGGGGTGGACGGCACCGTCTTCGAACGCCGGCTCCTGGTCGGAGTGCCCGTCAGCACGGCGCAGCCGGGATCGTCGATCTCCGCCGAGCCCGGCACCGGTGCCCAGCTGCTGCGCCACGCCGAGGCGATAGCGCTGCGGCTGGCTCGTGCCGGAGGAGCGCTCGCCGACGACGTGGCACGATGATCGCCATGGACAACCAGGCCGCACCTGCCCTCGACCCCCACGCCGACATCGCTGGTCTCACCGCAGCGATCGTCGACATCGAATCCGTCTCCGGACACGAGCGGGCGCTCGCGGATGCCGTCGAGCTGGCGCTGCGCGCCCACGCGCCCCACCTCGAGGTGCTGCGCGATGGCGACACGGTCATCGCCCGCACGCACCGGGGCCTTCCCCAGCGGGTGCTGCTGGCCGGCCACCTCGACACCGTGCCGCTCGCGGACAACCTGCCCTCGACCCGCCGGGTCCGTGAGGGACGCGAGGAGCTGGTGGGGCGTGGCACCTGCGACATGAAGGGCGGGGTGGCGGTGTTCCTCAAGCTCGCGGTCGAAGCCACCGCCGCCCCCGTGGATCTCACCTGGATCTTCTACGACCACGAAGAGGTCGCCGCAGCGGACAACGCCCTGACCCGGATCGCGGCTGAGCACCCCGACTATCTCGAGGCGGATTTCGCGATCCTCGGTGAACCGACCTCGGCCGGGGTCGAGGGCGGCTGCAAGGGCACGATGAAGCTCGAGGTCACCGCCCGTGGCATCGCCGCCCACTCCGCTCGCGACTGGGTGGGCGAGAACGCGATCCATCATCTCGCCCCCGTGCTCGAGCGCCTCGCCGCCTACGAGGCACGGCGAGCCGTGATCGATGGCCTCGAGTACCGCGAATGCCTCAATGCCGTCGCGATCAGCGGCGGGATCGCGGGCAACGTGATCCCCGATCGGGCGAGCGCCGTGCTGAACTACCGCTTCGCCCCGGACACCTCCGTGCGGCAGGCCGAGGCGCATGTGCGCGAGGCCCTCGAGGGCCTGGACCTGGAGATCACCGTGGTCGATGCTGCCGGGGGTGCGCTGCCCGGCCTGGACAACGATGCGGCCCGCGGCTTCCTCGCGGCTCTCGGCGAGGACGTGCCGCTGGCCGCGAAGCAGGGCTGGACCGACGTCGCCCGCTTCTCGGCGCTCGGCACCCCGGCGGTGAACTTCGGCCCCGGCGACCCCCTGCTCGCCCACACCGATGACGAGCACGTGCCGCTGCACGATCTCGAGGCGGCGCTGGTGGGGCTGCGTCGGTTCCTCGCCGTCTGAGCGTTACGCTCGCTCCATGACGCCTGAGGAACGAGAGCAGCACCGCAAGGGTCCCATCACATTGCGTGGCTCCCAACGACCTGACCGCACCACCGACCAGCGACTCCTGGAAGAGGGCGGCAACGGCCACTGGGTTCACTCCGACCCCTGGCGGGTCATGCGGATCCAGTCCGAGTTCGTCGAGGGCTTCGGGGCGCTCGCCGAGCTCGGCCCCGCCATCTCCATCTTCGGCTCCGCCCGGCTGGGCGAAAACGACCCCTACTACCGCAGCACCGTGGAGATCGCCAAGGGCATCGTCGAGCTGGGCTATGCGGTGATCACAGGCGGCGGCCCCGGGATCATGGAAGCGGGGAACCGGGGCGCGAAGGAGGCCGGCGGAGTCTCTGTGGGCCTGGGCATCGAGCTGCCCTTCGAGCAGGGCATGAACGGATATGTGGACCTCGGGGTCGACTTCCGGTACTTCTTCGCCCGCAAGACGATGTTCGTGAAGTACTCCAGCGGCTATGTGGTGATGCCGGGCGGCTTCGGGACGTTCGATGAGCTGTTCGAGGCTCTGTGCCTGATGCAGACCCACAAGATCGACCTGTTCCCGGTCGTCCTGGTGGGCCGCGCCTACTGGCAGGGCCTGCTGGACTGGCTGCGCACGGCCGTGGCGGAGGGCGGGATGATCAACGCCGTCGACATCGACCTGCTGCGCGTGGTGGACACTCCCGAGGAAGCACTCGAGGTGCTGCGCGAAGCTGTGGGGCAGGACCCCGTCACGTGATGAGCGACCTCGGCCGACGCACTGCGAGGAACGAGCGGGAGGTGAGCGGAGAATGACCGCAGCAAGCCCGATCGTGCTGCTCCTGCTGCTCATCGCAGTGCTGGTCGGAGCGCTCATGGTGGGGGTCGCCACGGGTCGGATCGGGGACGGTATCGACCTCCCTGCGAGGCCTCGGCGGACCCGGCGTGCGAAAAGGTCCCGAGACCTGAGATAATAGCCACCGTACGCGCATTGCCCGAGGCCCCGTCCGGGGGAGCCACGCAAGGGCAGTGACACACCAAGGAGGCACGCGATGGCTGCTATGAAGCCGCGCACCGGGGACGGTCCGCTCGAAGTCGTGGAAGAGGGACGCAGCATCATCATGCGAGTCCCGCTCGAGGGGGGCGGCCGGCTGGTCGTCGAGATCGCCGCGTCGGAAGCCGTGGAGCTGCGGGATGCCCTCGAGGGCGTCATCAAGTAGCACTCGCCATCCCAGACCGCAGCCCCGCACCCTTCGGTGCGGGGCTGTCGTCGTCACAGGCGGTGTTCGCCTGGCGGTGCTGGGCGCTCCGATGCTGGGCGCTCCGGTGCTGGCCGCTCGGTGCTGGGCGCGCGCGGCGGGTTCTCCTGTCGGGTCTCAGCCGCGCAGCACTGCGGCGAGCACGCCGTCGCCGCTGCCGGTGAGCACGGCCACCAGATCTTGGGAGTCCGTGACTGCCTTCAGCAGGGCACGCACCGCCTGGGTGGTAGCGTCCCGCGCCGCCGGATCGGCGACTCGATCGTGGTAGAGCGCGTGGGGGATCACCAGCACGCCGCCCGGGCGCAGCAGCCGGAGGGCGTGCTCGAGCAGGTCCAGCGCATGCGGGGCATGGGCGGGGAAGCTCACCAGGTCGTAGGCATGGTCGGTGAGACGGCCGACGACGTCACGGGGTCGGCCGGCGATGGTTCGCACCCGCGGGGAGCGGATCCCGGCCTCGGCGAAGGCCTCGCGCGCCGCGCGCTGGTTCTCGACCTCGGGGTCGATCGTGGTGAGGACGCCCTCGGGGTGCATTCCGGAGAGCAGGTAGAGGGAACCGACGCCGCTGCCGGTGCCGATCTCGACTGCGGAGCGTGCGTGCACCGCCGCGGCGAGCACCCGCATGAGCGACCCGGCGCCCGGGAGCACCGGGGTGGCCCCGAGCTCGGCACCGCGATCCCTGGCCCGGGCGAGGACGCCATCGTCGGAGAAGAGGGTCGCCTCATCGACGAACTCCTCCCCATGGGCCCAGCTGGCCACCTTTCCCGACGACATCTGTGCATCCTCTCCGTTCACGCATCTGATCTGGCCGATCCTACGACAGCCGCCGCTCCTGTGAGTCCGGCACGGCGCGCGATGCAATAATGTGAGGCATCAGCGGACCTCGAGACGTACAGGTGGACAATGGGCGGCACGGGCTTCTTCGGCCTCGGTGGGTGGGAGCTTGTCGTCCTGCTCGTCGTGTTCTTGGTGTTCGTCGGGCCGCAGCGACTTCCTGACGTGACCAGGCAGCTGATCCAGTGGGTGCGTCAGGCGCGCCGCTGGGTGGACGACTCCCGCTCCACCGTCGAGGACGAGATGGGCATCGCCATCGAGGACCTCCGGAAGTACGACCCCCGCCAGTACGATCCCCGCCGCATCATCCGCGAGGCCTGGGGCGACACCGACATCGAGGACCTGCTGCCCGGCAAGGAGGCGATGAGCATCGCCGCCGGAGGCGCCGCCGCGGGTGCCGCCAAGAAGGGCGCGAAGGCCGGCTCGAAGTCGGCGAAGGACAAGGCTCCGAAGCGGGCCCCCTTCGACGACGAAGCCACCTGAGCCGACGGCAGCAGCCACCTGAGCGGACTCGTCAGGTCCGAGGACCGGGCACCACCGTCAGGAGCGCGCGACCGTCAGCGGCAGCTTCATCCCACCCAGTCCGCGGGGCTTGCGCACGAGTGCTCGGGCCACGCCCTTGAGCGCCATCGCAGTGGGCGAGCCGGGGTCGGAGACCACCAGCGGCACACCCTGATCCGCACCCTCCCGCAGCGCCGGGTCCAGGGCGACCCGTCCCAGCACGGGCACGTCGTGACCCACGGCCCGGGCGAGGGTCGCGGCGACGCGATCGCCGCCGCCGGTGCCGAAGACATCCATCACCGAGCCATCGGGCAGGGTCAGCCCGGCCATGTTCTCGACCACTCCCGCGACCTCCTGCTCGGTCGAGGTCGACAGCGAGCCCACCCGCTCGGCCACCGTCGAGGCGGACTGCTGAGGCGTCGTCACCACGACCATCTGGGCGCTGGGCAGCAGCTGCGCCACGGAGATCGCCACGTCCCCGGTGCCGGGCGGCAGGTCCAGCAGCAGCACGTCGAGATCACCCCAGAAGACGTCCGAGGCGAACTGCTCGATGGCGCGGTGCATCTTCGGCCCGCGCCAGACGACCGCCTGCCCCTCGGGCACGAACATGCCGATGCTCATCACCGCCACCCCGTGCGCCTCCGGAGGCATCAGCAGATCGGAGACCTTGGTGGGCTGGTCGGTGATGCCGAACATGCCGGGCATCGAGAAGCCATGGATGTCAGCATCGATCACCCCCACACGGAGTCCGTCGGCCGCCATCGCCGCGGCGAGATTCGCCGTCACCGTGGACTTGCCCACCCCGCCCTTGCCGGAGGAGACCGCGAAGATCTTCGTCAACGAACCGGGCTGGTTGAAGGGTATCTGGCGGCGACCCTGGCGCAGCCGCTTGGTGAGCTCGGTGCGCTGCTCCTCGGTCATCGCGCTGGTCGAGACCTCGACCCGCGAGAGCCCGGGCACGGTCGCGGTCGCCTCCGCGGTCTCGCGCTCGATGCGATCCCGCATGGGGCAGCCCTCGATGGTGACCAGCACGTGGACCTTCGCGATGCCCTCGGCGTCGACCTCCACGGAGCCGACCATCCCGAGCTCGGTGATGGGACGGTGGATCTCGGGGTCGATCACCCCGCTGAGCGCCTCATGGATCTGTGTCACGCGCTCGTCCTCGCGCTCGTCCTCCGCGGTGTGCGGATCGGCATCCGGCGCGGGGTCGGTGCGCTCCGGGGCGGGCTGCTCGGAGGCGTTGACGGGCTCGGAGGCGTTGGCGGGCTCTGAGTCGTTGACGGGCCCGGAGGCGTTCACGGGCTCGGAGGCGTTCATCGGTGGTGCTGCTCCTTCGACGAGGTGGCGCCGTCGCCTGCGTCACGGCGGCCCAGCGCCGCCTCGACCTCCTCACGGAGGATCGCGCGCAGGGCGTCGGCGTCCGGGGCGGGCGCGGAAGGCGCCTCGAGGTCTTCGAGCAGATCGCGCAGCTCGCCGCGCACGAAGTCGCGGGTGGCGACGTCGTTCAGGGCCAGACGCAGCGAGGCGATCTCCCGGGTGATGAAGTCGGTGGTGGCGTGGTTGCGCTCATTGGACTGGCGATCCTGCTCCAGCTGCACCTTGTCGCGGTCGTCCTGACGGTTCTGCGCGAGCAGCAGCAGGGGCGCGGCGTAGGAGGCCTGGAGGGAGAGGATCAGCGTCAGCAGGGTGAAGTTCAGGGCGCGGGGATCGAACTGCGCCGATTCGGGCATCACCGAGTTCCAGGTCAGCCACACCGCACAGAAGATGGTCATCCCGACCAGGAAGGCCGGGGTGCCCATCATCCGGGCGAAGCCCTCCGCGCCGCGACCGAAGGCGTCCCCGCGGAAAGGGTTGCCCAGCAGCGGCCGACGCCGCGGCGCCGGATCGTCGAGCGGGGCGGGGTTGCGCTCTGCCATGCTCACGCTCCCTTCGTGCGGTCCCCGGAGGCACCGGTGCCCCGAGCGGTGGCCCGGGCGATCTCGGACAGGTCGATCTGACCGGTGGCGGGCGGCGGCTCGTCCTGCTCGCGCCAGTCATCGGGCAGCACATGGTCCAGCACGTCATCGACCGTGACCGTGCCCAGCAGCCGGCCCTCCTCGTCGATCACCGGGATGGAGACGAGGTTGTAGGTGGCCATCTCGCGGGTGACGGTGGACAGCGGGGCGGAGGGCTCGACGGCGACGCGGTCCGGGTCGATGATCTCGCCGACGGGGCGGTCCGGACGCTCCCGCAGCAGCTGCTGGAAGTGGACGATGCCGAGAAGCTTCCCGGTGGGGGTCTCCAGCGGGGAGCGGCACACGTGCACGGTCGAGGCGAGGGCGGCGTGGACCGCTTCGCGGCTGATCATCGCCAGGCAGTGCGCCACCGGCGTCTCCGGCGCGACGATCAGCGGCTCGGTGGTCATCATGCCGCCGGCGGTGTACTCGTCATAGGCGAGCAGGCGGCGGACGTCCTCCGCCTCCTCGGGCTCCATCAGGCTCAGCAGGTGCGCGGCGACGTGCTCCGGGAGCTCCTGGACGAGGTCCGCAGCGTCATCGGGGTCCATCGCGTCGAGGATGTCCGCCGCACGGGTGGCGTCCATCCCGGTGACCACCTCGACCCGGGTGTCCTCAGGGAGCTCCTCGAGAACGTCGGCCAGGCGCTCATCGGCCAGCTCGCCGGCGAGCTCGATCCGGCGCTTGGGCTCGAGCTCCTGGATGATCTCGGCGAGGTCGGCAGGGTTGAGGTCCTGATAGGACGCGGCCAGCAGGTGCGCGGACTGCTCCGCCTGGCTGCCGTAGAGCCCCGAGACCTCGGACAACTCGACGGTGAGGGTCTGGCCACGGCTGACCAGCCGGCTCAGAGAGCTGCCCACCCGACGCCGGCGCAGGTGCAGCCGGGAGACCTCCCAGTCGCGGTGTCGGTTCTGATCCAGCGCGATGTCCAGCACCGTCGCCTCGCCGGTGCCGTCGAGGAGGGTCACCGCCCGATCCAGCAGCTCACCGATCACCAGCAGCTCGCCGGTGCGCTTCTCGAAACGGCGCACGTTGAGCACCCCGGTGGAGATCACCTGGCCGGGGGAGATGGAGGTGACCCGGGTGATCGGGAGGAACACCCGGCGCTTGACGGACACCTCGACCACCAGGCCGACGGCCCGTGCGCTGGTGCGGGACTGCGGCACCACCACCACATCCCGGACCGTCGCCACCACGTCTCCGATGGGGTCGAAGACCGAGGTGCCGGCGAGCCGGGCCGCGTAGAAGCGCGGCTGAGCCGTGGTGCTCACTGCCGCAGCTCGGCGATCCAGCGCTCGACCTCGTCCGCGCCGCGTGGGGCGGCGGCGGAGAGATTCCGGACGCCGTCGGCGGTCACCAGCACGTCATCTTCGATGCGCACCCCGATGCCGCGCAGCTCCTCGGGGACCAGCAGATCGTTCTCCTTGAAGTACAGCCCGGGCTCGATGGTGAAGACCATGCCCGGCTCGAGCTCGGCGTCGAGATACATCTCGCGACGGGCCTGGGCGCAGTCGTGCACATCCATGCCCAGATGATGGCTGGTGCCGTGGGGCATCCAGCGACGGTGCCACTGGCCCTCGGGGGAGAGGGACTCCTCCGCAGTGCCAGGCAGCAGGCCCCACTCCTCGAGCGTATGGGCGAGGACCTCCATCGCGGCGGCATGCAGCTCGCGGAAGCGCAGCCCGGGGCGGGCCACCGCGAAGGCGGCGTCCGAGGCCGCCAGCACCGCGTCGTAGATCTTCCGCTGCACCGGCGAGAAGGTGCCGGCGACGGGCAGGGTGCGGGTGATGTCTGCGGTGTACAGCGAATCGACCTCGACGCCGGCATCGATCAGCACCAGCTCGTCCCCGCGCACCACGCCGTGGTTGCGGGTCCAGTGCAGGGTGCAGGCGTGATCGCCGGCGGCGGCGATGGTGTCATAGCCGACCCCGTTGCCGTCGGCCCGCGCAGCGGCGGCGAAGACGCCCTCGATCACACGCTCGCCGCGCGGATGGCCGACGGCCTCCGGCAGGCGACGGATGACGTCCTCGAAGCCGCGGAGGGTGGCGTCGACCGCCTTCTGCATCTGCCCGATCTCATACTCGTCCTTGATCAGACGCAGCTCGCTCGCGGCCTCCTTGAAGGCGGCCATCTCGGTCACGGCCTCGTCACCGCCGGGCAGACCGTTCTGACCGCGGATCTCCTGGACCATCGACTCCACGGCCGCGTCCACACCCGGCATCACGCTCAGCGAGAGCTGGGCGCCGACGTCCTTGGCGAGATGATCGCGCAGCTCCTCGATGTGCCGCACCTCGATGCCCAGCCGCTGAGAGGCCTCGACGAGGGTCGGGCGGCGACCCACCCACATCTCGCCGTAGCGGGAATCGGCATAGAACTCGTCGGTGTCGAAGCCGGCGCGGGGACGGAAGAAGTAGGTCGCCTCCGCAGTCTCGGAGTCCTCGGCGGACGGCTCGACCACGAGCACGCTGTCCGGCTCCTCATCGGTGCCGAGGCCCGAGAAGTACGCGAAGGCGGTGTCGGGCCGGAAGGGGTAGTCGGTGTCGTTGGAGCGCACCTTGAGCACTCCGGCCGGCAGCACCAGCCGGGTGCCGGGCAGGCGGCGCACCAGCGCGTCCCGCCTCGCCGGGGTGGCGTCCGCGGACTCGAGGCGGGCGGCATCGGGGACGGTCTCGTCCCAGCCGGACGAGATGAACTCCCGGAAGGCGGCGTTGTGGGGACGCTGGGACCGGGAGTCCCCTCGGGAGGCGAGGTCCTTCATCCGCTCGGCGCTCTCGACGTTCTCGGCGTTCTCGGCGCTCTCGGTGTTCTGGGTGCTCTTGACGCTCTCAGTGTTCACACCACGATGTTCTCACGTCGCGGTCTACCCTGGACGTATGAGTGAGAGGTCAGACTCCCCGGACAGCCATCGCATCGATCTGCACTCGCACAGCTCGTGGTCCGATGGCACCACGGGGGTGGGGGAGCTGTTCGCGCAGGCCCGCTCGGCGGCTTTGGACGTGCTGGCCCTGACGGACCACGACACCGTGGCCGGCTGGTCCGAGCTGCCGGCCGCGGTGGCTGCCAGCGGAGTGGCCGCCGTGCCCGGGATCGAGGTCTCGAGCGAGCACGAGAGCTGCAGTGTGCACATCCTCGCGCTGCTGGTGGATCCCTCACCGGACTCCGACCTGGCGGCGGAGATGGCCAGCGCCCGCACCTCGCGGGTGGAGCGCGCCCGGCGGATGGTCGAGCTGATCTCCGCGGACCATCCGCTCAGCTGGGAGGACGTGACCGCGCAGGTCGCCGGCGAGACCACCGTGATCGGCCGCCCGCATATCGCCGACGCGCTCGTGGCCGCCGGGGTGGTGCCGAACCGCTCCGCGGCCTTCACCGAGGTGCTGCGGCCCTCCGGTCCCTATTACGTGCCCTATTACGCACCCTCGCCGCTGGCCGCCGTGCGTGCGATCCGGGAGGCGGGCGGGGTCTCGATCGTCGCGCACCCCGGTTCGGTGACCCGGGATGACGATCTGCCGCTCGCCCTGCTCGAGGCGATGGTCGCGGCCGGCCTGGACGGCATCGAGGTCGACCACCGCGAGCACGACGAGGCGGAGACCGCGCGGCTGCGCGAGGTCGCTCGGCGACACGACCTGCTGATCACCGGCGGCAGCGACTTCCACGGCACCGGCAAACCCAACCGGCTGGGCGAGAACCTCACCGCCGCCGAGGTGCTCGAGTCGATCGCAGCACGGGCCACCAGCGGCACCGGCATCATCAGGCACTGAGCATGACCGGGCACTGAGCATGACCAGGCCCTGAGCATGACCGGGCACTGAGCATGACCAGGCCCCGAGCATGACGATGGCCCATGATCACCCTGATCATGGGCCATCGT
Source organism: uncultured Brachybacterium sp. (assembly GCF_947500705.1). Lineage (GTDB taxonomy): Bacteria > Actinomycetota > Actinomycetes > Actinomycetales > Dermabacteraceae > Brachybacterium. Next base: position 37,759 of record NZ_CANMSY010000002.1, on the reverse strand, counting down.
GAACGTGCGGTGACACCAGGGCGGGGTTCAGCATCCCGGGGGAGCTGAGATCCCGCGGGCGTCAGCCCTCCTGTGGGGCGGCACCGGAGCTGCTGCCGCCGGAGCCGGTGCCACCGGAACGGCCGCGGCCACCACGGGACCGGCGACGGCGCGGACGGTCATCGCCCGAGGCGTCGTTCTTGTTCTCGCGGCTCGTGCTCTCGCCGCCCAGATTCTCGCCGGCCGTGTCTCCGCTCGACGTCTCATCGACGACCTCGCCGTTGACCCGACGGGTGCGCGACCGCGAACGGCTGCGACGAGGGCGATCGGCAGAGGGCTCGCTGCGGACAGCAGCGCTCGAGGCGCTGGCCGCACCGGAGACGTCCTGGTTCTCGACGTTCGCCGTGCTCTCGTCGATCTGACCGGGGCTGTCGCTGCGCCCGCCACGGGAGCGGTCACGTCCACGCCCGCCGTCTCGACCGCCGTCACGCCCGCTCTCGCGACCGCCGTCACGGCCTCGACCGCCGTCGCGCCCGCGACTGCCTTCCCGACTGCCCTCGCGGCTGCGGCCGCCCTCACGACCTCCCTCACGTCCGCGGCCCTCTCGCGAGCCACGGCCGGAGTGGTCGGGCCCGCCCAGGTCCTCGAGCGTCTCCGCCTCGAGGCCCTCGCGGGTGCGCGCGCCCTTGGGCAGCGTGCCCTTCACTCCGGCGGGGATGTCCAGATCGGCGAACAGGTGATCGGAGGTGGAGTAGGTCTCCACCGCCTCGGTGGACTCCAGCCCCAGCTGGCGGGCGATGAGAGCCCAGCGCGCCAGGTCCTCCCAGTCCACGAAGGTGATCGCGGTGCCCTTCTTGCCCGCCCGCCCGGTCCGGCCGGTGCGGTGGAGGTAGGTCTTGTCGTCGTCCGGGCAGTTCCAGTTCACGACATGGGTGACGTCGGTGACGTCGATGCCGCGGGCGGCGACGTCGGTCGCGACCAGCACGTCGATCTTGCCGTTGCGGAAGGCACGCAGCGCCTGCTCGCGGGCGCCCTGGCCGAGATCGCCGTGCAGGGGCGCGGCGGCAAAGCCGCGATCGGCCAGATCGCCGGCCACCCGGTCCGCCTGACGCTTGGTGCGCATGAAGATGATCGACAGACCGCGACCATTGGCCTGCAGGATGCGGGCCATCACCTCGATCTTGTCGAGCTGGTGGGCGCGGTAGACGACCTGCTTGATGTCCGCCTTGGTGCGCGCTTCATCGCCCGGGTCCTGGGCTCGGATGTGCGTGGGCTGCTTCATGAACCGGCGAGCCAGCGCCATGATCGGGCCGGGCATGGTGGCGGAGAACAGCATCGTCTGCCGGTCGCCGGGCACTGCCTGCAGCAGCTTCTCGATGTCCTCGAGGAAGCCCAGGTCGAGCATCTCGTCGGCCTCGTCGAGCACTGCGGTGCGCACCTGGGACAGGTCCAGGTACTTCTGACGCATCAGGTCGATCAGGCGACCGGGGGTGCCCACGACGACCTCGACACCCTTCTCGAGCGCCTCGATCTGCGGTTCGTAGGCACGGCCGCCGTAGACGGTGAGGATCCGGATCGGACGCTTCGCCGACGCGGTCTGGAGATCCTGGGCGACCTGCACCGCGAGCTCACGGGTGGGGAGCACCACGAGGGCCTGCGGCTTTCCGATCACTCGGTTCTGCGGATTGGGCTCGCCCGGGGCCACGGAGTTCTGCAGCAGCGGGATGCCGAATCCGAGTGTCTTGCCGGTACCGGTCTTGGCCTGGCCGATGATGTCGCGGCCGCGCAGGGCGACCGGGAGGGTCAGCGACTGGATCGGGAAGGGAGTGGTGATCCCCTTCGCGGCCAGCGCTTCGACGATGTCCGTGCGAACATCGAAATCGGCGAAGGTCTGCTCCGGCTGGGCCGGGGCGGGGGTGCCGGAGCTCAGCTCGACGGCAGGGGAGGCCGACACGGCCTCATCGGTGTGCGGGATGGTTTCAGGCACCGTTCAACTCTCTGATCATGGATATGCACGGCCATCGTAGCCCCCATGCTCGTCACGACCCCAGGATCAGGGTCTATCCCACTCCGCCGTCGCTGGGATCGGGCAGAGGGCTCACCGGATCGGTCGGCGTGACGCGGTCCTCGTCGGGCAGGCCCTCGCCGGGCTCGACCTCCTGCTCGGGCGGGATGGTGCCCTCGGGGGTCTCGGCGTCCTCGGGGATCTCGAGCTCCGTCACCTCGTCGGCCATCTGGGAGCGCTGGATGGAGACCGACACCAGGCCGAGCCCACCCATCACGATGTCGTCATAGGCGACCAGGCGGCGGGTGTCCTCGTCGAAATAGAGCATCCGGGCGGTGAGGTCCAGCGGATCGCCGCCCTGCATCACCGGTGCGACGCCACCGGAGGCGAGCGCACCGCCGGTCGAGCCGACGGTCAGCCAGTCGGTGCCGGAATCGTCGAGATCCAGCTCGACCTTCGAGGTGTGCATGTGTCCGGACAGCACCAGCGGTGTGCGGCCCAGCAGCCCCTCGGGCTTGGTCGGGTCGTGGAACAGCGCGATGTCCACAGGCCCCTCAGGATGCTCGTCGTCGTACGCCGCGATGGTGTCCCCGAGCTGGAAGGCGCTCGCGATCACGGCCTCGTCGCCTTCGCGCCACCCCCCGGCATCGGAGTCGTCGTCGGCGGCGAAGCGCGGATCGCCGATGCCTGCGATGCGCAGCCCCGCCACCTCGACCACCTCGTTGTCGACCACGGTGGCATTGGGCTGGGACTCGATCGTGGCCGCCGCTGCGGCGCCGTCGTGATTGCCGCTGACGTAGACGTACGGGACCTCGAGGGTGCCGATCGAGTGCAGGAGCTCGTTCTCCAGCGGGGTCCCCCAGGAGACGATGTCCCCGGTATCGATCACGACGTCGATCGCGAACTGCGTATGCAGCTGCTCGATCACGTCATAGGCCTGCGGGTTGTCGTGGATGTCGGAGACATGCAGGACGGTGATCAGGTTCTCCTGATCCAGCCCCACCGGCAGGGAATCCGCGGCGATGTACAGCGCGGAGACCTGGCCCACGAACTCGGCGAGCGTGTCGCGATAGCTCTGGTAGTCGATGACCTTCCCCTGCCCGAGGTCCGCGATGTAGGCGGCCTGGGACAGCAGCCCTTCGAACTTCGGCTGGCTGAGGGACGCGGGGGAGAAGGTCACAGAGGTCGCGGCCACCGATGCGCCCACCACAGCGACTGCGCTGCCACCGGCGACCAGCGCGCGGCGCACCCTGCGGAACGTCAGTCCCACGGCGAGCCCCGCACCGGCGGCGGCGAACAGCGCGTTCAGCGCGGCGTTCTTCGCCGCGGCGGCAGTGATCGCCTCGGGGGCGGACTGCTGCAGCTCGGCGAACCCGGAGTCCGCGTAGAACAGCGCTTCCGCCTTCTCGACGTCGACGCCCTTGACCCGGGCCTCGATGCGCACCGGGGCGGTATGGGTGTCGAAGGCGACCTCTCCCACCGGCGGCAGGAGGATCACCGTCTGCGAGGAGAGCGAGGGGCGCAGGTGCACGCTCGCGGTCAGCGGGCCCACTTCGACGGTCGTCGCGGGGACCAGGAGCAGGCCCACGATCCCACCCAGCACCGCCACCACGGCTGTGGTGGTGATGTGCAGCAGGCGCGCGCGGCGGCGCCGCAGTCGACGCCGACGGGTCGGCGACTCCGCGGATTCCGGCTGCTCGGCGACGGAATGCTCGTCGACCGAGAGGTCGGAGTCGTCCTCGGCGAGCTCCGGCGCGATGCGGGGCTGGTCCTCGTCGGAGGTCACAGGGACTCCGGGACTATCGGGTCTCAGCCGAGGAAGCCGACGCGGCGGGGCTCCTCGGTGGAGACCTCGGCGTAGGAGACCTTCGACCCGGGGATCAGCACGGTGCGGCCCTTGTCGTCGACCAGGGTGACGGGGCTGCCGTCGGCGATGGCGGTGCTGAGCCGCTCGAGCAGGGCATCGGCCTTCTCCCCGGACTCGATCACGATCTCGCGAGGGGAGTGCTGGATGCCGATACGGATCTCCATGACCTGACCTTCCCTCCGCCACCAGGGCGGGGACGTTCGTTGCTGTGCCTCCCTAAGTCTACGCGTCGGGGGAGGAGCCGGGTTCCGTGTCCGCCCCCAGCACAACCTCGCTGCTGCGAGGATTCTCGAGCGCTGCGAACCCCGTCAGTCCGTGCACCACGGTGGTGGTCATGGTGTGGAGGATCGTCTCGCGCGCGGCCTCGTCCTCGGCGCTGTGGAGCAGCTGCGCGGTGGTCTGGGTGACGGCGATGAGCCCGTGGCCGAGGATCCGGGACTCCTCGATGCTGAGCTGGCGGAACGCCGTCAGGACGCCGGCCAGTGCGATCGCGAGCCGGTCCAGGACGATGACCACCCGCTCCTGCACGGCCTCGGAGATCACCTCGTGGCCGGTGAACAGCCGCAGGGAGTTGTCCATCGCCACGAACCGGTAGAAGCGCTGCAGTCCGCTGCGCACCCGGGAGCTGGTGTCGCCCTGGAACTCGCCCAGTGCCCGCACCTCCTCGAGCATCGACTCGGCGATGATGTCGAGGACCTCGATGTAGAGGGATTGCTTGGAGCTGAAGTGCTGGTAGAGCACGGGCTTGGTGACCCCCGCCGCCGCCGCGATGTCATCCATCGAGGTGGCCTGGTACCCCTTCTCGGTGAACACCCGCGTGGCGAGCTCGAGGAGCTGGTTGCGGCGCTGCGCACGAGGCATCCTGGCCGTGGCTGACGTGGACATGGCATCGGCCTCCGTCTCGGACCGCAGCGGGGGAGGCGTGCCGCGGGACAAATGTCGGGTTCGTCGTGATCCCGGACACTCTACCGCCGTCCGGTCCTCCGAGCGGCATGAACGTTTGTGGGTCACGTGGGGTGGAATGGAGCGATGCGAACGATGGGCACGATCACCGGTGCGGGGATCAGACTGCTCGGACCCGATCTCGAGGCGCTGCCCGCCGTCCACCCCGCCGGCGCCCTGGACCCCGCCCAGCACCGGGCGCTGGAGAGCTTCCTCGGCGGGGCCGATGTGCTCGTCCACGGCGGTCCGGGCAGCGGGCGCACGGCGCTCGCGCTGAGCGCCGCCGAGCTCTCCGGCGCAGGGACCCTGCTGCTCGCTCCCCGGCGCATCGCCGCCGGGCGGCTGCGGGACGCCCTGGCCGTGCACGGCAGCGGGCAGATCCGGGCGATGACCCCGCCGGCCCTCGGCCATGCGATCACCCGCGCCGATGCCCTCCGTCGAGGCCTGGGTGCGCCGACCCTGGTCACCGGCGCCGAGCAGGATGCGCTGCTGGCCGAGCTGATCGCACAGCGTGAGGCCTGGTATCTCGACGTCGACGCCGCGGCCCGCACCCTGCCCGGATTCCGCACCGAGCTGCGTGACCTGATCACCCGGGCCACCGAGCTCGGGCTGACCCCCTCCGAGCTCGACTCCTTGGGACGCGACCGGGGTCGGCCCGCCTGGCAGGACGCCGCCGCCCTGCTGCGCGACTACCTCGGGGTGCTCGACCTCGAGGCCTCCGCCGCGCTCGACGCCGGACCCCGCCTGGACTCCGGCGCCCTGGTGCGCCGTGCCGTGCGGCTGCTCGCAGATCCGCAGACCCCACTGCCCTTCCGTGCCGTGGTGGTGGACGACGCCCAGGACCTCACCGCCGCCGGGATCGATCTGGTCGCGGCGCTGCGCGCGGCCGGAGCGAGGATGATGGTGTGCAGCAGCCCCGACACGGCGGTCGACACCTTCCGAGGCGCCCTTCCCGATGCCGGGGACCGGCTGCGCGAGATGCGGTCAGGGCCGCTCACCGAGGTGCTCCTTCACGGCATGCATGCCCAGACGGAGGGCGTGACCGCCGTGGTCGACGCGCTGCGGGGCAGGCTTCCGCTGGCCGGCGCACCGGCGGACTCCCGGCGCCCGCGCAGCATCCGGCGCGGGGGAGTGGTGGCGCTGCGGGCGCAGGACCCGCTGGACGAGGCACGGCTGATCGGCTCCGCGCTGAGAGACCTCCACCATCGCGAGGACGTCCCCTACGACGAGATGGCTGTCGTGTGCCGCTCCGGCGCCGCCGTGGCCGACGTCGCAGACCTGCTCTCCCGCACCGGCCTGCCGGTGCGGGCGCCGCGCCGTCCCCAGCCGCTGCGCGAGGTCCCCGCGGTCGCGGACCTGATGACCATCCTCGAGATCGGCCTCGCCCCCGCGGAGGCGCCGCTCACACCGAGGATCGCCGATGAGCTGCTGCGCGGTCCCTTCGGGGATGCGGACACCCTCCGGCTGCGCCGCATCCGTCGGCTGCTGCTGGCCGCCCATCGTGCTGCGGAGCCGGACAGCACCGCCACCAGCGAGCAGCTGCTCGCCCGTGCTCTGATCGCCCCCGAGCTGCCAGGGCTCCCGGCACCCGATGCCAAGGGCCGTGCCGCCGCCCCCGTGCACCGGGTGCGGGACATGATCCACGCGGTGCGCGAGCATCGCCAGGCCGACGCCCAGCAGGTGCTCTGGCACGCCTGGGACGCGTCCGGCCTCGCTGGCGGGTGGCGACGCGCCGCCCTGGGCGATGCGGGCGACGTGGACGGTGCACGCTCGCGCATGGCCTCCTCCCGGCTCGACGCCCTGCTCGAGCTGTTCGCCGCCGCAGAACGGCTCACCGATCGCCGGCCCGGGGCCGGGGCGATGGACCTGGTCGAGCAGATCCGCGGCCAAGCCGTCGTCGAGGACACCCTCGCACCGGCGGCGACGGCCCGTGGCCGTATCGCTGTGCTCACCCCCGCCCAGCTCGCCGGCGAGCATCGGGACACCGTGGTGCTCGCCCGCCTGCAGGAAGGTGCCTGGCCCGACCTCCGCCTGCGCTCGACCTTGTTCGGCGCCGCCGAGCTGTCGCTGTGGTCCGGGACGCGACATGGCCACGAGCTCCCGCTCGAGCTCGAGGCGCTGAGGGCGCTCCAGCGCGAACAGGTGGTCGCCGACGAGCTGCGGTTGGCCGTCAGCGCCCTGGCCCGCGCTCGGCAGCGGGTGCTCGTCACCGCGGTGGAGGACGAGCAGAACGAGCCCTCCGCGCTCTTCGATGCCCTCGAGTCGCTGGTCGAGGCGCCATGGATCGACTCCGAGACCCTGCGCCGGGACCCGGGTCCGGCCCCCGATGCGCGGCGCCTGGTCGCGGCGCTGCGACGCCGGATGCAGGAGGAGGGCCCCGAGCAGGTCCGCGATGCGGCCCTCGCCCTGACCGCCCTCGGCCGCGCCGGGGCCCCTGGCGCCGATCCTGCCCGCTGGTACCACCAGGAGCCCAGCTCCACGGAGCCGCTGCACGAGGACAGCACGTCGATCGGGCTCTCGCCCTCCGCCCTCGAACGCGCTGTGGACTGCCCGCAGTCCTGGCTGATGGAACGCGCCGGCGGCACCCGCTCCGGCGGGCCCGCCCAGCTCATCGGCACGGCCCTCCACTACCTCGCTCAGGTCCATCCTCGCGGCCCGGAGGGTCCCGAGGCGGACCTGCTGGGCGAGCTGCACACCCTGCTGCGCACCGTGCCCGGCACCGAGACCTGGTCCGGCCGACGCCGGGTGCGCCGCGCCGAGGACGCCGCACACCTGCTCGCCGAGCATCTGCGCAGCGCCGGTGCACCGCTCGCCGTCGAAGCCGCCTTCGAGGTGGAGCTCGGCAGGGTCCAGCTGCGCGGCAGCATCGACCGGATCGAGGGCGATGCGACCGGGCTGCGGGTCGTGGATCTCAAATCCGGGCGCGCTGCGAAGAGCGCCGCCAAGGCCGAAGAAGACCTTCAGCTGGCCGCCTACCAGGCCGCGGTGCGCGAGGGCGCGCTGAACGAGGTGCTCGGCGAGGACGCCCCTGCACGGCTGAACGGCGCCCAGTTGGTCTACGTCGGCACCGGGGGGAAGAAGGCCGCGGTGCGCACCCAGATCGCCCTGCCCCGCGCCGAGGATCCGGCCTGGTTCGACGACCTGGTCCACCAGGTCTCGCGCGACGTCTCCGGGGACCAGGTCACCGCTCGCGTCAACACCCACTGCACCCACTGCGCGGTGCGCAGCAGCTGCCCCCTGCAGCCCGAAGGAGACCAGCTGTGACCTCGCCGCACACCCGCGACAGCACGGACCCCGCCGACCCGGCAGTGCGCCCCCTTCACTCCGCAGCCTCCCTCGCCGCCCTGCTCGAGCAGCCGCCGCCCACCGTCGAGCAGACCTCGGTGATCGAGGCACCGCTGGCCCCGATGCTGGTGGTCGCCGGAGCCGGCTCGGGCAAGACCGAGACCATGGCCTCCCGGGTGGTGTGGCTGATCGCCAACGGGATCGTCGAGCCCCGCCAGGTGCTCGGCCTGACCTTCACCCGCAAGGCCGCCCACGAGCTGGGAGAACGGATCGGCGCCCGGCTCGGCACCCTCGCCACCGCCCTGCGCGCCGAGGGCCTGCCCCTGCCGCGCGGCCTCGAGCGCGGGGGTGATGACCTGGTGGGACAGCGGCCGGTGGTCCACACCTACAACGGCTTCGCCCTGGACCTGGTGCGCGAGCATGCGCTCGCCGTCGGCATCGACCCCGAGCTGACCATGATGTCCACGTCCGCCTCCTGGCAGCTCGCCCACGAGATCATCGAGGGCTGGGACGACTCGCTGGACCTCGAGGCCTCCCCGGCGACGCTCACCGCCGCGCTGCTCTCGCTGACCTCGTCGCTGGCTGATCACCTGGTCACCCCGGCGCAGCTCGCCGTCCACCTGCGCGAGATCCAAGAGCACCTCTCCCAGATCCCGCTGCAGGTCGAGGGGCGCCGCCGCACCACCCCGAAGGAGGTCGCCAAGGTGCTCGGGGCGCTCGAGTCCCGGCTCGCGCTGATCCCGCTGCTCGAACGCTTCGCCGAGATCCGCGCCGAGGCCTCCGCCCTCGACTTCGCCGACCAGGTCTCCCTCGCCGCCCGGGTGGCCAGGGAGGTGCCGGCCGCGAGCTCCCTGGCCCGACGCATGCACAAGGTGGTGCTGCTGGACGAGTTCCAGGACACCTCCGTGGCGCAGCTGCAGATGCTCACCGACCTCTTCGGACCCGGCCATGCCGCCTGCGCCGTCGGTGACCCGCAGCAGGCGATCTACGGCTGGCGCGGAGCCTCCGCCGCCTCGCTCGCCGGATTCGCCGAGTCCTTCGCGACCCCCGAGCAGAGCGTCCTGCAGCGCACGCTGTCCACGTCCTGGCGCAACGACCAGGCGGTGCTCGCGGCGGCGAACCGGCTCGCTGCCCCGCTGCGCCACGCCGATGCCGGGCTCACCATCCCCGAGCTGCAGCCTCGGCCCGGGGCGGGGGAGGGCGCCTGCGAGATCATCGAGGCATCCGACGAACGCGCCGAGTCCCGTGCGATCGGCCGCTGGATCCTGGAGCGCCGCGCGGAAGGCGGCGAGGAGGACGGACCGGCGTCGGCCGCGGTGCTGGTGCGTGCCCGCCGCCAGATCCCTGCCCTGATCGAAGGGCTCGAGGAGCAGGGGCTCGCCGTCGAGGTGGTGGGCCTCGGCGGGCTGCTGCACCGTCCCGAGGTCGCCGACGTCCGCGCAGTGCTGGAGTGCGCCTACGACCCCGGCCGCGGAGACGCGCTGATGCGCCTGCTGACCGGGCCCCGGTTCCGGCTCGGTGCGCGGGACCTCGCGGTGCTGGGCCGTTGGCGGGACCGGATGGGCTCCCGCCTGCGCCGGGACGGGCAGGCCCCGGGCGGGCAGGACGAGGCCGAGACCGTCTCCCTCATCGATGCGGTGGATGACCTTCCGCTCGCGGACTGGACCGACCCCGCCGGCCGCACCCTGACCGCCACGGGCCGGGCCCGGCTGCTCCAGGTCCAGCAGCTCCTGCGCGAGCTGCGGCGGCTGCTCCCGCTGCCGCTGCCGGACCTGGTCACCGCCGCGACCCGGTTGCTGGACGTCGACCTCACGCTGCTGGCCTCCGAGCCCGACTCCCGAGCGCTCGCCGATCTCGAAGCGTTCCGCGACCATGCCGCAGCCTTTGATCGCACTGCCCGTCGTGGCGGGCTCGGCGCATATCTCGACCTGCTCGAGATCAGCGAGGACGAGGAGGCCGGGCTCGCCGTCACCGCCGCGCCCGAGACCGCGCACGACCCGTCCGCGGTCACGATCGTCACCATGCACTCCGCCAAGGGGCTGGAATGGGATCTGGTGGCGGTCGCGGGGCTCACCGAGGGCACCGTTCCCTCCTACGACCTGCGCCGGGCGAAGACCGACGAGGAGGGCCGCACCCGGGTGCCCGGCGACGGCTGGCTGGGCAAGCTCGCCTCCGCCGCGGTGCCCACCGCCCTGCGCGGCGACGCCGACACGCTCCCGGAGCTGGCCTGGGCCGAGGCGGACACCCAGGTCGATGCCGAGGGCCTCATCGAGGAGTTCCGCTTCGCGCAGGGCGAGGAGTCGCTGCGGGAGGACCGTCGACTGATGTACGTCGCGGTGACCCGGGCCCGCCGCCGCCTGCTGCTGACCTCCGCCGCCTGGCGCAGCGGCCTCGCCTCCGCCCGGCCCCGCTCGCGCTATCTCACCGAGGTGGGGGATCTGGTGCCCGAGCGCTTCCGCACCGTCCAGGAGGTCCCCGAGCAGAACCCGCTGGAGAGCGAGCGGCCGCAGGCGCAGTGGCCGCCGGCACCCGGGGAGCAGGAGCGTGCCCGGGCCCGCGCCGCCGCGCTGCTCACCGACGCCGCCGCGACGGACGACGCGCCGGCGGATCCTCAGCTCGCCGAGCTGGTGCGGCGCGCCGTCGCGGATCTCGAGCAGCAGGCCGCCCCGCCGCTGGTCCACTCCCCGCCGCGGCTCTCGGCCTCCCAGGTGGTCCACCAGGCCCGGGACCCCCAGGCCGCGGCGATCGATCTGCTGCGCCCCCTGCCGCGCCAGCCCTCCCCGGCCGCTGCCCGCGGCACCGCCTTCCACGCCTGGCTCGAGTCCCGCTACGACAGCGCGACCCTGCTGGACCTCGAGGACCTGCTGGACCTGGAGGATGCGGAGGACCAGGAGGAGGGTCCGGGAGCCGACGACCGCAGTCTGCGGGACGCCTTCACCGCCTCCGAATGGGCTGACCGCTCGCCGCTGGCGGTCGAGCAGCCCGTCCACACCCGGATCGGAGAGATCGCGGTGCGGGGCATCATCGACGCCGTCTTCGCCGACCCCGAGGGGACCGATGGCACCCAGGGCGTGATGATCGTGGACTGGAAGACCGGCCGGGTCCCGCGCCCCGCCCAGCTGCGCGAGCGCGCGCTCCAGCTCTCGCTCTACCGCTTGGCCTGGCACGAGCTGACAGGGCTGCCGCTCGCCCGGATCCGCACCGCCTTCCACTTCGTGGCCGACGGAGTCACCCACGAGGTGCGCCGCCACCCCTCCCGCGAGAGGATCGCGCAGATGCTCGCCGGAGAGGGAGCGGGGGAGGGGAAGACGGCGCAGCGAACACGCGGGTCCGGCCTATGATCACCGGCAGATCCGCCTTCGGTGCGGGGTCCCTCCCGGGGACGCCGCCCGGACGGTCGGTTCAGTGCGAGCCGTCCTCCCGGGAGCTCATCTCCTCGTAGGCGCGCTCCGCCTCATCACGAGCGATCTGCGCGAGATCGGCATCGAGGTCGGCGATCATCCCGCGGGCGTCGGCGACGATCTCCTGGTCCTGGATCTCCAGGCCGTGCGCGAGCCATTCGGCGACGGCGAACTCGCCGAGCGCCTGAGCGCGCTCGATCAGCCGCGGATGGGTCGACGTGGGCAGCTCCTCGCGGTATGCGCCGTAGAGCTCGTCGAACCGCTCCGGATCCAGTGAAGAGATCAGCCAGGCCAGGTCCGAGGCAGGATCCGCGACTTTCGAGGAGGACCAGTCACGCAACGCGCTGACTCGGTGACCGGACATGAACAGGCTCTCCTCCGAGAGGTCCCCGTGCACGAACTGCGGAGTGAAGTCCCACAGCTCCGCGTCGTCGAGCAGCGCATCCCAGCGCTGGGCCACAGCGGCCGGGAGATGCCCGCCGGCCTTGGCGGTGGCGATCCGTGCGCGATGCTCGGCGAGCAGCACCTCGGGAGTGAAGGACTCGACCCCGGCGGCCTCCGCGGCGTAGCGGGGCACGGTGTGGATCCGGGCCAGCACCTGACCCAGCGAGCGGGCGAGGTCCGGGCTCTCGTGCAGGGCATCGAGCATCAGGGGGCGACCGGCAGGGGCCTCCGTCACCACGCAGCGCCCACCCTCGGAGAGCTTGACGAATCCGAGCACGGGCGGGATCACGCCGCGCAGCGGGGTGCCCGCGAGGGCATCGGCCACCTTGAGGTCACGTTCGAGACGGATCCCCGAAGCGGTCGACGAGGGCGAGAGGATCATCACCCGTCGACCGTCCTCACCCACGATGCCGGCGACGTCGAGATCCTCGGCGGGGGTGGCGATCGGCATGGTCCTCACCGGGATCAGCCCGGGGACCGCCGCCGCGGAGAGGGCAGCCAGGGAATACGAGTTGCGATGCACCTGACCACCGTACCCGGCCGAGGTGTCCGCTCCACGTAGGCTCGGAGCATGGCGAAAATCCGTGGCCCGCACCTCAGCACCCCGCTCACCCTCCTCGGCTCCGACCGCGACGCACTGCTGCGCAGCGACCCGGAGATCCTCTCCCCGGGCGAGGACGCCCGCTACCTGGTCAGCAGGGCCGGGGCGGTCGCCCTGCGCGAGGAGGAGGACGGCACGCTCCACGCGCTGCTGGAGACCGAGGACCCGCGCGGCGGAACCCTGCAGCCGCTGGTGCTGCTGGGACGGCGAGACGGATACCGCGTGCTCGGTGTCGAGATCCCCGAGCCCAGCGCCGAGCTCGACGCCCCCGGCCGTGATCTGCGAGACCTGCGACGCGTCGCCGACCGGCTCCACGATCATGACGCCGACCTCGCCGCAGCAGCCGTGGCGATGGGCTTCTGGCACCGGTCCATGCGGCACTGCCCGCAGTGCGGGGCGACGCTGGTGGCGGAGATGGGCGGCTGGGTGCTGCGCTGCAGCGAGGACGGCGTCGAGCAGTTCCCCCGCACCGATCCTGCCGTGATCATGGCGGTGCGCGACGGACAGGACCGCCTGCTCCTGGCGCGCAATGCGCATTTCCCCAGCCGTTTCCATTCCGTGCTGGCCGGCTTCGTCGAGCCCGGCGAGAGCCTCGAGAACGCGGTGGCCCGCGAGGTGGCGGAAGAGGTCGGGATCACCGTGGAAGAGGTCGAGTACATGGGCAGCCAGCCCTGGCCCTTCCCCCGCTCGCTGATGCTCGGCTACCGGGCCTGGGCACCAGGAGGCACCGAGCTCACCCTGCAGGATGAGGAGATCGCCGAGGCCCGCTGGTTCACTCGCGAGGAGCTCGCCGCCGCGCTCGAGGCAGAGGAGATCGCTCTGCCAGGTTCGGCTTCGATGGGTCGCGCCCTCATCGACGACTGGTACGGGCGCTCCGCCGAGCGGTGAGGCGGCCCCCGGAGGTGGTGTGAGGCAGCCGCCGTCCACAGCGCCTCCCGGAGCGTCACCCGGTCCTGGCAGGATGAACGGTGATGACTGACCATTCCGCACCCTCCGCCGCTGATCCCTCCGCACCCACCGATGCCGAGTCGCTGCTCGCCGCTCTGGATCCCGAGCAGCGCGAGGTGGCGAGCAGCTTCGGCAGCCCGATCTGCGTGCTCGCCGGCGCCGGCACGGGAAAGACCCGAGCGATCACCCACCGCATCGCCTATGGGGTCGCCACCGGTCAGCTGAACCCGCGTCATGTGCTCGCGGTGACCTTCACCGCCAAGGCCGCCGCCGAGATGCGCTCGCGACTGCGCGACCTCGGCGTCCCCGCGGTGCAGGCCCGCACCTTCCATGCCGCCGCGCTGCGACAGCTGCGGCATTTCTGGCCGCGTGTGGTGGGTGGGCCGATGCCGGAGCTGATGGCGAACAAGTTCGCCGGCATCGGTGAGGCCTGCCAGCGTCTGCACCTGAGCGTGGACCGGGCCGCGCTGCGGGACATCGTCGCCGAGGTCGAGTGGTCACGGGTCTCGATGCTCACCCCGGAGTCCTATCCGGAGGCGGCCCTGCAGACTCGTCGGCCGGGCGTCGCGGGCTTCGACTCCCGCTCCATCTCGCGCATCCTCACCCAGTACGAGGAGGTGAAGAAGGAGCGCGGGGTGATCGACTTCGAGGACGTGCTGCTGCACATGGTCGGCTTCCTCACCGAGCGCGCGGATGTCGCCCGCGAGGTGCGCAGCCAGTACAAGCACTTCGTGGTCGACGAGTACCAGGACGTCTCCGCCCTCCAGCACGCCCTGCTGCGGCTCTGGCTGGGCACCTCGGATGATCTCTGCGTGGTCGGCGACGCCGCGCAGACCATCTACACCTTCGCCGGCGCGCGCGCCTCCTACCTGCTGGACTTCCGCAAGGAGTTCAAGCGCGCCCGCACGATCCGGCTCGAGCGGAACTACCGCTCCACCCCGGAGATCGTGAGGATGGCCAACACCGTGCTCGATGGCGCGCAGGGACGCACCCGCGATACCCGCCTCACCCTGATCTCCCAGCGCGAGAGCGGCCCGCCGCCGATCGTGGAGTCCTTCGCCGACGATTCCGCCGAGGCCGATGGCATCGCCGAGCGGATCTCCGACCTGGTGGCCGAGGGGCGGCCCGCTGCCGAGGTCGCGATCCTGTTCCGCACCAACAGCCAGTCCGAGGCCCTCGAACAGGCGCTGACCTTCCGCGGCATCGGCTATCTGGTGCGCGGAGGAGACCGCTTCTTCGCACGTCAGGAGGTGCGCCGCGCCATGGTCTCGCTGCGTGCCGCCGCCCGGGTCGAGCAGCTCGACCCGGCGCGTGCCGTGCGCGACATCCTCTCCCAGCAGGGCTGGGCACCCACCGCGCCGGAGACCACCGGCGCGATCCGCGACCGCTGGGATTCGCTGAACGCCCTGGTGGGCCTCACCGACACCATCATCGCTCGGCCGGGCACCACCATGGCCGACGTGGTCCGCGAACTCGAGGAGCGGGCGGAGTCCCAGGCGGCGCCGGTCGTGGACGGAGTGACCCTGGCCTCCGTGCACGCCGCGAAGGGCCTGGAATGGCCGGTGGTGTTCGTGGTCGGCGCGAGCGATGGGCTGCTCCCGATCTCGATGGCGAAGACCCCTGCCGAGATCGAGGAGGAGCGACGGCTGTTCTATGTCGCCCTCACTCGCGCCCGTGACCTGCTCACCGTGAGCTGGTCCGCCGCGCGCACCCCGGGAGCCCGCGGCTCACGCAAGGCCTCGCGCTTCCTCGACGGGGTCCTGGACCACCCCGACGCGCCGAAGACCGCACCGGGCGCCGCGGCCCGCCGCACCGGGCGCCGCACCGCCACCGTCTATGCGGAATGCCGGGTCTGCGGTCAGGGTCTCGTGACCCCGAAGGAGCAGCGGCGCGGGCGACATGACGGCTGCCCCTCGCCCGGCGGGGAAGGGCTGCTCACCGCACTGCGCGGCTGGCGTCGGGACCAGGCCCAGCGCCGTGGCGCCCCGCCCTACGCGATCCTCACCGACGCCGCCCTCGAGGCGCTCGCCGAGCGGGCCCCGCGCACCGAGCAGGAGCTGCTGGCCGTTCCCGGGATCGGGCCCGGGAAGGTCGCGAGCTTCGGCGAGGATCTGCTCGACCTGCTCGGAGCACCCACCGAGAAAGACTGAAACTGCAGGTCAAAAAATACTTTTGCGATTCTGGCGTGAGGTGTAGAGTCATCCATGTCAATCGTCCACGTCGTGGTCCGGGACACCGGGACGCGCGCTTACGAAAGGGGGTGGCCTCTGTGAACAGCACTTGGAACATTGCAGGAGCAGGACTGCGCCCCACGGGCGCGCCCTCCCTTCTGCAGCGCGAACGGGGCAATGCCCCCGCGGTGCCCAGCCTGAGCTGACGAGGCCTTTCCTCGCTGCCGGTGCGGCACCGCCGCCGCACCCTCGCCCCCACCGGGCACGTCCTTCCCGACGGACTTCTAAGCAGCGAGACGATGACTACACTTCTGACCACTTTCCTGAACCCCGCGGATGACTCCGCGACCATGCTGCCGTGCCATGACACGGACGCCGCCGACCTCTTCTTCGCAGAGCGGCCCGCCGACCTCGAACAGGCCAAGGCCCTGTGCGCGGGCTGCCCGCTCATCGAGGAGTGCCGCCAAGGTGCTCTCGAGCGGGCAGAGCCCTGGGGTGTCTGGGGCGGCGCGATCTTCGACGGCGGCAACATCATCGCCGTCAAGCGCGGCCGTGGCCGGCCCCGGAAGAACCGGGAGCAGGACGCCGCATGAGCGGCCCGCGCCGCGCCGGCGCCGACGTCCGCCAGGTCGGCTCCGAAGTCCACGAGATCGACGTTCGGTACAGCTTCCGTCACGGAAGCTGCACCGAACGTCGATCTCGGTGTGGAGCTCGCGCACCCAGCATCGAAGAAGGCCCCGAACCGTGTGGTTCAGGGCCTTCTTCGATGCTGCAGGACTCGGTACGTCGATCAGGTGGGGCGCGCCCTGCCTGAGCTCCCGCCGCTCGTCCCACGCAGCACGTCGATCACGGGGTACGTCAGGCCTTGCCGAGGATTCGGTTCAGCTTGGTGCTGCACACCGGGCACACGGCCTTGGCCATGCGGCGACCGTTGGAGACGACGACGTTGCCCTCGGCCTCTCGCTTCTCGCGGCACTTGACGCAGTAGAACTCTCCGGCATAGGTCTCGTCGGCCATATCCGCTCCTCGTTGCTTGTCGATGATGAACATTCCCGGATGCGCTGCTCTCGCCACGAAGCCGGGACCGCTCCACTGTAGTGGTGCGGGATGGTCGTGCACGAATCAGGAGGCTGTGGGATGTGGCCCGATCGGGGCGGCCCGTCGCGCGCTTCGGGTCAAGGGGGCTCTGGAGAGAGCCGAGGAAGTGCGCGCAACGAGCCGACATCGGAGGCCCCGAGGCAGCATGAAGCCTGGGAGGGCCGTGGGACCTCGGGGGCGCTCAGTACCACGCGCACCTTCCCCGTGTGCGTCCTACTAGTTATCCCGGGGTCCCACGTGCTGGAGAACTTAGCGCCTGCAGACCGGGTCGGTCAAAGAGCGGACGGGGACCAATTGTGGACAACCCTTCCTCCACTGTGGACAGAATGTCCATCGCAGTGTCGAGCTTGTGGAGGAACCGTCGAACTCCCTGGCTGCAACGTTCTGACCGGCACTTCTGCAGTGCACAGCTGTGGATGAATATTTCTTGCCCCGAAGTCGTGCCAGGCTGTGATCCATGAGTGATCTCGTCCTCCATGAGCATGTCGCCGGTCCCCGCGGGGAGCGGGTGCTGGTGCGTCGCAGCGCGCGCCGGAAGCGCACCGTCTCCATCACCCGTCGTGAGGGCGATCTGGTGATCGCGATCCCGGCGATGTTCAGCGCGCGACAGGAACGCCAGTGGGTCACGAAGATGGTCGACCAGCTGGTCGACAAGGAGGCCCGGCGGGCGCCGATGCGCCGCAGCGACATCTCGCTGCTCGCGATGGCGCGAGAGGTCAGTGAGGCCTATCTCGGAGGGCGCGCGCATCCCAGTTCCGTGACCTGGTCCACTCGGCAGAACCATCGATGGGGGTCGTGCACGCCGTCCGAGGGCACCATCCGGCTCTCCCATCACCTGCAGGGGATGCCCGACTATGTGGTGCGCTCAGTGATGATGCACGAGCTGACCCATCTGCTGGTGCCGGGCCACGGGCCGGAGTTCAAAGCGCTGATGGCCAACTATCCGCAGGCGCAGAAGGCGCAGGGATTCCTCGACGGGGTCTCCTGGGCGAAGAACCTCCCGCAGGAGGGCGAAGACGACGGCGACGTCGAGGACAGTGATGGCGTTGACCACGGCGGCGATGGTGAATGACCACGGCGGGGATGGTGATGACAGCGCCGCCGACGAGGGTTCGGCGACCGCTCAGTCGCTCCAGCGCGCGAGATAGGGCGCCAATCGCGCGAGGTTCTCGGCCAGATCGGGCACGGTGCCCTCAGGCAGGGCAGAGGAGTCGCGCGCCGGGCCGGCACCGAGCAGCGGCCACGGCACCCACCGCACATCGCCGGATTCCTCGCTCACCGTGAGCGGGAGCTCGGAGGCAGGGGCCGGGGCCCGGAACAGGTACTGCACGTCCCAGTGCTCGCGGCACGCCCCGAACGCCGCATCGAGGCCATGGCGGTTCAGCACCGCTGGGCCCTGCCCGACGGTCTCGAGGTCATCGATCCCGATCTCCTCGGAGACTTCTCGGCGTGCGGCCGTCTCCAGGCTGGTCTCGTCGTCCTCGAGGTGACCGCCCGGCTGCACCCAGAAGCGCCCCTTGAGGTGCCACACCAGTGCCACCTGCTCGGCGGGGCCGTCGATGACGATCGCGCTCGCGGTGAGATGCCGCGGCCCGCCGTCCCGGTACAGCGCACGGGGATTGTCCCGCAGCAGCGCGAGGTAATGATCGGCAAGAGCGGGCCCATGGATCGCGGATCGGGCCCGCTCCAGTTCAGCGAGCGCTCGGGAGGAGTCGACGGAGCCGACAGCGCTGGGGGGAGCAGCTTCGGGGAGATCAGCGCCCATCGGCATCGGGGGTGTCGTCGTCTCCTCCGGGGTCGGCGGGATTCTGGGGATCAGCAGGACCCTCCGGCCCGTCAGACCCTGACCCGCGCAGTCCGCCCTGCTCATCCTCGCGGGGCGCCTGCTCCTGGCCATCACCGGAGAGCAGCTTCGCCAGCTCGGCGTCGAAGTCCTCCGGGATCGTGACCTGTGCGAGCCCCTCGGCCTCCGCGTCGGAGGTGGGCTGCTGCGGAGCCTGCGGGCGGCCGGAGAGCACCTCGGCGGTCGGCAGCAGATCGGGATGGTCCCACTTCGCCTCGCGCCCCGGCTCGCCCTCGGTGGCCAGCACGCTGTCCCACCAGGAGAGCGCTTCGCGCACCCGGCGAGGCCGCAGCTCGATGCCGACGGTCTTCGAGAGCATCTGCTCGGCGGGTCCGCCAGCGGCGCGACGTCGCCGCAGCACCTCCCGCATGGCCTCGAGATCGGGCAGCTTGCCCTCGAGGGCCTTGGTGGTCACATGGTCCACCCAGGCCTCGATCAGGGCCAGAGTGGTGGCCAGCTCCTCGAGCGCCCGCTCCTGCGAGGCGCGGCGGGTGAAGACGAACATCTCCTCAGGGCGCCGAGCCTGCATCGCGGCCGGGTCGGAGAGATCCAGATCCCGGACCATCTCATCGAGCGCATCGAGGTCCAGGGTGATGCCGCGGGAGTAGTCCTCGATCGCGGAGAAGAGCGCCTTGCCCAGCCAGGGCGCGGCGCTGAACAGTGCGGTGTGCGCGATCTCGCGAGCGGCGAGGAAGATGCGTGCGGCCGCAGGATCCAGGGAGTGCGCGGAGATCAGATCCTCGACGTTCGCGGCGACCAGCGCGGGCTCCCCGTCCCGGCCCAGCGGCATGCCGAGATCCGTGGTGCCGGCCGCCTCGCGGGCCAGGGCACCGATCGCGTGGCCGAACTGGACCCCGAACATGGTCCCGCCGATCCGTTCCATCATCGCGGCCGGATCACCGCCGGGCATCTGCATCCCGGCACCCATATCGCCCATCTGCCCCATCTGGGCGGCGATGGCCTCGCCGATCGCGCCGGCCATGTACTTCGCGACCGGCTCGACGATGGGCTTCCAGTGCGGCAGGGTGCGATGCAGCCAGGTGCCGCGGCTGTAGACGCCGAGCTCCGCAGTGGGAACGTCGATCGCAATCACCGGGTCCAGCCACAGCCGCGCCACCTGCGCGGCCTGGCGCAGCTCCGCGATCGCGGCGTCGCCGGGCGTGGGATCGCCAGGTGTCCCCGCAAGCTCCTCGGTACCGGGGATCCCGGCCTGCCCGGCGGCGGTGCGCCGTGCGATGTCCTCCGCCATCTGCCAGTTCACAGGGTCATCGCCCTGCGCGGCGAACATGTGCTGCATCTGGGCGGCGGCCGCCCGCAGCTGCGCGGGATCCTGGGGGAGATGGGCCTGCTGCGCGAGCGCGGAGAGGTCCAACCCGTCCAGGGCGCCCTCGGGCAGGGCGTCTCCGAACGTCTCTTTCAGGAAGCGCTTCAGCGCCTCCTCGTCCATATCACCGGGTCCACCCGGGATCGGGGAATCACTCATGGCCACCTCCAGCTGTGCGTGGAGGCCCAGCGTACCGACCGCGCCTGATCGTCGCTGAGCGCCTCGCCGGACGTGTTCAGCACCCCGCCAGGAGAATACGGAGGGTGGGGCACAATGTCGGGGTGACAGAAGACCCCACTGACCCCTCGCCCGCCCGCCGGGCGCAGAAGCTGCTCGCCCGGTCCATCGATGACGCGCAGCTCGCACGTCCGGTGCTGGCTGTGGTCTCGCTGCTGCTGCTGTGCGTGATGATCCTGGTCGGCTCCTTCCTGCCGGTGCCCTATGTCATCGAGCGTCCGGGGCCTGCGATCGACGTGCTCGGCGAGTGGGACGGTGAGGAGATCCTGGTCATCGACGGTGCCCAGACCCATCCGACCGATGGCGCGCTGATGATGACCACGGTCTCCGTCGACGGCGGGCCGGGATACCGGGTGACCCCGGTGGAGGTCGTCGCCGCCTGGTTCGACCGCTCCAAGATGGTGCTGCCCAAGGAGGCGGTGTTCCCGGAGGGCCAGACCCGCGAGCAGACCGCGCTGAACAACACCGCCGCCATGAGCACCTCCCAGCAGGGTGCGGTCGCCGTGGCGCTGGACGAGCTCGGCCTCGACTACGAGTCCGTGGTGATGATCGCGGGGGTCGAGGAGGGGGCGCCGGCCGACGGCACCTTGGAGGGTGGGGACGTGATCGTCGCCGTCGGCGGAGAGACCGCGAGCTCCCTCGAGGGCTACCGCGAGCTGATCCGGGCCACACCGGAGGGGGAGACGGTCTCGATGCGGGTGCGTCGCGGCGGTGAGGAGCTGGACCTCGAGGTCCCCTCGGAGATGGCCGAGGGAGCGCCCCGGATGGGGGTGGTGCTGACCGCCGGCTATGAGTTCCCGATGGACGTCCGGATCGGGGTCGGAGACATCGGCGGACCCAGCGCCGGGATGATCTTCTCGCTGTCCGTCTATGACGAACTCACCCCCGGCGCTCTGACCGGCGGTCACCAGATCGCCGGCACCGGGACCATCGCCGTGGACGGCACCGTCGGCCCCATCGGTGGGATCCGCCAGAAGATGGTGGGTGCCGAGGAGTCCGACGCCGAGTTCTTCCTCGCGCCCAGCGCAAACTGCGACGAGGTCGTCGGCTTCGAACCCGACGGACTCGAGGTCGTCGCCGTGACCGACTTCGAGGACGCGCTCAGCGCCACCGAGACCATTGCCGAGAACGGCAGCGCCGAAGGCCTGCCCACCTGTGAGGACGTGAACAACGAATGAGCAAGCGCAATCGCCGCCGCACTCCGCCGAAGCCCACCGTGGTCTTCGACTACGGGGGCGTGCTGAGCGCCGGGCACGACCCGGTGGCGGATCTGCATGAGCTGCTCGGCGGCGAGCAGACGGCTCTCGAGGAGGCGCTGTGGCGTGAACGCGATGCCTACGACCGCGGGGACACGACCGTCGCCGAGTACTGGGGAGCAGTGGCCGCCTCCGTCGGGGTGGAGGAGCTCTCCGAGGAGGAGGTCGCAGAGCTGCAGAAGGCGGACAACCGCTACTTCCTGCGGATGGATCCCGAGGCGAGGTCGCTGATCCACGATCTCGCCCGCAACGAGGTGCGCCTGGCCCTGCTGTCCAACGCCTCGGTGTCCTTCGCGGAGGAGGTGCGCCGCGCGGACTGGTTCGAGGCGTTCACCCTCGCCGTGGTCTCCGGCGAGGAGCGGGCGGTCAAGCCGGACCGCGAGCTCTACGAGGTGCTGCTGGACGTTCTCGCCCACGAGACCGGGGGAGTGTCCATCCCCTCGGCCGTCATCTACTTCGATGACCGTCAGGAGAACGTGGACGCCGCGAAGGCGCGCGGCATCGACGCCCACCTCTGGCCGCGCAACGGCGACGCACGACCCGAGGGGATCGAGCACGGGGCGGCGATGGCGCGCCGCGTGCTCGCCGAGCGCGGTGTCCCGCTGGACTGAGACTCCACTGAGCACACTCTCCCCTCTCGCGCGGGAGCGATCCGGGCGCGGGAGCGATCCGGCGCCAGAAGGGCGATGAGGGTGGCACGCGTCTATCTCGGCCCCGCCACCGGGGGCCAGAGCTCCGGCAGCAGGTAGAGTCGGGCCTGCGACACATCCCGTGCGGCACCGCTCCGCGGCGCGCCGGTGAGAATCCCCAGAACCCCTCTCCGAACAGGAACCCCAGTTGGCTGAATTCATCTACTCCATGTACAAGGCCCGAAAGGCAGTCGGCGAGAAGGTCATCCTCGATGACGTCTCCATGAGCTTCTACCCTGGCGCGAAGATCGGCATGGTCGGCCCCAACGGCGCCGGCAAGTCCACGATCCTCAAGATCATGGCCGGGCTCGACACGCCCAGCAACGGCGAGGCGAAGCTCTCCCCGGGCTACAGCGTCGGCATCCTGCTGCAGGAGCCGCCGCTGGACGAGTCCAAGACCGTCCTGGAGAACGTCCAGGAAGGCATGGGTGTGCTGTTCCAGAAGGTCCAGCGCTTCAACGCCATCGGCGAGGAGATGGCAGAGCCCGACGCCGACTTCGACGCGCTGATGGAGGAGATGGGCAAGCTCCAGACCGACATCGACGCTGCCAACGGCTGGGACCTCGACTCCCAGCTCGAGCAGGCGATGGATGCCCTGCGCTGCCCGCCCGGCGACGAGATGGTCACCCACCTCTCCGGTGGTGAGCGTCGCCGCGTGGCACTGTGCAAGCTGCTGCTGGAGAAGCCCGACCTGCTGCTGCTGGACGAGCCGACCAACCACCTCGACGCCGAGAGCGTGCTCTGGCTCGAGCAGCACCTCAAGCAGTACGAGGGCGCCGTCATAGCCGTCACCCACGACCGGTACTTCCTGGACCATGTGGCCCAGTGGATCGCCGAGGTCGACCGCGGTCACCTCTACCCCTATGAGGGCAACTACTCCACCTACCTGGAGAAGAAGGAAGAGCGCCTCAACGTCCAGGGCAAGAAGGACCAGAAGCTCGCCAAGCGCCTCAAGGAGGAGCTGGAGTGGGTGCGGTCCAACGCCAAGGGCCGCCAGGCGAAGTCCAAGGCTCGTCTGGCCCGCTACGAGGAGATGGCCACCGAGGCCGAGCGCACCCGCAAGCTCGACTTCGAGGAGATCACCATCCCGCCCGGCCCGCGGCTGGGCAACCAGGTCATCGACGCCAAGGACCTGAAGAAGGGCTTCGGGGAGCGCGTGCTCATCGACGGGCTCTCCTTCACCCTGCCGCCCAACGGCATCGTCGGCGTCATCGGCCCCAACGGCGTCGGCAAGACCACGCTCTTCAAGACCATGGTGGGCCTCGAGCCGCTGGATGACGGGGAGCTGAAGATCGGCAAGTCCGTCAAGATCAGCTATGTCGACCAGAATCGCGAGAACATCGACCCGGAGAAGAATCTCTGGGAGGTCGTCTCCGACGGGCTGGACTACATCCAGGTCGGCAAGGTCGAGATCCCCTCCCGCGCCTACGTCAGCCAGTTCGGCTTCAAGGGCCCGGACCAGCAGAAGAAGGCCGGGATCCTCTCCGGCGGTGAGCGCAACCGCCTGAACCTGGCGCTGACCCTCAAGCAGGGCGGCAACGTGCTGCTGCTCGATGAGCCCACCAACGACCTGGACGTGCAGACCCTCGGCTCGCTCGAGAACGCGCTGCTGGAGTTCCCCGGCTGTGCTGTGGTCGTCTCCCACGACCGCTGGTTCCTGGACCGGGTGGCGACCCACATCCTGGCCTATGAGGGCACCGAGGAGAACCCGGCGAACTGGTACTGGTTCGAGGGCAACTTCGAGTCCTACCAGGCCAACAAGGTCGATCGCCTCGGCGAGGACGCGGCCCGTCCCCACCGCGTGACCTACCGTCGCCTGACCCGCGACTGAGCCCGACGCTCCGTCGAGCGCTCATGCCCCACAGCCGCCCCGTTCGCCATCGCGAGCGGGGCGGCGTCATGCTCAGGCGGGTCGCTTCCGGACGGAGCCGGTGCCTCAGATCCCGGACACGGCGGGGTCCAGGCTCGCCACCATGCGCTCCGACGGGGTGCCGGACTCGTTCCCCGGGGGCATCTCGCGGGTGACGAAGAGACGTTCGTCGCTCTCCGCGGTCGTGAACTCTATGGAGCCGTCGTCTGCGAGATCGAGGACCCCCAGGCTGCGCTGCACCCCCTCGGTCTCTCCCCAGAGCTCGAGGACCTCGCCCTCCCAGCCCGTCACTCCCTCGGCACGCAGCGAGATGCCCTCCTCGGTGATCACCGCCTGCCAGGTCCCGTTGTCGCTGACTCCGGGGACCAGCTGAGCGCCGGTGGTCATGGTGTGACCCGCCCAGGCCGAGGCGAGACGCTCGGACTCCTCGAGCTGATCGTGGGCATCCGACAGCAGGACGCCGAGCACGAGTGCCGCGACCAGGGCCAGTGCTGCGATGGTGCGGGAGAACCACGGGATGCCGCGGCGCTCCTGCCTGGCGCGCCGCTTCTCGCGTCGGCGGCCGCGACGCGAGCGCTGCTTCTCATCCGTGGCGCGGAAGGAGAAGGCGGGGGACCGGGAGCCTCCCGGAGCGTCCGTCGGCGGGGCTGCCTCGCTGCCCGGGGCCATCGGAGTCATCGGTGAGCTGGCCGACGGCTCCGCGGCGCTCGAGAGACGCCCGCCCGCCATCGCCGGCGGGCCGACCATCCGGCGCTGGGAATCGGTCCCGAGCACCGGGGTGGCATAGTCGCCGCGGTAGTTGGGCTCGGGCTCTGCGGGACCAGCTGGCCGGGCGGGGCGCAGAGGGGCGCGGGGACGATCGGGCTGCAGGGCACCGAAGCCCTCGAGCACGGCCGGGCGCAGATCGCGCGAGGGCGGGACCGCGGTCAGCAGTGCCAGGCGTGCCGCGGCCTCGATCGCATGACGGTGGATCCCTGCCGTCTCCGGAGACCGGGTCAGCTCCCGCAGCCGCAGCCGCTCTCCTTCGTCGGCCAGGGCGAGGGCATCGAGAGCCGCCAGCGCCCGGGTCTCCACATCGAGCGGGCCGCCGAACGGGACCAGCCGGTCGAGCGCCTGGGAGAGGACCACGGCATTCTGCGGACGAACGTGCCCCGAGTAGGAGAACCGGCCCTGGGCTGCGGACTCGACCAGAGCGCGATGCGCAGGCGGCAGCTCCAGCAGCACCCGCAGCACCTCCACCTCGCGCCGATCACGGGTGCGATCGTTGACCAGATCAGGTGCGACCAGCGAGCGCACATCGCCGCTCGGCGCGGTGGCCACCGCGGCCCGTCGAGCCCGATCCAGCACCGCGGCCTCACCCGGCAGCCCGCTCGTGGCGAGATCGCCGGCATCCCGGAGGCAGGAGCGCAGCACCGTCACGGCGAGCTTCTCCGCCCGTGCCGAGGAGCCCGTCACATGCACCGCAAGACCGTGGATGCGAGGACCGAGCACATCCACCAGCGCGGCAGCGGCACGCTGATCCGCGCTCGAGGCTCGACGCAGCAGCGTCCTGGTCGGGTCGAGGCGCTCGCCGAGATCGACCGTGTCCTCCGGGATCGCGGGCATCTCCCCGGTCCGTATGTCGCTCCCCATCGGGCGCCTCCGTGCGTTCTGCTCTCGTCGTGGGGCACCGTCCCCCACGGCGCCGCACCATTGTCGCAGGCGGTGATGCAGGAGCGGCGGAAAAGCTGCTGTCGACGGGAGATGGGCAGTCCCACCGACAGGAAAGATCTTGCAAGAAGGTTGCATGTCACGGGCGCGGTATGTGTCGGAGGATCCGACAGATCTACGTCTCCCCTGGTGGCACGGAGGAGAATGGTGGGCGGAATATCGTCGTCTATCTCGCAAGAACGGTGCAAGAATCTTCAGCTTCCTCGGGTACCGTGGAGCCATGAAGCCCCTCTCCACGATCACGGTCTCCTCCGACCTCCCGGATGTCCTCGCGCCACTGCGCGATCTCGCGATGAACCTGCGCTGGACCTGGCGTCGGCAGACCGTCGACCTGTTCCGCTCCCTCGACCCCCGTGTGTTCGCCGCGAGCGGCGAGAACCCCATCGCCATGCTCTCCCGGGTTCCGGCGGGACGTCTGGCCGAGGCGGCCCGCGATGAGACGTTCCTTGCGCAGATGCGTTCCGAAGCAGGTGACCTGCGCACCTACCTCGGCTCCGGCCGCTGGTTCCAGCGCACCGTCCCTGGTGCACAGGGCAATGGCGACGGCTCCTCGATCGCCTACTTCTCCATGGAGTTCGGGATCACCCCGACCCTTCCGATCTATTCCGGCGGTCTCGGCATCCTCGCCGGTGACCACCTGAAGTCCGCCTCGGACCTCGGGGTGCCGCTGGTGGCCATCGGCCTGCTGTACCAGTGGGGCTACTTCTCCCAGTCGCTGGACCCCAGCGGCTGGCAGCAGGAGAACTACCGCCACAACGATCCCGAGCAGCTGCCCATCGATCCCGTGCTCACCGCTGCCGGCGAGCAGCTGACCGTGTCGGTGAAGATGCCGGGCGGGCGCGAGATCGCCATCGCCGTCTGGAAGGCGCAGGTGGGCCGGGTCCCGCTGCTCCTGCTGGACACCAACGTCGAGACCAACGACGAGGACGCACGCCAGATCACCGACCGTCTCTACGGCGGCGATCACGAGCACCGCATCGTCCAGGAGATCGTGCTGGGGATCGGCGGCGTCCGCGCGGTCGAGGCATACGCCCAGGTGACCGGAGCTCCGGCACCCACCGTCTTCCACCTCAACGAGGGCCATGCCGGCTTCTCCGGGCTCGAGCGCGTGGGCCGCAGGATCGAGGCCGGCGCCAGCTTCTCCGAAGCCGTCTCCGAGGTGCGCGCGGGCACCGTGTTCACCACCCACACCCCGGTGCCCGCCGGCATCGACCGCTTCGACGCCGCTCAGCTGCGCAGCTATCTCGACGCCGATCAGTCCGGCATCGCCCGCCTGATCCCTGCACTGCCCGTCGAGGCCGCCCTCGCGCTCGGGATCGAGGAGGGCGGGGACGTGTTCAACATGGCCCAGCTCGGCTTCCGCATCGCCCAGCGCGCCAACGGCGTCGCGAAGCTCCACGGTGCGGTCTCCCGCAGCATGTTCCAGGACCTCTACCCGGGCTTCGACGTGCCCGAGGTGCCGATCGGCTCGGTCACCAACGGCGTGCACCGCCGCACCTGGACCTCGGCGCACATGGATGATCTGTACAAGAAGGCCCTCGGGGACGTCGACATCTCCTCGCTCAGCGACTGGAGCGCCCTGGCGACCCTCACCGACCATGAGCTCACCGAGACCCGCAACGCGCTGCGTGCGGACCTCGTGACGATGGCACGGCAGCACGTCAAGGAGTCGTGGCTGCGCCGCGGCGCCGACGAGGCAGAGCTCGCCTGGACCGAGCACATCCTGGATCCGAACGCCCTGACCATCGGCTTCGCCCGCCGCGTCTCGACCTACAAGCGCCTGACCCTGATGCTCTCGGACCCCGAGCGCCTCAAGAAGATCCTGCTGGACGAGGAGCGCCCGGTCCAGATCATCGTCGCCGGCAAGTCGCACCCGGCCGACCGCCCCGGCAAGGAGTTCCTCCAGGAGCTGGTGCAGTTCGCCGACGACCACGGCGTGCGCCACCGCATCGCCTTCCTTCCCGACTACGACATCCGCATGGCCTCCGTGCTGATCGCCGGCTCGGACGTGTGGCTGAACAACCCGGTTCGACCGGAGGAGGCGTCCGGCACCTCGGGCATGAAGGCCGTCCTCAACGGCGGGCTCACCTTCTCGGTGTCCGACGGCTGGTGGGACGAGATGAAGGACGACGAGGCGGGCTGGACCATCCCCACCGCCGAGGTCGCCGACCAGTCCGAGCGCAACCGGATCGAGGCCGATGCCCTTTACGAGATCCTCGAGCAGTCGATCGTCCCGCTGTACTACGAGCGTGACGCGCGCGGCATGCAGCGAGGCTGGATGACCAAGGTCCGCTCCTCGCTCGTCAAGGTCGCGCCGCAGATCGTGGCTGCCCGCATGGTGCGTGACTATGTCACCGATCTGTATCTGCCCGCTGCCCGTGCTGCCTCCGCCTTCACCGCGGATCCGGCGCTGGCCGGGGAGTTCACCGAATGGAAGGCCGCAGTGCAGCAGGCCTGGTCGAAGGTCGCCGTGAGCGGTGTGACGCTCGAGGGCGTCGACGGACCGACGGTCTCCACCGGCGCCGAGGTCACCCTGGTGGCGGACGTCGAGCTGGGTGGTCTGCGCGACACGGATGTGCTGATCGAGGCGGCCCTCGGCGAGATCAGCGCGGAGGATGAGATCATCGATCCTCAGCTGATCCCTCTGCAGCGCGCGGACGACGGCCGCTGGGCCGCACGGTTCGCGCTCGCCGCTCCCGGCGAGGTGGGCTACACCGTGCGGGTCACCCCGCAGCACCCGGTGCTGGCCTCCCGCGCCGAGCTCGGGCTGGTCACCACCGCCTGAGCGGGCCACCGCACCTCCGACGAAAGGCTCCGACCCCGTGCCGACCCGCCGCCAGCTCCTGCTCTCCACCGCTGCGATGGGCCTGGCCGGGGTCGGAGCGCTCAGCGGCTGCTCCTCGGATCCGTCCGTCGAGCTCGAGGACGGCGACACGCTGCGGATGCGGGTGTGGAGCGAGGCCGCGGCGGTGGCCTACGAGGAATCCCTCGCGGAGTTCACCGCCGCCACCGGGATCGAGGTCGCGGTCGAGGTGCTCGGCTGGGATGACTACTGGACCCAGCTGCCCTTGGACGTGGCGGAGGAGAACCTGCCTGACGTGCTGTGGATGAACACGGCGAACCTCGCGCAGGTGCATGCCAGCGGGCAGCTGCTCGAGATCGGCGAGCTCGTCGGCGACAGCTCGTCTCGATGGGAGAGCGTCGCCACCGATCTCTACCGGCTCGAGGACGGGCTGTGGGGCGTCCCTCAGCTCTGGGAGCAGAGCATCCTGGTGGCGCATGAGGGCCTGGTCGCGGCGGCCGAGGGCGACGCGACCGCGCTGAGCTTCGACCCCGGCGCGCCGACGGATCCGCTGCGCGACCTCTCCCGCGCCGTCACCGTCGACGGGGCAGGGCTCCACCCCGGTGACGAGGGCTTCGACCCCGCTACCCGGGCGACGTTCGGGTTCAGTGCGCATCCCGACCGCACCGCAGTGCTGGGACCCTTCATCGCTGCGCAGGGTGGTACCTGGCAGGACGAGGAGGGGACGATGTCCTTCGCCTCCGACGCAGGCATCGCTGCGGTGCAGTACCTCGCCGATCTCGCCTCCTCGCACCTCGGCCCGGCAGGGGCAGAGACCACGGCGGATCCGATGCTGTGCCGGAACCTGTTCCTCCAGGGCAAGCTCGGCCTGCTGCAGACGGGCACGTACGATCTGCACACCGTGGCCGAGGAGATCGGTGGCAGCTTCGACTGGGGCGTCCATCCCGTCGTCGCGGGCTCCCAGGGTCCCCGCCCGCTGGTCCATGCGATCGCCGCCGTCGGCGTCGAGGCGAAGGAGGACGAGCGGTCCGCGGCGATCGCCGAGCTGCTGACCTGGCTCGGTGGCGCGGAGGGTCAGCGCACGCTCGCGGAGAACCGTCTGGGCATCCCCGCCCATCGCGATCTGCGCGGCGCCTGGGAGGAGAGCTGGGCGGAGGCCGGGGTGGACGTCTCGGTGATCGAGGTGCCCGAGTCCGCGGCGCACCCCGAGACGGGGGATCGTTCGGCGATCGCCACCGGCACGGCACTGCAGGGCATCGCGAAGATCTTCCGTGGCGAAGCGACCGCCGCCGAAGCGCTCCCGGAGGCGCAGCAGGCCGCCCGGGAGGCGATGGGCTGAGCAGGGCTTCGACGGAGAGGTGAGGGCTGCCCCGAGATCTGTGCCTATACTCGGCCGCGGACACGGGGTGCGTCATACGACGCTGAGATCACACCCGTGGAACCTGCTCTAGTTCGTACTAGCGAAGGGATGTCCTCCATGGCTCCGTCGTACCCTGCCCGAATTCCCCGTGTGCTGTCGATCGCCGGCACGGACCCCTCCGGGGGAGCCGGCACCGCTGCGGATCTCAAATCCATCACCGCAGCAGGCGGTTACGGCATGAGCGTGGTCACCGCGCTCGTCGCCCAGAACACCCGCGGCGTGCGGGACATCCACGTCCCGCCGGCCCCGTTCCTGGACCAGCAGCTCCGCGCGGTCAGCGACGATGTGGTGATCGATGCGGTCAAGACCGGCATGCTCGGCACCGCCGCGCTCATCGCGACGGTCTCCGAGTGGCTCGACGAGCATCCCCCGCAGATCCTCGTCGTCGATCCGGTGATGGTCGCGACCAGTGGTGACAGCCTGCTGGAGCCGGACGCAGAGCAGGCCATGATCACCTTCTGCTCGCGCGCCACCGTCGTGACCCCGAACATCGAGGAGCTCGCGCGCCTGACGGGGAGCGAGCGCGCCCGCGACGAGCAGGCCGCCCTCGACCAGGCCCGAGGATGGGCCGCACGGACGGGTGTCGCCGTCGTGGTGAAGACCGGACATCTGGACTCCGCGACGGTGACGAACACCTGGGTGGACCCCGACGGCACCTGCCTCCCGGTCCCCTCGATGCGTGTGAGCTCGACCAGCACCCACGGCACCGGATGCTCCCTCGCTTCGGCGCTCGCCACCCGATTGGGCGGAGGCGAGTCGCCGCAGGAGGCGCTCGCCTGGTCCACCCAGTGGCTGCATGAGGCCATCTCCCACGGGGAGGCGCTGCGGGTCGGGAACGGCCACGGTCCGGTGGACCATTCCCACCGCGCCCGCCGTCTGCAGGCCGCAGGGGATTCCACCCCCTGGCTCGTGCCGAGAACCGTCCCACCCGTCATCGGCTCCCCGGACCAGATCCCGGCGGCGCTCGGTGCCGCACTCCCGGCAGCGGCGCGGGTGGAGCCTGCCGTCACCCCGGCCGGGCCTTGGACGCGGGCGCTGTGGGCAGCAGGGGAACCCATCGCCCGTGACATCGCGGAGTCCGACCTCATCCGTCAGCTGGTCGACGGCAGTCTGCCCCCGAACGCTTTCGCGTTCTACCTCGCCCAGGACTCCCTGTACCTGCGTCGCTACTCTCGTGCGCTCGCGGCGCTCTCGGCCGCCTCGACCGATGTCGTGGCCCAGGTGTTCTGGGCCCGCGGGGCGAGCAGCTGCCTCACTGTCGAGTCTGCGCTGCACCGTGACCGGCTCGGCGTGCAGGAGGACATCGGGATCTCCCCGGTGACCAGCGCCTACACCGATTTTCTGCTGGCCACCGTGCTCGGCGAGGAGCGTGCAGTCGGAGCCGCCGCCGTGCTGCCCTGTTACTGGCTGTATGCGCAGACGGGGGCAACGCTGCCCTCCGTCCCCGCGATCACCCCTATGCGGACTGGCTCGAGACCTATCGCGACCCGGGCTTCGTCCTCGCCACGCAGGGAGCACTGGAACAGGTCGAGCGGGAGCTCGACGCCGCCTCCCCGGCGGCGCGCTCCGCGGCGGTCCGTGCCTATCTCCGCGCCAGCCGGCACGAGCTGGAGTTCTTCGACCAGGCGCTGCGCCTGGCGGCGCCGGTTCCGGCAGAACAGCGCGAGAAGGTCCTGGAGGAGGCGCTGTGAGGGGGACCCACATGCTGCCGGGCTCCCCGATCGCGACCACCGAGGAGAGCCTCCCTCCGGCCGGCCGGGCCGCCCTGCGTGCCGGTGTCGTGGGCAACTGGGTGGACAACATCCACGTCTTCCTGCCGCTGACCGCACTGGCCCCGGCGATGGTGGTGCTCGCGGGGCCTGCGGCGGCGGCCTCGACGGGATCCCTGATCGTCGTCGCGATGCTGTTCGGGCGGCCCGTCGGCGGAATCGTGTTCGGGCGCATCTCGGATCGTCTCGGGCGCACCCGCACCACCCGGGTCGCGATCGCCGGCACCGCGGCCTGCGCGCTGGCGATCGCCGTGACGCCCACCCACGAGATCCTCGGTGCGGGGACGATTGCCCTGATCCTCGCGCTGAGGTTCCTCGGCGGGATCTTCGTGGCGGGGGAGTACTCGGCTGCCATCCCGCTCGCCATGGAGTGGTCCCGGCCTCGGCGGCGCGGCCTCATGAGCGGGCTGATCCTCTCGATGGCACCGTGGGCGCAGGCGAGCATCGCCTTCTCGGTGGCGATGCTGCTGATGATGCTGGGCCCGGATGTCTACTCGGCGTGGGGCTGGAGGCTGCTCTTCGTGCTCGGAGCCCTGGCCTCGATCGGCATGCTGATCTACTACAGCCGCCAGGTGAGCGACGCCCCGGTCTTCCACCGACGGGACCGGACCACGTCGGCGCGTCCGCGAGCGGGCATGAGGGACCTGCTCGCCGGCCGCTGGGCCTCGACGTTCTGGCAGGTCTTCCTCCTCATGACGGGACTCTGGCTGCTCACCAACACGACGGTGCTGCTGCTGACCGGCCGCCTGGGGACCGACACCGGACTGTCCGCGACCGGCGTCTCGATGGCGATCGGGATCGCCTCCATCGTCCAAGCGGTCGTGATGGCGCTCGCCGGTCACCTGTCGACCCGGACCGGTCGGCGCACGCTGTTCATCGCCTGGGGACTGGTCGCTGCGGTGCTCGGTCCGCTCGTGTGGTGGCTCGCGGTCACCTCGCAGTCCTTCGGTCGTGCGGCAGTGCTCGCGGCCGTCCTGCAGGTCATCACCGTCTCCGCCTACGGCCCGGTCTCGGCATATCTCTCCGAACGGTTCCCGACCGAGGTGCGCTCGACCGGCTACGGCATGGGCTACAGCCTCTCCCTCGTCCTTCCCGCGCTCTACCCCTTCTATCTGCCGTGGCTCGAGGCGCCGCTCGGGCGCAACGGGTCGGTGATGGCTCTGATCGGCCTGGGCGGCGGGCTCCTCGTGCTCGGCGCCGCGCTCGGGCCCCGACTCTCCTCACGGGACACCGACGCGGACATCGACACCGTTGCCGACGGGGTCCGCGAGCGCGGGCCGATGCAGACGACGGAGGGAGCACGATGAGCCCGACGGACCCGGACCTCGCCCCGGTGGCCCACGTGCTCGATGCCGTCCGCCGGCGCCAGCCGCTGGTGCACTGCCTCACCGCAACGGTCTCCATGGGGTTCGTCGCCGATGGACTGCTCGCCGCAGGCGCCCGCCCGATGATGACCGAGACCCTCCAGGAGGCCCCTGCCCTCACGACGCTGGCCGATGCGCTCGTGATCAACCTGGGCACTCTCAGCACCGACGCGATGGACGGCATCCCGGCGACCGTCGCCGCCGCCGTGCAGGATGCCCGGCCCTGGGTGCTGGATCCGACCGCGATCGGGATCGCCCCGGTGCGGACCCCCTTGGCGCGCACACTGCTCGACTCACGGCCCGACGTGGTGCGGGGCAATGCCTCCGAGGTGCTGGCCCTCGCCGGTGGAGGGAACGGGGGACGCGGGGCGGACTCCCTGCTGGGCTCCGAGCGCGCGGAGTGCGCGGCGGAGTGGATCGCGGCACGCACCGGCGGCGCCGTCGCGGTGTCCGGCCCCACCGACCTGGTGCTCTCGAGGACGCGCCGTGCCCAGGTGGAGCGGGGCACGGCGCTGCTGTCCCGGGTGACAGGCACCGGCTGCCTGCTCGCCGCGCTCACCGCGGCCTGTCGGGCCGTCGAAGCTGATGACGTCACCGCTGCGCTCGCCGCGACGACCTGGATGGCCCTCGCAGGAGAGACGGCCGAGCAGCGGTCCATCCGGCCGGGCTCGTTCCGCATGCACCTGCTGGACGCACTCGACGAGGTGGGACGATGATCCTGGACCTGCGCTGCTACCTGGTGACCTCGGGGACCGGGCGGCACACCGTGGCCGCCGCCGCGGCCGCCGCCGCAGGGGGTGCGGGGATGATCCAGGTCCGTGCCAAGGGCGCCACTGCTGCCGAGCTGCTGGAGCTGACCTGTGCGGTGGCCGCCGCTGTGCACTGTGCACGCCCCGCAGCCCGTGTGGTGGTGGACGACCGTGCCGACGTGGCTTTCGCCGCGCGCAGGCTCGGGGCGCCGGTGCACGGGGTGCATCTGGGACAGGACGATCTGCCGGTCGGCGCGGCGCGCGCCCTGCTGGGCTCGGAGGCGATCATCGGCCTGACCACGGGCACCCTCGAGACGGTGCGCCGGGCGGAGGAGCTCCACGAGCAGCTCGACTACGTCGGTGCTGGGCCGTTCCGGCCCACCCCGACGAAGGACTCCGGCCGCGAACCGCTCGGCGTCTCCGGGTACCGATCCCTCGTCACGGCGACCAGGCTGCCGGTCGTCGCGATCGGCGGGATCACCCTCGAGGACGTCCCGTCCCTCGCCCGCACCGGGATCGCCGGCGTTGCACTGGTCAGAGGGATCATGGACGCCGATGATCCGGCTCGCGCCGCCCAGGGGATCGTCTTGGCGGTCGAGAGCGGGCGGATCTCTCGCTGATCGGAGCTCCGCGCGTGCGGCACGTCCGGAGACGGGGTGCTCGTGCTGCCCCTGCTGGTTCCCTCGGC
Organism: uncultured Brachybacterium sp.; assembly: GCF_947500705.1. GTDB lineage: Bacteria > Actinomycetota > Actinomycetes > Actinomycetales > Dermabacteraceae > Brachybacterium. The sequence goes on along the minus strand of NZ_CANMSY010000002.1, from coordinate 3,296 downwards.
GCGGCGGTCGCAGCGCTGACTCAGCCCTGCTGCGTGGCCCGGATCATGCCCTCCTGGGTGACGGTCGCGACCAGGTCGCCGGCGCGGTCGAAGAGCTGGCCGTGGGTGAGACCGCGTCCGCCGGCCGCCGAGGGGGAGCGCTGGACGTACAGCAGCCAGTCGTTGGTGTCGACGTGCTTGTGCCACCAGATCGCGTGGTTGATCGTCGCCATCTTCAGCCCGGGCGTCATCCAGCTCAGCCCCTGCCGGCGCAGGATCGGCTCGAAGGGCGTGTAGTCGCTCGCGAAGGCGAGGATCGCGTCATGCGTGAGCGGATCAGCCTCGATCGGAGCGAGCATCCGCATCCACACCATCTGCGACTCGGCGCCCGCTGCGTCGGGGCGCAGATAGATCGGATCGGTGACGTGACGGATGTCGATCGGGCGCTGGGTGGCCCAGTAGCGCGCCACCGGGTGATCGATGCCGTCGAGCACCTCGGCGGTGGTCGGCAGGCCCTCGGGGTCCGGTGCCTCGGGGGCGCGCTCCTGATGCTCCAGCCCGTCCTGGTCCTCCTGGAAGGACGCTGTCATGGCGAGGATCGTGCGCTCCTCCTCATCCGCCTCCCTGCCGGGCTGGGTGGCCAGCACCCGGCGCACCGAGAAGGAGCCGCCGTCGCGCAGCGCATCCACCTGGAAGCGGATCGGGTGGGAGGGATCGCCCGGGGCGAGGAAGTAGGAGTACATCGAGTGGATGCGGCGATCGGGGGAGACCGTGCGGCCCACCGCTGTGACGGCCTGGCCCATCACCTGCCCGCCGAAGACGTGCCCGCCGGGATGCGGGGAGGAATCACCCTGGTAGGCGGCGACGGTGGCCGTGGTCGAGAACTCGCCGAAGGGGGCGCTCTCGCGCAGATCCAGCAGATCCACGAGATCGGCGGCGATCTTCGAGGGGTCGGTGTGCGCAGAGGTCATGCGGCCGATCGTACTGGCGAAGACGCCTACGATGAGAACCATGGCACCTCATCCCTTCGCCGATGCTCCTGATCTCACGCCGGGGGAGTCACATCCGCTGGATATTCCGGTCCCCGTCCGCTGGACCGACCTCGATGCCTATGGCCACGTGAACAACGCCGCGGTGGTGCGCCTGCTGGAGGAGGCGCGCATCGCCGCCTTCTGGCAGCCACCCGCCGAGCAGCTCGAGCTCGGTGCTCCGCTGCCGCTGGCCGCATTTCCGGTCAGCGGCGCCGGGGCGGCGCTCAGCACCGTCATCGCCTCGCAGCGGATCGAGTACGCACGGCCGCTCGGCCACCGCCGCGACGGCGTGGTGGTGCGGCTGTGGCTCTCCCGGATCGGCGGTGCCAGCCTGAGCGTCGACTATCTCGTGCTCACCCGCGATGATCCCGACGCGAAGGAGCCCTATGCCCGGGCCCGCACCGTCGTGGTGCTGGTCGACGCAGAGTCCGGAGCGCCGGTCCGCCTGGAGCAGGAGACCCGCGACCAGCTCCAGCAGTTCTCCGGCGATCCGCTGCCCTTCCGCGACTGAGCCCGGACCAGCGGCGGGAACCTCGTCCCTCCGTCATCTGAGCGCCCACCCAGCTCAGCGTCGGCTCAGCTCAGCGTCGGCTCAGCTCAACTGGTCCGGGACCGTCTGCCCCGCAGCCGGTGCCTCGCCGCCGTCGACCGTGTTGAGCATCGAATGCGCCGCCCGCTCGAGGTAGTCCCACAGCGTCTGCTCATGCAGCGGCGCAAGGTCCAGGGTGTCGAGGGCGGCGCGCATATGGCGCAGCCAGGCATCGCGGGCCGAGGGGGAGACCGGGAAGACGGCATGGCGCATCCGCAGTCGCGGATGGCCGCGCTCCGCGCCGTAGGTCTTCGGACCGCCCCAGTACTGCTCGAGGAAGGTGCACAGCCGGTGACGCGCCCCGGTGAGGTCCTCCTCCGGGTACATAGGGCGCAGCTCGGGGTCCCCGGCGACGCCCTCGTAGAAGCGGTCCACGAGGCGTACGAAGGTCTCATGACCGCCGACGGCGTCGAAGAAGCTGATCTGCTCGGGCTGGGGGGACGGGGTGGTCATGGCTGGTGCTCTCCGATGCTCAGGGTCACGGTGCGGAAGATCAACTGCGGGCTGTCACTTCTGGACGGTCTCGACGAAACGGGGCATGGCGAAGGCGATGTCCGCGGCGGCGAATCCGTCTCGGATCCGGGCGCGCAGCTCTCGCTCCACGCCCCACTGCTGACCGGGCGGTGTCTGCACCGTGACACGGCGCTGATAGCGGTTCGCGTCCACGGCGAGCATGCCGGTGATGTCTGCGGCGGCGAGGATCTGATCGTTCCAGGCGGGGTCCGCGGCCAGCTCGGCGGTGACCGACTCGAGCACCGTGGTCACCTGGTCGTCATCGGCCGCGGCGTCGATGTCGAGCACCACCACGGCATTGGAGAAGCCGCGTGCATAGTTGCCGACCCGGATGATCTCGCCGTTGCGCACCGTCCACAGCACGCCGTCGATGCCGCGCACCTGGGTGGCGCGCAGGTTGATCGACTCGACGGTGCCCTCCGCGTACTCGATGTCCACCCAGTCGCCGACGGCGACGATGTCCTCGAAGAGCATCACCACCCCTGCGACCACATCCTTGATGATGGTCTGGGCGCCGATGCCGGCCGCCAGGCCCACGACACCGAGGCTCGCGATGACCGGGGCGATGTTCACCCCGATCTCGGAGAGGATCATCATCGTGGCTATCGCCCAGATCATCACGTGCGCGATGTTGCGGGCGACGTTCGACAGGGTCTGTGCGCGCTGCTCGCGACGGGCCTGCGCGGCCTTCTGAGTCCTCGGGTCGCGGCGGATGACGGTGCCCGTCATCGTCGAGATCTTCGTACCGGACTGCACCATGGTGCGGAAGAAGCGGCGCAGCAGCCAGCCGACGAGCACGCTCAGCACTCCCGCGGCCACCGCGATGATCACGATCTTGATACCGCTGGTGACGAGCCAGCGCAGCAGCTGATCCATCAGGGTCAGCGCCTCATCGGTGGTGGGCGAGGACAGCAGCGGTCCGAGGTCCAGAGGGTCATCCAACATGCTTTCGACGATATCCCCCGGGGCACCAGAAGTCTGGAGGTGCCCGGGGCGAGGTAGGTCACCGATCCACCCCGCCCCGAGCTCACAGCACGTCGCTCAGCCGTGCCTTCTGGACTGTGCTCCTGCCGTTCGCGAGCTCGCAGCACGTCGCTCAGCTGTGCTTTCTGGACTGTGCTCCTGCCGTTCGCGAGCTCGCAGCACGTCGCTCAGCTGTGCTTTCTGGACTGTGCTCCTGCCGT
>NZ_CANMSY010000001.1 GCF_947500705.1 uncultured Brachybacterium sp. | reverse complement strand
GCCGCACACCGCCTGCGCTGATCAGCCCCCGGCCACCCGAGTCCACGAACGTGTCGACAACGTCATGACCTCATACACCTAGCGGAAAACCCGTGGCCGCGATGACGGGCCGCGGTTACGGTCGGGGCATGGACCCCGACGCCTTCGTCCCCGCCGATTTCGTGCCGCCCACCTCTCTTGTGCGCGACCGCTTCCGCCTCGAGCCGCTCGGTCCCCAGCACAACGAGGCCGATCTCGCCGCCTGGGCCCCGAGCGCAACCGGCAGGACCTCGAACGCCACGCTGCGTGCCCGAGAGACGATCTGCCCCGGGCATGAGGATCACTCCCGGCTCAGCGCCGCTCCCAATGCCACGGCTCGTTGTTCGCCTGCCATGCTGTCTGCCCGAAGCCGAAGCGGCTCGCATTCCTCACCAGCCAGGTGTGGGTGGCATCGCCCCGCGTGACCTGGATGTCCACCGCTCCGCGATCCGCATGGCCATGCGGGGAGGTGCCGGGGTAGGCGGCGCGGGGCCGGCCGTAGAGCACCAGCATCAGGATATGGCGGTCGATCGGCCGGTAGGCGTCGTTCAGCGTGAAGGTGCGGCCGGTCTCGGCCGTGAAGTACGCTGCATGGCCAGGAACGGGGCTGCGGCGGAGTTCGGCAGGGTCCAGTTCGGGGCGATGATGGTCTGCTCCCGCGCCGAGAGGCGACCGTTCGAGCCGTTGAAGATCTGGTTCGGGGTGGAGATGATCCGCGACCAGGTGCGCTGGTCCACGATCCCCGTGGCGGGCAGGCCAAGGGTGCGCTGACAGGCCATCACCGCGGCGCGGGTCCCTGACCCGAACACCCCGTCGGCCTTGGCCCCCACCTTGACCTGCACTGCGTACACGTCATCGCCGCGCGACCCGGTGGACAGGGTGCGATACGCGGGCATCTTCGTGCCCGCCGGGGTGGTGGACGGCGGGGTGTCGCGGAACATGTAGGAGGTCAGCTGGCCGCCCTTGAAGGACTGGTAGGTGATGCCGGAGCTGCCCACGCGCTGGTTCCCGATCGGGGCGCCCAGGTAGCTGATCATGCCGCCGAGAGAGCGGTAATAGTTGTACATCGTCCCGGTGACGGAGAACGTGAACCCGTCGGTGGTGAAGATCCCGCCGCGATCGAACTGCAGGCCCACGCTCCCGGCGGCGGAGAGCTGCGGGGTGATCGGCAACCCGAAGGTGGCCTGGCCGCCGTTGCCGTCGTACACCGCCCGGGTGGTGGTGTTCAGCAGCACCGAGGTCTGCTTCGACGGGGAGTACAGCACCGACCCGCGCTGGAAGTCCTGGCGGAGGCCCGCGCCGTAGCGGTACTGGTAACCGGTCGGGTTGCCGATCTTCGACTGCCCGCCGGTCGCAACCCAGTGGGTGCCGGTGGGGCCGGATGCTAGCCCGCGCTGGGAATCGGTGCCCAGCACCTCGAGCCGGTGGATCATCACGGCGATCGCGTCGCGGTGGATCTGCTCCCCGGGACGGAAGGTCCCGTCATTCCAGCCGGTGGTCACACCGTTCGCGAAGCCCCAGGCCATCGCGTCGTAGTGCTGGGTGCGCGGGGTGATGTCGGTGAAGGGGGAGCGGGCCGGCGCGGGCACGCCGCCGCCGTAGGAGCGGTAGAACATCGCGAGCGCCGCGTCACGGTCGATCGGTGCCAGCGGACGGAAGGTGCCGTCGGCCCAGCCGGTGGTCACGCCCGTCTGTGCGGCCCAGGAGATCTCCCGGTAGAACATGTTGCTCGTGGACACGTCCACGAAGCGGCTGCGCGTCGGGGCCACATAGTTCCGCGGGGCGTGGACGCGGTAGAGCATCGCCACGAAGGCAGCACGGTTGACATCCTCGAGCGGGCGGTAGGTGCCGTCCGGCCAGCCGGTGGTGTAGCCCTGGCGCTGCATCCACAGGATCTCGTCCGCGTACATCATCCCGTGCGGCACGTCCTTGAAGCCGACCTTGACGGCGGCGGGGGCGACGCTCGCGGAGGCGCGCAGCGCCGTGGGGGAGGCGGCGAGGGTGGCAGGGGTCGAGAGAGCGGTCTTCTCGGCGAGGAGATCCTTGGCACCACGGAGGCCGGTGCCCGGTGCAGTGCCCTCTCCGGTGGCGGCCTCGAGGTCAGCGCCCTCGAGCTCAGCGCCCTCGAGCGGGTCGCTCTTCGGTCCAGCGCCGGGGAGGTGGTCGCCCGTGAGGTCCTCGCTCGGGACGCTCTCGGCGTCGTCGATCGCCGCGCCTCCCGGCGCGAGCTCAGACTCCGCGGGAGCCTGCTCGACCTCCTCGCCCGCTTCCGGTGAGGAGGCGTCGAAGGGTGGTTCCGGCTCGAGACCGGGCTCGATCTCGAGCTCGGATTCGGCCTCGTCGCCGGGGACGGCGAGTGAGGGCTCTGCCTCGGTGGAACCCTCGTCGGCCGTGTCCGCGGCGTCGTGAACCAGGTCCTCTGCAGGGGTTGCCGGAGTCGGAGCCGGAGCCGGGGCCGGAGCTCGAGCCGGAGCCGGGGCCGGAGCTCGAGCCGGAGCCGGAGCCGGAGCCGGAGCCGGAGCCGGAGCTTCGCTCGCGGGAGCGGAGTCCGCCTCAGCCGCGGCCGCAGGGGATTCGACGTCGGCAGCCGCGGCGGTCGCGGTGAACTCCGCGGCGGGGAGGGCGTCGTCCGCATGGGCGAGGCCGGCGGTGAAGGTCAGGCCGGCGAAGGCCAGGGCGGTCCAGCCCACGACGCGCAGGGGCCGGGGGAGGCGGATTCGGGAAGCGCAGAACGCAGACACAGGAGGGCATCATTTCAGGAGGAGGGCAGCACGCCCGACCGAGGAGGGATGTCGGCGGGAGCGGAGCCGTCGCCTGACAGAACGCACCGCCATCGACCGGGAGAACCTGCGGAAGGGCTGCGGGCCACGCTCAGGCGATAGTTGTGTGAAATGCGTCGGATTCCGCTGCCTACCTGCCCGTTTACTCCTAATTATCCGAACTGCGTCACCGCGCGGGGTCGTACCCTTCCGCCTTCTCGGCGTCCTCGCCCCTCTCCTCGATGTAGGCGGCGAAGATCTCCGAGCGCAGCTCCTCGACGCTCTTCTTGAGCGTCTTGCGGTCCTTCTTCGTCGCACCCGGTGCCTTCAGCAGCTGCGCCGCACGCTCGCAGCTGTCGAGCCGCTTGGTCCACGCCTTCGCCTGCTGTGCTTCGCGCTCGTCATCCGCCGACTCTGCGAGGAAGTCGACCTGCTCCCGCAGCACTGCGACAGTGGTGAGCACGCCGTCGGGCCTGCTCGTGGCGGCGCGCTGCAGCCTCGATGCCTGCTCCTTGATGCCTTCCCACACCTCGGGATGCGCGGAGAGCCAGCGCGCCCCGGCCGCCAGCAGCGGGATCGCCCACCGCGCGGCATTCACCGCGGCGTGGCTTCTTGATGAGCCCAGTCTCAGCGACTTTCTGGCCATGGGGTGCGCTCCTTCTGGTCGCGGGGTGCAGGGCGCTGGGCTGGCATGCGAGCCGCCCAGGGACGCGCTCTGCTGCGTGAGGTACCGCCACGATAGCGAAGACCCTGCACGGCTCTGGGGAGGTTCGCCGACGAGAGGGCCGCACGCACCATCGCGCCGGGCGCAGGCACCGCCGGCTCACCGGGAGGGACGGTTGGAGCCGACGCCGGGCAGGATGGCGCTCAGCGCGCCGGTCGAGAACGGGCCGACGGTGACCTCCTCGTCGCCGCTGCTGCACGTGATCCAGGTGCCAGCGCCGTCCGAGGTGATCGTCAGGGCGTCGCCATCGGGGTCGGTGAGCTCGAAGACATTCATGATTCTCCTGCGGGGTAGTCCACGGGCTCCGGCCGACGTGCCGGTCGAGCCCGCGATCTCCGGCAGGTCCACTGAACTACGGCATCCTCAAGTCTTCGGCAGGATCGGGCGAGGACCAGCGCAAGAGGTGGCGGAGAAAATGCACAGCTGACGGGGATTCATCCCGCAGAGGCTCGACCCACGCCTCAGGCCGTCACTGCGGGGCGCGCTGCGCGAGGAACCACAGGATGCGTCGGACCCGCGCAGCGTCACGCGATGGCGCAGCTGAGGCGCGGGCCCTGCCGCCCGCCTGCGCAGGCACTCCCTGCGCCCGGACGGGCGGGCAGCGCCCAGGCCCCGGGCGCGCCGAGGGAGGGGTCAGTGCCCGTAGCCGCCGCCCTGGTCCTTCTGGGAGCCGTCGGCGTCGATCTCGTCCTTCTGCGCGTCGACGATGCCGTCATGCTGCTCGGCCTCCTCCTGGGACAGCTGCTTGGTCTCCTCGTCCACGAGGTCCCCGCCGTCGTTCGAGGTCGAGGAGGTGTCCTCGCCCTGATCCTCGGGATGGGGGCGCGGCTGGTCCTCAGGGTGGTACATCGGGGTGCTGGTCATGTCAGGTCCTCCTCGATCGGGTCGTGCAGGGTCGGACTGTGTGTCAATCCGTGGGTCGGGCTCTGTGCAGGTCTGTGCATCGGTCGACGGATCAGTCGCCGGGCCACTCCCCGAAGGTCTTCTCGAAGGCCCGGGCGCCGCCGCGATCCACGAGCGCCTTGACCGTGGCGTAGATCGCGCCCTGCACAGCCGCCGCCACCAGGATCTCCCGCAGCGGGAACTCGGACTCGAGGGCCTTGGGCGTGTCCTTCGAATGCGAGGGCGAGGCGACCTTCCAGAGCTGCTTGAACAGCACCCCGGCGAGGGCGCCGCTGACGACGCCGCTCACCAGACCGATGGGCCGGTACAGGATCTTCGCGGACGTGCTCGTGGACTTCTTGTGAACCATCACTGCTCCTTCATGGGGTATCGGGACGGTGCAGACGGGTGAGCTCAGCGGCGACGGATGATCAGCAGGCCGATCGCGGCGAACAGCGCCGCGCCGGTGGCGGCGGCGATGAGCCCCGGGGCTGAGCTGTCCGAGTCGGCGACCACGTGCTTGGCGTGGGTGAGCGTGGACTGTGCACTCTCGCGGGCGTGGTCGACCTGCTCGCGGGCATGGCCGACCTGCTCGCGGGCGCGCTCCTTGAGGTGCTCGAGCTGTCGATCGGCCTGGACCTTGGGGTCGAGCTTCTCGGAGAGGGCCTCGACGGTCTCGCCGAGCTCCCGGCGGGTGCGGGCGATGTCCGCCTCGAGCTCCTCGGGGCTCGGGTCCTCGCCCAGGTCGAGTCGGTCGGCGCCCTGGTTCACCTGGGGCCCGCGGTCCTCCATGGGGTTACCGGCTGCTGAAGACATGTCAGATCCGCTCCTTGATGGTGTCGACGTCCCGGCGCAACGACGCTGCCGTGCGCTCCGGGGTGGGGGTCAGGCCCTCGGTCTTCTTCTTGCCGAGCAGTGCGGCGATGCCGGCGGCGAGGAAGACGGCGACGGTGACGATCAGCGCGGCCGCCCAGGCGGGCAGGAACAGCGCGAGGACCAGGATCAGCGTGGCGAGCAGCGTGCCGATCCCGAACCAGGCGAGGATCGCGCCCGCGCCGAAGAGCCCGGCGGCGGTCCCGCCCTGCTTGGCCTTCTCGGTGTACTCGGCGCGGGCGAGCTTCAGCTCGTCCCGCACCAGGCGCGCGGTCTGCTCCGACAGCCGGTCCACGAGATCGGCGACGGACGGTTCTTCACGGGGACCAGAGGTGGTCACGGAATGCTCCCTTCGCAAGCAGCCACGCTGCCCGGTCTGGGCGGGGCCCGCTTCTCGAGCCCGGGAGCGGACGACGTGCGCCCTCCCTTCCGTGGTGCTGGCTACAGACTAGGGAGGGAGCGGCCGGCTCCGCCAGGCGTGCGCTCGAGCCGTTCCCGGACCTCGCCCAGGCAGATCCCGCTCACCTGCGATGTTCTCGTCGATCCGCCACCAGGGGCGGAAGTTCCGACCGGACGGTCGCGGTGCTCTAAGCCCTCCCACCAGCGCCTGCGCGGCGGGACGGGACACGGCGGCGCTATGACCTGCCGCCAGGGCCGCGCGCGTGGTTTGATCGCTCCACGGGCGTCCCCCACCCCCGGCCGCCGAGCGGTGTGCTCGGGCTCTGAGGCACCGGCTGGCGCCCCCGCTCAGGAAGGAGTTCGGTCATGGTCTCGAAGCGCGCCGAGCACGGCGATCACCCCGCGAACGCACCGGATCCGGAGGATCCCCGCAAGCCCGACTCCCCGGCGGAGGTGACGGCCCCCTCGTGGAAGTACGTGCTGCGCACCACCGTCCGGGAGTTCTCGGCCGACGCCTGCACCGATCTCGCGGCAGGCCTGACCTACCGCACCGTCCTGTCGATCTTCCCGGCGCTCATCGCGCTGGTGTCGATCCTGAGCCTCTTCGGTCAGGACGAGCAGTCGGTGACCGCAGTGCTCGACCAGGCCAAGGGCATCGTCCCCGCCGACGCCTGGGAGACGGTGCGCCCCGCGCTCGAATCGATCCTCACCGCGCCCGCCGCCGGGCTCGGCCTGATCATCGGCCTGGCCACAGCCCTGTGGTCAGCCTCGACCTACACCAAGGCCTTCGGCCGGGCGATGAACATCATCCACGACGTGCCGGAGGGTCGCGGCGCGATCAAGCTCAACCTGCAGATGTACCTGCTCACCGCGCTTTTCCTGGTGCTCGGTGCGGTGGGGCTGATGATCTTCATCCTCTCCGGCCCCGTCGCCGAGGCCGTGGGCGCGGCGATCGGGCTCGGCGCCGTCGCCGTGACGATCTGGAACATCGCCAAGTGGTTCGTGCTGGCCGCGATCGTGGTGCTGGTGATCGCCCTGCTCTACTACGCCACGCCGAACGTGCAGCAGCCCCGCTTCCGCTGGATCAGCATCGGCGCGCTGATCGCGATCCTCGTGGCGGTGCTGGCGAGCGTCGGCTTCTTCTTCTACGCCGCGAACTTCGGCAGCTACAACGCCACCTACGGTGCGCTGGCGGGCGTGATCATCCTGCTGCTGTGGATCTACCTGATCAACGTGATCCTGCTGTTCGGCGCGGAGGTGGACAGCGAGATCGAGCGCGGCCGCGAGCTGCAGGCCGGGATGCCCGCGGAGGAGGAGCTGCAGCTGCCCCCTCGGGACACGAAGGCCAGCGACAAGAAGGCGAAGAAGTACGCCGCGGACGTCGAGCGGGGCCGGAACCTGCGCGAGAGCGCCGGGCGCAGCCAGGAGAAGCCGTCCGCCGACCGGCCGGGCTCGCGCGAGACGTGACGCTCCCGCCGACGGGGGCGGATCAGTCGGTTCCCGTCTCCCGGGAGAACACCAGCAGCTCCGTGCCCCCGTCGGTGCGGGCGACGGTGAGCGCCAAGTGGTCGGGCGTGGAGAACAGGCGCAGCGACCTCGCGCCCAGGGAGTCGGTGCTGCCGAGTCGCTCACCGGTGAGCGGGTCGAGCACGACCACGCCGGAGGCCCAGGTGGGCACCAGCAACAGCTCTCCCCAGGGCACCGCGCGGTCGACGTCGAGGCGGGCCTCCGCATCATCCAGCGGCGTCTTCTCCTGCCACAGCAGCTCGCCGCTGGTGGCGTCGAGCGCGCCGGTCATCGCCCAGTCGTCCAGCACGATCGTGTCCCCGAAGGCGAGGGCGTCCGGGATGACCGCCAGATCCCTCTCCCACAGCGGCTTCCCGCTGCGCGGCTCGACCCCGATCAGGCGGGCGGTGCTGTCGCTGCCGGACGTCAGCCTGAGCTCGGCGAGCACCACCACCGAGGGGGCGGCGTCGACAGAGGGAATCAGGCTCGCCATGCGCGGCGGCGCGGTGTCGGCGGTGTCCGTGGGCCAGGTCCACAGCTGCTCTCCGGAGTCCTCGTCCAGTGCCCGCAGAGAGACCCGTCGGCTCTGCTGCCAGAGGTACGACGCGCTGTCCACGGCGGGGGAGCCGACCTCGTACGAGGTGACGAGGGTCGAGCCGATCCACTTGAGGTGATCCGCCGGGCCGTCGACGGCAGTGGTCCACGAGGTCTCCGGGGAGGCTGGGTCGATCCGTGCCACCTCCACCCCCTCGGCGGCGGGCCATGCCATGGCGAGGGCATCCGCCGCCGGCGACATCGCCGCCGCAGTCCTGCCGATCCCGTCGCCGTCCTGCCGTGCGAGATCCACGCAGCCCTGGATCCGGCCCGAGGTCGCGTCCAGTGCGGTCATCCGGTAGACGCCGCCGCTGACCGCCCCGACGGTCACGACTGCATCGCCCGCACGGCGCGGGACCGCCATCTGGCCGGGGTGGCTGCGGCTCCATGACGTCTCGCCGCTGACCGGGTCGAACGACGTGTCGCGCCAGGTGCCCTCCTCCGCGACGTACGGGGCCTCGGAGAGGATCACGTCGCCCTCGGCGCCCTGCGTGAGCTCTGCGTCGACGGACAGAGGGGCCGAGCCCAGCAGATCGCCCACGCCGGGCAGGGCCGCGACCTGCGCCGCGAACTCCGGCTCCGATGGGGCCGGCCCCATCGCCGCGGGCAGGTAGTCGAACGGTGCAGCAGCGGAGAGGTCGGTGTCGAAGCGGCAGTCGTACCAGGCGCTGCGCTGCACGGCGATCACGCCGCCGACCGCCAGCAGAGCAACAGCGGTGGTGCCTGCGATCAGGCGCCGTCGGCGGCGTCGCCCGGGTGGCTGCGCCCTGCGGTTCTCCTCCATGTCCGAGTCCTCTCCGGCTGTCGATCCCGCAGTGTGGAGCAGTGATATCCCGGCCTTACGCGGAGCGGGTGGTCGGTCCGCCCACCGGGATCCGCATCGTGAAGGCGGAGCCCACGCCCCGCTGCGAGCTCACCAGGATCTCACCGCCATGGGCACGGACCACGGCCTGGGAGATGGCCAGCCCCAGGCCGGTGCCCGGGATGGCCGCTCGGCGCACGTGCTCGGTGCGGTAGAAGTTCGTGAAGAGCTTGGCGCGCTCGGCCTCCGTCATGCCGATGCCGGTATCGCGCACCACCAGCTCGGCCCACGCCCCGGAGCCGTCGCCGGGCTGCTCCGCCGGGTGAGCCCCATCCTGGTCAGCCTCGACCCGGCGCAGCGAGACGGTCACGGTGCCGCCGTCGGGCGTGTACTTCAGGGCGTTGGAGAGCAGGTTGTCCACCACCTGGCCCATCTTCACCGGGTCCGCCATGACCATCAGTCGCGGCGGGAGGTCGGAGCCGAGGGTCAGGCCGCCGCGTCGCGCCTGCACGTCGGCGGAGTCCAGGCCGTATCGGATCAGCCGTGCCAGATCCACCTCCTGCACAATGACTTCAGGGGTGCTGGCCTGCGCATCCAGCAGGCTGGTCACCAGGTGCAGCAGCCGCTCCGCATTGCGGATCGAGGTGGTCAGGTAGCGGTGCAGCTCCGGGTCCGGATCCGCCTCCAGCGCCAGGTCGAGGTAGCCGATGATCGAGGTCAGCGGGGTGCGGAACTCATGGGAGACCTCCGCGACGAACTGCTCCCGGGTGCGGATCGCGTCCATGAGGTCGGTGACGTTCTGGAAGACGACCACCGTGCCGTCGAAGGCGCCGGCCTCGTCGACCAGCGGCGAGGCCGAGACGGACAGATGCTGCTGGCTGCCGTCCGTGCCGACGGCCACGATCCGGCCCTGGAAGCTCTCGCCCTGCAGAGCGCGGAACACCGGCCGGTCGTTCGCCGCGATCGGCGTGACGCCGTCCGCTTCGAAGGCCAGCAGCTCGGCCTCCGCGGCGTCCTCGGTCCCGGCCGGCAGCCCGATGAAGTGCAGCCGGCGCTGCGCCTGGTTCATCAGCACGTCGTGGCCGTCCCGATCCACCACCAGGATCCCGACGTCGGAGGTCTCGACCACCGCGTTCAGCATCCGGTTCTGGGTGGCGGCGTTCTCGAGCGACGCCGTCAGCTCCTCGCTCTGGCGATCCATGCTGCGGCTCAGCACGCTCGCGGCGACGCCCAGGGCGAGCATGAGGAAGGGCACTGCGGCCGGTCGCACCAGGCTCGCCTGGATCAGCTCCTCCTCGAAAGGTGCGGCAGCGACGAGGTAGGGCCACGAGGTGACGGCCGCGGTGCCGAGGAATCCGAGAGCGATAGCCAGCGCCGGGTAGATGCCGGTCCAGGCCAGCCAGAAGACCGGGAACGCCGCGAGGAGGGACATGCCGTCCAGGACGGGCCGGGCGGCGCTCCAGAAGGGGGCGATCGCCACGAAGTCCAGCAAAGGGATCACCCAGTACGCCACGGGCGGAAACCGGTGCCACGGCACTGCTCCGGCCACCAGGGTCAGCAGCAGGATCCCGCCGAGGCCGACGCCGAAGTGCGGGGCGTCGGTGGCGACGCGGGGGTCGAAGACCAGCACGACGATCGCCACCAGCACGGCGGAGAGGGTCAGCGGCAGCTGGGACAGCAGCACACGACGGCGCAGCGGGTACTCGGCGAAGTACTTCCCTCGCACCCCGGCCCGGTTGCTGCGGACCGGAACCTTCGGCGGGTCGAGCTGTGACAAGGACCTGCTCCCTTCCTGTGCGGGACCTCGGAGATCGCCCGTCCACCAGTCCACGATAACGTGGGGGGTGACGATCATCTGGGGGTGCAGAGCATGGATCGACGTGTTGCCGTCGTCGTCGAGGACGACGAGGACATCCGAGAGCTCATGGCGGCGGTGCTGGGACAGTCCGGCTTCGCTGTCCACGAGGCAGGCACCGGCGCTGCGGGCGTGGCCGCCGTGCGCGAGCACGAGCCCGTCGTGGTCACCGTCGACCTGGGCCTGCCGGACTTCGATGGTTACGAGGTCACCCGCCAGGTGCGGCAGTTCTCCGACGCCTACGTGGTGATGCTGACGGCCCGCACCGACGAGATCGACACCCTGCTGGGCCTGGAGGCAGGGGCGGACGACTACATCACCAAGCCGTTCCGACCCCGCGAGCTGCGCGCCCGCATCGAGGCGATGCTGCGCCGGCCGCGCAGCGCTGCGAACGCTCCAGCAGCCCCGCAGGCGACGGCGCTCTCGCCTCTCACCTCGTCGCCCCTCCGCTCCTCGCCCCTCAGCTCGGCATCCCCGGTCATGCCCTCGGCGGCGGCTCCGGCGCCGACATCCGCCGGGCGGAGCCCGGTGCCCTCCGCGCAGGGGACGGCTCCTGCGCCGGCGCCCACCTCGGCCCCCAGTGCAGGGCCCGCGTCGGCTCCGGCTCCCGCTCCCGCGCCCGCTCCCACTCCCGCTGTCGCTCCCGCGCCGGCGACTACGTCGGCGCCAGGGCCAGAGCCGGCGTTCGTCGACGCCGCCGCCGAGACCCGTCTGCAGCTCGACGGTCTCGTGCTGTACCCGCAGCTGTACCAGGTGGAGGCCGACGGCCGTGATGTCGCGCTGACCCCGACCGAGTTCCTGCTGCTGGAGACCCTCCTGCGCAGCGGACGCGTGGTGCGCTCCAAGGCGGAGCTCGCACGGACGGTGCGCGGCGACGACGCCGACGGTGGCACCTTCGTCGCCAAGGCGGACGAGCGCACCATCGAGGTGCATGTGGGGAACCTGCGCCGCAAGCTCGCGGACCTCTCGAAGGAACCGCGCTGGGTGCAGACGGTGCGCGGGGTGGGCTACCGCATGGCCGGCCGCGTGCAGGAGCTCAGGTAGCCGGGCCCGCCGGCCGGAGCTGATCCAGGAAGAGCCGCAGCTGACGGGCGGTCTCGGCGGCCACGTCGCGCAGCAGGCGCAAGCCCTCGCAGCGGCCGGTTGAGGTGCACCATGCTGTCCACGATGGGGACGGCGGACGCTCGGCGGCCTTCTCGACCCGGGCGGCGAGCTCCGAGAGCGCCCGCGCCCCGGCCTGGGCCGAGGAGGTCTTCAGGCTGAGCACGGCATCCATCCAGCTCTCGTGGTCGTGCGCGGTCAGGGAGCGCTCGAGGCGTTCGATGCGCTGCTCCAGCAGGGCGAGAAAGCGGCGGAGGAATCCACCCAGGATCTCGGCGTCCCCCAGGTCGTCCCCCAACCGGCGCAACGCCTCGGTATCAAGGACGGGGGCAGCGGTCATGACCCCATCATGCGCCGCCATCCCCAGGACCGCAGCCCGGTTCGACCAAAGATTCGCGCAAGGTCCGCGGCCGCGCCGCTGCCTGAAGACCCCCGCTCCCACGAGTCCAGACTCACCGGCGACGACGCCCTCTCACCCACTCATCGACAGTAGTCTGGGAACCGGGCATGACCAGGGGCCCGACACGACGTTCCGGGGGAACAGATGACGACCGCAGTAGTGATCGAAGACGACGACGACATCCGCCGCCTCCTCGAGGTGGTGCTCGACCAAGCCGGGTACACCGTCACCAGCGCCGCGACCGGCGAAGACGGTCTCACCGCGATCGGCGCCCAGCCGCCCGCCCTCGCCCTGGTCGACGTCGGCCTGCCGGACATGGAGGGCTACGAGGTGGTGCGCGGGGCGCGCGCGCAGGTCACCGGCCACATCGTGATGCTCTCGGCCCGCTCGGAGGCTGCCGATGCCCGCAAGGGGCTCGAGGCCGGGGCCGACGAGTACCTCACCAAGCCGTTCCGCCCGCGCCTGCTGCGCCAGCAGCTGGAGGAGATCGTCGCCCGCCCGGTCAGGACCGCGGGGAGCTGACCTCCGGCCCCGTCGCCGCCCGGTGGCGGGGCCCACGAGCCGGCAGGAACTCGTGGCGCAGCGCCTCGAGGGTCGCCTCGCCCACCTCCGCGAGCGGGAGCACCGCGGCGCGGGCAGCCTCCAGATCTCCGGCGGTCACCGCCCGCGTGACGACATCCGCCGCATCCTCCAGCTGATCCGCGCCGACCATCATCGCCGAGACCTTGATGCTGCCCACCGCGTCCCGCGCCGCCGGCAGGTCCGCGGCGTCCACCGCGTCATGCAGCCGGCCCAGGCGCGTCGGCCACATCGTCACGTACGCCGAGGCGAACTCGAGACCGAGCTCCGGGAGCCCCTCGAGCTCGTCGGAGAGCTCCTTGATCTCGTCGCTGCGCACCAGCGCCAGATCGCCGGTGGCCGAGGCGAAGCGGTGCACCGGCGTGGACCAGATGCGCGAGGCGCCGGTCGCGCGGCGTCGGCGCTCGAGGTTCTCCCCATCGCGCGGCAGGTCGGGGGAGCGGTCGCCGTGGTAGAGCAGCGCCCGCCAGTCGACCGCCTGCTCGTCATCGGCCGGCGCCCCGGCCCGCCGCGCAGTGCGGCCGCGCCGCGACGACCCCGCCGGGACGAACAGCCAGTCGACGAACCCCAGCACGACGTCGACGACCGAGTTCCAGACCCCGATGTACAGCAGGATCGCCGCCGCGCAGAGGGTCGCGTTGATCAGGGCGAAGACCGCGTTGCCCCAGTTCTGCGCGGAGACGTCGCGGTAGAGGGTGAGCAGGGAGAACGCCACGATCGCCCACGGCACCAGCACGAAGAGGGCGGGCGCCGCAGTGCGATCGGCGACCTTCGGAGTGCGGGCGAAGGGGATCTTCTCCCCGGTGAGCATCTGCTGGAGCGACTTCAGCACCCCGGCGAGGTTGACCGCGAGCAGCACCAGGTTGAAGCCGTAGACCAGCAGGATGTCCCAGAAACGGTAGCCGCAGGCCTTCAGATCAGCGCCCATGCAGCAGAAGTACGGGACCGCGGCGAGGAACACCCACACGCTGAGCAGTCGCGAGTCATAGGGGTAGGCCAGGAGGAACAGCAGTCCGAAGCTCGACCAGGCGATCGACGCCATGTAGTTCGTGCGCAGCAGCACCTCCCGCAGCAGGACCGGCTCCCGGCGACGATGCCGCTCTCCGACCAGCGAGAGGAGCTTGGGCCAGATGATCAGGCCACCGTTGGCCCACCGCCGGCGCTGCACCACCAGCGAGCCGAAGTCGGGTGGGGTCGCCGAGTAGCTCAGGCGCTCGGGGTAGTTCTCCAGCGACCACCCGTGGGCCTCGATGTCGATCGAGGACTCGGTGTCCTCGATGACGGTGCGGTCCTGGATGTAGGTGGTGACGGGGAAGCCGCCCACGGTCTCCGTGCGCGCGATGTCCTCGAGCGCCTCGGTGCGGATCACCGCGTTGGCGCCCACCCAGAAGGTCGCGCCGTAGTACGTCATCCCCTGATGCTGGATGTGCTGGATGTCGGTGGTCGCACCCGCCAGCCGCTCGATGCGGGTGGGAGCCCCGCGATACGAGGAGTACGGGGTCTGGGTCACCGCGACCCGCTCGTGGCCCGGCTGCTCGAGGAAGCCGACCAGCCGCAGGCAGTAGTCGCGCAGCAGCATCGAGTCGGCATCGAGGGTCAGCAGGTAGTCGCTGGCCGGCACCGAGAGCGCCACCGTGTCACCGGGACCCGCCGGGCGCAGGGCCGGCCCCTCGGCCGTCGGCTCCTCCTTCCAGTCCCGCCCGATCAGCGAGATGTAGGAGTTGATGTTCATCGCCTTGTTGGCCTCATGCGACAGCGAGGCGAACCGCTTGCGCTGGAAGCTCGTCACCTCAGCCGTGAAGATCCAGGTCAGGCGGTCGTAGAGCTGACCCATCCGCTCCCGTGCGGGCGCTTCGCCATGCTCTGCGGCAGTGCGCAGCGCGAGCTCGGTCAGCTCCAGATCGCCGGCCAGCCCGCGCAGCACCTGCTCGGTGAAGAAGGCATCGGTGTGGTCCTCGAGGGATTCGGCCGCGGCCATCTCCTCGAGCCAGCAGGAGGCGAACTGGTAGAGGTCCGCGAGCTGCTCCGCCTCCTGGGGTGCGGCCGGCTCGTCCCCCCGTTCGCCCACCGAGAAGGCCGAGGCGGCGGCGGTGATGCGCCGTCGCGGCCCCCGCAGCGCGCTCTCGATCTCCTCGGCCAGGGCCTCGGTGGCGGCGAGGGAGGCGATCCGGTCCGGATCCGTCGGGTGCGCCGGGTCGTCGACCAGCAGCACGATCCGCAGGCGGGGGAACTCCTGGAGCGCGGCGGACCACATCGTCTGGCGGACCACGCTGACCTCCTCCACGTAGGAGGGGATCAGCACCGTCACCAGCTTGTCGTAGCCGCCGGTGAAGTGCCGGTCCAGCTCCTCGCGAGGAGACCGCAGGTGATCGCGGAAGCGGTACAGCGCCCCCTGCCGGGCGAGCATGTACATCAGCGCCGAGAACGTCAGGCCGGAGTGCGCACAGCGTGGGTACCCATTGTGACGTGTGCCGGACGGGGGAGATCACCGCGCCGTCACCGACGCGGGTGAGATGTCGATCGGTCACGGAGGAGCGGATCCTCGGGGTGAGGTGCATCGTGACCCGGTCACACCAGGTCCCGCGGGATCCTCCGCTCCCAGTTCTGCGAGTACACCCGCGGGTCGCCGCGCTCGGCGTCCAGCTCGAAGGCGTCCAGCTGGGCGTCGATCACGAACTCGGTGGGGGTGGAGGTGAGGATCGTGCGGGTGGTGATCTCCGCGCCCCAGTCCTCCCGCTCCACGCGGCGCACCGTGCGGGTCTCGCCGCGCACCGAGTTCACGTCGTTCCAGCGGAAGCTGTACCACTCGTTCGTGGCCCGGCGGATCCTGCTGCCGGTCTCCTCGATCACGAACTCGCCCTGATCGTTGGCGACCTCGAGCACGGACTCGTTGGTCGCCAGGTCACGGGTGACCCGCCAGTGGTGCTCGCCGGGGGAGAGATCGGTGACCTCGAGCGGCTCCGCGGCCTCGGGCTCGCCGAACTTCCGCAGATGTGCATCCGCGTCACGGGCCGGTCGCACCGGCAGGCGCAGGCTGCTGGACCCGGTGCTCAGCGTGACCGTCGCCGCCTCCGGCGCCGGCCAGATCAGCGGCCAGTAGGAGGTGGAGATCGACAGGCGCAGCCGGTGCCCGGCGGGGAAGGACTGGGCGATGCCGTTCAGCGGCACCTCCACCCGGTACTTCTTCCCCGGCTCGAGGGGCTGCGGCTCCGCGCTGCCGTCACGGTGGGTCAGGTTCAGCACGCCGTAGGTCACGCGGGTCGCCTCCCCGGCCGTGTTCACGTCCGAGAGCCGCACCGCGAGCTGCGCGACCGGCTGGTCGGCGCTGACCTCGAGCACGCAAGTCGGCCTGCCGAAGATCTCCAGCTCCTCGGTGAGATCCGGAGTCTCGAAGAACAGGGCGCCGCCGTCCTCCTCCCGCTGGTCGAAGGGCAGATCCGGCACCGCGGCGTAGGAGGCCCATTTTCCGGCGAACATCCCCACGCTCAGCGGGGACTGCACCTCGACCTCGCGGTCCGTCGCCTCGGCCGTGCCCTCGTCGAGATGGTGGCCGCGCAGCACGTACTCGCGCTCGGCGATCCGGGGGGAGGGCCACTGGTCCTCCGCGATCCAGCGGCCGGGGCGGTCCTCGTAGGACGCGGCGGGGGAGACGCTGTCCTGCATCCACGCCCGCACCATCGGCTCATCCATCACGCCGGTATCGGTGCCCTTGAGCCAGTGATCCCACCAGCGCACCACCTCCTGCAGGAAGCCGATCGCCGGGCCCGGCACCCCGATGTGCGGGTACTTGTGGCCCCACGGGCCGATCAGGCCCTTGCGGGGCACCTCCAGGTTCTCCATCAGGCGGAAGATCGCATTGGTGTACCCGTCGGCCCAGCCGCCCACGGCCATCACCGGGACCTCCACCTGGGAGTAGTCCTCGCAGACGGACGCGGGCTTCCAGTAGTCGTCCCGTCGCTGATGCGCGAGCCAGGTCTCCAGCCACAGCCCGCTTCCCTCGAGACGCTCATGCCACATCTCCCGCCAGCGCTCGCCGACGATCTGCGGATCCGGCGGCAGGGAGTTGAAGGCGAACATCACCGTGGCCTCGGAGAGGTTGTCCGCCAGCAGCGCCCCGCCCATGTAGTGCATGTTGTCGACGTAGAGGTCATCCGTGGCGGATGCGCTGATGATCGCCTTGAGCGCCGGGGGCCGACGGGCCGCGAGCTGCAGGCTGTTGAACCCGCCCCAGGAGATGCCCATCATCCCCACGTTGCCATCGCACCATGGCTGCTCGGCGAGCCAGGCGATGACGTCCTCGGCGTCCTCATGCTCCTGGGGGCGGTACTCATCGACCATCACCCCGTCGCTGTCGCCGCTGCCGCGCAGATCCACCCGCGCACACACATAGCCGTGACCGGCGATATAGGGATGGTTCAGGTCATCGCGGGCCCGGCTGGAGTCCCGCTTGCGGTAGGGGATGTACTCGAGCACGGCGGGCACGGGGTGCTGCTCCGCGTCCACCGGCAGCCAGAGCCGGGCCGCGAGCCGGGCGCCATCCCGCATCGGGATGAACACGTTCTCGATCATGCGGATCTCGTAGGGAAGCTCGGTGACGGTCCTCATCGGTGGTCGCCTCCTGGTCGTCCTTGAGGGGGTGTGCAGGGGTGTGTGCGGGAGTGTGTGGTCAGTCGTCGGCCGGCGCCGGTGCGAACTCGAAGGGCAGCTCGGCGGTGATCGCCGCGTAGTCCGCCAGCAGCTCCTCGGTGCTGTCCGCGCCGAGGTAGAGCTTGCCCAGCACGAACCGGTAGCTGTCCTGCCCCGGCAGCTCCGAGAGCCGGTCGCCCTCGGCGACGGTCAGGGTGAGCAGGGTGCCGGGGAAGCGGCGCTCGATCTCCGCCTTGTCCTGCGCGGTGGGGATGCGGGTGACGATCGCGTCCTCGTCGTGGAAGATCATCGCCTGCGAGGCGACCGCGAAGTCACCCTCACGATGCGGCATCCGCGGCGGCTGACCGAGTGCGATGTCGATCGCGACCTCATGGTTCGAGCTGCCGTCGACCTTCGCGAACAGGTCGCTGTGGGACTGGGAGATGCGGGTGTTGATCTCGATCAGCCACAGCTGGTCGTTCGTCTCGTCCCACATGAACTCGGAGTTGAAGCAGGCGTTGTCGTACCCGACCTGGCGCAGGTACCGCTCGGTGAGGTCGATCATCCGCTGCTGGACGCGCTGGGGCACCGTGCTGGCCGGGTAGTCGAGATGGGAGAAGCTGGTGCCGGCCGCGTCCTTGTGCATGTCGAACACGCCGTGGACGTTGTACTCCCCGCGGAACATCGTGCCCTCCGGCGCGGCCTGGATGCCTTCCACGAACTGCTCCGCCAGGCAGCTGTTGCCACCGGCCCCCGCGAGCTCGGGCGGCAGCTCCACCTGCCGGAGCACCTCGTCGAACGCATCACCGATCTCGCCGATGTGCTCGCGGATCTCCACCAGCGCCTCGGCGAAGTCCGCCTCGTCCTCCACCTTGAAGCCGAGGGCGGAGGAGTGCGCCTTGACGGGCTTGACCCAGAACGGGAAGTCCAGATCGATGCTCGCCAGGGCGTCCTCCGCGAACGGGTCGAAGAGGGTGAAACCGGGCACGCACTCGGGCACCGACTTCTTCTGCTCGAGCCGGCTCCACCCCTTGTGCTCGCTCTTCAGCAGGCTGGTCAGCGAGGGGGCGGGCAGTCCGTGCTCGGCGGCGAGCATCGCGCTCATCACGCTGACCGGGAAGTCCCAGTGCGCGATGATCGCGTCGATGCTGCCGTCGAAGGCGTCGAGCTCGGCCCGAGCGTCGACCATCAGCTGCGCGAAGTTCAGATCCGTGGTGTTCACCAGGGTCTCGTAGTCCAGGAGACCGTGGAAGGTGTAGTCCTCGGCGTGACGCACCGTCTCGAGCTCGTGACGCTGCACGTCCGTCAGTCCCAGGACGAAGATGTTCTTCTGGCTCATTCGAGTGAGTCCTCCGTGTGCCGATACGCCCGCCTCGCGGCGAGCCGGATCTCTCGAGCGTTGCACGAGGGGTGCGCCGGGGCGCAAGATCCGGGCCGATCGGTCGGGACGAGGTGGCCAGAACGCCGGTGCCGCGGCGGCGCCGGCGTCGCCGCGGCGGCAGCTCAGAGGGTCCGAGCGCGGAATCGCGCCTTGTACGCCTCGAAGTCCCAGGCCGCCTGCTCGTGGTCGCCGTCCAGGAAGTCCGTCGCGGCCTTGCGTCCCTTCCGGTAGAGCATCTCCCGCTCGTCGGCGGAGAGGTCGAAGTGGGTGGGGCGCACCGCGGCGGTGTCGATGAAGATCGTGCGTGCCACGGCATGGGAGGAGTCGATGTGCATCCGGTCGTAGAAGCCGGTGACCGTATCCGCCACCGCCTTCCCGAAGCTCAGCGGTCCGCGGATCCGGTTCTGCACCCCGAAATCGGCCTCGGGCTTGGCGGAGAGCTTGATGCCGAAGGTGGGCCAGCGCGGCACCTCACCCTCAGGGCGATCGAACACCGAGACCGGGAAGTTCGAGAGCAGTCCGCCATCCACCAGCACCGCCGGCTTCCCGGCAACGTTCTTCCACCGCACCGGGCGGAAGAACAGCGGGATCGAGGTCGAGGCGCGCACCGTGTCCACCACCCGCAGCGAATCCGGGGTGGAGCCGAGATCCGCCGCCTCCAGCGGCAGATATCTCAGGCGTCCGGCGGAGAGGTCCGAGACGGTCACCACCAGGCGGTGGGCGTGCGCGCCCACCGGGGTGAGCCCGGGCTCGGGATCCTCATAGCGCAGATCCGCGAAGGTGCCGGTGCGGCCCGGTGCTCCGTGCGCGGTCAGCTGTTCGGCGAGCCATTCACGCAGGTAGGTGCCGCGATGGATCCCGTTGTGCAGCAGGATGCTCAGCCCCTTGCCGGGCAGGGTGCGGGTCCACCACGGGCCGTCCTCGAAACGGCGGTAGTCCGTCTCCCGCAGCACCTTCACCATCGTGCTCGCCGGGATCCCTGCGGTCGCGAGCGCTCCGGCGATCGACCCGGCCGACGATCCCGCCACCCGGTTCACCCGGTATCCGCGCTCCTCGAGCACCTCGATCGCGCCGGCCAGGGCGATGCCCTTGACCCCGCCGCCCTCGAGCACCAGGTCCACACGCTGGGTGTCGTCGGCCGGGGAGGAGGTGGGTTGGGAGGAGGTCATGCGGTCAGGGTAGGGGAGGGGGCTGACGCGCCCACCCCGTCGGCCGCGCGCCGCCTGCTTCCCGGCGATCACGCCGCCGGAACCCCCTCCGCGGCGCGCCTGCGGGGGGATGATGGAGACCTCGGACCGCATGGCGTCTCGCCGCCCGCCCGCTGATGCGCGGACAGCAGCGGCCCGCCGGGCCCTCGGCGGCGAGCGTCGCGCACATCCTGGGGACCGAGCACTCAGAAGGAGCACCTCATGACCAACCCCGTTCCCGCCACCCACCAGCCCGTCATCGTCGGCGGCGCCCGCACCCCCTTCACCCGGCTGCTCTCCCAGCAGGCCGCGCTGAGCGCCGTCGACCTCGGCGCCCACGCCATCCGCCATGCCATCTCGCGTTCCGGCATCGACCCTGCCGTGATCGACACCGTGATCATGGGGCAGGTCATCCAGGCCGGCCAGGGCCAGAACCCGGCCCGCCAGTCCGCGCTCGCGGCGGGCCTGGCCTGGGACATCCCCGCCGTGACCCTGAACAAGGTGTGCCTCTCGGGGCTGACCGCCGTGATCGACGCCGCCCGTCTGATCCGCACCGGCGAGGCGACCGCCGTGGTCGCCGGCGGCCAGGAGTCGATGAGCAATGGACCGCACCTGCTGATGGGCGCCCGCCAGGGATTTAAGTACGGGCCGACCACCGTGCAGGACTCCGTCGCCCATGACGGGCTCACCGACGCCCTCAGCCAGGAGGCGATGGGCGACCTCACCGAGCGCGGCAATCCTGAACGCTGCATCTCCCGCCGCGACCAGGACGAGATCGCCGCCGCCTCCCACCAGCGCGCCGCCGCCGCGGCGGGTGCCGGGATCCACGCCGAGGAGATCGCCCCGGTCGAGGTGCCCCAGCGCAAGGGCGACCCGGTCCTCATCAATCGGGACGAGGGCGTCCGGCCCGACACCACCGCCCGGACCCTGGCCGGCCTGCGCCCCGCCTTCGCGAAGGACGGCACCATCACCGCCGGCAACTCCTCGCCGCTGTCCGACGGTGCGGCCGCGCTCGTGATCACCTCCCGCGCCTACGCCGAGGTGCACGGCCTCCCGATCCTCGCCGCGATCGGTGCCCCTGGCCAGGTCGCGGGTCCCGAGGACTCCTCCCTGCATTCGCAGCCCTCGAACGCGCTGCGTGCCGCACTGGCCCGTGGCGGGCTGCAGGTGCAGGACCTGGACCTGATCGAGATCAACGAGGCCTTCGGCGCGGTCGTCGTCCAGTCGCTGGCCGACCTCGACTACCCGCTCGAGCAGACCAACATCCATGGCGGAGCGATCGCGCTCGGCCACCCGATCGGCGCCTCGGGGGCGCGCCTCGCGCTCACCGCAGCCCTCGAGCTGGCCCGCCGCGGCGGCGGGCGCGCCGGGGTGAGCCTCTGCGGGGGTGGCGGGCAGGGAGAAGCGCTGCTGCTGAGCGCCTGACGCCGCAGCGCGCAGCCCGCTCGCGGGCGCAGCCTGCCTCTGGGGAAAGTTCTGCGCCCCAGGCGACCGATGCGAGGAGTCGCATGAGTCGCCTGGGGCGCAGAACGTCGATCACCGGCGCCGCAGCAGCCGGCGCGCGTCAGCTCAGAGCGTGCGGGCCAGCGGGTCGAAGTCCGCGCCGACCGCCGGGATCTCGGACACCGCGGAGTTCACGGTGACGAACTCTCCGCTGGCCGCAGACTCCTCGGCCGAGAGCATGATGTCCAGCACGTGATAGCCCACCTCGCCGGTGGCGATGTGCGGGCGACCGTCGTGGATCGAGCGGACCATGTCCAGCAGGCCCAGGCCGCGGCCGGTGGCCGGGCCCGCCTGCGGGATCTCGATCCATTCCTGCTCCGGCGGGCGCTCGCCGAAGGTCTCGAAGGGGCGCACGTAGGCGATGCGGCCCTCGAACATGTTCGGATCGGGCACCACCAGCGAGCCCTCGGTGCCGTGGATCTCGACGATGCCCTGGCGGGCCAGCGGCGAGTCGAAGCTCAACAGCGAGGTGCCGGTCTGGCCGCCCTCGAACTGGGTGAGCACGGAGATCGTGGAGGGCACCTCGACCGGGAACGTGGTCCCTGCCAGATCGCCCACCTGGATCGTGCGCTCCTCGGTGGCCTTCAGGCCGATCGCGGCGACCTTCTCGACGGTGCCGAACAGGCTCACCAGGGTGGTGAAGTAGTACGGGCCCATGTCCAGCAGCGGCCCCGCACCCTGGGCGAACAGGAAGCCGGGGTTCGGGTGGAACACCTCGGGACCCTGCCACTGCATGGAGGTCTGCGCGAACAGCGGCCGACCGATCACGCCGTCGAGGATCGCGCGCTTGGCGGTCTGCACTCCGGCGCCGAGCACGGTGTCCGGTGCGCAGCCGACACGCAGCCCGGCCTCGTCGGCCTGCTTCAGCAGCGCGGCGGTGGACTCGCGGTCCATGCCCAGCGGCTTCTCGGTCCACACGTGCTTGCCCGCGGCGATCGCGGCGGAGGAGATCGCCACGTGGGTCGCGGGCAGGGTCAGGTTCACGACGACCTGCACGCCTGGGTGATCGAGCACGTCCTGGGCGGTGCCGGACGCGGGCACGTTGTGCTTCGCGGCCTGGGCGGCGGCGCGCTCGGTGTTGATGTCGCCGAGGATCAGCACCTCGACGTCGGGGAAGGAGTTGAGGTTCTCCAGGTAGGTGTCGGAGATGACGCCGACGCCGATGAAGCCGACGCCCACGGGGCCGGCGAAGGGGGTGGGGGTGCTCATGCGGCGAGTCCTCCGTCGATCAGGAAGCGGTAGCTGTTCTCGATGTCCTCGAAGACGTCGCCGGGGGCGTTGTCGTACTCGATGACGGCGTACTTGACGTTGGTCGCAGCCTTCATGGCCTCGATGGTGGGGACCTCGCCCTCACCGGCGTGGCGCTGGTCCAGGCTCGAGGAGTTGAACTTCGGGGCGTCGGGCGCGAAGGGGTTGGTCTCGGGCTTGATGCCGTCCTTGACGTGGATCGCGACGAGACGGTCGCCGAGCTCCTCGACCAGGGCCACGACGTCCTGACCGCCGACGAGGGCCCAGTACAGATCCAGCTCGATCGCGACCGACGGATCCACCAGCGACAGGAAGCGCTGGTAGGCGCTCTGCCCGTCGAAGTCCGCGAGGAACTCCTGGGCGTGGTTGTGATAGCCGACGCTCAGGCCGAACTCCTTGGCCTTCTCGGAGGAGGCGTTGAGGCGCTCGGCGATGTCCTTGACGCCGTCCTCGGTGATCCAGCGCTCGGTGGGGACCATCGGGTCGATGACGGTGGTCATGCCGATCTCGGCGGCGGCCTCGAAGACGACCTCGTTGGCCGGGGTGGGGATCGAGCCGTCCGGGGTCCACAGCTCGTCCGAGAGCAGCGGGGCGTGCCCGGTGGGGGAGGCGAGGCCCGAAGCGTCCAGGGCCGCGCGGATCTCCTTCGGCCGGCGCACGAAGTCGAAGGCTTCGACGTTCTTCAGGCCGATCTGGGCGAGCTTGTCGAGGGAGCCGTTCATATCGGCGGAGAACTCCGCGGCCAGCGTGTACAGCTGGACGGAGGCGAGGGGCAGAGCCACGTCGAACCTGCTTTCGTACGTCGTTGTCAGAGGGCGGGTCGCGTCGCCGACGAGGATCGCCGAGGACGCATCTCGGCCAGAATAACAGCAAACCCACCAGTTGGAGGTTTTTTGTGCGGGGCAGTTCGGAGCGTGGGTACATTGGCCCCATGAGCACCGAGGAGGCACCGTCCGGGGCCGTCGAGAAGAGGCCGACGGCCGCTGCTGACGAGCCCGATCCGGCGGCAGAGCCCGGCCCATCGGCCGCCGCTGACGAGCCCGATCCGGCGGCTGAGCCCGGCCCGTCGGCCGCTGCTGACGAGCCGAATCCGGTCGCTGGGCCCGGCCCGTCGGCCGCCGCCGCGCCCCGCATCGGCCGCGCGGGCTCTTACTCCAAGGGCATCGCCCGCCGGCAGGAGATCCTCGATCGCGCCATCGAGGTGTTCCGTCGACGCGGGGCCGACGGCACCTCCCTGCGCCGCATCGCCGAGACCATCGGGATCTCGCACGGTGCGCTGCTGCACTACTTCTCCTCCCGCGAGGAGCTGCTGGTCGCTGTGTACGAGCACGCCGAGTATCGGCGCGACCTCGAGCGGGGCGATCAGGGGCATGTGCGTTCGGTGGACGTGATGGCGAATGCGGCGCTTGCGAACCTCGAGGTGCCGGGACTCGTGCAGCTCTACTCCACGCTGGTGGCGACCTCGCTCGAGGCAGAGGCCGGCCCCGCGAAGGAGTACTTCACCACCCGGTTCGAGCAGGTGCGCACCGACCTCGAGCAGCGCCTGCGCAAGGATCAGATCAATGGACTGGTGCGAGATGATGTGGACCCCGCCCGTACCGCCGCGCTGATCGTCGCCGCGAGCGACGGCCTGCAGATCCAGTGGCTGCTCGAGCCGTCGATCGCGCTGCAGGAGACGCTCGAGACGTTCGCGGTGCTGCTGGCGCCGTAGGTCGGCCCGGGCGCAGCCGCCGCCCCACGGACGAACGCGGGCTCCTGCCCCGTCCGGCGTCGGGGCTTGCGCACGCTCCGATCCTTCTGACAGGCCCTCCGGTACTTCTGGCAAGTCCTCCGGCCCTGTCGCAGCGCTCCGGCGCCGCGTAGGTTTCCCTCATGAGCACTTTGAGCAAGCTGACCGTCGTCGGAGCGGGAGCCGTGGGGTCGAGCGTCGCCTATGCCGCGATGATCCGCGGCGCAGCCCGCCACATCGCCCTGTACGACATCGCCGCCGAGAAGACCCGCGCTGAGGTCCTGGACCTCGCGCACGGCGCGAAGTTCGTCGGCGCCACCGAGATCAGCGGAGGCAGTGACATCGCCGTGACCGCCGACTCCGACGTCGTGGTCATCACCGCCGGGGCCAAGCAGAAGCCCGGCCAGACCCGGCTCGAGCTCGCCGCCACCAACGCCCGCATCATGGGCTCGCTGGTCGAGCAGCTGCTGGAGGTCTCACCCGAGGCGATCTACGTGATCGTCTCCAACCCGTGCGACGTGCTCACCATGCTCGCCCACGACGCGAGCGGGCTGCCCGCCGAGCGCCTGTTCGCCGCCGGCACCACGCTGGACTCCTCCCGCCTGCGGTGGGAGATCGCCCGCCGCGCCGGGGTCTCCGCCTCGAGCGTGCACGCCATGATCGTCGGCGAGCACGGGGACACCGAGTTCCCTCTGTGGTCCAGCGCTCGCATCGGGACCGTCGCGCTGCTGGACTGGACCGTCGGCGGGGAGCGGGTCTTCACCCAGTCCACACTCGACCAGATCGCCGTGGATGTTCGCGACGCCGCCTATGCCGTCATCCAGGGCAAGGGTGCGACGAACTACGCGATCGGACTCTCGAGCACCCGGATCGTCGAGGCGATCCTGCGCAATGAGAACGCGATCCTCCCCGTCGCCCCCGTGCTCTCGGGCATCCAGGGGCTCGACGGGGTCGCCCTTTCCGTACCGTGCGTGGTCAACCGCACCGGCGCGCACCCCATCGCGGAGACCCCGTTCTCCGAGCACGAGCGGGAGCTGCTCCACCGCTCCGCCGCATCGCTGAGCGAGGTCGCGGCGGGGCTGCGCGCCTGAGCATCGCGACGCCGCCGGTGTCTTGAGCCATCTGGCGCCGAATCGCCGGGCGTCGAGGTGACTCGTTGCTCAGCGCACTCGCGGCCCGTGTCGCCCAGACCTTGCCCTCCCTGCGCCGGGCCTCCGAGATGATGTGCGACCACTCCTCACGAAGTGCCGTGAGGCGTTGCTCGAGATCCGCCGCCTGCTCTGCGGCGATGCGCACGGCGTTCGCGAAGGTGCTCACCCAGGTCGGCGGGTGAAGGTCGATGAGTCGAGCGGGTCGCCCACCTTACGCACTACTGACGTGAGCCATGAGCTCCGGGTGCTGCGCCGCGTAACCTGGTTCAGGGCGAGGACCGCCGGAGTGTCTTTCGGGCGCTCCTCGGTCACCGGCGCCCGCCACTGCACGAAGAAAGCTGAGTCCCCTGAACCTGCAGGCCCCGCGCCGCTTCGGCCCCCTACGCGACAAGCACTCCCGCCCCTACCTGGTCACCGCCGGGCTCTCGATGATGGGTGACAACATCGAGCACGTCATCACCTACTGGGTGCTGTGGCAGGTGTTCGAATCGCCCTGGCTGGTGGGCTTCCAGGTGATCAGCCACTGGCTGCCCTTCCTGATGTTCTCCGTCCTCTTCGGCGGCCTGGCGGAGAAGTACGACTGCCGACGCATCATCCAGATCGCCCAGGGGCTCTTCGCCTTCGTCTCGCTGGCCTGGGGGCTGCTGTTCCTCACGGGCACTCTGGAGATGTGGAGCGCCTGCGTGCTGCTGGTGCTGCACGGCTGCGCCGGCGCGCTCTGGGGCCCGGCCGAGCAGCTGATGCTCCACGACTTCGCCGAGCCGCGCGAGCTGCCCAGCGCCGTGCGGCTGAACGCCACCTTCAAGAGCCTCGGCGTGCTCGCCGGGCCGGTGGTTGGCTCGGTGTTGATGCTCCTGCTCGGGCCGACGTTCGGGATCCTCGCCAACATCGTGTTCTACCTGCCGATGACGCTGCTGATGCTCCGCACCCCCTTCACTGGGCACTCCCGCAGCGGGTACGTGCACCGCGAACGGATCTCGATCCTGGACACCCCGCGCGTGCTGCGCACCGTCGGCAATGACAAGGTGCTGGTGGGCATGATCGCCCTGGCCGGCCTGATCGCGGTGTGCGTCGGCTCCTCGCTCCAGGTCTCGATGCCGAACTTCGCCGACACCCTGGGCGCCGCCGATGAGGGCGGCCTCGGCTACGGCGTGCTGCTGTTCGCCAATGGCATCGGGGGAGTGGTGGGCGGATTCCTGCTCGAGGCCACCGGGATCCTGAAGGTCGACGTGCGCGGCGCCGTCATCGCTGCGGTGATGTTCGGGCTGACCTCGCTGATCGTCGCGACCACCACCCATTACGCAGTGGCGGTGATCGCGCTCGTGATCGGCGGCGTCGCGAACCTCGCCGCCACCGCGATCGGTCAGGCGCTGGTGCAGCTTCGCGCCCCCGAGGACCAGCGCGGCCGCGTGGTCGGGGTCTATTCGATGATCGGCAGCGGCATGCGCACCGGCAACGGCATCTCCCTCGCCTGGCTCGGCGCGGTGCTCGGGGTGAGCGGCGCCGTGGCCGTGGGCGGGATCGCGCTGGTGCTCGGTGCGCTGCTGATCGGCGTGCTGGTCGCGATGCAGACCCGGCGGGGTCTCAGCGCCTGAGGCTCGAGCGTTGGGCCGGGCCCGTCTGCGTTCTGACCCGCCAGCGCTCTGACCCGCCAGCGTTCTGACCCGCCTGTGCTCTGACCCGCCAGCGTTCTGACCCGCCTGTGCTCTACGCGCAGCTGTTGCTCCGTCGAACTCCGCCGTTGCGCTGCTCGCGCTGAGGTCGCTCAGCTGGTGCGGCGGCGGTGGTACCAGAGCAACCCGGCGCCACCGGTCAGTGCGAGCGCCGCGAGCGCTGCGGGGCCGGTGACCTCCGCGCCGGTCTCAGCCAGCTCCTCGCCACCGCCGTCGGACGACTCGCCGCCGTCCGAGGCGTCGCCGTTCCCGGAGGAATCGCTGCCGGTGCTGCTCCCGTCGCCCGCACCGTCACCGACCGTGCCGTCGGCATTCGGGGTCTCAGCCTCGGCGGGCGAGATGCCCACCTGGCCGTTCGAGACCCCGTGGGCGAACAGCGACGTCATCAGCACGGCGAGGGAGGCCGCCTCCCTCTGCTCAGCTGTGTACTCGGGGGCTGCCGCCGGGAAGTCGTTGGTCGCGGGAGCGGGGGATGCCGGTGCGGGGGGCGAGGGCTTCTGCTCGGACGCGGTGGGGCCAGCGTCGGCCGTCGGCGCAGGATCATCATCCGCGCTGGGGGACGGCGTCGTCGGTGTGGTCGGCGCGGGGTCCGGGCTCGCCGAAGCGGACCGGCTCGGCGAGGCAGGGGAGTCATCCTCGTCGGGAGCGGTCGTCGGATCCTCGGTCGGATCTTCCGTCGGATCCTCGGTGGGATCGTCCGTTGCATCAGGCGATTCGGGGGTCTGCGGAGGATCCGACGGCTCGGCGGGATCCTCGGTCGGGGTCTCCGGACCGGTGGACTCCGGAGGATCGCTGGGCTCGACTGGCTCCTCGGGCGGATCCGTCGGATCCTCGGGCTCGTCCGTCGGCGGATCCGTGGGGTCTGGATCGGGGGTCGGTTCTGGGTCCGGATCCGGTGTGGGCTCGGTCTCAGGATCCGGCTCCGCCTCGCCGGTCACCGTGAACGAGCCGGTCGCCTGCTGCTGGAGCACGTTGATGACGACCGAATAGTCACCGGCCGCTGACGGCGTGAACGACGACGAGACGGAGCCATCGGCGCGCACCGGGGCGCTCTGGGTCTGGCGGGTGGAGTCATCGCCGGGCACGAAAATGCTGATGGTCGCCGACTCGTACGGCGCGAAACAGGTACCGGAGACCAGGACGGAACCGCCGAGCTCGGTCGATGCCGCCGAGGCGCTGGCACTGTCCCCTGCCTCGCAGGTCTGCATCGGAGCGATCTCCGCCGGCACCGGCGCCGCCTGCGCCGCCGCAGGGCCCACGAGGCAGGCGACCGCGAGCAGGAGTCCCGCACCGCCACGAAGGGCGGCCCGGTCGCGACGAACGATCATCGGAACTCCTCGGAAGACATCTGGAACCAGTCATACTGTAGGAGGCAACGCCGCCGCGTGGTTCTCGGGCAGTTCATCCCGAGGCAAACTTTTTATGAACACCTGTCACGGTGGTCGTATGGAGGAGCACGACATGACCCAGGACGACGTCGCCGTCGAGACCTCCCGTGATCCGTGGCATCCGCAGAACCGGGCGCGTGAGCTGGGCATCGGCCTCACCGAGGAGCAGGCGCGCGAGATCGCCGGCGATGCCGAGTCGGTGATCCGCGAGATCGCGACCATCGTCGAGGGCAAGGACGAGGTGGCCCGGATCGCCATGCTGGTGCTGCTGGCCGGCGGCCACCTGCTGATCGAGGACATCCCGGGCGTGGGCAAGACGATGCTCGCCAAGGCTCTGGCCGCAGCGCTCGGCGCTGAGCGCCACCGCATCCAGTTCACTCCCGACCTGCTGCCCGGAGATGTCACCGGCGCGAGCGTGTTCAACCAGGCCAGCAGCGAGTTCGAGTTCCGTCCCGGCGCGGTGTTCACCCAGATCCTGCTGGCCGACGAGATCAACCGCGCCTCCCCGAAGACTCAGTCCGCACTGCTCGAGGCGATGGAGGAGCGGCAGGTCAGCGTCGACGGCACCACCTACCCCCTGGCCGAGCCGTTCATGGTGGTCGCGACCGCCAACCCGGTCGAGATGGAGGGGACCTACCGGCTGCCCGAGGCGCAGCGGGACCGCTTCCTGGCCCAGACCACCATGGGCTACCCGGTGGCCTCGGCCGAGGCGCGGATGCTCGCCGCCCAGGCCGGGCCGGTGCGCGACGGGGACCACGACCTGGTCGACGCCGTCGCCGAGCGCACCAGCCCCGAACGGATCGCCGCCCACGTGCGCGCGGTCCGCAGCGTCTACGCCTCCCCGATGATCCTGGAGTACGTCGTGCGGCTGGCCGCGGCCACCCGCTCCCACCCGCAGGTCACCCTCGGCGCCTCCCCGCGGGCCGCCGTGCACCTGGTGCGCGCCGCGAAGGCGAATGCCGTGCTCGCCGGGCGCACCTTCGTCACCCCGGAGGACATCGCCGCCGTGATCATGCCGGTGTGGCGCCACCGCATGCACCTCACCCCCCAGGCCCTCTCCCGCGGGGCCAGTGCCGGGGACCTGGTCGACCAGGTGCTGCGCAGCACCCCGCAGGCGTGACCCCGCGCCCCGGCACCCGCTTGCGCCCCACCGGGCGCGGCATCGTCGTGCTCGTGGGCTGCGCGGGACTGTGGGTGCTGGGCGACCTGGCTCGCGTGACGCCGCTGCGCCAGCTCGCCGCCGCCCTGCTGCTGATGCTGGTGATCGGGGCGATCGGGATCGCGGTCAGCAGCGTGGGCCTGCGCCCCACCCGCCGCCTGGTGGACGACGCCGTCCCTGTCGGCGCCACCGCCCGGGTGATGCTCGAGCTCGCCGGGACCCCCTGGATCACCGTGCTCCCGCTGGGCCGGGGCATCGCCCGCGAGCACCTGCCCGAGGAGCTCGGCGGCCAGGGCGACCTGCCGTTGAACGGGCAGATGCCGCACGTGCTGCGCGTCGGCCGCCGCGGCGGCCACCCGCTCGGCCCCTACTCCCTGATCGTGCGCGACGTGCTGGGACTGTTCCACCTGCGCCGCACCGTCGCCGACGGACTGCTGCTGACCGGATTGCCGGTGGTCTCCGAGATGACCCCGGCCGCCGAACGCGCCACCGGCATCACCCGCGAGGGGGCGTTCAGCGCCGCCCCCGCCCCCGGAATCGGCGAGATCGGACCCATCGCCCGCCCGTACGCCAGCGGCGACGACATCCGCCGCATCCACTGGCGCGCGAGCGCCCGCACCGGCCAGCTGATGACCCGCGAGGACGAGCCCGCCGCCGGGCACAGCGCCGTGATCGTGCTGGACACCAGCCGTCGCGAGAACCCCTCCGGCCAGGTCGAGGACGTGCTCGTCTCCCACGCCGCGACCGTGCTGGACGCCCTGGGCCTGCACGGCTGGGAGGTGCGGATCGTGGACGCCTCGGGGGACGAGATCACCCGCACTGGCCGCCGCCGCGGCATCCCCGGCCCCTCGCCGCTGGGCAGTGAAGCGGATGCTGTCGAGCTGCGGGCCTCCCTCCTCGCCCTCGCCGAGGTGGACTTCGACGACGACGCCTCCGGCGGCATAGGCCATGACCACGCCACCGGCCACACCGCCCTCGCGATCGCCCTGGGTCCCGACGACGGCGAGCCCTTCTCCGGTCTGGACCTGGACCGCTTCGCCGGCCGCTCCACCCACCGCACCGCGATCGCGCTGCGACCCGCCCTCGACGACGGGGACGACCAGCCTGACCCGCCGCCGGCCCGCCGCATCGGCCCGGCCGACGGCGAGGACTTCGGCCACGCCCATGAGCAGCACGTCCGCGAGCTGCAGACGGTCCGCGCACGGCACACCCCCCTCCAGTCCCAGCTCGGGGCCTGGACCCTGGTGCGGGGCACCACCGCGGACACCCTCGACGACCTGCTGACCACCGCCGAGGAGGAGACGCCGTGAGCCCCCTGATGGGCCGGCCGACCCTCGAGGGGCCCCACCTGATCGGCCGCGCCCTGCTGCTGCTGGCCGCCCTGCTGCTCGCCTCCGCCCCTGTCTCCCAGCTGCTGGCCGGCTCGTCCTGGCTGCTGCTGACGCTCACCGCCACCGCCCCGGTCATCCTCGGCGGGATCGTGCTGCGACGCCTGCTGCGCCCCCTGATGCTGGTGCCCCTGGCCCAGATGGGGCTGATCGTGGTGCTGGTGCTGGTGGTCGAGATCGCCCAGGGCCTCACCCGCTGGCAGGACGGCCCGCTCCAGATGCTCCGCGACCAGGTCGAGATCTTCAGCAGCGGGGTCGACGAGCTGGTCACCGGCATGGCCCCGCTGACCCTCGGTGCCCCCGGCACCGTGCTCGTGGTGGCGGTGATCGCGCTGATGACGCTGCTGCTGGACCTGATGTACCTGGACCTGGGATGGCACACCCCCACCGGTCTGCTGCTGATGGGCGCGATCCTGGTGCCCGCCCTCCAGCAGCCCTCCGGTGGCCCCTGGTGGCACGTCGCCGCCCCCCTCCTCGCCGGCGCCGCGATCCTCACCACCCGCACCGTGCACGCCGATCCCAGCTACCTCCGCGGCGATCGTCGGCCGCAGGCGGGTCCCGCCGCCCATCCCCGCCGCACCCTCGCTGTGACCGCGCTCTGCGTGGCGCTGGTGGCGGGGCTGACCCCGTTGCTGGCCCCCGCACTGCCGCAGCTCGCACCCGCCCGGATCGCGCTGAACGTCGACCTGCTCCAGCGTTGGCAGGACCCCAACGCCCCGGCGCTCGGCCCGGTGATGATCGACGACGACGTCTCCGTGCGCCGCTCGCTCCTCCAGCAGGAGGACACCGAGGTGCTGCGCTACACCACGACCGCCACCGAGGATCCCTCCTACCTGCGCCTGCGCACCCTGAACTCCTTCGATGGCGAGACCTTCCGCGGCGACGCGGAGGGGGACGAGCTGGTGATGGGCACCGCCGCCTTCAGCGACTCCCGCGACGACGGCGTACCAGTGCGCGGCAGCGCCGAGGACTTCATCGACACCACCATCGACATCACCAGCTTCGCCGGCGACCGTCTCCCCGTGCCGGACAACGTGCGCGAGGTCCAGGCCGCGGACCGCGCTCTGGACCGGGCACTGATCCTCCAGCCCTCCAACGGGGAGGTCGCTCTGCAGCGCGCGTCCGCAGGGCTGATCGGACAGCGTTACACCGTCGCCTCCGAACCGCGCAGCTCGACCGCCGAGCAGCTGCGTGCCGTGGACCCCGCGGTGTTCCAGCAGCCCTTCGAGGTGGGCTACTCCTCCCAGGACGAGGTGCCCGCGGCCGCCACCGAGCTCGCCGAGACCGTCGCCGCCAGCACGGGTGCCGAGACCGGCTTCGACACCGCCGTCGCCTACCAGGACTACTTCCGCAACTCCTTCGCCTACTCGCTCACCGTCAACACCGCCCCGGGCGAGGACCCGCTGGAGTCCTTCCTCGCCGACCGCATCGGCTACTGCGAGCAGTTCGCCGCGGCCTTCGCCCTGATGATGACCTCGCAGGGCTACCCCTCCCGCGTGGTCATCGGCTTCACCGCCGGCGAACAGGACGGCGACGAACGGAGGGTCAGCGCGAAGAACGCCCACGCCTGGCCCGAGGTGTGGTTCGGCCCCGAGCACGGCTGGGTGCGCTTCGAGCCGACCCCGGCCGCCGCGGCGAACGGAGTGACCCCTCCCGGCGTGACCGACGCGAGCGCCTCGCTGGACACCCCCGACTCCGCGCCCGAGGGCCCGGAGGAATCGGACCAGCCGACGGAGGAGACGCCCAGCGGCGAGGAGGGCACGACCGACGAGCAGACCACCGAGGACACCTCCGCCGCGGAGACGTCCGAGGGCAGCAGAGGGTCGGCCCAGGCGACCGTGGAGCGCCTCGGCGGAGGCGTGCTGGGCCTCCTCGGGATCGGCACGCTGCTGGCCGCGGCGGCTGCCGCGACGGTGCTCCTGATCCGACGCCGCCGGCTGCGCGCCCGCGACGAGCGCTGGGCAGCGCTGCTCGGCGGGGGTGCTGGCGGAGGCGGTGCTGGTGCTGGCGGGGTCGGTGGCGGTCCTGGTGCTGGCGGTGCTGGCGGTAGCGGTGCCGGTGCTGGTGCCCGTGGAGACGCCGCCGCCTCGCCCCTGGCCGCCGAGCGGATGCATCGCCGCGCCGGAGAGCTGGCCTGGTCCGAGCTCACCCGCGAGCTGGCCGTGCGCGAGACCGCGATCCGCTGGCTCGGCATCACCGGGGCCTGGGGCCGGCCACCCACCCGGATCGGACTCGACCCCGCACTGCCCCCGGCCCGCGCCCTCACGGACCTGCTCGACCAGATCGGTGCTGGGAAGCTCGACATCACCGCCGAGCAGCGCGACGCCGCGGTAAGGATCGCCTCCGCCTACACCGCCGCGACCTACGCCGCGCCGCTGCCGGAGGAGCCCACGCCTGCGCCCAGGTCAGCAGCACCCTCTTCTTCGCGCACACCCACGCCCGCGCCGAGCGAGCGACCCCAGCATCCGCTGCGCCACGACTCCGATCAGGTCATCGACCTGATCCGCAGCGCCCGCTGACCCGCACCGCCCGCTGACCCGCCCTCCCGGGCCGGTGGAGCCAGCGGCCAGCTCTCGAGCGCGCCCGGCCCGATCTTTTGCGTGCCTCACGACTGATGCGCGCCGTCGCATCGGTCCTGCAGGGCGCAGAAGCCGGCTCGCGGCGTGGCGCGGGGCCCGGCGGGGAACGGAGCCCGGCGTGGCGCGGGGCCCGGCGGGGAACGGAGCCCAGCGTGGCGCGGGGCTCGGCGGGCCAGGGCTCGGGGCCCGGCTGGCCGGGGGTGACGGCGCAGGGGCCCCGCGAAGGGCCGGCCCGTCAGTTGTTCGTCGGCTCTGCGACCTCGGCGGCGCCCTCGGCGTTCTCTGCGGCGACCTCGTCGGCCGGGCGGCTGGCGCCGGCCCCGGCGCCGAACAGCCGGTGCGCGGCCTGCTCCTCGAAGATGCGCGCGGCACGCAGCGAGTTCACCTCGCCCACCACCGGGTTCGGCTGATGGGTGGCGCGGCTGCCGCCGTAGAGGGAGACCAGGTTCATCGCGACCGCGCGCTGGTTGCGGTGGCCGATCATCTTGGTGATGTGCACGCCGAGCCAGGCGGCCCAGCCCAGCGAGCCGGAGAGCCCGCCGAGCACCGGGATCTCCGCGATCGCGGCGTGACGGCCGATGGTGGCCATGGTGCCGAGGTCGGTGTACTTGAACTTCTTGCGCGGCTTGCCGGCGACCTCCGCGGCGATCGCGCGGGCTGCGGCCTGACCGGACTGGATCGCGGGCTGGGCGAGCTGGGGGAGCGGCTCGTCCTGACCGGCGATATCTCCGGCGGCGTACACCCCGGGGAAGCCCTTGACCTGCAGGTAGTCGTCCACGGCGATCCGACCGCGCTTGTCCTGGGGGAAACCCCACTCGGAGACCATCTTCGGGATCCCGACACCGGCCGCCCAGATCGTGATGTCGGATTCGAGAACCGAATCGTCATCGAGCACCACGTGGTCGTAGCCGACCTCCTTCACGCCGCGGCCCAGCTGCAGGACCACGCCGCGGTCCCGCAGCTCGTCGGCCGCGTACTGGCGGTACTTGGTGGAGAACTCCTTGAGCACCTCGTCGCCGCGCTGGAGCACGGTGAGCTGCAGCGTGCCGGGGTCCATCTCCGGGTAGAGGATGTCCAGCTCCTGCATGCGGAAGTCCGCCAGGGCGCCGGCGATCTCCACGCCCGTCGGCCCGCCGCCGACGATGCACACGTGAAGCTTGTCGTGACTGTGGCTGAGGCCGGCCTCGCGGCTCGAGCGCTCGAGCTCCGAGAAGACGCGATCGCGGATCGCGAGCGCCTGGGAGCGCGTGTACATCGGCATCGCGTGCTCCTCGGCGCCGGGCGTGCCGAAGAAGGTGGTGGTCGCACCGTTGGCGAGGATCAGGTAGTCGTAGGAGATCTCCTGCTGGCCCTTCTGGCCCTCGTCGAGGCGCACGACCTTCCGCTCGGGATCGATGCCCTGGACCTCGCCCTGGCGGTAGCGCATGTTCGGGACCTTGAGCGAGAGGCCGCGCAGGAACATGGTGACGTCGCCCGGATTCAGGCCCGCGGTCGCGACCTGGTACAGCAGCGGCTGGAAGGTCTTGTAGACGTTGCGGTCGATCAGGGTGACCCGCACCCGGGCATCGCGCAGGGCGCCCACCGCGTGCGCGCCGGCGAAGCCCCCGCCGAGGATGACCACATGCGGCCAGCTCGCGCCGTCCTTCGCGGGGACGGTGGGGCGTCGGCTGAGGAATGGCAGCGGCATGACCATGGGACGGCCTCCTAGAGGTGACGGTGGTCGGCGCCCGGACGGGATGCTGGTGGCGTCCCGGTGGAGGGGCCGGCGTCGGGGGAGAGTGGGAAAGTCGGCGGGCTGCGGTCGGTGCCGGGCGGCGACCCGGGTGACACGAGCTCGAGATCCGGGATGCAGATCCGTCGAGCTCGGGGCCGGTGACGGGGCGCGGGGGAGCGGACCGTCCGAAGTCCCCGCCGATGCTACCCACTTCGCGCGCCGAGGGAGGGCCGAGTGGTCGGTTCGGGGCACGATTCACAAGGCGGGGCTGCCGTGGCCGACGGTTCCGGGCAGCCGAGGACGCACTGGCCCACGCACCGACGGACGGGTCAAGTGCAAGTAAAGCGCTCACCCGACCCCTGCCAAGTTCGAGACGCGGGTCACCCCGATAGGTGAACATTCGGTGACGGCTGTCGTCCGGGAAGGGGACTTCCCGGCGTGTCTCGGAGCACATGGGCTGAGATGAGGGCAGCACACGCATCGTTCACCCTGTTCTCACCCCGCCTTCAGGAGACACTCATGCCCGTCCTGCCCGTCCGTCGCCTCGCGCGCGGGACTTCCGTGGGCCTCGGTGCCGTCGCGCTGGTGGCCGCCTCGGCCCTGGTCCCCCTCGGGACCGTCGCCGTCGCCGCCGAACCTGGTGACGAAGTCACGCTGATGACCATCAACGACTTCCACGGCGCCCTCGGTGGCGCCTCTGATCTCGTCTGCGCGGTCGAGTCCGTGCGCGCTGAGAGCGCCACCTCGTTCCTCTTCTCCGCGGGTGACAACGTGGGCGGTTCCGCCTTCGAATCCGCCGTGCAGAACGACGAACCCACCATCGACGTGCTCAACGCGATGGGCGTGGACGCCACCGCCATCGGCAACCACGAATACGACCAGGGCATCGATGACCTCCTGGAGCGCATCGAGGGCCGCACCGACTTCCCGGATCTCGCCGCGAACGTTTACTACGCCGGGACCGATGAGCTGGTGCACGAGCCGTACACGGTCGTCGAGCGGAATGGCATCAGGGTCGCCATCATCGGCGCGGTCACGACCAAGACCGTCGGCAAGGTCAGCCCGGTCGCGATCGAGGGTCTCGAGTTCCGCGACCCGGTCGACGGTGTGAACGACGCCGTGCAGCAGCTGCAGGAATCCGGCGACGAGTATGACGTCGTCGTCGCCTCGTACCACGAGGGGGCGAGCGCGAGCGCCGAGCCCGGGATCGCCCCGCAGAACACCGATCCGATCTTCGACAAGATCGTCGGCGAGACCTCCTCCGAGGTCGACGCGATTTTCAACGGCGACTCACACCGTGCGTACAACTACACCGCCCCGGTCCCCGGCCAGGACGGCGAGGTCCGCCCGATCATCCAGACCGGCGCGAGCGCCGCGAACCTCGGCGCGGTCACCCTGAGCGTCGATGCCGAGGGCGACTGGGACGTGGTCGGAGCTCCCGGGCTGCGGGCCACCGCGCTGCCCGAGGGTGAGGAGTGCGCGGTCGACACCGAGGTCACCCAGGGCGTCACTCAGATCGCGCAGTTGGCGATCGACGAAGCAGCCGTCGTCGGTGCCGAGCCGGTCGGCTCCGTTGCCGGGGATGTCACCACCTCGTGGGACGACTCCAAGGCCTCCTACGTCGACGGCGTGCGCACCGCGAACGACCCGGTCGGGAACCAGGCCACCACCAAGGGCGACAACCGCATGCGCCACTCCGCCGCAGGCGACATGCTCGCGGACTCCATGAAGTGGTACCTCGAGGATGCGGGTCTGGCCGGCGACCGCGAGGTCATCGGCTTCATGAATCCCGGCGGCATCCGCGCCGAGCTCTGGTACGACCAGTCCGCCACCGGTGAGGGCGACGGCGTGGTCACCTACGCCGAGGCCAACGGGATGGTGCCCTTCGGCAACACCCTGAACTCCGGCGAGGTCACCGGTGCGCAGTTCAAGCAGATGCTCGAGGAGCAGTGGCAGCGCACCGCCGACGGCGGCGAGGTCGACGCCGGTGACGAGCCGTTCCTCGCCTTCAGCGTCTCCGAGAACGTCGAGTACGTCTTCGACTCCACGCTGGAGCGCGATCAGCGCGTGCTCGACATCCGCATCGACGGCGAGCCGATCGATCCTGACGCCACCTATACGATCGTCACCGCGAGCTTCCTCTTCGAGGGCGGCGACAACATGTGGGCCCTCTCCCAGGCTCAGGACGTGCAGGACACCGGGGTGCTGGATCGCGACGCGTTCATCGATTACCTCGAGGCGAACCCCGAGCTCGAGCCCGGCTACGCGCAGCGTCAGCTCGACCTGCAGATCCTCGACGGCGGCGAGTTCGACTCCGAGGCCGGCATCGACCGCGACCCGGTGCTGCGCATCGGCAACGTCGAGTCCCAGAGCCTCGGCGCCCCCGAGATCGAGACGGTCGTCGTCGACGCTGGCGAGCACGGCACCTTCGAGGCGCCCTACGCCATGGTCGAGGAGGCCGGCGGCCTGTTCGCCGACGTCACCCTCACCGACTGGCTGTGCGTTCCCGAGGGGACCGTTGTGCCGCTGACCATCACCGCGATCCCCGAGACCGGGACCGAGATTGTCATCGACATCCCTGCCTTCACCTGGACCGAGGGTGGGGCCCCCGCCGAGTGCGATGACGACGACACCGCCACGCCCCCTCCGGGTGACGGTGATGATGACGACGCCAACACCCCGCCCCCTGGCGACGGTGATGACGACGCCACCAGCCCGCCCCCGAGCGACGGCGGCGACGACCAGGGCGACGACAACGCTCAGGACGACGACACCACTGTGGTCACCCCGGTCGACGAGACCACCTCCGGTGGCACCACCGCCGACGGTTCCCGCTCAGACCTCGCTCGTACCGGCGTGAGCCTCGGCTCGATGGTCGCGGCAATCAGCATCGTCTCCTTCGCGGGAGTCGGAGTCCTGGGTCTGCGCCACCGCATGATGCGGCCCTGACCCAGCCCTGACGACGGAGGGGCCGGGTCCGCCCGGGGCCGGCCGCTCCGCTCTGGCTCGTCGGTCGCACGTCCCCGTTGCCTGCGGCATCATCTCTCTGAACCCCCTGGAGCTCTTCATGATTAGCATCGCCCACGGCTCCGGCCTCCGCTCGCGCCTCGCGCGCGTCGGCGGAGCGGCCGCAGCCCTCGCCCTCGCACTCGGCCTCGCCCCCAGCCTTACTCTGTCGGCCCAGGCTGCAGTCGTCGCGCCGGGCGAGATCCAGATCAATGAGATCTACGGAGGCGGCGGTAACTCCGGCGCCGCCTTCCAGAACGACTTCGTCGAGCTCGTCAACACCTCCGACACCGCCGTCTCGATCGACGGCTGGAGCCTGCAGTACGCCTCGAAGTCCGGCTCTTTCAACAACACCGTCGCCCTCGAGGGAAGCGTCCCTGCAGGCGGCACCTTCCTGGTCCAGCTGGCCGCCGGCAACGGCAATGGCGATCCTCTGCCCGCGGCGGATCTGACCGGCGGCATCAACGCCTCCGGCACCGGGGGCGTGTTCGCCCTCTCCGACGCCGAGGGCACCCTGCAGTGCAGCGGCACCACCTGTGCCGAGGACCCGGCCGTCGTGGATCTCGTGGGCTGGGGCGGCGCCACCACCTTCTCAGGGGAGGCCTCCGCGCCCGGCACCTCCAACTCCACCTCGGTCGCCCGGGTGGCGTCCACCGGCGAGAACTCCACCGACTTCGCGGCGGGCGCCCCCACCCCGGGGCAGCTCGCAGGCGATGGTGGGGATGACGGTGGCGGGGACGACGGCGAGCCGCCGGCCGACGCCATCGCCGCGACGATCCGCGAGATCCAGGGCACGGGCGCGGCCAGCCCGCTGGCGGGTCAGGCCGTGATCACCGAAGGCGTGGTCACCGCGGTGTACGCCACCGGAGGCCTGAACGGCTACATCATCCAGACCGCCGGCACCGGCGGGGCGCTGGACCTCGCCGCCCACACGGGCTCCACCGCCGTGTTCGTCTATTCCTCCGCCACGGCCGGCCAGGTCGCGATCGGCGACTCCGTGCGCGTGACCGGTGAGGTCTCCGAGTACTTCGACTCCACGCAGGTCAGCGTCGGCGCGAACGGCCTCGAGATCCTGCCCGAGTCGCTCGCCCCGGTCGAGCCCGTCACCCTCGAGGGCGGCTTCCCCACCGAGGAGGCGCAGCGCGAGAGCCTTGAGCACATGCTCTAACTGCCGGGCGAGGGCGACTTCACCGTCACCGACGTGTACAACACGAACCGCTTCGGCGAGGTCACTCTCGCGATCGGCGATCAGCCGCTGCTGCAGGCCGGGGACATCATGCGTCCCGGCGAGGAGGCCGCCGCCTACTTCGACAGCCGCGCCGAGCAGATGGTCCTGCTGGATGACGGCCGCACCACGAATTTCCAGAACAACGCCGGTGAGCCGATGAGCTGGCTGACCACCGAGGAGCCGGTGCGGGTGGGCGCCGCCCCCACCTTCACCCAGCCCGTCGTGGTCGCCTATACCTTCGACCAGTGGCGTCTGAACGTCACCACCCCCTGGACCTCCGCGGACTCCGACGGGGTCGACTTCGAGAACACCCGGGAGGATGCTCCCGACGAGGTGGGCGGAGACCTGCAGCTGGCCACCTTCAACGTGCTGAACTACTTCACCACCCTCGGCGAGGACACCCCCGGCTGCGAGCCGTACACCGACATGAACGGTGAGGGCACCACGGTGCGCGGCGGCTGCGACCTGCGCGGCGCCTGGGGAGCCGACGACCTCGAGCGTCAGCAGTCCAAGATCGTCAACGCGATCTCCGGCACCGACGCCGACGTGGTGGGTCTGACCGAGATCGAGAACTCCGCCCGCCTGGGCGAGGAGGCCGACGAGGCCACCG
Organism: uncultured Brachybacterium sp.; assembly: GCF_947500705.1. Classification (GTDB taxonomy): domain Bacteria; phylum Actinomycetota; class Actinomycetes; order Actinomycetales; family Dermabacteraceae; genus Brachybacterium. Next base: position 653,723 of record NZ_CANMSY010000001.1, on the reverse strand, counting down.
CCACCCTGATCGCCGCACTGAACGAGAAGGACGGCGAGGGCACCTGGGACTACATCTCCACCGGTGACGCCTACGCGGCACTCGGCCTCGAGGGCGGCCAGGACGCCATCACCAACGCGATCATCTTCAAGCCCGCTGAGGTCGCACCGCAGGGCGGCGCGCAGATCCTCGCCGGAGACGAGGCGTTCAACAACGCCCGCGAGCCGATCGGGCAGGTCTTCGTCCCGGTCCAGGGCAGCGGCGAGGAGCAGGTCGAGGGCGAGCAGGTCGAGGGTGAGCCGTTCTTCTTCACCATCAACCACTTCAAGTCCAAGGGCTCGAGCGACGCCGAGGACTCGGGCCTGCCCGAGGATCCGGTCCAGGGCAACGCCCGCACCTCCCGCATGCAGCAGGCCGAGGCGCTGCTGACCTGGGGTGAGGTGACGGCCGCTGAGCTCGGTGTCGAGGACGTCTTCCACGGCGGCGACTTCAACGCCTACACCCAGGAGGAGCCGCTGCAGCTGTTCTACACGGACGGCTTCGTGAACCTCGGCGAGACCCATGACCCCGAGGGCTGGTCCTACAGCTACGGCGGGATGGTCGGCTCCCTGGACCACGTCATCGCCAACGCCTCCGCCGCCGAGCGCGTCACCGGCGCGGATGACTGGCAGATCAACGGCCCCGAGTCCGCGATGGCGCAGTACGCCCGCTACCAGAACAACATCACCGACCTCTACGAGGCCGGGCCCTTCGGCTCCTCCGACCATGACCCGATCATCGTGGGCCTGGACGGCGGCTTCGCCGACAACGGCGGCGGAGATGACGGCGACGATGACGGCGAAGAGGGCCCGGCCGAGTGCGAGCACCCGGGCAAGGGCAACGGGAACGGCGGGAACGGCCAGGGCAGGGGCAAGGGGAATGGCAAGGGACATCCCCACTGCGACCCTGAGCACCCCGGCCACGGGAACAACGGGAGCGGGAACAACGGGAACGGGAACGGCCGCAACGGCTGATCCACCGAGCTCGCCTCCCCGGGACGTCAGCGGTGCCTTCCGACTACTGTCGGCAGTGCTCACCGCTGGCGTCCCGCCCCTGTGCGCACTGAACGAACGGAACCCATGACCACCTCTCCTGGCACTCCTGGGCTGGACGGCCCCGTCCCCACCAACCCCGCCGTCGGCCGCCTCACCTCCCAGGGGCCCACCCCCGGGGCGCTCGCCCGTCGGCTGGGCCTGCGCGATGCCGTGGTGATCGGCCTCGCCTCGATGATCGGCGCGGGAGCCTTCGTCTCCCTCGGCGCCGCCCAGGACCTCGCCGGCTCCCTCGCCCCGCTGGCAGTGCTGATCGCCGCGGCCGTCGCCCTGTGCAATGCCACCTCGACCGCGCAGCTGGCCGCCCAGCACCCCAGCTCCGGCGGGACCTATCACTACGGGCGCGAGCAGCTCGGCCACTGGTGGGGATTCCTCGCCGGCTGGTGCTTCGTGATCGGGAAGATCGCCTCCTGCGCGGCGATGGCCCTGGTGATCTCCGCCTACCTGGTGCCCGAACCGCTTCAGCGAATCGTCGCGGCGCTCGTGGTGGTGGCGCTGACCGGTGTGAACCTGGTGGGCATCACCCGCACCGCAGCGCTGGCCAGGGTGCTGGTCACGGTCGCGCTCGCCGCCCTGGTGCTGACTGGTGGGCGGCTGCTGTTCGGCCTGTCGGGCGCCTCGGCCGGTGGCGCCGCAGAGGCCTCGGGCGCCACGGCGGACAGCGGTGCAGGGCTCTGGGCCGTGCCGGGTCCACTCGCCGGTGCCCGCGCCGGGCTGTGGGACGGCGGACTGGCGGCGGTGCTCGGCGCCGGGACCGGGGGAGCGGCCGGGATCGTGCTCGCCGTGATCCAGGCGGCGGCGCTGATGTTCTTCGCCTTCGCGGGCTACGCCCGGGTCGCCACCCTCGGCGAGGAGGTCATCGCCCCCCGTCGCACCATCCCCCGCGCGATCCTGGTCGCCCTCGGCGTGGTGGCCGTGCTGTACCTCGCACTGTCGGTCGTGCTGGTCCTCGTCGGCCCCGCGCCCGGGAACCAGGGCTGGGGACCTGCGCCCTTCCTCACCGCCCTGCAGTCCGTGGGCGCCGGTGAGGGGTGGGGTGTGGTCATCACCGTCGGCGCGGTCGCCGCGGCGTCGGGCGCCCTGCTCGCCCTGGTCGCGGGCGTCTCCCGCACCATGCTCGCGATGGCCCGCGGCGGGGACCTGCCTCGCCCGCTCGCCAAGTCCAGCAACCGCTACGCGGTGCCGCAGCGCGCCGAGGCGGTCGCCGGGATCGCGATCGTGCTCCTGGTGCTGCTGGCATCGAACGTGCTGGTGGCGATCGCCGCCTCCTCCTTCGGCGTGCTGCTGTACTACGCGGTCGCGAACCTCGCCGCGCTCACGCAGGGAGACCAGTGGCGGCTGTTCCCCAAGGCGCTGCAGGTGCTGGGCCTGATCGGCTGTGTGCTGCTGGTGGCGGCGCTGCCCGGCAGCACCGTCGTGGCCGGGGTGGCCCTGGTGCTCCTCGGCGTCACCTACCGGGCGATCGTGCTGGCCCTCCGGCACCCATAAGGCTTGACTTATGCGACCGGAGCGGGGAGCATCGGGTCATGCACGCGCTCGATGTCCTCGGCGACCCCGTGCGGCGGCGGATCCTCGAGCTCCTCGCCGACAGCGGGGAGCAGGACGCGCCCGTGCCCGGCACCCCCGAGCTCAGCGCGGGGGAGATCGGCGAGGTCGTCCAGCAGGAGTTCGGGATCAGCCAGCCGGCCGTCTCGCAGCACCTGCGCGTTCTGCGCGAGCACGGCTTCGCCACAGTCCGGGCCGAGGGGCGACGGCGGCTGTATGCGGTCGACGCCCGCGGTCCGCGCGAGGCGAAGGATTGGCTCAGCCCCTTCGAACGGTTCTGGCTGCCGAAGCTCGACGCGCTCGGCACCGAGCTCGCCCGGGGGAAGCGGCAGCGCCGGCTCCGCGCCGACGTCGCCGTCTCGGCCCCGCCGCACGCCGTGAGCACCGTCCCGTCGGCCGCATCCGCGGACCCGACGGCACCCCTCGCCACCCCCACCCTCTCCGCGCCGGGCACCCGGTCCGCCGCAGCACCCACCCTGAAGGAGACCTGACATGGTCGACGTTCCCACCCAGCTGCAGTCCGTCACCCGCTCCTACCGCGAGGAGGAGCGCGACGGCGCCCCCGCCCACGTCCAGTCCCTCGAGCAGACCTATCCCGCCGCGCTCGCCGACGTGTGGGACGCGGTCACCACTGCCGAACGCATCCAGCGCTGGTTCCTGCCGATCAGCGGTGACCTGCAGCTCGGCGGCCGCTACCAGTTCGAGGGCAATGCCGGCGGCGAGATCCTCGCCTGCGAGCCGCCCGCCGACGGCACGGCGGAGTACTCCGTGACCTGGGAGATGATGGGCGGCGTGTCCTGGCTGACCATCCGCCTGGCCGCCGAGGGCGAGAACGCCACCCGCTTCGAGCTCGAGCACACCTCGCTCACCGCTGACATCCCCGCAGAGATGTGGGAGACCTTCGGCCCCGGCGCCACGGGCGTGGGCTGGGACGGCGGACTGCTGGGCCTGGGCCTGCACCTCGGCGCCACCGAGGGATCGCTCGCCCCGGGCGAGGCGGAGGCCTGGGCCTTCACCGACGAGGGCCGCTCCTTCTATCGCGGCGCCGCCGACGGCTGGGCCGTGGCGCACACCGCCTCCGGCGAGGATGCGGCCGTCGCCCAGCAGCGCGCCGACGCCACTTACGGCTTCTACACCGGCACCGGCCAGGACGGCGCCGGCCAGGAGGGCTGAGCGCGCCGGGCGGCCGGTCAGACGGCCCGGGCGATCACCACGAACTCCCGCCCGGGCCGGTCCGGGGCGTCACGGACCTCCTCGACCGCGAAGCCGGCGGCGTCGAGCGTGGAGCGAAGCTCCGCCTCGCTGCGCCAGCGCAACGTCGAGGTCGAGGTGATCGTGGAGCCGTCCTCGAAGGTGAACTCATCGGCGAAGGTGACCAGGGGCAGTGCGACCTCGAAGCGAGTGGGGCGGGAGCGGACCATGCCCAGCCCGGGCACCTCGTGGAGCGATTCCGCGGTGTCCCGCTGCCACTCCTCCCAGGCCCGCCGCTCGGGCCGGCGGGACTCGAACACGAGCGACCCGCCATCGCGCAGCGCCGATCGGATGTCGCGCAGCGTCGCCGCCCACGCCTCGTCGGTGACGAACACCTGGGCGACGTTGCCGGTCATCACGGCGGCGTCGGCCTCGAGGGCCGGGAGCTCCGCCGCGGTGCCGTGGATCCAGCACACCTGCTCGGCGTCAGGCTTCCCGCGGGCCACATCGAGGGAGGCGAGAGCGGGGTCCACGCCGGTCACCGCGATCCCGTCGGCCGCCAGGCGCACCGCGAGCGCGCCGGTCCCGCAGCCCACATCGATCACCGAGTGCGCGCCGAGCTCGGAGAGGATCGCGCAGTAGTGATCGAGATCGTCGCGCTCCCCGTCGAGGGTGTCGTAGCAGGCGGCCAGGCGCGGATCCGCGTAGATCGCATCGGGTCCGGCGGGCTGGTCGAGCGCGGAGGGCAGCTGAGGCATGGCGCCGACAGTACGGCGAGGCGTGTGAGCGTGGCGAGCTGTTTTCCCGTGTCGAGGGCTGGTCGGCGAGGAACCGCACCGCGGGCTCAGACGAAGCCCGTCCAGGTGGTGTCGGCATCGATCAGCCAGTGGTTCCGCAGGGTCAGCGCGCGCTCGCTCGCCGCCAGGGCGCCGGCGATGATCAGTGACGTGTTCGCCCAGGCCGGCAGCTGGATCGGGGAGGTGAAGGTGCCCACCCGCTCGGCGACCACGTCCAGGCTCGTCACCAGCTCCGCAGCCTGAGGCACCATCAGGACCAGGCCCACCAGGAGGAGGAGGATCGCGAGCAGCCCGATGGCCCGGCTGGCCCCCGGGTGTCGTCGGCCGAAGCCGGCGCGCAACCCCTCGAGCGAGCGCCGATGCGGACGCAGCGTGCGACCCTCGCGGCTGCCTTCGAGCACATGATGCATCCGGGTCAGCCCGTAGGTGCTGGTCGCCACCTCGATCACCCCGCCCGGCACGGCGAAGGCCACCGGCGGGTTCGCGATCTGCTGTTGCAGGCCGTCGCGGTACAGCGCCACCGGTGCATGCCGGGCACCCTCGGCGATCTTCCCGCCCTCGAGCTCGGCAGCGAGATAGCGGACGTCCACCGCGTAGTGCGCGGTGCGCCCCTCGAGCTCGGCCGGATCCAGGAAGAACTGGGTGCGCGTCAACAGCTGCCACCAGCGCTGATCCTTCAACGCGCTGCCGTCACCGGGCTTCGCCCGTCGGAGCTGTCGAGAACGCTTCAGCCGCGTGAACATGATCCTCCCCAGTGGCGCGGTACCGGGCCGCGGAGCCGCGGCACGCCTCCATTGCACTCGATCCGTCGGCCGCGGCACCAGTGCGATCTGTCATCTCCTCCGAAGGGAGGAGCACGAGTTCATGCTGCCGAGAGGCGAGTGAGGCTGCGCTCGAGCAGCTCCTCCGCAGAGGTGACCCGCCCTCACTGCGCCGCCCAGAGCAGGTCGAGGTCAGGGCTTCTCGAGCCGATCCGATCCCTGCCCCTGACGCAGCTCCCGCGGCAGCTCCTCGAGCAGGCGCAGCCACAGCTCGGAGGCGGCCGGGTAGCTCGGCACCGCATGGCGCAGGACGTGCACCGGCACCTGCCCGACGATCGCGATGGTCGCGGCATGGATCAGCTCGGAGGCGTCGGGGCCGACGAACGTCGTGCCGACCAGAGTGCGCGTGGCTCGGTCGATGACCAGCTGGGCGGTGCCGGTGACGTCATCGCGCAGCAGTGCGGAACCGGCCGCCCCACCGAAGGGGACCTGTGAGGTGACCACGTCGTGCCCGGCCTCCCGGGCCGCCGCCTCGGTGAGGCCGACGGAGGTGACCTGCGGATCGGTGAACACCACCTGCGGCACCGGCACCGACTCGGGCACCGGCTCGAGCGTCTCGCCGGTGGCGCCGGCGCGGATCGCCTGCCCGATCACGCGGGCCCGATACTTGCCCCAGTGCGTCAGCGGTGCCTCCCCGCTCGCATCGCCCACCGCATGCAGCCACTCGGGCAGCGGCGCCCCGGTCGCATCATCGGAGACGGGGGCCTCGGCGCCGGTGACGTCCTCGGCGGTGAGCCCGATCGTCTCGAGGCCGACATCGCTCAGCCGGGGCCGGCGACCGGTCGCGGCCAGCACCTCGTCGGCGCCCACCTCCCGGCGCCCGCGCGCGTCCTCGACCTGCAGCGTGACCCGCCCGCCGTGGATCCGGCCGAGACCGGTCTCCGCCGCTCCGTCGCGCTCGCCGCCGAGGACGGAGGTGCCGAGCTCGACGGTGACCCCGACTTCGCGCAGGGCATCCAGCACGTGCTTCCCGGCGAAGGGCTCGAAACCCGGCAGCAGGGAGGTGCCGCGCACCAGCAGGGTGATCTGTGCGCCGAGTGCCGCCATCCAGGTCGCGGCCTCGACCGCGACCACTCCGCCGCCGACGATCACCAGCTCGCCGGGCACCTCGCGCACCCCGGTCGCATCGCGCGAGGTCCACGGCAGCAGTTCCCGCAGCGGGGCGGGGATGACCGCCTGGGAACCGGTCGCGAGCACCACCGCGCGGCGGGCACGGAGCCGGGTGCTGCCGCCGGTCCCGCCCGCCTCGACCAGCACCTCGCGCTCGCCGACGATCCGGCCGTGCCCGCGCACCACCTGCAGCCCCGCCCCCTCGGCCCACTCCACCTGCCCGGAATCGTCGTAGTGCGAGACCCAGGTGTCGCGTCGAGCGAGCAGCTCCTCGCGGTCGACCGCCGGGGTGCCGATCCCCGGCAGGTGCGCCGCGGCGCCCGCGACGGCGAGCGGTCGCAGCAGCGCCTTCGAGGGCATGCAGGCGTAATAGGAGCACTCGCCGCCCAGCAGCTCGCCCTCGACGATGATCGCGGTCAGGTCGGTGCCCTCGATCGCGTACTGGGCGACGTTCTCGCCGACGGGCCCGCCGCCGACCACGACGACGTCAGCGGTCAGATCAGCGGTGAGGTCAGCGGTGAGGTCAGCGGTGAGGTCCGCAGGGGCAGACGCGGGGACCGATGCAGGGGCAGGTGCGGCGGAGCTGAGAGTGGCCATCACCACACGCTACGCCACCGGAAATTTGTCTCTCATGAGCTGTGAACGGCGCAGAGGCGTCCAACGCTCACCACTGACAGATCTCCGGTGGCCAGATCTCCGCTGGCCAGATCTCCGGTGGCGCGTGATCAGCTCAGAACGGGTTCGGGGTCAGCGTGTACTTCGACTGCAGGTACTCGTGGATCCCTTCGGCGCCGCCCTCCCGGCCCAGACCCGACATCTTCCACCCGCCGAAGGGCGCGGCCGCATTGGAGACCACGCCCACGTTCAGGCCCATCATCCCGGTCTCCAGGCGCTCGATCATGCGCTGACCGCGGGCGAGATCCTTCGTAAAGACGTAGGAGACCAGCCCGTACTCGGTGTCGTTCGCGAGCCGCACCGCCTCGTCCTCGGTGTCGAAGGGCACGATCGCGAGCACCGGCCCGAAGATCTCCTCCCGCAGCAGGGCGCTGCCCTCCCGGACGTCCGTGAGCACCGTGGCCTCGAAGAAGGTGCCCGGACGGTCGATGCGGGAGCCGCCGGTGGTGACGTTCGCGCCGCGTTCGACGGCATCGGAGACGAGGGTCCGGGCCTTCTCGACCGCGTCCTCGTCGATCAGGGGGCCGATGGTCACGCCGTCCTCGGTGCCGCGGCCCACGCCGAAGCCCGCGACCTCCTCGGTGACCCGGCGGGCGAACTCGTCCGCGAGCGAGCGGTGCACGAGGAAGCGGTTCGCCGCGGTGCAGGCCTGGCCGATGTTGCGGAACTTCGCCGCGAGCGCGCCCTGGACCGCCTGGTCCAGGTCCGCGTCCTCGAAGACCACGAAGGGAGCGTTCCCGCCCAGCTCCATCGAGGTGCGCAGCACGCCGGGCGCGGCCTGCGCCAGCAGCGACTGGCCCACCTCGGTGGAGCCGGTGAAGGAGAGCTTGCGCAGGCGACGGTCGGCGAGGATCGGCTCGGAGACCGCGCGGGAGGAGCGGGAGGTGACCACGTTGACCACGCCTGCGGGCAGCCCGGCCTCCTCCAGCAGCTGCACGAAGTACAGGGTGGTCAGCGGGGTCAGCTGAGGCGGCTTGATCACCACGGTGCAGCCGGCCGCGAGCGCGGGTGCGATCTTGCGGGTCGCCATCGCCAGCGGGAAGTTCCACGGCGTGATCAGGTAGCACGGACCCACCGGGTGCTGGGAGACGATCATCCGCCCGGAGCCCTCGGGGGTCGCGCCGTAGCGGCCCTGGACCCGCACGGCCTCCTCGCTGAACCAGCGCAGGAACTCCCCTCCGTAGGTGACCTCGCCGCGGGCCTCCTTCAGCGGCTTGCCCATCTCGAGCGTCATCAGCAGGGCGAACTCCTCGGCCCGCTCCTGCAACAGGTCGAAGGCGCGCCGCAACAGCTCACCGCGCTCGCGGGCGGGGGTGGCCGCCCAGGCGGGGAAGGCGTCGGCGGTCGCATCCATCGCGGCTTGGGCATCGCCGGGCGTGGCGGAGGCGATGGTGCGCAGCACCTCGCCGGTGGACGGGTCGCGCACCTCGAGGGTGGCACCGTCCTCGGCGGCCCGCCAGGTCCCGCCGATGAACAGTCCGTCGGGCACGTTCTCGAGCAGGTCCTGCTCGCGGTTCTCGGTCATGATTCTCCTTGCGCGGTGGATGGGACGTCTCGGGATCAGGACCCTGGCAGCAGGTTCCCTCGGAAGAACTCTGCCAGGCTCTCGGTGTCGGTGAGGGAAGGTGTCGAGATCCGCGCCGGCGGGGGTGTGGGCGAGCACGGGGGAGTCGGGCGCGGTCTCCAGCCACTGCGCCCAGGACCTCAGCGCCGACTCCTGCGCGTCGGGTGCGGCGCCGTCGGCGAAGGCGTAGAGGCGCCAGCGGCCGTCGGCCCGCGCGTGGTGGCCGCGGTGGACCGGATTGGTGTCGCTGACCCGCACCACCTGCTCGGACTTGAATCGCTTGCCGATCGGGAACCCGGTGGCGAGCCCCTGGTTCCTGCCCTCGGAGGTGAGCATCGAGTCCGAGTACTCGGTCATGAATAGGTGTCCAGCAGCGCCGCAGGGCTGCGTCCGGAGAGCACATGCCCGAGCTTCCAGGCGCGGTTGACGCCGTCCTGCATCGAGACGTTCATGCCCTGGCCCGCCTTCGCGGAGTGGGTATGGCAGGCGTCACCGATGATGAACATGCGCGGGACGCGGGTGCCGCGCTCCTGGGGGAGCACGTCGTCGAAGCGGTCGGTGAGGCGGTGGCCCACCTCGTAGATGCTGGACCAGGCGATATCGCGCACCTCGAGCGTGTACGGGTGCAGGATCTCGTCGGCGCGGGCGATCACCGTCTCCATCGGGGTCCTCCGCATGGCGCCGGCGTCGTCCTGCGGGGTCCACCCCACCCGTCGGACCATGCTCCGCACCTCCTCACCTGCCGATTGTGGATAACCATTCCCTGTGGAGGAAGGAATGGCCGACGACTCGACTGGCGTGGCATTTCTGGCACGTTCTGTGAGTTATCCACATTTCGCGAGCGCCCTGTCGATCGTCTGTGCATTCCGATAAAATTGAGGTGTTGGACGGGCAGAGAGGCACGCCCGCGCGACACTCGGAAGTCGCGACCGGACGCGAGGCAGCAGGGAGGTGGAGCGCTATGAGCGCCGTGGAGGATCCGTCGTCGCTGTTCGATGAAGAGCGCCGTGCTGAACCTGCCGACGCCACGTTCCTCGCCTCCCTCCCTCCGCACCTGCAGCGCGTCACAGCGCGCGTGCCGCTCACCCGTGAGTCACTGCCGCGCCGCGGTAAGAGCATGGATGATCCCCAGCTCAGCGAGGCTACTCAACATGTCTGGGACGCGGAGAAGCGGACCGCTCTCTGCCTGGCGGACAAGTACCGCGCCTTGGCGGACCTCTTTGAGCACGATGGCGGGTACGAGGAAGTCACCGAACTTGATGACGTGGATACTCTGCGTGCCGGTCTCGCGCTGAGGGTGACCCGTAGTGCCGCGGGCTGGCAGCTGAGGGATGCCTACCAAGCTGTGCACCTCTTCCCGCAGTGCCTCTCGGCGCTGGAATCCGGAGCGTTTCCAGCGGCATGGTTCCAGAAGATGCTGAAAACCTCTCGGCAGCTCTCTGACAGCTCCCGCAAGAATCTTGATATCGCCGTCGCCTCCTGGTCCCCGGATATCACCGCGGAACGATTCTTCACCCTGCTGAAGAAACTCATCGCCCTGCTCGAACAGCGCGAGGATCGCCCGGATCCACTGTCCTCTCTCACCCGCAGCGTCGACCTGCTGCCGAGCGTGGAACCCGGAATGGGAACGATTCAGATCAACGGCCCGATCCCGGACATCCTTGCGCAGTGGAAGCAGCTCGACGAGTCCGCGCGTGCGGTCCAGGCTGCCCAACGTGCTGCTCTGCGCGACGGCACCCCGATCCCCCATGACCCGGACGGCACCGTCCTGGACACGGGGAAGGCGTTGCCCCTGAGCCAGCTGAGGTTCGCGCTCATGGCCACGGCAGCCCTGGATCTCGACGGCGTGCATGTTCCCGCAGAGCGATTCCGTCTGAACATCACCATCCCCGCGCTCACCCTCCTCGGCGCCTCGGATGAGCCCGGCAGCCTCGACGGCACCATTCCGCTGCCTCCAGCACTGGCCCGCTCCCTCGCTGGCAGCACCGACACCTGGTACCGCGTCCTCACCGACGCGTGCAGCGGGGCCTTCCTGCCGCTCCCTGCCGACAAGTTCGAACCCACCGCCGCCATGCTCGAGCATCTCCGGCTCCGCAACGCCCAGTGCGCAGTCCCCGGATGCACCCGTCCCGTCTCCTGGGCCTCGGAGTGCGACCACATCGAGGAGTGCCTGCGCGGCACCCCGGGGGCGGGCGGGCTCACCGAGATCGAGAACCTCCACCTGCTGTGCTGGCAGCACCACCTCGACAAGACCAACGGCCTGCTGGACCCCACCCGCCTCCAGACCCGCCCCACCGAGCCTGGGCGCACCCGCTGGGCCGTCGGCCGCCACGGCGACGTCGTCACCGTGATCGACGACCTCGACACCGCGAGCATCCAGATCGCCGAAGACCTCGAACGCGCCTGGATCGCCTTCCTTCGCGGTACGTACGCCGGGGAACCGGCCACGGAGCCTGTGACCAGCGAGGCTGAGCCTCCATCCCCGCCCCGGACCCCGCCTCCGCGCCCGCCTCGGATCCCGCCCCCGCCGCCACCTCCACCGCCCCCACCGGGCGGGACCGAGATTCCACCCGGTCCGTGGGATCACGAAGGGCCCCCGCCCTTCTGACGCACACGTGCCCGGCGCTCTGGACTCACGACCGCCAGCCTCCGCCGCAGGCCGCACTCCGCCGCACCCGGCGCATGCTCCCGTGCTCCGGGGCGCCGGTATGCCCAGGACCTGCCGGTTGTGTACAGCGGCGCCGACTGTCGGTCCTCGCTCGTAGGCTCGGGGCATGAAGATCCTGCACACCTCGGACTGGCACCTGGGACGCACTCTGCACAAGGTCGACCTGCACGAGCACCAGGCCGCCTTCCTCGACTGGCTGGTGGCCCTGGTCAAAGCCGAACAGGTCGACGTCGTCGTCATTCCTGGGGATATCTACGACCGGGCCGTTCCCGCGGTGACCAGCGTGAAGCTGCTCGATTCCGCCCTCGCCCGCCTCGCGGAGACCGGCGCCACCGTGGTGCTCACCTCCGGCAACCACGACTCCCCGGAACGGCTCGGCTTCGGCCGCTCCCTGATGCGCTCCGGGATCCACCTGCTCACCGACGTCCCAGGCATCGAGCACCCGGTGAGCGTCGAAGATGAGCACGGCGAGGTGCTCTTCTTCGGCCTGCCCTATCTCGAACCCGATCGCGCCCGCACCGAGCTGGTCGCCGACGGGGAGCCGCCGCTGGCCCGCAGCCACGAGGCCGTCACCCGCGCCGCCCTGGAGCGCGTGCACGAACGCGCTGCCGCGCACCCCGGCGCCCGCACCGTAGTGCTCGCCCACACCTTCGTCACCGGCGGCGAGGCCAGCGAGTCCGAACGCGACCTCTCCGTCGGCGGCGTCGACTCCGTCCCCGCCGGCGTGCTCGGCGGCATCGACTACCTCGCCCTCGGGCACCTCCACGGCTGCCAGGACCTCACCCGCGCCGTCGGCGCCCCCGCCTGGTACTCCGGCTCCCCGCTCGCCTTCTCCTTCTCCGAGCGTCGCCACCGCAAGTCCGTGCTGCTGGTCGAGCTCGGCGCCCCGGCAGAGAACGGCCGCGCGGCAGTGTCCGTGGAACGGATCCAGACCCCTGTCCCGCGACCCCTCACCGAGGTGCGCGGAACCCTCGAGAAGATCCTCGACCATCGCGACGAGCACGGCGGCGACTGGATCAAGGCGGTCGTCACCGACCCAGCCCGCCCCGCCCACCTGCAGGAACAGCTGCGCGAGGCGTACCCCCACCTGCTGCTCACCGAGTATGCGCCGGAGGGAAGGGAGTCACGCGCGGGCACCCCGGTGGTGCGTCGTGAGCAGAACCCACTCGAGGTGATGGACGAGTTCCTCGCCCACGTCACCGGCGCCGCACCCACTCCCGCTGAGCATGACGTCCTGGACCGCGCCTACGCCGCGGTGCGCCACCAGAAAGAGGCCTCGTGAAGCTCCACCACCTGCGACTGACCGGGATCGGTCCCTTCGCGAGCACCGTAGAGATCGACTTCGCCGCCCTCGGCGCGAGCGGCATGTTCCTGCTCGAGGGCCCCACCGGCTCCGGGAAGTCCACGATCCTCGATGCGATCGTCTACGCCCTGTACGGGCAGGTCGCCGGCGCCGTCACGAGCGGTGACAGGATCCGCTCCCAGTTCGCCGCATCCACCGAGGCGAGCGTCGTGGACCTGGTGTTCGAGACCGCCTCCGGGATCTACCGGGTGCGGCGGCAGCCCGAGTTCCAACGCCAGAAGCTCCGCGGCACCGGCACCACCAAGGAGCAGGCCAGAGCGGTGCTCTGGCGGATCGGCTCCCCGCAGCTGATCGCCGATGTCATCGCCGACACCGCCGGCGGCGGCAGCGGCGTCGACGCGATCGCGACCCGCATCGACGAGGTGGGCCGCGAGATCCAACGCGCCGTCGGCCTCACCCGCGACCAGTTCACCCAGACCGTCCTGCTACCCCAGAACGAGTTCGCACGCTTCCTGCGCGCCGGCACCGGGGAGCGCCAGGCGGTGCTGCAGCGCGTGTTCGGCACCGAGACCTATGCCGAGGTGGAAAAGCAGCTGGAGGAGATGCGCAAGCAGGCCAGACGTGAGGTCGACGCCGCCCAGCAGACCCTCGGCACCGCGCTCGCCCGCTTCACCGAGGCCGCCGCGCTCGAGGCCGAGGAGAGCGCCGCGCTCGACGAGCACGCGAAGGCGCTGCGGCTGACACCGCTGGCCGCGTTCGCCGACGAGCATCTCGCGGTGGTGACCGCCCGGGCCGACGAAGCCCGCGGCGCGGCAGAGAAGGCAGGGACCGCCGAGCAGGCCGCCCGCGACGTCGCCGAGTCCGCCACCATCGCCCGCCAACGTGTCGATCGGCGTCGCGAACTCGATGCCCTGGCCGAGAGCCTCACGGCGGAGAAGCCCGCCTTCGAGACCGCCCGCACCTCGCTGCAGCACGATGAGATGGCGCGACCCGTCGTCGAGGTGCTGCGCCGCCGCGACGCCGCCTCCACCAAGGTGGCCTCCGCGGTCGAGGCTCTCGCTCAGCTGGCGAGCGCCACCCGACCGCAGCAGAGCGAGCTCGTGGACCTGCTGGAGGCAGAGGGGGCCGCCGAGCAGCTGACGGCCGCCGCCGACGACGCGACCACCGCGGCCGGCGCGCTCAAGGACCTCGCCGAGCTCGAGACAGCACTGCCTGCGCGCGAGCAGAAGCTCACCGCGCGACGCGACCAGCTCACCACGGCGACGAACGCCCTCAGCACCCTCACCGAGCAGCTCGGGGCACGGCCTGCCCGACGCACCGCGCAGATCACGGCGCGGGACGCAGCCCGCAAGGCCGGCGCCCTGCTGGGAGATGCACGCCTCGCACTGCGCGCAGCAGAGGAGCGACAGCACGCCACGACCGCGGCCGTCGCCCAGGAGAAGAAGGTCGAGACCCTGCGCGCACAGACGGCCACCACCCTGCGCACCGCCCAGGAACGGGCCGCGACAGAAACCGAGCTGCGGCGCCGACGCTTCGCCGGGATCGCCGCCGAGCTCGCCGTCGACCTGCACGACGGTGACTCCTGCCCCGTCTGCGGCGCCGTCGAGCACCCCCACCCGGCAGGAGCTGCGGAAGACGCCGTCAGCCCCGAGCAGGTCGAAGCCGCCGAGAAGGAACGCCAGACCGCCGAGGCGGCGCACGCCCGCGCCGACCAAGCCCACGCTCTGGCCGGCCAGGAGCTCGCCAGGCTTCGCGAGGCCGCCGGAGACCTCACCCCCGAGACCGCGAAGACCGCCGTCGACAGCGCGCAGAGCGAGGTCAAGACCGCCCGGGACGCCGAGAAGAGGGCAGCGGAGCTCGAGACGGCACTGACCGCCTTCGACGGGGAGACCGAGCGCCTCACCCTGCGCAAGCAGGCCGACGCCCTCGCCGTCGAACGCGAGAGCACCTCGATCACCGCCGCGGCCGACTCCCTCGCGAGCGACCGCCTCAAAGTCACCGAGGCCCGCGGGGAGGACGAGTCGATCGCCGCACGGCGGCGTGGCCACAGCGCCCGAGCCCGCGCCGCGACCGCGCTGCGGGAAGCGCTGCGCAGCCGGGCCGAGGCCGAGCAGCGCGCCGCCGAGCTCGCCGACGAGGCTGCGACATCGCTGGCCGCCAGCGGGTTCGCCACTGCTGAGGAGGTCCGTGCCGCGGTGCTCGCCGCGGAAGAGCGTCAGCGCCTGCAGAAGCTCGTGCAGGCCCGAGCCGTCGCGGAGACCCGACATGCCGAGGGAATGGCCGAGGAGGGCATCGCGCAGGTCTCGGCGACCGACGAGGCCAGGGCGGCAGTCGAAGCCGCCAGGGTCGCCGCCGGGGAGAAGCTCAGCGCCGCGCAGGCTGCCACCCGTGAGGCCGGCGGGCTTGCCGCCCGACATCGCGGCATCGCCGAGCGCAGCACTACCGCCCGCACCGCGCTGGAGGCCGCGTCGGCCCAGGTGCGCAGCGTCAGCGAGGACGCCGGCATCACCGTGCGCGTCGCCGACCTCGCCACGGGCCGCTCGGCCGACGGGGAGCGCGTGCAGCTGTCCACCTACGTGCTGATGTGGCGGCTGGACGCCGTGATCGAGGCCGCCAACGCCCGTCTCGCCCTGTTCTCCGGCTCCGATCTCGAGCTGCTGCGTGACACCGGTGCTCGTGGCGCCAAGAAGACCGGCCTTGACCTGCTGGTCCTGGACCGACGCACCGACCAGGTGCGCGTGCCCGAGACCCTCTCCGGCGGCGAGACCTTCTTCGTCTCCCTCGCGCTCGCACTGGGCCTCGCGGACATCGTCATGGGCGAGGCCGGGGGAGTGCAGATGGAGACCCTCTTCATCGACGAGGGCTTCGGCAGCCTGGACCCCGAGACCCTCGAGACCGTGGTGCGAGAGATCGGCCGGCTCGCCGAGAGCGGCCGCGTGATCGGGATCGTCAGCCACGTCGGCGACATGAAAGCCCAGATCGCCGAGCAGATCCACGTGCGCCGCGGCGCCGACAGCCGCTCCACGCTGAGCATCACGGCCTGACGGGCGGGACCAGGCCGCGCAGCATCAGTTCGAGCCCATCGTGGAAGGCGGCGAGGGTTAGCCCGGCCCGCCCCGCGACCGCGCTCTGAGGGTCTCAGAACTCCCGACGGAACAGATCCTCGACCTCGTCGTCGCCGTCCTCCCCGCCGGCCCCTCGCCGCCGCTCCTCCCGCGCGAACAGCGGCACCCGCCAACGGGTCAGCAGGGGAGCGAGCAGCGCCCCGGCCCAGGCTCCGGCGGCGTTGGCCAGCAGATCCTCGATGTCCGCGATACGCACCCCGCAGGGATAGATCCCGAACGCCCCGGTGAACTGGGTGAGCTCGATCAGTGCGGACAGCAGCACGGCCAGGGCGAGCGAGGTGGTGGTGTCCTGGCGGAACACGCCCCGCAGGATCAGCCCGAGCGGCACGAACAGCGCCATGTTCATGAGGATCTGCAGCACCGGGAAGCTGGTCGCCAGCTCCAGCAGACCGGCGCCACCGCGCTGCATCCCCAGCAGCTCGGAGAGGGTGTGGAAGGGGTCCAGCCGCAGCGCACCGCCCGAGCGGCTGCGGCAGGTGGTCGCGACGTCATAGGCTGGGGCGATCGTGAGCCCGGCGAGCGACATCGTGTACACGCAGATCGTGGCCACCGCACTCAGCCGGGAGGGCCGCACCCGCCCGAAGCGCCGTCGCTGCAGCCACATCGCGGGCAGCAGGATCATGGCGAAGACGCCGAGCCCGCCCGCGATGCCCACCAGGGCCAGCCGCATCAACTCGTTCACAGGTGCACCGTAAGGTCTGCTGCTGAGTACCGGCCACACCGGTCCGCCACCTTCCTGCAGGAGCTGACATGTCCCCCTCCCCAGCCGCACCGCGTCCCACCCTCCGCACGGCACCCCTGAGCCCCGGCTCGCAGATCGTGGGGACCGGCCACTACCGGCCTGAGCGCGTGATGACCAATCAGGATCTCGAGCAGCTGGTCGAGACCAACGACGAATGGATCCGGCAGCGCACCGGGATCGAGTCCCGGCGCATCGCCGCCGCGGGCGAAGGGGTGCCGGAGATGGCGGCCGCCGCGGCCCGCGCCGCGCTCGCCGACGCCGGCGTGGACCCCTCCGAGGTCACCCAGATCATCGTCGCGACCTGCTCGAACGAGGAACGCTCACCGAGCGCCGCCGGCCGCGTCGCCCAGGCGCTCGGCATCCCCGCCCCCGCCGCCTTCGAGGTGGGCGCGGCCTGCTCCGGCTTCGAGCACGCCCTCGCCGTCGCCGACATGTCGATCCGCACCGGCGCGTCCTCGGTCTCCCTGGTGATCGGCGCCGAGAAGCTCTCCGCCTTCACCGACTACACCGACCGCACCACCTGCATCCTCACGGCCGACGGGGCGGGAGCGATGCTCCTGCGGGCGAGCGAGGAGCCCGGCATCGCCCCCGTCGTGTGGGGCACGGAGCCCGAGCTGGCCGACGCCGTCACCATCAACGCCGTCACCACCAACGCCGTCACCACCAACGCCGACGCCGCCGGCGAGGGCCCCTATTTCGCGCAGCAGGGCCGCCAGGTGCTCGGCTGGGCGCTGCGCGAGGCGCCCGGCATCGCCCGACGAATCGTCGAGGCGGCAGGCCTCGGCATCGAGGACATCGACGTGTTCGTCCCCCACCAGGCCAATCTGCGAATGATCGAGCCGCTCGCCGCCGCCCTCGGCCTGCGGGAGGACGCCGTGGTCGCGGACGACATCATCACCTCCGGCAACACGTCCGCTGCGACCATCCCGCTGGCCATCTCCCGGCTGCGCGAGGCCGGGCGGATCCCCGCCGGGGCCACGGCGCTGCTGATCGGGTTCGGCGGTGGGTTCGCCTGGGCCGGCCAGGTGGTGCGGCTGCCGTGATCCGGGGGCGTTCCTCGTCTGGCCCGTCGGCCATTCCCTATAGGATGGACGAGGCCCTGCAGACGCTTTCCCGGCTCGCCCTCTCCGGCGTCCGGTCGCGTGCTGCGCACCGCCCCCATCCCTGAACATCCTGGAGGAAGATCGTGGTGGACTCCCTGACCGTCCAGGTCATCGTGACTGTCCTGGTCGGACTGGCCTACGTCGTGGGCCTCATGGGCATCGTCGTTCCCGTGCTGCCCGGCACCATCACGCTCGTGGTCGCGACGCTGATCTGGGCGATCGTGATCGGCGGCTGGACCGCCTGGATCGCGTTCGCGATCGTGCTGATCCTGGGCGCGATCGGCATGACCACCAGCTATGTCCTCACCGGGAAGCGGCTGCACGCGGCCGAGGTGCCGATGTGGCCGGTCTATGTGGGCATCGCCGCCGGCATCGTCGGCATCTTCGTGATCCCCTTCCTGGGCCTGCCGATCGGCTTCCTGATCGGTCTGTACGTCTCCGAGGCGCTGCGGCAGAAGGACTGGAAGAAGGGCGTCACCTCGGCCTGGGTGGCGATCAAGGCGCTCGGCACCGGCATCCTCATCGAGTTCGGCCTCGCGATGCTCGCCACGATCACCTTCGCGATCGCGGTCGTCGTGCACTTCGTGACCGCATGACCCCGCCCACCCAGCGCCAGCACCCGGTCTCCCAGCACCCCGCCGTCCTCGTCCCTGGCCTGAAGCGCCTGCTCAAGGGCTCGTGGGAGCAGAAGCGATGGTTCGTCCTCGCCGTGCTCGGCGCGGTCGCCTTCGCCCTGCTGCAGATCGGGACCTCCGCCGTCATCGGCCGCGTCACCGAGCAGGTCATCGTGCCCTCCTTCGAGCGCGGCGAAGCGACGCCCGCCCTGCTCCTCGGCGGCGGCCTCGCGATCCTCGGCATCGCCGTGGCCCGCGCCGTGACCGTCATGGCCAGGCGCATCTTCGCCGCCGCCACCCAGTTCGATCTCTTCCGCCTCTACCGCGAACGGATCGTCGAGGTGTACGCGAAGGTGCCGCTGCTGTGGCATCGCCGCCAGGCCACCGGCACCCTGCTCTCCTCCGTCTACTCCGACGTCGAGGCGACCTTCTTCGCGATGGCGCCCTTCCCCTTCGCGCTGTCCACCCTCGTGATGCTGGTCTACGCGACGATCGTCGTGGCCCGCATCGACCCGACGATCCTGCTGATCATGCTCGCCCTGATCGTGCTGCTGATCATCCTCAACGTGATGCTGCAGCGCTTCGCCACCCCCATCGCGATGCGCTCCCAGCAGCTCCGAGCCGAGGTCGCCGAGATCGCCCACGAGTCCTTCGACGGCGCGAACGTGGTGAAGTCGCTGGGCCGCGAGGACGTCGAGGAGAAGCGCTTCAACCGCGCCGCCGATGACCTGCGCGAGACCGGTATCCGCTTCGGCTACATCCGCGGCTGGTTCGACCCCGCGATCGACGCCCTCCCCAATCT
The DNA here is from genome assembly GCF_947500705.1 of uncultured Brachybacterium sp. Taxonomy (GTDB): domain Bacteria; phylum Actinomycetota; class Actinomycetes; order Actinomycetales; family Dermabacteraceae; genus Brachybacterium. The sequence goes on along the minus strand of NZ_CANMSY010000001.1, from coordinate 634,593 downwards.
CGGCATCCTCGCCGTCGCCGTGCTCGGCGCCTGGCGGATCGGGGACGGGCACCTCACCACCGGCCAGCTGGTCGAGGTGGCGTATCTGTTCACCCTGATGTCGCTGCCGATCCGCTCCTTCGGCTGGGTGCTCGGCGACCTCTCCCGCACCGTCGTCGGCGGCGGCCGGGTCCAGCAGATCCTCGACGTGGCCGACGAGCGCACCTACGGCCCGGACCCGCTCCCGGAGGGCCCGGGGGTGCTCGAGATCGACCGCGTCTCCTTCGTCTACCTCGACGACCCCTCCCAGGTGATCCTCGGCCGCGGCGTCGACGGGGCGAACCTCGCACTGCGCAAGGGCCACGCACTGCACGACGTCAGCCTGCACGCCGACCCCTCTGCGGGCACCCGCGTGCTCGCCGTCGTCGGCGCCACCGGCTCCGGCAAGTCCAGCCTCGCACTGCTGGCCGCGGGCCTCGTCGCACCGACCAGCGGAACCGTGAGCCTCGACGGCGCCGAGCTGCGCACCCTCACCGCCGACGCCCTCACCGCGGACGTCGCCCTGGTGCTCCAGCAGGCCTTCGTGTTCGACGCGACCGTGCGCGAGAACGTCACCCTCGGCGAGGACCTCGACGAGGAGACGGTGCGCTGGGCGCTGCGGGTCGCCCAGGCCGAGACCTTCGTCGACGCCCTCCCCGAGGGGCTGGACACTGAGCTGGGGGAGCGCGGCGGCTCGCTCTCCGGCGGCCAGCGTCAGCGCATCGCCCTCGCCCGGGCCCTCGCCCGCCGGCCCCGGCTGCTGATCCTCGATGACGCCACCAGCGCCTGCGACCCGAGCGTCGAGCTCGCGATCCTCGACGGGATCCGCCGCGAGATGACCGAGTCGACCCTGCTGCTGATCGCCTATCGCAAATCCACCATCTCCCTCGCCGACCAGGTGGTCTTCCTCGACCACGGGCGCGTCTCGGACACCGGCACCCATGAGGAGCTGCGCACCCGCTCCGTCGGCTACCGCGCCCTGGTCGACGCCTACGACGAGGCCGCGATCTCCCACAACCTGCTCGAGGCCTCCGCCCCGCAGCCCAGCGACGGCCCCGACCCCGCGGTCGCCGTGCTCGCCGAGCGTGAGCGCACCGTCACCGGCGCGATCGCGATCCACGGCGCCACCGGCCGTCCTCGCCACGAGGAATCGGGGGCCGACGAGGGCGAGTGCGAGGTGCGCACCAGCACGGGCGCGCTTCCCGTCGTCCGCGCCGAGTCCGACCCCGTCGACGAGGAGAGCACCCGATGAACGCCGCCCCTGCTCCCCGCGCCGCTGCTCCCCGCGCCGCTGCTCCCCGCGCCGCTGCGGCTCCCGCCGCCTCTTCCGCCCTCGGGAGCGAGACCACGACCGACGAGGGCGCGATCGCCACGATCCGCCGCGGCCTCGCGCTGACCCCTGAGCTGCTGCGCGGGCTGTGGATCACGCTGCTGCTGGCCGTCATCGCGACCGCCGGCAAGGTGGTGGTGCCGATCGCGGTGCAGTCGATCCTGGACCGCGGGATCATCGCCCCCCAGACGCCCGACGTCGCCTACGTCGCCGGCGCCGCGGGACTCGCGGCCCTGGTGCTGCTGGTCACCGCCTCCTGCAACGTGCTGATGAACCGGCGCCTGTTCCGCCTTGCCGAGCACTCCCTGGCGACCCTGCGCAAGCGCGCCTTCCGCCATATCCACGACCTCTCCCTGCTCACCCAGGGCACCGAGCAGCGCGGTGCGCTGGTCTCCCGTGTGACCAGCGACGTCGATACCGTCAGCCAGTTCATGAGCTTCGGCGGGATCATGCTGGTGGTGATGAGCATGCAGCTCGTCCTGGCCACCGGGGTGATGGCCTTCTACTCCTGGCCGCTTGCCCTCGCGGTCTGGCTCTGCTACCTGCCGATCCTGGTCATCATGGGCTCGCTGCAGAAGCGCATCCGGGCCCGCTACCAGGTGGTGCGCACCAACGTCGGCCAGATGCTCGGCGCCGTCTCCGAGTCCCTCGTCGGCTCGGCCACCGTGCGCGCCTATGGCACCGAGGAGCGCACCCGCGCCTCCCAGGTGGGTCGCATCGGCGAGGTGCGCAACGCCCAGTTCGCGGTGCTGAAGCCCCAGTCCGCGTCCTTCTTCCTCTCGGAGACGGCCGACGGGCTCGCCACCGCCGTGGTGGTCGTGGTCGGCATCGTGCTGGGCACCGGCGCGCTCGGCATCGACCTGCCCGGCGCCGACCTCACCGCCGGCGGCGTGATCGCCTTCGTCTTCCTCGTCTCCCTGTTCAGCCAGCCCGTCCGGATGGGCATCGAGATGCTCTCCGAGGCGCAGAACGCGGTGGCCGGCTGGCGGCGCGTGCTCGGCGTGCTCGACACTCCGGCCGACGTCGCTGACCCCGCCGGCGCGATGGACCCCCACACCGGTCACCATCGCCCCCCGGCCCCCGGCGTGACCCCGCTGCCCGACGGACTGCTCGACATCGAGATCCGAGACCTGCGCTTCGCCTATCCCACCGGCCCCGAGGTGCTGCACGGCATCGACGTGACCATCCCCGCCCGCTCCCGGATCGCGATCGTGGGCGAGACCGGCAGCGGCAAGACCACCTTCGCCAAGCTGCTGACCCGCATGATGGACCCCGCGAGCGGCGAGATCCTGATCGGCGGGATCCCGCTGGATCTGGTGCCCTATGACTCCCTGCGCGCCCGCGTGATCATGGTCCCGCAGGAGGGCTTCCTCTTCGACACCTCGGTGGCCGGGAACCTGCTCTACGGCAAGCCCGACGCCACCACCGAGGACATGCAGCAGGCGCTCGAGGAGCTGGGCCTCCAGGCCTGGGCCGCGGAGCTGCCCGAGCGGCTTCAGACCCCCGTCGGCCAGCGCGGCGAATCCCTCAGCGCCGGCGAGCGGCAGCTGGTCGCGCTGGCCCGCGCCTATCTCGCCGATCCGGACGTCATCGTGCTCGACGAGGCCACCAGCGCCGTCGACCCCGCCGCAGATGTGCGCCTGCAGCAGGCGATCGACGGCCTCGCCCGCGGCCGCACCACCATCACCATCGCTCACCGGCTCTCCACCGCCGAGCGCGCGGACCGCATCATGGTGCTGGATCACGGCGACCTCGCGGAGCACGGCACCCACGCCGAGCTGGTCGCCCTCGAGGGCGGGATCTACGCCGGGCTGCACCGCTCCTGGGTCGCGCACCGCAGCGAGCGCTGACGCGGCGGATGCTCCGTGCCGCGCTGCGACCTCGGCTCAGGGCGTCGGCGAAGGGCGATGGGCCAGTGCGATCCGCCATCGTGCGCTGGTCTCCTCCGGCGCGGTGGCGGGGCCGACGACAGCGGAGCCATCGCCCGGTATGGCGATCTCGTCGCCCTCGAAGGCGGTGACGATCAGGTCGCCCTCCCGGCTGCGGATCATCAGCCGGACCACTGACCCCTCGCCCGTGTGTCCGACCCGCATGATCCCCACCAGGGTGCTGCCGAGCATGGCCTGGGTGCCCTGCGGGTGATCGATGAAGTCCATCATCGTCTCCTCACTCTCCGGCGGTCGGTGCGTCGACATAGTTCGTGCGCCGGAAGTTCTCCTGGAACTCGGCCTCCGTCAGCCACAGGCTCCCTCCGGGATTCTCGTTCACCTGAGCATTCGGGCCCCACGGGTTCTGCACCCTGATCATCTGCTCCATGGTGCCGGAGCCGGGCGGGTGCTCCCGCATCTCGACTGCATCGACCACATACGAGTGGTTGGGGACGATGTTGTCGGCCTCGACGTGATCCCTCTCGAAGATCCACCATCCGTTCTCCTCGACCTGCGTGTCGACGACGACCGGACCGTCCTCGAGATACCCCTGGATGTCCTCGAGAGTCGCGCCGTCGTCATAGCGGGCGTCGTTGCCGGTGATCATCTCGAGAGCGAGCTCGGGCTGGTCCGCGACGATGTCCCCGTACGAACCTCCCATGTATTCCGCCGCGGCCTTCTCATAGATCGAGGCCCAATTCGGCTGGCCGTCCCCACCCTTGGTTCCGGCGGCGTTGAACGTGCCCTCGACGGTGATCTCCACAGGTTCCCCCTCGTGATACATGGTCACCGTGTAGGTCCCGTCGCCGTTGTCGGAGATCTGCTCCCGGAGCCATGCGGGGTCGGCGCGGGCCGTGGCGCCGAGCGAAGCGAGGAACCAGCAGTCCCCGATACCGCGCTGGCTGATGTCATCGACGCTGAAGGGCCTGCCGTCGAGATCGATGTCCTGGTCCGGCGCGTGATGCCCATCCTCCGCGTGGGGATCGGACTTGTCCCAGTCCTCGATCCCCGGAGGTATCTCCGGATCCCCTTCCCGGTCCTCGGGATGCAGATCCGTCCGGCTCCCATCCTCATTGCTGGACTCGCCCCGATATCCCGAGGACGTGCCGTCACCACCCTGCGACCATCCCTCCCCGTCGCCCCCGGGGCCTCCAGCCGGGTCGGCGTCGGAGGCGGCATCCTGTTCGTCGGCATGGCTCACCAGCTCGTCCTTCCGGCGCCGGAGATGATCGGCGCAGGTCGCGAAGGCCGGTCCGACCTGAGCGTGCCACGTCTGCCGGAACGCCTCCGCGTCCTCGCCGATCCATCCGACCCTGTCGATCGAGACGCTGAGTCCTTCGAAGAGCCGGTCCAGGTCTCCAGCACCTCTACCTATCGACCCTCCGGCATCACGAAGCTGCTCGGTGTGCGCGCCGAGGAATGCGTTCATCGAGGTCCCCCTTCTCCTCGGTCGCTAGAGTATGGCGGGAAGAGGGCCGCCACCAGGGGGAGAACTCCCCATGGCAGCGTCCCGAGGCGTCCGGCCCACCGGGTCTCACGACGCAGCAGCAATCGCCATCGACCCGGGGGCAGAGCAGTGAGCGCGGAGCACCTCGAGAGTCCTCATGAGCCTGGGGTGGCGTCCGTGCCTGGGGTGACGTCACGGCGCCGCACCGTCTTCGCTGCACTGTCGATCGTGCTGGGCACGCTCGGCGCCGCGTGGTCGGGCGTGGCCACGGCGCTCATGATCGAGTCCGCCCGCGTCACGTACTACCTGCCGGCGCCGGATTCGACGGTGGCCACCGAGCACCATGACTGGCATCTGCCCTCTCTGCTGCTGACGCCGCTCGGCGCCCTCGCCCTCGTCCTCGCGCTGACCGCCCTCGGGCTCGGGGGAAGGGGGCTCGTGCGCCGTCGCGGGGTGCGAGGCTGGGTGCTCGTGCTGCCCTGCCTCGCCCTGGTGCTCGCCACTGCCGTGCTGGCCCTCGCCGCCGGGATGTCCCAGGACACGTACTGAGCAGGACTCGCGCTGAGCGGGCTATGTGCTGAGCGGGACTCGTGCTGAGCGGGCGCGATTCCCCACCGTCGGTGAGGCCCTAGGATTCGCTCGTGCCTGATGCGCTGAACCCGTCCGATCCGCGGGCCCCTTCCGATCCGCGGATCCCGTCCGCTCCGCAGACCCCGCCGATCCCCCCGATCTCCTCGCGCGACGCGCCCCGCTTCGGCAGCGCCGAGCGGAAGAGTGCCCTCGCCGCCGCCTTCCAGGAGCAGGGCGAGGACTACGACCGCCTCCGCCCCGGATACTCGGACGTCGTGCTCGACGAGGTCCTCGCGCAGGTGCCGGCCGGATCATCTGGGGTTCCTGCGCGTGCGATCGACCTCGGCGCAGGCACTGGCAAGCTGTCCTGGGCGCTCGTGGGCCGAGGCCTCGAGGTCACCGCGGTGGACACCAGCGCCGCGATGCTCGATACCGCGCGTGATGGCCGGCCGACGGGGGAGGGAAGCGCGCCGCTGACCACCCACCTCGCCTCCGCCGAGTCGACCGGGCTGCCCGCCGGTTCTGCCGAGCTGGTCACGGTCGCCCAGGCCTGGCACTGGTTCGACGCCGAGGCGGCGTCGGCCGAGGTGGTGCGGCTGCTGGCACCCGGGGGCGTGCTCGCGCTGGTGTGGAACATGCTCGATGTGACGATCCCCTGGGTGCACCGCCTCTCGCGGATCATGCACGCCGGCGACATCCACCGTGAGGACTTCCTGCCCACCGTCGGGGCGGGGCTCGAGCTCGCGGGACGCAGCGTCCACTCGTGGGAGGACCCGATGCCCACCCAGGACGTCATCGACCTCGCCCGCACCCGCAGCTACGTCATCACCGCTCCCGAGGAGCGCCGCGCGAAGGTGCTCGCGAACCTCGACTGGTACCTCCACGAGCACCTGGGCCATGCGCCGGGCACCACGATCGGGGTTCCGTACCGCACCGACGTCTTCCTCTATCGGCCGTCTTCGCAGCGGGGCACACCGCCAACTGTGCACGGGGAGCCGGGGAACCGGGAGCCAGAGGGAGAGCGGGCCGACTGAAGAGCTGGCGCGGAACCGCGGGCTCAGCCCTCCGGGCCGCCGCTGTCGGAGGGGGCGCCCGCCTGATCGGCCGGGGGAGCGATGCTCATGTCGGTGATGCGCCAGCGCTCGCCGTCCCAGGCGATGGTGGCGATCAGCTGGCCGGTCACCTCGGCGAGCTGGTTCGCCTGCAGAGTCGGGTCGTCCACCAGGATGGACTCCTCCTGGGTGAAGTCGGCGACCACGGTGCCGGTCGCGGGCGGCTCCCCGGTGCCCTCGAACGCCGTCGAGTGGACCGTGAAGGCGCCGTCGACGAGGTAGCCGCCCTGCGCGTCGAGCGTCTCGGCGTTGCTGAGGAAGCTCACGCACACCTGACAGTTGGGGTCGATGGAGTTCTCCCAGACTGAGACGTCGCCGCTGCTCATCATGTAGTCGTAGGACTCGAGCAGGTAGGTGAGCGTGGCCTGCGCGCCCTCGCTGCTCTGCTCGGTCAGCCCCGCGGGCTCGGCAGGGCGGGGCAGCTCGGGGCGGGGCGGCTGCGCGGCGGGGTCTGCCGTCGGCCGGTTCTCCGGGTTCTGAGGGTCCTGCCCGCTCTCGACCGTCTGCTGCTCAGAGCTCGGACCCCGCAGCTGGCCGAGCCCCATCACGCCGAGGGGGACCACCAGCAGGACCGCGAGCGCGATGATGATGAGGCGTTGGACTGGTCGATTCACCTGCCCCACGGTAGACGACGCACCCGGGCGGACAGAGGGGGAGGTGGTCGCCGCCACGTGCAGTCCAGGTGCCCTCGCCGCAGGGGCTCCGGCGCATCGCCCGTCGGCTCCGGCGCCCTGGTTCCGCCCTGCGCGGATCCGCCCTAAGTTGGATGCGGCCGCACGGCGGGAAAGCCTATGCTTCCCGGGTCGACAGGTCCGTGCCCGGGATCGTCGGTTCTTCGGAAGGAAACCTGTGACCCTGCTGCGCCTGGTGCTGAGGGGCCTGAAGCCGTACTGGATCTGGGTGGCCCTCGTGGTGATCTTCCAGATCGTCGGCGTGCTGGCCGCGCTCTACCTGCCCACCCTGAACGCGGACATCATCGACGACGGCGTCGCCAAGGCGGATGTCCCGGTGATCTGGCAGCTCGGCCGGCTGATGCTGGTCATCTCCTTCGGCAACATCATCGCGCTGGTGATGGCGAACTACTTCGCCGCCCGCTCCGCGATGCGGGTCGGCAAGGACCTGCGCTCGACGGTGTTCGGCCGGGTCAGCTCCTTCTCCCCGCGCGAGCTCGCCGAGTTCGGCACCCCCTCGCTGATCACCCGCTCCACCAATGACGTCCAGCAGGTGCAGATGCTGGTCTTCTTCAGCCTGAACATGCTGGTCCAGGCCCCCGTGACGGGAATCGGGGGTGTGGTCCTGGCGCTGCGGGTGGAGCCGGGGATGGCCTGGCTGATCGCCGTGATGGTGCCGGTGATGCTGGTCGCCGTCGGGATCCTGATCTTCAAGGCCGCGCCGCTGTTCAAGCAGATGCAGGGCAAGATCGACGACATCAACGGGGTGCTGCGCGAGCAGATCACCGGCATCCGGGTGCTGCGCGCCTTCGTGCGCGAGGACCGGGAGCGCGAGCGCTACGGCGTGGTCAACGGCCAGCTCACCGACCTGAACCGTCGGATCGGCCTGCTGATGATCCTGATCAACCCGATCATCATGTTCATCCTGAACGTCTCCAGCGTGCTGGTGCTGCTGGTCGCCGCGCCGCGCATCGACTCGGGGCAGATGGAGATCGGCTCGATCACCGCCTTCATCGCCTACCTGATGCAGATCCTGATCGCGGTGATGATGGCGACCTTCATGACGATGATGATCCCGCGCGCGATGGTCTCCGCCGATCGCATCACCGAGGTGCTCGAGACCGAGACCAGCGTCCACCAGCGCACCGACGGGATCCGCGACCTCGAGGGGCCTGTCGAGCTGACCTTCGACCAGGTCTCCTTCACCTATCCGGGCGCCGAGCGCCCGGTGCTCGAGGACATCTCCTTCACCGCCCGCGCCGGGCAGACCGTCGCGATCATCGGCGGCACCGGCGCCGGCAAGACCACCCTGATCAACCTGGTGCCGCGACTGATGGACGCCACCGAGGGCAGGGTGCTGCTGAACGGGCACGACGTGCGCGATCTCGATGCGCGGGTGCTCTGGGACCGGGTGGGCCTGGTCCCGCAGCGGCCCTATCTCTTCTCCGGCACGGTCGCGAGCAACCTGCGGTTCGGGGATCCGAGCGCCGACGAGCAGGACCTCTGGCATGCGCTGACCGTCGCGCAGGGCCGTGACTTCGTCGCCTCGATGCCCACGGAGCTCGACTCCCCGATCGCGCAGGGCGGCACCAACGTCTCCGGCGGTCAGCGGCAGCGGCTGTGCATCGCCCGGGCGCTGGTCGCGAAGCCCTCCCTGTACCTGTTCGACGACTCGTTCAGCGCGCTGGACCTCACCACCGATGCCAAGCTGCGCGCCGCGCTGGTCCCGGAGACGAAGGATGCCCTGATGCTGATCGTCGCCCAGCGGGTCTCGACCATCACCGCCGCGGATCTGATCCTGGTGCTGGACAACGGCCGGATCGTGGACCAGGGCACCCATGCCGAGCTGCTCGAGGGCTCGGAGACCTATCAGGAGATCGTCCGCTCGCAGGGCGTCGAGGAGGAGGTGGCCTGATGACTGCTCCGAAGAACACCCCTCAGCGTCCGGAGGACCCCGCGACCCCCGTCGGCTCCCAGGCTCCTGCGACCCCCGCCGGGGACGAGGCATCCACCGCTGCGGAGATCGCCGCGGAGAAGGACGCCGCGCGCGGACTGCGGCCCGGCCAGAGCGCGAAGAACTTCTGGCCGTCGACCAAGCGTCTGCTGCGGGAGATGGGCCCCGAGCGCGTCTACCTGTTCCTCGCGATCGCGGTCGGCGTCGTCTCGGTCGCGTTCAGCGTCGTCGGCCCCAAGATCCTGGGCCGCGCCACGGACATCATCTTCACCGGCCTGCTCTCGAAGAACCTGCCCGCGGGCGCCGACCCGGCCGACGTGATCGCGCAGCTGCGCGCCGACGGCGAGGAGCAGTTCGCGGACCTGCTCTCGGGCATGACCCTCACGCCCGGCGTGGGGATCGACTTCGATGCGCTGTACCAGACGCTCGGGCTCGCCGTCGGCCTCTTCGCCGTCTCCGCGCTGCTGATGTGGCTGCAGGGCGTGGCCCTGAACCGGATCATCTACCGCATGGTCTCGCGCCTCCGCCGCGACATCGAGGAGAAGCTGCACCGGCTGCCGCTGGCCTACTTCGATCGGATGAAGCGCGGGGAGATCCTCTCGCGCGTCACCAACGACATCGACAACATCCAGAACACCCTGATGAACACGGTCACCGGGCTCGTGAACTCGATCCTGACGGTGTTCGGCGTGCTGATCATGATGTTCACGATCTCCTGGCAGCTCTCCCTGATCGCGCTCGCGGTGATCCCGGTCGCGCTGGTCCTGACGAGTGTCGTCGGCAAGCGCGCGCAGAAGCTGTTCGCCCAGCAGTGGGACGCCACGGGCGTGGTGAACTCCGAGGTCGAGGAGGCCTACACCGGGCACGGCCTGGTGACCGTCTTCGGCCGACGGGACGAGGTCGCCGCCCGCTTCGAGGAGCGCAACGAGACCCTGTTCCGCGCCACCTTCGGTGCCCAGTTCGTCTCCTCCCTGATCATGCCGCTGATGATGTTCGTGGGGAACCTCAGCTATGTCGCGATCGCAATCGTGGGTGGGCTGCGGATCATCTCCGGCCAGCTCACCCTCGGCGACGTGCAGGCGTTCATCCAGTACTCCCGCCAGTTCACCCAGCCGCTCTCGCAGGTCGCCTCGATGGCGACGATGCTGCAGTCCGGCGTGGCCAGCGCCGAGCGGGTCTTCGAGCTGCTGGACGCCGAGGAGCAGGAGCCGGAGACCACCGTGGACACCGCCGCGGCGGGCATCGGCGAGGGTCGGGTCGAGTTCGAGCATGTGGCGTTCTCCTACAGCCCCGACCGCGAGCTGATCCGCGACCTCTCGCTGGTCGCGGATCCCGGGCACACGGTGGCGATCGTGGGGCCGACGGGAGCGGGCAAGACGACGCTGGTCAACCTCGTGATGCGGTTCTACGAGGTCGGAGGTGGCCGGATCACGATCGACGGCATCGACATCCGCGACCTCACCCGCGCCCAGCTGCGCGAGCGCACCGGCATGGTCCTCCAGGACACCTGGCTGTTCAAGGGCTCCCTCCTGGAGAACATCCGCTACGGCCGCCTGGATGCGAGCGACGAGGAAGTCATCGAGGCGGCGCGCGCCACCCACGTCGACGACTTCGCCCGGCAGCTGCCGGACGGCTACGACACCGTCGTGGACGACGACGAGACCACCCTGTCCGCCGGTGAGAAGCAGCTGGTGACCATCGCCCGTGCCTTCCTCGCCCGGCCCAGCCTGCTGATCCTGGACGAGGCCACCTCGAGCGTGGACACCCGCACCGAGGTGCTCGTGCAGAAGGCGATGAACGCGCTGCGCGCGGGCCGCACCTCCTTCGTGATTGCCCACCGCCTCTCCACGATCCGTGACGCGGATCTGATCCTGGTGATGGAGGACGGCGACATCGTGGAGCAGGGGAACCACGAGCAACTGCTCGCCGTCGGCGGCGCCTATGCCCGGCTGTACCGCTCGCAGTTCGAGGGCGCGGCGGTGGACATCGACGCCGGGGAGCTCGCCGGCGTCGGCGAGGACGAGGTGGCGACGACCACCGGGGGGATGGCGCTGGGCCGGTGAGCCGGTGGCGTCGCTGGTGAGCCTCCCGACAGCAACTTGTTTCCATGCAAACCTATGAATACTATTCATCGGTGACTTCTTCCCGCCCCCGTCGGCACCCCCGTCGCCGCACTCTGCTGCGGGCCGCGCCCCTGGCTCTGGCCATGGCGGCGCTGACCCCGGCGCTGGCCTCCTGCACCCGTGCCTCCGAGCGCCTGGACGCCGAGTCCAACGCCGTGCCCGAGGTCGACCTCTCCGACATCGCCGAGGTGCCCGAGATCGCCGCGCTGGTCCCGGCCGCGATCCGCGAGCGCGGCGAGCTCGTCAACGGCGCGGCGCTGAACTATGCCCCGGGCGAGTTCGTGGGCTCCTCGGGCGAGGCGATCGGCTACGACATGGACATCCTCGCCGGGATCGGCAAGGTGCTGGGGCTCGGGACCCGTACCGAAGCCGCGGTGTTCGCGCAGATCATCCCCGCCGTCGGCTCCACCTATGACGTCGGGATCTCGAGCTTCACCGTCAACGAGGAGCGGCTCGAGGCGGTCAGCATGGTCTCCTACTTCCAGGCGGGCATCTCCTACGCCGTCAAGGCCGGGAACCCCTTTGGCATCGACCCGGACGACCTCTGCGGCAAGCGCGTCGCCCTCCAGGTGGGCACCTACCAGGAGGAGCTGTCCATCGAACGCTCCCAGGAGTGCCGGGACGAAGGCGCGGCGGCGTATGACCTGCTCGCCTACGCCTCCAACTCCGATGCGGCGACGAACGTCGCCGGCGGCAAGGGCGACATCCTGATGGCCGACTCCCCGGTGACCGCCTACGCCATCGCCCGCTCCCGCGGGACCCTCGAGGAGATCGGCGAGATCGAGGAATCGGCGCTGAACGGCATCGTCGTCGCCAAGGACCAGCCCGAGCTGGCCGAGGCCCTGCGCGCCGCCGTGCAGCACCTCATCGACTCCGGCCACATGGAGCGCATCCTCGCTGCATGGGGCAATGAAGCAGGCCTGATCCCGACCGCGGAAGTGAACCCCCAGCCGTGACCATCACCCCGAACCCCGCCCCGTCCCCGTCGGCCCCGCCGCCCGCCACGGAGCGCTTCACACCGATCCGCGCCAAGGCCGCCCCGCGCCCCGGCACCTGGGTCTCCGCCGTCATCGCGGCGCTGCTGGTCCTGGGCCTGATCTGGTTCCTGGTGACCAATCCGGTGCTCGAGTGGGGCACCGTGGCCACCTATCTACTGGACGTCAAGGTGATCCAGGGCGTCGGCTGGACGCTGCTGCTGACGGTGCTGTCGATGGTGCTGGGCACCGTCGTGGCGCTGACCGCGGCGATCATGCGTCGCAGCGACAACCCGGTGCTGCGCGGCGTGAGCTGGGCGTACATCTTCATCTTCCGCGGCATCCCGGTGTACACCCAGCTGGTGTTCTGGGGCCTGTTCACGGTGATCGTGCCCAAGATCGTGATCGGTGTGCCGTTCGGGCCCGAGCTGCTGAGCTTCTCCACCCGCGACCTGCTCACCGCCTTCTGGGCGGCTGTGATCGGTCTGGGCCTGAACGAGGGGGCCTATCTCGCCGAGATCATCCGCTCCGGACTGAACTCCGTGGACAAGGGTCAGACGGAGGCGTCCAAGGCGCTCGGCATGAGCAACGGGAAGATCCTGCGCCGCATCATCGTCCCGCAGGCGATGCGCGTGATCGTGCCGCCGCTCGGGAACGAGACGATCGGCATGCTCAAGACCACCTCGCTGGTGCTCGCCGTGCCCTTCACGCTCGACCTCACCTTCGCCACCAACGGCATCGCCAACAAGCTGTTCACCCCGATCCCGCTGCTGATCGTCGCGGCCCTGTGGTACCTCGCGATCACCAGCGTGCTGATGGTGGGCCAGCACTTCCTCGAGAAGCACTTCGGTCGCGGCTTCGACGACCGCACCCCGGCCACCGGCCGCGGCAGGCGCTCCCGCCAGGCGGCGGTCAACAGCGCCGGCACCACCCCGCAGAACCCGCTCCCGGAGGTGGAGCTGTGATGAGCCAGAACCCCCAGAACCCCGCGCCTGGCCGCGCTCGCGCGGCCCGCACCGTGATCCAGCTCGATGGCGTCCACAAATCCTTCGGTGACCTGCACGTGCTGAAGGACTGCGAGCTCACGGTGCGCTCCGGCGAGGTGGCCGTGCTGGTGGGCCCTTCCGGTTCCGGCAAGTCCACCCTGCTGCGCTGCATCAACCAGCTCGAGGAGCCCAGCGCCGGGCGCGTCCTGATCGACGACGTCGTGCAGGGCTATGCCCCCGATCCCCTGCCCGACGGCCGCTGGCAGAAGCTCACCTCCGCCCAGATCGCTGCGCAGCGCTCCCGCATCGGCATGGTCTTCCAGCGCTTCCACCTGTTCCCGCACCTCACGGCGCTCGGCAACGTGATGGAAGCGCCGGTGCAGGTGCGCGGTCTGCCCAAGGCCGCGGCGGAGAAGAAGGCTCGGGCGCTGCTGGACCGGGTGGGCCTCGCCGATCGCGCGGACCACTACCCCTCCGAGCTCTCCGGCGGGCAGCAGCAGCGCGTCGCGATCGCCCGGGCGCTCGCCATGGATCCCGAGCTGATGCTCTTCGACGAGCCCACCAGCGCCCTGGACCCGGAGCTGGTCTCCGAGGTGCTCACCGTCCTCAAGGATCTCGCGGCCGACGGGATGACCATGGTCGTGGTGACCCACGAGATGGGCTTCGCCCGCGAGGTCGCCGACCAGGTGGTGTTCATGGACGAGGGTCGCATCCTCGAGCGCGGCACCCCCGAGCAGGTCATCGACCACCCCGAGTCCGAACGGCTGCAGGGCTTCCTGGCCTCGGTGCTCTGAGCGCCCGCCTGGCCAGCCGGCCCAGCCCCGCCCCGCCTGCCCTGCCCCGCCTGTCCTGCCCCGTCGGCCCAGCCCGCCGCTCCCCGTGGGCCACCGCTTCTCTGTCTCGGGCGAGGTCGTGAACGCGCCACAGCCGTTCAACCCTCACCACAGACTGAGTTCCGGTGGCAGGCCCGCCACCGACGCAACGCAGGGTGCCCCCTGCGTAGGGGACACCCTGCACGGGCAATGGCCAGCGTCCGGCCGCTGGAGACGGTCGCTGCTGATCAGGGTGCCGGGATCTCGAACTCGCCGCGGAACTCGGGGACGGTGGCGTCCTCACCGAGGATCTTCATCTCCGGTCGGAGGTAGGCACCCTTGAGGGTGTCCCCGGTGGTCTCGACGTAGATCGGGATGTAACCGGTGCCCTCGCCATCGCTGCGGGGGGTGCCGTCGAAGTACTCGAATCCGGCCGCGATCAGCTCGTCGTCGGCGGTGCTGGCGTAGTTGACCTCTTCACCGCCGTCGTCGAGGAAGAAGTCCTGCTGGCTGATGACCCCGCCGAACTGGTCTCCTGCTGTCACCTTCACCTCGAGGTAGATCATCTCTCCGTCAGGATTGTCGCTGGCCAAGTAGTACTCGGTGTCGTTGCCGCGCACCGCGGAGGCGATGGTGATCACGTCGCCGGTCTCCTCGTCAGTGAACTCGGTGCCGATCTCCACCACGGTGCCTGCGGCGACGCCTGCTGCCTCATCCCCCTCGGAGGAGTCGTCCCCCGCGGCGGCCGCGTCGTCACCGCCGTCCTCGGTGCTCTCAGCGGTGTCCTCGGCATCGGCGTCATCCGCAGCTTCCTCCGTGGCGTCGTCTTCCTCCACGTCGGTCTCCGCGTCCTGATCTGCCTCCTGCTCGGTGACCTCGGCGGGCTGCTGCTCGGCGGGAGCCTCGTCCGTGCCGCCGCAGGCGGTGAGTGCCAGCATGGTGGCGGCGGCCAGAGCGGCGCCGCGGGCAATGATCGTGCGGGACATGGAGTCCTCCTCCGGTGGGCAGGGTGCGGCGGAGGCCGTCCTCTGCGGTGAAGGAGCTGCACGGTCGCGCGGCTCCTGGATCTCGGCGCGGGAACGGTGTTCTGTTCCTCGGCCTGTGATGATGCGTCGAGCCTAGGAACGAAGTGCGGCTCGCGCCATGGGGAGGAGTACCCGTGCAGAGCTACCCCATCAGAGGTCCCCATCGTCGAGCGGTGCCCGCCGCGTGCCCCTCGCTCCGCCGACCGGTGCCACCACTGATCTGTCTTAGGCGAGGGCTTGAGCTCTCTACCGCCGCTCGTATCTCACCAGAGACAGAGTTCTGGTGGCGCTCGACCTGCGAGAGGCGCTGGAGTTGTGGGAGGCGCTCGACCTGCGGGTGCCGCTCGACCTGCGGGAGGCGCTCGACGTGCTGCTGGCGAGCTCAGCGAAGTGCCAGCCGCTCGACTTTGCGTCGGCCGAAGACGCCGACCTCATCGATGGCTCGGAGAATGTCCTGCTGGGTCCTGTCCCAGTCGTGCCACACCTGCGCGTAGCTCAGTCGAAGGACCTGCAGCCCGTGCCGGATCGCCCGCAGATCGCGGCGCCGGTCCCGGCGGAAAGCGTCCTCGCCGTCGTGGAACTCCCGACCATCGATCTCCAGGAAGAGGCCGCCGACGTAAGCATCCAGCAGGCCCACCCCGTCCACGAACACCTGCTGTTCGACATGGAACCGCCGCCGCCGCAACCAGCGCACCACCCTCGTCTCGGACCCCGAGTCACTGGCCGTGGACAGAGTCCCGATCCGGGAGCGGATAGCGTCAGGGGAGCGGTCGAGCAGCTGCTGCACCGCCGCAGGGGACAGGAGACGACGCTCCATCGCCGACTCGAGCAGGATCGCGGCGGTCTCCCCGCTGCAACAGCGGAGAGCATGCTCGAGGGCGAGCGGCACGGAGGCGACAGCATCCGGTTCCGGCCAGGATCTGACACGGGGGAGATGGGCGATCATCCCGTCGGGGACGGCACGCCCATCGCCATAACGGTAGACGTGCAGCAGCTCTGCTTCGGGGGAGGCGTCATGCGGCGTCCACAGACCTTGCATCCTGGCAGCATCCACGCAGGTGACGCGGTAGCCGGCGACGAGCGCGCGGACCACTGCGGGGGAGGCGGAGGGCAGAGTGATCCACCCCCGCGCCACGCGCTGCAGCTCACCTCGTTCGAGTGCGGCACGCATCGTCCATGGCGTATGGCCGAAGGCTGCGAGTTCGCTGCGCCGGGCGACGCCGAGCTGTCTCGCGCCGAGGTGAAGCGTGCCCCGGCGCCGACGGTTCGGGCGGAAGGGGATCCCTGCGCTCGCCGGCAGGATCAGTCGACTCGGTCCGTACATGTCCTGAGTCTCGGAGAAGACGGGACGCAGCAAGGGGCGACCGTCGTCGCTGTGGACGACGTGGAGGTGGGGAGGAACGGTCGCGGAACTCAGAGCCCGCCAGGTGGGGCACGGCCCGTCAGGAGCGGTGAGGGCCCGCTGGACGACGGCAGGTGCCACCAGAAATCTGTCTGTGGTGAGGAGTGAACGGTGGAGAGCCGTTCAACGCTCACCACAGGCGAAGTTGTGGTGGACCGGAGCCGAGCCGCCTTGCCGGCTCACCACTCCAGGATCTGCCAGCGCTTCTTCTTCGCCACGGCGTACAGGCCCAGGTCCGGGGCGACCGCGGCGGGGGTGCCCACCAGCTCGAGCCAGGCGGCGTCGGCGTGGGAGTCGCCGTAGCCGTAGGAGGTGGAGAGGTCTGCGCCGTGCAGGTCGGCGTACTTGCGCAGCCAGTTCGCGCGCGCCTCGTCGACCAGCGGGGGAGTGGCCAGGTAGCCGGTCATCACGCCGGAGGCGTCCTCGTCCATGTGGGTGGCGATGACCTCGTCGAACAGGTCCGCGAGCGGCTCGACCAGCACGTCCAGCGCACCGGAGACCAGCAGCGTGCGGTGTCCGGCGGCGCGGTGACGCTCGATGGTCTCGAGCGCCTCGGGGAGGATCGAGGCCCGGATCCGGCGTCCGGCCTCGCCCTGCATCAGGGTGCGCAGATCCTCGCTGCGGTAGCCCTTGTAGCGGCGGTTGACCAGGCGGATCAGCTCCGAGCGGTCGCGCTTGTCGGCACGCAGGTAGCCGGGGATGGCCGTCAGCAGTCCGCCGATCTCCGCGGGCCAGGTGCGGCGCGGCTTGGTCGCCCGGACCACCGCGAAGTACTGCTGGACGATGTTCGTGGAGAGCACGGTGCCGTCGAGGTCGAACACGGCCAGCGTGTTCTCCGTGCGCTTCAGCTCGGGGACGGGCCGGGAGGCGCGCTTCTTCTGCGCGGACTTCGCGCGGGAGTAGGCCTTGGTGAGATCCGTGACCGCGGGGAGATGCTGCTGCTGGAAGTAGTCCTTCCAGACGAGCCCCGTGATGTCGAAGTCATGGGTGGCCAGGAACTCCGGTGAGAGCTCTTCGCGCAGCGCCCGCGTGTTGGCATCGTCGAAGACCATCTCGGTCTTCGTGTAGTGCCGGTACAGCTCGATGTACTTGCGCAGCATGGTCAGCCCGGAGGTGGCCTTGTGCAGGCTGGCGGTCCATTCCCGGGTGCGCTTGGTCGCCGGGAGATAGGCCACCGCGGCGGAGCCGAGCTTCGCCGAGAGCTCCTTGGCGCGGAACCGCTGCTCGACCATCTCGACGGCAGGGAAGGACCATTCGGGCACCGGGATCGGGCGGCCCTTGTCATCCTCGAGCGGGTACTTCAGGAAGTACTCGCGCACCGCGGTGACCATCTCGTGGAAGGGCAACGGGTTCGAGGCACCGGAGACCACCTGGAAGTAGGCGTCGTCGCCGCGCCGGGAGACGTCCTGCGTGGCGAGCGCGACGATCACGTTGACGACGTGGTCCACGGGGATGACGTCGAGGATCGAGTCGGCCAGGCCCGGGAACTCCGGCAGCACGCCGCGCCCGTAGGCCATGATCAGCGGGTCGGCGACCTTGTAGCCGTCGATCCAGCCCGGGTAGGGCTTCTTCATCGCGGACTCGATGATGGAGGGGCGCACGAAGGAGACGCGGTGGCCGTTCCCGGCCCAGAGCTCCTCGGCGACCTGCTCGGCCATCGCCTTGGTGAAGGTGTAGATGTCGGTCCAGCCGACGGACTGGGCGCGGGTGCGGCCGAAGTCGATCAGGCGCTCGTTGACCCACTCGCGGCGCGACTCCTCGGAGGCGGCGGCGACTGCGGTGGGGCCCATCCGGCCGTGACGACCCTTCGCCGCGCTGATCTGGGAGCGCAGCGTCTCGGGGCGGCGGGATTCCGCATCGACCCGGGCGCGGGCCTGCATCGCGGCCTCGTACTCGGCGCGCCAGTCGACGTCGGCCTTGAGCGAGCCCTCCTGGCGCAGACCCTTCGCGATGCCGCCGACGTAGGCGGTGGAGACATGGATGACGTGCGGGTCCTGGCCCGAGGCCAGCAGTGCCTCGTACAGGTTCCGGGCGCCGCCGACGTTGGTGCGGAAGGCGTCGTCGATCGGCGGGTCGAAGGAGACCGACGAGGCCGAGTGGATCACGGTGTCGAAGGGCTCGGTGAGCGCGGGCATGTCGGTGAGGTCACCCTCGAGCACGCCGACGCGCGCGTCGAAGATCTCCTTCAGCCGGGCCCTGCCGTCGACCGGCGCCTCCGCGGTGCCTTCGGCGGTGAGCAGCTCGGCCCAGGAGGAGAAGACGGGCTTGCGCAGCAGCTGTTCGAGCCGCTTGCGACCGGTGACGGAGCCCTTGGGGCGCACGACCGCGGTGATGTGCGTATCCGGCGTGGTCTCCAGCAGTGAGCGGAGCACAGCCTGACCCAGGAAGCCGGTGACCCCGGTCAGCAGGATCCGACGCCCTCCGCTGGTGGTGCCGCCGGGAGCGGTCTGAGCGACGGGGGCGGTGGTGTGCGTCATGGGATCCTCTGTGGACGGGTACGGCGGGGCGCGGGACACGGGTTCCGAGGCCACTCGGGTCGCGCGCGGGGGCCCTGCAGTGCTCCCACCAGGGAGCTTCTCCGCGCTGGTCAGGGCCTCGCTAGTGTATCGTAGCCGCCATGCATAGGGCCCTGATCACTGGCGGCACTGCAGGCATCGGGGCCGCGTTCGCCACAGCGTTCGCGGGTCGGGGGACAGCTCTCGTGCTGGTCGCGCGAGACCCCGATCGCCTCGCCGAGACCGCCGCGCAGCTGCGTCGCGAGTACGGCGTCGAGGTCGAGACGATGGTCGCCGACCTCTCCGACCGCGACGCCCAGCAGCGCGTCGCCGACCGCCTCGAGGCGACCACCGACCCGGTCGACGTGCTCATCAACAATGCGGGCTTCTCCGTGAAGGCCGGCCTGCTCGAGGACGACCTCTCCCAGCATGACCTCGGCTTCGAGGTGATGATCCGCGCGGTGCTCAAGCTGGGTGGCGCTGCGGGGCGGGCGATGAGCGCCCGCGGCCGGGGCTGGATCATCAACGTCGGCTCCGTCTCCGCGCTGGTCACCCAGAACAACTACTCCGCCATCAAGGCGTGGGTGGGCAATTACTCGGAATCTCTCGGCGTGCAGCTCAGCGGCGCCGGCGTGCAGGTCACGGCGCTGATGCCGGGCTGGGTGCGCACGGAGTTCCATACTCGGGCCGGGATCAAGGGCTCCTCGATCCCCGGGGTGCTCTGGCTCGACGCCGACCGCCTGGTCGAGGAGTGCCTGCGTGATGTCGCCCGCGGGAAGCCGGTCTCGATCCCCTCGAAGCGCTGGAAGGTGATCGCGGCGGTGCTGCGCGTGACTCCGCGTGGACTGGTGGCCCGGCTGAGCGCCCTGCTCAGCCACCGTCGTACCCGGGAGAAGTGATCGCGTGACCTCCGAGGACACCCCGCAGCCCGCCGATCCCGCCGACGGCACCGATCCTGCCGACGGCAGAGCCCCTGCTGAGGACGCGACCTCCGCCGATGTGACGGGCCCCGGGGAGGGTTCGCTGCCCGCCGACGAGACCAGCCCCGCCGCGGCGGAGCCGACCCCTGCGCCCTCGCCGGCCCGCGCGAAGCGGACGCGGAAGTCCCTCTCCGCCCGCTCCCGCGGGGAGGGCTGGGAGAAGCCGCAGGGAGAGCTGGCCAAGTACCGCTCGCAGGCGCGGGCCGCACTGCGCTTCGTGGCGCAGCGCGGGTTCTTCGGCGCGGTGGTCGGCTCGAACCTCACCACCTCGAAGGTGGTCCACCGCCGGGTGAAGACCGTGCGCGGGCCGTTCGTGCTGGTCGCCAACCATTCCAGCCATATCGACGCCCCGATGCTGGCGCGCGGCCTGCCGTGGGCGCAGGCACGCTTCCTGTCCACCGGCGTCGCCGCGGACTACTTCTTCACCGTCTGGTACCGCCGGCTCTTCGTCCGGATCATCTTCAACGCCTTCCCGGTGGACCGCGGCGGCTCCCGCAAGCACGCCGGCACCTCGCGCAAGCTGCTGCGCGCCGGCGTGCCGATCCTGGTGTTCCCCGAGGGGACCCGCCAGCTGGACGGGAAGATGGCCGATTTCAAGCCCGGCGCCGCGGCGCTCGCGATCGGGGTCGGCGTGCCCGTCGTGCCGGCTGCGATCATCGGCGCCCACGAGGCGATGCCCAAGGGGCGCAGCTGGCCGAAGCCGGGCCGGCCCCCGGTGGCCGTGGTCTTCGGCGAGCCGATGATCTCCCACGAGGACGAATCCGCGGTGGACTTCTCCGCGCGGATCCGGGCCCGGGTGAAGGACCTGTACGACGAGCATCACGACGAGGTCCTGGGCAGTGCTGTCCGGGACGAGGAGGACACCGCATGAGTGACCGGCTGAGCGCACGTGAGGTCAAGCGGCACAAGTGGTGGGGGTGGGGTCTGGACGACGTCACCTTCCGTTACGACAACAAGCCTGCCTTCGCCCCGCTGGCGAAGAACAAGGTCGGTGTCGACCTGGCGGCCAAGAGCACGCCCGTCGACCCCGTCCTGTCGGACTTCGAGGTGCCCGCGAGCCGGCTGCCCGCGCCCGTGCGCTCGCTGCTGACCGGCGTGGTCGGCGAGGAGAGCGTGCTGGAGGACGACGAGCACCGCGTCGTGCACTCCTTCGGCCGCTCCCTGCCGGACCTCTTCCGCGTGCGCCAGGGCGACTTCGCCCGCCTGGTCGACGCCGTGGTCTACCCCGCCTCCGAGGAGGAGGTCGCTGCAGTGCTGCGGATAGTGCTCGAGCAGGACCTGGTGCTGATCCCCTACGGCGGCGGCTCCAGCATCTCCGGCTCCGTCACCCCCGACATCGCCGAGCAGCGCCCGGTGATCTCCCTGAACCTCGGCCGCATGCGTGAGGTGCTCGAGATCGACGACACCGCGGGCCTGGCCCGGGTCGAGGCCGGCGTCTACGGCCCGGACCTCGAGGAGCAGCTGAACGCCGAGGGCTGGACCGTCGGCCATTTCCCGGACTCCTTCACCTACTCGACCCTCGGCGGCTGGGCCGCGACCCGCTCCTCAGGCATGCAGTCGGACAAGTACGGCGACATCGAGGACATCGTGCGCGGACTGCGCATGGTCCACCCCGACGGCATCGCGGTCACCAAGGCGATACCGGGCCGGGACTCCGGTCCCAGCGTGCACGAGATGATCCTGGGCAGCGAGGGCCGGCTCGGCGTGATCACCGAAGCCACCGTCCAGGTCCATCGCCTGGCCCCGGTGCGCCAGGTCATCGCCTATATGTATCCCGACTGGGAGCACGGCATCCGCGGCATGCACGCGATCGCCCGGTCCACCGACGTGACGCCCACGTTCACCCGACTCTCCGACGGCCCCGAGACCGAGTTCAGCCTCTCCATGGTCAAGGAGCCCAGCTCCACCAAGGGGAAGGTCGCCGCGAAG
This sequence comes from uncultured Brachybacterium sp., assembly GCF_947500705.1. Classification (GTDB taxonomy): domain Bacteria; phylum Actinomycetota; class Actinomycetes; order Actinomycetales; family Dermabacteraceae; genus Brachybacterium. Next base: position 612,837 of record NZ_CANMSY010000001.1, on the reverse strand, counting down.
GTGCAGGACGGGCTGTTCGCCTACCTCCGCTCCCAGGGCTGGGACACCAGGAACGAGATGTCGATCTCCTACGTCTGCTTCGAGGGCTCCAAGACGGCCGTCGAGCAGCAGAAGTCGATCGTCAAGAAGATCGTGAAGAGCAACGGGGGCATCACCCTCGGCGCAGGTCCCGGCGCGATCTACGACCAGAAGAAGTTCGACACCCCCTACCTGCGCGACTTCCTGATGAACTACCAGGTCTTCGGGGACGTCTGCGACACCGGGGCGACCTGGTCGAACCTCAACGAGGTCCATGCGAAGGCCTACGAGGCGTTCTACGCGGTGCAGGAGGAGCAGGGCCTGCCGGGCTTCATGTTCTGCCACATGTCGCACAGCTACCACGCGGGGGCCTGCCTCTACTTCACCTTCGCCTTCCCCTACTCCTCCGACGAGGAGGCGCTCGGGCAGTACTACGCCGCCAAGAGCGCCGTGCAGCAGACCTTCGTGGATCTCGGATCGACGGTCAGCCACCACCACGCGGTGGGCACCGAGCACCAGCCGTGGATCACCGAGGACATCGGCGAGGTCGGCGCGCGCATGGTCAAAGGCTTGTTCGCCGATAACGATCCCGGCCGGAACCTGAACCCCGGCAAGGTCACCACCCCCTGACAGGAGCGTCGATGAACCGGCTGTGGGTGCTCCGGCACGGGGAGTCCACTGCGAACGTGGAGGGGCTGATCGTGTCGGCCCCTGGGCCGCGCGCGCTCTCCGAGGTGGGTCTGACGCCGCGCGGTCGTACCCAGGCCCGCGAGGCCGCCCGAGCCGGCGCCGCGCAGGGCCTGGGTCCGGAGACGGTGGTGCTCACGAGCGACTTCGCGCGCGCCCTCCAGACCGCCGAGGAGTTCGCCGCCGGGCTCGGCGCCGCCGCACCCCGGATCGATCAGCGCCTGCGCGAGCGCAGCTTCGGCCAGCACGACGAGGGCCCGGCCAGCGCCTATGAGCGGGTGTGGGGCATCGACCGCGAGCGCGGCACCCATCAGGACGAGGTCGAGCAGGTCGACGCGGTCGCAGCGCGGGTGCTCGAGGCGCTGCGCGAGGCCGACGAGCTCGCCCGCAGCGCGCCCGTGGTGCTGGTCGCCCACGGCGACGTGCTGCAGATCGCGCTCACGCTCGCAGCCGGGGCAGATCCCCATGACCACCGCGAACAGCCGCACCTCGGCAATGCCGAGCTGCGACTGCTCGGGCCCGTCAGAGACGTGCCCTCCACAGACGCACCCACCGAAGAGAGAGTCCGATCATGACCCTGCAGTTCCCCGGTGGAGTGGCCCTCACGGTGCGCGGTGACCTGCGCTCGGTGTGGACTGCTCTGGAGCAGTTCTTCCTCCGCCGCGGCTGGAGCGTCCACGAGCGCGGCCCGGGCCGGATCGACGTCGAGCGGGGCAGCCGACGCCGAAGCGTCTTCCTCGGCGCCTTCGCCGGTGCGAAGTTCCATCTCTCCGCGCCGATCGAGCTGCGGGAGGGGCCCGGCGTCACCGAGATCCGCTACCTCTGGGGCGAGTCGGCGGGCCGTGCACTCGGCGGGGCCTCAGGGAGGGCGCGTGCCGCCCGAGTGCACCTGGAGACGGCCGGAGCTCTCGAGCAGCAGTTCGGGTCCGATGGGAGGCTCGTGGAGGCGCGGAGGCTCTGACCCTGGGAGCTCTGACCGGCCCGTCGGTGCCGGCCGTCGGTGCCGGGCCGTTGGTGCTGAGTCCCGAAGGAGGCATCGGTCCGGCCTGTCCGGGGGCACAGAGCCCCTGTGACGGCCTCGGGGCCGATCGCGACCGCCCCGAGAAGTGCAGGCCCCTTCGCCATTGAAGGAGCCTGTATTCGACCATAGCCGTCCGGAGTGAGGAACAGATCACATCCCGGTCACGGTTCCTGGGGGTCGGCTGGGGACCGGGGCTCCGGAGCCATCGGGCCGTGATTCCTCGCCGCGAGTCCCCCGTCGTGGCTCACGGAAGGTGCCGAGACGCCTCTACGATGGTTCCAGCGTCTTTCGAGACGGCCCGCGAATCCCCAGCGACAGGACGAAGAATCCCATGGCACTGCGCATCGCCGTCTTCGGCGAGAACCGGCACGAGAAGGTCGACCACACGGTGCAGGCGATCTACCCCGACGGAATGCACACCGTGATCGCGGAGGGTCTGCGCACCCTGCTCGCGGCCGACGGCATCGAGGCCGAGGTGCGGATCGCGCTGCTCGACGACATCGAGGAGTCCCTCTCCGAGGAGGCGCTCGCCGAGACCGACGTCCTCACCTGGTGGGGCCATATGGCGCACGAGGATGTGCCCGATGAGATCTCGGAGCGGGTGGTGCGCCGCGTCCACGAGGGCATGGGCCTGATCCCGCTGCACTCCGCTCACTACTCCAAGCCGTTCAAGGCGCTGATGGGGACCACCTGCAACCTGCTGTGGCGCAATGAGGGGGAGGAGGAGCGGGTGTGGACCGTCAACGGCTCCCACCCGATCGCCCGCGGGGTGCCCCATCCGATCGTCATCCCCGCGCAGGAGATGTACGGCGAGATGTTCGACATCCCGGCTCCTGACGAGCTGGTCTTCGTCTCCTCCTTCGCCGGGGGAGAGGTGTTCCGCTCCGGTGCCGCCTTCCGCCGCGGCAAGGGGAAGGTCTTCTTCTTCAGCCCCGGCGACCAGGAGTACCCGGTCTACCACCAGGCCGAGATCCAGCGCGTGCTGGCCAACGCCGTGGTCTGGGCCCGACCCGAGGAGCGCGAGTCCGCGCCGGTGAAGATCGCCAATGCCCCGCGCGACTGGTTCCGCGGCGGCGAGGTCTCGCGTGCCATTTGAGCACTCTGTGGGCGCCCAGCCCGCTCTCCACTCAGCCCGCACGCTGACCGACACCTCCGCGGCCCCGGTGCCGTCCGTCGAGCGCACCGGCTTCCCGCCCCTGCCCGCGGACCGTCCCGCCCGCGTGGTGGTCGTCGGCGCCGGCGGGATGGGCAGCTGGTGGGCGCGGGAGATCGTCGCCAGCGGGGTGGCTGAGCTGGTGGGCGTCGCCGATCTGGTCGAGGGCGCGCCGCAGCGGGTGATCGAGCAGTCCGGGGTCGCTGACCCCGCGAGCGTCGCCGCCGGGACCGACGGGGTCGACCTCGCCCTCGAGGTGGGCGCCGACCTGCTGGTGAATCCGACCGTGCCGCTCGCGCACCATCCGGTGACCGTGAAGGCGCTGCACGCGGGGATCCCGGTGCTCGGCGAGAAGCCGGTCACCGAGACCCTTTCGGAGGCGCTGAGCCTGGTCGCGCACACCGAGCTGACCGGGGTGCCGTTCATGGTCTCCCAGTCGAGGCGGTTCTTCCGCCAGGTGCGGCAGCTGCGCAGCTTCGTCGCCGCCCAGGGGCCGACGGTGATGACCAGCGCGTTCTTCTCGCTGTTCGTCGAGCACGACGGGTTCCGCCGTACCCAGGACCATCCGTTGCTGCGCGATATGGGCATCCACGCCTTCGACACCGCCCGGTACCTCACCGGCGCCGACCCGGTGGCGGTCACCGCCCGCGGGGCCCGGCCGGACTGGAGCGTCTACTCGCACGACGCGAGCGTGAGCGCGACCTTCGAGATGTCCGACGGGTCGCTGTTCGCGTATCACGGCACCTGGAATGCTCGCGGCCTGCCGACCTGGTGGAACAGCGAATGGCGGATCGCCGCCCAGCACGGCTCCGCCACCTGGGACGGCACCTCGGCCCCGGTGCTCGGCACCGAGGACGAGCAGACCACCGCCCGCCTGCAGGCGGAGGTCGCCGCAGAGGACGCCCCGGAGCCCGATCAGATCGCGGCGTCGCTGGTGGAGTTCGTCAGCGCCCTGCGCGAGGGCCGCACCCCGATGTGCGAGGTGCACGAGAACCTGCTGAGCTTCGCGATGGTCGAGGCGGCAGTGGCCTCCGTGGAGAGCGGGCAGCGGATCGAGATCGACACTCTGCTCGAACAGGCCCGGGTGGAGGCGATCGCCGCGGAGACCGATCCCGCAGCCCGCGAGCTGATGAAGTCCTGGACCTCGGTGCGCGAGGTGCTCACCGCGTGAGCATCACCGTCACGAGGCTGGACCCGAACGGTGCCGATCACGAGGCCCTCGTCGACTTCATGACGCGGAACGAGTTCCCGTTCCATGTGCGTTCGCACCCGCGTGCCGAGGACATCGAGGCCCTGATCAGCAAAGGCGCCTACCGGGACGAGGACAACGACTCGTTCTGGATCGATCACGGCGAGCTGGGCCGCATCGGTTTCCTGCGCCTGGAGGATCTGAGCGATGAGGACCCGCTGTTCGACCTCCGCCTGGATGCACCGTTCCGCGGCCGCGGCCTCGGTGTCCAGGTCCTCCGAGCCGTGGCGGACCACGTCTTCGCCTCCATGCCGAACGTGAACCGCTTCGAGGGGCAGACCCGTGAGGACAACATCGCGATGCGCAGGACCTTCCTGCGCTGCGGCTGGGTCAAGGAGGCGCACTACCGGGAGGGCTGGCCGGTGGACGGCGGCGCACCGCTCGCCACGGTCGCCTACAGCATCCTGCGCCGGGACTGGGAGAGTGGGGAGACGACCACGTTCGTCTGGGACGATCTCGCCCTCTAGACGCCTGCGGTGACCCGCACGCCGGCGCGGTCCAGGTGAGGCAGGGCCTGGTGCAGCCGCTCCTCGATCTGGTCCGCAAGCAGGCGGGAGCGGCCGACGCTGAGGCCCGGGTCGACGTCCACAGTGACCTCCGCCTCGAGGCGATGCCCGATCCAGCGGGCTCTGGCATCGTGCACGGCGAGCACACCGGGCACTGCGGCAGCTGCCTCGATCGTGTCCAGGGTGCCGGGCTCGACACCGTCCATCAGGCGGTGGATCACCGTGCGCATCGAGCTGATCAGCACGAGCACCACCATCACGGTGATGACCAGGCCGATGATCGGGTCGATCCAGGCCAGGCCCAGCCAGGCTCCGATCACGCCGATCACCACGGCGAGCGAGGTGAGCGCATCGGTGCGCGCGTGCTGTCCCTCGGCGATCAGCGCGGCTGAGCCGATCTTCCGGCCCGCGCGGATCCGATACCTCGCGACCAGCTCGTTCCCGGCCGCACCGATGACGGCGGCGGCGAGCACCCAGCCCAGATGGGTCATATCCCGAGCAGAGGTGAGCGCCCGCAGGGACTCCCAGACGATCAGCGCTGCTGACAGAGCGATCACCGCCCCGATCAGAAGCCCCACCAGGTCCTCAGCACGCCGGAAGCCATGGCTGTAGCGGCGGGTGGGGGCGCGCAGGCCCAGACGGAAGGCGATGATCAGCGGGATCGTGGTGGCCAGATGGCCGAGGTTGTGAACGGTATCGGCGAGCAGCGCGACCGAGCCGCTGAGTGCGACGATGGCGATCTGCAGCAGCGCGGTCGCTCCCATGCCGGCGAGGCTCACCCAGGCCGCTCGGATCCCGATCGCGCTGGACTCCTCGGCGGTGCGGATCGCGTCGCCGTGATCGTGGCTGTGAGGGGTCAGGGCATGGCGCAGGCGTGCCCAGAGGCTGGTGCCAGCGTGGTCGTGGTCGTGGTCGTGGTCGTGGTGGTCGTGGTGGTCGTGGTCGGCGTGGTGGTGGTGGTCGTGATCGGGGGCGTGCTGCGGCGTTGGGTGCGCGCCGTGCGAGTGATCGGAGGCGGGGGGCGGAGACACGCTGTCAATCTATCTGCGTAGACATGCGGATAGCAACATCTGCGTACGATGGAGACATGCATCCCGCGCCCGTCCATCCGGTCCCCGACGACGAGCATGCTCAGATCGCCGCCCAGACCTTCCGGATGCTCGCCGACCCCACCCGGGTCAAGATCCTCTGGGCACTCTTCCAGCAGGAGTCCAGCGTCAATGCGCTCGCCGAGGCGATCGGGGCGACACCCGCCGCGGTGAGCCAGCATCTGTCCAAGCTGCGACTGGCCGGTCTCGTGCAGAGCCGCAAGGAGGGCACCTTCGCCTTCTATCGCGCCTCGGACGCCCATGTGCGCCGACTCCTCACGGAGACGCTCTCGCACGCCGAGCACGTCACCGGAGCGGCGGCGGGGGATGACCCTCACGGCTACTGAGCGGTGAGTGTCGGTGGGAGGCCGGATGCCGTGGGGACATCGCACCGGGCGTCCCTAAGCGTGCACCCGGCGCCTGCGCCGGTATCGCACACGGCAGGGACGAAGAAGCCCCCCGCCGCACCTTTCGGTGCCGCGAGGGGCTGACTTCTGCAGTGCGCCCGGAGGGATTCGAACCCCCAACCTTCTGATCCGTAGTCAGATGCTCTATCCGTTAAGCTACGGGCGCCCGTTGGCTGGACCAACCTGAACTACTTTAGCGGGCCGCGCAGATCGACGCCAATCCGGGAGCCATGACCCTGCTCACACGGCTCCCGGACGGCTCACCGAGGTGAGGTCACCAGCTCGGATTCTGCGGAGGCTGCTGCCCCTGGTCGGGATGGTCCCAGGGCTGACCGCCCTGGTTCGGCTGGTTCTGCCCGGGCTGGCCCTGCCCGGACTGGCTCCACTGCTGCTGCTGCGGGGCCGGGGGAGGGGACGCCTGACCCCAGGGCTGGTCACCCTGCGGGCCGCCGGGCTGCGTCGGGGCCGGGGACGCCTGTCCCCACGGCTGTCCACCCTGCTGACCGCTCTGCGGCGCCACCGGGGGCATCGCGCCGGCCGCGGCGCCCGGGGCTGCTGCCCCATAGCCGGCAGGCATGCCGGAGCCACCAGCGCCGCCGCCCTTGTTCCTGCGCGCCCGGAGCACGAAGAAGATGACCGCCGCCAGCAGCAGCAGGAGGAGGAACCCGAGCACGAGCGCGACGATGACGACGATCACCCAGGGGAACCCGCCGGCGTCGGCCCGGATGTCGATTCCCGCCGCCAGCTCGTTCAGATCGGTGAAGGTGACGGAGTTGCCGTCGACCTGGCCGCCCTGGGACGCGAGAACCTCGCCCGGGAAGGTGAAGGTCATCCGGAAGTCGATCTCGAGGCCCTCCATCTCGGGAGAGTTCAGGTCCTGTCCCACGCTCTCGCTGCCATCGATCACCAGATGGTATTCACCGTCGGCCTCGGTGAGGGAGAAGCCATCCTCGAAGTTGTCACTGGTCATGACGCCCGTGATGAGGCATCCGAGCTGACCGTTCTCCTCATAGGGCTCGACGCTCGGGGCCATCTCCCCTACTGCGGTCATCTCTTCCTCGAAAGCGGTGCACATCTCCTTGGCGGAGCTGTAGAGCCCTTCGGCGAACTCCTCGTCCATCGCGAAGTCATAGGAGACGTTGATCGTGTCGGCGTCCTGGATGTCGAAGTCCGCGTGGAACTTCCCGCACCCGGCGAGCACCATGAGGAACGGCAGGAGGAGGACGGCGACGATCCTGCGCCGTATCGAGATGCTGCTGGTCATGGTGCCCCCATCGGGTGGTTCGCTGGATTCGAGCACGGCGTCGGCGGCAGTGGTCGTTGCGATCAGGGTACCTGGGCAGGGGCATCTGCGCGGTGGGGAGAACTCCCCATCGCGCCGCTCATCCGGTGACTACTTCCAGAACATCAGCATGCCGCCGCCCACCATCAGCACGCCGAAGCCCGCCGCGAGGTTCCAGTCGCCGATCGGCAGCGGGAGCAGACCCGACGAGATGTAGTAGGTGACCAGGTAGAGCAGGCCCAGGACCAGGAGCACCACGGCGGTGGGAGCGAGCCAGCTGGGGTTCTGCGTCGCCGCAGCGACCCTGCGGCCGGTGCTGCGGGAGCTCTCCGCGGCGGCTGCCTTCTTCACCGAGGTGGAACGGGTGGAGTCCTTGGCCTTCTGGCTGACCTCGCCGCCCTTGACCGTGGACGGATCCTTGCCGGCGGAGCCCTTCGATCCCTTGGCGGCCTTCGAGACCGGATCCTTCGCGGAGCGTCGTGAGGGTGCCGCATCCTTCGCCGTGGTGACCTTGGCAGCAGAGTCCTTCGCGCTCGTCTCCGTCGTCTCGTCGGCGGAGGCGGTGAGATCCTCCGCGGCGGCCGCGGGGGACGTCGACGCGGCCTCGGCCTTCGAGTTCGACGCCGTCTGAGCGGACGACTTCTTCCTGCTCCTGGCCATGTGACAGTGCTCCCTCGGGGCGGCGATGTTCGCGGGCGTGCCGCGCAGGTCCACAGGTGTGAACCTTGGCCTAGGGTAATGCTCGTCGGGCGAGGGTGCGAGGTGAGGAGGGGCGATGGACGCAGACGGTGTGGACCCTGTCTCCGAGCGACCCTCGGAGCGCCTGTCAGAGCGCCCGTCGGAGCGCCCGTCACAGGGGCGCTCCAGGCGCCCCTTGGGCGGTTCCCGCGGCCGCATCGGCGTGGCCGTGGTCATGGTGCTGTGCGGGGTCCTGTTCGCCACCACCGCCCGGCTCTCCAGCGGCGGGTCCATCCGTGACGAGAGCAGTGACGTGGTCGGGGTGCTCCAGGAGCGCGGCCGCGATATCGAGCAGATCACGCAGGAGAACGCCGAGAAGCGGGCCGAGATCGAACAGCTGCGTGGCCGCAGCGCCGGTGCGGAGACCGTCGAGCGCACCGCGCAGATAGCTGACGCCGTCGGCCTCAGCGAGGTCAGCGGCCCCGGCCTCCAGATCACCCTCACGGACGCGCCGAGCAGCGCGCTGGGCTCGATCCCGGGCACCGAACCCAACGACCTCGTGGTCCATCAGCAGGACCTCGAGTCCTACATCAACGCCCTCTGGGCAGGCGGGGCAGAGGCGATGATGCTGCAGGACCAGCGGGTGATCAACGGCAGCGCCTTCCGCTGCGCGGGCAACACCCTCCTGCTCGAGGGCAGGGTGTACTCCCCACCCTTCGTGATCACCGTGATCGGCCCGGTGGACGAGATGGCCGCCGCGCTCGAGCAGGCCCCGGGCGTCCAGGTGTACCGCGAATGGGTGGAGCACGTGGGCCTGGGCGAGAAGGTCGAGGACCTCGAGACCACCACCCTGCCCGCCTTCCAGGGCTCTTTGACCGTCGATGCGACGGTGATCCGATGACCCCCTCCCCTCGGCGTCGTCGCGGCGGAGGCCTCGTCGGCGTCCTCGGCGAGCTGCTGCTCACGCTCGGCGTGCTGCTGCTGCTGTTCCTGGTCTGGCAGCTGTGGTGGACGGATGTGGTCGCCGATCGCGAGCAGGCCGGCATCATCGACGGCCTCGAGCAGGAGTGGGGCGAGGTCGACGCCGAGCAGATCGCGCCCCGTCAGGACGGGCCTCCGCCGGCGGTCCAGACCCCCGCGGACACCATGGTGTGGGGCAAGATGCACGTTCCCGACTTCGACCGCCCGGCGTTCCCGCTCGCTGAGGGCGTGAGCCTCGAGGAGGTGCTGAACGTCAAGGGTGCCGGGCACTATCCGGAGACCGCCCTGCCGGGCGAGGTGGGCAACTTCTCGGTGGCCGGGCATCGCAACACCTACGGCCGGGTCTTCGAGGACATCGCCCGGCTCGAACCCGGCAACGCGATCGTGGTCGAGACCGGTGACGCCTTCTACGTGTACGAGGTGACCGAGTCGCTGATCGTGCAGCCGCAGGACATCGAGGTGATCGCGCCGGCCCCCGGACAGCCCGGCGTCGAGCCCACCCAGCAGATGCTCACGCTGACCGCCTGCCATCCGATGTACTCCGCGCGGGAGCGGTACATCGTCCATGCGGAGTTCGCGTACTGGACCGACCGGGCCGACGGGATCCCCGAGGCCCTCGCGACCGCGGCGGGGGGAGCCGACGATGGGGCGTCCGACGGTCGGGCGTCCGACGGTGGGGCAGCGCCCGGCGGCGTGCCCGCGACGTCTGAGGAGGAGAGCTGATGTACGGCTGGCTGTTCCGTCACCTGCCCGGGCCGCTGTGGGCGAGGATCCTGCTCACCGTGGTGCTGCTGGCGGCGCTCATCGTGGCGCTGTTCGGCTGGGTGTTCCCGGCGATCGCGCCCTCTCTGCCCTTCAACGACGGGCTGGTCGGCGCGCTGCAGCTCGGAGAGCGCGCGGCCTCGCCCGCGTCCTGAGCCGTGCTTTGGGCACGGGCACGGGAGCTGTGGGCTGGCGCTCTGGGCTGGGACGAGAGCGGCTCAGCCCGCGGTCATCAGGGGCTCGAGGCCCGCGGAGCGCTCGACGGCGTCGATCCCGTCGCAGAGCTCGAGGAAACGGCCGAGCATCAGGTGCCCGTTCTCGGTGAGCACCGACTCCGGATGGAACTGCACCCCGTGCAGGGGCAGCTCCCGGTGGGCCAGACCCATCACCATGCCGTCGGCCGTGCGGGCCGTGACCTCGAGCGTGGAGGGGATCGTCTCCGGCACCACGGTGAGGGAGTGATAGCGGGTCGCTGTCATCGGCGAGGGGACCCCGGCGAAGACGCTGGTGCCCTGATGGGTGAGCTCGCTGGTGCGTCCGTGCATGAGCTGCGGGGAGTGATCCACCGTGGCACCGAAGAACTGCCCGAGAGCCTGATGGCCCAGGCACACCCCGAGCATCGGCACCGTCTGTGCGGCGCAGGCGCCGATCACCTCGAGCGAGCGCCCGGCGGTGGTGGGGGTGCCGGGACCGGGGGAGACGAGCACCCCGTCGAACCCGCCCAGGTCCACTGAGCTGTCGGCGGTCTGCGGCACCTCGTCATTGCGCGTCACGACCGTCTCGGCGCCCATCTGCTCGAGGTAGCCCACGATGGTGTAGACGAAGCTGTCGTAGTTGTCGACCACCAGGATCCGGGCGGTGCGGGGCATGGCGCCGGTGGGAGAGGCGGTGCTCGTATCCGCTGCGTTCTGCTCAGCCGTTCCCATTGCTGTTCCCCTTGCCGTTCCCATTGCCGTTGCCACCGCCGTTGCCCTGTCCGTTGCCGTTGTTGCCCTGGGCGCTGTCGTCGCCGGGATCCTCGGTGGGCTCCTCCGTGGGCGTCGTGCTCGGGGCCTCCGAGGGGGCCTCGGTGGGCTCCTCCGTGGGCTCCTCCGTGGGCGGCGTGGTCGGGTCCGGGGTCGGCTCGGGACCGGAGGAGACCACGACCTTGATCTGCGCCCCGCGAGCGGCCTGTTCGTTCGCGCCGGGCTCGGTGCGGATCACCTGGCCCTCCGGCACGGTCGCGGAGAACTCGGTGGCCGGCTCGGTGCCGAAGCCGGCTTCGGCAAGCGTCGCCTGCGCCTCCGCGAGTGTGCGTCCGGCGACGTTCGGGACGGTCACCGGCCCGGGCGCCGCAGCGATCACGAGGTCCACGCTCGAGCCGTAGGGCACCAGGCCGCTGCCCGCGGCGGGGGTCTGCGAGAGCACGGTACCGGGATCCGCCTCCGCATCCTCTCGCTCCGAGGGCTCGGGCACCACGAAGCCGCGTGCCTCGAGAGTTTCCTTGGCCCGGTCGAACTGCGTGCCCTCGACGTCGGGCATCTCGACGTTGCCGGAGGCGAGCCGCACCTCCACCGCGGAGCCCCTCTCGACGGTGGCGCCGCTCAGAGGGCGGGTGCTGGAGACCGTGCCCTGCTCCTGCGGGACGTCCTCCGTCTCTCCCTCGGTCATCGTCAGGCCCACGGCCTCGAGCGCCTCCCGTGCAGCGTCACGGGTCATTCCCTCGAGCCCGTCGGGCACCTGCACCGGCTCGGGCCCGGCAGAGACCGTCACCGCGACCGTGGCACCGGCCTCGACCTCCTCGCCCTCGGCCGGTGTGGTCTCGATGACCAGCCCGGCCTCGACGTCCTGCGACTCCACCTGGGTGAACTCGGGCTCGAGCCCGACCTCGCGCAGGATGGTGCTCGCGTCCTCCTCGGTCTGGCCGACCACCCCGGGGACCGCGACCAGCTCCGGGCCGCGTTCGCCGAAGGGGTCGAAGATCGCGATCGCGGCACCTACCAGCGCCAGCACGGCCACGATCACCAGGATGATCAGCCACCAGGGCTTCTTATGGTCCTCCTGCTCCTCGACCTCGTCGGCCGTGCGGAGCGCGAGCGGGGCGGTGGCGGGGCTCGGCGCGGAGCCACTGCTCCAGTTCTGGGCCTGCATCGTGGCGGTGGCGCCGACTCCGGCGGCACCCGCCCCGGCGGCACCCAGTCCGGCGGCGCCCAGTCGGGCGGCACCGATCGCGGGCAGCGCCTCGGTGGCGTCATCGAGGGGGCTCAGCACGGTGGTGACCTCGCCGTCGCCACCGCGCGGCACCGCGCCGCCGACCAGGGCCGGGGTACGGCCCGCGACCACGGTGGCGATATCACGGGAGAAGGCGACCGCGCTGGGGTAGCGCTCCTCACGGTCCTTGGCCAGACCCGTGAGGATCACCGCGTCCAGCGCGGGCGTGATCACCGGGTTGTAGGCAGACGGGGCCAGCGGCTCCTCGCGCACGTGCTGGTAGGCGATCGAGACCGGGGTGTCGCCGGTGAAGGGCGGGCGGCCGGTCATCATCTCGAACATCACGCAGGCGGCGGAGTAGATGTCGGAGCGGGCATCGACCAGCTGGCCTCGCGCCTGCTCGGGGGAGAGGTACTGGGCGGTGCCCATCACGGCCTGGGTCGCGGTCATCGCGCTGGTCGCATCCGCGATCGCTCGCGCGATCCCGAAGTCCATGACCTTCACCGCTCCGGCCTCGTTGATCATGATGTTGCCGGGCTTGATGTCCCGGTGCACGATCCCGGCGCGGTGCGAGTACTCCAGCGCGCTCAGCAGAGCGGCCATGATCTCGCCGGCCTGATGGGCATCCATCGGCTGCTCGGGCTTGATGTGCTCGCGCAGGGTGTCGCCGTGCACGTACTCCATCACGATGTAGGGGATGGTGACCTCGGCCCCGGTGATGGTGGTCTGCTGCTCCTCGCCGGTGTCGTAGACGGCGACGATGGAGGGGTGGTTCAGCGAGGCGGCGCTGTGGGCCTCCCGGCGGAACCGTTCCTGGAAGTTCGCGTCACGGGCCAGGTCGGAGCGCAGCACCTTGACGGCCACCGTGCGGTGCAGGCGGGTGTCCTCCGCGAGGAACACCTCGGCCATGCCCCCGGTTCCCAGGATCTTGCCCAGGCGGTATCTGCCGCCCAGGACCACGTTCACTTCGCTCACTCCACACCCGTCCTCGTGCCGTGGTCGACACCGACCGATTCGACCATGGTAGTAGCTGACGTGGTCTCACCAGCCACGAGGTGAGGCATATCCACTCCGGCCCAGACCTCGAGGCTGACCCCGGTCCCGCTCCCGATGCTGGTGCCGCTGTCGGCGGAGATGAAGGGGAGCATGCCCAGTCCGCCCAGGACGGCGGCGATGATCGCGACGATCACGAGGAGCAGCAGCACCAGTCCGGGCAGCGACATGCCGACCACCTTGCGCCCGGTGGTGGAGGTGCCATGGACCGTCCGTGAGGAAGCCGCGGTGTCCACGTCGTCGAAGGCACCGGCCCCGAAGGCCCGGTCCGGGCCGTTCCCTCCCGTGCCGTGCGTGCTGTTCATGCCGTCGGACCCGGTGCCGTGCGGTCCCGGACCGTTCGATCCCCGGCCGTTCGATCCCGGACTGTTCGATCTCTGGCCCGCGCCGGCTGCGGACTGCGGGGACCGCTCGGTCGCTGCCGGCTTCCGCGAGGAGCGGGGAGCGGGCGCCGGTGACGCGGCCGAGCGGGCGGAGATGGCGGATCGCCGCGGGGCGGAGCCGGCCGACGCGGCGGACAGCGCGGAAGGTCCGGAGGCGGCGGAGCGGTGACGGATCCCGCGGCCGCGACCGGAGAGCGGCAACGGCATCGCCGCGGTGCGGGTCCCGGTGGGAGAGGTCCCGTGGCGGGGGCTGTCGGCAGCCGGCGAGCTCGTGGCCGGCGAGCCGTTGGGCGGTGAACCCGCAGACGCGCTGTCGCGGTCGGCGCCACCACCGGTGGTGCCGCTGCCTCCGCGTCGGACCCGGTTCTCCCCGGTCCAGTCGTGGTCCTCGACCCGGGTCACCGGGATCGCGCCGGTGGTGAAGCGCGGCTCGACCCCGCGCTGGATCGCCTCGAGGATGCGCGCGACCGCCGCCGCCGAGCGGGGGCGGTTCGCGGGAGCCTTGGCCAGCATCATCAGCACCAGGCGCCGCAGATCGGCGGCGATCATCTCGGGCAGCTCCGGCGGCTGCTGCTTGACCTGCGCCATCGCGATCTCAACCTGGCTGGACCCGGTGAAGGGGCGGCGGCCCACCAGCATCTCGTAGCCCACGATGCCCAGCGCGTAGATGTCGGAGAGCGACGTGGCCTGCTTGCCCATCGCCTGCTCGGGGGAGAGGTACTGGGCGGTGCCCATCACCAGCCCGGTCTTCGTCAGCCGCCCCTGTTCCTTGCTGCGGGCGATGCCGAAGTCGGTGATCTTCATGGACCAGTCGTTCTTCTCGTCCACCAGGATGTTCTCGGGCTTCACATCCCGATGCACGACGCCCTTGGAGTGGGCGGCGTCCAGTGCGCGGGCGAGCTCGATGAGCAGCGTGAGGACGCGCTTCTCCGGCAGCCCGCCGGGGTTCTCCTCGATGAGGTCCGACAGCGGCCTGCCGGGGCAGAGCTCCATCACGATATAGGCGCGGCCGTCGAGCTCGCCGTAGTCGTAGAGCGCGGCGATGCCGTCATGCGAGAGCGCGGCGGTGTGGCGGGCCTCGGCGCGGAAGCGCTTGAGGAAGCCCTCGTCCCCCGCATACTCCTCGCGCAGGACCTTGATCGCGACCTCGCGGTCGAGCTCCTGGTCGCGCCCCTTCCAGACCTGTCCCATCCCGCCGGTGGCGATCAGCGAGATCAGTTCGTAGCGTCCTTCGAGCACGAGCCCTGGTGTGGTCCTCATGGCTGGATCACCGCCTCCATCACGTCCTTGGCGATCGGCGCCGCAGTGCGCGAGCCGTATCCGCCCTCCTCGACCAGGACCGCCACGGCGATCTTCTGGTCTCCCTGCTGTCCATATCCCACGTACCAGGAGTGGGGGGCACGATCCTCGCCCCACTCCGCGGTGCCGGTCTTGCCGCCGACCTCGACGCCGTCGATCGCGGCGGCCGAGCCGGTGCCGTCCTCGACCACCCCCACCATCATCTGCCGCATCTGCGCGGCATTCGCGGCAGTGAGGGGCTGGCCGAGCTCCTTGGGGCTGAGCTCGGCGACGGTGGAGAGGTCGCTCGTGCGCACCGACTGCACCAGCTGCGGTTCCATCACCACGCCGTCGTTCGCGAAGGCCCCCGCGACCATCGCCATCTGCAGCGGTGTCACCCGGGTCTCGTACTGCCCGATCGAGGTGGTGGCCAGCTGTGCCGCATCCAGCTCGTCCCCGATCGTCGACGGGGTGACCGACAGCGGGATCTCGAGCCGCTGCCCGAAGCCGAAGTCCGCGGCGGTCGCGCGCAGCTGCTCCTCGCCGACCTCCTGCCCGAGCATCGCGAACGAGGTGTTGCAGGACTGGCGCAGCGCGTCGGCCAGGGTGGAGACGTCGTCCGGGCCGCAGGGCTCGGTGCCCCCGGAGGCACGGTTGTTCATCACTGCCGAGGAGTTCGGCAGCTGATAGGTGCCGGGGCCGGGGATCTCGGTCTCGGCCGTGTACTGGCCGGACTCGAGCGCCGCGGCGGCCACCACCAGCTTGAACGCGGAGCCCGGCGGGTAGAGGTCACCCCCGATGGCGCGGTTGGTCAGCGGCCGCTCGGGATCCTCGTTCAGCTCGGTCCAGGCGCGGCTCACCGCAGCGGTGTCGTGCGAGGCGAGCAGGTTGGGATCGAAGGTCGGGGCGGAGACCATCGCGAGCACCGCACCGGTCTCCGGGTCCAGCGCCACCACCGCGCCGCGACGTCCGTCCAGGGCGTCCCAGGCGGCCTCCTGGGCCGCGGCGTCGACGGTGAGCTCGACGCTCGCCCCCTGGCCCTGCCGGCCCGAGAGGATCGCGGAGATGCGGTGGTAGAACAGTGCGTCGGCCTCTCCCGAGAGGGTGTCGTTCAGCGAGCGTTCGATGCCGGTGAAGCCGTAGACCACCGAGTAGTAGCCGGTCACCGGGGCATAGATCTGGCCAGGGTCGTAGCCGCGGAGGTAGCCGTAGGTGTCCCCGGATTCGCGGGAGCTCGCGATCGCGGTGCCGTCGACCACGATCGGACCGCGATGCTGCCCGTACTCGTTGTACAGGGTGCGGTCGTTCTGGCCGTGGGCGTTCAGGCGCCCCTGGGCGACCACCTGGAAATAGGTGGTGGAGGTGAACAGCAGGATGAACAGCACCCCGGTCACCAGCCAGACATGGCGCAGCGGCTTGTTCATGCGCTCACCTCCTGACCTGCGCGCGGCGATGTGGGCGCGGTGGCGCCCGCGATCTGCCGGGCGGCGGGCCGACGGGCGGCGTCGGACAGCCGCACCAGGATCCCGGCGATGATCCAGTTGCACACCAGCGAGCTGCCGCCGGCGGCGAGGAACGGCAGGGTCAGGCCGGTCAGCGGGATCACCCGGGTCACACCGCCGACGACCACGAACACCTGCAGGGCCATCACGAAGCCGAGCCCGCCGGCCAGCAGGGTGCCGAAGCCGTCGGAGATGCCGACGGCGGCGCGGATCGCGCGCTGCACCAGCAGCAGGTAGAGCAGCAGCAGGGCGAAGGCCCCGACCATGCCGAGCTCCTCCGCGAAGGAGGCGAAGATGAAGTCGGACTCCGCATGGGGCACCACATCCGGGCGGCCCTCCCCGAGCCCGGCACCGGTGATCCCGCCGTTGGCGAGACCGAAAAGTCCCTGGCTGATCTGCTCGCAGGAGGAGTAGTTCGCGCTCGAGAGGGGGTCCAGCCAGCAGGTGATGCGGGTGCGCACATGCCCCATCTGGGTGGCGGCGAAGATCGCCGGGGGCAGGAACATCACCGCCCCGATCACCAGCCAGCTGAGCCGGTCCGTGGCGACATACAGCATGACCACGAACAGCCCGAAGAACATCAGCGAGGTGCCCAGGTCCGTCTGGAACACCAGCACCGCCATCGCGAAGCCCCAGGCGACCAGGATCGGACCGAAGTCGGACCAGCGGGGGAGCTGGATGCCCAGCACCTTCGGTCCCGCGAGTGCGAGGGTGTCGCGGCGGGAGACGAGGTATCCGGCGAAGAAGATCGCGAAGGCGATCTTCGCGAGCTCCGCGGGCTGAAAGCTGTAGCCCGCGATCGAGATCCAGATCTTCGAGCCGTTGCGGGCCGAGCCGATCACCGGGGCCAGCGGCAGCAGCAGCAGCACGCCGCCGACCACGGCACTGATCCAGGTATAGCGGCGCAGACGACGGTGATCCCGCAGCAGCACCAGCAGGGTGATGCACAGCGCCGCGCCGAGCACCGCCCACAGCATCTGCCGGTCCGCGCTGCCCGAGCTGCGGATCCCATAGATCTGGTTCGCCGCGTGGATGCTCTCGATCATCGCGATGCCCAGCAGGTTCAGCAGCACCACGATCGGCAGGATCACGGGGTCGGCGTAGGGCGCCCGCCACATCACGGCGATCTGCAGGGCGAGCGCGAGCACGGCGGCGCCGATCCCGAACGGGACGAGGTTCTCGGGCAGCGCGTCATAGCGGCCGAGGCCCACCAGCGCGTAGGCACCCACTCCGATGACCACCGCGGAGAGCAGCAGCAGACTCTGGGTGAGGCGCCGCGGACGTGCGGTGTACGAGACGATCGTGGCCACTACGTCTCCTCGCCCTCATCGGGCGGCGGGATCGTGCGGTCGGAACGGGAGGGCAGGGGCTCCATGTCCTCGGCGGCGTCCTCCTCGAGGCCACCAGCATCCGAGGCGCCACCGGCATCCGAGGGAGCAGGGGAGATGGCGGGAGGGGGCTGGTTCGCGGTGGCGGCCTGCTCGAGGCGATCGATGATCTGGTCCGCGGAGGGGCGGTCGGAGGCGTTGATCGTGAGCTGGACCTGCTGCCGGGTCACCTCGGGCAGGTCCTCGAGCTCGATGTCGGTGACCTCGACGGGATCGGACAGCGAGATCGGCCCCAGGTCCTGCGAGATCCCCTGGTAGAGAACCACGTGGGTACCATCGGTGCCGACATAGAACTGCCGCTGCGACCAGGCGTAGCCCGCCCAGAGCAGCCCGCCCAGCAGGGCGATCAGCAGCATCAGGGCCACCAGCGCCGGCCAGGGGCTGCGGCGCGGCGGCTCCTCCGTGGAGAAGTCCTCGTCCTCGTAGGGGACCTCGGGCTCCTCCCGGGTCAGGGCCGCGGCCTTCGCGGCGGGCCCGGAGGCCGCCGTCGGGGCGTGGCGGTTGCGGGCTGCGGAGCCCACGATCTGCGGGCTGGTGGAGGGGGCCTCGACGCCGCGGGGGAGGGCGTCCAGATCCACCACGTCGGCGATGATGCAGGTGATGTTGTCAGGGCCGCCGCCCTTCAGCGCCAGCTGGATCAGCTCCTCGGCGCACTCCCCGGGATCCTCGATCTCCTTGAGGGTCGCGTCGATCGTGCCCAGCGAGACCAATCCGGACAGACCGTCGGAGCAGAGCATCCAGCGGTCGCCCGGATGGGCGGGACGCAGCGAGAGGTCGAGCTCGGGGTCGGCATCCACATCGCCGAGGACCCGCATCAGCACCGACCGCTGCGGATGGCGCTCGGCCTCGTCCTCGGTCAGGCGGCCCTCGTCGAGCAGCCGCTGCACGAAGGTGTGGTCCTTGGTGATCTGGGTGGTCTCGTCCCCGCGCAGCAGGTAGGCGCGGGAATCGCCGATGTGGGCGAGGGCGAACTTGCCCTCCGCGCGGAGCAGGGCGGTGATCGTGGTGCCCAGACCCCGCAGCTGGGGCTCGTCGCGGGCGCGCCGCAGGATCTCCTGGTTGGCCGCGAGCACGCTCTCCTCGAGGGTGGCCACGATGTCGGAGGCAGGGGTCTCGGAGTCCAGCTGGGCGAGCCGGCCGATCGCGACGGACGAGGCGACGTCGCCGCCGGCGTGGCCGCCCATCCCGTCGGCCACCACCAGCAGGTGGCTGCCCGCATAGCCGGAGTCCTGGTTGTTGGACCGCACGAGGCCTACGTCGGAGCGGGCGGCGTACCGCAGGGCGATGCTCATCGCGGACCTCGTCTCAGTTCGATCTCGGTGCGGCCGATCCGCACCTGGGCCCCGGGCCGGAAGGGCACGGCGCCCTCGATCCGGCGACCGGACACCAGGGTGCCGTTGGTGGAGCCCAGATCCTCCACCATCCACTCGCCCTCGCGCTGGAACACGCGGGCGTGGCGGTTGGAGGCGTAGTCGTCATCCACCACCAGGGTGCATTCAGGAGCGCGGCCGATGAGGATCGGGGTGGATCCCAACGTCAGCGAGGTGCCGCGCAGCGGGCCGGCGGTGACGACCATCGCGGCCTGGGTGACCTCGGGGTCCGTGCGCAGCTGGGGAGGACTGCCGGCCTCGGCGGCCGCTCCGCCGATCGGCCCGGAGGCGGGGCGCTGCTCGCGGCGCGGATCCCGGCTCGAGCGGGTGACCACGGTGGTGCCGAAGAGGTCGTTGCGCAGCACCAGCACCACCACGATCACGAAGATCCACAGCGCGAGCACGAAGCCCAGACGCAGGGCGACCAGTGTCAGTTCACTCATAGGGCGTTCACCAGCTGACCGGGCCAGCGGCGGGGAGCAGCACGGTCAGGCGGGTGCGGCCGATCTTCAGCAGCGAGCGGTCATGGAGCGCGACGGGCGTGCGGATCCGCTCGCCGTCGACGAAGGTGCCGTTGGTGGAGCCGAGGTCGGTGGCGATCAGGGTGGAATCCGCCTCCGCACGCAGCTCGAGGTGATGGCGGGAGACCCCGGTGTCCTCGAGGATGATGTCCGCGTCGCCGCCGCGACCGATCACCGTGACCGGGCCGGTCAGCAGGTACTGCTGCCCATCGATCTCGATGATCGGGCTGCCGCCGGCCCCCGCCTGCGCGGCGCCGGTGGCCGGGGCCACGCTGCCGCGCTCGGTGCGGGACTCGGTCTCGAACCGGCCGGTGCGCACCTCGTCGTCGCGGGCGAGCTCGATCGAGACCGCGCCGACGAACATATAGCGCTGCTTGTCGGCATGTTCGGTGAGCACCCGCTGCAGCTCGTCCAGCAGGGTGTCCTGCCAGGAGTCGAAGCGGTCGTAGTCCTGGGAGTGCAGGTAGATCGTGTAGACGTTGGGAGCGAGGGTCCGGGTGCGGTCGAGCACCTGGATCTGGTCATCGCACTCGCGCTTGAGCCCCTGCGCCAGGTCGAGCGGCTTGAGCTGACCGCGGCCGGGCGAGAAGACGCTCGTCACGCCGCGGTCGAGGCCGCGCTCGATCCGATCCAAGATCCCCACGATGGTCCTTCGCTGTCGCTGTGTCCGCTGATGCGCGAGCGCCGATCGACGAGGTCGGTCGATGAGGCTGCTCGCCACCAGATCGTATCGCGAGAGCAGGTCCCTGCCGGGACCGCCGGGCGCGGGAGCGGCGAGGAAATCGTGCAGGGCTCGTGAAGAGGCAGGGCCCGGGAGGGGAGGGGGCAGCGATGCCGTCCCCTCCCCAGCCGCTCCGGCGGTCGTGTCCGGCAACCCTGCTGGCCGGCCCGGCTCAGTACACGAGCACGCGACGGCCCTTGGCGAACCAGGAGCTTCTCCAGAGCATGTCCGACGCCCCGACGGAGATCCGGCAGCAGCCGTGGGAGGCCGGGTAGGTGGGGATCGAGGTCGATCCGTGGATCGCCCAGCCGCGGTCGTAGTAGCCGGGACGGTAGAGGTTCCCCAGCGGGCCGTTCTGCCAACCCCTGCTGTACAGGCTGTACATCGAGAAGCTCCCGCGCGGGGTGGTCGCCGTCTTCCATCGACCTCCCGAGTAGTAGCGCTCGCCGCTGCCGGTGGAGGTGTTCAGGATGTAGGCCAGGGCGCCGCCGGTGGTGGCGATGATGATCTGCTTCCTCAGATCGACCTCGAATCCGATGCCGCTGGTGATCCGGCGTGAAGGCTGCGTGCCGGCGTCGAGCGCCCGGTACGTCTTCGGGCCCACGACCCCGTCCCGACCCAAGCCCGCCGCCTTCTGGAGCGCGAACACCGCCTGCTGGGTCAGGTGGCCGAAGCTGCCATCGGCCGTTCCGCACCAGTACTTCAGAGCAGTCAGCCTCCGCTGCAGCGAGCTGACAGCCGACCCCCGGCTGCCTCTGCGGAGCGTGGGCGGGGCTGCGGTCGCGGCGCCGGAGCCCAGTGCCAGACCAGCGCCCAGCGTGCCCACCCCGAGCAGCAGGGCGCGGCGTGACGGTGCAACGATGGGCAGAAGTGCTCGATCGGTGCGATCGGTGCGATCGGTGCGATCGGTGTGATCAGGTCTCCGGGTGATCTCCAGATACGTCATTCGTCCCCCTCGTGCAGGTGCCGGTATTCAGGTGCCGGCGGTTCAGGGAGCCGTGGGTCCGGGACGCTCGTCGGCAAGCGGTCAAACCCATGATGCGCCGGTCAAGGGGAGGTAAACAAGGGTTAAAACGTGCAGTTCCAGCAGTTCCCGTCGAGTAGTCGACGGTACTCCTGGTCATGTAGGCAAAACGGACATATCACGATATGGCATCGGTGACTGCGAGACCTTCCGGACAGTCGTCGGGCGGTGGTCCCGGGGCGGTGGCGCCCGGTCGGCTCGGGTCGGATGTGCCATATTTGAGCGCGTGGAGACCGAGACCCCGCCCGAGATCCCCGTCGACATCGACTTCGCGCATGCGCTGGGGGTGTCCGACGCCGCGCACACCCTGCAGCTCCAGGGCGATGACACACAGGTCTGGGACCTCGCGAGCGTCTCCAAGCCGCTCGCCGCGCTGGGGGCCCTGATCGCTGTGGATCGCGGCCTCGTCGACCTCGACGAGCCCGCCGGTCCGGAGGGCGCGACCGTGCGTCATCTGCTCGCCCACACCGCTGGCTACGCCTTCGACGGCGAGGAGACCGTCGGCGCGGTCGGTGCCCGCCGCATCTACTCCAACACGGGCTTCGAGGTGCTCGCCGCGCACCTCGAGGAGGCCACCGGCTACGACTACGCCGACTGGATGGAGCAGACCGTCATCGCAGGACTCGACCTCACCGACCTCGAGGTCACCGGTTCGCCGGCCGCCGGCTACCGCGGGTCGATCCGCGATCTGCTGGCCGTGGGCCGGGAGCAGCTGGCCCCCACCCTGATCCCCGAGGACCTCTGGCGTGAGGCGACGACTGTCCAGTTCCCGGGGCTCGCGGGGATCCTCCCCGGCTACGGGCGGCAGAAGCCCAACGACTGGGGACTGGGCGTCGAGATCCGCGGCGGGAAGAATCCGCACTGGACCGGCACGCGCTCCTCCCCGGAGACCTTCGGGCACTTCGGCCAGTCCGGCTCCTTCCTCTGGGTGGACCCGGCCGCGGGCCTCACCGCCGCCTTCCTCGGCGAGCAGCGGTTCGGGCCCGAGCACGTGCGGGTCTGGCCGGGCCTCACCGACCAGATCCTCGAGCGCTGGGGCGACGGGGGCGGGACGGCGCGATGAGCGCTCTGGACCTGCTCGACGACTTCGGCTTCGAGGCCGCGGCGATCGTGCTCGGTCGGGAAGGGGAGCGGGAGCGGCGCGGCGATGTCCAGCTGCTGCGCCCCTGGCGCTCGGTCACCAAGACGCTCACCGGCTGCGGTGCTGCCCTGGCACTGCAGGAGGGGTATGTGGATCTCGAGGACCCGGCAGGCCCACCCGGCGCGACGCTGCGCCATCTGCTCGCTCACGCCTCGGGCTACTTCTACGAGTCCGAGAGCACGCTGCAAGCCCCCGGCCTGCGCCGTCACTACTCCAACTTCGGCATCGACGAGGCCGCCCGGCACGTCGAGCGGGCGCTCGGCCGGGACTACGGCGGCTGGATCCAGGAGCGCATCGTCGAGCCGCTCGGCATGGACTCCCTGCAATGGAGCGGCTCGGCGTCCGTCGGCGCCCAGGGCTCCCTCGCCGACCTCGCGCTCTTCGCGGGTGAGCTGCTCCAGCCCACTCTGCTCGAGCCGCGCTGGTTCGCCGAGTTCACCGGCGTGCAGTTCCCCGAGCTGGTGGGCATCATGCCCGGCTTCGGGAAGCAGAGCCCGAACCCCTTCGGACTCGGACTCGAGGTGCGCGGCACGAAGTCTCCCCACTGGACCGGCACCCGCAACAGCGAGAGCACCGTGGGCCATTTCGGCATGCGCGGCACCGCCTTCTGGGTGGATCCAGTGGCGGAGCTCGCGCTGGTGGTCGGCACCTCCCACGACTTCTGCGACGCGCACCGCGAGGTGATGCCGAAGCTGGCCGATGCGGTGCTCGAGGAGTTCGCCGGCTGAGCAGTCCTGCGTGGCACGGTCCTGGTCGGCCCGGCCCGAGCCGGGCCGGGCCGGCCGAACTCGGGCGCGCGCGGGCCGGCCGAACGCGGGCCGCGCCGCGCCGGGCGGGCTGCGTGCACTTCTGCTCTCGAGAGGACCGGTGTGCCGCAGGGCATCGGTCCTCACGGCAGCAAAACGGTGCGGGTGCGGGTGCGGGTGCGGATGCCGGTGCAGGTACGGGCCGGCGTGCGCTCAGGTGTTGTGGACCAGCGGCCCGGCCGGATCGCGCCAGCCCGCGAGCACCTCGAGCATCCGCACCAGACGCGCCGTGGCCTGCACATCGTGGACCCGCAGGATGCGTGCCCCGTGGCCGACGGTCCACGCCGCGGCCGCGAGCGAGCCCTCCAGACGGTCCTCCTTGGGCAGGCCGAGCGACTCGCCCACGAAGTCCTTGCGGGACAGCGCCGCCAGCAGCGGCAGCCCGAGTGAGGAGTACTGCTCGAAGGCTCGCAGCATCTCGAGGGTCTGCAGGGTGTTCTTGTTCAGGTCCGGTCCGGGGTCCAGCACGATCCGCTCCCGCGGGATCCCCGCCTCGAGAGCCCGCTGCAGGCGAGAGGTGAGGAAGTCCCGCACCTCGGAGACCACGTCGTCGTACTGCGGCTGGGGGAGGGGCTGGCGGGGCCGCGCTGTCGAATGGGTGATCACCAGCGATGCCCCGGTCTCGGCGACCGTGCTCGCCATCAGCGGATCCGAGAGTCCGGTGGTGTCGTTGATGAGGTCGGCCCCGGCCTCGATCGCGGCTCTGGCCACTGCGGCGTGGAAGGTGTCCACCGAGAGCAGCACGTGCGCGGGCAGCGCGCTGCGCAGTGCGTCGATCACCGGAACGACCCGCTCGATCTCCTCCTGGACCGGCACCGGCTCCCCGGGAGCGAACTTCACCCCGCCCACGTCGATCAGATCCGCTCCGGCGCGGGCGGCCTCGAGCCCGGCGGCCACCGCAGCCTCCAGCGCCCAGGTGCGGCCCTCGTCGAAGAAGGAATCGCGGGTGCGGTTCACGATGCCCATCACCAGCACTCGCCGGGCCGTGTCCGGCAGCGGCCGGGGTGCCGGGGGTCGAGCTGTCGCGGGACGGGAAGTCGGGGGACGGTATGTCGGCGGCCGGGGTGTCGGCGGCCGGGGCGTCGGGTGCCGGGGCGCCGCGGGGAGCCGTGCATGGGCGGTCGGCGGAGCATCCAGCAGTACTTCGGGGGCGGGCGATACAGTGGAATCAACCATGGGAGCGCGGCGTGTCGCGCTCTCGTCCGATGTGTTGTTCATGGTCCGTTCCTCCGCAGTTCAGGCCAGGTCCCCGCGTCTTTGAGCGGTGCCCGGCCTGCACTACGTTATGGGTGGACACGGAAGTGCACAATCCGGCTGCGTCGTCCTTCGCATGCCGGGACTTTGACCTGATGGAGGACTCACGAGATGAAGATCGTCGTCGCCGGTGGAGATGGATTCTGCGGTTGGCCCACTGCCCTGTACCTCTCGCAGAAGGGCCACGACGTCACCATCGTGGACAACCTGGTGCGCCGCGAGATCGACGAGGAGCTGGGCTCCAACTCGGTCACCCCGATCCTCGAGCTCGAGGAGCGGGTGGCGGTCTGGAAGGAGGTCTCCGGCAAGGACATCGCCGTGAGGATCGCCGACCTCACCGACTACGACGCGGTGGCGTCGATCTTCCAGGAGATCCAGCCGGAGTCCTTCGTGCACTTCGCCGAGCACCGCAGCGCGCCGTACTCGATGATCGACCGCGAGCACGCCATCGAGAACCATCGCAACAACGTCGAGGGCACCCTGAACGTGCTCTGGGCGATCAAGGACTTCGCCCCCGACTGCCATCTCGTCAAGCTCGGCACCATGGGCGAGTACGGCCAGCCGAACATCGACATCGAAGAGGGATGGATCGAGATCGAGCACAAGGGCCGCAAGGACCGCCTGCCGTTCCCCAAGGCCCCCGGCTCCTTCTACCACCTCACCAAGGTGCACGACAGCGACAACATCATGTTCGCCTGCCGCATCTGGGGCATCCGCGCCACCGACCTCAACCAGGGCGTCGTCTACGGCCTGGAGACCGATGAGACCCGTCTGGATCCGCGCCTGGTCAACCGCTTCGACTACGACGCCGTGTTCGGCACTGCGCTGAACCGCTTCATCGTCCAGGCGGCGATCGGCCACGACCTCACCGTCTACGGCAACGGCTCCCAGACCCGTGGCTACCTGGACATCCAGGACACCGTGCGCTGCATCGAGATCGCCTGCGAGAACCCCGCGGACGTCGGCGAGTTCCGCGTCTACAACCAGTTCACCGAGCAGTTCTCCGTCAAGGAGCTGGCCGAGAAGGTGCAGAAGGTCGCGGCCGCCCTCGGCAACGAGGTCGAGCTCGCGACCACCGAGAACCCGCGTGTGGAGAAGTACGACCACTACTACAACGCGGTCAACACCAACCTGCTCTCGCTGGGTCTGGAGCCGCATCTGCTGACCGACGAGCACCTCACCGAGGTCCTCAAGGTCGCGATGAACAACACGGACCGGGTCAAGCGCGAGCTGGTCATGCCCACCGTGACCTGGAAGTGACCGCCACCCCGTGAAGATCGCGATCGTCACGGAGACCTTCCTGCCGTCGGTCGACGGCGTGGTGACCAGGCTCCGCCACGCCGTCGAACGGATGACCGAGCTCGGCCACGAGGTCATGGTCGTCGCGCCGGATCTCGGGGTCACCGAGTACCGCGGAGCGCGGGTGGTGGGGGTCAAGCCCGTGACCCTGCCGTTCTACAAGCACCGCCGGTTCACGCTGCCGAATCCCACCGTGGACGGCATCATCCGGGGATTCCACCCGGACGTGGTCCACGCCGCCCAGCCGTTGCTGCTGGCCTCCTCGGGGGCCTTCGCCGCTCACCGGCAGCGGATTCCCCTGGTCGCGAGCTATCACACGCATATCCCGCGCTACCTCGACCTCTACCGGGCCTACCGCTGGGGGAAGCGTCCCGTGTGGTGGCAGATCCGGCGCAACCACGCGCTCGCGGACATCAACATCGCCACCTCGGAGACGATGCGCGCCGAGCTCGAGACCCAGGGGATCGCGAACCTGCACGTGGTGCGCCGCGGGGTGGACACGCAGGCCTTCCATCCCCGTTTCGCTTCGGCGGAGATGCGGGAGCGTCTCACCCAGGGGCATCCGGAGAAGAAGCTCCTGGTGTTCGTGGGTCGGCTCGCCGCGGAGAAGGAGATCCACACGCTGCGGCCGATGATGGAGCGGCGCGAGGACGTGGCGCTCGCGATCGTCGGGGACGGCCCGTACCGGCGCGAGCTCGAGCAGCTCTTCGCCGGCACCTCGACGCTGTTCCCCGGGTTCATGGAGGGGGAGGAGCTCGCGAGCGCCTTCGCGAGCGCCGACGGGTTCGTCTTCCCCTCCGTGACCGAGACCCTGGGCCTGGTGATCCTCGAGGGGATGGCCTCCGGGCTCCCGGTGGTCGCCGCGCGTTCGGGGCCGACGATGGAGCAGGTCACCGACGGGCTGGACGGACTGCTGTTCGACTCCGGGGACGAGGCGAGCCTGGATGCGGCGCTGACCCGCCTCGGAGACGGCGAGCTGCGCGGACGCATCCGTGGGGCCGCCCGTGCCGAGGCGGAGAAGTACTCGTGGGAGAACGCCTCGGACGACCTGCTGCGCTATTACGAGATGGCGATCGAGAAGCACGGCACGGGGATCACTCCCTGACCACCGGCGCCCGGGGGATCGCCTCGATCAGCTGACGCGTGTAGGCGGAGGTGGGCGAGGCGAAGACCTCCGCGGCCGGGCCCTGGTCCACGACCCGGCCACGCTGCAGGACCGTCATCGAATCGGAGATCTGCCGCACCAGGCTCAGGTCGTGGGAGATGAACACCATCGTCAGCGCCGGATCCTCAGCGCGCAGCGCGAAGAGCAGATCGATGATCCGCGCCTGCACGGTGACGTCGAGCGCGGAGGTCGGCTCATCCAGCACCAGCGTGGACGGGGAGAGGATCAGCGCGCGGGCGATGGCGACGCGCTGGCGCTGCCCGCCGGAGAGCCGGCTGATGTACCTCGCCGCGGCCTCCTCGGAGATCCCGACCTGCCGCAGCAGCGCCTGGGCGCGGGAGCGCGCCTCCGCCCTCGCGGTCCCGCCGATGCGCAGCGGTTCCGCGACCAGGTCGACCACGCGGCGGCGCGGATCGAGCGCGGCCAGCGGATTCTGGTAGACGAGCTGGAGCGCGGACGGGTCGGGGTTGACGACGGCGGGAGTGCGCGGCCGCGGCGTTCCCGAGACCTCGACGGTGCCGGCGCCGAAAGCCGTCAGCCCGGCGATGATCCGGGCGAGGGTGGTCTTCCCGGACCCCGATTCTCCGACCAGCGCATGGATCTCACCGCGCCGCACCGTGACATCGACGTCCTCGAGCACCCGGTGGGCGCCGTCGAACGACTTCGACAGCGCGGTGACCTGCACTGCGGTCCCGGTCCCGGCGGTCTCCCGCCGGGTCTGCAGCGCGGCCTGCGTCGCCGCGTACTTCTGCGGGGTCATCGCCGGGACATCGCGGAACAGCTGCAGCGTGTACGGGGCGGCGGGGCGCGCGACCACGTCCGTGGAGGCGCCCTGCTCGACGACGCGGCCATGCTGCAGCACGACGACCCGGTCGCTGCGTTCTGCGGCAAGGGAGAGATCATGGGTGATCAGCAGGACCGACAGGGACAGGCCCTCTCGCAGCTCCTCGAGGAGGTCCAGCACCCGCTTCTGCACCGTGACGTCGAGTGCGGAGGTGGGCTCATCGGCGATCAGCACGCTCGGATTCCCCGCGAGGGCGCCGGCGATCAGGACGCGCTGGAGCTGTCCGCCGGAGAGCTCATGCGGATACGCCGCGAGCTTCCGCTCCGCATCGGCGATGTGCACGGTCTCCAGCAGCTCCCGGGCGATCCGTCGTGCCTCCCGCTCAGGGACGTTGCGGGCCTGACGCACCGACTCGGCGACATGCCCTCCGACCGTCTGCAGCGGATCCAGCGAGCCCAGCGGATCCTGCGGCACGTAGCCCAGGATGCTGCCCCGCACCGCCTGCCAGCCGCGCTCGCCGAGGCGGGAGACGTCCTGGCCGAGCAGGTGGACGCCGCCGGTCAGCCAGCGAGCGTTGTCCGCGAGCAGGCCGCTGATCGCGGAGGCGATCGTGGTCTTGCCCGATCCGGATTCACCGACCAGCGCGGTGGTGCTGCCGGTGGGGACCTCGAAGGATGCCTCGATGACCGTGGGGACGATCCGTCCGCCGCTCGAGTAGCCGATGCTGAGGGCATCCACCGCGATCGCGGGCGGCGCCGTGGTCGTGGTGGGCACGCCGGGGGTGGCCCCAGCAACGGTGGCTCCAGCTGCGGTGGCCCCAGCAGTGTCGGCCCCAGCAGTGTCGGCCCCAGGGGTGGTGGGGAGGGTGAGGGTGAGATCGTCGGTGGTCATGCGGTGGTCCTCCGGAGTCTTCCCAGGACACCCTGCAGATGGGATGCCGCGAGCACGGTGATGACGATGACCGCTCCGGGAGCGAGGAGCAGCCAGGGGGCGGAGAGCAGGTACTGACGGCCCTCGGCGACCAGGAGTCCCCACTCGGGGTGCGGAGGCACCGCGCCGAAGCCCAGGAAGCTCAGCGAGGAGATCCAGACGATCGAGCCGCCGAACTGCAGCGGTATCAGCGAGGCGACCGGGCCGACCGCGTTGGGGAGGATGTGGTGGATCAGGGTGCGCGGGCGCGAGGAGCCCTGATGCTGCGCCGCCTCGACATAGGAGGAGGTCCGCACGGTGAGCACCTCGGCGCGAGTCACCCGGGCGAAGCTCGCGATCGAGGAGATGCCCACGGCGATCGCGGCGTTGATCGCCCCGAAGCCCAGGGCCACGATGATCACCATCGACAGCAGCAGGCCCGGCACGGACAGCAGCACATCGATCAGGCGGCTGACCACCGCATCGACCCAGCCGCCCAGGTAGCCCGAGACGATGCCGAGGGCGAGACCGCCCGCAAGACCCACCGCGACGGCGACGGCGGAGGCGCTGAGCGAGGTCCGCGCCCCGTGGACGATCCGGGTGTAGACGTCGCGGCCGAGGTAGTCCGTGCCCAGCCAGTGGGTGAGCGAGGGGCCCTCCAGCGCCTGCGCGGTCGCGGTGCCGAGCGGGTCGCCGGGGGCGAGCAGAGCGGGCGCGAGGACCGCGATGACCAGCAGCGCCAGCAGCAGCATCGCGGCGATGTCCACGATGCCGAGGGAGGCCGAGCCGTGCGAGGCCAGGCCCCTGGGGGCGCGGGGCGGTGTACGACGGCTCGCGGGTGTCGCCGGGGAGAGGATGCTCGTCACGGGGTCACGCTCCTTCGGTCAGGGCGGGCTGGGCGGAGCGAGAGGCCGGGGCGCCGGCTCCCAGACGTGACTCGGTGATGCTGATCCGGGGATCGATCACCGGATACAGCAGGTCCGTGGCGAGGTTGACCAGCGAGTACAGCGAGGAGACCAGCAGCACCACGGCGAGCACGATCGGTCCGTCCTGCGAGCGGACCGCCTGTTCGGTGACATAGCCGAGCCCTGCGCGGTGGAAGACCGACTCCACGATCACGGAGCCGGCGAGGAGATCCGCGATCGTCAGGGCCAGCAGGGTCAGCGCGGGGATCGACCCGTTGCGGACGACATGGCGGGCGGCGATCGCACGATGGGACAGGCCCCGTGAGCGGAGCACCCGGACGAAGGGCCTCCCGTTCGCCTCGGTCAGACCCTGGATGAGCACCTGGGTGATCGAGGGGCTGGCGGCGATGCCGAGGGTCAGCGCGGGCAGGAGCAGGCTGGTCAGGCTCTCCGTGTCCAGGGAGGAGACCCAGCCGAGCTGGTAGGAGAAGATCTGCAGCAGCAGCAGGCCGATCAGGAAGCTGGGCGTGGCCAGGGACAGCGTCGGCACCAGACGGGCGAGGCTGCGCACCGGCCCCCAGGGCGCGAAGACCGCGAGCAGCCCCACCCCGGTGGCGATCACCGCGGCGACGACCAGCGCCGCGAGCGCGAGCAGCAGGGTCGAACCGAGACCCTGCAGCAGCATGTCGCTCACGGCGCGCCCGGTCCCCAGCGAGTAGCCGAGATCGCCCTGGAGCAGCCGCCCGACCGTGATGAGGAACTGCAGCAGCGCGGGCTGATCGAGGTTGTAGTACTCGAGGATCGCCTTCGCCTGGCCGGGCGGGACCGGGTTCTGCGGGTTGTCGAGGCGATTGGCGACCGGATCGCCCGGCAGGGCGAACAGCACCCAGTAGGTGAGCAGGTAGGTGATGGCCACGACCAGCACGGCCTGGAGGATCCGGGTGACGAGATAACGGGAGCGCATGGTGGGGGTTCTCCTCACGGGGTCACGGGCGGTCGAGCCACGTGGTGTAGAACAGCGGTCTCGCCTCGGCGCTCCAGGAGAAGTCCTGCACATCGCTCTGCGCGGCGAAGATCTGGGAGTCCTTGAGCAGGGGGAGGACGTAGGCGTTCTCGATGACATGGTGCTGCAGCTCCGCCAGCAGCGCGGACCGCTCGGCGGGATCCGTCGCGACGGCCTGCGCGGCGAGCAGCTCATCGAGGATCGGATCGGCGCCGTCGAGGGAGAAGGTGTCGGTGCCCTCAGACCCCCACTGGGTGCGCAGCGTCGCCCAGGTCGCCGGGTAGGGCCAGCCGGAGCGGACCGTGGCGACGTCGGGGGCGGCGTATGCCTCCGAGACCTGGGAGTAGTCCGCATCACGCAGCGTCAGCTCGATGCCGAGCTCCTTGAGCTGGGACTGGACCAGCTGGTACAGCGGCTTGGCGGTCGAGTCGTAGACATCGATGACGGTGATCAGCGACAGGCGCTCGCCATCCCGGCTGCGATAGCCCTCGCTGTCGACGTCCGCATAGCCGGCGTCATCGAGCAGGGCGGCAGCTCCGGCGGGGTCGTGGGCGAGCTGGGTGCTGAGGTCGACGAAGCCGAAGGCGTCCTCGGTGACCACGCTCCGGGCGACCGCCCAGTTCTCGGTGTAGAGGTCGCTGACCAGGGAGGCGCGATCGATGCCGATCTGGAGCGCCTGGCGCACGCGCACGTCCTGCAGCGCGGGGATCGAGACCCGCAGCTGCCAATGGTTGGTCGCGCCGATGCCCTGCGCAGAGAGGACCTGGAAGGACGGGTCCTCGGCGAGCTGGAGCTCGTCGGCGGGCTGGATGTAGCGGATCAGATCGGCCTGTCCTGAGCGGAGGGTGCCCAGCCGGGTGGTGTCGTCGGTGACGGCGTGGACCTCGATGCGCTCCAGGCGCGCCTCGCCCTGATGCGCGAGGCTCGGCGGGGCCCAGTCGTAGCCCTGCCGCCGCACGAACACGATCTTCTCGCCGTACTTCTCGCTCTCGACGACGAACGGGCCGCTGCCGATGATCCCGGTGATCTGCTGCTGGCTCTCCAGCGGTGCATCGATCGTGGCATCTGCGACGAGCACGGCGGCCCATCCCGAGAGCACGTCGAGGAACTCGGCGTAGGGCTCGAGCAGGGTCACGGCGACGGTGCTGCCCGCGGTGCTGATCGCGTCGAGCCGCGGCCACTGGATCGAGGGCTGGATGCCCTTGGCCTCATCGCCGTCGGCCTGCCACTGGAGGTTCCGGGCCACGCTCGCGACATCCAGCGACGTGCCGTCGGAATAGGTCACGCCCTCACGGATGGTGAAGGTGTAGGTGAGTCCGTCCGAGGAGATCTCCCAGCTCTCGGCGATGTAGGGCTGCAGCTCGCCGGTGGCCGGGTCCTTCCAGATCAGGCGGTCGGCGATGTTCTCGAGGTAGGCGGAGTCCTGCCAGGTGCCGGCGCCCTGCGGCTGGGTGGAGCGGCTCGCCTCGGCGTCGAGGTACACGAGGGTCCCACCGCTCACCGGGCTGCCGGGGGCGTCGCCGGCGGCGGAGCCGCCGGCGGTGCCGCCCGAGGCGGAAGTGTCGGCCCCGCCACGGCTGGCCAGGCCCCAGGCGGAGGCCGCACCGACCACGGCGACCGCGGCGATCCCGCCGCCGATCATGCGCCGTCGACGGATCCTGCCGTCCTCGGAGCTGGCCCGGGCGAGGGCCTCCTCGAGCCGCTGGGAGGCGGGGTCCTGCGCGGCGGGGTGGTTCTTGTCGCTCATCGGTGGGCTCCTGGTGCGGTGAGGTCACGGGGCGTGGCAGAGGGAGCGGGAGTCGTCGGTGCGACGTCCCCGAACTGCTCGGCGCTCTCTTCGACTCCGAGCTCATAGGCGCCGATCAGTCGGCGTCGCTGCTTCATCGGGTTGTGGGAGGCGACGGTGCGGGCATGTCGCCAGAAGCGGTCGAAGCCGTGCCGCGTGGACACCTGCGAGGCACCGCCGACCTCGAAGAGGTCGGTGGTCAGCGCGAGCACCCGGTCGACGATCTCGCCCTGGATCCGGTAGACGTCGCGCTTGCCCTCACGGAAGTCCGCCTCCGTGGCGAGGCCTTCCTGATGCAGGCCGATGATCTGATCCCAGCGCTCGGCGACGGCCAGGACCAGGGTGCGGGCGGCGAAGGCCCCTGAGGAGGCGGAGCCGATGGTGTCCTGGACGAGGGGGTCCTCGCGGACCTCGGTGGCTCCCAGGCGACCGAACAGCCGGCGCCGCCCCTGGACATAGGTCACGGACTCGCTCACGGCGGCCTGACCGATCCCAGCGATCACCGCGAGCAGGACCAGCTGGAACAGCCCCTGCCGCAGCTGGCCCTCGACAGTGGATCGGTCGGTGCCGCGCACGTGTGCAGGGTTGACCAGGGCGCTGGTGAAATGCGTGGTGCCGGTGCCGGTGAGCTGCTGGCCGAATCCGTCCCAGTCGTCCTCGGAGACGACTCCCGGCTGGTCGGTGGAGACCGTCGCCAGCACGAGGTCACCGTCCTCATTGGTGGCGAGCAGATCGATCCAGTCCGCGTAGATGCTCCCGGTCGTGTAGTACTTGGTGCCGCTGAGCACCAGCCGGTCACCCTCGCGGGTGAGAGTGGTGGCGATGTCGAGCGTCTCGGACTTCTCCGACTGGGCGTTGCCGATGAAGTCCCCGGCGACGGCGCGGGCGAACCAGAGCTCGCGCTCCCCGGGCTCCGCGAACAGCGCCACCTCCTCCAGCAGCACGAAGTGCCCGCGGAAGAGGTGGGCCAGGTGGGAGTCCGCGGCGGCGAGGTCGGTGAGGTGCTCGAAGGTCTCGCGCAGCGACCACCCGAACCCGCCGTGCGCCACCGGCACCCGGACCCGGCCGAAACCGAGCTGGAGCAGCTGAGCGAGCAGCGCGCGGGGCAGGACGTGCTCGGCCTCGCGCTGCCGCACCTGCTGAGAGGCCTCCGCGAGCAGCACGTCCCAGGCTGCGGCGTCCCAGGCCGTCGCGTCCCGGTCCGTCGCGTCGCTGGACGCGGAGCTGCCGGCTGCGGCGTGGGAGACCGAGGCGCCGCCGGACACCGAGGCGCCGCCGGACACCGAGGCATCTCCGGACACCGAGGCATCGAAGGACTCCTCGATCGGTCGCGCAGCGGGGGCTGCCTCGTGAAGGGTCTCAGTCATCGGTGGGGCACCTTTCAGGCGGGGGTCGGCGACCTGGTCCGGCGCGAGCCGCGGGTGAGCGCAGCACACGCGGTGAGGGGCGGGGGCGGTGTGCGGGTGCCCTCCGAGGAGGACGCCGCCGAGCATAAGTAGCGCTTGGCTCGCACCAAAGATTTATGACGCGGCACGACGCAGATCGCGAAGATGACGTCGCGAGAACGAGATCGCGAGCATGACGCCGCGAGAACGGAACTGCGAGATCCCGCCTGCCAGCACGGCGTCGCGAGACCGATGTCGGCATGCGGGAAGGATCGACACTGCTGCCGCGTCCCGCGCATGATCGGGGGATGACGAGCACCGCCCCCATGCCCCAGCCCCTTCCCGTGCCGCTCGAGAACCAGCGGGTTCGGCTCGAGCCGCTCGGCGAGCAGCACGTCGACGGGCTGCGCGAGGTGGTGACCGACGGGGAGATCTGGAGGATCCCCTACGCGCCCCACGTCCCCTCACCGGAACGGGTCGCGGAGGCCGTCGCCGCGCAGTGCGCCTCCGATGCGGCCGGGACGACGGCCTCCTGGGCGGTGATCGACCGGGCGAGCGAGCGGGTGGTCGGCCACACCACCTTCTTGAACATCTCCCTGCGGGACCGGCGCCTGGAGATCGGCACCACCTACCTGGCGGGCTCGACCCACGGCACCGGGATCAACGCCGCAGTGAAGCTGGCCCTGCTCACGCACGCCTTCGAGGAGCTCGGCTGCCTGGGCGTCGAGTTCCGGGTCCATCACCTCAACACCACCTCGCGCCGCGCTGTCGAGCGGCTCGGCGCCCAGCAGGACGGGATCCTGCGCGCCCACCGGATCATGCCCGATGGCACCCTGCGCCATACGGTCGTCTACTCGATCCTGGCCTGGGAGTGGAGCGGCGTGAAGGCCTCCCTGGAGCACCGCCTGCGCGGCTGAGCGCTCCGGCCCCCCCTCACGGGGCATGGGCGAGGCCCGGCCCCGCGTGCGGCGGAACCGGGCCTCGGTGAGTCGGCGTGCGAGCCGACGGTGGGATCAGCGGTAGGTGACGAACCCGGTGGGGTTGCCCCACAGGCCGCGCTCGACGACCTGCTGCTTCGAGCCGGAGGCGTCGATGATCTGGCCGTCGCCGGCGTAGATCGCGACGTGGCCGGGCCACACGACGAGGTCGCCGGGCTGCGCCTCCGACTGGGAGATGCTGCGGCCCTGGGCGGCGATCTGGCTGCTGGTGCGCGGCACGTCGATGCCGGCGGCCTCGTAGGCGTGGTTCACCAGGCCCGAGCAGTCCATGCCGCTGAGCGAGCTGCCACCCCAGGAGTAGGGGGTGCCGACGGCGGAGCGGGCGGCGTCGACGATCGCGCTGCCGGTCCCGGAGGTGACGGAGGCCGGGACCGCGGTCGCGCCGGCGGACGGAGCGCCCCCGGAGGAGGCCTCGAAGGAGGGGGCACCGCCGAGTGCGCCGTGGGTCTCGGGGCCCACCACGCCGTCGACCTGGAGGCCGTTGGCGGCCTGGAAGTCCTGGACCGCGGCGTCGGTCATGGAGCCGAAGAAGCCGGTCTCGGGCAGCTCTGCGCCCTGAGCGTTCAGCGCGGACTGCAGCTCCTCGACGGCCTCGCCGGAATCGCCCTGGCGCAGCTTCTGGGACGCGCTGCCGGAGTGCGAGTCGGAGTCGGAGGCGACGGGAGCGGAATGGGTGGTGCTGGGGCCCTCGTCGGCGCCGGCGAGAGCGGTGTCGTTCGCCATCGCGGAAGTGCCGCCGGCGAAGGCGGTGCCGACCAGGATGGTGCCGAGCACGGCGCTGCCGCAGAGAGTGCGCGCCGCACGGTGGGTGCCGGTGAGCGGGGTGACAGCGCGGCCGGCTGCGCGGTGCGTGTTCAGGTGAGTCATGGGGTGCTGATCCTTCTCGCGTACTGCTGGTGGTCTGGTGCATTCCTCGACGCGGCTCTCGGGAGGAGCGGTGAGGTCCTGTGGGAGCGGGCCCACAGCCGGGGCGTCCGAGGAATGCGAGATCAACGCTAGGAGCGGCTCCCGCGCACGTGAAGAGACTTGAACCAGCCGAAGAGAAGCATTTGTCGGCCCATGGTCTGCGGGACGGCCCAGATGGCCTCGACCTGGTGTGGCTTGACTCTGCGGGTGACCTGCGGCGCACGTGCGGAGCATGTGCGAAGGAAGCGATATTCGCAGCAGGAGCGGGCGCCGATGTGGTGGGATGCCCCGATGAGCCCCGCCCAGAACAGTCCTGCCCAGCACAGCCCTGCCCAGAACAGCCCGGTGCAGATCAGCCCTGTCGACCCCGCCGACCGCGAGGCGCTGCTCGCCTGGAACGCCGTGCTGGGGGAGGGATTCAACGCCGGCCGTGAGGCGGCGTGGTGGGCGAGCGAGGAGACGATCCTCGCGCGCTTCTCTGACCCGAAGCCCCAGCGGCTCTCCGTGCTCCTGGTGGCGCGACGCGACGGGGAGCTGGTCGGAGCGGCGGGCGCCGACGTCGACCCCGCGGATCCCGCCGAGGTCGAGATCTCTGTGCTCCCGGCGCATCGCCGCCAGGGCATCGGCACAGCGCTCGCCGCCGCCGTGCGCGGCGCGCTGACCGGCCACGCCGCGGTGATCCAGGCAGAGACCTACAGCGAGGAGGGCGTCGCCTTCGCCCGCGCGCAGGGGCTGCGTGTCGCGAACCAGGAGCACCGCCTGCTGCTCGATCTGCCGCTGGACCGTGCGCTGCTGCAGGCCGAGGCGCGCCCTGCGCCCGGGATCGAGGTGCGCACCTGGCAGGGGGCCTGCCCCGAGGAGTGCCTCGAGGACTGGGCGCGTCTCACCACACAGATGGAGGCCGACGTGCCGATGGGCGACCTCACCCGCCCGGCCTCCCGCGCCGATGTCAGCGAGATCCGCCGCAACGAGCAGCGCATGCACGCTCAGGGCTGGACGCTCGTGCGCGGTCTCGCCCACGACGGTGGAGTCGCCGTCGGATACACCGAGATCTTCGTGAACCGTCACGACCCCGAGATCCTCACCCAGGACGACACCCTGGTGGACCGGGCGCATCGCGGCCGGGGCATCGGGCGCGCCCTGAAGCTCGCGAACCTCGAGAACCTCGCTGCCGTGCCCGAGGCGAAGTCCTCACGCTGGATCCAGACCTATACGGCGCTCGACAACGCCCCGATGCTCGCGCTGAACCGGGCGCTCGGCTTCCGGGAGGCGGACGTGCTGAGCATCCTGGAGGGCGAGCTCGGCTGACGGCCGCCGCGCGCCCCTGCGCCTGCTGCATGCGACTGCTCGGTGTGACCGATCCCGCAGAGAATCTTCTGCTCGCGCGCCTTGGACCGCGACTATGACGGCTTATGACGAGATTCTGGCGTCGGTACCGCGTCGGCGTTCATGATCGGCGACATGACCAGTACCGCCACCACCCCTGATCTGCGCCCGGGCCACGGGCCCGACGCCGACGCGCCTCCTGCGCGGGGACGGCCGCACGGCGTGCGCCTGGACGCCATCGCCCGCACCTTCGACTCCCCGCAAGGGCGTCATGAGGTGCTGCGCGAGATCGACGTGGAGCTCGGCTCCGGCGAGATCGTCGCGGTCGTCGGCCCCTCGGGCTGCGGGAAGTCCACCCTGC
Organism: uncultured Brachybacterium sp.; assembly: GCF_947500705.1. GTDB lineage: Bacteria > Actinomycetota > Actinomycetes > Actinomycetales > Dermabacteraceae > Brachybacterium. Next base: position 575,547 of record NZ_CANMSY010000001.1, on the reverse strand, counting down.
TGCGCCTGATCGCGGGCCTGGACCGGCCCAGCACCGGCGTGATCCGGATCGGGGGCACGGCGCTGACCGGCACCGATCCGCGCACCGCGGTCGCCTTCCAGGAGCCGCGCCTGCTGCCGTGGCGCACCCTCGAGAAGAACGTGGCCCTGGGCCTGCCCCGCGGCACCGGGAAGCGCGAGGGCCGTGAGCGGGTGCGCGAGCTGCTGGCCCTGGTGGGCCTCGAGCACGCCGCCGGCCAGCGGCCCCGCGAGGTCTCCGGCGGCATGGCCCAGCGCGCCTCGCTCGCCCGGGCCCTGGCCCGCAGCCCCGCGGTGCTCCTGCTGGATGAGCCTTTCGGTGCGCTCGACGCCCTGACCCGCCTGCGCATGCAGGACCTGCTGCTGGACATCCACGCCGCCGAGCCCACCACGATCTTCGTGGTCACCCACGACGTCGAGGAGGCGCTGTACCTCGCCGACCGGGTGCTGCTGCTGCGCTCCCTGCGTGAGGACCCCACCTCCGGCTCGATCGCCCGCGTCGTCAAGGTGCCCGGGGCGCGGCCCCGCGACCGCGCCGACCACGCGCTCGCCGAGCTCCGCGTGGAGCTGCTCGAGGGCCTCGGCGTCCACGCCCACCCCCGAACCCCCACCCCCGTGCCCGCCACAGCACCCGCCCCTGCTCGACCCACGACCATCACGGAGAACCTCTCATGACCCACCGCATCAGCCGCCGCACCGCCACCGCCCTCGGACTCTCGGCCGTGGCCGGGATGGGCCTGGCCGCCTGCGTACCCGGGGAGGGCTCCGAGAACGCCGCAGCCGGCGCCGCCGGCTCCGGCGGCGAGGGCGGTGCGGGGGAGTGGAGCACCGACGCCCTCACGATCGACTGGGCGACCTACAACCCCCTCAGCCTCGTGATCCGCGACCAGCAGCTGATCGAGACCGCGCTCGGCGACTCCGTGGCCGTGGAGTGGGTGCAGTCGGCCGGCTCCAACAAGGCCAACGAGTTCCTGCGCTCGGGCTCCGCGGATGTTGCGTCCACCGCCGGCTCGGCCGCGCTGCTGGCGCGCGCCAACAACTCCCCGATCAAGGTCATCGGCATCTACTCCCAGCCCGAGTGGGCCGCGCTCGTGGTCGGCAAGGACAGCGACATCACCGCCCCGGCCGATCTCGCCGGCCGCGCCGTCGCCGCGACCCCCGGCACCGATCCCTACTTCTTCCTCGTGCAGACCCTCGCCGAGGCCGGGCTGAGCATCGACGACGTGGAGCTCCAGCCGCTCCAGCACGCCGATGGCCGCTCCGCCCTCGAGGGCGGCAGCGTCGAGGCCTGGTCGGGCCTGGATCCGATCATGGCCGCCGCCGAGGTGGAGTCCGGTGCCCAGCTGGTCTACCGCAATGTCGACTTCAACACCTACGGCTTCCTCAACGCCACCGAGGACTTCATCGACAACCATGCCGACGTCGCCCAGGTGGTCGTCGACGCCTACGAGCAGGCCCGCACCTGGGCACTGGCCAACCTCGAAGCCACCGCACAGCTGCTGGCCGACGCCGCCGGCATCGACCTCGCGGTCGCCACCACCGTGATCACCGAGCGCTCGAACCTCGACGTCTCCGGCGTGCCCGGTGAGGACCAGCTCGCCGTCCTCGAAGCGATCTCCCCGATGCTCTCCGACTCCGGGGACGTCCAGGGCGGGGCCGACGCGGTCGAGAAGGCTCGCGGCTCGATCCTCCACGCCGACTTCGCGACCGCCGCGGTGGAGAAGCAGACGGCGGAGAAGCAGTGAGCATCCCGACCCACATCCCCCTGCCCACCTCGACGGGACCGGCGACCCCGGCCCCCGCTGCGGTCGGCGAACGCGCTGCGGCCGGCGCCCCTGCGGAGGGCCGCACCGCCTTCTGGGACCGCCCCGGCGTGCGCCTCGCCGCCGGCGCCGTGCTGCCGCTGCTGATCCTCGCCGCCTGGCAGCTCACCACCGCCGCCGGGCTGGTGCCCGCCTACCGCCTGCCCGGCCCGCTGACCGTGCTGCAGGCCGGGGTCGAGCTGATCGAGCGCGGCGAGCTGGGCCTGCACATCGCGATCTCGGTGCAGCGCGTGCTGCTGGGCTTCGCGATCGGCTCCCTGGTGGGCCTCGCCGTCGCCGCGATCGTGGGCCTGTCCCGCGCGGGCGATGCCCTGCTGAACCCGACCCTCGCGGCACTGCGCGCCGTGCCCTCGCTGGCCTGGGTGCCGCTGCTGATCCTGTGGCTGCAGATCGGTGAGGAATCCAAGGTCACGCTGATCGCGATCGGTGCCTTCTTCCCGGTGTTCACCACCGTCGCCGCGGCGCTGCGCCACATCGACCCGCATCTGGTGGAGGCCGGGCGCTGCTTCGGCCTGCGCGGCTGGTCCCTGTTCCGCACCGTCCAGCTGCCGGCCGTGGTGCCCTCGGTGGTCTCCGGGCTGCGCCTCGCGCTGGCCCAGGCCTGGCTGTTCCTGGTCGCCGCCGAGCTGATCGCCTCCTCGATGGGCCTGGGATTCATCCTCAACGACTCCCAGCAGACGGGCCGCGTGGACCGGATCCTGCTGGCGATCGTGCTGCTGGCCCTGCTGGGCAGCCTCACCAACGCCCTGCTGGGCCTCGCCGAGAAGAAGCTGCTGAAGAGGTGGACATGAGCATCACAGAGACCGCCGCTGATCCCCTCGCAGGGACCACCGCCGGCTCTCCCGCCGAGACCCGGCTGGTGGAGACCCGCAGCTTCCCGCCGAACCCCGCGCTCGAGGGGACGTGGAACGTCGATGCGAGCATCTACGCGACGGCGTCGGCCGATCCGACCACCTTCTGGGAGGCCGCCGCGCATCGACTCGACTGGGCAGAACCCTGGCACACCGCTCTGGAGTGGGAGCCGCCGACGGCCGCCCCGGCCGCAGACTCCGGCACCGAGGAGCTCAGCGTCCCCGCGGCCCGCTGGTTCGTGGGCGGCCGGCTCAACGTCGCCGAGAACTGCGTGGACCGCCACGTCCGCGCCGGCAACGGCACCAAGGTCGCCCTGCACTTCGAGGGCGAGCCCGGCGACCGCGAGACCGTCACCTACGAGAACCTCCAACGCCGCGTCTCCCAGGCCGCGAACGCCCTGACGGACCTGGGCATCGCGCCCGGGGACCGCGTGGTCGTCTATCTCCCGGTGCTCGTGGAGACCGTCGTGATCGCGCTGGCCTGCGCCCGGATCGGCGCCGTGCACTCGCTCGTCTTCGGCGGGTTCAGCGCCGAGGCGGTGCGCTTCCGCCTGCAGGACACGGGGGCGAAGCTCCTGGTCACCTCCGACGGACAGTTCCGGCGTGGCAGCGCGGTCGAGGTGAAGTCCCAGGCCGACGCCGCCGCCCGCGACCTGCCCGAGCTCGAGCACATGCTGGTCGTGCGCCGCACCGGCCAGGACATCGCATGGACCACGGGCCGCGACGTCTGGTGGCACGAGAGCGTCGGCACTGCGAGCGAGGTGCACGAGGCGCAGAGCTTCGATGCCGAGCATCCGCTGTTCATCATCTACACCTCCGGCACCACCGGGAAGCCCAAGGGCCTGGTCCACACGGCGGGCGGCTATCTCGCCCACACCTCCTGGGCGCACTGGGCGCACTTCGACGCGAAGCCGGACGACGTCCACTGGTGCACCGCCGACCTCGCCTGGGTCACCGCCCACACCTACGAGATCTACGGCCCGCTCTCCAACGGCCTCACCCAGGTGATCTACGAGGGCACTCCCGGCGAACCCCACCGGGAGCGGCACCTGGAAATCATCGAGCGCTACGGCGTCACCGTCTACTACACCGCCCCCACCCTGATCCGCACCTTCATGAGCTGGTTCGGAGAGGAGCTGCCGGCCGGGCACGACCTCTCCTCGCTGCGCCTGCTGGGCACCGTCGGCGAGGCAATCAACCCCGAGGCCTGGGTGTGGTTCCAACGCACCTTCGGCCGCGGCGAGCTGCCGATCATCGACACCTGGTGGCAGTCCGAGACGGGCGCCGCGATGCTCGTGCCGCTGCCCGGGGTGACCACGCTGAAGCCCGGCTCCGCGACCGTGCCGCTGCCCGGCATCGACATGGCCGTCGTCGACGCGGAGGGCGATGAGCAGCCCGCGGGAGTGGCCGGCACGCTGGTGGCCCGTCGGCCCTGGCCCGGAATGGCCCGCACCGTGTGGGGCGACCCCGAACGGTACCGCGACTCCTACTGGGCCGACTACGCGGGCCGCGGCGAGCACGGCGGCTATTACGTCGCCGGGGACTCCGCCACGGTCGATGCCGACGGATGCTTCTGGATCCTCGGCCGCCTCGACGACGTCGTGAACATCTCCGGGCACCGCCTCTCGACCATCGAGATCGAATCCGCGCTGGTCGCGGACCGCACCGTGCAGGAGGTCGGCGCCACCGGGGTCCAGGATCCGCTCACCGGGCAGGCCGTCGCGGTGTTCGTGATCCCGGCGGGGGGCGCAGCGCTCGACGTGGCGGCCCTGGACGTGCCCGCCCTGCGGGCCCGCGTCGCCGCCGAGATCGGCCCGATCGCCAAACCCCGCTTCGTGATCGAGGTGCCCGACCTGCCCCGCACCCGCTCCGGCAAGATCATGCGCCGCCTGCTCGCCCAGCTCGTCCACGCCGAGCGGGACCGCCGCGCGGGCCGCCCGCCGGCGCCGCTGGGGGACATCACCTCGCTGCAGAACCCGGAGGCCGTCGACGCGGTCGCCGAAGTGCTCGCCGCACTGCCGGCGGATGATCCCACCGTCGCCCCGCTCTCCTGACCTGACCTCGACAGACTCCACCTGCTCCGACCCTGGAGGAACTCATGACCACCACCGTCCCCGCCTCGACCTTCGAAACGCCGCTGAAGTTCGCGTACTGGGTGCCGAACGTGTCCGGCGGCCTCGTCGTCTCCACCATCGAGCAGCGCACCGACTGGCAGCTGCCCTACAACACGCGCCTCGCCCAGATCGCCGAGAACTCCGGCTTCGAGTACGCGCTGACCCAGACCCGCTACGCCGCCAGCTACGGCGCGGACAAGCAGCACGAGGCCTCCGCCTTCTCCATGGCACTGCTCGGTGCGACCGAACGGCTGAAGGTCATCGCCGCCTTCCACCCCGGCATGTGGCACCCCGGTGTGCTCGCCAAGTGGCTGATCACGGCGGATCACCTCTCCGGTGGCCGCGCCGCGGTGAACATCGTCTCCGGCTGGCTCAAGGACGAGTTCACGAAGTTCGGCCTGCCCTGGCTCGAGCACGACGAGCGCTATGTGCGCACCGAGGAGTTCATCTCCGCTCTGCGCGGGTTGCTCACCGAGAACGGGTACTCCCAGAACGGGAAGTACTACTCGATCGACGACTTCACCCTGAACCCGGGACCCGTCGACGTGCCCGGCCGCCCGCACCCCGAGATCTTCTTCGGCGGCAATTCCACCGCCGCCCAGGCCACCGCAGGTCGCGTCGCCGACTGGTACTTCTCCAACGGCCGCACCCTCGAGGGCTACGAGGAGAACGTCGCCGGGGTCCTCGCCTCCGCGCAGCAGGCCGGCCGGGCCCCGAAGTTCGGGCTGAACGGCTTCGTCATCTCCCGCGAGTCCCGGAAGGAGGCGGAGGAGACCCTGCGTGAGATCGTCGCCAAGGCCCACCGCCCCGCCGTCGAGGGCTTCCGCCAGTCCGTCCAGGAGGCCGGCGCCTCCACCAAGGACGGCAAGGGCATGTGGGCCGACTCCTCCTTCGAAGATCTCGTCCAGTACAACGACGGCTTCAAGACCCGCCTCATCGGCACCCCCGAGGAGATCGCGGACCGCATCATCGAGTTCAAGAAGGTGGGCGTGAACCTCCTGCTCACCTGCTACCTCCACTTCACCGAGGAGGTCGCGGCCTTCGGCCGGGACGTGCTGCCGATCGTGCGCGAGAAGGAGAAGGACCTCGCCCGCGCCCGCGGCACCGAGCTGAACACCGACCTGCTGCCCGTCGTCCCCGGCGTCTCCGCCGAGGACGCCGCGACGGCCGCGTTCGACACCCTCCCGGCCGACCACCCGGCCAAGGCCGGAGTCGCCGCATGAGCACCCGAACTGAGACCACCCAGGCTGAGAGCGCCCAGGGTGAGAGCACCCAGTCTGAGACCACCCAGGCTGAGAAGAACGCGCAGTCCACGTCGGCCGCGGCGGCGCCGAGCCCCGAGCGCGCATTCGGGTTCCGCACCCGCGCCCTCCATGCGGGCGGCACCCCCGATGCCCAGCACGGCGCGCGCGCCGTCCCGATCTACCAGACCACGTCGTTCGTCTTCGACGATGCGGCCGACGCCTCGAACCTGTTCGCGCTGCAGAAGTACGGCAACATCTACTCCCGCATCGGCAATCCCACCGTCGCCGCCTTCGAGGAGCGCATCGCCTCGCTCGAGGGCGGGATCGGCGCGGTCGCGACCGCGTCGGGGATGAGCGCGGAGTTCATCACCTTCGCCGCGCTGGTGGGCGTCGGCGACCACGTCGTCGCCTCCGCGCAGCTCTACGGCGGCACCGTCACCCAGCTCGATGTGACCCTGCGCCGCTTCGGCGTGGAGACCACCTTCGTGCCCTCCTCCGACCCGGAGGACTACCGCGCCGCGTTCCGGCCGGAGACGAAGGTGCTCTACGTCGAGATCATCGGCAACCCCTCCGGCGAGATCGCCGACCTCGAGGGTCTTGCCGCCCTCGCCCACGAGCACGGCGTGCCCCTGGTGGTCGACGCGACCCTCGCCACCCCCTACCTGGTGCGCCCGCTCGAGCACGGCGCGGACATCGTCATCCACTCGGCCACCAAGTTCCTCGGCGGGCACGGCACCACCCTCGGCGGCGTGGTCGTCGAATCCGGCCGCTTCGACTGGGGCAACGGGAACTTCCCGCAGATGACCGAGCCCGTCGAGTCCTACGGAGGGATCCGCTGGTGGGACAACTTCGGCGAGTACGGCTTCCTCACCAAGCTCCGCTCCGAGCAGCTGCGCGACATCGGCCCGTCCCTGCCCGCGCAGTCCGCCTTCCAGCTCCTGCAGGGCGTCGAGACGCTCCCGCAGCGCATCGACGCCCACCTCGCCGGGGCCGGCGCCGTCGCGCGCTGGCTCGAGGAGGATCCCCGGATCTCGTACGTGACCTGGGCGGGGCTCGAATCCCATCCCCATCACGCCCGGGCGAAGAAGTATCTGCCCCTGGGCCCCGGATCCGTCTTCGCCTTCGGCGTGCGGCCGACAGGGGAGTTCTCCACCGACGAGGAGGAGGCCGCGGCAGGCCGTGCGACCGGCGAGCAGGTCATCGCGAACCTGCAGCTCGCCTCGCACCTGGCGAACATCGGCGACGCGCGCACGCTCGTCATCCACCCCGCCTCGACCACCCACCGCCAGCTCTCCCCGGAGCAGCTCGCCGCAGGCGGCGTCAAGGCAGACCTGATCCGGATCTCGGTGGGCCTCGAGGACATCGAGGACATCCTGTGGGACCTCGATCAGGCGATCACCACGGCGACAGGAGTGCAGCGATGACCGGCACCACAGTGCAGACCCCCTCCGCACGCACCTGGCAGGGGCCATCGGCCCCGGACCGGCTCGCGATCCTGCGCCGTGCGCGGAGCATCGCGATCGTCGGCGCCTCGGCGAATGCGGCGCGGGCCAGCTACTTCGTGGCGACCTACCTGCTCTCGAGCTCGCCGTATCAGGTGTACTTCGTGAACCCCCGGGCCACCACGATCCTCGGCCAGCCGGCCTACGCCTCGCTCGCGGACCTCCCGGTGGTGCCGGACCTCGTGGACGTCTTCCGCAAGGATGCCGACCTGCCGGGCGTCGCGCAGGAGGCGGTCGAGGTCGGCGCGAAGGCGCTGTGGTTGCAGCTCGGCTCCTGGAACGAGGAGGCCGCCGCGATCGCGGAGGCCGGCGGACTGGACGTGGTGATGGACCGCTGCGTGAAGATCGAGCACGCCCGCTTCCACGGCGGCCTGCATCTGGCCGGTTTCAACACCGGCGAGATCAGTTCTCGCAAGCAGCGTCTCAGCGGGCGCGGCTGAACGTAGGATCACCCTTCAGGCGCGGGTCGGAGCTATCTCCGGCCCGCGTTCTGCTGCCCGGAGACTGCTCCGGGCTCGGTGCTCAGCCCTCGAGGCTCTGCCCTTGAACTTCAGCCCTCGACGCGGATCCCCAGATGGCTCGCGAAGACCGGCGCGAGGGTCGTGACCTGCTGTGCATCGAGGGTGGCGCCGGCCATCCCCTCGAGGTTGCCGATCGCTCCGATCTCGAGTCCGCGCAGGTCGACATCTTTCAGCGTGGCGTGGGCGAGTGCGAGGCTGCCGACGCGGCTGTTCACGAAGGCCACGCGGGTGGCCTTCGCGCCGGAGAGATCCAGCTCCTCGATCGTGCAGTCCTCGAAGAGCACATCCTCGAGGACGCTCGAGCGCAGGTTGATCCAGTCGAACTTGCTGCCGGAGATCCGGGTGGAGCGGATCCCTGCGTCATAGATGTCGAGCGCCCCGATCCGGGAACCGCTCAGCTCGACGTCCCGCCAGGTGGAGCGGGTCGCGTCCAGGACCGGGGCGTTCAGCCGCTCGATCCTTGTCTCGATGAGGCGGGCGTTCTGCAGGATCGTGGTGTGGGCGGTGACGCCGACGAGCTCGCATTCGGAGAATGTCGCCCCGGAGAGATCGCAGCCGGTGAGATCGGCGTTCTCGAGAGAGAGGCCCTCGTGGTGCTCATGCGCGGCGAGGTCCCCGGCAGCGGCCCGCTCGAGGCCCGGCAGGAGCAGACGGCTCAGCACAGGTTTCTTGGTGGCGGTCGACCGGCGCACGGGGCTCCTCGGGAAGTCTCTGGTGGGGCTGGACGAGCCTACGGGGTCCGGCGGACGGTCGACGGAGTCCGACGGACGGCGGCGGTGCGCGAGGGACGGCGGCGGTGCGCGAGACGGGTGGAGACTCGTCGGCAGGGGACGCTCCGGCAGGATTCGAACCTGCGACCGACTCCTTATGGGGGAGCTGCTCTACCGGGCTGAGCTACGGAGCGGGATGCCGACGGGGCCGACGAGTCCCAGCCTGGGGGAGGCCGGAGCGGATGTCGAGCCTGCTGTCATGTGCCGACGCAGATCGTCGCGCGGCGTCGTCGGAGGCCATAGGGCTGGGTGTATGGGACCGGGGATGGAGTCGCGGAGCTGTGAAACGTCGCGCTGCGCAGTGCGGGCCGAGCAGTGTCGAGCGCTGCGGTGTCGAACCCTGTGGTGTCGAGCCGAAGGCTCCTCCACAGATGGGGCTTATGCACATTCTTCAAAGGGGTGTTGCAGATATTTCCATGCTGTGCTTTCGGGGTTTCTTCGAGAAACTGCGAGAACGACACCTGCCCATGTCCCGAGCCGTCACTGCCTGCTCTTTCGCTTGATTAGGGCGCGACGGTACCTCCACACGGCGAGTTATCCACATTTTTAATCGAGCCCTTTCTTTGTCGTGTCCATTCCGGAATGATGGGGGTATGTCTTCTATCGTGCAGGGAATCGGCGAAGGACCTGGTGATCCTCACCAGGCACTCGTCGACGCCGTGCACGCCGGGGGTTCGTCGGAGCTTGCCTCCGTCCTCGGAGATCAGGCCTTCGTGCTGCGGGAAGTGACGTTGATGCCGCGGAAGCTGTTCACGCCAGGCGATGCAGAAAGCGTCGCTTTCACGGAGGTCGTCGGCCGGATCCACGAGTTGCGCAGCGCCCTGGACGCGCTCGAGGCACGGGCCGTGGTCGCCCTGGCCGACTCCCTCACCCTGCAGAAGCAGGCAGAGGTGCGTGCTCGCGCAGCCCAGGAGTCGAACCAGGCCCCTCCGACGAAGAAGCTCCTGCGGGAGGCCGCACGCGAGGCGGCACGGGAAGTGTCGATGAAGATCGGCAAGTCCCCTGCCTCCGCCGCGCACTCCCTGGCATCCCAGCGCCGCCTGGTCGCAGACATGCCCGAGATGCTCACCGCGCTGGCTGGCGCCCAGGTCACCAGCACTGTCGCTCACGGAACGGCACGCTCCTTCGCGCCGCTGTCCCGCACTCAGCGCGCGGAGGCGGACCACCTGCTCGGCCAGCGCCTGCCCGACCTCGAGGGAGCCGGCTCCGAGGCCTGGGATGACGCCGCAGCGGCCGCGATCGCTCAGGCAGACCCCCACGGCCAGAAGCGCCGCCACCAGCGCGCGATGCAGGAGCGTCACGTCACTGTCCGCCGCGCCGAGCACGGGATGGCCACGGTCTCCGCCCGCGTCTCCGGCCTTGACGGCGCGAAGATCCGCAAACGCCTCTCCCTCGAGGCGGAGCGACTGCGGGCCACCGGTGACCGGCGCGGCCACCAGGCGATCCAGGCGGACTCCTTCGTGGACACACTGCTCGGCCGGGAGGAGGGCATGGAGCCCGTCACCCTCGACATCGGCATCATGATCACCGAGCGAGCGCTCATCCACCCCGCCGCCGGGGACCTCGCACAGATCGAGGGATACGGCACCGCCCCGGCCGAGGCGCTGCGTGAGGAGCTGCGCGGCCCTTTGGGGCTCGCCCTCACCAAAGAGACGGAAGAGGCGATGGGCCCCGACGGTCCTGCGCTGCGCGCCGTGATGAGACGCCTGTACACCCACCCCCGCACCGGAGAGCTGGTCGCCGTCGAGTCCCGTGCCCGAGCATTCCCGGCGGCGCTGGCGAAGTTCATCCGCTGGCGGGACCGGATCTGCCGCGGGCCCTACTGCAATGCCGCGATCCGGCAGAGCGATCACGTCTGTCCCCATGCCTCAGGCGGGGCGACCAGCCTGGACAACGGGCAGGGCCTCTGCGCGCTCTGCAACGACAAGGAACAGCAGACCCGCAGCGTTCATCGAACAGGGGACACGGCGGTGGACGGCCACGCCGTGGAATGGGTCAGCCGCACCGGGACCCGCCGCGTGAGTCGCCCGCCGGCCCTCACCACGCCCGAGCCGCGGCCGGAACGGGAAGAATCCCCGCGTGCGGTGACGCAGCCCGCCCGGACAACGCAGCCCGCCCTGCCCGCCCGCACAGCTCGAACCGCCCAGCGCACCCGGACCGCCCAGCGCACCTGGACCGCCCAGCGCACCCGCCCTGCCCGAGCCGTACGGCTCGCCCGGTCTTCTCAGCCCACAGGTGCGGCACGAGCCACCCGGTCGATCGCCCGGGCAGCGCTGTCAGGGAACCGGAGGCGACCCACCGTGAGGAGCCGAGGGAGGAAGGGACGGCCGCCCGCACCGCATTCGCCCGGTAACTCCCCGTAACCGACACAGAATCGCCATGAACAGTAAAAACATCGATGCCAGACTCTCGGCATGGCCTCGTCCTCTCCCCTTCCCGCACGTCTCATCAGCCTGTTCGGTGGTGCAGCAGTGCTGGCGTACGCGATCTTCGCCGCCCTCCAGATCCAGGTGCTGAACCCGCTCGCCACGGTGCCCGGCAGCACTCTGCAGGAGATCCATGCCGCCGTCGGACAGACCGCCGACACCATGGGCTGGGGGCTGATGATCGTGATCCTGCTGATCGGCCCGCTGCTCGCCGTGGTCGTGGCAATCTTCACGGTGCGGGGTCGGCTCAGCGCTGGGACTGCCCTGATGATCATGCTCGCGCTGCTCGCCCTCGGTACGCCCGCCTACTTCATGGCGTCATTCCCGGCCGGGATGACCCTCGCCGACACCTTCGGGGTCGGCGGCGCGGACCATGCCCCCTGGGCAGAGATCCTGCACGCCATCAGCCTGCTCGCGGTGGTGGCGTTCGCTCTCGTGGGGATCCCGCGGGCTGTACGGGCTGCATGGACGCCTGCGACCTGAGCCGCCGGATGCCGCGGCACGTGCCGCGCAGCCAGAACGGGCGCAGGACCGCTCACGGAAGGCCGAACTGCCTCCGCGGCGTCCCGTCCCCGCCCGTCGCGCCCTTCCCAGAGCTCAGGCCTGTGCCGCAGCCGCGGCCGCGCTGGGCAGCACCGCCGCGATCCGGTCCAGGATCTCGGGGGTGTGGGCGGTGGAGAGGAACCAGGCCTCGAAGGCCGAGGGCGGCAGGTAGATCCCGCCCTCCAGCATCGCGTGGAAGAAACGGGTGAACGCCGCAGTGTCCTGCGCCTTCGCGTCCTCGTAGGTGCGCACGGGCTCCTCCCGGAAGAACACCGAGAACAGCGTGCCCGCGCTCTGGATCACGTGCGGGACCCCGGCCGTGGTGAAGGCGTCGGCCACCATCTGCTGCAGGGCGCGTGAGGCGCTGCCGAGCGTCTCGTAGGCCGCGTCGTCCAGGCCGGCGAGGGTCGCCAGGCCCGCGGCGGTCGCGAGCGGGTTCCCGGACAGGGTGCCCGCCTGGTAGACGGGCCCCGCCGGGGCGAGCAGCCCCATCAGGTCCCTGCGGCCGCCGAAGGCGCCCACCGGCAGGCCGCCGCCGATCACCTTGCCGAAGGTCATCAGGTCCGGCGCCCACGCATCCTCCGCGCCGCTGGGACCGTCGACGCCGTAGTAGCCCTGGGCGCTCGCGCGGAATCCGGTGAGCACCTCGTCGCTGATCAGCAGCGCACCCGAGGCATGCGCAGTCTCGGACAGGAAGCGGTTGAAGCCGATCCCGTTCTCCTCGCGCGGCGGGACCACGCCCATGTTCGCGGGCGCCGCCTCGGTGATCACCGCAGCGATCTCGGTGCCGCGCTCGGCGAACAGCGCGGAGACGGCGTCACGGTCTCCGAAGGGCAGCACGACGGTGTCCCGGGCGGTCGCTGCCGTGACTCCGGCGGAGCCCGGCATGGCGAAGGTCGCGACGCCGCTGCCGGCCTCGGCGAGCAGTGCATCCACGTGCCCGTGATAGCAGCCGGCGAACTTCACGATCACGTCCCGGCCGGTCGCGGCGCGGGCCACCCGCAGCGCGCTCATCGTCGCCTCGGTGCCGGAGTTGACCAGGCGCAGCTGCTCGACGGGTCCGATCCGGCGCACGACCTCCTCGGCGAGGGAGACCTCGCCGGGCTGCGGGGCACCGAAGGACAGGCCGCGGCCGGCCGCCTCGCGCACCGCCTCGACCACCTGCTCATTCGCATGCCCGAGGATCATCGGTCCCCAGGAGCCGACCAGGTCCACGTATTCGTTCCCGTCGGCATCGTGCAGCAGCGCGCCCTTGGCCTCGGTGAGGAATGGGGGCGTGCCGCCCACGGAGCCGAAGGCCCGCACCGGCGAGTTCACTCCCGAGGGGATCACCTGCTGGGCGCGGGAGAAGAGGTCGGTGGAGCGGGTCTGGTCGTTCGCGGAGGTCATCGGGGTCTCCTGGAGATCGTCGGTGCGGGCTGGTGCTGAGGCTGAGGCTGAGGCTGAGGCTGAGGCTGAGGTGCGCGGTGCGGCGGGGGCGCAGCGCGGGGGACGTACCGGGTCAGAGGAATTCGCGCAGATGAGCGGGCAGGCCGTCGCGGTACCAGCCGGCGACCTCGCTCGCGTAGTAGGTCAGCACGGTGCTGGCGCCGGCGCGGCGGAAGGCCAGCAGCGACTCGAGGATCATGCGGTCGCGGTCGATCCAGCCGTTCGCAGAGGCCGCCTCGATCATCGCGTACTCACCGGAGACCTGATAGGCGCCCACGGGCACCGGTGAGGCGGCGGCGACGTCCCGGAGCACGTCGAGGTAGGGCAGGCCGGGCTTGACCATGACCAGGTCCGCGCCCTCGGCGACATCGAGCGCGAGCTCGCGCAGGGCCTCGCGGCCGTTCGCCGGATCCTGCTGGTAGCTGCGGCGGTCGCCCTGCAGGGAGGAGTCCACCGCCTCCCGGAAGGGCCCATAGAACGCAGACGCATATTTCGCGGTGTAGGCGTAGACCGCGGTGTCGAGGTGGCCGGCGCCGTCCAGCGCGTCGCGGATCGCGGCGATCTGGCCGTCCATCATCCCGGAGGGCCCCAGGAGGTGCGCGCCGGCCTCGGACTGGGTGAGGGCCATCTCGCGGTAGCGCATAAGGGTGGCGTCGTTGTCGACCCGTCCCGCGGCATCCAGCACGCCGCAATGGCCGTGATCGGTGAACTCGTCCAGGCACAGGTCGGCCATGATCACGGTGGAGTCGCCGAGCTCAGAGCGCAGGCGGGCCAGCGCCAGGTTGAGGATCCCCTCGGGATCGGTCGCGCCGGACCCGATGGCGTCCTTGTGCTCGGGCACGCCGAACAGCATCACGCCGCCCACCCCGCGCTCGGCCGCCTCGTGCGCGGCGCGGACCAGGGAGTCCATCGTGTGCTGGACGACGCCGGGCATCGAGCTCACCGGGCGGTTCTCGGCCGCGCCCTCGCGCACGAACATCGGCAGCACCAGATCGGCGGGCCGCAGGGTGTGCTCACGCACCAGGGAGCGCATCGCGCTGCTCGTGCGCAGGCGGCGGGGCCGGTCGAGCGGGGCAGGGAAGCTGGTGCCGGACAGGGAGGGGAGAGTCATCGGGGCTCCTTCGGAAGTGGGGGAGAGGACTCGGAGGGAGTGGGGCCAGCAGCCGATGGTCCGGCGGCCGACGGGTCGGCGGCCGACGGGCCGGCAGCCGACGGGCCAGCGGCCGACGGGTCGGCAGCCGACAGACCGCCGGCGAGCACCTGCTGCACCGCGGCGGCGAGGGCCTCGTCCGTCGGCTCCTCCGCCTGCTGCGCGAGCGGCAGCCCTGCGGCGCGCATCGCAGCGGAGGTGGGATCGCCGATCGAGACGATCGGGGTCGAAGGATGCACGCCCAGCGCCGCGGCGTGGCGGGCGATCATCGGGCTGGTCAGCACTATCGCACCGTAGCGCCCGGTCGCCAGCCCCACCGCGACCTCGACGGGAGGCTCGAGCCGCTGCGGACGGTAGGCAGTCACCTGATGCACCCGGTAGCCCTTCGCCCGCAGCCCCTCGGGGACGGTGGGGGAGGCGGCGGCGGAGGCGGGGAAGAGCACCGTGGACGCCGCCGCGGCGGGAGGCATCTGTGCGACCAGCGCCGCGCCAGAACCGCCCGCGACCAGGGTGGTCGTGATCCCGAGGGAATCCAGCGCCGCTGCGGTGCCGGTGCCGACGGCGATCACCTCGGTGCCCGGCGGCACCACCACCGCGCCGAGCGCCTCGGCCGCGGTGCGGGAGGTGATCACCAGATGGGAGTAGGCGCCGCGGGCGAGCCACTCCCGCACCCCGATGAGCTCCGCTGCCGTGGCGTGCTCGAGGCGGAGCAGCGGCTGATGCTCAGCGGGGATCCCGCGCTCCCGCAGCCGGGCGAGCAGCGTCGCTCCGCGCCCGGCCGGTCGGGCGACCAGCACGGGACGGGGAGCGTCGCGCGGGGACATCAGGCCTTGGCCTCCGCGAGGATCGCCCCGGCACCGCGCTCGAGGAGGTCGGCTGCGAGCTCGGCCCCGAGCTCCGCCGGCACCGAGTCGGCGCCGGAGAGCTGATCCTGGTCGAGGTCCAGCACGACCCGAGCCTCGCCCTCGACCACGTGGCTGCCGTCGGGACGGATCGCGAGCCCGCGCAGCCGCAGCACGTGGCTCCGGGCCGGACCGTCGCCGTCCTCGCCGCTGTCGGCGAGCTCGAGCTCCGCATAGGCGGCGACCGGCGCGGAGCAGCCTGCCTCGAGCGTGCGCAGCAGCGCCCGCTCGGCGGTGACCGCGGCGCGGGTGGCCGGGTCGTCGACCGCGTCCAGCCGTCCGGCGAACCAGGGACCGGCCGAGAGCGCGGCGGTGGTCGCCTCGACGGCGAGTGCGCCCTGCGCGGGGGCAGGCAGCATCACGGAGGGGTCCAGCAGCTCGCTGATCGCCGCCTCGCGTCCTACTCGTCGCAGACCAGAGGCCGCGAGCACCACCGCATCGAGGTCCGCGTCCTCGCCGAGCGCCCTGGCCAGGCGGGTCTCGACGTTGCCGCGGATCCCGAGCACCTCGAGGTCCGGCCGGGCCCGCAGCAGCTGGGCGGCGCGGCGCGGGGAGCCCGTGCCGACCTTCGCCCCTGCCGGCAGCTCGGCGAGGGTGAGCCCGTCACGGGCGCAGAGTGCGTCTCGCGGGTCCTCCCGGGCCGGGTAGCAGGCCAGGGTGATCTCCTCGAGCGGTGCGGTGGGGAGGTCCTTGCAGGAGTGGACCACCACGTCGACCGTCTCGTCCAGCAGCGCCTGGCGGACGGCGGTGACGAACACGCCGGTGCCACCGATCTGTGCGAGCGGGCTGATGCGGTCACGATCTCCGCGGGTGCTCACGTGCACCAGCTCGACGGCGTGCTCGGTGCCCGCCACCAGCGCCTCGCCCACCTGCCCCGACTGGGTCAGGGCGAGATCGGAGGCACGGGTGCCGATCCTCAGGGAGGGGCCTGCCGAGGCTCCGGCAGTCCCGAGGGCGTCGAGGGCTCCGGCTGTTCCGCTGCTGGGCGTCACGATGCTGCTCCTGCCGATGCCGCCTCCGCGCGTGCCCGCTCCACGTCCTGCGCAGAGTCGATGGCGCTGGTCGTCGGGCGGCACAGACGGCCGACGCAGCAGTTCGCCCCGCAGACGTCCGGCGTGCCACCGAAATCGGTGACGATCCGGCGCGGGAACTGCGCATCCAGACGCTCCTGGACCAGATCGGCCAGCGCGGCGATGAACCGGGGGTCCTCGCCCGAGGTCGCGACGCGGCGGAAGTCGAGCCCCTTCTCCGCGGCGGTCTCCTTCGCCTCGGTGTCCAGGTCCCAGACCACCTCGACATGATCGGTGACGAAGCCGATCGGGACCACGATCACGGCATCGGCCGCCTCCTCGGCGGCGAGCTGCTCGATCACGTCGTTGACGTCGGGCTCGAGCCACGGGATATGGGGCGCTCCGGAGCGGGACTGGTACACCAGCTGCCACTGCGGGAGCTCAGGGACGTCGTCGTGCAGCTGCTCCATCACCCAGCGGCAGGCGGCGAGATGCTGCTCGACGTACCAGCCGCCGGAGCCCTCGACCCGAGTCTCCTCAGGACCGGAGGCCTCGGCCATCGAGTTCGGCACGGAGTGGGTGGAGAACAGCACTGCGATCCGATCGGCGTCGTGGCCCGCCGCGGTGAGGCTCGCCAGAGCGCTCCCCACCCCGTCGACCACGGGCTCGAGGAAGCCCGGATGGTTGAAGTAGACGCGCACCTTGTCGATGCTGACCTCTCCGACCAGACCGGTCTCCTCGAGCACCATCCCGAAGTCCTCCCGGTACTGCCGGCAGGAGGAGTAGGACGAGTAGGCGCTGGTCACCAGGCCGAGGGCATGGCGGTGGCCGTCCGCATGCAGGGCCCGCACGGCCTCCGCGTTGTAGGGGGCCCAGTTGCGGTTGCCGAAGTAGATCGGCAGGTCGATCCCGCGGCCCGCGAGCTCCTGCTCCAGAGCGACGATCATCGCCTCGTTCTGCGCGGTGATGGGGCTCCGGCCGCCGAGCGCGCGGTAGTGGCCGGCGACCTCCTCGAGACGCTCGTCGGGGATCCCGCGTCCTCGGGTGACATTGCGCAGAAACGGGATCACGTCGTCCTGGCCGTCAGGGCCGCCGAACGAGGAGAACAGGATCGCGTCGAAGGGCTTCTGCTCGGCGCGCCGGGCATGGGTGGCGGAGTCGAGCGCGGCGGGACGCGGGCTGGGCATCGACGGGGTGGACATCGACGGGGTGGGCATCGACATAGCGGAGTCGGTCATGGAGAGTCCTCGGTGGTGGAGTGGTGTCAGGCGAGCAGCGCGGCGAGGTCCTCGAGGGAATCGAGGCGTCGGCCGGCGTGGAAGGGCAGCTCGTCGCGCACGTGCAGGCGCGCATCGGAGTAGCGCAGGTGGCGCATCATGTCGACGAGATCGTGCAGGTCATCAGCCTCGAAGGACAGCAACCACTCGTAGTCGCCGAGGGCGAAGGCGGCGACGGTGTTGGCGTTGACCTGCGGGTAGTCGCGGCCCAGCAGCCCGTGCTCGCGCAGCATGCGGTTGCGCTCGTCGTCCGCCAGCAGATACCAGTCGTAGCTGCGCACGAAGGGGTAGACCGTGATCCACTGCTTGCGCTCGAAACCGGGGACCATGAACGAGGGTGCATGCCCCTTGGCGAACTCGGCCATGCGGTGCACGCCCACGCCTGCCCATTCGCGGTGCAGCCAGGTGCCGGCCAGGGAGCGCTCGAACTCGCGCAGCGCCGTCTGCAGATCGGCGGGGTCGTCGGCGGCCAGCCACAGCATCAGATCCGCCTCGGCGCGGAAGCCGGAGACGTCGTAGAAGCCGAGGATCTCCACGCCGCTCTCGGAGGTGGACTCGATGAGCTGGGTGACCTCCGCGAGGGACGCCTGGATCTGCGCGGTGGTCAGCTCGCCGTCCTCGGTCAGACCCGAGAGCCGACGGAACACGGTGTAGCTGGTGTAGCGGGTGGTCTGCGCGATGTCCTCGACGGACTGCGCTTCCTGAGCGGGGGAATCGGTCATGAGGGGGTTCCTTCCGAGAGAGCGGTGTCTTCTGCGAGCGACTGTTCGGCGCGGACGATCGCGTCGATGCCGGTGCCGGCTCTCCAGGAGCCGAGCAGTTCGAGGGAGGGCTGCTCGGCGAGCAGCTCGGTGAGGGTATCGAGGGCGGCGCGGTGGCCGGGCTGCGGCTGCCTCATGGCACGGTCCCAGTCGATCACCTCTGAGGCCAGCAGCTGCGCCGGGGACAGCGGGACGCCCAGGATGCGGGAGGCGTCGGCCAGGGCGAGGTCGACGATCTCGTCCCGAGCGGGCAGCTGCTCTCCCGGGCGGCCATAGGACAGGCGCAGCAGATGCGGGCTCCGCGCTGTCGGGAGGGCCTCGCGCAGCGCCTGCTGCACGTGCTCCCATTTGGCGCTCCCGTGAGTCAGGGCTTTTCCGCGGATCCCGGCGGTGCCCGGGGCGACCAGCGCGCCGGTGCCCGAGGGGAAGGCGTCGAGCGCCGGAGCGTCCAGCACCAGCGCCACCAGGCGCAGAGCAGCCGACGGGGCCTGCGGGATCGCCTGAGCGATCTCGGGCACCGCCTCCTGCAGCAGTTCCCGGGCAGTATCCGGAGGGCAGGCGAGGACCAGACGGTCCGCGGTGAGCTCCTCCTGGCGAGAGGTGCGGACCGTCCAGCCGGCCCTGTCCCGGCCTGGAGCCCCGTCCCGGTCCACCGCGACGACCTCGACCCCGGTGCGGAGGATGCCACCCGCGGCGAGGAACTGCGCCTGCAGCGTCTGCGGCAGGAGCGCCATGGTGGGGGACAGGGCGTGCACGCGGGTGCCGGCACTCTGAGCGCTCCCGGCGCTGCGTCCCCGGATCCGTCGCACCGCGACGAGAAGAGATCCGTGCTCGGCCAGGCCCCGGCTCAGCGCGGGGGAGGCGGCGGCGAACTCGAGGGTCGCGGGATCCGCGGAATGCACCCCTCCCACCACCGGCGCGACCAGGCGCTCGAGCACCTTCCGACCGAGCCGCCTGCCCACCACCTCGGCGACGGTGGCCCCGGGACGGGTGCCGACGCGTGCGGGCAGGAACCGCTCGAGGCTCGCCCGCAGCGCCCCGGCGGTGCCGAGCACCGCGCGGGCATCGGCCGCGAGGGGGCGGCCGGGGATCCCCAGCAGGCTGCCGCCGGGGGCGCGGTGTACGCCCGCGGAGGAGACCACCCGGCTGCCCAGGCCTTCGCGCGGGGCGACGACCTGTTCTTCCAGGCCGAGCTCGGTGACCAGCGCATCGACCGCTCCGGCACCGATCGAGTAGGCCTCGGCGCCGATGTTCACCGACAGCCCCCCGGCACCCGGCAACGAGGCCTGAGCGATCGCGCCGCCGACGCTCCCGGTCGCCTCGAGCAGCACCACCCGGTGCCCCGCGCGCAGATGGCGCCGAGCGGCGAGCAGCCCGGACAGGCCGCCGCCGATGACGAGGGTGCGAGTGCTCATGCCGCGGGGGCATCCAGCACGAGGGAGTCCTGCTCGTGGAGGAAGCGCACCAGATCGGTGAGGACCTGGGGGTCAGCATCCGGTGGGACGCCGTGGCCGAGGTTCACCACGTGGCCGGCCGCACCGGCCGCGGCCGCGAGCACCCCGCGGGCCTCCTCGAAACGTGCCTGCTCGGAGGTGAACAGCACGGCCGGGTCGATGTTGCCCTGGAGCGGGGTGCCCTCCGGCAGCATCTCGAGAGCCTGATCCAGCCGCAGCCGGTGGTCCACGCCCATCACGGTCGCCCCGGCCGCATGCATCTGGGGCAGCAGGTGCGAGGCACCGACCCCGAAGTGGATGCGCGGCACCGGCAGGTCGGTGACGTGGGCGAGAGCTGCCGCAGAGTGCTGCTGCACGTGGGTGAGGTACTGCTCGGAGCTCAGCGCGCCGACCCAGGAGTCGAACAGCTGCACCGCGGAGGCGCCGGCCAGCACCTGGGCGCGCAGGAAGCGGCCCGAGAGCTCCGCGACCCAGGCCGCCAGGCGTGCCCATACCTCGGGCTGGGAGCGCATCAGCGCCCGGGTGCGCAGATGGTCACGGCTGGGACCGCCCTCGACCATGTAGCTGGCCACCGTGAAGGGGGCGCCTGCGAAGCCGATCAGGGGAGTGGTGCCGAGCTCCGCGACAGTCAGCCGCACGGCCTCGCGGATCGGCTCGAGCGCTGCATCGTAGTCATCGCCGAGCTCGGGCAGCGCGTCGACGTCGGCCTCGGTGCGGATCGGGTGATCGAAGACAGGGCCCACGCCGGGCCTGATCTCGACGCCGAGCCCCGCCTGACGGGCGGGCACCACGATGTCGGAGAAGAAGATCCCGGCATCCACCTGGTGGCGGCGCACGGGCTGCACGGTGATCTCCGCCGCCATCTCCGGGAGCACGCACGAGTCGAGCATCGTGGTGCCTTCGCGCAGGGAGCGGTACTCCGGCAGCGAACGGCCGGCCTGTCGCATGAACCACACGCTCGGGGTGGCGCTCCTCACGCCTCGCAGCTCGCCGAGCAGTGAGGCGTCGGCCACCCCGCCCTCCGCAGCGGAGCGCTGCAGGGGGTGCTCCGCGGGCAGGACGGAAAGTTCTCCGGGAGGGGTCGTGGAGGCGATCGCGGGGGTGGTGGCGAGGCCGGGGCCTGGGGCGATCCCGGTATCTGACAGGTGTCGCGATCGATCTGACGCACTGTCGCCAAAAAGCTGCTCTGACGTGGGGTTCTTGTTCATGGCGACACCATTGTGCACAGGTTCCATGACGGAGTTCCCAGGGATCGGAACACCGCTTCCGGAGATGCCTAGACTGGCGATCATGCTCGCAGCCCTCCGCGCTTCCCACGAGCACCTCGACCTCGGGGTGCTCGACGCTCTGACCCGTGGCGCGGACACCCTCCCGGCCGTGATCCAGGAGCTCCAGCGCGAGCGCGCCGCCATCACCGGCGAGGCCCCGGTGGTCGCCGGGGAAGTGGTGGTCAGCACCTGCAACCGGCTCGAGGTCTATCTCGACACCGAGCGCTTCCACGAGGGCGTGGACCTCGTCCTGGACGCGGTGGTCCGCACCAGCGGGATGGACCGCGAAGTGGTCTCCCTCTGCTTCGACGCGGCGATGGACGCCCCCGTGCCCGAGCACCTCTACGAGGTCACCTCCGGGCTGCGCTCCCTGGTGCTCGGTGAGGCGGAGATCGGCGGGCAGGTGCGGCAGTCCTACGAAGCCGCCCGCCGCGCGGGCCGCACCACCTCGATGCTCCACGACCTCTTCCAGCACGGCTTCCGCTGCGCGAAGGCCGTGGCCACCCAGGCGCCGGTGGGCGCCGCGGGCCGCAGCGGAGCAGCCGTCGCCGTGGACCGGGCCGAGATCGAGCTGGGCGGCTTCGCCGGCCGCAGCGTCCTGATCGTCGGCACCGGCGCCTATGCCCGGCTGGGGCTCGCCGAGCTGGTGCGCCGCGGGGTGCAGGACGTGCGGGTGTTCTCCCCCTCGGGACGGGCCTCCGGCTTCGCCGAACGGCACGGCGTCGAGACCGTGGACGAGACGCAGCTCGAAGGCGCGATCCGGGAGGCCGATCTGGTGCTGGCCTGCTCCGGCCGCGGCACCTCCCTGTTCCCCGAGCTGTTCCTCAGCGCCGAGCGCACCGTGGTGCTCGACCTCGCCCTGCACTCCGATCTGCACCCCCTGGTGAGGCACCTCAAAGGGGTGACGGTGCTCGGGCTCGCCGACCTCCGGCTCGACACCGAGGCCCAGACCGACCCCGCACTGCTCATCGCCCGCACCATCGTCGCCGAGAACGTCGAGGCCTTCCGCGCCCAGCAGGAGGTGCGCCGGATCGATCCCGCGATGGCCGCGCTGCGACGCGAGGTGTTCGACGCGGCCGACGGGGAGATCGACCGGCTGCGCCGGGACGTCTCCGGCGAGACCGCGGACCAGCTCGAGAGGTCCGTGCACCGGATCCTCTCCAAGGTCATGCACCAGCCCGCCGAACGTGCCCGCCATCTGGCGGAGACCGGCTTCGCGGATGCCTATGTCGAGGCGTTCCACACCATCTTCGGGATCGACATCTCCGCGGGCGGGAGCTCGACCGGGGGCGCGGGCCTCGACGCGTCGGGGGCCGACGGCGGTGGCTCCGAGCTGGAGCCCGTGCCGGCCGGCTGGATGCGGGTGGACCGCACTCTGCCGCCGTTCTCGACGGCGCCGACGGGAAGCGGGGAGGGATCCGGCGCCGAGGTCCCGACCGAGCTCTCCTCGGCGACGATCGCGCGCGTCGCGCTGCGCGACGGGGAGTGCCCGGTGGGCTTCGGGCCGGCGGCGACCGGCCGGATCAGCTCCGAGGACTGATCAGTCCGGGGTCGGGGCTGCTCCTGGGCGCGTCGCCGGGGCCATCTCCTGCGAGGCGAGGGCACGGAGACGGCGATGGTCGAGGATCTCCGTCCAACGGCGCCCCGAGTCGATGACGCCGTCCTTGCGCAGCCCGCTCATCACCCGTGAGACCGAGGCGGTGGTGGATCCGGTGATGCTGGCGAGATCGGCGCGGGAGAGCGGGATCTCGATGAGGGTGCCCGTCGCCCCGGGTTCCCCGAACTTCTCGGCCAGCCACAGGAGCACCGCCGCGACCCGCTCCGCGACCGTCGCCGTGGACTGCTTCGTCACCGACGACCTGGCCAGCGCCAGCTGGATCGAGACGGCATGGAGCACGCGCAGGGCGACCCGTGGCTGCTGCGTCAGGATCTCGCGGAACTCCCTGGTCCCGATCTGCAGCGCGCAGACGTTCGTCAGCGCCTGGACCGTCTCGGTGTGCTGTGACCGCCCCAGGATCTCCAGGTCGCCGAACAGGTCGCCGGGCGCGAGGAAATCGACGACCACGTCCTGCCCGTCTGCCGTGGAGCGGAACGCCTTCGCCCGACCCGACGCGAGGATGTACAGGTGATCTGCGCGGTCCCCCGCCCGATAGAGGGGGGCGTCCTCGTCCCAGGTGTGCGCGATCATCTCCGCGTTGACAGCGGTGAGCTGATCCGCGGTGAGGTCGCGGAACAGGTCGACGCCCTGCAGCACCTGCAGCCGCACGTCCTTCGAGCAGGCATGGGGGCGAGCGGCGAGCGAAAGCAGCGGGATGCGGCGACGTCCCGTCGGGGCGTCGGGCGGGGACGGTCGAGTGCCGAGCTCTGGTGCCGTGTTCACGGTGGGGCCTCCACACCGCATGAGACCAGAGACGGCCGGAAGAATACAGTGCGGCCCACCGGAGCCCCGCACCCTCGTGCTGTGCGATCACCGAGGGCGGTGCGGGAAATTGCTCCAGGACATGGACGGAATGCAGATTCTCTGTGCCGAAACTGCGCTATCCGAACAACCTTGACACTTCCTGGGAATAGTGGGTACTTTTCCTCACACCCGGTGACCTGCACCAGAGCAGGTTGCGTCCACAAAGATCGGTGGGCCAGGCGTGAGCGTGAAGAATCATCGTCCGCAGGACCAGGCATCCACGTCGGAGATCGCGATTTCCAAGGGATGGGTGCAGGGCATCGCGCTGGTGCTCATCTTCGGATTCTTCGTGATGGGCGTTCTCGCGTACCGGACCTATACCCACTCGATGCCGCTGCCCCAGCAGGTGGTCAGCGAGGACGGGGACGTGGTCTATACGCACGAGGAGATCACCCGCGGCCAGAACGTGTTCCTGACCAGGGGCATCCAGCAGTACGGCTCGATCCTCGGCCATGGGGCCTACCTCGGACCCGACTACACGGCCGAGTACCTTCGCCTGAGCAGTGAGCACATCCATCAGCAGCTCGAGCAGCAGGGCGTGCAGGAGCCCGCGGCCGCCACTGCGGAGATGCAGCGCACCAACCGGTACGACGAGGAGTCGGGCGTCCTGGTGCTGACGGACGAGCAGATCAGCGCCTTCGAGGAGCTCAAGGCGTACTACGGGGATTTCTTCGGCGAACCGTCCACCGCCCACGGGCTGATCCCGAACGCGATCACCGATCCGCAGGACATCCATGACCTCACCGCCTTCTACGCCTGGACGGCGTGGGCGAGCGCCGCGGAGCGACCCGGTCTGGACTACTCGTACACCAACAACTGGCCGGCCGAGCCCCGCGTCAACAACCATCCCACGGCGGACATCCTGGTGTGGTCGGCGATCTCCCTGGTCGCGCTGCTGGCAGGCCTCGGCATCCTGTTCGCCGTCTACGGCCGCTGGAGCAGCAACCTGGGCTGGAAGGGCAACGACACCGCGCGCCTGAAGTTCCTCCAGCCCGGTGAAGTGGGGATCACGAAGGCTCAGCGTTCCACTGCCTGGTTCTTCCTCGTGGTCGCCCTGCTGTTCCTCATCCAGGCCACCGTGGGCGCGTCCGTCGAGCACTATCGGGTCGAGATCCAGGGCTTCTTCGGCTTCGACCTCGCGCAGATCTTCCCGTTCAACCTCGCCCGGACGTGGCACGTGCAGCTCTCTCTGCTGTGGACGGCCGCCACCTTCCTGGCCGCCGCGATCTTCCTCGCCCCGATCATCGCGGGCAGGGAGCCGCGTGGTCAGCACCTGCTGTCCTACGGCCTGCTGGGCGCCCTCGCGCTCGTCGTGGTCGGCATGTTCGGCGGCACCGCCATCAGCATCTACGGCCCGGACTGGGCAGCGGATTCGGCGTTCTTCTCCCAGCAGTGGGAGTACTTGGATCTGCCCCGCGCCTTCCAGGTGCTCCTGGTGATCGGGCTGTTCCTGTGGTTCCTGATCATCATCCGCGCGATCCGTTCGCGGCTGCGGACCGAGTCGAAGTTCAACATGCCGTGGCTGTTCGCCTACGCGGCGCTCGCGATCCCCGCCTTCTACGCGGTGGGCCTCCTGGCGACGAACGAGACGCACCTGACGGTGGCCGAGTTCTGGCGGTTCTGGGTGGTGCACCTGTGGGTCGAGGACTTCCTCGAGCTGTTCACCACGGTGATGGTGGCCTACCTCTTCGTGATGCTGGGCGTGGTGCGCCGCAAGATCGCCATCCAGATCATCCTGCTCGACGTCATCCTCTACTCCTCGGGCGGGGTCATCGGCACCATGCACCACCTGTACTTCTCCGGGACCCCGGTCGAGCACATGGCGCTCGGCGCGGTCTTCTCCGCCCTGGAGGTGATCCCGCTGACGTTCCTGACGGTCGAGGCCTGGACGTTCCTGCAGCTCGGATCGCGCCAGGAGTCCCGCTCCAGCGCGCCCTTCCCGCACCGGTGGGCGGTCATGTTCCTGGTCGCCGTCGGCTTCTGGAACTTCCTCGGCGCGGGCGTCTTCGGCTTCCTGGTGAACCTGCCCGTGGTGTCCTACTACCAGATCGGCACCTCCCTGACCGCGAACCATGCGCACGGCTCCATGATGGGCGTGTACGGGATGCTGGCCGTCGGCCTGGCGCTGTTCGCGCTGCGCTACATCATCCCGCCGGAGAAGTGGCCCGATCGCCTGGCCAAGCTCTCCTTCTGGTCGCTCAACATCGGGCTCGCGTGGATGATGTTCGCGACCCTGCTGCCGCTGGGCGTGCTGCAGCTGTGGGCCTCCGTCAACGAGGGGTACTTCGAGGCCCGTACGCTGGGCTACCTCACCCAGCCGGGCAACGTGGCCCTGGAGTGGATGCGCATGCCCGGCGATGTGCTGTTCCTGGTCGGAGGTGTCCTCCCCTTCGTGTACATCACCTGGCTCGGGGTGCGCTACGGCGTGAAGGCGACGGTCACGCGGATGGAGCCGGAGACACTGTTCGTCGAGGAGCACCCGGAAGCTCGCGAGGACCGCACGGGCCGCGCCGAGGCACCGGCCACGGCCGCCGTGACCGCCACGGACGCCCTGCCGCCCAGCAGGTACGCCTCCGACCGCCGCCGACCGAACGAGGAGGGGCCCGCATCATGAGCGCCATCGAGCCCGCCGCGTGGCTCTCCGCCGGCTATGCCGTGGCCCTGCTGCTGATCGCCTACGGCATCGACCTGCTGGCCAAGCGCGCCCATGTCGCGAATGACGATCAGCAGACCCGCGGCTTCGTGTATCACGACGATCACGATGCCTGGCTGTGTCCCGAGGACCAGTGGCTGTGGCCCCAGTCGTTCGATCCCGAGAACCGCGTGATGCGCTATCGCGGCAGCCCTGCGGTCTGCAACTCCTGCCCGGTCAAGGACAGCTGCACCTCGTCGGACGATGGTCGTGAGCTGGGGCAGACGGTCGATGCGTGGCCGTCCTCGGAATCCGCCCGATTCCATCGCGGGATCGCGTGCGCCGTGACCGTGCTCGCCGTGTCGTGGCCGGTGGTCGCCTCCTTCACGGTCGAGCACTGGGCCGGTCAAGTGATGCTGCTGGCCACCGCCCTCGTGATCGCGATCGCCGGGCTGCCGCTGTGGTCGCATCTGCGCCGCACCCCCGTGGACCCCGACGGCGTGCTGTTCAAGTCGCTGGACGAGAACCTGGACGATCGGGCCCTGGCGTTCGAGAACCTCGAGCGCCGCCGCACCAGCTACGCCTCTGATCGACGGACCGCCATGGACTCTCCGGTGCCGCTGCTCCTCGGGCGGACCCGCTACGCCTCCGACCGAAGGGACGCCGACGAGAATGCCTAGCCAGATGCTCATCGCGATCGTGGTGATCGCCCTCCTGCTCGTGCTGGTCATCGTCTCGCTGAAGGTGGTGCGCGAGTACGAGCGGCTGGTCGTCTTCCGCCTCGGCCGTCTGCGCGGCCCGCTCGGCCCGGGCCTCGTGCTCATGCTGCCGTTCCTGGACCGCTCGGTGCGGGTGGATCAGCGCGTGGTCACGTTGACCATCCCGCCGCAGGAGGTCATCACGCGCGACAACGTCACCGCCCGTGTGAACGCCGTGGTGATGTTCAGGGTGGCCGACCCGGTGCGCTCGGTGATGGAGGTGGAGAACCACGCGGTCGCCACCTCCCAGTTCGCCCAGACCACCCTCCGCTCCGTGGTGGGTCGCGCGGACCTGGACACGCTCCTGGCCCACCGCGCGGACCTCAACGAGGACCTCCAGCAATCCATCGCCCGCCAGGCCGTGCCATGGGGCGTGGACGTCTCGGTGGTGGAGATCAAGGATGTGGAGATCCCGGAGATGATGCAGCGGGCGATGGCCCGCCAGGCGGAGGCCGAGCGTGAGCGACGGGCCAAGGTGATCAGCGCCCATGGCGAGCTCGAGGCGTCGGAGGAGCTGCGCGACGCGGCGAAGACCCTCAGCGAGGCCCCCGCCGCGCTGCAGCTGCGCTACCTGCAGACCCTGCTCGAGCTGGGGGCTGACCAGAACTCCACCGTGGTCTTCCCGCTGCCGATGGACATCGTCGGGCCCCTGATGGGTGCGCTGGACAACTTCTCCTCTCGCGACGATGCTCGTCGTGAGCCGACAGCGACCCCGGCCCCGGCCGAACAGCACGGACTGGCCGTTGTCGACGACCGCGCAGAAGGGCGATCAGGATGAACGACATCGAACCCGACGGTGGACCGAGCGCTGAAACCGCCACCGCAGCTGGAACCGGAGCCGTCTCCGCCACCGGCCCCGAGGCCGTCCATGACGATGCTGCTGCACCCCCCGGCCGTCGCGTGCGCCTCGTGCCCACCCCGCCAGGCTTCTGGTGGGTGCTGCTGGGAGCCATCGTGACGCTGCTCGGCCCGTTCTTCGGCATCCTCATCGGCAGCACCATCGGCAGCCACGACACCGCCGGCCGGATGGATCCGCTGTACTGGGGATTCTTCCTCGGTGGCCTCGTCGGAGTTCTGGGCCTGCTGGCGGGTGCCTTCGGCGTCATGAGGCTGATGCGCCGCTCACGGTCGAGCACCAGGCAGGAGGGCCCGTGAGCATGTCCCGCACGCAGCCGGCGGCCGTCGCCGAGCCCTGCGCCGCCGAACCCTGTCCGGCCGCCGCCGAATCCTGTCCGGCCGTCGCCGAACCCAGGCCGGATGGTCCCGCACCGGCTCCCGGCAGCAGCGGTTTCCGATCGGACCGGGCCGCAGACCGAGTGATGCGCCGTGCCCTCCGGATCCCGGACATCGACCTGAGGTCCGGCGGGGCCGCACACCAGGCCTTCCGGATCTCCGTCATCATCTCGGCCCTGCGCTGTGTCATCACCTACGTGCTGATCCCGGTGCTGGTACCGATCTTGAGCCTTGCCGGCTGGGTCGCCGCTCCGGTCGGGATCGTGCTGTGCGCGATCGCCGCGGTGAACGGCGTGATCAGCGTGCGCCGTTTCTGGCGCGCCGATCACCCGCACCGATGGACCTACACCGCCTTCATCGGGGTCGTGTTCACGATCCTGACCATCTCCGTGATCACAGAACTGAGCCGATGGGGAGTCCTGCCGTGAGCACCGCACACAACTCGAGAACCGTTCCCTCCAGAACCGACGCAGCCCATGACGAGACCCTGCGCAGCACTCCACCGACCACCGAGGGGTGGACCCCCGAGGACAGAGCGCCGAGCGCGGCCGAGAACAACTTCATGAGCTTCGCCCTGTTCAGCGTCCTCATCCTCTTCGGGATCGGCTGCTTCGTCCTCCTCTGAGAGCACGCACCCGTCGTGGTGAACAGAGCCTGGACGCGCGACGATCGACGGTCGCGTCGACGCCGGGGTGACCCGTCCGATCGGGGCCGAGGACCGATCAGCCCCGGCGTCTGAACAGCCCGCGCCAGCCGCGGCGCGCGGAGGCGTCCGCACGGCGGCGCTCCTGGTCGGGCCCGTGCTCGTCCTCGGGCCCGGAGTGGTCCTCGGGCTCCGCGTCCTGCGTCGACGCCGGCTCGTGCGCGTCCTCGGGCTCGAGCCTCAAGCCGTCCTCGTCGACCCAGACATCGGTCCAGCCGATGTCGGACTCATCGCGAGGGCTGTACTCGCGACGCGGGCCCAGCACCTCTCGGACGTCCTCGAGGTCGATCTCGGCAGGGGCCCGGACCTCTTCGCCGCGATGCGGCACCGGGCAGGTCCAGAAGTACGGACATCCGGGACAGCCGGCGGTCTCCTCGTCGGGAGCCGCCTCGCGCTGCATCTGGACGCCGTCCATCTGCTGCAGCATGCGCAGGCGCGACTCGAACGGATTGATCTCCATGGCCTGCTCAGCGTACTGCGCCGAGCGGCAGCGGCGCCGCACGGCCAGGCCGGCCCGGCGTAGGATCGAGGGTGAGGCGCCGCCCACCGCGTCACCTCACCGCGCCGTTCCCAGGAGACCCCGATGAGCACCCCGCAGCAGCGCGTCCACGACGCCACCCGCCGTCTGCTCGATCTGCTCGAGCACGGGGAATCCCTCACCCCGGAAGCGATCGAGCTGCGCGCCGAGCTCGCGGAGGCCACCGCTGAAGCCGGCCATCTGGACGATGCGTACTACCAGGTCGAGGAGCTGCTCAAGGACGCCCAGCGCCACCACGGTCCCGACCACGAGGCCGTCACCCGGTCACGGGCAGCGGTCGAGGCGGTCCGGGAGATCGGGATGCGCGCAGTCGGCATGGGCGACTCCGCCGCCCAGGGCTGACCGGCCCTCCGCCTCACCAGCTGAAGCCCGCCTCGCGGAGCCGCACGTCGACCTCGTCCTGCATCGACGCGGCATAGGTGCTGGTGATGTGGTCGGCATCCAGGGACACCATCACGTTCCCGATCACCGGCGTGCATTCATCCTCAGGACACACCAGGTCGTTGACCTCGAGGGGGAAGACCCTTTCGCCCTGTTGGGTGAGCACGGGGGCATCGGGCCGCCCGGCGGTCAGGGCCTCGGGGATCGGGGGTGCGCAGGCGGGGGAATCCTCTCCCCGCTCGCGGACGCAGTCGGCCTGGTTCAGCGGCAGTCTGGGCAGGTCCCGCACCGCGATCACGTCCGTCCCGGCGGCGGTGAGCTCCGGGAGCGTGACCTCCAGGCCGGGCGCGACCACCTCTGTGCGCTCCGGGGTCAGGAAGGTGGAGTTCAGGACGACCGCATCAGGAGCGACCCGGTCGATGTAGGTATGCGCCTTGGCGCTCCAGGCGTCGCACTCGGGGGAGACCTGCGCGTCCGGGGCGTAGAGGCAGCCGCCCTTCCACAGCGTGATCAGGGTCCAGCCGTTCTCCTTGGCGAGCGGGATGAGGGAGCCGGTGAACTGCTCCATCCGTGAGTTGCCGACGCTGATCAGCACCTTGCCGTCCGGAGCGCCGGGGACGACGCCGCAGTCCTTGGGCAGCGGCTCGATGTCCGCCTGGGGAGCCAGTTCGCCGGTGCAGCCCTCTTCGCCCTTGGCCCAGTCCTTCGGGAGCAGGGCCTCAGAGGGCAGCGGTGCGGCATCGGGGTCGGCATCGGGGTGCACGGTGAAGTCGGGGTTCAGCACCCGGGCCCCGGGATTGTCGGCCACGGCGCGGGCCTGTGCGTCGCGCTGGTCGGCCAGCAGGTGCTGCTGGGCGGCGATCACGGGCGTGAGCGCCAGGGCCAGGCAGGTCAGCGCCACGGCGCCGGCACGCCAGGGCTTGGCGCTCGCCCATGGCCAGCGTCGCACGGGGGTGTCGACCAGCCGGGTCAGCAGCCAGGCCAGGAGAAGGGAGAGCAGGATCAGCACCAGGCCGTCGAGCAGCCCGGCCCGTTCCTTGCCCGTCGTCGCGAGGTAGAGGATCAGCAGCGGCCAGTGGACGAGGTAGAGCCCGTAGGAGATGTCCCCGAGCACCACCGCGGGACGGATCGAGAGCACACGGTCCACGCTCAGCGGATGCCCGGTGGTGCCGGCGGCGAGCACCAGCGCGGCCGCGGCGAGCGGCCAGGCGGCGATCCAGCCCGGGAAGGCACCCTGGACGTCGATGAGCAGGCCGCAGGAGACCAGGCCGATGATCCCCGTCCAGGCCATGATCACGCGCACCGGCAGGGGGAGCGAGGAGGGGGAGCGGGCGCCCGCGCGGGTCGCGCGACGGCGTCCACGGCGCGGCACGCGTCGGGAGCGCTGCTCGGCCCGCTGCTCCCACCAGGGCAGGGCGAGGCCCAGCAGGGAGCCGGCCGCGAACTCCCACAGCCGGGTGAAGGTGTCGAAGTAGGCGATCTCCTGCTGGGTCGAGGTCGAGATCACCGACCAGGCGAAGGAGGCCACCAGCACCGCCCCGAAGAGGACCGCGAGCACGCCGCGGACGCGCAGGCGCAGCAGGCGGGCCAGGAGCACGGCGGCGGCGATCAGCAGCGGCCAGGCGAGGAACACCTGCCCCTGGATCGAGAGGGACCAGAAGTGCTGGAAAGCCGAGGGCCCGGCTTCCTCCGCGGCGTAGTAGTCCACGCCCCGGGCGATGAACACCCAGTTCACGACGTGCAGGAGGGAGCCGATCGCGTCGGTGAACGCGGTCATCCAGCGATCCGGCGGCAGCACCAGGCGCACCCCGGCGAGGGTCGCGAGGACCACCACGGCCGTGGGCGGCAGGAGCCGCTTGAAGGTGCGCCCCCAGTACGCGAGCGGCGCCGTCGGACGACCAGCGTCCACGCGCCGCAGGAAGGTCCCCACCAGCAGAAAGGAGGAGAGGAAGAGGAAGACGTCGACGCCGCCGGAGACCCGGTCGAACCAGACGTGGTAGAGGACCACGAGGCCGATCGCGAGCCCACGCAGGCCGTGGAGCTCGGGGCGGAAGCGACCCGCGCCGGTGGTGGCGGGGCTCGGGGACGCGGAGGCGGCGGCGGGCGCGTCGACGGAGGAGGGTGCGGAGGTCACGGGTCGGGGCGCTCCGTCAGCCGCGCAGGAACGCGGCGCACGCCTGCTGCAGCAGCAGCGGGTCGGCGGTCGCGCACATCTCTCGCGCGGAGTGCATCGAGAGCAGCGTGATGCCCACGTCGATCGTGGTCATCCCCAGCCGGGTCGCGGTGATCGGGCCGATCGTCGAGCCGCACGGCATCGCGTTGTTCGAGACGAAGTGCTGGTAGGGCACCCCGGCGCGCGCGCAGGCCGCGGCGAAGGCGGCGATCCCGACCGCGTCGGTCGCGTAGCGCTGCTGGGCGTTGATCTTGAGCATCGGCCCCCCGCCCAGCTGCGGGCGGGTCACGGGATCGTGGCGCTCGGGATAGTTCGGGTGGGCGGCGTGGCCGGCGTCGGCCGAGAGCACCATCGAGGACGCCAGCACCTGGCGGCGGCTCGACTCGTCCCCGCCGAGCGCCGCGTGCATCCGCACCAGCACATCCTCGAGGAACGGACCGGCGGCACCGGAGCGGGAGGCCGAGCCGACCTCCTCGTGGTCGTTGGCGACCATCAGCGCGATCGGTGCGGGCTCTGCGGCTGCGGGGCGGGCGTCCCTGCCGCCATGGACCGTGATCAGCGCCTGGAGCTCGGCGTGGACGGAGCTGAGGTTGTCCAGCCGTGCGGAGGCCAGGAACTCCTCGTGTGCGCCGAACAGCGCGGGCGCCTGGGCATCCACGGTGAGCACGTCGAAGCCGACGATGTCCTCGGCGAGGAGCGGGTGCGTCGGCTCCCCGTCGGCGACCAGGTGTCCGGTGTCGTCGAGTGGTTCGGCGTGCGCGGCGAGCAGCACCCGCACGTCCACGTCGCCGATCCCCAGGATCGGCTGCATGTGCCGCTGGGGATCGAGCTGGAGACCGTCCTTGTTCACGGCCCTGTCCAGGTGCACCGCAAGCTGCGGCACCCGCAGCACCGGCGGGGTGGAGACCAGGGCGCGGCGACCATCGCGCAGCGTGAGCAGCCCGGCCAGGCGCAGCTCCCGGTCCAGCCAGGAGTTCAGCAGCGGGCCGCCGTAGACCTCGACCCCCACCTGGGTGAGGTTCTCGCGGCCCAGCTCGGGATTCGGCTTGAGCTTCAGGGCGGGGGAGTCGGTGTGGGAGCCGACGATCCGCCACGGCGTGGTCTCATCAGCCTGCTCCGGGGTGACCCAGGCGATCAGCGAGCCGTCGCGGATCACGTAGCGCGACTCGGCGACGTCCGCAGCCGACCAGTGCTCGGATTCCTGCAGCGGGGAGAAGCCCGCCGCGCGCAGCCGACGGGCGGCCTCCTGCACGGTGTGGAAGGAGGTGGGGGAGGCGGAGACGAACTCGCCCAGGTCGAGCGTCGTGGCCCGGGCGCGGGAGGAGGGTGCGGCGGCGGAGTAACGAGTCACGGGTTCATTGAACCATCGGTGCCCCGGCAGGGGAGCATGCGCAGCAGCTTCGCCTCGCCCACCTGCAGCACGACCTCTGCGGAGCCCGTCTCGGAGATCTCGTTGAGTCCGGTGTAGGTGGCGGTGCGGCCGTGGATCTCCTGCGGGCCGAAGTCCAGGGCGTACTCGACGTTCAGCTCTTCGGCGGCATCGCAGACCTCGGGGTCGGTGCCGGCCTCGTCGAGTTCGGCGTTCAGCAGATGCACGTCGGGCTCCGCCTGGAAGCTCATGTACGTGTTGAGCACCTGCCGATCGGAGATGGCGTAGGCCAGGGAGCTGCCGTTCCAGGCGTTGGTCGCGATCACCGCGTCCTCGGGGACGACCTCGGGGAGCCGCTCGAGCAGCTCGCGCTCGTCGTCGCTGAGCAGCGCGCCGGACTGCCAGTCCGGCACGAAGTAGCTGCGGTTGACCTGCGAGGCGGGGGAGAGCACGCCCAGTGCCAGGACGAGCACCGCGGCGAGCGCGGCGACCAGGTGCCCGGGCGTCCCGGCGAACCGCGGGAAGCGGCGCCCGGCGAGGCGCTGGAGGCTCTCGATGCCGAGGGCGAGCACAGGGATCGCGGCGACGGCGATGATCGCGGTGACCCGGTTGTTGTCCGTGTACCAGTTCCCGAGCAGGAGGTAGCGGAGATCGCCGACGGGGGTGCTGCGCGTGAGCACGGAGAACACCGCGGCCACGAGCCAGGGCGCCAGCAGCCAGCGAGATCGCGACAGCAGCAGCACGGAGGCGGCGCAGGCCAGCATCACCAGGCCCAGCGGGAGGAAGGTGGGGGTGGCGTTGGGAGAGATGCTGATCGCCTGACCGATCGCCTCCTTCAGCGAGGAGTTCGGCTTCCACACCGCCGAGGACTCGACGGGCCGGAAGCGGATCCACACTGCGGCGGAGCCGACCAGTGCCACGACGGTGAGCAGCGTGAGCGGCCACAGCCGAGGACGGTCGAGCGCCGGCGACTTCCGCGAGACGAAGCGGTCGCCTGCCCGGGCCAAGGTCCCCCAGACCAGGATCGGCAGGCCCAGCACCATGCCCACGAAGACGCCCTGGGGGTGGGCGAGCGCGACGGTGCCGCAGACCACCGGCAGCAGCACGGCCAGCTGCGGGACGGTCAGCTGCTGCGGCGAGCGGGGGACCAACCCGGCGAGGTGGCTGATCAGGACCACGACCATCGGCATGAAGGCCATCGCGAGGAAGTAGGGCAGCACGATGCCCCAGTGCATCAGGGTCAGCGGGAAGGCGCCGGTGACGCCCGCGAGGATGCCCGCGGCCATCCAGCCGACAGGACCCGCGGTGGTGCAGGTGCGCATCAGGGTCATGAGCCCCACCGGCCACAGCACGACAGCGACCAGCAGCATCACCACATTGGAGGCGAGGATGATGTCCTGGCCGGAGACCTGGGTGACGAGGCTGACCGCCTGGTGCCAGATTGCCGGGTAGTAGACCTCGGTGCCCGGCATCGCGGTCATCCCCCCGACGACCCAGGCGGAGCCGTCTCCGGCGCGCAGAATATGACGGACGGCATTGAGGTGGTAGATGTTGTCGTAGGTCTGGCTGAGGGCGTGGATCCCGCCCATCATCGGCAGCACGCGCGCCAGCAGGACGCCGCCGCCGATGGTCAGGCCGATGAGGCTCGCCGCGGCGCGGCCACGGCGGGTCTCCAGGAATCGTGGTGCGGGCAGCCCGGAGCCCCGGGGATCGTGCCCGGAGGAGGAGTCGATCCTGGTCGCTGCGGCGAGCGCCTGACGGCGTCTGATCGGCCACAGGGCACCGCCCAGCAGCAGCCCGAGCACGAGCGGCGAGGCGACCGTCCAGGGAATGCCGAGCAGATGGCCGACCTCCGCGGCGATCGTGATCATCAGCAGCGAGGCCGGCGCGACGGCGGCGACCGCGGTCAGCGGCCGCAGCCGCAGCGCGAGCACCGTCGGCAGGCCGGGAGCACCGAGGATCAGCAGCGCCGCTCCCAGAGTGGCGATGATCCTCAGGACGTCCACGTGGGGTGCACCTGCTTCCTACTCGAGCGGGCACGAACGCCCCGGGGTCGGGCACATGCTAGTCGGCGCACCTGCCGCCGACCCCCGGGCCGGCCGACGCGCGGCCGGTGCAGGTTCCGCCCCCGGCTCAGATCATCGCGGCCGCGAGCTCCCGAGTCGCCGCGGGTGCCAGCGACTCCTCCACGAAGAGCCTGGTCAGGTGATTGTCGTCCATGTAGACGTAGGTGTCTCCGAGCACTGGCGAGCAGCGCCCGTCGGGGCAGATCTGCGGTGTGAGATCGAGCAGCGTCACCGACGCCTCCGGGGTGCTGAGCACGGCCAGCGGAGCGGCGGGGTTCTCGGGAGCGAGCTTGTCCTCGACGTCGGCGCCGCAGGCGGCGTCGGCGTCGGCCGGGGTGCCGCCGCGATCGATCACGGCCTCGGCGCACTGGTACTGGTCCTGTCCCCAGCGCGGGGTGTCGCGGACGGCGATCACGTCGATGCCGCGGTCCAGGAGCGTCTGCAGCGCGCCGGCGGTGCCCTCGGGGAGGATCTCCTCGGTGCCGTCGTCGAAGGTCTGGGTCACGGTGGTGAGCACCACCTCGGGCTCGACGGCGTCGAGGTACTCCAGCACGTACTCGTCATAGCCCGCGCAGTAGGGCCAGCGCTCGGTGCCCGCGAGGAAGCCGCAGCCGTCCATGGAGAGGTTCACGACCTGCGCGTCCCGCCCGGTGGCGGTGGGCAGCACGGCGGGGATGAACTGGCGGGAGTGCGAGCTGCCGACCACCACGATGGTCTCGCTCGCGGTCGCGTCGCCCGGCAGCAGCTGCTGACAGCGCACATGGGGGAAAGTGCGCTCAGGCTCCCAGCGGCCGCTGCAGCTCTCGGGGAGCGTGGGCCACTGCTGCCCGAGCTGCCAGCCGTAGGGCTGCACATCCGGCGGGGTCACGGTGGCGACCTCGTCGGTCGCGAGGCTCGGCCCCTCGGCCACCGGCGGCTGCGGCTGCTCGCGGTGCAGGACCATCCACCATCCCCCGGCTGCACCCGCGACCAGCGCGAAGCTCAGGGCGATCGCGGTCAGCGCGCGCCAGGGCTTCGCCTCGAGCCAGCGGGAGCGACGCACCGGCGCATCCACCGCCCGGGTCACCAGCCAGGCCAGCAGCAGGGAGCCGACCAGCACCACCAGGCCGTCCAGGAGCCCGGCGCGCTCCTGCCCGCTGTGGTGCAGCCAGATCACCAGGATCGGCCAGTGCACGAGGTACAGCGCGTAGGAGATGTCGCCGATGAAGGCCGCCGGGCGGGTGGACAGCACTGCATCCACACCCCAGCGGCGACCCGAGTATCCGGCGACCACCACGGCACCCGCGGCGGCCAGCGGCCAGATCGCGATCCAGCCCGGGAACATCGAGGAGACGTCCAGCAGGATCCCGCAGGCCAGCAGCCCGGCAATGCCCGCCCAACCGGTCAGCGCACGCAGGGTCCGATGGCGAGGTGCCTGCCCATCCTCCGGCCGACGGGCCCCGGTGAGCCGATCCAGCACCGGCAGGGCGAGGGCCAGCAGGGACCCGGCGGCGAACTCCCACATCCTGGCCGCGGTGTCGAAGTAGGCGATCTCCTGCTGACTCCGGGTCGAGATGATCGACCAGGTCAGGGATGCGGCGCCGATCAGCGCGATGATCGCGATCAGCGGTCTGCGGACCGGCTTCCCGGCCCGAGCCCGCCGCGCCACCAGCAGGAACAGCAGAGGCCAGACCACGAAGGCCTGCCCCTGCACGCTGAGGGACCAGAAATGCTGCAGGGGTGAGGCGGCGCCGGCGTCGCGGGCGTGGTAGTCCACCTGCAGCAGCACCAGCAGCAGGTTCTGCAGATACGCCGCGGAGGCCACCGCCTCCTGCATGATCGTCTGCCACATCGAGGCGGGGAGGAACGCCGCGGTCGCCACGAGGACCAGCAGGATCGTCACCGCCGAGGGGGGCAGCAGCCGCTTGAAGGTGTGCAGCCAGTAGCGGGGCACGCCCAGCGGGCGGCCGTTCTCCAGCCGGCGTATGAAGGTGCCGGTGAGGAAGAAGGCCGAGAGGAACAGGAAGACGTCCACCCCGCCGGAGACCCGGCCGAGCCAGATGTGGTAGATCGCGACCAGTCCCAGCGCGACTGCGCGCAGGCCGTGCAGCTCGCGCCGGAAGGCGGGCCGGGAGTCGGGGAGAGCAGTGGGTGCACCGGGAAACGTGGGCGTGGACTCCGCGTCCTCGGCGGGGCCGACGGGGGAGTGCTGCGAGCTGCGGGAGCGGCCCGCCTCGCCGCGTGGCCGCCAGGTCCCGGAGACCGAGTCGCTCGTGGACCAGGCGTCCTCAGCCTCCCGCTCGGCCTGCAGCTCGGCCGGGCCCTGCAGCCAGTCCCCGAGGGAGGAGGTCACCGAGGGCAGCGGGCCCGCGGTCCAGGCCGAGAGATCCGAACGGGGCGGCGACGCGGCAGCATGTGCGGGTGCGGGTGCGGGTGCGGGTGCGGGTGCGGGTGCGGGTGCGGGTGCGGGCGCGCGGTCCGGCTCGACGGCCGGATCCTGGGTCCAGACGTCAAGGGGTGCCGCCCCCGGTGCCTCCTCGTCGTGCGCGGGCTGCTCCCAGGCGCTGGCTCCGGAACTCTGCGGTGCCTGCTCCTCCTCGTCGTGCGCGGGGGTGGGCGACCCCTCGTGGGGAGGGTGCCGCGGATCGTTGGGCGAGCTGATCGCGATCCCCTTCCGCACGGCCGATGGCCACGACTGCCGCGGACGGGCGGCTTCCCGATCCCGGCGCTGCGGTGGATCCTAGTGGATCCGGCCGGAAGCGATCGCGGTTCATTTCGATCGCGACATAGCTCTCTGCGCCTCAGCTCCGCACGGGTCAGCTCTTGGAATCGGCGCGCGGTACCAGCCGCACGATCACCACCACCGCGGTCGCCGCCAGCATCAGAGCGCCGATGACATCGGCCGTCCAGGCGACGGGGGTCAGCCATCCCCCGTCGGTCGCCGCCCCGCTCAGCATCTGGAACACGAAGATGCGTACCAGCACGGCTGCGAGCACCCGCGTGACCCAGTAGGCGATGAACCCTGCCCAGAGGACCCTCCGCGTCCGTCCGGCGGTGAGGGCGAGCAGCAGACCCATGGCGAGGACGAGCAGAGCGGCCAGCAGCCCCTTGGTCACGGTGAGCAGTGAGAACAGAATCTGCAGGGCCTCCCAGTCGAGAGCTATCCAGCTGGAGATCACGTTCTGGATCGGCACTGACGCAGCCAGGAGCAGCGCAGTGATCAACAGCGCCACGGCGACCGGCACCGGGCCCACCGGGATCCGGAGCGTGCGCTCGGCCCGCGGTGGGCGCTTGAGCAGCAGCAGCGCGAGCACGCCGATGATGACGGTGAGCAGGATCGTGCCGCCGCTGGTGAGCCCGGCACCGATCGACGTGCGCAGGCCGTATCCGACAGCGCTCTCATCGCCCACCCCGATCAGCCGCAGCAGCAGGGCCAGCAGCTGGCCCGCCGGTGCCAGCAACGCCGACAGCGCCAGCAGACCCAGCATGAGCAGCGGCAGGCGGGAGACGCGCCGTGCGTCGACGCGGGTGATGCCGGAGGCGGCGAG
Source organism: uncultured Brachybacterium sp. (assembly GCF_947500705.1). Lineage (GTDB taxonomy): Bacteria > Actinomycetota > Actinomycetes > Actinomycetales > Dermabacteraceae > Brachybacterium. The sequence goes on along the minus strand of NZ_CANMSY010000001.1, from coordinate 536,645 downwards.
CAGCCAGAGCACCGAGGCACCGAAAGCCAGAGAGACCGGGACCAGGACCAGGTAAGAACCCTGGACCACGTATTGCATCCACTCGAGCTGGCTCTGCAGGAGCTGGAGCAGCAGCTCGATCATGCCGGTGAGGACCACTGTTCCAGCGAGCACGGTGACGGCGAGCGCAGGCCTGCGCAGGGGCGCCTCGGCGCGGGCCCCGACGGGCTGGGCCGACGGCGTGGGAGTGGACGGAGCTGGAGTCGGCGGGGTCATCGCAGATGTCCTGGAGGGGAGGTGGGAAGGCAGGGTACGGCTGATCCTAGGGCGGTGGCGATGCGGGGAGCGGCACATTGCGGAGGTTCTGCCAGAGCCGGGAGCCGCAGATGGTCGTGGGATCATGAGGCGGTGACCGCTCCCAGCACCGACCCGACCGCCGCACCGATTCCCGCCGCGTCGACCCCTGCCGCGTCGACCCCCGCCACGCCGACTCTCGCCGCACCAGCGCCCGACGACTGCGGATTCGAGATCACGGCTCGTCACGGGGAGAAGGCGCGCGCCGGGGTGCTCACCACCCCGCATGGACAGATCCGGACCCCGGCCTTCATCCCCGTGGGCACCAAGGCCACGGTCAAAGCGGTGCTGCCGGAGTCGATGAGCGACCTCGGTGCGCAGGCGCTGCTCGCCAACGCCTATCACCTCTACCTCCAGCCCGGCCACGATCTGGTCGACGAGGCCGGTGGCCTGGGCGCGTTCATGAACTGGCCCGGCCCCAGCTACACCGATTCCGGCGGCTTCCAGGTGATGAGCCTCGGCGCCGGGTTCAAGAAGGTGCTCTCGAGCGAGTTCTCCGGCGGCGAGAAGGCGCGCACCTCCTCGGGCGAGGATGACGACGTCGCCGAGGGCAAGGACCGCCTGGCTCACGTCGATGACGACGGTGTCACGTTCCGCTCCTTCATCAACGGCGACGAGCACCGCTTCACCCCCGAGATCTCGATGCAGATCCAGCACGGGCTGGGCGCGGACATCATGTTCGCCTTCGACGAGCTGACCACCCTGATGAACTCCCGGGGCTACCAGGAGCGGGCGCTCGAGCGCACCCGGCTGTGGGCGATCCGCTGCCTCGCCGAGCACGCCCGCCTCACCGCCGAGCGCACCCACCGCCCCTACCAGCAGCTGTGGGGCGTGATCCAGGGCGCCCAGTACGAGGACCTGCGCCGCCAGGCCTCCCGCGACCTCGGGGCGATGGACGTGGAAGGCTGGTCCTTCGACGGCTTCGGCATCGGCGGGGCGCTCGAGAAGGAGAACCTGGGCACGATCGTCGGCTGGGTCACCGACGAGCTGCCCGAGGCGAAGCCGCGCCACCTGCTGGGCATCAGCGAGGTCGACGACCTCTTCGTCGCGATCGCCGCCGGCGCCGACACCTTCGACTGCGTCTCCCCGTCGCGGGTGGCACGCAACAGCGCGGTCTACACCGCCACCGGCCGGGTGAACCTCACCGGTGCGAAGTACCGCCGCCGGTTCGCCCCGATCGATGAGGGCTGCGACTGCTACACCTGCACCCACTACACCGCGGCCTATGTCCATCACCTGTTCCGGGCCAAGGAGATGCTCTCCTCGACTCTGTGCACGATCCACAACGAACGCTTCGTGGTGCGCCTGGTGGACCGGATCCGAGACTCCCTCCGCTCCGGTGACTTCGATGCCCTGCGGGAGGAGACGACCGGCGCGTACTACGGCTCTCCGCGGTGAGCGGGCCGACGGTGAGCGGGCGATGAGCGCGCAGTCGCCCTGGGCTCCGCAGCCCGACGCCGAGGGTCCGGCGGAGCAGGGCCCGACCGCGGACAGCGTGGCAGGGGAGTCCGGCCCGCTGCTGGCTGACGGCACAGGGACGGGCGCAGGGGCAGGTGCAGGGACCGACGAGGACGCGGGTGTCGACACCACGACAGCCCTCGGGGTCGCGGTGGTGCTGCTCGCCGTGGCGGGGATCTGCGCGCTGCTCGGGGAGCACTTCCTGCTCGGCGCGCTGCGCCTGGCAGCGGGCATCCTCGCCGGACTGGGAGCCGGAGCGGCCCTGCTCGCCCTGGTCGGGACCCACCTCCGTTCCCGCCCGCGGGCCTTGCTCGCCAGCGGCACGGCTCTGGGCCTGGCGCTCGCACTCACTGTGCCGGCTGTGCTCGCCACCCGCCTGGAGCCGCTCTCGGAGCAGTCCCTCGTCACGGTGACCCTCGACGCCCTCGACGACGGCGACACCGTGCACTCCCTGCCGGAGCCCGGCACGCCCGTGCTCGTGCGCCGAGCGGACGGCGGCGCCCAGCTGCTGGACGAGAACCGAGCCCGCAGCGTCGAGGCGCTCCCGGACGACGTGCTCTCCCTCTCCGCCGACGGCACCCGGCTGATCCGCGCCACCGGGACGGCCACCGAGGTGCTCCTGCTCGACCCCACCGCTTCCGCCCCGGACGGAGACTTCCCCGCACAGACCTTCGAGGGCACCCCGCTCGCCCTGACCGGCGACCTCCTCGTGCTGCGCCACTGCACGGACGGGCTCTGCCGGCTCAGCGGCTACGACCTCAGCGACCCCGAGGCTGCCCTGTGGACCCTCCTCGATGCCGAACAGACCCGTGGTGCCGATCCGTTCGGCGTGGAGATGCCCGCCCAGGCAGACGCCCACCCCGGCCTGCTGGACGCCGCGCGCGCCACGGGGGTGCTCCCGGCGGTGCCGCTGCGCTTCGATCCCGCTCAGGGCTGGGTCCAGCTCGACCCCGCCACCGGCTTCCCCGTCGGCCGCATCCTGGCGGGCCCCGAGGACGACTGCCGCATCGCTGCGACCGGGCCGTCACCGCATCCGCAGGACCCGCTGCGGGAGGTCCCGCTGGTGCTCACCGTCTGCTCCGGCGAGGAGGGCGCGCTCACCGCGACCGCCCACCAGGACGGCGCGGTGCTGTGGGAGTCGGCGGCGTCCCCCGCCGGCGACTGGTCGGTGCGGATCGACCAGGGCAGGGTGCTGGCCACCGGCATCGAGGCGGGGGCCGAGACCGTCGGCGAGATCGTCGCCTCCGAGCAGCGGGCGCCATGGACCGCACCCGGTGCCGACGGCGTGGCACAGGCCGAAGCGTTCACCGCCCGGATCGGGATCGACGGCCGGGCGATGGTCGTCGCGAACGCGTCGGGGCAGCTGGTGGCCTATGAGACCGCGACCGGGGCGAACACCTGGACCCTGCCGCTCTCGTCCCCGGATGCCGCGGTGCGCGGGCGCCTCGTCGCAGGCACCGCTGTGGTGCTGGACCCGGTGGTACGGAGATCACCGCTGGACCCGCGCGGAGCGCAGCGGCTGCGGGTGATCGATGCGACGAGCGGCGAGATCACCGTCGAGGCGACTGTGGCGGAGGAGGTGAGCAGCGTGCATCCCGTCGGCGGCGGGAGGGCGCTGGTCACCGTGGACGGGAAGAGCCTGCTGCTCGAGCCCTCCGCATGACTGCCCTCAGGCGGAGAGCTTCTTCGTCGCGGTGCGGTGGACGGAGAACTGTGGACGGAGAACTGTCGACGAAGAAGGAGCCGTCTGAGGACGCGAGACGCCCCGGACCTCAGAGGTCCGGGGCGTCGGTCAGTCGCGGGTCGGGCGTGGTCAGGCGTTCTGCGTCGCCCAGCGGCGGGACATCAGAGCGCCGACGATCAGGACGGCGAAGACGATCAGCACGCGGATGATCTCGGCGATCAGGTACACGATGGACATCAGGCCGATCGTGGAGAGGTCGGTCGCGCTGGCGAGGATCGCGAGGAGGATCCCGTACAGGATCCAGTAGGTGATCACGGAGACGACCACGGTGGCGATGATGATGATCGCGCCGGTCCTCCCGCGGCCGGAGGCCTGGACGATCACCATCACGGCCAGGACCAGCAGAGCCAGGGTGGCCAGGCCGTTCACCAGCATGACCAGGATGCCGAGGAGGCCACCCGCCCCGACGAGCCCTTCCGAGCCGGCGGCTCCGCCGGCGAACTGGACGGCGAAGACGATCACATTGCCGATCAGGCGCACCGCGATCACGGCAAGGGTCGCGTAGAACATCCACTGGACCAGCTTCGCGACCTTCGACGCCGGACCGGTGGAGCCAGCAGGACCGGAGGCTCCCGCCGCTCCGGGGTAGCCGGCACCCTGGTAGGCGCCCGGTGCGGCGGCGGGGGAGGGCTGTCCCCACTGCGGCTGCGAGGGAGAGCCCGCCGGTGAGCCGAACTGCGGTGCGCTCTGCGGGGAGGGCTGTCCCCATTGCGGCTGGGCGGGGGGAGCCTGCTCGGGCGCCCCCCACTGCGGCTGCTGCGGCGGCTGCGGTGCGGGCGGCGGGTTCTGCTCGCCCTGCCCCCACTGGGGCTGCTGCCCCTGCTGTCCGTGGTCCGGTCCGTACCCCTGAGTCATGCGTCTCCCTCGATGGTGCATCGTCGCGACGTCACGGCGACGCCCCTCCCAGGCTATCGGTCGCCGCAGCGAGGGAGGAGGCGAAGAGGTGACAGGGAGGTCGCAGAGTGGTTGCGATCTCAGGCAGGCACGGGCGCGAGGCGGAACCGGAAGCTCTCCTGGCGAGCGGAGAGCACGTACCGGGGCAGCGGCTCCGGACCGCAGGCCGCCGAGCCGACCCCGTGCAGCGCCGCCGAGAGCGTCACCCAGGTGCGGCCGTCGGGACGCAGCGCCCCGTCGTGCGCCCGAGCGTCGAGCTCGGCCGTGGACCAGGGACGCACCGCGAGCCCGAGCCCCTCCGGGGCGTGCAGCTCGAGCCCCTGCGGGCCGCCGCTCAGGGTCGCGCGGACCACTCCGGCCCGGTTCCCGTTCTCCTGCGGGAACACATAGGGCACCTGCAGCTCTGCGACAGAGGAGGACCAGTGGCCGAAGGTGGTGCCGCCGCCCGTGTCCGGATAGGACTCGTGCGGGCCGAAGCCCTCGTACTCCACCTGGTCGGGAGCCGACGGCAGGGCGAAGGTCCAGCCGATCCGCGGCAGCGGCAGATCCTCCGGCCAGAAGGCCGACGGGGTGACGGTCACGTCCACGTCGAGGCCGTCCGCATCGCCGCGCCAGCGCTCGGTGACGTCGGCTCCGAGGGCCGAGCCGTCCAGTCCGATCCGGCTGCGCACCACCAGGGTGACGCCATCGCTCGGATCCGGTGCGATGTGGACCAGGCGGCGTCGGGCGACATCGAGGCCGATCCGCTTCCATCGGGCCTCGAGCGGGGCGCGGGTGCGGGCACGCTCGTTGTCCACCGGGGCGCGATACAGATCCGCCCCCGCCTGCTCGATCCCCAGCTCGCCGAGCCCGACCAGGCGGCCCAGGTCATCGAAGCGGGCCGGGCCGAGGGTCCAGGAGCCGTCCTCGCCCTGCTGCGGGGCCAGTGGCGTCCGCGCCGACGGTGCGTGTGCGGCCTGGAGACGCTCGGCGTCCACGTGATCCGCGGCGACGATCAGGTGTCCGGCCGGCACCGGACCCTGCGCCTCACGCGTGGTGAGTCGCACCGTGGTGCTCGCTCCGGCGTGCGCCGGCAGGGGCACCTCGGTGCTCTCACCCGGGGCGATCTGCGGCAGCTCGAGCTCCTGCCAGGTCGCCTGGGCATCCAGGGACACCTCGGCGCGCAGGCCGGAGAGGTCCGAGAAGGCATGGCGGTTGGTGATCCGCACGACGCCGGGGCTCACGGCGAGGCCGACGGGGGAGTAGTGGTGCTTGGCATCGAGCAGGGCCGGGGAGGGAGTGCGATCGGGAAGCACCAGCCCGTCGGCCACGAAGTTGCCGTCGTGCAGGCGCTCACCGAAGTCGCCGCCGTAGCCGAAGATCTCGTTGCCCTCGGCGTCCGTGGTCTTCAGGCCGTGGTCGATCCACTCCCAGATGAATCCGCCGTGCAGCGCCGGATAGCGCTCGGTGAGCTCCATGTATTCCTTGAGGGAGCCCGCGCCGTTGCCCATCGCATGGGCGTACTCGATCCACAGGAACGGCTTCGACAGCGCCGGCGGCTCCGCGAAATGACCGTCCGGAACGTCCAGCGCGAAGCCGCGCAGCATCGAGGTGAGCTTGTCCTGGTACTCGGCGGACAGCTCCCGCTTCCCGATCTGCTCGGACTCCTCGACTGTGGAGTACATCAGCGAGAACACGTCCACGTACTCCGCGGCGTAGTCCTGCTCGTAGATCACCGGACGGGTGGCATCGGTCTCCCGCACGGCGGCGACCATCGCCTCGGTCACCGGACCGCTGGCGGCCTCGTTGCCGATCGACCACATGATGATCGAGGCGTGGTTGCGGTCGCGCCGCACGAACCGCTCCGAACGCTCCACGAGGGACTCCTCGAACAGCGGATTCTGCGCCGGGCCCTCGGCCGCTCCGGTGCCGTCCTCGCCCCAGGTGGAATCGGCGTGGAAGCCGTGGGTCTCGAAATCGCCCTCGCAGATGACATACAGCCCTGCCTCATCGCACACCTCGAGGAAGCGCTGGTGGGGCGGGTAATGGGAGGTGCGCACGGCGTTGAGGTTGTGCTGCTTCATCAGCGCGACGTCGAGATCCTGGTTCTCCAGCTGCTGGGCGCGGCCGACGATCGGATCCGCCTCGTGGCGGTTCACGCCGCGGAACACGATCCGCTCGCCGTTGATCCGGAAGATCTCCCCGTCCACCTCGACGCGGCGGAAGCCCAGGCGCAGTGAGACCGTCTCGGTCGGAGTGTGCACGGTGACGTCGTACAGATGCGGGTCCTCGGCGGACCACGGCCGCACCTCGCCCACGGTGAGGGGGTCCACGCCGGTGGCGGCGCAGTGACGGAGCGCGGGGACCTCGAGGGTCGCCACCACCTCGGCGCCCTCCGCATCGAAGGCGGTCGCGCTCAGGGTGCCCCGGCCCGTCTCCGGGTCGAAGTCCGCGACGGTGACCAGATCATGGATCCCGCCGACGGGGCGCAGCAGCAGGTCCACGCTGCGGAAGATGCCGGAGGCCCACCACATGTCCTGGTCCTCGACATAGGTGTTCACCGACCACTGCACCACCCGCACCTCGAGGAGATGCTCGTGGTGCTCGCCCTGCTCAGCGGGGGAGGCGAGGGCGTCGGTGACGTCGAACTCCTGGGTGAGGCGGGAGCCGGCGGTCACGCCGATCTCGACCCCGTCGATCCAGACCTTCGCCGCGGAGTCCACACCCTGGAAGCGCAGGAGCACACGCGCACCGGCGGCCAGCTGCTCGGCCCAGTCGGCGGGGATCGTGAGAGTGCGGGAGTAGTGCCCGGTGGGGTTCTCGTCGGGCACATACGGGAGGTCCCGCGGGATCGGGTAGATGACGTTGGTGTACTGCGGGGCGCCGTGACCCTGCAGCTGCCACAGACCCGGCACCTCGATCTCGGTGGGCTCTCCGAGGTCGGAGCCGTCCGCCCGGGAGCCGTAGCGGAACTCCCAGGTCCCGTCGAGGCTCAGCTCCGGGGCATCGGTGTGCAGATGGGCGCGGCCGCGCAGCCGGTTCCGGCCGGCGGGCAGATCCTCCCACCAGCGGTCGGCGCGGGCGGGGCTGTCGGCGCGGGCTGAGTGGGCTGAGTGGGCGGTGGAAGGCAGCGGGGTGCTCATCGGTGAGGCGTCTCCTGGACTCGAGGCCGGTCAGAGGGACTGCAGACCGGGTTCGTGAACGTTCACGGCACAGTGTATCCGGATCTCTCGCGACGTGCGGGACGGGCGTCCTTCTTCCCGCCGGCCCAGAGCGTCGCGACCGGAAGGCTCGACGGCTGCGGTCACCGGTCCGACTTCGTTGTCAATCCGTGAGCCGTGCGCCCCGAAGCCGGTGCTCGGCTGGAGTACTGTCCGATTCAGCGACGCTCTCGCCGGGGCATGGAGTGCCTGGCGCAGAGCCCGCCGTCATCGTTCGTTCAAAGGAGAACTCATGCGACGCAGGAACTTCCTCTACCTCACGAGCGGCACGCTCGCCGCCGTCGGCCTCGTCGCCTGCGGTGGATCCGACGGTTCTGGCGGCGGTGACGGCGGCGGCGACTCCGTGGAGGTGTTCACCTGGTGGGCAGCGGGCTCGGAGAAGGCCGGGCTCGACGCGCTCGTGGAGGTGTTCGTCGAGCAGCATCCCGACATCGAGTTCGTCAACGGTGCGGTCGCCGGCGGCGCGGGCTCCGCGGCCAAGGACATGCTGCAGTCCCGCCTGCAGGCCGGGGATCCGCCGGACACCTTCCAGGCCCATGCGGGCGCGGAGCTCAACGACTACATCGACGCCGGCCAGATCGTCGACGTCTCGGACATCTACGACGAGCTGGGCCTGCGCGAAGCCTTCCCGGAGTCCCTCCTCGAACGCCTCACCGCCGACGGCGCGATCTACTCGGTGCCCTCGAACATCCACCGCTCGAACGTGGTGTGGGGCTCCGCTGCCGTGCTCACCGACGCCGGGATCGACCCCGCCACCCCGCCGGCCTCGGTGGACGAGTTCCTCGAGCAGCTGGACACCCTCGCCGCCGCCGGGGTGACGCCGCTGTCGGTGGGCGCCGCCTGGACCCAGGTGAACCTGCTCGAGGCGATCCTCATGGCCGATCTGGGCGCCGCCGGCTACAACGGGCTGTTCGACGGCTCCACCGGCTGGGACTCGGCGGAGGTCACCACCGCCCTGACGCACTTCGAGACCATGATCGGGCACACCAACACCGACCGTGACGGCCTGGACTGGCCCGACGCCACCCAGCAGCTGATCGACGGCACCGCCGCCTACAACGTGATGGGCGACTGGGCGGTCGCCGCCTTCGACGAGGCGGGCCTCGCCCCGCAGGAGGGCTACGTCTACTTCGAGCTGCCGGGAGCCGACAAGATCTTCGGCTTCCTCGCCGACTCCTTCACCCTGCCCGAGGGGGCGCCCAACCCCGAGGGCACCAAGGCCTGGCTGGACACCATCTCCTCGCCCGACGGGCAGCTGGCCTTCAACCTCGCGAAGGGCTCGATCCCGGCCCGCACCGACGTCGACACCGCCGAGTTCCCGGAGTACCAGCAGACCGCGGTCACCTCCTTCGCGGAGGACGAGATCTGCTCGTCGATCGCCCATGGCGCGGCGACCTCCGTCGGTTGGCTGAACGCGATCTCGGATGCGACCAGCCAGTTCACTGCCGGGGCCACCGATCTGGCCGCGTACCAGCAGGCCCTGACGGATATCGCCGCCGAGAACCAGGCCTGATCTCCGCCGCACCGCCGGCGCCGCGCTCCTCCGCGGTGCCGGCGGTGCTCCCCGTCTCCTCCTCTGCAGAGGTCTTCGTGTCTGGAAAGCTGCGCCGATTCGGCCCGCCCCTCCTTCTCATCTCCCCGTCGCTGATCCTCGTCGGTGTGTTCATCTACGGCCTGATGGGCCAGAACCTGTGGATGTCCATGACGGACAACCACTCCGCCGCACAGGCCAATGGTCGTGAGCCGATCAGCGTCGTGGGTCTGGAGAACTACATCGGTCTGTTCGCCACCGAGGCGTTCCGCCACTCCATGGCGAACCTGCTGCTGTTCACCGCCGCCTTCCTGATCGGCGCGATGGTGATGGGCTTCCTCTGGGCCTGGCTGCTGGAGCGGCCGCTGCCCGGGGGACGCTTCTTCCAGACCGTCTACCTGTTCCCGATGGCGATCTCCTTCGTCGCCTCCGGTGTGGTGTGGCGCTGGCTGCTGAACTCGAACCAGGGGGACAGCGCTTCGGGCCTGAACCGTCTGTTCCAGATGGTGGGCCTGGACTTCCTGCAGAACCCCTGGTGGAACAACATCACCTTCGGCATCCTCGCGATCGCCCTGCCCGCCGTCTGGCAGCTCTCCGGCTATGTGATGGCACTTTTCCTGGCCGGCTTCCGCGGCGTGCCCGATGAGCTCCGGGAGGCCGCGCGGATGGATGGGGCGACCGAGCTCCAGATGTACCGGCTCGTGATCTTCCCGCAGCTGACCCCGGTCGTGATGAGCGCCCTGGTGATCATCGCGCACATGTCGCTGAAGTCCTTCGACCTGATCATGTCCATCTCGAAGCCGGCGAACTACCAGACCAAGGTGCCGGCCGTGGACATGTTCCTGTTCAAGTCCAGCTACGACTACGCCAACTCCGCCGCGGTGGGCACGATCCTGCTCGCCGTGGTGGCCGTGCTGATCGTGCCCTACCTGATCCACCAGTACCGGGAGTCCCGCCGATGACCGCCGCCGCGCACCTCTCCGCCCCCTCCGGGACTCCCGGCCCCGGTGCGGGGGACGACGCCGCCCCCACCGGGGGCGGACCGCGCCGGCCCTCGAAATACACCGTCGCCCGCACCCTGCGCTACCTGCTGCTGCTGATCGGGCTCCTGTTCGTGATGATCCCGGTGTATGTCCTGTTCATCACCAGCTTCAAGGGCGTGGGCGATGCGACCCCGGCCCGCGCCTGGCTGCTGCCCGCCGGCTGGACCCTGGACAACTGGAAGGCGGCCTGGGACCAGCTCGCCCCGTCGATCGGGCGCTCGGTGGCGATGGTGGTCCCCTCCACGATCATCTCCGCGGGCCTGGGCTGCCTGAACGGCTTCGTGCTCTCGCGCTGGCGGTTCCCCGGGGCGGACATCGTCTTCACCCTGATCCTGTTCGGGATGTTCCTGCCCTACCAGGCGGTGATGATCCCGCTGCTCGAGCTGATGCTCGCCGTCCAGGTCCCCTACGGGATCCCCTCGCTGATCGTGCTCCACGTGGTGTTCGGCATCCCCATCTGCACCCTGATCTTCCGCAACTACTTCGAGACCGTGCCCGAGGAGCTCATGGAGGCCTCGAAGGTCGACGGTGCGGGCATGCTGCGCACCTTCTGGTCGGTGGCGCTGCCGATCGCGGTGCCCGGCTTCGCCGTGGTGCTGATCTGGCAGTTCACCAACGCCTGGAACGACTTCCTGTTCGCGGTGTTCTTCTCGAGCGCGGCCAACGGACCCGTCACCCTGGCGCTGAACAACCTCGCCAACGGTGCGCTGCTGACCAACTACGGCGTCTCGATGGCCGGCGCGCTGCTGGCCTCCCTGCCCACCCTGCTCGTCTACATCCTGCTCTCGCGCTATTTCCTCGCCGGGCTCATGTCCGGCTCCGTGAAGGGGTGAGCGTTGTCGGTGCGGCGGGGACCCACGGGACGCCCGCGCGGGCGACGCTAGACTCTCCCCTCGTGACCACGACTGAGCCGAACCGGTGGACCGACCGCCACAGCGACGCCGTGTCCGCGCGCAAAGAGGCCTACGAGCAGCTGCGCCGGGCCAGCACCTGGCGGCTGCTCGCGGCCACCAAGGCGCCTGCCGTCCTGGCGATCCTGCAGTCCACCTTCCCTGCTGGGGACCGTCGGCTCCCGCGCAGCGAGCTGATCGCCCGCGTCGGCGCGCACCTCGCCCTGCTCCACGACGAGCCTGACGACGAGAGCCCGGAGACGGCGGAGCTGGAGGACCTCGCGGTCGAGAGCCGCGGCGGTCGCACCGCTGCGGAGTACGTGGACGGCTGGGTGCGCGAGGGCTATCTGACCCGCCGCGATGATCCGCAGCGCACCGAGACCACCTTCGAGCCGTCCCCGGCGACGATCGATGCGATCCAGTTCATCGCCTCTCTCGAGGAGCACCGGCCCACGACCACCGAGTCGCGCCTGCAGCTGGTGGTCCAGCAGTTCGAGCGCCTCGCGCAGGAGACCGAGACCGACCGGGACGTGCGCCTCGCGGATCTCCAGCGCCGCCGTGAGCGGATCGAGGCCGAGATCCGGGACCTCGCCGAGGGCGAGCTGATGCTGCCGAGCCCCGAGGCTTCGGGGGACCGGCTGCGCGACATCCTGCAGATCGCTGCGGAGCTCTCCGGCGACTTCCTCCAGTACCGGGAGGATCTGCGCGCCGTCGATCTGCGGCTGCGGGAGCAGATCCTCTCCCCGGAGGGCTCGCGCGGCGAGATCCTCGAGCAGCTCCTGGCGGGCGACGACCTGCTCGGCCAGTCCTCCGTGGGACGCACCTTCACCGCCTTCTTCCGGATGCTCAACGATCCGGTCCAGACCCGCACCGCCCAGGAGCTGGTGGATCGGCTGCTCGAGCGCGACTTCTCCCGCTCGCTGGCGCGCGACGAGCGCGAGCGGCTCGCCAACGTGTTCAGCGACCTCTACGACCCCGCGCAGGAGGTGCTGGACGTCAAGACGGAGCTGTACCGCTCCCTCGCCCGATTCGTGCGCTCGCAGGACTTCCGTCAGCACCGGGTGATGCTCGAGGCGCTCCAGGAGGCGCAGGGGATCGCACTCGCGCAGAAGGACGAGGTGCCCACCCGCGCCCCCTTCCTGCTCGAGCTGGACCTCTCGCGGGTGCTGATGACCTCCGTGTCCCAGCACCGGCTCAAGGACCCCACCGACCCCGGCGCTCCCGCCGAGGCCGAGGTGCACGACGCCACCTCCCTCAGCGTCGAGGTGCTCGCCGACCTCGTGCGCACCCACGACATCGACATCGTGGGTCTCACCGGCGACATCAACGAGGTGCGCGGCGTCAGCGGCCAGGCATCGATCGGCGACATCCTGCGTGCCAAGCCCGCCGATCAGGGGCTCGCCAGCGTGATCGGCCTGATGTTCCTGGCCACCCAGCATGCGCAGGAGCGAGAGGGCTCCACCGAGATCGTCAGCTGGCGCGAGCTGGACGGTAACGACTACGCAGCGAAGGTGCCCGCGTTCTACTTCCTGGGTGACGTCCCGGTCGAGTGACCCGGGCGGGCGTCCCGGCGAGCGGTGATCAGGTCTCGTCGAGCTCCGTGAGGCGGGTGCGGGACCGTTCCCGCAGCTCTTCCAGGTCCGTGCCGAACTCCGCCATCCGGCAGCCGCGTCCATGCGGTGCCACCGCGATGCCCTCGGACGTCCAATAGGGGAGGGCCCGGGCCAGCAGAGGATGGTCACCGGAGGCGCTGGTGACCCGCCACCAGGGCACCCCGGAGCCCCACGTGCGCATGATGCGACCCACCAGGCGGGGGCCGACGCCGACGATCGCGCCGACCTCGCCGTAGGCCGCGACCTGCCCGACCGGGATCGACTCGACCACGCGCAGCACCCGCTCGACGGTGATGTCATCCATGCGGGTGCGCGGGGGACCGGTGGACATGGACGTCAGTCTGGCACGGGCGCCACGATCGACAGCGGCCCGGGACCTCGAGAAGAGGTGCCCGGGCCGCTGTCGGTGGGCTGAGGCTGCACGCGGCAGGCTCAGTGCTCGCGGTGCTCAGCCGCGGTGCGTGCCATCCTCCGCAGGGCCATCCTGCAGCGGGCCGTCGATCGGGTCGCCGTGCTCCGGTGCCTTCGGCGGCAGCTCACCGTTCTGCTCCTGCAGCCCCTGCTGCTGCTGGAAGAACGGGTCCTGCTCGTCCCCGTGCTGCTGCGGGGCAGCCCCCTGCTCCTGGTGCTCCGTGCGAGACATCTCGGAGTGCTGGGCGACGCGGTCGTCGGTGGAGGGGCGGCCGAAACCGCCATCGGAAGCCGGCTGGCGGCCATCATGGCCGACTGTGTGGGCTCCGGAGGAAGTGCCGGCACCTGCCGCAGTGCCCGCCGCGGCAGCTGTGCCTGCCCCTGCAGCGGCACCGGTGCCGGGTCCGGACTGGGTCCGGTGATCGGCGTCGGTCCGGTTCTCGCGCACCGCGGCATCGTCCGTGGTCGATGCCGCACCCGGCGTGCGATCCGGCGCATCGCCGGTCAGCGGCTCCTCATGAGCGGGCCGAGCAGCACGGCGACCATGGCCCTTATCGCGGGTGTCGGTGTCCTCGCCCGCAGCGCTGTCCTCGCGGCCAGCGGCTCCCGCACCGGCAGCACCGGCCCCGACGACGCCTGCTCCCGCAGCGCCCTCTGCTGCGTCTCCGGAACCGTGGCGGTCATGGCGGTCATGACTGTCGTGACTGTCGTGACTGTCGTGACTGTCGTGACTGTCGTGACTTTCGTGGCCGTCTCGCCCGGTGCGAGACTCGCGGGGCGCGTCGTCGGCGGTGTCGGGATCAAGACGGTCCGCTTCGGCGCGGCGCTCCTGCACGGTGCTGCGCTGCTGATCGACCTCGGCGCGCTCGCGCTCCACCTCCGCACGGCGGCGTTCGGCGGCCAGCTGCTCCTGCTCGGCCTCCTTGGACTTGCGCTCGGCCTCCAGCCGTGCGCGGTCGGCCTCGAGCTCGGTCTCGCGCACCTCCAGGTCGCGCTCCTGGACCGCCTGCTCCTGCGTCGAGGCCTCTTCCCGCAGCTGCGCGGCGCGTCGGCGGTCCTCCTCCTGCTGCTTCGCCTTGCGCCGCTTCGAGGCCATCACTCCCACCGCGATCAGCACGATCACGAGAATGATCGCCAGCACGACGATCCCGATGATGACGGGCGTGGACAGTTCCATGGTCGGCTCCTTGCGGTCGATTCCTCCGCACGGATGCACGGAGGTCTTCCAGCGTGTACCCCGATTGCACCAGATATGGGCCCGCAGTGGGTGCATTTCCCGCCGACTGCCCGCGGCGGGAGGTGCGGAGTCGACGAATCCCGCCCCGGTAAGGTAGGTGGTCGTGAGCAGCTCCGTACCCCGCCCCGATGCCGACGACCTCTCCCAGGCCGACGGTGGCAGCCCTTCCGCACCCGGCACCGCCCTGGTGGATGACTCCCGACGGGTCCTCGTGCACCTGCTGCAGGGGCCCTTCCTGGACGGTCGGCGGGATCCCGCCCGCTATGCCCAGCTGCTGCGGGACCGCGCCGCGATCGAGGCGCGGCTGGCGGACCTCTTCCTCGAGCTGATCGTGGACGACGACGCCCAGGTCGCCTTCGTGCGTCAGAGCGAGGAGGATCCCGACGCACCCAAGCTGCTGCGCCGCCTGACCGGCATGAATCGCCTGGACTCGGTGCTTCTGCTGGTGCTGCGCCAGATGCTGCTGACCCAGTCCTCGCGGGGGCAGCGCACCGTCGTCTCCGAGGCGGAGCTGCAGCAGGCGCTGGCCGCCTACCGCCGCACCACCTCCACCGACGAGGCGGGCTTCGCGAAGGAGGTCCGGGCTTCGATCGCGAAGGTTCAGCGCACGGGTCTGCTGGACGAGCAGGGGGACGACTACGAGGTCTCCCCGGTGCTGCGCCTGATGATCGGTCCCGACACCGCGCGGGAGTTCATCGCCCTGTACCGCGAGGCAGGGGTGAGCGGCCTCGAGGATCCTCAGGACGTCGCCGAGGACGAGGCCGCCGACGACGGGGCCTGACCCTTCGGTCGGTGGGCCTGTCGGGCGAGTCGCGGCGAGGGCCCGTGCAGCCCGCGCCGCGGAGCCGTCCGGCCCGGCGGCGGAGGGGAGCCCTTCGGGGGGCGCTCGGAACGGTGAGCGTGACCTGCGTCCCATAGGGAGGGCTGCTCACGCCTGAGCGGAGGGCAGGGCGGCGCCCGAGAATTGCGCACCGCCGATCTTGCGCAATATGGTGAGGCTTCCCTAACCATCGATATCCGGTGGTCCCACCTCGAGAGGCCCCTTCTGTGAAGCTCTCACGCCGTGCACTCGTCGCACTGTCCCTGCTGGCCGTCCCGACCCTCGCCTCCTGCTCCGGGGAGACGGGTGGCGCGCTCTCGAACGCCTCCGACGGCGGCGGTTCCACCGACGCGGCCGACGGCGCCTTCCCCGTGACGATCTCGCACCTCTACGGCGAGACGGAGATCTCGGCCGTCCCGCAGCGCATCGTGACCGTCTCCTGGGTCAACGCCGACAGCCTGCTCGCCCTGGACATCGTGCCTGTCGGCATGCCGCTGGTGGAGTGGGGCGGGAACGACAGCTCCTCCACCGACTGGATCGATGCGAAGCTCGAGGAGCTCGGGGCCGGCTGGGACAGCGGGAGCGCCCCCACCATGTACTCCGAGGCGGACGGCGTGAACCTCGACGAGATGGCCGCCCTCACCCCCGACCTGATCGTCGCCGCCTACTCCGGGCTCACCCAGGAGGACTACGACCAGCTCACGAAGATCGCGCCCACCATCGGCCCCCTCGCCGCGAACTACACCGCCGCCTGGGAGGACGTGCTGACCGCAGTCGGCCAGGCCACCGGGCGCAGCGCGGACGCCGAGTCGGTCATCTCCCGGCTCCAGGGAGAGCTCGCGGCGGTCGGCGAGGAGAATCCTGCCGTCGCGGAGTCCACCTTCATCGCCGGCACGCTCGGCCTGGCGGACAACACGATCAGCCTGTACACCGGTGGGGACACCCGCCCGCGGTTCTTCACCGCGCTGGGCATGACCCAGGCAGAGGTGATCACCGAGAACACCGAGGACGAGAACGAGTTCTTCATGGAGTGGTCCGCGGAACGCGCCGACGAGCTCGTCTCCGACATCTTCTACACCTGGGCCTCCGCCGGGGACACCGTCCAGTCCTTCCAGGACAACGACCTGTTCGCACAGATCCCTGCAGTCTCCGGCGGCGGGCTGGTGCTCAGCGCGGACGACCACCTGACCCTCTCGGTCTCCGCCGCGAGCGCGCTCAGCCTGCCCTGGGCGATCGAGAACTTCGTGCCCTCGGTGATCGAGGCCGCCGAGGCGTCGACGAACTGATCAGGACGAGAACAGCAGCGGAGCCGGTCCCCGTGGACACTGCGCCGAGGGCCCTGAGGGTGCGCAGCATGCACCGGGCGGGACCGCACCGTGCCACCGTGCTCGCGCTGGGGGGCGGGCTCCTGGCCCTGCTGCTCGCGGTCGCGCTCTCCCTCGCGGTCGGTGCCCGCACGGTGGCCCCCGCCGTCGTCTGGCAGTCGCTGACGGCCTACGACGGCAGCCTGGCGGACCACGTCGTGGTCCATTCCCGCCTGCAGCGCACCGTCGCCGGGATCGCGGTCGGGGCGGCGCTCGCCGTGGCGGGTGCCGCGATGCAGGGCATGACCCGCAACCCGCTCGCGGATCCCGGCATCCTGGGCCTGAACGCCGGGGCCTCCGCGGCCGTGGTGCTCGGGATCTACATCGCCTCGATCTCCCAGGTCACCGAGTTCATGGTGCTCGCCTTCGTCGGTGCCGGGGTGGGCACGGTGCTGGTGTACTCGATCGCCTCGATCGGCCGGGACGGGGCGACCCCGGTCAAGCTCGCCCTCGCCGGTGCCGCGCTCACCGCCGGCCTGGCCTCCCTGGTCAACGCGCTCGTGCTGCTGGACCAGGCGTCCCTGGACCGGATGCGCTTCTGGCAGGTCGGGACCCTGGGGGCGCGCAGCCTCGGCGACGTCGCGACCGTCGGCGGCTTCATGCTGCTCGGCGCCGTCATCGTGGTGCTCGCGACGAGCACCCTGAACGCGCTCGCCCTGGGAGACGAGGCCGCGATCGGACTGGGCGTCCCCGTGCGCCGAGCCCGCCTCGCCCTCGGCGTCGCGATCATCCTGCTGTGCGGAGGCGCCGTGGCGCTCGCCGGGCCGATCGGATTCCTCGGCCTCGTGGTCCCGCACGCCGCCCGTCTCGCCGTCGGCGGTGACTACCGACGGATCGTCCCGCTGTGCCTGCTCGCCGGACCTGTCCTGATCCTGGTGGCCGACGTCGTGGGCCGGGTGATCGCCCCGCCCGCCGAAGTGCAGGTCGGGGTCATGACCGCCCTGATCGGCGTGCCCGTGTTCGTGGTCCTCATCCGCACCCGTCGGCAGGTGGGGTTGTGAACGCGCCCCGCGGCCGGCGCCGCCTGCTCGGACCCCTGGCGATCGCCGTGGTGCTGGCCGGCCTCGTGGTGGTCCGCGTGCTGGTGGGGACCCCCTTCATCTTCGCCGACCAGGCGCTGCGGGTGATCCTGGGGGAGGAGATCCCCGGGATCTCCTTCATCGTGCGGGAGAACCGCCTGCCCACGGCTGTGGTCGCACTGCTCGCGGGCGTCGCCTTCGGTCTCTCCGGCACCGTCTTCCAGACCATGCTGCGCAATCCGCTGGCCAGCCCCGACGTGATCGGGGTGACGCTCGGCGCCTCGGCCGGAGCGGTGATCGCCCTGTCCTTCTTCCAGGCCCAGGGCACCGCCCTGTTCTGGTTCGCGCTGCTGGGCGGGCTCGCGACCTCGGTGCTGATCCTGCTGGTCTCCGGAGCGGCTCGTCCCGGCGGCTCGGGTGCTGTCGACAACCGCTTCGTGCTGGTGGGCATCGGGGTCGCCGCGGCGCTCAGCGCCCTGATCTCCTACCTGATGACCCGCATCTCCTCCCAGACCGCGGGAGACGTCATGCACTGGATGGTCGGCTCGCTCTCCACCTCCACCTGGGACCGGGTCGTGGTGCTCGCCCTCGCGCTGGCGGTGCTGATCCCCGCCCTGGTGCTGCTGGTCTCCCGGCTGCAGATCCTGCAGCTGGGCGACGAGACCGCCACCGGGCTGGGCCTCGCCGTCCCCCGCACCCGGATCGCACTGATCATGGTCGCGGTGACCCTCTGCGCCCTGACCGTCGCGGTCACCGGGCCGCTGTCCTTCGTCGCCTTCCTCGCCGGGCCTCTGGCGCGGATGATCACGGGCCGCCCGAGCTTCCCGATGGCCGCCGCGGTGGGCGCGACGATCGTGCTGCTCGCAGACATCATCGGTCAGAACGCCTTCGGCAGCGTCGAGCTCCCGGCCGGCGTGATCTCGGGAGCACTCGGCGCCCCGTTCCTGCTGTGGCTGCTGACCCGAACCCCGAACACCGGACACGGAAGGTGATCGCGTCGTGATGGCCCAGATCCACGCACAGAACCTGACCCTCGCCTATCACCGTCGTGACATCGTGCACGATCTCAGCCTCGCTCTGCCCGAAGGGAGGGTGACGATCATCGTCGGCGCCAACGGGTGCGGGAAGTCCACGCTGCTGCGCGGCATGTCCCGCCTGCTGCCCCCGCG
Organism: uncultured Brachybacterium sp.; assembly: GCF_947500705.1. Classification (GTDB taxonomy): domain Bacteria; phylum Actinomycetota; class Actinomycetes; order Actinomycetales; family Dermabacteraceae; genus Brachybacterium. The sequence continues at coordinate 517,919 of NZ_CANMSY010000001.1, read as the reverse complement.
GGCGGGCAGTGTGATGCTCGACGGCAAGGATCTCCATGCCCTGCGCGGCAAGGAGCTCGCCCGCCGGCTCGGCCTGCTGCCCCAGAGCCCCATCGCGCCCGACGGTGTGACCGTGCGCGAGCTGGTCTCCCGGGGCCGCTATCCCCATCAGGGCCTGTTCCCCCAGTGGAGCGAGGCCGACGAGGACGCGGTGCGCAGCGCCCTGGCCGTCACCCGCACCGACGAACTCCAGGACAGGCTCCTCGAGGAGCTCTCGGGCGGGCAGCGCCAGCGGGCGTGGATCGCGATGGCGCTCGCCCAGCAGACGGAGGTGCTGCTGTTGGACGAGCCCACCACCTTCCTGGACGTGACCCACCAGCTCGAGGTGCTCGACGTGGTCCGCGACCTCAACCACGACCGCGGCACCACCGTCGGCATCGTGCTGCACGATCTGCATCTCGCCGCCCGCTACGCCGACCACCTGGTGGCCGTGAGGAACGGGGAGATCTACGCGGAGGGCACCCCGGGGGAGGTCATCACCGAGCGGATGGTGCGGGAGGTGTTCGCCCTCGAGGCCCGCATCATCCCCGACCCCGTCACCGGCACCCCCATGGTGCTGCCGCTGGGCCGCGGCAAGGACGCCCCCGGCGTGACCGGCGAGGTCGCCGCGGCGGGCGCGACCGCAGCAGACCCGAATCACCAGAGCACCCAGAACCACCAGAGCACCTCGCCCCAGGGCGACGGCGCAGACCACGACGAGCAGGAGAATCCGATGCAGACCATCACCGAGGACCGTCTGGTGCTCGCCGCCGAGCACAGCAGCATGCTCGCCTTCGAGCTGACCGTCGCCGCCCGCCGCGAACTGGGCCCCAGCCTGGTGCGCCTCACCTTCACCGGGGTGGATCTCGCCCACTTCGGAACCAACTCGCACCCGCTGGACCTGCGGATCAAGCTGATCATCCCCGGTCCCGCCGCGAGCGCGGATCATTTCGCCTCGGTGCGCCCCGGTGCCCTGCTGGACCCCGAGACCCACGCCGACTGGTATCGCCGCTGGTTGCAGATCGACGCGGAGGATCGTGGCTGGATGCGCACCTACACCGTGCGGGACCAGCGCGCCGCCGGCCATCCCGGGAACCTCTCCGGACTGCCGGAGATCGACGTCGACTTCGTCCTCCACCTCGAGCCCGAGCCGATCCCCGGCAGCGGAGTGGCCGCCCGCTGGGCGAAGGACGCCGCCGTGGGCGACACCATCTCCCTGCTCGGCCCGAACCGGGCTCTGGTGGGTCCGGACTACGGCGGCATCGAGTTCCGGCCCGGCACCGCACGCACCATCTTGCTGGTGGGGGACGAGACCGCAGTGCCCGCGATCGGTTCGATCCTCGAGGCGCTGCCCGCTTCGATCAGCGGCCACGCGCTGCTCGAGGTCCCCGACCACCGCGACCAGCAGCAGCTGCTGACCCGCTCCGGGGTGCAGGTCACCTGGCTGGCGCGCGGGGACCGACCGCACGGTGAACTGCTGGACGCCGCGGTGCGGGACCTGATGAGCGAGAACGCCCAGGCTTTCCGTGATGCCGAGGCCTACGGACCCGCGGCGGTGCAGGACGGGGGCTCGGAGCGGGAGGAGCCTGCGGAGCTCGAGGACGTCGACATCGACGACACCATCCTGTGGGAGACCACCACCGGCCACGGCGCGTTCTACGCGTGGCTGGCCGGTGAGGCGGGCGTCATCAAGACCCTCCGCCGCCATCTCGTCTCCGAGCTCGGACTGAACCGCAAGCAGGTCTCCTTCATGGGCTACTGGCGCCAGGGCCGTCCTGAGAACTGAGGCGGGCGGGGGAAGGCCCCGACCCCGTCCCCTGGGCCCGACCCCGTCCCACTGGGAGCGTCCCTGAGCGCCGCCCGCCGACGCCCTGGAGCGGGAGCATGTGGAAGGCGCCCGGACTCGGTACCCTGACCGGGTGCCTTCGACGACTGAGACCGTGACCCCGCAGCAGCAGGACGGACTGGACCTGCCCGGCGTCCCGACCGAGCCCGCGCCCGGCGGGACGGCCACCGATCCCGACCATCCCCATCCGGGGCAGTGGCGGCTGGTGGCTGTGCAGGTCTCCAACTGGGGGACCTTCCACGGCACCCATGATCTGAAGATCTCCCCCAAGGGCTACTTCCTCACCGGCGGTCCCGGCACCGGGAAGTCGACCCTGCTGGATGCGATCAGCGCGCTGCTCACCCCGCCCCGCACCCTGCAGTTCAACGCCGCGGCCTCGGACGCCGGGCCGCAGCGCTCGAAGTACCGCCGCACCGTGGCCAGCTATGTGCGCGGCGCCTGGGCGATGCACTACGACCAGGCCACCGGGGAGTTCAGCCAGGAAGTGCTGCGGGAGAAGACCACCCTGTCGGTGCTCACGCTGCGCTACAGCGACGGCCAGGGCGGCACCGTCCAGCTCTCACGCCTGCTCCTGCTGCACGCCGGGCACTCCGCGGACTCCGACGTCAAGAGCCTCTACATCATCGCGCGGACCCCGCTGGACGTCACCGACCTGCGCCAGTTCGTCTCCACCCAGATCGAGGGCAAGGCCCTTGAGGCCGCGCACCCGGGTACCCAGACCTTCCGCCAGTTCCGCGAGTACCGCGCGGCGTTCAGCCAGCTGCTGGGGATCCCGGACGAGAAGGCGCTGGGGCTGCTGCACAAGATCCAGTCCGCCAAGGAGCTCGGAGACGTCAACGGGCTGCTGCGCGACTACATGCTCGATGCGCCGCGCACCTTCGACCTCGCGGATCAGGCGCTCGCGAACTTCCACAACCTCTCCGAGGTGTACGAGGCGCTGGTGACCGCCCGCGAGCAGCGGGATCTGCTGCGCGGCCTGCGCGGGAACCACGAGGACTGGACCGCGATGCGCTCCCGGGGCGGAGAGCTGGTGGATCGCCGCGCCGATATCGACGTCTTCGCGGCCCAGCATCTGGTGCGCCTGCTCGGGGACGAGACCGACCGGCTCCAGCTCGAGCGCGACCGGCTCGCCGCGCAGCAGCGCCGCCTCGGCCAGGACGTGACCGAGGCCCGCTCCGATCTCGCCCAGCTCAAGGAGCAGCGCAAGCGCGCCGGCGGCGGGGAGATCGACGACTGGAAGCAGCAGATCGCGGGCCTCGAGGTCGAACGCGAGCGGCGGCGCGAGCGGGGCACCGAGTTCGCCTCCCAGCTGGCGACCGTCGAGCTGCGCACCCCGGCGGGCGAGGACATGTTCCTGGCCCTGCAGCGTGAGGTCCTGGCGCTGCGGGAGAGTCTCGAGACGGAGGAGAAGGGCGCCGACGCGGCCCGCTGGGAGGCCGAGGCGGCCGTCCGCGAGCTCGGTCAGACCCTCGCCCGCACCCGAGAGGAGCTCACCTCCCTGACCTCCCGCGCCTCGAACCTCCACTCCGAGGATGTGGCCCTGCGCGACCACATCGCCGCCGAGGTGGGCATCTCGCCCGCGGAGCTGCCCTTCGCCGCCGAGCTGCTGCAGGTGCGCACCGGAGAGGAGGAGTGGACCGCCGCGGCCGAGCAGGCGCTGCGCGGACTGGCCCGCTCCATCCTGGTCCCGGACCGGGTGTACCGAGAGGTCGCCGCGGTCATCGACCGCACGAGGCTGCGCCGTCGGATCTCCTACAACCGGGTCAACACCGACCTGCGCCGCCCGGCGAAGACCATCGACGAGCGCTCCCTCGCCGCGAAGCTCGACGTCAAGGACGGCGAGTTCCATGTGTGGCTGTCCCAGGAGATCGCCTCCCGCATGGACTACACCTGCGCGGAGAACCTCGAGGAGTTCACCCGCCTGAACCGGGCGGTGCTGCGCTCGGGACAGATCAAGCATTCCTCCACCCGGCACGAGAAGAACGCCGACCGGCAGATCAACGACCGCTCCCAGTGGGTGCTCGGCTTCGACAACCGGGCCAAGCGGGCGGTGTTCGAGTCCGAGCGCACCCGGGCCGAGCAGGCGCTCTTCGAGGCCCAGGCCCGGCGCAAGGATGTCGAGGGTGAGCGGGAGCGGCGCCAGGAGCGCCTCTACGCGCTCCAGCTGATCAGCGCCGTCACCTGGGACGACATCGATGCGGCGTCGGTGGCCCGCCGGGTGGCGAACCTGCGTGACATGGTGCGTGCCGCGGAGGACGGCTCCTCCGCGCTCACTGAGCTGGCCCAGCAGATCGACGAGGTCGAGCGGTCCATCGCGGACAGCGATGAGGAGCTGCTGGAGGTCGTGCGCAGCGCCGGCAAGCTCGCCGAGCAGGCGGAACGGGCCGATGAGCGCCTTGCCGAGGCGCGCGAGCGGGTCGCCGGGTCCGCGCTCGACCCCGAGGTTGAGCAGGAGCTGGCCGAGCGCTTCGCCGCGATCGCCCCCACCCTGGTGCTGTCCACGATCGACCAGGTCACCAAGGACGCCTCCGCGACCCTGGATGCGGAGCTGATGGACCTCACCCGTCGCACCTCCCGCGCCGAGGAGGACATGCGCACCGCCATGCGCGAGTTCTCCCGCCGCTGGCCCGCCCGGGCCGGCGACACGGCGCCCACGCTCGAGGGGGCCGACGACTACCTCGAGATCCTGCAGCGGATCGAGGAGGAGAAGCTGCCCGAGGTCGAGGACCGCTTCTTCGAGTTCTTCACCGGCAACACGCTCGGTGACGTGCAGGCCCTGGCCACGGCGATCGCCAGGGAACCGGCGGAGATCCGCAAACGCCTGCAGCGGATCAACGCCCTGCTCGCGCAGGTGGAGTTCCACTCCGGCCGCTACCTGCAGCTGTCGATGCGCCCCGTGCACCTGGCGGCGCTGGACGAGTTCAAGCGTGCGCTCGAGGAGGCGGTGGCCGGCTCCGCGCTGCACGACATCTCCCGTGATCGCGAGCTGGCCGAGGAGCGCTTCCTCTCGCTGCGGCACCTGATGGACATGATCGGCTCGGCCCGCACTCGCGACGATCAGGTCTCCCGGGTGATCCTCGATGTGCGCCGCCACGTGCACTTCCACGCCGAGGAGGTCGACGCCGAGGGCACGGTGGTCCACGCCCACGAATCCGGCGGCCCGCTCTCGGGTGGCCAGAACGAGCGCCTGGCGACCTTCTGCCTGGCCGCGGCTCTGCGCTACCAGCTGGCAGGGACCGGACAGGAGGCGCCGCGCTACGCCCCGATCATCATCGACGAGGCCTTCTCCAAGGGCGCCGGCAAGTTCATCACCGCGGCGATGGAGTCCTTCCGTCACTTCGGATTCCAGGTGATCCTCGCGAACCCGGGCAAGAACCCGCAGGCTTTGGCCCCGTTCATCGGCGGTGTGGGCGTGGTGTCGATCCGGCAGGACCGCTACTCCTCCGTGGCTCCGGTGGATTTCGTGCCCGTCGCGGAGTGAGGGAAGGGGCGGCGAGCGCGGGAGGAGACGGAAGAGCCGAAGGAGCCGGATGAGCCGGATGAGCCGGATCAGGTCTCTTTACCATCCAGCCGTCCTCAGGGTGCATGGGGAGTTCTCCCCATCGGCAGCGGCGCCCGGGATCGGTACCCTGATCGCCAACCGTTCCAGTCCAGCGGTGCAGCGGCATGTCGTCGCCGAGGCGGTACGACAGGGAAGGGGGCGTTGATGTCAGCACTCCCGGCGCACCCCTCCGACTCGATTCCCGGCCAGGATGAGACCCACGGACGGATCCGCGAGCTGCTCAGCGTGATCACCACGGCAGTGCTCGAGCAGCAGCCGGGCCTGATCGCCTTCGGGGATCACCGCCCCCAGCGCGACCGCTCCTCCGGGGACTCCTGGCATGGGCTGCAGACCCTCTGCCACGTCAGCGCTCTGCTGGCCAGCTCGGGCCTGCCGGAGGACTCCCTCGATGCCACCACCGTGCTGCTGGACGCCGCCGACGCGATCGCCGTATCCCGCGGCATGATCCGCCGCTCCGAGCAGCAGGGCTCCGGGATCACCGGACGCACCTGGATCGGCGCGACCGGGGACGTGCTCGAGGTGATCGTCGGGGTGCGGGTCGCCGTGCGGGCGATCAGCGCACCCTTCCTGCCCGGCTCCCTGTCTCCGATGGCCACCACCAGCCCGGCCTCGGCACTCAGCCCGCTGACCCCGCCTCCGCGCCTGGTGCGCTGATCCGCTCGAGCGCCGCCAGTGGGATCGGCAGCCAGTCGGGTCGGTTCCGGGCCTCGTACAGCGCCTCGTAGACGGCTTTGTCCGCTTCGAAAGCTGCCAGCAGCACCCCCGAGGCGGGATCCGCGTCGGCCCAGCCCGCGGCCTGCGCATAGCCCTCGAGATAGGCGGTGCGGGCGGCGGCCGCCCATGCTGAGGCATCCGTCCCGGACTCGGCACGCACCGCGCCCGTCACGTAGTCGAAGCTGCGCAGCATTCCTGCCACATCCCGCAGCGGGGAATCGGGAAGGCTGCGCTGGGCCAGCGGACGCAGCGGTTCGCCCTCGAAATCCACCAGCACCCAGCCGCGGTCGGGCACGAGCAGCACCTGGCCCAGGTGGAGGTCTCCGTGGATGCGCTGCAGCGCGGGCCACGGCACCTCGGCGGCGGCGGCCAGCAGGTTCTCGATCCGTTCCTGGTGGACGGCCACCTGGGGGACCTCGGCGGCGATAGAGGACAGCCGCGTCCGCATCTGCTCGATGGTCTGCTGGACCCGGCCCGCGTCGGCGGCAGCGGTGCCGAGCGAGTCGGCGAGATCGCGGTGCACCTCTGCCACGGTGGCGCCCAGCTGGCGGGCGGCCTCCCGGAAGTCCTCTCCCGCGGCCGCCAGGCGCAGCGCCACCCGCCAGGCATCCTCCACCCCGGGCAGGAACTCCTGGGCGAACAGGGAGTGGGTGCGGATCCCCGCCACCGCCACCGTCGCGGAGCCCACCATCGCCGGCACCCGTCGGCTGCCCGCAGCGGTCAGCGCGCCCTGCAGCACCACGTCGGGGTTCTGCCCGTCCTGGAGGACCCTGAACAGCTTGAGGATCAGTGGCGAGGCGCCCTCCGTCTCGACGATCAGCGAGGTGTTGGACTGCTCGCCGGAGAGCACCCGGCTGCGCATCGCGCGGCCCAGAGGGAGCGGTGCGTCGGGGGCGGTGCGATGGGAGGCGAGGCTCAGCGAGGGCCCGAGCGCACCCTCGCCGGAGACCAGGGTCGCAATGATCGCCGCGCGACCGTCGGCATCCCGGGCGGCGTCATCCACCCGCAGCGGCCCGCCGGGCACCGCGAGCACCCCCACCTCGGATCCCTCCTCCTGTGCCCCGGTCGGCGCCCCGGGCCGGCGCAGCACCAGCGGGACCTGATAGAGGGCCTCGGCGTCGCGGGGCAGGGAGACCGCGACCGCGGTCAGCACCACCACATGGTCCGGCGCCACGCGCAGCGGCGCCCAGCCACGGATCGTGACCTGGGGGACACCGGCACCCTTGTGCGCGTACCAGCGCTGGGAGGGCATCCATGCCGCCAGCTGCTCGGTGAGCTGCTCGAGCACCTCCTCCAGCGGAGGCAGCGCGGAGACGTCGAGCGGGGGCGACGCGTCGAGCAGGGGCGACGCATCCAGCGGTGGAGAGGCGTCGGGCAGGGGGGAGTCGGCAGTCTGCGCGCCGGCTCCCGAGCCGACCGGGGATGCCTCGGCATCCGATGCAGGGGAGGCTGTGGGGTGCGTCTCATCCATGCGCTCACTCTACGGTCGCGGGCCCGCGGCCGCGCGGGATCTGCGCGGGATCGCCGGGTTCCCGGCGGGCGTTGTTACCCTGGGCCGGTGCCTGAGCCGTCGTCGCGTCGCCCCTCCCGCGCGCATCCGGGAATCCTGGTCGCGCGCGTCTCCGCGCTGTGCGCCGCCGGGATGCTCGCACTGTCGACGGCGCTGCCGGCAGCAGCGCTGGGGGAGGACGGTCCGTTCCCCTTCCCGGCGGAGACCACCACGCTGGACATGGTCCCCGGTGCGGCGACTCGGATCCCGTTGGTCGCGCTGATCGAGGATGGTCTCGAGTCCGAGGTCTCCCTCGGTTCGGCGCGCCTGGCCGTGCATCAGGAGGCCGATGAGGGGATGCGCGCCCAGATGTCCCTGGGGGAGGACTCCCGGAGCATCGTGATCGCGGGGGAGGGGACCTGGTCCCTGCTCGGTGAGGACCTGGTGTTCCAACCGCAGACCGGGGTCGACGCCCCGACCACCCCGATCGCGCTGACCATCGGCGGCCTCCACGGCAGCCGCTCGCTCCCGGTGGTGCTCACCCCGGAGGCGCTCGCGCTCGAGGAGGTCGAGGCGCACGGCTCGGCGGGGGTGCCGATCCGGATCGATATCGAAGGGTCCGTCCCGGCCGACGGATCGGTGCGGCTCGAGCTGGCCGAACTCCCTGCCGGATCCACGGTGCTGTCCGACGGCAGCCGGGCCACCGTGCCCGACCAGGGCGTCTGGCAGCTCTCGGCCGACGGCGACGCGCTGACCCATACCCCCGCCGGGATCGGCCTCGGCCGTCAGCTCGATCCCATCAGGTTCGTCGTCGAAGATGAGGAAGGGGCGGCGGACCGGGCGGGGCAGGTGACGCTCACCGTGCCGATCATCTCCGACCTGGACTGGTCCGCCCCCTACGGCGAGGACATCCTGTTCGTGGTGGGCGAGGGGCAGCAGTTCGTGGACCCGGAGACCCTGCGCCTGCAACCGCTCGGGGACCCCACATCGTACGGAGCCTCGGCGGATGGTACGCAGGTGGTGGTGCCGGGGGAGGGCACCTGGGTGCTGGACCGCAACGCCGCCACGGTGCGCTTCTCACCGGAGAGCGCGGAGGTGCGCGCGACCGCGCCGATGGGGATCACCGGCGGTGACGGCGAAGGCGCCACCGCCGCGACCGCCCTGCTCAGCACCGCCTATCCGATCCTGATGTCGCGCTCCGAGGCCGGGGTGCCGGGAGAGCCGATCAGGTTCGATCTCGGCAGCGGGATCCGGGACGTCCGCTCCGACTCCCTCCGGTTCGACCCCGCGCTGGCCCCCGAGCAGGCCCAGCTCTCGGCAGACGGCACCACCCTCACCCTCCCCGGTCAGGGGACCTGGCAGATCGACCTCGCCGCGGGCACCGTGCTGATGACTCCCGAGGAGGGTTTCACCGGGGCGGCGACTCCGGTGGATGTCACCGCCCGCGGCGTCTACGCCGACAACCCCGTCGGCGCCACCCTCGCCGCGGTCTTCTCCCCGGTCATCGCGACTCTGCGAGATGACGAGGCGCGCACCGCTCCGCAGGCTCCGATCACCGTCGATGTGCTGGGCAACGACACCGCGGGCAGCAGCGCGCAGCCCCTGGTGCCGGAGTCGGTCCGGATCAGCTCGCTGGCCGCCACGAACCTCTCTCAGCTCGAGGACGGGCGCGGCACGCGCCTGCTGGTCCCGGGCGAGGGCGAGTACACCGTCGCGGGCAATGGTGCGGTGACCTTCGCGCCCGAGGAGGGGTTCACCGGCCGCACCACGGTGATCACCTACCACGTGGTCGACAGCGCCGGGATCCCGGTGCGGGCGAATCTGGTGGTCGACGTGGATCCGGATCTCACCGCGGCGGCGGCGGCAGGGTCGGAGGTCAGCGGAATCAACAGTCTGCTGATCGGCCTGATGCCGTCCTCCCCGAGCACTGCGGCCGTGTTCGGCACCGTCGTGATGCTGCTGATCTTCGGGGGTGGGGTCAGCCTGTGGATCGGTCTGCGCATGGAGGCCGACCGCCGCGCCTGGGAGGACTGAATCCCTGGGAGGGCTGAGCCACTAGGAGGGCTGAGCCACTGGGCGGGCTGAGCCCCGGGCGGGCGGCGTGCGAGCTCGCCGCTCAGCAGCCCTCGGGCATCTCCACCGGCTGCTCGAGCGCTGTCGCGGCCACGGACTCGTCCTCGAGACCGGTGAAGCCGTCTCCGATCAGCAGATCCACCGCGGTGCCTTCACGGGCGTCGTCCAGACGCAGCTGGGATCCCTGGACCTGGACCCGCAGTGACTGCGCCGCGAGGTATCCCTCCGGGCCGTGGACGATCGTGGCGGGGCCGCTCGCCTTGCGCGTGTTGCCGGCCTCCTCGAGCGTGAAGCCGCGCGCGGCGAGATCTTCCGAGACCTCTCCGGCCAGCCCACCGCGGGTGGTCCCGTTCAGCACGGTCACGGTGACCTCGGCCGGCGGCAGCGGAACGGCTCCGGGCTCGGGACAGGTGAGGGCGATGGGATCCGGACCGAAGGACTTCGGAGCGATCACCCCCGGCTCCGCGACCGGTTCCCGCAGCTCGCCGACGGCATAGACCCCGATCCCGATCAGCACCACGGCGAGGATCGAGAAGATCGTCAGCTGGGTCGCGCGGATCCTCCGGGTGCGGCGGAGGCGCTGGTCCCGGCGACGGACGTCATCGGCGGACCGTCCGTACGGGTGGGCGTCGTGGTGGGAGGAACTCATCTCAGTCCAGAGGGCGGTAGCGGATGCCGAAGGCGTCCAGACGGGGCAGATGCGCACGCAGCCGGTCCTCGAACTCCTCCCAGCTCTGCTCCGGGGAGCCCCAGGCGCGCTCGGCGAGGGCGCACAGGCGCGGGAAGGCCATGTACTGGAAGCTCTCGGCATCGGGCAGGTACTCGGACCAGAGCTGGGCCTGGATGCCGAGCAGCAGCGCGCGCTTCTCGTCCGGGAGCTTGGCCGGCTCGAGCTGCGCGGTGTAGACGTCCTTGAGCGTGTTCGGGCGGCCCTGCGCCACGGGCTCGTCCTTCGGATCAGCCTGGTAGTAGTTCAGGTAGGTCTGATCGTGGGTGGCGATGATGGTCTGGAATCCGCGGTCCACCGAGGTCCTGACTCCGGCACCGTCGCGCCAGTTCATGATGATGGTGTCGTCGGGCAGGTGGGTCTCGAGCACCTCATCCCAGGCGATCACCCGCTTGCCCTGCTCGCGCAGCACCTCGGAGGCGAACTGGGTGAAGCGGCCCTGGATCTCGGAGAACCGGGTCAGGCCCCATTCGTTGAGCCGGGCGCGGGCGGCCGGGGAGCGCTCCCACTCCACTCGCGGGCACTCATCGCCGCCGATGTGCACGTAGGGGGCGGGGAAGAGCGCGGCGACCTGGGTCAGCACATCCCGCAGGAAGTCGAAGACGGTGTCGGAGACCCCGAGCACGTGATCGGAGATGCCCCACACCTCGCGCACCCCGACCTGCTGCTCGGGGAAGTTCCCGAGCTCGGGATAGGCGGCGATCGCGGCCTGCATGTGCCCCGGCAGATCCACCTCGGGGACGATCATGATGCCGCGACGTCGTGCGTAGTCGACCAGGCCCGTCAGCTCGTCCTGGGTGTAATGGCCGCCGTGACGGGTGCCGTCGAAGGTCCAGGTCTCCTCGGGGGTCTCCATCGATCCGATCAGGGTCTGCTCCCGCCAGCTCCCGACCTCGGTGAGGCGAGGGTAGCCCTTGATCTCGACGCGCCATCCCTGGTCGTCGGTGAGGTGGAGGTGCAGCACGTTCAGGCGGTGCAGCGCCATCGCGTCGATGAACGTCTCGATCTCCTCCACCGGGAGGAAATGGCGGGCCACGTCGAGGTGGAGGCCCCGCCAGGCGAACCTCGGGCGATCGGAGATCGTCACGCAGGGGATCTCTCCGCCCGCGCCCGTCACGATCTGCGCGAAGGTGTTGCGGCCGTCGGCCAGCGCGGCTTCGCTGCCGGCGCTGAGCGAGGCGCCGGCCGGGGAGATCGACAGCGCGTACTCCGTGGGCGGCAGGGAGTCGTTCAGGCCGACGGACAGCCCCTCCCAGGGATCGTTCGTCGTCCACACGCCCTCGGACCACACGACGGACTGGGGCAGGGGGACGAGGGCGATGGGGTCGGGCATGGGTTCTCCTGGAACGACGACGGCGATCGTGATCTGCACCAGTTTGCCACGGAGACCTGGCTCACGGAGCCACCCCGCAGATGCGCAGGGGCCCGGTCGGCGATGCCGACCGGGCCCCTCACGTCGCCCTGCTCCTTCCCGTGGACGCTCTCGCGTCGAGCAGGCCGGCGTGGCCTTATATCCGTCTGCTGCCGACCGAGCGGACGCTCAGCGGTAGGTGACGAACACGTGCGGTGCGTTCCAGATGGAGCGCTCGACGACCTGCTGGCGTGAGCCGGAGGCGTCGATGATCTTCCCGTTGCCCACATAGATGCCCATGTGGCCGTAGTCATTGCCGGTGAAGGCGACGAGGTCGCCGGGCTTCGCCTGGGACTGGGAGATGATCCGGCCGCCGAAGGTGTAGCCCTTCGCGGTCTTGCGCGGCAGGTTCACCCCGGCCTGGTTGTAGGCGTGGTACACCAGCCCTGAGCAGTCGAAGCCGCTGGCCGGCGAGGAGCCGCCCCACGTGTACCGGGTCCCGATCTGGGCCCGGGCCGCATTGATCACGGCCTGGCCGTTGATCGAGGTGCCGCTCGCGGGACCGCGGTCCTCGTCGCGGCTGCCGGCGTTGTCGGAGATGCGGACATTGCTGTCCAGCGCGCCCCAGGTCTTCGGCCCGACCACGCCGTCCACGCCGATCCCGGCGGCGGACTGCAGCGAGCGCACCGCCGAGCTGGTGGCGGATCCGAAGACCCCGTCGGCCTTGATGGACGCGCCGGCGGAGCGGAGCTGGTTCTGCAGGGTGGTCACGGACGCGCCGCGGTCACCGGAGCGGAGCTTGGGCTGCGAGCTGCCGGTGGCCGGCGTCGACGGCGCGGCGGCCGCAGCACCGGTCAAGGAGCTCCAGGTCAAAGAGCCGACGACCCCGTCCACACCGATCCCGGCACCGGACTGCTGGCTCTTGACGGCACGCAGGGTGGCGGCGCCGAAGACACCGTCGACCGTGATCGAGGCACCGTGGGAGTTCAGCTGTTGCTGGAGGTAGCTCACCGCCGACCCGCGGGCACCGAGGCGCAGCTTCACCGAGGTGTACTGGGACTGGGAGGCGGGGGCGATGCTCGGGACGGCACCGCGCAGGGTCCCGAAAGCAGGAGCGGCAGGTGCCTGGGCGGTGGCCGAGGCTCCACCGGCGAGTGCGGCGGTGGCGGAGACGGCGCCGATCATGGCAGCACCTCCGACGCCCCGACCCACCGGGGCTGCGAGGCCTCGGTAGTCGATCACGGCACGGCCGGCGGCCCGGTGCGTGCCTCGTGGAACTGTGCGGAACATCGCAGGCGATCACTTTCTCCGTCGCCCTGCAGAGGGTCTGTGCGGCGACGTGGACGGCGCGCGCGCGAGGCCTGCACCCGTCACCCAGGGAAGTGGAGGAAGCGACCGGGCCGGTGACGGGAAGGCGGCAGCCCGGTGAGCGCCACCCGACCAGGGCGGCACCGCCCGCCACTGTATGTGCAGGTCATGCCTGCCCCACGGGGGAGTTTGCCTGCCATCATCAACGTTTTTGCCAAGATTTTGCTAAAAACCATAAAATTGCCCCGTGTTCCCGCCGGGAATGGATGTTTCCCTGTGGTAGTTACACGACTGTTATTCATCGAAGGGGGCGCGCCGACTCATGATTTCGGGAGCGATCCGGGTGTGAGACGGCTGGTCAGCGCCACATTGGTTTGTCAGGAATGTCCGTTTAGGAATGCAAGTGCGTGAAGGGGAGACCATCGCGGGAATGCTCGAGATGACAATGCTCGAGATGACAGATGGCAATGCTCGAGATGACCCCGGGCGGTGACGACGAGAAGGGCCGGGAGATCTTCCGATCTCACGGCCCTTCTCTCCGGTCGGGGTGACAGGATTTGAACCTGCGACCTCCTCGTCCCGAACGAGGCGCGCTACCAAGCTGCGCCACACCCCGGAGGTGCTGCACCGAAGTGGAGCACCGAGGAGAAACTTTAGCAGGCCCCGAGCGTGCTCACTTCCCCGAAGCGGGCTTCGGGGCACGCAACGTGAGCAAGGTCGCCTCCGGGGGCGTCAGGAACCGGTAGTCCGAATAGGGGCTCGCGCCCATGCCGGCGCTCACGTGCAGCGGTACGCCCTGCCACGTGGACAGGCCGCGCGCCTGCTGACGCGGAAGATCGCAGTTGGTCACGAGCGCCCCGATGCCCGGCAGCCGCAGCTGCCCGCCGTGGGTGTGCCCGGCCAGGATCAGGTCGGCACCGTCGGCCACGAAGGAGTCCAGCACCCTGCGGTAGGGAGCGTGCGCGACGCCCAGGCGGAGCACGTTGCCGTGCGCGGGCGGGGGCACAGCGGCCGGAGCTGGCATCTCATCGCGCTCGAGGTGCGGGTCATCGACCCCCACCAGACGGATCTCGAGCCCACCGAGCTCGATGCTCGCACGGCTGTTGGTGAGGTCCTTCCACCCGTGCTCGGAGAGCCTCCGCGCCAGCTCCCCGGTGGGCAGCGTCAGCTCCTTGGGCGCGGTCATGCCCTCGGGGCGCGGATCCGGCAGCAGGTACCGCGCGGGATTCTTCGGGCTGGGCTCGAACATGTCGTTGGAGCCCATCACGAAGGCCCCGGGCCGTCGCAGCAGCGGCTCGAGCGCCTCGGCCAGCGCGGGCACCGCGGCCGCGGAGGCGATGTTGTCCCCGGTGTCGATCACCAGGTGCGGCCGCAGCATCCCCAGGTGCTCGAGGAATTCCAGCTTGTGCTTCTGCTCGGGCAGCAGGTGGATGTCGCTGATGTGCAGCACCCTGATGGTGCGGGTGCCAGGGGGGAGGATCCGCAGCTCGATCTCGCGCAGCGTGTACCGGTGGATCTCGATGTGACGAGCCCAGATATGCGCCGCTGCGCCGGCGCCCAGGCCCAGCGCCCCGAGCGCTCCGACGGTCCAGCCGGCGGCGGGAGGCAGCCGCATCTCAGCCCTCACCGGAGGACTGGCGGATGACGACGGTCTCGTTCTCCGGCAGCTTCGTGCCGGCGGCGGGATCGCTCCCGATCACATACCACTGGCCGACGTCGGAGCTGGGTTCGTTGCGCACCTCGACCGTGTAGCCCGCGGACTCCATCGTGGCCTGCGCCTGGCTGAGCACCATGCCCGAGACATCGGGCACCACGCCCTCCTGGACCACGTCGGCAGTGGGCGCGGCGGGGGGCTTCGGTGCGGCCGGGAACGGCTCGCTGGGCAGCCCCTGGTGCACCCGGTCCATGTACTCCTGCCAGGTGGGCAGGGAGACGGTGTTGCCCCAGACGCTGCCGCTGCGGAGCATCTGGCCGTCAACGTCGAAGCCGCCGGGACGGATGTTCGCCTGAGGATGGCCGAACCAGACCGCCGTGGACATCTGGCGGGTGAAGCCGACGTACCAGGTGTGGAACTGGTCGCCCGAGGTGCCGGTCTTGCCGCCGGCGGGATGTCCCTCGATGATCTTGCCCTTGCCGGTGGCCTTCGGGTCCTCGAGGTCCTGCTGGAGGGTCCATGCCATCGCGTCGGCGACCTCCTTCTCGACCGCCTGGTGGCATTCGGCGCCGGAGATCTCCATCGGATCGCCGTTGCGGTCGGTGACCTCGGTGATCGACTGCGGCCTGCAGTAGGTGCCGCCCGAGGCGTAGGTCGCGTAGGCGCTGGCCATGTCCAGGGCGGAGATCCGCAGCTCGCCGAGGACCAGCACCGCCGGGGCCAGCTCGGTGCCGTACATGTCCTCGATCGGCATCTCCCAGGTGGTGGCGTCATACGGGTTGAAGGTCGCCGGGACCGCCCCGATGTTGCGTGCGGTGTTCGCGATGTTGCACAGATCCAGCTGGCCGGCCATGTCCGTGTAGCTGGTGTTGATCGAGAACTTGGTCGAGTTCAGGACCGTCTCCATCGGCGCGATCCTCACCGAGACCGCGTTATCGGGGTTCCAGCCCTTGCTCTCGCGCCAGGCCCCCCCATTGAGGCATTTCGCGGGGGCGTAGGTGATCGGCTCACGGACGGTGCTGACCTTGTCGTAGATCGACCGGTCGCTCTCGAGCCACTCCTGCAGCACGAAGGGCTTGAAGGTCGAGCCGACGGGGAAGCCGCTGCCGCCGCCGAGCGCCTGCGGGACGTTGTAGTTGATCGCGGTCTCTCCCGGCCCCACTTCCTGATAGGGGTTGAAGGAGCGGTTCTCCGCCATCGTGAGGATCTTCCCGGTGCCCGGCTCGACGGTCACGATCGAGTGGCCGAAGCCGTGCTGGGCGTCGGCGGGGACCTTGCGCTGCAGGATCTCGGTGGCCGCCGCCTGGGTGCTCGGATCCAGAGTGGTGCGGATCGTGAGCCCGCCGCCGTAGAGCAGCTTGCGCCGCTCCTCGTAGGTGGGGGCGAAGGTCGGGTCGTTCAGCAGCGACCGGGTCACGTAGTCGCAGAAGAAGCCGCTGGTGCCCGCGTCGGCGCAGCCTGCCCGCACGTTCTGGATCTTCAGCATCTCGGCGACCGGCTGGGCGGTGTACTGCTCGTACTCCGCCTCGGTGATGTACCCCTCGCGGCGCATGTCGCCCAGCACCTCGTTGCGACGCTTCTCGCCGGCTTCGGGGTGGGCGACAGGGTCGTACTGGTTGGGACCGTTGGTGATGCCTGCCAGCAGGGCGGCCTCGCCCGGGTTGAGGTCCTTCGCATTCTTCGAGAAGTAGTGCCGGGAGCCGGTCTCGACCCCGTACTGGGAGGGCCCGAACTGCGCCACGTTCAGGTACGCGTTGAGGATCTGCTCCTTGGACCACTCCTTCTCGAGCGACAGCGCGAGCTTCGCCTCACGAAGCTTGCGGCCGTAGGTCGTGGCAGTGGCGGATTCGATGTCCTCCTGGTCACCCCGCTGGACCGCGTCCATCAGCAGCGCGTTCTTCACGTACTGCTGGGTGAGGGTCGAGCCGCCCTGGGTGGCGCCGCCGGCCGCGTTCGAGGCGAAGGCGCGGAACATGCCCTTGGGATCCACGCCGCCGTGCTCGAAGAAGCGGCGGTCCTCGACGGCGACCACCGCATGCTGCATGTGCGGCGAGATCTCCTCAAGCGGCACCATGATGCGGTTCTCGGTGTAGAAGGTGGCCAGCAGCGACCCGTCGGCCGCTTCGATGCGGCTGGCCTCGTTCAGCGGTGCGACCTCGAGCTCGGCCGGGTAAGACTCGAACAGATCCACCCCGTCCTTGGCGACGGCCGAACCGGCGGAGACCGCCGGCAGGAAGAAGGCGGCCAGCAGCACGCCGGCCAGCGCGGAGACGGCGAGCATCCCCAGCAGCAGGTAGACGGTCTGCAGCAGAGCAACGGGAAGTGAGCGTCCGGACGCGGACGCAGGCGTGGTGCGGGGCATGGTCACACAGTACGGGGCGGCCCGGGTCGGGGGCCATGAGGCATGCCACGCCTGCGGGATCTTCACGAACCTGATGCACTCCCGAGATCTTGCAGGAGGGCGGCGGGACAGCCGTGGGGGTGGTGAGCTCCATGCGGCGGGAGCGGCCTCAGCTCCTATATCACGACCTGGATCTGGAGGTGCGGAGCAGTCCAGGTTTTGCCATGTGGCGGCGGTCTCCATACAGTTGGGCACATGTACGGATCAACGTCGATTCGGGACCTGGGAAGGGGACGAGGATGACTATTGCGGCAACGCCGATCACGGAAGACTCAAGTTGGGCGACGCGAGGTGCCTGCGTGAGCATGGATCCGGACGGGTTCTTCGTGCAGGGTGCCGAGCAGCATGCGGTCAAGACCGCCTGTGGCGCGTGCCCGGTGCGCACCGAGTGTCTGGCCGACGCTCTGGACAATCGTGTCGACTTCGGGGTGTGGGGCGGGATGACGGAACGGGAGCGTCGGCGCATGCTGCGCCGCCATCCCGATGTGCGCGACTGGTCGGAGGCGCTGCGCCGGGCCGAACGGCAGGCCGTCGGCAGCTGAGGGAGCTGCGGTGGCTGCGGGAGCGGCGGGAGCTGCGGCAGCGTCACCGGGCGCTGCCGATCTCCGGGTGCTGCCGGCCGCCAGGTGCTGCCGCGTCCCCCGGACCCCCTGCGGGACCGAGGACTCTCCTCGCCACGGCGCCGTCACCGGTAGGCTCGCGCCATGAGCACTTACACCCGCTGGGAGTACCTGACCGTCCCGCTGCTGATCCACGCGACCAAGCAGATCCTCGACAACTACGGCGAGGAGGGGTGGGAGCTGGTCCAGGTCGTGCCCGGTCCGAACCCGGAGAACCTGGTCGCCTACCTCAAGCGTCCGCTGGGCGAGGGCTGAACCGGTGATGGTCGCCTCGGGCCGCAGCGCCCGCATCCGCGCCCGGCTCGATGAGCTCGGGCTCTCGCTGCCATCGGTCGCCGCACCGGTCGCCGCCTATGTGCCGGCCGTGGCGAGCGGTCACCACGTGCACACCTCCGGGCAGCTGCCCTTCGTCGACGGAGCCCTGCCGCTGACCGGCAAGGTCGGCGCCGAGGTCACTGTGGAGCAGGCCTCCGAGCTCGCCGCCACCTGCTGCCTCAACGCCCTGGCGGCGATCGAGGCGCTCGTGGAGGACCTGGACCGGGTGGTGCGCGTGGTCAAGCTGACCGGCTATGTCGCCTCGGACCCGTCCTTCACCGCCCAGCCCGCTGTGATCAACGGGGCGAGCACCCTGCTCGGCGAGGTCTTCGGAGAGGCCGGCCAGCATGCCCGCGCCGCCGTCGGCGTCGCGGTGCTCCCGATGGACGCACCGGTCGAGCTCGACCTGCTGGTGGAGCTCGACGGTCCGGCTCGTCCGGGCGCGTGAGCACCGCGCCATGAGCGAGCACGACCCGCAGCGGGACCCCTCGGCCCCCGCGGTCGAGCTGATCACCATCCGGGCCGACAACCCGGGGCCGATGACTCTCACCGGCACCAACAGCCACCTGGTGCGCGACGGGGATCAGGTCTGGATCGTCGATCCCGGGCCCAAGGATCCCGAGCACCTCGCCGAGCTCCTGCTGAGCTGCGGGGGCGCGCGCCCCCAGGGCGTGCTGGTGACCCATCGGCATCAGGACCACACCGCCGGCGCCGCCACCCTGGCCCGGCAGCTGGCCGCGCGCAGCGGACGCGAGGTGCCGCTGTGGGCCGCCGATCAGTCCGCGGTGCCCGGCTCGCGCCCGCTGCCCTCCACCCTCGAGAGCGATCAGGGGACCGTGGGGCACGTGATCCACCTGCCCGGCCACACCTCCGACTCCGTCGGCGTGCTGGTCGATGGCGGTCGGCTGCTCAGCGGCGACACCCTGCTGGGCGGCTCCTCGACGGTGATCATCCCGGAGGACGGAGGGTCGCTCACCGACTATCTCCAGTCGCTCGCGATCCTGCGCGCGATGACGATGGACGGGCGGATCGGCTCGATCCACCCCGGTCATGGCCCCTCCTACGACTCGCCGCTGGACGTGCTCGAGGCGCTGGAGCAGGCGATCGCCCACCGTCGTGAGCGCATCGAACAGGTGCGCCGGGCTCGGACCGCGGGCGTGCTGACCATGGACCGGCTGCTGCGGGTGGTCTACGGCGCGGAGCTTCCCACGCAGCTGCAGGACGCGGCCCGCTGGAACCTCCGCGCCGCGCTCGACCACCTCGCCGAAGGGCACTGAGCACCCCGACACGCGGGCCGCGCCCCGACCCGCGGGCCGCGCCGTGCCTCGCGGGCTGCGCCCCGACCCGAGGGCCGCGCCCTGCCACGTGGGCCGCGCCGTGACACACGGGCCCGGAACGCCGAGACCACCGATCCCTTCCATATCGGGAAGGAATCGGTGGTCTCGATGCGCGTGTCGCGCCTCAGCGCGGGACGCTCAGCAGGCGGGCCTCAGCGGGCGCGGCGGCGCAGTCGCTCGACGTCGGCGATCAGGACCGCGCGGGCCTCGAGGCGGATCCAGCCGCGAGAGGCGAAGTCCGCAAGGGCCTTGTTGACCGTCTCGCGGGAGGCGCCGACCAGCTGGGCGAGCTCCTCCTGGGTGAGGCCGTGGGCGACCATCACGCCGTCGTCCGTCTGGCGACCGAAGCGCTGGGCGAGGTCGAGGACGTTCTTGGCGACGCGGCCGGGGACGTCTGCGAAGACCAGGTCGGCGAGCGACTCGTTGGTCTTGCGCAGGCGACGTGCCAGCGAGGCGAGCAGGTGGCGGGCGACGTCCGGACGCTGGGCGAGGACCCGGTAGAGGTCCTGCTGCGAGAGCGAGAAGAGGGTCGACTCGGCGACCACGGTGGCAGTCGCGTTGCGCGGCGCCGGGTCGAAGAGGGACAGCTCGCCGAGCGTCTCGCCCGGGCCGAGCACGGCGAGCAGGTTCTCGCGGCCATCGCCCGAGGCGTGGCCGACCTTCACCTTGCCCGAGCCGATGATGAACAGACGGTCGCCCGGATCTCCCTCACGGAAGATGATGGCGCTGCGGTGGTAGTCCTCCTGCTTCATCGACGCCAGCACGGCCTGCTTGCCGTCCTCGTCGAGCGCAGCGAACAACGGTGATGACCGTACGATGTTCTCGTCCACGGAACCTCCTGAGTGTGGGGCCCCGATTTCCGGGACCGTGCTGTGAGACGCCTGTGGCGGACGCCACGAAGACCGGTGGCGACTGTCACATGATGGTCAAACACTATCGTGCTCGCGGCGCAGAGGCCCGCCACCCGCCCGAGGAGGTGCTGTTCAGATGTCGAGGCCGGTTCTTCACACGGACGACGGAGAAGGTGCCGCAGCCGCTGCTGCCGTGGCTGACGGGGCGCGGGTCGCGGCCGCCCTCGAGGAGCTCTATCCCGAGGCCCGCACCGAGCTCGACCACCGGAACGCACTGGAACTGCTGGTCGCGACGGTGCTCTCGGCACAGACCACCGACGTCCGCGTCAACGAGGTGACCCCGGAGCTGTTCACACGCTGGCCCGATGCGAAGGCGCTCGCCGGAGCTGACGAGGCCGCGCTCACCGAGGTGGTGCGTCCGCTCGGAATGGGTGCGACACGGGCGCGTCGCCTGATCGGCCTGGGCCGGGGGCTTCTTGAGCGGCATGACGGCGAGGTCCCCGACGGCCAGGCCGCGCTCGAGCAGCTGCCCGGAGTGGGTCGCAAGACCGCCCACGTGGTACGAGGTGCCTGGTTCGGCCACTCGCTCCTGGCCGTCGACACTCATGTGGGCCGGCTCGCCCGGCGCCTGGGATGGTCGACGCACAACGACCCGCGCGGGGTCGAGAAGGACCTCGTGGCCCACCTCGAGGCCGATGGCGTCGGCGAGCATGACGACGCCGGCAACCTGACCCGTCTCGGACTTCGCCTGATCCTCCACGGCCGCCGGGTCTGCACCGCACGGGCACCCCGCTGCGGGGACTGCGCCCTCCTCGAGCTCTGTCCCCGGGTGGGGGTCGCATGAGCGCCACGCCCCGGCCCACCCTCCGCCTTCCGGGCGATGCCGAGTTCCTCGCTCCGCTCGCGGCGCGTGCCGCGGCGGGCGACGTGCTGGTCACCCGCGACCCGGACCCGCGGGACCCGGACGTCCGCGGGCGGGCCGTGCGCCGCAGCGCCGTGCTGATCCACATCGCCGGCACCGGGCTCGACGATGCTCGAGTGGTGCTCGAGGAGCGCGGGCATGCACTGCGCTCGCAGCCCGGACAGTTCTCCCTCCCCGGCGGCGGACGTGATCCGGGGGACCGCGATGACGTCCACACCGCGCTGCGGGAGGCACAGGAGGAGACCGGGCTGGATCCCGTCGACGCGCACGTGCTCGGCGCCTTCGCCCCGATCCCGATGCCCTGGCGGATCCAGCGCGTCACCCCGGTGCTGAGCTGGTCGCGGTCGGTGCCGACGCTGGGCGTGCAGGATCCGATCGAGGTCGAGCGACTGGTCTGGGCGCCGCTGACCGGCCCGGGGTCGCTGACCGATCCGGCGCACCGGCTCCGCGGACTGCTGGGCGGGCAGAGGGTGGGGCCGGCCTTCGATCTCCCCGGCGATGCTTTCGTCTGGGGGTTCACCGCGATGATCCTGGAGAAGGTGCTCACCGGGCTCGGACTCGACCCGGTGCCCGCGACCGCTCCGACCCGAGAGATCCCCCCGGAGAGGCGGCGCTGACCCCCGGTTCGGTGGCCGTCGTCACCTCGCGAGAATCCGCTCGCCAACCGCGGGTCCGGGCGCGATAGACTCGAGTGTTGCCGGACGGTCTCCGGCAACCCCTCGGGGTGCAGCAGGAGCGGCCGGCACGGACGCTCCGCACGCCCCGGACACCAGTACCGGCAGACCGATGAGCAGCAGACAAGGAATGGGATCCACGTGCCACGCGGCAAGGTGAAGTTCTACGACGCCGAGAAGGGGTTCGGCTTCATCCTCGATGACGAGGATGGTCAGAGCGTGTACGTGCACGCCTCGAACCTGCCCGAAGGGGTCAGCGCCCTCCGGCCCGGTGCCCGGGTCGACTTCGACATGGTCGATGGTCGGCGAGGTCCGCAGGTGCTCTCCCTGCAGCTGCTCGAACCGGCTCCGTCGGTCAGCCGAGCCCGGCGCCAGAAGCCCGAGGACATGGCGGGGATGGTCGAGGACCTGATCCGGTTGCTCGACGACGCCTCCAACGGGCTGCGTCAGGGCCGCTACCCCGATCGGGGGCACTCCCAGAAGATCGCCACCGTCCTCCGTGCCGTTGCCGACAACTTCGAGGCTTGAGACATGACGTCACCGACCACCGCCCCCCGCCGCGCCCGCACCGCGCGGCCGAAGCTGGACACGATCGCGTCCGCTGCCATCGAGCTCGCCAGGGAGGCGCTGCTCGAGGTCACCGAGCCGGGCCAGGTCGGTGAGCACCTGCGGGTCGAGGCGAGCGGGGAGCGGCTGGTCACGCACGTCTTCGAGTGCACCATGCCTGGTTACCGCGGCTGGTCCTGGGTGGCCGTGCTGACCCGAGCCTCCCGCGCCAAGGTCGCGACCGTCGCTGAGACCGCGCTCCTGCCCGGGGAGGATTCGATCCTGGCACCGGACTGGGAGCCCTGGTCCGAGCGGCTGAAGCCCTCCGATGTGGGTGCGGACGACCTGCTTCCGTACCGCGATGACGACGAGCGGCTCGAACAGGGCTATGAGGCCACCGGGGACGAGGACGCCGATCGCGTCGCGCAGTGGGAGCTCGGCCTGGGCCGTGCCCGGGTGCTCTCCGCGGAGGGTCGCAGCGACGCCGCCGAGCGCTGGCTCGAAGGAGACTTCGGCCCGCGCGAGACCTCCGGTCGTGGCCGGCGCGGCACCGTCTCGGCCAACTGCACCAGCTGCGGCTTCCTCTCGAAGCTCTCCGGCTCGCTCCGCGGCGAGTTCGGCGTCTGCACCAACGAGTGGTCCCCGGCAGATGGCCGGGTCGTGCACCTCAACTTCGGCTGCGGCGCGCATTCCGAGACCGGCCAGCAGGAAGAGGACCGGGAGATCCCCCGCAGCAGCGGGGTGATCGTCGACGAGCTCGACGTCGACTTCCAGCGCGACGCACCGGCTGATCGGGCCGCTGCGGCAGACGTCGCGACGGAGGGTCGTCCCGTGGCGACCACTCCGGCCCGCGACGACGTCGCACTCGAGGCTCGCGATGACGTCACACTCGTCACTGCCGCCACGGCCGGTGAGGTGCCTGAGGCCACTGAGGCCGACGAGTCCGCCGGGGTCGGCGAGATGCCGGAGACCGACGAGGCGGGTTCTTCCGAGGACCCGGCCCCCACCGGCGAGCCGAGGCTCGCAGAGCAGCCCTCGTCCGCGGGGGAGCTGCCGGGGACCGGTGAGGAACCCGCTGACGACGCCTCCGCGACCGGGCAGCTCGCGTTCGAGTCGCTGAATGACGAGATCCCCGAGGCGGACTCGCCCGAAGACTGACCAGGGCCCCGGCTCTTCCTCGCCAGTCATGAGCGCTTCTGTTCCTTTCGTGGAACGGGAGCGCTCTTGCCTGTTCGGCCACCGGAGAATGTGGGCGGCCACCGGATTGCGGGCGGTCACCGAGAGATGTGGGCGGTGGCCGGGGGGACACGGGCGGATCGGGCGGGGCCCGGGTGGTCGCCGGGTCAGCCGGGACGGTCAGCGCAGAACGGTCAGCGCAGGGAGACGGCGATCCGGGCCAGGAGGGCCTCGATCGCGAGCAGCGGCGGTACGTTCCCGCTGATGCGTTCGCGCGCCCCCTGCACCGCCTCGAGCAGGCCCAGCGTGATCTGCCCGGAGACCTGAGCGGCAGTCCGCTCGATCTCGGGAGCCACATCGATGTTGACCAGCTCGGAGCCTGTGCCCAGCTGACGGCTCAGCACATCGCGGAGCACGGAGTGGGCATCGAGCAGATATCGATCGAGCACGTCGCGGACCAGACGGGTCTGTCGACGCTTGGCATCCTCCTCGAGCTGCCGGACCTGCGAGCGCAGCGACGGCGGCACCTTGCCGTCCTCGATTCCGGCCGAGCGCAGGAAGCGCTGCTTCTCTTCGACGGCGACGAGGTCCGCATGCTCCTTCGCCTCGGCGGTGGCGCGGTCCACCAGCGCCTGGGCGGCGAGCACCGCCTGCCCGGCCCCGCGCAGGGAGAGCAGGGTGCGCGCGGATTCCTCGCGGGCGGCCAGCGCGCCCTGCTGCGTGGCATAGCGCAGCGCCAGCCCGATGTGCCCCTGGGCGGCGCGCGCGGCACGCACCGCGAGGTCCTCATCGACGCCGTCGCGGCGTTGCAGCAGCTCGGCGACCACGGCCGAGGACGGCACCGAGAGCGTCACCAGGCGGCAGCGGGAACGGATGGTGGGGGCGAGATCCTCGGCGGAGGGCGCGCACAGCATCCACACGGTCGACGGCGGGGGTTCCTCGATGGACTTCAGCAGCACGTTGAAGGTGCCGGCGGTCATGCGATCGGCATCCTCCACGATCACCACCCTGTGGCGACCGGTGGCCGGGGAGCGCTGGGCGGTCATCACCAGCGCGCGCACCTCCTCCTTCGCGATCGAGAGCTTGTCGGTCGCGACCACGGTGACGTCCGGATGGGTGCCGGCGAGGGTGGTGCGGCAGGCGCGGCATCGGCCGCAGCCGCTGGCCTGCTCGCACTGCAGGGTGGCGGCGAAGGCCCGCGCGGCGGTGGAACGACCCGAGCCCGGAGGTCCGGTCACCAGCCAGGCCTGCGCGAGGGACCCCTCGGGGGAGGCGGCGCGGCGGAACTGGGAGACGGCGGCCTCCTGCCCCACCACATCGGCCCACACCCCATCGGCCGGGACGGAAGAGCTCCTGCCGCCGACGGCACCGGTGCCCCCAGAATCGGCGCCCGCTGCACCAGGACCATCCGCCCCGGGGGTGCCGAGCCGGGTCGCGGTCACTGCTCGTCCCGGTGCCGGGTGGGTGGGGCCGGCTCGAAGGTGGGATCGAACAGGCTCAGCACCTCGGCGACGGCCGTGAGCACGCGCGCATGGACCTCGTCGCGGGGGAGGTTCCCGTCGATCACCGCGTACCGGTCCGGATCCGCAGCGGCGAGATCGAGGAACTCCCGACGCACCGATTCATGGAAGGCCAGACCCGCCACCTCGAGCCGGTCCAGGGTGGTCGAGTCACGGCGCTCGTCAAGGGTCTGGGTCGGCACATCCAGCAGGATCGTGCGGTGGGGGAGGAGGCCGTCCACCGCCCAGAGCGAGAGCGAGGTGATCTCCTCGGCATCCAGATCCCGCCCGGCACCCTGATAGGCGACCGAGGAGTCGAGATAGCGGTCGCTGAGCACCAGCCCACCGCGCGCCAGATGCGGGCGCACCACGGTGGAGATGTGGTGGGCGCGGTCCGCGGCGTAGAGCAGCGCTTCCGCCCGGGGCTCGACGTGCTCGCCGTGCAGCAGCAGCTCACGGATGCTCTCGCCGAGCGGGGTGCCGCCCGGCTCCCGGGTGGTGAGGATGAGGTCTTCGGCGACCGAGCGCTCGGTGACCAGGTGGTCCCGCAGCATCTGCATCTGGGTGGACTTCCCGGCGCCGTCACCGCCTTCGAAGGAGATGAACACCCCGCGCCGCGGCGGGTGCGGTGAGGGGATGCGCAGTCCGCGCGCCGATTCCAGGATGCTCATGCGGTCACCTCGCCGGGGTAGACCACGCCGAGCTCCGCCCTCATCGCGTCCATCGTGGACATCACGCTGAGGGTGTCCCCCCAGCTCATCAGCGGGGACTCGAGCTCGCCGGCGGTGATGCGGCGGGCCGCCTCGGCGATCTCGTACGCCATGCCGTCTCCGCGCGCGCCGGGATGCTCGAAGGTCGCGGTGCGCCCGTCGTGGAGGGACACGGTCAGGGTGCCGGGGGCGAAGAACGGGCCGGACAACCGGGCCGACCCCGCGGTGCCGCTGACCACAGCCTCGGTCGGGGTGCGGGACAGCAGCGTCGCGGACAGGCGGGCGCGGCCGCTGCGCCGGCCCTGGGCGAGGAGCGCGACATAGGCGTCGACCGCGGTCTCCTCGGAGAGGTGTCCGCGCACGGCGAGGTCGGAGAGGTCGCCGAGCACCATCTGCGCGATGGAGACCGGGTACACGCCGAGATCCAGCAGCGCTCCGCCACCGAGCTCAGGGGCGAACATGCGATGCGCGGGATCGGCGGGGAAGGACTGGCCGTGATCCGCGGTGACCTCGACGATCTCCCCCAGCAGGCCGGAAGCGATCACCTGGCGGAGCACGTCATACTGCGGCAGGAAGCGCGCCCACATCGCCTCCATCGCGAACACGCCGCGCTCGCGGGCGAGGTCCAGCAGATCGTGGGCCTGGCCCACGTTCAGGGTGAAGGCCTTCTCGACCAGCACCGGGATCCCGGCGTCGAGCACCGGCCGGGTCAGCGCATGGTGCTGGGCATGGGGGGAGGCGATGTAGACCGCATCCAGGCCGCCCGCGGCGAGCATCTCCTCCACGGAGTCGAAGGCCCGCTCGATGCCGTGCTCCTGCGCGAACTCCTCGGCGCGCTGCGCGGAGCGGGAGACGACGGAGACCACCCGGGAGGCGGTGGCACGGTGCGCGGTGGCCGTGAACTGGCCGGCGATATGCCCCGGAGAGATCACACCCCAGCGCAGACCCGGCGCGGTGGCCGGGTCGAGGACGGTGGTGGGCGGCAGCGTCAGCGAGGGGGCTGCCGCAGGCTCGTCGGGTGCGTCGGTCTCGGTCATGGGTCCAATCTATCGGTCGGGCTGACACCCGGTCCGCTATCGGCGAATCCACAGGTGATGGGATATGTGGAGGGAACGCCGTCGGTGCTCGATCGGTACCTGAACCCCTCCCGGATGCTCCTACACTGGTGACATAGAGCACAAAGGGTGCTCCCGTCCGAACGAAGGGGTTTCGACATGTTCAACAGCACTTCCCGTCCTCTCGCCTCCCGGCGCACGGTCCTCGCCGCCGGCGGCGTGACGACGGCGGCCGCGGCACTGGCCGCCTGCTCCGGCGGGTCCTCCGATGGTGGTGGCGGCGGTGGCGATGCGCCCGCCGCGGATTTCGAGGAGCGGGGCCCGATCACGCTTGCGAAGGGCAAGGACACCACGGGCAAGCTCGCCGAGTTCCTGGAGACCTGGAACTCCGAGCACCCCGATGAAGAGGTGACGCTCATCGAGCTGCCCGAGTCCTCCGACGAGCAGCGTCGCCAGATGATCAACAACGCGCAGGCGAAGTCCGATGCGTACACCGTGCTCGGACTGGACGTGGTCTGGACCGCCGAGTTCGCGGCGAACCAGTGGGTTGTCGAGCTGCCGCAGGACAAGTTCCCTCTCGATGACCTGATCCCCGCCACGGTGACGACCGCCACCTACTTCGACAAGCTCTACGGGGTCCCCTTCATCACGAACGCGGAGCTGCTGTTCTCCCGCACCGACCTGCTCGAGCAGGCGGGGCTCGACGGCCCTCCCGAGACCTTCGAGGAGATGTACGCGGCGATCGAGACGCTCCAGAAGGAGGATCCGGATCTGCTCGGCTTCGGCTCGCAGTACTCCAAGTACGAGGGGCTGACCGTCCAGGCGGCCGGACTCGTGGCGTCGGCGGGTGGCGAGCTCTTCGACGCCGAGGGCAAGCCCCACGCCGATTCGGCGGAGGCGCTCACCGGGATCCAGACCGTCCGTGACGGTTTCGACAAGGGCTTCATCCCCCAGGAGGCACTGACCTACAAGGAGGAGGAGTCCCGCGCGGCCTACCAGGACGGCCGCCTCGCCTTCCTGCAGAACTGGCCGTACGTCTGGGCGCTGGGCCAGGCAGAGGACGGCTCCTCGTCGGTCAACGGGAAGATGGTGGCCAGCCTGGTGCCCGGGTTCGACGGGCCCGGCAGCTCGACGCTCGGCGGGCTGAACCTCGGGGTGAGCGCCTTCGCGAAGAACAAGGGCACCGCCGTCGACTTCATCTCCTTCATGGTCGATGCCGTCCAGCAGAAGGAATGGGGTCTCGCGACCGCGCAGGCTCCGGCGAACGTCGGCGTCTACGAGGATGCGGACATGCTCGAGGCGTTCCCGTTCCTGCCGCAGCTGAAGGAGGCGATCGACAACGGGGCCAGCCGTCCCGCCGTCGTCCAGTACGGCGAGGTGACCCAGGCGATCCAGGAGGCGGTCTACGCCTGCTTCTCCGGTGAGACGGATGCCGAGCCGGCGATGAAGGATCTGCAGACCAAGCTGACCGAGCTCACGGCGCAATGACTTCCACCGCCGCTCGCTCCGCGACGATCGGCGGCAGGCGTGGGAAGAGAATCGGCGGCGACCACGGCAGGATGGCGTACCTCCTCCTGCTCCCCACGCTGGTCCTGCTCGCGCTCGTCGTCGGCTTCCCGCTGGTGCTGTCTGCCTGGCAGTCCCTGATGCAGTCGGGCCAGGGGATCGACCCGGCCACCGGACTGATCATCAAGGGCGACACGTTCGTCGGACTGGACAACTACATCGACGCGGTCACCGGCACGGGCGCCGGGGCAGGGTTCTGGAACGCGTTCTGGAACACCACCCTGTTCACCGTCGTCGGTGTGAGCATCGAGACCGTGCTCGGCGTCGCGATGGCGCTGATCATGGCCAAGGCGATGCGCGCGACCGGGCTGGTGCGCGCCTCGATCCTGATCCCGTGGGCGATCCCCACGGTGGTCTCGGCCCTGATGTGGCAGCTGATCTTCGATGCGAACGGCATCGCGAACCGGCTGCTCGACTACCAGGTGCTGTGGACCACCGAGGGCTGGCAGGCCAAGGCCGCGGTGCTCATCGCCGACATCTGGAAGACGGCCCCGTACATCGGTCTGCTCACCCTTGCCGGGCTGCAGACCATCGACAAGCAGGTCTACGAGGCGGCGACCGTCGACGGCGCGAATCGCTGGCAGACCTTCTGGAGGATCACCCTCCCGCTGGTGCGCCCGGTGCTCGTGGTGGCGGTGCTGTTCCGGCTCCTCGACGCGATGCGCATGTTCGACCTGCCGTACGTGCTGCTGGGGACCCTGGACTCTGGCCAGACCCTCTCCATGCTCGCCACCGACGCCGCCGCCAAGACGAACTTCGGTGCCGCCTCCGCGTACTCGATGGTGCTGTTCGCCTACATCTGCCTGGTGGCGTTCCTGTTCATCAAACTGCTCGGGGCCGACGTCATCGGTGATCAGAACCGTCCGCCGAGGAAGAGGCGAGTCCCGCGCCGCCTGCGCACGACCTCCGAAGGGAGCATGCCATGAGCACCGCCACCACCACCGAGGTCGTCTCCCGCACGGGCGAGGTGCTGAAGCCCAAGAAACACAAGGGCCGGATCCTCGGCTCCGTCGTCATCGCGCTGGGCATCGCGTTCATCCTGGTGTACTGCCTCGCGCCGTTCTACTGGATGATCGTCTCCGCGCTGCGCCGGCCCAGCGAGGGCCGCTCGACGGAGCTGATCCCGAGCCCGATCAGCGTCGAGAACTTCATCGCGGTCTTCGACCCGTCGAACCACTTCGCCCGCGCTCTGCTGAACTCGCTGATCGTCGCCGGCAGCACCACACTGCTGGTCCTCGTGCTGGGCGTGTTCGGCGCCTACGCGCTGGCCCGGCTCGATTTCCGCGGCAAGGTGCTGGTCATGTTCCTCATCGTGGCGACCTCGATGTTCCCGGTCGTCACGCTCGTGGTCCCGCTGTTGAAGCT
Organism: uncultured Brachybacterium sp.; assembly: GCF_947500705.1. Taxonomy (GTDB): domain Bacteria; phylum Actinomycetota; class Actinomycetes; order Actinomycetales; family Dermabacteraceae; genus Brachybacterium. The sequence goes on along the minus strand of NZ_CANMSY010000001.1, from coordinate 488,140 downwards.
GTTCAGCGGCGGTTTCGTGTGGTTCCCTTTCAACTGGATCAACACCTACCAGGCGATGATCCTGCCGACGATCTCGTTCGCGCTGCCACTGGCGGTGTGGAACCTCAACGCGTTCTTCCGGCAGCTGCCGGTCGAGCTCGAGCAGGCGGCGATGATCGATGGGACCACCCGCTTCGGGGCGTTCCGCAGGGTCATCCTGCCGCTGGCCGCGCCCGGGGTGTTCACCACGGCGATCATCACCTTCATCGCGGCGTGGAACGAGTTCCTCATCGCGCTGACGATGGTGAACGCGCCGCTGATGCAGACCGCGAACGTCGCGATCTCGAAGTTCACCGGCATCTCGCAATTCGACACCCCGTACGGCACGAAGATGGCCGCCGGCGTGATCGTGACGGTGCCGCTGATCATCATGGTGCTGATCTTCCAGCGCCGCATCATCGGCGGTCTCGCCGCCGGATCGGTCAAGTGACCGGGAGTCGCCGAGAGGCACGGGGATCCGTGGTGATCCGCTGAGCAGCGGACGACGACAGACGGGGCGGGGCGACATCGGTCGCCCCGCCCCGTCCGTGGTTCTGCGGGCTACCCCTTCACGGAGCCTGCTGTCATGCCGCGCACCAGGAAGCGCTGGAGGCCGAAGAAGACCAGCATCGGGATCACCATCGAGACGAAGGCGCCGGCGGTCAGGAGCTCGGTGCCCTGACCCTGGGTGCCCAGCATCTGCTGCAGGCTCACGATGACCGTCTTGTTCTCCCCGCCGCCCAGGAACAGCTTGGCGATGAGCAGGTCGTTCCACACCCACAGGAACTGCAGGGTGGCGAAGGCGGCGATCGCCGGTGAGGACATCGGTGCGACCAGGCGCCAGAACGTCTGGAAGTGCGAGGCCCCGTCGATCTTGGCGCTCTCCACCACGGAGTGGGGGAGAGTCGCCATGTAGTTGCGCAGGATGTACACCGCCAGCGGCATGCCGAAGCCGGTGTGCAGCATCCACACCGCCACGAACTGGCCGTTGATCCCCAGCCCTCGCGGGCCCAGCAGGTCCAGCATCGGCTGGAAGGCCACCTGGATCGGGACCACCATCAGGGCGACGATCACGATGAACAGGACATCCTTGGCGGGGAACTTGATGAACGTGAACGCGTACGCCGCGAAGGCCGCGAACATGATCGGCAGCACCGTGGCGGGAACAGCGACCACGATGGAGTTGATCAGCGAGCCGGAGATGGACGGGTCGCCGAGCACCTGGGCGTAGTTGTCCAGTGTCCAGCCGCCCTCCCACAGGCTCGTCCACCATCCGGTGGAGGCCGCAGCTTCTCGCGAGCGGAAGCTCGTCACGAGCAACCCGATCGTGGGGACGGTCCACAGGATGGCCAGGAGCGGCATCGCAATGGTGGCAAAGATGGAGCGTCTGCGCCCGTCTTTCATCGTCATGCTCATCGGTTCGCCTCCTGGTCCCTGAAGCTCTTGACCTGGTAGATCAGGATCGGTATCACCAGGATGAGCAGCACGACCACGATGGCCGAGGCCTGCCCGGCCTGCTGGTCGGTGAACAGCTTCCGGAAGAAGAGGTTCGCGATCACGTCGGAGTTGTACAGGCCGTTGGTGGTGACGTAGATCAGATCGAAGACCTTCAGCACCAGGATCAGCACCGTGATCAGCACGGCGAGGAGCGTGGCCCGTACCTGCGGGAACACGATCTGCCAGAAGATCCGCACTTCGGTGGCGCCGTCCATGCGCCCGGCCTCGATGGTGTCCTCAGGGACACCCTTGATGGCCGAGCTGATCAGCACCATCGCGAAGCCCGTCTGCAGCCAGATCAGGATCACCATCAGCGCGAGCGAGTTCAGCCGTGCGGCGTCGATCTGGTACCAGGGCTGGGGGTCGCCGCCGAGCGTGGTGACGATCGCGTTGAGCAGGCCGGTCTGGGTCTCACCCGGGGAGTTGTAGGCGTACACCAATCCCCAGATCGTCGCCGCACCCACGAAGCTGATCGCCATCGGGAGGAAGATCATCGACTTCGCCGCGTTCTCCCCGGCGGGGGAGAGCTTGTCGGCGAGCACCGCGACCGCGAGGCCGAAGGCCACGCTGAGGACGGGGACGATGAGGATCCACAGGAGGTTGTTCAGCAGGGTGGACCAGAAGTGTCCGGTGCTGAAGATCGCCGTGTAGTTGTCCAGCCCCACCCAGGCGGTCGAGTTGTCGTTCGCGAACGAATAGACGATGGTCTGGACCGTGGGATAGAGCAGGAAGAGTGCGATCAGGCTGAACCCCGGCAGCAGAAAGGCGTAGGGGATGAGCCCTTCGGCGAATCTGGTCGGGAAGCCCTCGATGCACAGGTTCAGGAAGTAGAAGAACAGCACCGAGCCGCCGATGCCGACCACGAGGCCGAGGATCCCGATGAGGATCCCGGAGTTCGCGAACATGCCCGGGTAGTACGCGAACGCGAGGAACGCGTTGCACACGAACCAGGCCGTCACCGCCATGCCGACCGCGCCGACGATCACCCGCACGGGGCGAGCCGGGGAGCCCTTGTGCTTGTTGAGCTCCAGCGGGGCTGCACCGTCGGACCCCTGCCGGGTGGGGGTCGTCGTCGTCACTTCGGCCACCCGGCCTCGATCTCGTCGCAGACCTCCTGGGAGGTCTTCGCGCCCTGCAGCCACTCGACCATGCCCTTCCAGAAGGAACCGGCGCCCACGGCGGTCGGCATCAGGTCGGAGCCGTCGTACCGGAACACCGCCGCTCCCGCGGCGATCTCGGCGACCTGCCGGGTGATCGAATCGGAGTACTGCTCCGGGTCGAAGGTGCGGTGAGGACTGAGCCAGCCACCGGCCTCGGCCCACTCGGCGCCGAAGGCGTCCGAGGTGAGGAACTCCATCACCTTCACGGTGTCGTCGTTCAGGGTGAACAGGGTGGCGAGGTCGCCGCCGCCGAGGATCGGCTGGCCGTCGAACCCGCCCTCCCAGGTGGGCATCGCGTAGACGCCGACCTCCTCGTCCATGTTCGCCACGACATCCTCGGGGAAGAAGCCGGTGACGAAGTTGCCCTGGCGCACGAGCATCGCCTGCGGCGGCTCACCGAACAGCGGCAGGGGTGCTTCGGAGAACGGCGTGTTGATGATTGCGTTCGTACCGCCCAGCACATTGCCCTCGCCCTTGAGCAGCTCGCCGACGATGTCGAAGACCTCCACCACTTCGGGCGCGTTGAACGGAAGACGGTGCTTGGTCCAGTCGTCATAGACGACGGGGCCGTGGACGCGGAGCATGAACTCCTCGATCCAGTCGGTCCCGACCCAGCCGGTCGCCTGGTCGGAGCCCCAGCCATCGGACCACGGCGCGATGCCGTCGGCCTTCATCTGGTCCGTGATCTCGTAGAGCTCCTGCATCGTGGCAGGTTCGGTGGCGTAGCCGCCCTCCTCGTACGCCTTCTTCGGGTACCAGATGAGGGACTTGCATGCCATCCGCATCGGTGCTCCGTAGACGCGGCCCTGCAACCGGGCGGAATCGAGGAAGCCGGGGATCAGTGTCGAGTTCAGCTGGTCGTAGTCCAGGAAGACATCGATCGGGGTGAGCATCCCCTTGCCGGCGAGATCGAACATGCCGCCGGGCTGCGGGAACAGAGCGATGTCCGGGGCATCTCCGGCGCCGGCGCGCTGCTGGATGGTGTTGGTGAAATCCGAATCGGGCGTGTACTGGATGGTGATGCCGGAATCCGCCTCGAAGGCTTCGAGGGAGGCGAGGAACGCTTCCTGCTCCTGACCACCGAACGCACCGAGGATGCTCACCGAGCCGGGGCCGGGGGTATCGCCGGGCGTGTACTTCTCGCCGCCGCCACCCCCGCTGCCACCGCTCTGGTCCGGATTCTGCAGGCATCCGGTCATGCCCAGCGCCGCGGTGGCCGCGGCTCCAGCCATGATCGTGCGCCGGCTGTGACGTCGAGTCATGATCACTCCTTTGTGAGTCGACAATGTAGTGCTGGTCACACTCTAGGCGTGTTCTGCCCAGCGACCTGCATCGACGGGCGCTCACGCCGGTGGGGATGCCGTGTTGTGAGCAGAAAAGCGATTCCCCGTCCAGCGGGGCCCGGAGCTGTTCCGCCCGTCCAGCCCCGGACGAAGGAGAGGGCACGGACCACGTGGTCCGTGCCCTCTGATCGCGCGGCCCGTCAGGAGCCGAGCATCGTCACTTGTCCGCGGTGGTGCTCTTCGTCGCGGTCGCGGCCTTGGTCGTCTTCGCCGCCGCAGTCTTCGCGGGAGCCTTCTTCTTCGCGGGGGCGCGCTTGGCGGCCGGCTTCTTGGCCGGCCCCTTGGCACGCTTCTCCGCGAGCTTCTCGATCGCGATCGTCTCCGTGATCTCCTCGACCTTCTCGGTCGCACGGAGGGAGACGTTCGTGGTGCCGTCGGTGATGTACGGACCGAAGCGCCCGTCCTTGATCACGATCGGCTTCTCGCTGGTGGGATCGACCCCGAGCTCCTTCATCGGGGGCTTCGCAGCGGCCCGGCCCCGAGTCTTGGGCTGGGCGTAGATCTTCTCCGCCTCCTCCAGGGTGATCGAGAAGATCTGATCCTCGGTCTCCAGGGAGCGGGAGTCAATGCCCTTCTTCAGATACGGGCCGTAACGGCCGTTCTGGGAGGTGATCTCGGTGCCGTCCTCGGTGGTCCCGACCACGCGCGGCAGGCTCAGCAGCTTCAGCGCCTCCTCGAGGGAGACCGTGGAGAGGTCCATCGACTGCAGCAGCGAGCCGGTGCGGGGCTTGGGCTGCTTCGACTTCGGGACCTTCTTGCCGCCGGTCTCCTCGGGATCGGGCAGGATCTCGGTGACATAGGGGCCGTAGCGGCCGTCCTTGGCGACGATCTCGTTCCCGGTCGCGGGGTCGGTGCCGAGCACGCGACCGTCGTCCTTCGCGCGCTCGAGCATCTCCTTGGCGACCTCGACGGTCAGCTCGTCCGGGGCGACCTCGTCGGAGACGTTCGCACGGCGCGGATCCGCACCGTCGATCAGCTCGCCGGCCTCGTCCCGGGCGGCCTGCTCGACGTAGGCGCCGTAGCGCCCCACGCGCAGGGTGATGCCCTCACCGATCTCGATGCTGTTGATCGCGCGGGCGTCGATCTCGCCGAGGTTGTCGACCATGGACTTCAGCCCGAGCGGTCCGGCCGACCCGTCGGAGAGATAGAAGTTCTTCAGGTACTCCGAGCGTCCGAGCTCACCCTGGGCCATGCGGTCCAGCTGCTGCTCCATCTGGGCGGTGAAGTCGTAGTCGATGAACGGCCCGAAGTGCTCCTCGAGCAGCCGCACCACGGCGAAGGCGGTCCAGCTGGGGACCAGAGCGGTGCCGCGCCGCAGCACATAGCCGCGGTCCTGGACGGTCGCGACGGTCGAGGCGTAGGTCGAGGGACGGCCGATGCCGCGCTCCTCGAGCGCCCTCACCAGCGACGCCTCCGTGTAGCGCGGCGGAGGGGTCGTGGAGTGGCCGTCGGGAGTGAGCGCGTGGGTGTCGAGCTGCTGCCCCTCCTCCATCTGCGGCAGGCGCTTGTCAGAGCCCTTGTCGGAGTCCTCGTCCTTGTAGCGGCTGGCGTCGCGACCCTCCTCATAGGCGGCGAGGAAGCCGCGGAAGGTGATCACGGTGCCGGCGGCACGGAAGGTCGCAGTGCGGCCGCCCTGCTCGAGCAGCAGCTCGACGGTGGAGGTGGTGCCCTTGGCGTCGGCCATCTGGGAGGCGATCGTGCGCTTCCAGATCAGCTCGTAGAGGCGGAACTCATCACCCGCGAGCTGCCCGGCCACCTCGGCGGGGGTGCGGAAGTGATCGCCCGCGGGACGGATCGCCTCATGCGCCTCCTGCGCGGCCTGAGACTTGTTCTGGTAGAGACGCGGCTTGTCCGGCACGTACTGGGAGCCGTAGAGCTCGGCCGCCTGAGCCCGGGAGGCGCGGATCGCCTCACCCGAGAGCGTGACCGAGTCCGTACGCATGTAGGTGATGTAGCCGTTCTCGTACAGCGATTGGGCGACCCGCATCGCCTGACGAGCGCCGAGGCGGAGCTTGCGCGAGGCCTCCTGCTGCAGCGACGAGGTGGTGAACGGAGCGGCCGGGCGGCGCGTGTACGGCTTGGACTCGAGCGCCGCGACGGTGGCGGGGGCGCCGCCCAGCACCTCGACGAGAGCCTGGGTGGACTCCTCGGTCAGGATGGTGGCGCTCTTCGCCCGCGGCTTCAGGGTGCCGTCGTCGGCGAAGTCGGCGCCGGTGGCGATGCGTGCCCCGTCGACCGTCTGGATCTTCGCGGTGAACTGCGTGGACTCGGCGCCGAAGGTGCCGGTCACATCCCAGTAGTCGGCGGCGACGAAGGCCATCCGCTCGCGCTCTCGCTCGACCACCAGACGAGTCGCGACGGACTGCACACGACCCGCGGACAGCGACGGCTTGATCTTCCGCCACAGCACCGGCGAGAGCTCGAAGCCCACCAGCCGGTCCAGGATGCGACGGGTCTCCTGCGCGTCGACGAGGTCCGTGTCGAGCTCGCGGGTGTTGTCCAGGGCCGCCCGGATCGCGTCCTTGGTGATCTCGTGGAACACCATCCGCTTCACCGGCAGGGACTTCTTGGGCTTGAGGGTCTCCAGCAGGTGCCAGGCGATCGCCTCGCCCTCGCGGTCCTCATCCGTGGCGAGGTAGAGGGTGTCGGCGTCCTTGAGGGCCTTCTTCAGCTCCGCGACGGTCTTCTTCTTGTCGGGGCTGACGATGTAGTAGGGGTCGAAGCCGTTCTCCACATCGACGCCGAACTTCCCGTAGGGACCCTTCTTCATCTCGGCGGGCAGATCGCGCGGCACCGGGATGTCGCGAATATGCCCCACCGAAGCCTGGACGATGTAGTCGTCCCCGAGATAGCGCGCGATGGTGCGAGCCTTCGCGGGGGACTCCACGATCACCAGATGTCGTCCGCCAGTCACGTTGATATGTCCTTCCTCGCCGCGTCACGTCGCGGCCCGTCCGCCGTGGCTGAATGCCGTGGTCCGGGATCAACCGGACGCATCCACTGCGCTCGGCGATTGCTCACGGTACACGCTCGCTCATGCGTCCCCGGTGTGAGATCGGCGTGCGCAGCACCAGCACCAGGGCCATCCAGGCGCCGGTGCCGCCACCGATCAGCGCGGCGGTCGCACGGAAGGCGGCCAGCTGCTGGGGGACGTCATGGAGCTCCAGCGGGCGGGGGAGGGACAGCAGGCCGGCCGCTCCCATCCCGAGGCCGACGAGACCTCCCAGACCGAGCAGCGCCGCGATCGTCACGGTCCCCGCGCCGTGACGAGGGAGCCGTGAGAGACCGGTCAGGTCGGTGTCGCGCCGACGTCGGCCCCGGCCGGGACGGGCAGCGGCTCGGGCACGGCGGTGGCGGGTGTGGAGCCCATCGGCCGCGAGGATCAGGAACGTCCAGGCGGCTGCGATCGTGATCGCCCCGATCACGTCGCTGGGGCGGTGCCAGCCCACGACCAGGGTGCCGAGGCCGGCGGCGAGGGTCCACAGGGCGCCGAGGGGGGCGAGCGCCACCCGCGCCCGCCCGCCGGCCAGCACCAGCGCGATCATCGCGGTGGCCGCGAGGGTGGTGTGACCCGAGGGGAAGGAATTGGGGGTGATGTCGATGCCCGGGCCGAGCGCCTGGCGGGTGACCAGGACGTGCTTGATCACCTGGGTGGTGAGGTTCGCGCCGAGCACCAGGACGGTGAGCGGGATCAGCAGCCTCAGCTGCCGACGCACCACCACCAGCACCGCCGCCAGCGCGAGCAGCACCGCGACCACCGGCACGCTCACCGACTGGACCGCGAGCTCGGCGTACTGCGAGAGCGGACCCTCATGCGCCTTCGCGCCGGAGAGGATCAGCTGATCCAGGCGCTGCCCGCTCGCGGTGCCCACCGCGCCGCGGGCGAGGCCCACGATCGCGGCTGTGCAGAGTGCGGCGGCCAGCAGCGAGAGCAGCGGGCGGGTGAGGCCGCCGACCCGGACGGTGCCCCGGGAGCCGCTCACAGGGTCACCATCTGGGTGATCAGCAGCTCACGGACCGCGGGGAGCACCCGGGCCCGGGCCTCGTCCTCGTCGGCATCGGTGAGCGCGCAGACCGCGCCCAGCACCTGCCCGAGGGTCAGGGTCCCGTCCAGTGCGCCGACGGTCGCGGCGAGCAGCTGATCGGCCCGCACCATCCGCGCGAAACCCGCTCCCTGGACCAGCTCGATCAGCATCGGGTCCCACTCCCCGGGGATCAGATGGCGGCGCTCGATCAGATCGTCGGCCCGCACCGGACGGGAGCCGGACAGCGCCTCGTCGTCGAGCTCCTCGAGGACCGCGAGGCTGCGCAGCGAGGCGGAGAGGTGGGAGGCCAGGGAACCGCTGCCGGTGCCCGGTGCCAGCTCCGTGCGCAGCACCCCGGGTCGCGCCATTGCGCTCTCCGGGCGCCGCAGCAGCAGATAGCCGAAGCCGATCGCCTCCACGTCCCGGGAGGCGAAGTCGTCCAGCCAGGCCTCGGTCAGGGCCGGCCAGCGCTCGTCACGGCTGGTGACGCCGCCGTCGCGCACCCAGGTCTCCGCGTACTGAGCAGGATCCTCCTGCTCGCGCTGCAGCACCCAGGCGTCCACGCCGTCGGCGGTGGCAGGCTGCATCCACGCCCGCGGATGGGTGTCCCAGTCCTCACCGCCCCGGATCTCCCAGTTGCCGAGCATCACGGCGCTGCCGCCCGGAGCGAGATGGGCGGGCAGCTCCCACAGCAACTCGGCGAGCAGCGTGTCCCCGGCGCGGCCGCCGTCGCGGTAGGTCCAGGTGGTGTCACCGGCAGCCGCGGCGCGCGGGGTGATGACGAAGGGGGGATTGGACAGGATCAGATCGAAGGTCTCGCCGTGCACGGGTTCCAGCAGGGAGCCCTGTCGCAGCTCGAGCTCGATGCCGTTCAGCGCGGCGTTGAAGGCGGCGAAGCCCAGCGCCCGCTCGGACAGGTCCGTGGCGATCACGTGCTCGGCGTGGCGCGAGGCGTGCAGCGCCTGGATCCCGCCGCCGCAGCCGAGATCCAGCACCCGGCGGGCGGGTTCGCGCGGGGTGATCCTCGCCAGCGTCAGGGAGGCTCCGCCGACCCCGAGCACATGCTCCGGGCCGAGCGGGGCACCGGTGGCGAGCTCCGAGCGGTCCGAGGCGATCCACCAGTCGATCTCCCCGACGTCATCGCTCGCCGAGTACGGGGCGAGGTCCACCAGAGCGTGCAGCGCAGCGCCGGGGCCGTCGCCGGTGGGGCGTGCTGCACCCCCCGGACCGTCGGGTCCGGCCGCACCGAGCAGGCCCAGTCGCAGCGCCCCGTCCACGCCGAGCGAGGGCAGGACGGCCTGCACCTGCGCGCGGGGCAGCACTGCGCCGAGGGTGAACAGGCGCAGCAGCACGGCCGCCGGATCCGTCAAGGGCTCGAGCATCCGGCGGGCCGGGACGGCGTTCTCGCGGCGCAGCGCGGCAGAAGCGACCGGCCCCAGCAGCTCGTCGAGGCGAGCGCTCGAGTAGCCGGCGACGACGAGGTCCGCGCGCAGGGCCGCGATCTCCGCGGTCAGCAGACGCGGGGGCAGGGTCGGCGAGTCGGTGGGCATGGCTACGATTGTGCATCAGCCACCTGGGGTCCGATCGGAGAGCAGGTGTGGGAGATGCGCACACTCTGTGCGCGTCCGCGAGGGAGAGACGGGGAGGGCCGGGCGGATGCGAGCAGGGGCAGCCGACGACCTCCTCGCCGACCTCACCGCGCCGCTGATCCGTCGCAGCTGCCTCACCCACATCGAGCGCCGGCCTGCGCGGGCCGGTCGCCGCGGCAGCTTCCCGGAGTGGATCGATCCGCGCCTTGTCCAGCACCTCTCCTCGCGAGGCATCACCGCCCCCTGGATCCATCAGGAGCAGGCCGCGCAGCTCGCCCACGACGGCCAGGACGTGGTGCTCGCCACGGCCACCGCCTCGGGCAAGTCGCTCGCCTACCTGCTGCCCGTGCTCACCGCGATCGGGGCCCGCGAGCACGACTATGCCGCTCCCCGCGCCACCACCCTGTACCTCTCTCCCACCAAGGCGCTGGCCGCGGATCAGCTCACCAACATCACCGCGATGGCCGACGGTGCCGGGATCCGCGACGCCCGGGTCGCGGTCTACGACGGCGACACCCCCTCCGAACAGCGCCGATGGGTGCGCCGCCACGGCACCGTGGTGCTCACCAACCCCGACATGCTGCACTTCGGGATACTGCCCGGGCATGAGCAGTGGGCGCACTTCTTCCGGGCGCTGCGCTATGTGGTGATCGACGAGTGCCACAGCTATCGCGGAGTCTTCGGCAGCCATGTCGCGATGGTGATCAGACGGCTGCGTCGGATCGCCGCCCACTACCGCGCCGATCCCACCTTCATCCTCGCCTCCGCCACCACCGCGAACCCCGAGCTCTCCGCCACGAGGCTGATCGGACGGGACGTGGAGGCGGTCACCGAGGACGGCTCCCCCCGCGCCGGCCTGACGATCGGGCTGTGGGAGCCGGGCATGCGGACCCGGGTCGACGGCCGCGGGGACGTGGCACGGTGGCAGGACGGCGAGGGCGCGCAGGTCGACGCACACCGGGCCGACGAGGCCGACGACGTCGACGGGGGCGCCGAGGGCGCTGCGGGCATCTCGGGCGCTGCGGCCGACGAGGCCGACGAGGGCGCTGCGGGGAAGCGGCGGGAGGACCCGCTGCGCCGCTCGGCGACCAGCGAGGCCGGCGCGATCCTCGCCGACCTCGTCGAACGGGATGTGCAGACCCTCGTCTTCGCTCGCTCGCGGCGCGGCGCAGAACTCGTCTCCAGCGGCGCCCAGCGCCTGCTCACGCAGAAGGCCGAGCACACCGCCGCACCCGGTCTCGCGGACCGCGCCTCACGGATCGCCGCCTACCGGGGCGGGTATCTGGCGCGCGAGCGACGTCAGCTCGAGGATTCCCTGCGATCGGGGGAGCTGAAGGCGCTGGCCTCGACCAATGCGCTCGAGCTGGGGATCGACATCGCGGGCCTGGACGCGGTGGTGGTCGCCGGCTGGCCCGGGACCCGGGCCTCCCTGTGGCAGCAGTTCGGGCGCGCAGGGCGGCGCCACGACGCCGACGGCGGTGCGCTGGCGCTGTTCGTCGCGCGGGAGGATCCGCTGGACACCTATGTGGTCCACCATCCCGAGACGATCTTCGGGGCGGAGGTCGAAGCGTCCGTGTTCGATCCGGCGAACCCCTATGTGATGACCCCGCATCTGTGCGCCGCCGCCTCCGAGCTCGCGATCCGTGACGGCGAGGAGGAGATCTTCGGGCCGACGGCGCGGGACCTGCTGATGACCCTCGCCGCCCGGGGAGTGCTGCGTTCGCGGGCCACCGGCTGGTACTGGACGCTGAGCGAGTCCGCGCACCAGCTCACCGACCTGCGCGGCAGCGGCGGCGAGCCGGTGCGGATCGTCGAGCAGGCCAGCGGCGTGCTGCTGGGCACCGTGGATGCGGCGAGCGCGCACACCCAGGTCCATGACGGCGCGGTGTATCTCCACCAGGGCCGCAGCTATGTGGTGGACCGCCTGGACGTGGAGCAGGCCGCGGCCTTCGTGCACCGGGAGGATCCGCTGCACACCACCCACCCGCAGTCCGCCTCGAGCCTGCGGATCCGCCAGATCGATCGTGAGGTCGACTGGGCGGACGGGGTGCGGCTGTGCTTCGGCACCGTGGATGTCACCGACCAGGTCACCGGCTATCAGGTGCGGGATGTGTTCACCCAGGCTGTGCTCGCGCAGCGCCCGCTGGACCTCCCGCCGCGCACCCTGACCACGAAAGCGGTGTGGTGGGTGATCCCGCAGGCGTTGACCGACGCCGCTGAGATTCCCGGGGAGGAGCTGCCGGGCGCCCTGCATGCTGCCGAGCATGCCGCGATCTCGATGCTGCCGCTCCTGGCCACCTGCGATCGCTGGGATATCGGCGGGCTGTCCACGGCGCTGCACGAGGACACCGAGGCTCCCACGATCTTCGTCTACGACGGCGCCCCCGGCGGGGCCGGCTTCGCCGAGCGTGGGGCCGACGACGCCGCCGCCTGGGTGCGCGCCACCGCAGACATGATCGGTGAATGCGGCTGCGAGGCGGGCTGCCCCGCCTGCGTGGTCTCCCCGAAATGCGGCAACGGCAACGAGCCGCTGTCCAAACCCCAGGCCGTACGGCTGCTGGAACTGCTGCGGGAGCTGGACGGCGACGCCGGATCCGGGTCGTGACGACGCACTGTCCGCACCGTGACCGAACCGTGATGCGACGCTGCGGTGCGATTCCCCGGCGCGGCCCCAGAATCAGCATGTTCTCCGGCGCTCGGAGAGGGGAGCGGCCTCAGGTCGCCAGGGGTGAGGGAGCCAAGGATGAGCAGTGCGCTCGCGGATCGACCGGTCGTGGGAAGGCCGCAGGGGAGTGCCGGCCCGCAGCAGCGGCTGCGTGCCCTGATCTCGCCTCCCCGGATCTCTGCGCTGGATGTGGCACGGGGTCTCGCGATCCTCGGGATGATCGGCGCGCATGTGGGGAACATCCCGGAGTTCTCTCCGGGCGATCCGCTGAGCTACCTCTCTGTGGTGCACGGGAATTCGGCCCTGCTGTTCGCGGTGCTGGCGGGAGTCTCGATCGCGCTGATGACGGGCCGGACCCGGCTGCCCGCACCGGAGGAGCTGCCGCGGCTGCGTCTTGCGCTCCTCGGCCGCGGGGCGGTGATCTTCGTGATCGGGCTGGTGCTGGAGATGCTCGGTACAGGAGTCGCGGTGATACTCACCTTCTACGGGGTCATGTACATCGCAGCGATGCCTGTGCTGCGGCTGCGTGCGAGCAGGCTGCTGCTGCTCGCGCTCCCGATCGCGCTGGTGGGGCCGGTCCTGGTCACCGCCGTCGAGGTGCTTTCGCTCGGGGGATATGGGAGCGGGGCGATGCTGGTGCTGACCGGCATCTATCGGTTCACGGCCTGGGCGCCCCTGATGCTGGTGGGCATGGCGCTGGGACGGCTGTCGCTGGAGCGCCGCCGGGTCGGGGCCATCGTGGCGGGGATCGGGGCGGCGCTCGCCGTCCTCGGCACCGGCGCAGGGCTGCTGTTCGCGATGCTGCTCGGCGCCCTGGCTCCGGGCGCCACGGGGAGCGGCTCCTCCTGGGAGGAGGGGGCGGCCTCCGGCAGCTCGGGGGAGGACTCGTCGTGGGCGGCAGCGGACGAGGAGTCCTGGGACGGCGACGTGGCCACGGTCCCGGGGGAGGAGATCGATCTGACCGGTCTGGTCTGCTACCCGCCCTACCCCGGTGATCCGACCGTCTACTGCGAGCCGCCCGATTACGCGGACACCTGGCTGGAGGAGGAGTCCTCGTGGTCCGAGGATCCCGGCGGTGAGGGATGGAGCTCCTATCCCCAGTACCTGATCGACATGGATCCCGGGGTGATGCTGCTCGAGTCGGTGTTCTCGCTCTCTCCCCATTCCGGCTCCACCGTGGAGATCTTCCGCTCCGGTGGGATCGCGCTGTGCCTGATCGGGACCCTGCTGCTGCTCGCACGGCCGCTGCGATGGGTGCTGCTGCCGCTGTCCGCCCTGGGGGCGATGCCGCTGACCGCCTATTCGGTCCATGTGCTCGCTCTCTTCGCGATGGTCGGGCCCGGCGGATGGGTGTCCAGCAACCCGGTGTGGGCGCTGATGAGCCTGGCCCTGATCCTGGCGTGCCTGGCGTGGGCTGCCTTCTGCGGTCGCGGTCCGCTGGAACGGGTGACGGCCCGGGCCGCACGCCGCGCCGCTCCACCGCTGAGGGACCAGGCGGCCTGAGCAGAAGCGAGCGGTGAGGGGTGAGCAGCTGATCAGCGGCACCCTCGCCGCTTCTCATCGCACCGTCACGGCAGGTCCGCCGGCCCGGGCCCGGCTCGGGCGCGGGAGATCGCCACCGGCAGCGGCGAGGCTTCCACCTGTACCGCGACCAGCACGTCCCAGTCACGCTGCTCGCAGGCGACCAGCAGTGCCCCGTTCCGATCGGCGGCCTCCGCGGCCACCTCGCAGGGCTGGCCGTGGGCGGCGGCGACGGCATCGGCGCCGGCGAGGGCGGCGAGATCCGCGGCGGTCTCGGCACGGGACTGGGCGATCACCCCGCTGCCCAGCAACGAGAGGCCCCCGACCACCGCGGTGGCGGCACCGGTCCAGGCCAGCACCGACGCCGCACCGGTGCTCATGGTGCTCTCCCCGACAGCAGGTGGGGTTCGAGCCGGGCCTCGGCATCGGCGCTCAGCTCCCAGCTCGCCCCGGACAGGGCTCCGGCGGGGGCGTGCAGGGTGCGCCTGACCTCCACTCGCACCCACTCGCCGCCACCAGCGATCTCGACCGTCGTGCCGTCGCCGCCGATCCGCTGGGCGACGGCGGTGGCTGCGGCCGGATCCTCGCCGCGGGCCATCTCCCGGGCAGCACCGCGTGCCGCGCTCTCGAGCCGCACCTGGGTGCCCAGCCCGGCTCCGGTCAGCAGCACGACGAGCACCATGACGACGACCACAGGGAGCACGATCGCGGTCTCCGCGGTGGCGGACCCCCGGTCGTCCCGCAGACGGGACGACCGGGCGGACCGCGGCATCATGACCCCTTGGACAGAGCTGAGGTGATGATCCCCATCAGCAGTTCGCGCACCTCCCCGGACGCCAGCAGGGCGACCAGGACGGCGGCGAAGCCGCAGGCGGCGAGCACCGTGATCGCGTATTCCGCGGTCGAGGCGCCGGACTCGTCCCGCATCACGCGGTCGAGGGTGCGGCGCAGCCGCTCCTTGGTGAGGGACATGTGGTTCTCCTTCGGTTCGGGGACGGTGTTCGCCGCCCCGGGGTCGGCAGCCGCAGCTGCCGGTCACCGGCTCCGGGAGGGGCCGGTGCACCGGGAGGATCCCGGTGGTCATGTCCTCACGCTCCACCGAGGGTGAGGGAGAAGGCGCCGCCGAGCAGGGACACCACGGTGGGGATGATGCCGAGCGCCACGAAGGCGGGAAGCAGGGTCAGGCCGGTGGGCAGCACGAGGCGGACTGCGAGTTGAGCGGCGAGCACCTCGGCATCACGGGCTCGACCACGCCGGGCATCGCGGGCCGCGGAGCGGAGCACTCGAGCGAGGTCCGCTCCGGCGCCTTCGGAGAGGGCGGCGGACTGCTCGAGCGCGCTCCATGTCGGTGGCAGGCCCCGGGTCGCGTGGGAGGCGGGGACACCGGCGGTGAGGGCGGTGGCGAGCTTGGTCAGAGCGGTCGCGTCGGGGTCCTCCCCGAGGGAGTCTCCGACAGCGGCGACGGCGAGAGCCAGCGGCAGTCCGGACTCGAGCGCTCCGGCGATCAGCTCGAGCCCGACGGAGGGGTCCACTCGGTGCCCCCGGGGAGGGTCTGCTCTCCGGATCAGCTGGTGCATCCACCACCAGCCTAGAGCGGTGAGCAACAGCCCGGTCAGGCCCAGCAGGTTTCCCGCCGGGGAGGCCAGCAGCAGTCGCAGCGGTTCCCCGCCCAGCAGCATTCCGAGCCCGAGCCCGGCCAAGGGGAGCACCAGCAGGATCCGGGCGGTGGACCGCGGGCCGGCGAAGGCGCTGCGGCGAGCCTGTGCGGCGTCATGAAGGTCCCGCAGCGCGTCCGCGAGGCTCTGCAGCATCCCGGCCGTGGGCGCACCGGTCCGTGCACAAACTGCGAGGGCTGCCCCGAGGGCATTGACCATGTCGGACCGCCGCAGGCGCGCCCCGGCGGCGCGGCGCGGGTCCGCACCGGAGGCGGCGGCGCGGGAGAGGTCCTGCAGGTCTCCCTCGGGCAAGGTGCGGGCCAGGGCCGACCAGGCCTGGCGGACGCCTGAGCCGGAGCTGATGATCGTGGCCAGCTGCTCCACCAGACGCGCCATCTCGAGCGGTCCCGCAGCGGTCTGGCGCGGTCCTCGCAGCGGCGGGACGGTGGTGATGGTGAGCGCTGGCGGGGAGAGCACCCAGCACAGTGCGAGGGCGAGGGCGAGGGCGAGCGTCGCGATGATCATGCCGACCTCCTGTGAGGGGTCCGCGATCTCCGCGAAGCAGGTCTCGCCACGTCTGCCGAACGAGCGGCGGGTATGCGCCCGGCGGTGCGGACCCGTTCGGCGAGAGCCTCCGCAGCCGGTCCCTCCTCGAGGCGTCCGGCACGGGCCCGCAGCGCGGTCGAGGTGCGCAGCATCCCGTCCTCGCCGCGATACAGGAGAGCGATCTCCTCGAGCACCCGCACTCCGTCTCGGCGCGCAAGCTGGACCACCACCTCCAGGGCGCTGGCGACCTGCGCGGCCAGTGCTCCACGGTCGAGTCCGCCGAGCGCGCCCAATGCCTCGAGTCGAGCGGGGACATCTGCAGCGGTGTTGGCGTGAACGGTGCCGCAGCCGCCCTCATGCCCGGTGTTCAATGCCTGCAGGAGCTCGCGGATCTCGCCGCCACGGCACTCTCCGAGGACCACCCGATCCGGTCGCATCCGCAGGCTCTGTCGGACCAGGGCGGTGAGGTCCACTGCGCCGGCCCCTTCGCTGTTCGCATGCCGGGACTGCAGGTGCACCACATGGGGATGGTCCACGGCGAGTTCGAGCACGTCTTCGACGATCACGATCCGCTCTTCTGACGACACCTCGCGCAGCATCGCAGCCAGCAGCGTCGACTTCCCGGTCCCGGTCCCGCCGGTGATCAGGAACGGCACTCGCGCTGCGATGATCGCCTGCAGCACCTCACGGGAGGCGGGACCGATCGCACCGAACCGCTCCAGATCCTCGAGGTCGAGGCGGGCGGACGAGGGCAGGCGCAGCGACAGGATTGCCCCTCCCGGAGACAGCGGCGGCAGCACTGCATGGAAGCGGATGCCGGAAGGCAGATGCGCATCGGCCCACGGCACCGCGTCATCGAGGCGTCGTCCGCCCGCGGTGGCGAGCCGTACCGCGAGGTCACGGGCTTGTCCCGGACCCAGGTGCACCGAGGCCAGGTGCAGCCCCTCGGCATCATCGACCCAGACTGTCCCGTCGTCGTTGACCAGCAGGTCTGTCACCCCGGGAGCGACCAGGGCCTGGAGCGGGCCGAGACCGTCCACGTGGTCACGGAGCCGCGAGGTGAGCTCAAGGGTTGCTGCCGCACCGAGCACCCGCCCTTGACGGCGGAGCACACGGACGATGCGCGGCACATCCACCACGCCGGGGGATCGCACCAGGTCCTCCCGCACCAGCTCCAGCAGCGGTGAGATGTCCTCGTCGAGAGCAGGGGAAGCGGGGGCGCTCATGAGTGGACCTCGGCGCTCAGCGCGGCGGCCAGATTCCGCGCGGCGCGGTCAGCACCCCGCCGGCGCACGTCCAGCAGCGGCACGGTGCCACGGGAGCTGTCATGGAAGGTCGCGGCGAGAGGGAGGGCGAGATCCTCGCAGACCTCCCGACCGTGGAGAGCGCCGCTGCGGCGCACCACCACCTGGGCGAGACCCTCAGGCAGCTGCCAAGCGCGCAGACGCCGTGCCGCTGAGCGCACTGCATGGTCGGTGGCGGGAACGATCACCAGCAGGCGATCGAGATGCTCCGCGGCCGTCGGGACCATCTCCGAGCTCAGATCCACCACCACGGTCCCACCCAGCGGTGACAGGGCGGACAGCACCCGGGAGACCGCGGATCGGTCCGGTCCCAGCCCTTCCTGGGCGACCAGCAGGTGCACCTCGTCCACCGCGGGCAGGCCTTCGCGCAGCGCCTCCCCGTCGTCCGGGCCCAGACCGGTGGTCTCCGCCCAGCTGATCCCTGCGGTCGCCGGGGCCTCGACCAGCAGATCCAGCCCGCCGCCCAGCGGATCGGCATCGATCAGAGTCACCGGTCCGTGGGATCGGAACGCAGCGGCGAGCCGCGCCGCGAAGCTCGAGGCACCGGCCCCGCCGCTGCCACCGACCACCCCGAGCAGCAGCGACGCGGTGCGGGGGCGGGCAAGTTCGGCCAGACAGGAGAGCAGCTCCTCGGAGCTGCCCGGCAGCGCGATCACGGCACGTGCGCCGGCCTCGAGCGCGAGCGGCCACACCGCAGCCGGGACCTCGCTCTCGGCGGTCACCACCAGCAGCGGCGACCGAGCCCTGCCGATCACGTCGGCACCCTTCCCGAGAGCGTCGGCGTCGGCCACCACGCAGGCGATCGCCCCACCGTCGATCACCTCCGACAGCTCGGCCCCGATCGCCATCGCGTGGTCCCGCACCAGCTCGCGCAGCGGCCCTTCCGAGCCCATCCAGCACACCCGCGGACGGGTGCCTGGACCAGGAGCTGCGGCAGCGCTCGGGGGCCCCGGGAACCGTGCGCTCCGGCGCCGCGGCGACGTGTCGGAAGGACTGTCCGGCTCCGTCGGGATCGCCGCGCCCGGCAGGCCCGGGATCGGGGCATCGAGTGCGGCGGTGAGGGACGCTGTGCTGGTCATGCGGCCATGCTGGCCGTAATCGGGAACACCGGACAGACCGAGCCGGGGATGGTGGACAACCCCGTTATGTGGAGGAACGGTCCGCGGGACCCGAGTCCTTGCGCACCCGTCGACAGGCGCGTAGTGTGATCTTCACAACGACGAATACCGGCATCGGAACCCACGTACGACTGGTCCCCGCAACGGACCGGCTGTGAGGCGTCGAAAGCGCCACCGCAGCTAGATCACGTGTACGCCTGATCCCGATGCAAACGGCTCGTCCGGAGCGGCGCCGCGAGAGATCGCGGCGCCGCTCCATTCTTTTCTTCAGCCTTTTCTGCGCAGCGCCCGCTGCTGCGTGCCGCGTCCGCAGAATGCGAGCACCTGGATTCCGCGAGCTGCGTGCACGCCGGCCCCGAGCTCCGCGCTCTCAGACTGTGCGACCGCGCATGACGCGATGCCCACACCCAGAACGCCACCACCACGCCCGGGCGACACGACGCCCGGGCGTCGGCTCAGAAGTTCAGATCCACCACCACGGGCGCGTGATCCGAGGCGCCCTTGCCCTTGCGCTCCTCGCGGTCGATGAAGGAGCCGGTCACCGCGGACTGCACGGCCGGGGAGCCGAGCACGAAGTCGATGCGCATGCCCTCCTTCTTCGGGAAGCGCAGCGCCTGGTAGTCCCAGTAGGTGTAGACGCCGGGGCCCGGATGGTCTGCGCGCATCACATCGGCGTAGCCGGCGTCGACCACGGCCTGGAACGCGGCGCGCTCGGGCTCGGTCACGTGGGTCTTGCCCTCGAAGAAGTCCATGTCCCAGACATCCTCATCGAGCGGGGCGACGTTGAAATCGCCCACCAGCACGGCTCGGGCCGAAGGGTTCTCGGTGAGCTCCCGGGCACCCTCGGCACGCAGCGCGTCGAACCAGCGCAGCTTGTAGGCGTAGTGGGGGTGGCCGAGCTCGCGGCCGTTGGGCACGTACAGCGACCAGATCCTGAGCCCGTCACCCACCACACCGCTCAGCGCACGAGCCTCGACCACTCCGGTCTCGTCCTCCGGGAAGCTGGGCACGAGAGGCAGTTCGGTGCGCACATCGGTCAGGCCGACGCGGGAGATCAGCGCCACCCCGTTCCACTGGTTCAAGCCGTGTGCGGCGACCTCATAGCCCGCCTCCTCCAGGGCGGTCAGGTCCAGCTGCTCAGGCTTGGCCTTGATCTCCTGCAGGGCGAGCACGTCGACGTCGTGCCGCTCGAGGAAGGCGAGCACCCGATCCATCCGGGCCCGCAGCGAATTGATGTTCCAGGTGGCGATGCGCATGGCAGCGATCCTACGGGGGACCGGAGCTGTCCGCAGTCCCGCCCGGACAGTCGTAAACTCACCTCATGGCGCGCGCACTCGTCACCGGATCCACCTCCGGATTAGGACTCGAATTCGCCTGGCAGCTGGCCGGGACCGGGCATGATCTCGTGCTGGTCTCCCGCGACCGGGACCGGCTCGGCGCCGTCGCCGAGCAGATTCGGGACGTCCACAAGGTCCCCGTCGAGGTGCTCGCCGCAGACCTCTCGGACCGTGAGCAGCTCGAGCGCGTCGCACTCCGTCTCACCGATCCCGTCGAACGGGTGGACCTGCTGGTCAACAACGCCGGATACGGGCTGCGCGGAGGTTTCCTCGAAGTCGGCGTCGATGACCATGAGAAGCAGATGGACACCCTGATGAGGGCCGTGCTGGTGCTCTCCCACGCCGCGGCCCGCACGATGGTGCAGCGCCGCAAGGGCGCGATCCTCAACGTCAGCTCGCTGGCCGGCTACACCACCGCCGGCCCCTATGCCGCCTCCAAGAGCTGGGTCACCGTGTTCACCGAATCGCTCGCGATGGAGCTCAAGGGCACCGGCGTGACGGCGACCGCGCTGCTGCCCGGATTCGTGCAGACCGAGTTCCATGAACGTGCCTCGATGAGCATGGACGGGCTGCCACGGATCACCTGGCTGAAGGCTCCCTATGTGGTCGAGCAGGCGCTCAAGGACACGGTCAAGGGCAACGTGCTGTCGATCCCGTCGGTGAAGTACCGCACCGCCAGCGAGTTCTCCCGGATCGCACCGCGCCCGCTGATCCGTGCCCTCACCTCCCCGGACTGGTACCGCCGGATGCAGTCCCGCTCCGTGCAGCGCTCCCGCCGGAAGGCCTCTCGACGAAACCTCCACGCCCCCTGGCAGCGCGAGGACGAGGAATAGCCCGTCGCAGTCCGCAGGCCCGTCGTCCCTCGCCGGCCCCTGGGACCGGCCGACGCCTTCGTGGGCCGCCGGACGCCGTCGCCGCTCGGTCGATTACCCTGGCCGCATGTCCGGCACCAGCACCGATTCCGCCCAGTCCCTCCCGATCGAGCAGGCCCGCGAGCGCCTGCGCGTCCTCATCCGCGACCTCGCCGTGGTGCGCGGTCACGTGATCCTCTCCTCGGGCGCCGAGGCGGATCACTACGTCGACCTGCGCCGCATCACGCTCCACCACGAGGCCTCCCCGCTGGTGGGACGGGTGATGCTGGACCTGCTGCGTCGCGAGGGCCTGGTGCCCGGGATCGACGCTGTGGGTGGGCTGACTCTGGGCGCCGATCCGGTGGCGACCTCGATCCTGCACGCCTCCGCAGCCGACGAGAGCCTGGACCCGCTGGACGCCTTCGTGGTGCGCAAGGCCAACAAGGCGCACGGTCTGCAGCGTCGCATCGAAGGTCCTGACGTCACCGGCCGGCGCGTGGTCGCGGTCGAGGACACCTCCACCACCGGCGGCAGCGTGCTGACGGCCTGCGAGGCACTCACCGACGCCGGCGCAGAGATCGCAGCCGTCGCCGTGATCGTCCACCGCTCGGACGACTCCCGCAAGGCAGTCGAAGCCGCCGGATACCGCTACCTCGCGGCGTACGACATCTCCGAGCTGGAGATCTGAGAAGACCCAGACACGCTGGACGCCACGCGGAGCAGTCAGACGGTGCCGCGATGTCTGTTCTCCTGCCGCTCGTTCCTCGCAGCACGTCGATCAGACGGAATCCACCGCGAAGGTGTCGCAGGACTGCACCGTTCCCTGCTCATAGCCCGTCGTGAACCAGGCCTGGCGCTGCTCGGAGGAGCCGTGGGTCCAGGACTCCGGTCGCACCTGACCGCCCGCGACCTCGCCCTGGATGTGGTCATCGCCCACGGCGCTGGCTGCCGAGAGCGCCGACGAGATGTCCTCGCCGGTGAGCGGGGACAGCATCGCGTTCCCGTTGTCATCCACGGTGTTCGCGGCATGGTGCGCCCACACCCCGGCGTAGCAGTCGGCCTGCAGCTCGAGCCGGACGGCATCGGACTGCGGCCCGGTCTGCGAGCGGTCTGCGCCCTGCATCGAGCCCGAGAGGTACTGGATGTGGTGGCCGTACTCATGCGCGACCACGTACATCTTCGCGAGCTGCCCGCCGTCGGCCCCGTACTGGCTCGACAGGGAGTCGAAGAACGTGGTGTCGACATAGATCGTGGCGTCGGCCGGGCAGTAGAAGGGGCCGACATCCGCTGTGGCGCCGCCGCAGCCCGTCTGGACCGAATCGGTGAACACCAGGCCCTGGGGCTCGGAGAACCGGATGCCCGCCTCGGGCCCCAGCTGTGACCACAGCGAGTCGCCGGACTCGATCGTTGCCTGCACCAGGCAGTCGTCCTGCTCATTCGCATCGGCGCCGGTCAGGCAGTGATCCAGGGAGCCGCCCTCGGCGACCGGGCCCTGTCCCTGCGAGGAGGTGGAGCCACCCAGCAGGTCGAGCGGGTTGCCGCCCACCAGCGCGTAGATGATCACGACAACCAGCAGCAGACAGCCGCCTCCGCCGCCGAGCTTGAGCCCCCGGCCCCCGCGCCCACCGCCTCCGCGGGGCCGGAAGCCGCCTCCGCCACCAGCGGCGGAGACATTATCGGAACGGATCTCCGCATTCGGGTTGAAGGTCATGGGCACAGAGTAGACCTGAACGTGTCGTGTGATCAGGTGGAACAGTGACAGTGAAGGTCCTGGGGACGTGACCGGCTGGTCGCTCTGGCAGCATCCGCCACCGCATAGCATGGAACACGGACCGCACCGCGCCCCGAACATCGCCGGGCACGTCCACCCATCAGCACCCGCGTCGCGAGGAGACCCGCATGAACATCGTCGACTGGGCGGTCGAGACCATGAACAGCCTCGGCGCCTTCGGTGTCTTCCTGCTGATCTTCGCCGAGAACCTGTTTCCCCCGATCCCCTCCGAGGTGATCCTCCCGTTGGCCGGCGTCGCCGCAGCAGGGCCGGAGAACTCCTACTGGGTGATGCTGCTGGCCTCCATCGCCGGTTCCGTGGTCGGTGCCTGGCTGCTCTACGGCATCGGGCGTGCGCTGGGCCCCGAGCGCCTGCGGAAGATTGTCATCTGGCTGCCTCTGGTGCACGTCGAGGACTACGACAAGTCCGTCCAGTTCATGGACAAGCACGGACACAAGGCGATCTTCTTCGGCCGCTTCGTTCCCGGGGTGCGCTCCCTGATCTCCATCCCGGCGGGCCTGTACGCGATGCCGATCGGGATCTTCACCCTGCTCACCGCCGCGGGCAGCGCGATCTGGAACACGATCTTCCTGACCATCGGCTTCTTCATGGGCAGCAACTGGACCGTGATCGAGCCGTACACGGACATCTTCTCCAACGTGGTCTACGCACTCATCGCGCTGGTCATCCTCTGGTTCGTGGTCAAGCTGATCCTGCGGGAGAAGAAGCGTCGCGAGCTGGGGCTGCCGGATCCCGATGAGAAGTACCAGGACGCCGGTGTGCGGGAGCCGTCCCCGGAGAACTCGCAGGCGGGCGCGCGGGAGGACCGGCGCGAGCGGACCGAGGGCCGGTGACAGGCACCGACGGGATTCACGGCGCCGACGGGAGGGACGGAGTCGGCGCGGCTGACGACGCCGACGTGGCTGTCGGCACCGGACCAGCTGGAGCACGAGAGGTCGGCGTCGGGCCGCATTCCCGCCCCTGGCCCGAGGGCGCGCACCTCGATCCCGAGCTGCTCGAGCACGGGGACCGTCGCAACGTCGAGGACCGCTTCCGCTACTGGCGCCGCGAGGCGATCATCGCCGAGCTCGACTCTCTCCGCCACGAGCTGCACGTCGCGATCGAGAACCTCGAGCACGACGCGAACATCGGTTCCGTGGTCCGCACCGCCAACGCCTTCGCCGTCGGCGCCTTCCACATCGTCGGCAGGCGCCGCTGGAACCGTCGTGGCGCAATGGTCACCGACCGCTACCAGCACGAGATCCACCATCCCGACGCGCAGCACCTCATCGCCTGGGCCCGCGCCGAAGGACGCCCGCTCGTCGCGATCGACCTGGTCGAGGGCGCGCTGCCGATCGAGCTCACCCCGCTGCCACGCAATGCAGTGCTGGTGGTCGGTCAGGAAGGGCCCGGCGTGAGCGCCGAAATCCTCGAGGCGGCCCAGCTCGTGGTGGGCATCAGCCAGTTCGGTTCGACCCGTTCCATCAACGTCGCCGCGGCCGCGGCGATCGCGATGCACAGCTGGATCCTGCAGCACGCCGAGATCCCCGCAGGGCCCCTGCGCTGATCCCGACCGGGCCGTGCGCCCCGGCCAGCGGTACTCCGGGCCGAGACCTCCGCACACCGCGCGGCTCGCCGCCCCCGAGTCCATGAGCGGGACCTCCACCCTCATCTCCAGGCCCCTCGTCCCGCCGTCGAGCCGCCGTCGAGGTCCTCGTACCGCCGTCCAGGTTCTCGGCCAGGCGTGCCAGCCGTCGCCGTCGAACTCCCGCGTGCTGTGGTCGCCCAACTGCTCGACGCTCTCGATCCTGGCGAGCATCGCTCACACCGATCCGCAGCTCCTGGCCGAGCACGTGCACCGGTGCGGATCAGCGCGCCGTGATCCTCCTCGAGATCCGCCCGGTCCGACGGTGCACGGCAGCACCGGCCCGGTGAACTGTCCACGGGGACCTGCGGACAGGAAGCGTCCCGGCCGCTGTGGAACAATGAGGGCGATAGAACGGCCCTGTGCGGGCTCGCCCCGCCGGTCGTCTCCCACCCCGTCAGCGAAGGAGAGTGCCCCATGGCAGTCGCAACCCCGGATCAGTACGCAGAGATGATCGATCGCGCGAAGGCAGGCAAGTTCGCCTACCCCGCCGTCAACGTCTCGAGCTCGCAGACCGCGATCGCAGCCCTGCAGGGCTTCACCGAGGCGAACACCGATGGCATCATCCAGGTGTCCTTCGGCGGCGCGGAGTACCTCTCCGGCTCCACCGTCAAGGACCGCGTCGCCGGCTCGATCGCGCTCGCCGAGTTCGTGCACGCGGTCGCCAAGAACTACCCGATCAACGTCGCGCTGCACACCGACCACTGCGCCAAGGAGGTTCTGCCCACCTGGGTCGAGCCCCTGATCGAGTGGGACCTCGAGAACCGCGTGAAGAAGGGTCTGAACCCGCTCTTCCAGTCGCACATGTGGGACGGCTCGGCCGTGCCGGTCGACGAGAACCTCGAGATCGCCGAGCGTCTGCTCGAGAAGTCCGTCGAGGCCAAGAAGATCCTCGAGATCGAGGTCGGCGTCGTCGGCGGCGAGGAGGACGGCGTGGTCGCCGATGTCTCCAACGACAAGCTCTTCTCCACCCCCGAGGACGGCCTGAAGACCGCTGCCAAGCTCGGCCTGGGCGAGCGTGGCCGCTACCTGACCGCGCTCACCTTCGGCAACGTGCACGGCGTGTACAAGCCGGGCAACGTCAAGCTGACCCCGTCGATCCTGCTGGACATCCAGAAAGCCGTCGGCGCGGAGTACGGCAAGGACATGCCGTTCGACCTCGTCATGCACGGCGGCTCGGGCTCCTCCCTCGAGGAGATCCGCACCGCGGTCGACAACGGCGTCATCAAGATGAACATCGACACCGACACCCAGTACGCCTTCACCCGCCCCGTGGTCTCGCACATGTTCGAGAACTACGACGGCGTCCTGAAGATCGACGGCGAGGTCGGCAGCAAGAAGGCCTACGACCCCCGCGCCTGGGGCAAGAAGGCCGAAGCCGGACTGGCCGCACGCCTGGTCGAGGCGGCGGAAAACCTCCGCTCCGCGGGCACGCACCAGGCCTGATCGGCGTACTGCGAGGGACGAGCGGCAGACGATCAGGCGGTTGAAAAGGCCTGATCGACAGATTGAGCTGAGCTGATCTGCTCAGAACTCAGCGGGACCCCGGAGCTTCGGCTCCGGGGTCCCGTTCTGCATCTGCATCTGCATCTGCCAGCGCTGGCGTGCCCGGGTCATGTCGGGTACGGGCTCTGGGTGATGTGCACTGGTCATATAGCCAGTGCGTGCTCTCTGGCGCCAGTACTCGGCGTGATGCGTGATGCGTGATGCGTGATGCGATGCGGGGCGTGGCGTGGGCTGGGTGCTTGAGCTGGGGTGCGGCTCCCGGACCCCGCGCGCAAGGGGCAGAGTGGGGCGCACGCCGCGGGAATCAGCCCCAGGTCACCAGCGGTTGCCCTGGGCGCGGCCCATGACCCGCTTCAGCGCGGGCAGGACGTCGGCCAGGAAGATGCCCGCGATGATCACACCGGCGAGCATGAACAGCATCGAGCTGCCTCCGCCGACCGGGTAGGGGAGCGAGAGGAAGCCCAGCAGCACGGCGACGCCGGTCAGCACGCACCAGAACACCTTGGTGCGCTTGCTCGCGGCGACATAGGCGTCGGGGCGGAAGCGCAGGGCGTTGACGAAGGCCCAGAGCTCGATCGCCAGCAGGGCGATGGCGAGCACGAGGAAAATCCACATCTGGATGAGGGCGATCATCCTGCCAGGATACGGGCGGCGGCTGGACACTTCCCGGACCCTGCCGCGTACACGCCATGACTGTGCTTGCCGACTCTCTCAGCAGAGGGAGTGGCGCAGGCCCGGCCCGGTCCGGCCAGGCGCAGGCTCGGCCCGGCCCGGCCCGGTCCAGCCCGGTGCGTCGCTCAGCGGCGGCGGTCGGGATCTGAGCGGTCGGTGATCAGCAGCTCGAGCGCCTCGGTGGTGGCCGGCGGCTCGAGGGCGCGCATCTCCATCGTCATCGGGCGGGGCCCGATCGCATCGCCATCCGCAGCGACCACCAGGCTCGGCAGGAACTGCTTGGCCTCCGCGGCGCTGAGCCCGGTGGCCTGCAGCAGGTCGATCGCGAGGGAGCGCAGCTGGATCGTCAGGGTCACGCCCTCGAAGTGTCCGGCACGGCCCGGACGCATGCCCTCGTCGTTGCGCAGCAGCATCTCGGGGGAGAGGTAGGAGCAGAAAAGCCGCAGTTTGCGCCGGGCCTCGGTGAAGTCGACATCCTCGTGCGAGACAGCCCTGCTGAGCTCGAGCACCGCGTCGCGGGCGGCCAGCAGCGCATCGGCCAGCCGGGAGTGGGCGTCTCCGCGCACTGCTTCGAGGAACTCCACCTCCCGGCGGGCGATCACGCGCATGTTCCGCATCGCGCGGTCGGAGCCGACCAGCAGGTGCTGCAGCCGGTTCACGTCGTCGGCGTGTCGCAATCCTGACGGGGAGAAGGTCGCCATCTCGTTGGCGACGTCATTGGCGAGGGACCATTCGTCGGTGTACTTCTGGGAGACGGCTCGGATGTTCTTCAGCGCCGCCTGCGCGACGCCGCGGTCGCCGCTGCGCGCGGAGAGCGCCAAGCTCACCAGGGTGTCCTCCAGCTCCCGGTAGAAGGAGGAGGCCGCCCGGGACTGGAGCCGGCGGGGATCTCCGGAGAGCAGGAGGTGGATGATGATCGCGACGACGACGCCGGTCACGGCGTCCAGCGCCCTCCCACCCGGGGTCATGCCGGGGGTGATGGGCATGATCATCACCAGCAGCGACTGGATGGCGACCTGGAATCCGAAGAGGTTGCTGGAGTCGATGAAACGGGCCAGCATCCCGGCGCCGAAGACCACCACCAGGATCTGCCAGGTCCCGGAGCCGATCACCGCCCGGGCGAGCTCACCCAGCAGCACTCCGAGCATCACCCCGCACGACATCTCGACGATCTTTCGCATCTTCTTCTCGATGCCGAAACCGATGATGATGAAGGCGACGATCGAGGAGAAGAACGGGTGCTCGTGATTCCAGATGAACCCGCTGACCAGGTACGCCAGGGCGGCGGCGATCGCGGCACGACCCACGGTGAGCGCATCGGAGCGTCCCCGGGAGATCCCCTGGAAGAACCATCCGCGCACGGTCTCACGTGCTCGGTCGAGCATCGGCACCGCCGGCAACGGGCCGGTGGCGGTCGGGGAGCCGGTGGGCCGGCTGCCGGGGGCGCCGCTGCGGGCGGGCTGGGGGCTCATGCCGGCACCGGGTCCTGCAGCCGCATCTCCAGCAGCTCCTCGAGGCGGAACGAGTCTCCGTCGCGCCCGCCGCGGCCGACGATCAGTGGGGCATAGCTCGGTGCTGGTGCCGCGCCGCGCAGCCGGGACCGCAGGCCGCCGTCGACCCGCATCACGT
Source organism: uncultured Brachybacterium sp. (assembly GCF_947500705.1). Taxonomy (GTDB): domain Bacteria; phylum Actinomycetota; class Actinomycetes; order Actinomycetales; family Dermabacteraceae; genus Brachybacterium. Next base: position 460,288 of record NZ_CANMSY010000001.1, on the reverse strand, counting down.
AATAGTGGCCGTCGGCGTCGACTGCGAGGCTGCGATCCTTCTTGAGGTACCAGCCCACGAGGCCGGTGCGGAGGGTGCCGCCACCCTGGAACGGGCGGGCGCGCAGGGCGACCGGGGAGATGCCGGCGGCCTGGAAGCGGTCGACGGCCTCGCGGATCATCGCGGTGGCCTGCTCGTGCTCCTGCCACCGGGCGGCCCGGATCGCCTGCTCCTTGACCTCGAACGCCTCACGGCGGTGCCGGCTCCAGTCCTGCTCGTCACCCTCAGCTCTCATGCTGCCTATTGTTCCAGCTGGGCGGGATGTGCACTGGGCCGCAGCGTAGGAGAGCGGTAGGGGAACCGTGAGGGCGTCGTGGAGGGGGGCTGTTTCAGAGCCTGGCGGTGGCGGGGCGGCCACCGTGTTCGCGGGGCAGCACGATCGGCTCCTGGGAGGCATCGATCCACACCGACGAGGTCTCGCCGTCGGCCTCACCCATGGGGACCTGGACCGACAGGCCCGCATCCAGCGGGACGGCGCGGCGCACCACCGCCAGGGCGATCGGACCCAGGTCGGCATGCAGGGCGGTGGAGGTGACGGTCCCGACGACCTTGCCCTCGGAGCCGCCGAGCCGGATCTCGCCGCCCGGTGCGGCGGGGAGATCCTGGGAACCGTCGAGGTGGAGCATGACCAGCCGTCGTGGCGGCTGGCCGAGGTTCAGCACCTTCGCGACCGTCTCCTGGCCGCGATAGCAGCCCTTGGTGGTGTGCACGGTGGTGCGGAGCAGGTCGAGCTCGTGGGGGATGGAGCGCTCGTCCACCTCACGGGCGGAGCGGGCGCGGTGATCAGCGATCCGCAGCGCCTCCCAGGAGCTCATCCCGGCCAGATCCGCGCTCTGCCAGGGCAGCTGCTCGATCGCGGCAGCCTCGAAGATGGTGAGGACGGCGCCCACCGGGTCCTCCGGGTCCGGACCGTAGGCCACACCGCCGGGGGCGACCTGCGGCCAGGGCTCGGACCAGACGGCGAGAGGCGCGGGCAGACCCAGCTGAGGCAGCACCTCAGGGGCGGGGGAGAGGGCGCCGAGAACTCGCAGATCGTCGCGGTCGGTCAGCTCGACGCGGGCGGCGAAGCGCATCATCTCCAGGTAGTGCCGGAGCCCTGCCCGGGCGCCGGGGTCGAGCACCAGCAGCACGGCGTCCTCGTCGAGCACCACGGCGGAGGCCATGTGCTCGACGCGGCCCTGCGGGGACAGCACCGCGAGCGAGGAGGAGGAGCCGACGGGAGTGCCGGTGAGGACCTGGGTGGTGATCGTGGTCATCCAGCTGCGGGCGTCCGCGCCCCGGACCTCGAGCAGCTCGAAATGGCCGAGGTCGACCACGGCGGTGCCGTCCAGCAGGTGCCGCTGTTCGCGCAGTGGGGCGCCGTAGTGGGCGGGCACTCCCGCATCGGGGCCCTCCCCGAGCACCGCGCGAGTGCTCAGCAGGGGACGGACGGCACGGACAGGATCAGACACGGTGCAGCTCCAAGGACAGGTAGGGGGTCATCGAGGTGTCGCCGGGGGCGCCGTCCGGCCTCGGGAGGCGACGTTCCCACAGCCACATCAGGCGGCCGCGCACATACCCGAACATGCGGGTCTCGGTGATCTCGTCGCCGGTGCCGCGGAGTGCCAGCTGGACCCGGGGCCCGCGGACCTCCCCGGCCCACTGCTCCGGGCTCTCGCCGCGGCGGGTGAGCTGGGCGTCGAGCCGGTAGGACAGGAAGCTCTCAGGGGTGCCGGGCCTTGCAGCCTCGGAGAGGGCGAGGTCCTGGCCGGGCAGCAGCTCGCCGACGGTCCAGCGCCCCTCCTCACGGTGCAGGAGGGTGCGCTCCCCGGACCCCTGCCTCGCGGGCGCGGGGTCGTCCTCCGCCTCGTCGCGGGCGAAGACGCTGGTGGGCGGCAGGGGAGCGGGCAGGTCGACGCGATGGACCAGCGAACGCCACTGCAGGGTGCCGTCCTCGGCAGCCGTGCACTCCAGCTGCTGCTCGATGCGGGCGTCGGAGACGTCCTGGCCAGGCAGCTGGATTGCGCCGCTGCCCTCCCATCTGCCGATCAGCCAGGCCAGAGGGTAGAGCGACTCGGGAAGTGAGGTGTCGAGCGTGATGGGCATCGGTGCCGCAGGTCGCTCAGCGGTTGAAGAGTCGCGTGAGCACCAGGACGGCGAAGGCGAGCGTGCCGATACCCACCAGGACGACGAGGGCGATGAAGAACAGTGAGAGCGCGGACATGCGGCACAGTCTATCGCCCTGGAGGCTCGCGAGGAGGCCTCTGCGCACGGCGTCACGACCGGGGCACGAGCCGGCACTGCGACGTGGTGCGATCCGGCCTCATGACCGGGCGAGGGGTTCAGACGAGCAGCAGCACTATCAGGTGCGCGACGACTCCGACGGTCGCCACCGGCACCGCCGCGACCGCGAGCGAGGGGATCGGCTCCTTCGCGACCAAGGAGGAGCCCACCAGCAGGTGGGCGGAGCTCGCCCCGATCGCGGTGACCAGCCCTGCACCGACCGCGAGCAGCGGTGACACCCCGGCCAGGGTCACCGCGAGCACCGCGGAGACCGCGGTTCCCACGAGCGTGGAGAGGAGGAACCGCAGGGTCGTGGGCAGCGGGGTCGAGTTCAGCAGCAGGGTTCCGGCGAGGCCGGCGGAGATCGCCGTCACCAGCATGCCCGAGCTTGCGGCGGTCGCTCCGGTCTGGGCGATCACCCAGCAGGCGGCGATCCCCACCACGAACACCCCGGCGACGGTTCCGGTGAGCGATTCGGTGAGCTCGCGCCGCTCGGCCCTCAGCATCTGATGCACGAAGGAGGCGAACACCCCTGCCGCGCACACCATCACGACCCCGGAGATCGGCGTGAACCGTTCCGGAGCGAGCACGGTGATCAGTGCGCCGAGGATCCCGGTGCCGGCGACCACGAGGCGGGTGCCGCCGGGGGAAGGCAGCTCGAGCAGCGACGGCCAGGCCAGCCCGATCAGCAGCGAGAGCAGCGCCACGGTAGCGGCCATCAGCACGGGGGAGATCGTCCCGGAGAGCGAGACCACGCTCAGCAGCAGTGCGAGGGCAGCACCGAGGGGAGCGCGCTCGGGAGCGGTCACAGGTCCTCCCAGGCGGTCGATTCCGGTCTCAGGTCACACCGACGAGGGGTCCGCGTCGGGCGCTACAGTGGCAGTCTACGAGTGCCCGCAGGTGGCGGCATACTCGTGCACCTCTTCCGTCCATCGGAAGGAGGTGAACAGCTCTGCCGCAGAGTCCCTGGAAGGACCCCATGATCATCACGGCCGCCCTGTCGGTGACCCAGCGGGATGCCGTCCGCGAGCTGCTCGGGACGGTCACACAGCACGACGGCGTCGCCCCCCTCGACGAGGCGGCGCTGCTCGCGCTCGACGCTGACGAGGCGCAGCATCTGCTGCTCGAGGGGCCGGCTGAGGTCGGGACCCGCGCCGTGCTGCTCGCCTATGCGAGCGTGCTGGCCGACGGCACGGTCCAGGGCATGGTGCATCCCGCGCACCGGCGTCATGGCCATGGCACCAGGGTGCTGCGCGAGGCGCTCGATCTGCATGCCGACGCAGGGGTCTGGGCGCATGGTGCGCTCGAGGGATCCCTCGCCTTCCTCGCCGCCGCGGGTCTGCAGGAGACTCGCCGTCTGCTGACGCTGCACCGAGGCCTGGAGGCGGCGCAGCCGCTGCCCGCGCCCCCCGTCTCGACCCTCGAGGGACTGCGCCTGGCGAGCTTCGACGCCGAGCGTGATGCCGAGCGCTGGGTCGCAGTGAACTCCCGTGCCTTCGCCGACCATCCCGAGCAGGGTGCGCTCACCCTTGCGGACCTCGACCAGCGACTCGCCCAGCCCTGGTTCGACGCCGAGGACATGCTGGTCGCGCTGCGCGAGGACGAGCTGGTCGGGTTCGTGTGGGTCAAGCGCGAGCGTCCCGGGGATCGCGCGGGGGATGCCGAGATCTATGTGGTCGCGACCGACCCGTCGGTCCAGGGCCACAAGGTGGCCGGACTGCTCATGGCCACCACCCTCGCGCGCCTGCAGGAGGAGGGGGTCCCGGGCGTGGAGCTCTACGTCGAGGCCGACAACACCGCTGCGCTGCGGCTCTATGAGAACTGGGGCTTCACCGTCTCGGGCCGCGACGTGCAGATGCGCGCGGCAGAGAAGGCCTGAACGATGTTCGTCGCTCCCGGGAAGCCGGCACCCGTGCTCGCCGCCGGCGCTCTCGCCTGGCGGGAGAAGGGTGAGGGCGTGCAGGTCCTGCTGGTCCACCGTCCCCGCTATGACGACTGGTCGATCCCCAAGGGGAAGCTGGACAAGGGGGAGACCTTCCCCGCCGCGGCGGTGCGTGAGGTCGCCGAGGAGACGGGGTACCGCGTGCGCCTGCATCGTCCGCTCCCGGCCTCGGTGTATCTGCTGCCGGACGGGCGCACCAAGATCGTCCAGTACTGGACGGCCACTGTGCGGGCGAAGGTCGCGCCCGGCCCCCAGAGCCGGGGAGAGGTCGACGAGGTGCGCTGGGTTCCGCTCGATGAGGCGGAGAGGCTGGTCACCAGGCAGGGCGATCAGGTGCCGCTGGTGACGTTGCGCCGGTTCCTGGATGCCGACGAGCTGAAGACGGTGCCGATCATCATCCAGCGCCATGGCGCCGCCGTCTCCCGGGCGAAATGGCGCAAGGGAGAGGAATCCCGGCCGCTGAACAGCAAGGGGAAGAAGCAGGCCCAGGCACTACCTGCGCTGCTGGACGCCTTCGACCCGGCCAGCGTGGTGAGCAGCCCCTGGCAGCGCTGCCTGGCCACCGTCGAGCCGCTGGCGAAGGTCGAAGGGCTCAAGGTGCGGACCAAGGACCAGCTCACCGAGGCGGCGCACACCGCACACCCCTCGCGGACCGCAGCGGTGATCGACCGGGTGCTGCGAGAGGCCCGTCCCACGGTGGTGTGCACCCACCGCCCGGTGCTGCCCACGGTGATCGACTCGGTGCGGGCGGTCGCCCAGCAGGGGGCGGCGCTGGAGCTGCCGCGGGAGGATCCGTTCCTCGCCGCCGGGGAGGCGCTGATGCTGCACACCACGTCCGAAGGCACGGTGGTCGCGATCGAGCGGCACCTGCCGAACATCGGATGACGAACATGACGACCGCGGAGTGCATGACCTCCGAAACGGCCACGACGGACAAGACCGCCAGAACAGACAAGACAGCCATCACAGTCACGACAGCCGGGGACCAGGGGCCAGGGGAAGGGCACGAGCAGAGATGAGCGCAGGGTACGGAAGCGGGCTGCCGGACTACAACGGGGGGCCCGGGGGCGGCCCCACCGGTGACGGTCGTGGGGGAGAGCCGTCGTACGGCAGCGACCCTTATGCGACCAACGCCCCCGCGACGGACCCGTATGGGCAGGATCAGAACGTGCAGGATCCTTATGCGCAGGACCCGTACGCGCAGGACCCGTATGCGGCAGACCCGTTGGCCGCCGACGGGTTCGGCCCGGTCTTCGGCTCCTCCGCCCAGGCGCAGCCCGGCGGGTACGCCGTCGCCACCTACGATCCGGCGCAGCAGTATGGTGCGCACCCGTCGGGGCCTCCCGGGTATGGGTACTACCCGCCGCCGCTGCCGAGCTCCGGAGCGGGCATCACGGGCTTCGTGCTGGGTCTGTTGGCGCTGACCATGTGCGCCGGGCTGACCGCGCCCATCGGCATCATCTTCGCCGCGATGGGCATGAAGGAGACGGGGCCCACCGCGACGAACCGCAAGGGCGGCCGCGGCATCGCGATCGCCGGACTGGTGACGTCCCTGGTCGGCCTGATCCCGTTCCTGTTCCTCGTGCTCTACGTCGTCTTCTTCATCGTCGCGATCGGCGCCGGGGCCGCGTCCTCCTGAGTCGACCCGCTGTGACCTGGGAGGCCGTCCGCGGTGGGGCGGATCACTGCGCACCGCTGTGCCGGTACGCACTGTGACCTGTTCGTATCCTGGAGCTGACCTGCGGGTTCATGCTGCCTGGCGGGGTGTTCACCTGCTGTTCATGCGAGAGCGGGCGGCCCGTCACCTGCCCTCCTTAGCGTCCCCGCTGTCAGAACTTCCAGCAGGACAGCATCCGCGGGCCTCCGGCCCCGAAAGGACTCGTAGTGAAGGTTCGCAAGAACAAGCTCGTCTCGCTCGCCGCACTCGGACTCGTCGGCGGCCTCGCGCTGACCGCTTGCGGCGGCGGCGCCGAAGAGGGCAACGGTGGCTCGGCCGGCTCCGACAATGGTGGCGCGGAGGCCGGCGGCTACGCCGAGCTGACCGGCAACCTGGCCGGCTCCGGTGCTTCCTCCATGCAGAACGCCCAGACCGCCTGGACCGAGTCCTTCATGGGCCTCGTCGGCGCAGAGGGCGGCGACCTCCAGGTCACCTACGACCCCACCGGCTCCGGCACCGGCCGCGAGCAGTTCCTCTCGGGCCAGGTGAAGTTCGCTGGCACCGATGCCGCGCTCGACGAGGAGGAGCTCGCAGCCTCCACCGAGCAGTGCAACGGTGAGCAGGCCTTCAACCTCCCCGTCTACATCTCCCCGATCGCGGTCGTCTTCAACCTGGAGGGCGTCGAGGCTCTGAACCTCTCGCCCGAGGTCATCGGTGGGATCTTCGCCGAGACCATCACCAACTGGAACGACCCGGCGATCGCCGAGCTCAACCCCGATGCCACCCTGCCCGACCTGCCGATCGTGCCGGTCCACCGCTCCGACGACTCGGGCACCACCGAGAACTTCACCGAGTACCTCTCGGAGAACGCTCCCGACGCATGGCCCCACGGCCCGATCGAGACCTGGCCCATCGATGGCGGCCAGTCCGGTGACGGCACCTCCGGCCTGATCTCCGCGGTCGAGGGCGGCAACGGCACCATCGGCTACGCCGACGCCTCGCAGGCCGGCAACCTCGGCACCGCCGCCATCCAGGTCGGCGAGGAGTTCGTCCCGTTCAGCTCCGCCGCTGCGGCGAAGTCCGTGGACGTCTCCCCGCGTGAGGAAGGCCGCGCCGAGAACGACATCGTCGTGTCCCTCGACCGCACCACCACCGAGGAGGGCGTCTACCCGATCGTCCTGATCTCCTACCTGGCGCTGTGCGGTTCCTACGCCGACTCGGCCGAGGGTGAGGCCGTCAAGGCCTACGCTTCGTACATCATCTCCGAGGACGGCCAGGCCGTCGGTGAGCAGAACGCCGGCTCCGCCCCGATCTCGGACGAGCTGCGCACCGAGGCTCAGGCAGCGATCGACGGCATCACCGTCGGCTGATCAGCCGCGCACAATGATGTGCCGCCGGGAACCTCGTGGCCCGGCGGCACATCCGCGACTCGGCACTGTGTGCCCACAGCACCACAGCACCACAGCACCACCCGCATTGCCCCACCGCCCGTGAGCTCTGAGGAAGGCCCCTATGAGCAGCACTGATGTCGAATCGGAACCATCGACCGCGCCACCTGCGTCCATGAAGACCAGTGGCCGGCGCATCGGCGACTCGGTCTTCTCCTACCTGAGCGTCGGCTCGGGCGTCCTCATCTTCCTCACCCTCGCCGCAGTGGCGATCTTCCTCACCAGTGAGTCGATGCCGGCGATCATTGCGAGCCAGGAGTTCGCGGGCACCGCGGAGTTCTCCCTCATCCAGACCGCGCTGCCGCTGATCTTCGGCACCGTGCTCGCCTCGGCGATCGCCCTGATCATCGCGATCCCGATCTCCATCGGCATCGCCCTGTTCATCTCCCACTTCGCGCCGCGGCGCATGGCAGCCGGGCTCGGCTACATGATCGACCTGCTGGCAGCGGTGCCCTCGGTCGTCTACGGACTCTGGGGCGGGCTCTGGCTGGTTCCCAGGATGGAGCCCCTGTACGTCTTCCTCAACACCTACTTCGGGTGGATCCCGCTGTTCGGCGGCGATCCCACCGCACCGATGCGAAACCTCGCCTCCGCCTCGATCGTGCTCGCGGTGATGGTCCTGCCGATCATCACCGCCGTCTCCCGCGAGGTGTTCCTGCAGACCCCGCGCCTGCAGGAAGAGGCAGCGCTCGCCCTCGGCGCGACCCGCTGGGAGACCATCAAGACCGTCGTCCTCCCCTTCGGGCGCAGCGGTGTCGTCGCCGCCTCGATGCTCGGGCTCGGCCGTGCGCTCGGCGAGACCATGGCCGTGCTCATGATCCTGGCCCCGGGCGCGACCTTCTCGCTCCACATCCTGGAGGTGGGTCGCCACAACTCGATCGCCGCCAACATCGCGTCCAAGCAGGCGGAGGCCTCCGGGGTGGACATGTCCCTGCTCATCTTCACCGGCCTGGTGCTGTTCGTGCTGACGTTCATCATCAACGCGCTCGCCCGGTGGATCGTCGCCCGCAGCGGCCCCAAGAGCTGAGAGGTCACCATGAGCTCCTCCACTTCCGTGCAGACCCCCCTCTCGGTCAGGTCGACCGACGAACGCCGGCTGCCCTGGTACCACCTGATCTTCACCGGACTCGCCGGACTGCTGGTGGCGGTCGCCGCGCTCTCCATCGCCGGTGCCCTCTCCGTCGCCAGCGCGATCCTGCTCGGCTTCGTCCTCCACCTGCTGTTCGGCTGGACCTACTCGCTGGTGCGCGAAGGTCCGCGCTGGGCCATGGACCGCCTGGTGACGCTGCTGGTCATCGGCGCCTTCGCGGTCTCGATGTTCCCTCTGCTCTCGCTGCTCTGGTCGGTCATCAGCAGGGGCATGACCCGGGTCCTCGCGGCCAAGCCCGACGTCCTCTCCTTCTGGACGAGCGACATGTCCGGAATCATCGGCGGCGCCGACGCGGGCGGCGTCTTCCACGCCACCGTCGGCACCCTGCTGATCACCCTGTGGGCCTCGATCATCTCGATCCCCGTCGGCCTGTTCACCGCGATCTTCCTGGTCGAGTACGCAGACCAGGGATGGAAGCGGACCCTCGGCAAGGGCGTCACCTTCCTGGTCGACGTCATGACCGGCATCCCCTCGATCGTCGCAGGCCTGTTCGGTCTGGCGGTGTTCATCGCCTTCATGCCCGACCAGAGCGTGCGGATGGGCATCATGGGTGCGGTCGCACTGTCCCTGCTGATGATCCCCACCGTGGTGCGCAACAGCGAGGAGATGCTGCGCCTGGTCCCGATGGACCTGCGCGAGGCCGCCTACGCCCTCGGCGTGCCGAAGTGGCTCACCATCGTCAAGGTCGTGCTGCGCACCGCGATCGCGGGCCTGACCACCGGCGTCACCCTCGCGATCGCGCGCGTGATCGGCGAGACCGCCCCGCTGCTGCTCACCGTCGGCATGGTCACCTCGGTCAACTGGGACATGTTCGACGGACGCATGGCGACCCTGCCCACCTTCATCAACCAGCAGTACCGCAACGGCAACGCGAACTGCATGAGCGAGACGGTGACCAACCCGGTCAACCAGGAGATCTACGCCTGCTCGATCTCCACGAACATCGATCGGGCCTGGGCCGCAGCCTTCACCCTGATCGTCATCGTGATGGTGCTCAACATCGCCGCCCGAATGATCAGCCACTACTTCTCCCCGAAGCTCAGTCGCTGAGCTCTCGCCCTACGCGAAAGGACATCTGATGGCAGCCCCTCAGCCCATCAACGTCGAGGACCTCAACATCTACTACAGCGACTTCCTCGCTGTGGAGGGCGTCAACGTCCAGATCCGGCCCCGTTCGGTGACTGCCCTGATCGGCCCGTCAGGCTGTGGCAAGTCCACCTTCCTGCGCACCCTGAACCGGATGCACGAGGTGATCCCGGGTGCCTATGCCGAGGGCAAGGTCGAGATCAACGGCGAGGACATCTACGACTCCAGGGTCGACCCGGTCAACGTGCGCCGCCGCGTGGGCATGGTGTTCCAGAAGGCGAACCCCTTCCCGACCATGTCGATCCGCGACAACGTGCTGGCCGGGGTGAAGCTCAACAACCGCCGGATCTCCCGCACGGCCGCTGATGAGCTCGCCGAGCGGGCGCTCAAGGGCGCGAACCTCTGGAACGAGGTCAAGGACCGCCTCGACAAGCCCGGCATGGGCCTCTCCGGCGGTCAGCAGCAGCGACTGTGCATCGCTCGCACCATCGCGGTGCAGCCCGAGGTGGTGCTGATGGACGAGCCCTGCTCGGCCCTGGACCCGATCTCGACCCTCGCGATCGAGGACCTGATCCATGAGCTGAAGCAGGAGTACACGATCGTGATCGTGACCCACAACATGCAGCAGGCCTCCCGCGTCTCCGACCGCACCGGCTTCTTCAACATCGCCGGCACCGGTAAGCCCGGGCATCTCATCGAGATCGACGAGACCGACACGATCTTCACCAACCCCACGAACAAGCAGACCGAGGACTACATCTCCGGCCGCTTCGGCTGAGCCGAGCCTGTCGGGGCACGCCGAGCCCGCTGAGCCCGCCGGCGGCAGCTGATGTCGAGACACACCAGCGGCAGCCCCTCGAGAACACCGATATCTTTCGATTGCGGCAGGTATCGGTGTTCTCGTTCGGTGTGCCGCGTGATGCGGCGGGCGCGGCCCGACCCGGCCTGCCCTGGCTGACTTGGCGCGGCCCCGCGCCGTGACACTGGTATTCCCTGCGGGTCAGACCAGGGTCTGATCCGTGACCGGCGGAACAGCACCCGGGGCGGATGCGGCGAGAGCGGTGCGCGCGGGAATCTTGGGGTATGAACACCAGCCCGTCCGCAGACACGGCTCCTTTCTCACCGCAGTCCGCCCCGCTCCCGGTCCCGCAGCCCGTACCGTCGTCCGTCCCGCAGACGCACGGCGCGCACCAGGTCGCGCAGACCGGGATCATGCGTCCCTCGCCGGTGCTCTCCGCCCGTGGCCTGCTCCAGAGCTATGGCACCGGAGGCACCACCACCCGGGCGCTGGACGGCGTGGATCTCGACATCGCCCGCGCCGACTCGCTCGCGGTGATGGGCCCGTCCGGCTGCGGCAAGACGACCCTGCTGCACATCCTCGCCGGCATCCTCACCCCCACCTCCGGGACCGTCCTGCATGAAGGCACGGACCTCGCGTCCCTCGGGGACCGCCGCCGCACCCGTCTGCGCCGCAGCGACTTCGGCTTCGTCTTCCAGGACGGCCAGCTGCTGCCCGAGCTCACCGCGCTCGAGAACGTGATCCTGCCGCGCATGCTCGGCGGCACCTCCCGCCGCGCCGCGACCGCCGAGGCCGCCTCCTGGCTGGACCGCCTGGGACTGTCAGGCATGCATGACCGCCGCCCCACCCAGCTCTCGGGCGGGCAGGCCCAACGGGTCGCGATCGCCAGGGCGCTCGCCGGCCGGCCCTCGGTGGTCTTCGCCGACGAGCCCACCGGCGCGCTGGACCAGGCCACCGGCCAGTCCGTGCTGCAGATCCTGGCGGACTCCTGCCGCGACAACGGTGCGGCCCTGGTGATGGTCACGCACGACGCGCAGGTCGCCGCCGCCTGCCGCCGCACCGTCACCATGCAGGACGGCCGCATCGCCCAGGAGTTCGTGCGGCCCGCGGCGACGGCCGGGACCACCGGATCCCACCGGACCGACGGGGCGACCCGATGAGCGCGCTGCTCGCCTCCGCCCCGCTGCTGCTGCGCCGACGCGGCGCCCTCGCCGACATTCTGCCCGTGATCGCCTTCGCCGCCGCCACCGCGATCACCGCGACGGTGCTCGGCGGTGCCGCCGCCTTCGTCGGCCGGATCCCTCCGGACGACGTGGCGATGACCGGCGAGGCATCGGTCATGCCGTTCCTCGCGATCTGCGCGCTGATCGCCTCCGTGCTGCTGGTGCCCAGCGCCGTCGGCCTCGGCGGCTCTGCCGCGCGGCTGTCCCTCGCCCGCCGGGAGCAGGACCTCGCCGCCATGCGCCTGGTCGGCGGGACCAGCGGCCAGGTCGGCTCGGTCGCGGTGCTCGACGTCGCCGCCCAGTCGCTGCTCGGCGCTGTCGTCGGTCTCTGCGCCCATGCGGCGGTCACCCCGGCGTTGACCCGGCTCGACTTCGGGATCGCGCCGTTCACCGTCGGCGATCTGCTGCTGCCGGTGTGGGCCTATCCCGTCCTGGTGGTCGCGCTGGTGCTGATCGCCGCCGGCTCTGCGGCCGTGTCCCTCGCCGGGGTCGTGCTCAGCCCGCTGGGCGTGGCCCGCGACTCGCGGGTGGTGCGCCTGTCGGTGCTGCGCGTGGTGCTCTGGGCAGTGCTGATCGTGGGGTTCGTGGCCTTCATGAACGTCGGCGGGATGCTGCTGGGCTCAGCGGGCACCGGGGTCATGATCGCGATCATGGTCCTGTTCATCGCCGCGATCGTCGCGGGGATCAACGTGGTGGGCCCGTTCATCGTGTGGATCACCGCGCTGGCACTGGCGAAGACCGCGCCCATGCCCTCCTTGCTGGTCGGGGCGCGACGCCTCGCCGGCGACCCGCGGGCCGGCTGGAGAGCCGTCTCCGGCATCACCTTCGCACTGGTCATCGCCGGCTTCCTGACGATGATGGCCACCCTCGGCGAAGCGACCAATCCCGAGGAGGCGATGATGTTCACCGCCATGACCACCGGCGGCCTGCTCACCCTGGGGATCGCCGCAGTGCTCGCGGCCGTCAGCACCGGGGTCTCCCAGACCGCCCGGGTGATCGACCAGGCCCCGCGCCTGCGCTCCCAGCACATCGCCGGCGCCGAGGTGGGTCAGCTGCACCGGGCCCGCCTCGCCGAGATCGCGGTGCCGGTGGCGCTGAGCTCCCTCATCGCGACCGGCACTGCGCTGCTGGTGCTGACCACCTTCCTCGGGGGCGCCCCGAGCGATCCGATGATGGCTGTGCAATATCTGGCCAGCGTGCTCGGTGCCTACGCCCTGGTGATCGCTGCGGTGCTGGTGGGCTCACCGCTGGTGACGCGGTACGCGACGCGCGCCGCCTGAGCCGGGCCGTCGGAGCGGTCTCCCATGGCGACGCCCGACAGACCGCCGACGGGTGACCGCCCCTTCCCGGGCCGGTCGCCCGCCGGCTCGCACCGGTTGCCGGCCGGCTCGCACCGGGCTCCCGACGGCCGCTAGGCTGGCTTCATGAACTTCGAGAACGTCGCCCCGAATGCGGTCCCCGAGGGCGTGCATCTCATCGATGTGCGTGAGCAGAACGAATGGGACGCGGGCCATGCCGCGACCGCTCAGCATCTCCCGGCCAGCACGCTGATGGAGCACCTCGACGAGCTGCCGGAGACCGATGACCCGCTGTACATCGTGTGCCGCAGCGGCGGCCGCAGCTTCCAGGTCGCCCAGTGGCTGAACGCCAACGGCTTCGAGGCGATCAACGTCGCCGGCGGGATGGATATGTGGTTCGAATCCGGGCTGCCGATCGTCTCCGACGGCGAGGGCGAGGCGTACGTCCTCTGACACGGATGGTCGCTGAGGCCCGTCTCGGGGCGCGGCCGCCCAGCGCCGCAGGCCAGTGCTGCAGTCCGGCGGCACTCAGGTGGAGATGACGTCCCGCAGCAGGGCGTAGCCCACGAAGGCGAACACATCCAGCAGGGTGTGCACGATGACCAGCGGCATCGTGCGGCGGGTGCGGCGGTACCATTCGCCGAACACCAGTCCCATCGCCAGGTTTGCGAGCCCTGGGCCCACGCCTTGATAGGTGTGATACGCCCCGCGCAGCACGGCGGAGACGATGATGATCCTCCGCGCGGACCAGCCGAGCTTCTCGAGCCGCTGGAACAGATAGCCGACCATGATCACCTCCTCCAGCACCGCGTTCTTCACCGCGTGCAGGACCAGCACCGGCAGCGTCCACCAGTGGGTGTCCAGCGCCGCGGGGATCACCTCGACCGTCGCCCCCAGCAGTCGACCCAGGTAGTAGATCGCGAGGCCGGGCACGCCGATCACCGCAGTGAGCAGCACGCCGTGCAGCAGATCCCTCAGCGGGCGACCGAGGTCCATCCCCAGATCATGGAGCGCCTGCCGCAGCGAGCCGGCGGTGAGCGTCAGCAGCAGCACCACCAGCGCGACCGGGGCGAGGGTGAAGGTGATCGAGAGCAGCTGGTACAGCAGATCCAGCCAGGCGTTCTCCCGCAGCGAGCTGTTCAAGGCGGTGGTCTGCCCGGACAGCGGCCCGGCGGCCAGGGCCTGGGCGAGTGCGAGCAGCGAGTACACAGCGCTGCGGCCCAGCGACAGCGCGAGCACGATCAGCACCTCAGCGCGCAGCCAGGCCCGGGACGGGATCATGGATTCCACCCGATCATGGTCTCACTGCGGGCACTCGCACCGCGGGGCGATCGCGCCGCAGAGCGCTCGCACTGCAGGACAGCAGGCCGCGGAGCCGCGGTACGCGTGGTGCGTGGTGCGTGGTGCGTGGTGCGTGTCAGACTCGTGGCATGACCTCGCCAGCTGTTCTGATCACCGGAGCGACCCGCGGCATCGGCCGCGCCGTCGCCGACGAGCTCGCCGCCGACCACCACCTGCTCCTCGGCGGACGCGACCTGGCCGCGCTCGAGCAGCTCGCCGCGCAGTACCCCTCAGCTCAGCCTTTCGCCGCCGAGCTCACCGACGCCCCCGCGCTGCAGCGGGCAGTGGCGGCGCTCGAGCTGCCGGAGGGCCTTGCCGGCGTGGTGCACTCGGCGGGGATCCTGGTCAGCGGCAGCATCGAACAGCTCAGCGCCGAGGAGTGGACGCAGTCCTTCGCGGTCAACGTGGTCGCGGTCGCCGAGCTGACCCGCCTGCTGCTGCCCGCGCTGCGCACCGCCCGCGGCACCGTGGTCACGATCAACTCCGGCTCGGGCTTCACCGCCGGAGCCGGCGGCGGCGCCTACAGCGCCTCGAAGTTCGCGCTGCGGGCGCTGAGCGACTCGCTGCGCGCCGAGGAGCGCGAGCACGGGGTGCGCGTCAGCTCTATCCATCCCGGTCGGGTCGCCACCGACATGCAGCGCCAGCTGCGCGCCTTCGAGGGCGGCGAGTTCCGCGCCGAGGACTACATGGATCCGGCCACGGTCGCCGCGACCGTGGGCCTCGCCCTGCGCCTGCCGGCGGAGGCGAGCGTGGACTCCCTCTCGGTCCGTCCTCGCTGAGGCGTTGCCGTGATGGGCCGACGTCGGTGCCGCCGGGCGCCGCCTCGGCCTGACCCCATCGACCGTTGCGTCCTTGGCGCTCTGCGAGCTCAGAACGCCCTCAACGCAACGGTCGGCCTGGCGGTGGCCCTTCTTCGTCACGGTCGGCCTGGCGGTGGCCCTTCTGTGCAGCGGTCGGGCTGACAGTGGCCCTTCAGGCCTGCGTGTCGTCCAGGTGTTCGACGAGCTGCGCGGCGTAGCCGACGTAGGTGTGCGGGCTGAGCGCCAGCAGTCGCTCCTGCTCCGCGGCGGGCAGGCCGAGCGACTCGATGAACTCGCGCATGCCCGCCCCGTCCACGCGGTGGCCACGGGTGAGGTCCTTCAGCCGCTCATAGGGGTTGTCCAGTCCCGGCACGCCCTGCACGCCCAGGGTGCGCATCACGGACTGCACCGCCTCGCCGAGCACCTCCCAGTTCCCGTCGAGGTCTGCGGCCATCGCGTCCGCATCGACGTCCAGGCCCGCGAGGCCCTTGCGCAGGTTCGCGATCGCCAGCAGCGAGTGGCCGAGCGCCGGCCCGATGTTGCGCTGGGTGGTGGAGTCGGTGAGGTCACGCTGCAGGCGGGTGGTGACCAGCGTCTGCGAGAGCGAGTCGAGCAGCGCGCCGGAGATCTCGAGGTTCGCCTCGGCGTTCTCGAAGCGGATCGGGTTCACCTTGTGGGGCATGGTCGAGGAGCCGGTGCCGCCCTGGGCCGAGAGCCGCTGACGGAAGTAGCCCATCGAGATGTAGGTCCACACGTCGGTGGCGAGGTTGTGCAGGATCCGCCCGGCGCGCGCCACGTCGGCGTAGATCTCGGCCTGCCAGTCGTGGGACTCGATCTGGGTGGTCAGCGGGTTCCAGGTCAGCCCCAGGTGCTCCACGAAGCTGCGGGAGACCTGCTCCCAGTCCGCCGAGGGCACGGAGACGGCGTGCGCGGCGTAGGTGCCGGTCGCGCCGTTGATCTTGCCGAGGACCTCGTCGGTGCTGATTCGGCGCTCCTGGCGTCCCAGCCGGTAGGCGAAGACCGCGATCTCCTTGCCGAGGGTGGTGGGGGTCGCGGGCTGGCCGTGGGTGCGCGAGAGCATCGGCACCTCGGCGGCGTCATGGGCGAGCGCGGTGAGATCCGCGATCACCTCGCGCAGCGCCGGCAACCACACCTGCTGCACCGCACCCTGGACCATCAGGGCGTAGGAGAGGTTGTTGACGTCCTCGCTGGTGCAGTAGATGTGCACCACCTCGGCGAGCGGCTCGAGCGAGGTGCCGGCCAGACGGCGCTTGATGTAGTACTCGACCGCCTTGACGTCGTGGACCGTCTCCCGCTCGATCTCGGCGTGCTCGGCGATGCCCTCGGCACCGAAGTCCTCCGGGATGGCGCGCAGCAGGGCCCGCTCGTCGTCGGTGAGGGTGCGCAGGCCCGGGATCACCTGCTGATCGAGCAGGTGGATCATCCACTCGGTCTCCACCACCAGGCGGGAGCGGTTCAGCGCCGCCTCGGAGAGGTGATCGACCAGCGGCGCGACCTGTGCGCGGTAGCGGCCGTCGAGCGGGGTCAGGGCGATCTGCGGGGTGATGTCCGCGAAGGAGTGAGCCATGGGGAGCATTCTCCCAGATGCGACAGCTCGACCGACGGTCGCGCCGCCGGGCGGACTGCTCAGGTGCTTCGCGTCAGGGTCGGGCCAGCGGGATCCTCACTCGCCGGCCGAACGGCTGAGGTCACCGCGCTCGTTGCGGATCCCGGTGACCCCTTCGACGATCGCGGAGAGGATCCCGATGATCACGCCCGCTCCGAGCGCCCACCAGAAGGAGTCGAACTGCAGGGTCAGGCCCACCAGGCCCGAGACCCAGCTCGCCAGCAGCAGCATCAGCGTGTTGATGACCAGCTGGAACAGGCCGAGTGTCAGGCAGGTGATGGGGAAGGTGAGGAAGGACAGGATGGGGCGGATGATCGTGTTGATCAGCGCCAGGATCAGCGCGATCGCCCCGATGGTGAGAACCTGGGTGAGGACGGTCGCGCTGTCGTCGCCCAGATGCATGCCGGGCAGGATCAGCGCGGTGACCCACAGCGCGAGACCGGTGACGATGATGTGGCCGAGGAATCTCATGGGTCCATTGTCCGCTCCGAGCCTGGGCGGCGCATCAGGGTTATCCCCCTGATACGGCCCGGACAGCGCGCCCCTGTGTGGCTCATCAGGCATACCCTGGCGGTATGTCCGACCAGCCCCTGGAGAACGTCCGCCTGCGCCCGACGCTCGAGAACCTGCCCGCCTACGTCCCCGGCAAACCCGGGGCCGACGACGGCCTCATGCGCTTCAAGGTCTCCTCGAACGAATCACCCTTCCCGCCGGTCGATGCCGTGCGCGAGGCCGTGGTCGCCTCCCTCGCCGGGGCGCACCGGTACCCGGATGCGGCAGCGATCGCGCTGCGGGAGAAGCTCGGGGTGAAGCACGGCGTCGATCCCTCCCAGATCTCCCTGTCCACCGGATCGGTCGCCGTCTCCGGCGACCTGGTGCGGGCCGTGGTGGGGGAGGGAGACGAGGTCGTCTACGCCTGGCGCTCCTTCGAGGCCTATCCGATCCTCGTCGGCTCCCACGGCGGGGTCTCCGTCCCGGTCCCGGTCACCGTGGCCGGGGAGCACGACCTCGAGGCGATGGGCGCGGCGATCACCGACCGCACCCGCCTGGTGCTCCTGTGCACCCCGAACAACCCCACCGGTCCGTCGCTCTCGACCGAGCAGGTCGAGGAGTTCCTGGCCCGGGTCCCGGACCATGTCGTGGTCGCGATCGACGAGGCCTACCGCGAGTTCCACGACCCCGCCACGGTGCTCGGCACCGCCGGGATCTTCCGTCGCCACGGCAACGTGGTGCTGCTGCGCACCTTCTCCAAGCTGCAGGGCCTGGCCGGTCTGCGGATCGGCTACGCCGTCGCCCATCCGCGCCTGGCCCGGGCGCTGGGCCAGGTCACCGTGCCGTTCGGTGCGAGCGTCCCTGCGCAGGCGGCGGCGCTCGCGAGCCTCCATCCCGAGGCACAGGAGGAGCTCGCACGGCGCGCGGAATGGATCCGCTCCGAGCGCTCCCGGGTGCTCGCCGCGCTCGCCGCCCAGGGCTGGGTGCTGCCCGTCAGCCAGGGCAACTTCGTGTACTTCCCGCTCGGGGAGGACTCGGCGGCCTTCGCCGAGTTCGCCGACGCGCGCGGTCTCGTGCTGAGGGCCTACGGCACCGACGGGGTGCGCGCCACCATCGCCGAGCAGGCGGCGAACGATCTGCTCATCGAGATCGCCGGCGCCTGGCGCGAGCGCTGAGCAGGACGCCCACCCGCTCAGCACCGGCGCGGGCTCGACGCCGGCGCGAGGTGCGGCATCGCACCCCGCGCGCGGCACTTCCCGCGCCCGGCACTCCCCGCACCAGGCGGTGAGCGCTCAGCGCACGACCTCGTCGGCCTCCCCGCGCATCCCGATCCGCTCCGCCACGAAGTCGATGTCCTTGTCACCCCGGCCGGAGAGGTTCACCAGCAGGTGCGAGTCGGCGGGCAGCGAGGGGGCGATGCGGATCGCGTGGGCCAGCGCATGGGCGGATTCGAGCGCCGGGATGATGCCCTCGGTGCGGCTGAGCTGCTGGAACGCCTCCAGCACCGCATCGTCACCCTCCCTGACGTACTCGACCCGACCCAGCCGGTGGAAGTGCACGTGCTGCGGGCCCACGCCCGGGTAGTCCAGACCGGAGGCGATCGACTGGACCTCTGCGGCCTCCCCGTCGGCGCCCTGCAGCACCAGGGTGTCCATGCCGTGCAGCATCCCGGGAGTTCCGAAGGTCATGGTCGCCGCATGCTGGCCGGGCTCGTCGCCCTGGCCGCCGGGCTCGACCCCGATCAGGCGCACCTCCCGATCCTCGAGGAAGCCGGTGAAGGCGCCCATCGCATTCGAGCCGCCGCCCACCGAGGCGATCACCGCCTCCGGCAACCGCCCGTGGGCGGCGAGGAACTGGGCCCGCGCCTCGCGCCCCACCACGGACTGGAAATCGCGCACCATATCGGGGAAGGGCGCAGGCCCCACGACCGAGCCGATCGCGAAGAGGTATCGCTCGGGGTCCGCCGCGTAGACGGCGAAGGCGGAGTCCACGGCCTCCTTGAGGGTCCGCTGGCCGACCTCGACGGAGACCACCTTCGCACCCAGCAGGCGCATCCGCACCACATTCGGTCGCTGCTTGGCGACGTCCACCGCGCCCATATGGATCTCGCATTCGAGCCCCACCAGGGCTGCGGCGGTCGCGAGCGCGACCCCGTGCTGGCCGGCGCCGGTCTCGGCGATCAGGGTGCGCTTGCCCATCCGCTTCGCCAGCAGCGCCTCGCCGATGGTGTGATTGATCTTGTGCGCGCCGGTGTGGTTCAGGTCCTCGCGCTTGAGGTGGAGGCGGGCGCCGCCGAGGGCATCGGAGAGACGATCCGCGCTCGAGATCGGGGAGGGGCGGCCCACGACGTCGCGCAGCAGGCGCGAGTACTCGGCGTAGAACTCCGGATCATGGCGCGCTTCCTCATAGGCCGCGGCGACCTCCGCCATCGGACCGACCAGCGGCGGCGGCAGGACCGCGCCGCCGAACTCGCCGAAGCGGCCGCCGGTGTTCCCGGTGAACTCGGGGGAGTGGGTGAGGGTCGTGGCCTCGGCGAGGGTCCGAGGTGCGGTCGCCGACGGGGCGGGAACACTCGCGGAGGAAAGGTCCGACGATGCCGTGGACGGGGCGGTGCTGGTCATGAGGGTTCTCCGATGTACGGGCCCGTCGCGGGCTGCTCCCTTGCAGAAAGAAGCCGCCCGGCAACGGGCGGCTTCTGTGTCAGCGCATGCGAAAGGGGACCGCCCTCAGGCGGTCCACCAGCTGATCATCGCGATGTGCATGGCACGGAGGATAACCCGCGTCAGGACGGCCACGATCCACGGTCCGGCCTGTGGAGCGCCGGCCCCTGGACCGAGAGCATCGCCGGTGGAGATCCTGAGCGCCGCCGATGGCACGAGGCGACCATCACTACCGCTTCGACGCCTGACCCGGATAGCCTCGGAGACGGTCGGGACCCAGCCGCTGCGGGAAGGGCGCCCGAGGCGCCCGGTCCGACTGTCCCGACGCCCACCCCGACCACTGTGAAGGACCCTTCATGAGCACGCCCACCGCGCCTGCCCCCGTTCTCGGAGGGCCCCGCGCGTACCTGGTGTGGGTCGCTGCCGTGACGGCCTACTCGATCGCGGTGCTGCAGCGCACCACCATGGGTGTCGCCGGGCTCGAGGCCACCGAGCGCTTCGGCGCCTCCGCGACGATCGTCTCCACCTTCGTCGTCCTCCAGCTCGCCGTCTACGCGCTCTGCCAGATCCCTGCCGGGGTGCTGTTGGACCGCTACGGCTCCCGCGTCACCCTGGTCGCCGGTGCCCTCCTGATGGGCGGCGGGCAGCTGCTGATGGCACAGACCGAGACCGTGGGCACCGCGATGATCGCCCGCATCATCCTCGGCGCCGGTGACGCGCTGACCTTCTCGAGCGCGATCCGTCTGGTCCCGGCCTGGTTCCCACCGGGCCGAGTGCCGCTGCTCACCCAGCTCACAGGCATTCTGGGCCAGGTCGGGCAGATCGCCTCGGCGGTGCCCTTCGTGGCATTGCTGAGCCTGGCCGGCTGGGGCACCGCCTTCGCGTCGGCCGCCTCCCTCAGTGCGGTGGCGGCACTGCTGGTGCTGTTCGTGGTGCGCGCGACCCCGGCGGGGGTGCCCCGCCCCCGGGTGAAGCAGGATCTGCGCAGGATCCCGCAGGTGCTGGTGCGGATCATCCGCCACCCCTCCACCCAGCTGGGGTTCTTCACGCACTTCACCGCCGGCTTCACGGGCATCGCGTTCTCCATGATGTGGGGCTACCCGTATCTCACCGCGGGGGAGGGGCTCAGCCGACCCGCCGCCTCGGCGGTGATGACGGTGCTGGTGGTGGTCGCGATCATCGCCGGGCCCGTGATCGGATCGCTCACGCAGCGTCACCCGCTGCGCCGCTCGACCCTGGTGCTGCTGATCGTGGTGAGCATCGTGGTGCCGCTGCTCGCGCTGGTGCTGTGGCCCGGTCCGGCACCGATCTGGCTGCTGATCCTGCTGGTCACCGGCTTCTCCATCGGCGGGCCGGCCAGCAGCGTCGGCTTCGACTTCCCGCGCACGGATCTGGCCCGGCACCGGCTCGGCACTGCCACCGGCGTGGTGATCATGGGCGGCTTCATCGGCGGCCTGATCTCGATCCTGCTCATCGGCGTGGTGCTGGACCTGCTGCGGCCCGACGGGCACTACGACCTCCAGGCCTTCCGCCTCGCCTTCGCGGTGCAGCTGCCGATGCTCGTGATCGGGGTGACCGGGATGCTGATCACCCGTCGGAACCTGCGGCGCAGGATGTCAGCGCGCGGCCAGGAGGTGCCGCTGTGGCGCGATGTCTGGCGCTCGGGACGCTGGCGTCGGCTCTGACTTCGCACGGCATGGACTTCGCACGGCATGCGCTGAGGGCTTGCCGCACTCCCGCGATCTGACGTAGCGTTCCTCCCGTCGCTTACTTTCAAGGAGGAACTATGTCGTTCACGCTGGGCATCGTCGGAATCGGTCAGTTCGGCTCGCACTTCGCGGAGCTCTTCGCCGCCCATCCCGAGATCGATGCGCTCTACGCCGTCGATGCCGTGCCCGAGCGGATCGACGCCCTCGAAGCGCGAGGCGTGGCGTTCGCCAAGCGATTCGACACCCTCGAGGACCTGCTCGCCTCCGACGTCGACGCGGTCGCGATCTTCACCCAGCGCTGGACCCACGGCGAGCACGCCCTGGCCGCTCTGCGCGCCGGGAAGCACGTCTACTCCGCCGTGCCGATGGCGATCGAAGAGGACGAGATCCGCCAGATCACCGAGGAGGTCCAGCGCACGGGGCTCGTCTACATGATGGGCGAGACCAGCCAGTACAACGCCGCCGTGGTGTTGGCCCGCCGGATCCACCGCACCGGCGCCTTCGGTGAGGTGTTCTACGCCGAGGGGGACTACGTCCACGACATGGACCTCGGCTTCTACGACGCCTATAAGTTCTCCGGCGGCGAGAACTGGAAGGCCACCGCGTCCTACCCGCCGCTGCTGTACCCCACCCACTCCATCGGCGGGATCCTCGGCGTGATCGGTGAGCGTCATGCCGTGTCCGTCTCGGCGCTGGGCCGCCCCGACACCCGCGGCGACGGCGTGTTCGACAAGGACGTCTCGATGTTCGGCAATGACGTCTCCAACGCCTTCGCCCTGTTCGGGATGGACAACGGCGGTGCCTTCCGCACCAACGAGCTGCGCCGGGTGGGCTACCCCAGCCACAAGCGCGAGTCCCGTTTCCGCTTCTTCGGCGAGGAGTCGAGCTTCGAGGAGACCATCGACGTCACCTACTGGCACGACAAGCGCCGCGTGCTGGACGTGACCGAGCTGATCGCGACCGGCGCGACCATGAGCCTGGACGACCCGCGCCTGGCGGACGTCTCCCCGGCCCTGCGCGATGCCTTCGTCGCGGGTGCCGCTCCCGCCCACCACCAGGAGCGCCTGCCGAAGGAGTTCCAGGGGCTGCCCAACGGGCATGAGGGCGCCCACCACTTCCTGGTCGACGACTTCGCCCGCGCCGTGGTCGACGGCATGCAGCCGATGGTCAACGCCTGGCAGGCCGCCCG
This sequence comes from uncultured Brachybacterium sp., assembly GCF_947500705.1. Lineage (GTDB taxonomy): Bacteria > Actinomycetota > Actinomycetes > Actinomycetales > Dermabacteraceae > Brachybacterium. Next base: position 437,566 of record NZ_CANMSY010000001.1, on the reverse strand, counting down.
CTACACCCTTCCCGGCGTCATCGCCCACCAGTCGATGAACCAGGCCGGCGAGCGGCTCGAGATCCGCGACCTCGGCGACTGCCCGCTCCCGGTCCAGGACCTCGACGCGGACCAGGAGCCGATCGACCTCGAGGCGCTGTACACCGCGCAGGAGGCGGCGAAGGGCACCGTCGCCGAGTGATCCACGCCGCAACCAGCGGCGAGCTCCGGCGGTGCGCCACGGTGGCGGGCGGCGAGCTCAGGCGGTGCGCAGCAGGGGAGCTGGTCGGCGCGCTTACAGTGCACTGGTGATGCAACGCCGCCCCGTGGAGCTGCTGCTCGGCATTCTCCGCCCTGCCCGCTCCGCGATCTCCGAGTCCGTCGGCCCCCGTGCCGCCCTGGCCCATCAGCTCGCCCTGTCCGCCTGCATGGTGCTGGGCGTGGCGGTGGTCGACGACCAGGTGCTCGGGATCCCCTGGCTGTACTGGACGGGCCAGGCGGCGGTGCACGCCCTGACGCTCGGCCTCGTGCTCGGGATGCTGCTGAGCCGGGCCGGCGTGGAGCGTCCTGTCTGGGCGGAGCGCCTGCTCGTCCTGCTGCCCGTGCTGGACCTGCTGGTCCTCGCCGTGTGCCGCTGGTCCGTGGTGAACACGGCGGGCTTCCAGGGTTACCTCATGGCGGTGCCGATGGTGTGGCTGGCGGCGCGCTATCGGTACCCCGGCGCGGCGCTGGGCATCGCGTTCACCCTCGGCTCGATGCTCCTGGGCCTGCTGGTCTCACCGGAGCACGGGCTGCTCGGGCTGGTCTCCCGCGGACTGTCCACCGCGGTGCTGACCGGAGTCCTCGCCGAGCGCGGGGTCCTCTCGTCCTCGGCGAGTGCGAAGCGGATGACCAGGGGCCGGGCCCGGAGGTCCAGCTGCTCGCGACGGCGCCTGCTGCTTGCTCGCACCGCATGGACCAGGAACAGAGCGCTCATGGTGAGGAGGATGAGGGACCAGAGCGCGACGAGCGCGGCGAGCAGCAGGCGGGGATCGAGCTCGATCATCGGCGCGCGAGCATGGAGGTGACCCGCACGGCGAGCTCCCGGCGAGAGAACGGCTTGGTCATGTAGTCGTCCACCCCCGCGGTGAAGCCGTTCTCGAGGTCCCGCTCCTGGCTCCGTGCGGTGAGCATCAGGACCCGCAGGGTGGAGCCCGCAGCACGGAGGCCGCGGACCAGGTCCACACCGGTCATGCCCGGCATCATGTGGTCCACCACCGCCAGATCGAAGTCGTTGCGCGCGGCGAGCGCGTCGAGCGCGGCCTCGCCGGAGCCCACGGCGGTCACCGAGTGCCCCGAGGAGCGCAGCTTCAGTGAGACCAGCTCCACGATATCGGTGTCATCGTCCACGACCAGGATGTTCGCCGTGCAGACATCGTAGTCAGCAGGGGCGCCGGCTGCGTCCGGATCGGCACGTGCTGTCGTCTCGGCGGGACCGCGGGACGCGGCGTCGGCGGACATCAGGCCGGCACGGCCGCGTGCCGAAGGTGTGCGGTGACGATGCCGGCGGGGCTGATGACGGTCCCCGCCGCAGCCTCGCCCAGGGCATGACGGCCGGCGCCGTGAAAGGCTGAGGCATGGAACCTCCCTCATGGGATCCCGACGCTGCGGATCCCGACGCTGCATATCCCGACACCGCGGATGTCGACGCCTGGGACCCCGACGCGCTCGGCGTGCTGATGGCACCCTTCACCGGCACCGAGCTGCCGGACTGGATGGGGGAGGCGCTCGACGCGGGCCTCGCCTCGGTGATCCTCGTCGGCCACAACACCCCCGACGCCGCCACCGCCCGACGCCTCGCCCGCGCGGTGCACGCACGCTCCGAGGAGTGCGCGGTCGCGATCGATGAGGAGGGCGGGGACGTCACCCGCCTCCAGGCGGTCACCGGCTCCTCCCTGCCCACCGCCTGGGCGCTGGGGGTGGTGGACGACATCGAGCTGACCCGCGAGGTCGGCAAGGCGCTCGGGGACCTGCTCGCCGCCTGCGACCTGGACCTCGATCTCGCCCCGGTCCTCGATGTCTCCACCGACCCGGCGAACCCGGTGATCGGCACCCGCGCCTTCGGTGATGACCCCGACCGGGTCGCCGCCCACGCCAAGGCCTTCGCGACCGGACTGATCGAGGCGGGGCTCGGCACCTGCGCCAAGCACTTCCCCGGCCACGGCGCCTCCGCCACCGACTCCCACACCGCCCTGCGGCTGATCGACCTCGATGCCCGCCAGTTCGAGCGCGAGCACCTCGCACCGTGGCGGATCGCGCCCTGGCTCGACAGCATCATGACCGCGCATGTGCTGGTCCCCGCCTATGGCGCCGGCCCCGCCTCGATCTCGCCCTGGTCGCGCCCGCTGCTGGACCGGGCCGTGGGCGGCACCTACCAGGGCCTCGTGATCACCGACGCGCTGGACATGGCGGCCGTCGCGGCGGACCTCGGATACGGCGAGTCCGTGGTGCGGGCGATCGAGGCCGGTGCGGACCTGCTGTGCCTGGGCACCTCCCTGCGCCTCGACGATGAGCAGATGCTCCGCGAGGCCCACGACGCCCTGCTCGGAGCGATCGACAGCGGACGGCTCCCGCGGGAGACGCTGCGTGCCCGGGCCGAGCGCACCCGCTCCCGCCTGCACTCCCTGCGCATCCGGCGCCGGTTCGTGCCCGCCCCAGAGCTCGAGGACGCGCTGCGCCGGGTCGAGCGGCTCGGCGCCGAAGCGGCAGCCCGCGCAGTCCGGGCCCGGCACGCCTCCCTCACGCTGGATCCTGCGGTGGTGCTCGACCTGCGCGTGCGCGCCCAGCACGCCTCCGGGGCCCGCACTCAGCAGCTCGTCGAAGCACTCCGCGAGCGCGGGGTGCAGGCTGTGGAGCCCGACTATCCCGACCAGCTCGATCTGCCTGGCTCTCCCGGCCGGCTCCCTCCGCAGAGCACCGCCGCCCAGCTGCTCGCGATCACCCGGCTGCCGCGCAGCGACCCCGAGGAAGGCCGGCGCCTCGCCGCACTGGCCGCCCGGCACCCGGAAGTGATCGTCGTCCACACCGGGGTGCCCGACGCGGCACCCGACCATCGCCGCCTGGTGCTCGCCCACGGCGGCGGCCGCACCATGATGCGTGCCGCGGTGGACCTGATGCTCGGGAGGCAACGCTGACGGGGACGCGCTCGAGATCGCCGAGGGCATCGGCGCCCGCACGGTGGCGGTCACCGGCTCCCCGGCCAGCCCGCTCGCCCGGCGCAGCGGCTTCGTGCTCCTCGCCGCCTCGCGGGAGCCCTCCTTCCGGGCCGTACCCGGGCCGCGCTCGAGGACCGTCGCCGCTGAGGCGCGCCGTCCGGATCATCCTTGACCTTACGGTGCCGTAAGTTACGCTACCCGGGTGAGTGTCTTCCGTTCCACGATCCCTGATGTCGCGGCTGAGGAGCCGATGGTCCAGCTCCTCGCGGCCGACGGCACCCGCACGCCGCACGCCGAGTTCGATGCGGTGCTCGACGGCCCTGACGGCGCGGGCGGCCTGGCAACCCCCGAGCGCCTGCGCGGCTACTACCGCGACATGGTGATGATCCGCGCGGCCGACGTCGAGGCCACCAGCCTGCAGCGCCAGGGACAGCTCGGGCTCTGGGCCAGCGCACTCGGCCAGGAGGCGGCCCAGATCGGGGCCGGCCACGCCTCCCGCGAGCAGGACTATCTGGTGCCCACCTACCGTGAGCACGGCATCGCCTGGGCACGCGGTATCGAGCCCTGGCGCCTGCTGGAGTCCTTCCGCGGGGTCAGTCACGGAGGCTGGGACCCCAATGAGCTGCGCACCCACCCCTACATGATCGTGCTCGGATCCCAGGCCCCGCACGCCGTCGGCTATGCGATGGGGCTGCAGCGCGACGGCGTGGTGGGCACCGGCCAGCCGGAGACCGACACCGCAGTCCTCGCCCTCTTCGGCGACGGCGCCTCGAGCGAGGGAGAGGTCTCGGAGGCCTTCACCTTCGCCGCCTCCTTCCAGGCACCGGTCGTGTTCTACACCCAGAACAACCAGTGGGCGATCTCCGTGCCCACCTCGGTGCAGTCCCGGGTCCCGCTCGCCCAGCGCTCCCGCGGCTGGGGGATCCCCTCGGTCAGGGTGGACGGCAACGACGTGCTCGCCGTGCTCGGCGCCGTCCGCATCGCCCTGGATTCCGCGCGGGCGGGCAAGGGACCCGTGTTCGTCGAAGCCCTCACCTACCGCATGGCCGCACACACCACCAGCGACGACGCCTCCCGCTACCGTCCCTCCTCCGAAGAGGAGGAATGGGCCCAGAAGGATCCGATCCTGCGCCTGCGCCGCCACCTCGAGCAGCTCGGCGAGATCGACGAGGCGTACATCGCCCGCTGCGACGAGGAGGCGCACGACCTCGCGATGCAGCTGCATCACCACATCCACGGGATGGAGGACCCGGACCCGGTGGGCATGTTCACCCACGCCTACGCCGAGCCCCATCCGATCGTCGAGGTCGAGCGGGAGCAGTACCTCGAGTACATGGCCCAGTTCGAGAACGACGACGACATCGACAAGAGCGCCGAGCAGAAGGGGGAGCGCGCATGAGCAGCACCAACCTCCCGATCGCGAAGGCGATCACCGCCGGGCTGCGCGACGCGATGGCCGCGGATGACAAGGTCCTGCTGATGGGCGAGGACATCGGCGTGCTCGGCGGCGTCTTCCGGGTCACCGACGGCCTGCATGCCGAGTTCGGCTCCCAGCGCGTGGTCGACACCCCGCTCGCCGAGGCCGGCATCGTGGGCACCTCCGTGGGCCTGGCCGTGCGCGGCTACCGGCCCGTGGTCGAGATCCAGTTCGACGGCTTCGTGTTCCCGGCCTTCAACCAGATCACCACCCAGGTCGCGAAGATGCACAACCGCACCGCCGGTGCGGTGCACATGCCGATCGTGATCCGGATCCCGCACGGCGGCGGGATCGGTGCGATCGAGCATCACTCCGAGAGCCCGGAGGCGCTGTTCGCGCACACCGCGGGCCTGCGGATCCTGGCTCCCGCGACCGCGCAGGACGCCTACTGGATGACCCGACAGGCCATCGAGTGCGAGGACCCGGTCATCATCTTCGAGCCCAAGAAGCGCTACTGGGTCAAGGGCGACGTGGACCCAGATCACCGCCCCGAGCTGTCCCCCTGGGAGGCGACGGTGGTGCGACAGGGCACCGACGCCACGCTGCTGGCCTGGGGGCCGAGCATGCCGCTCGCGCTCGAGAGCGCGGAGGCCGCCGCCGAGGACGGCATCGACCTGGAGGTCATCGACGCCCGCTCGCTGGCGCCCATCGACTACCCCACCATCATCGCCTCGGTGAAGCGCACCGGCCGCCTGCTGATCACCCATGAGGCCCCGGTGGTCGGCGGCCTCGGCGGGGAGATCGCGGCCCGGATCTCCGAGGAGTGCTTCTACCACCTCGAGGCCCCGGTGCTCCGCGTCGGCGGCTACCACCTGCCCTACCCGCCCTCGCGGATGGAGCACGCCTACCTTCCCGACCTCGACCGGGTGCTCGACGGCGTGGACCGCCTGCTCGAGCACTGACGGAAGCGCCCCGCGCGTGAAAGGATCACGACCATGAATGCCGCCACCCCCGCAGGCTCCGCCGGATCACCCGGCGCGAGCTCGATCGTGACGATCCCGCTCAACGACCCCGGAGAAGGCCTCACCGAGGCCGAGATCCTGGAGATCAAGGTCGCCGTGGGCGATCGTGTCGAGATCAACGCCGCGGTGGTCGAGGTCGAGACCGCCAAGAGCGCCGTCGAGCTGTCCACCCATGTCGCCGGCACCGTCGTCGCGATCCTCGTGGCGGTCGGCGATGAGGTGCCGGTGGGCACCGGGCTGATCCAGGTCGACACCGCCGGCGGCCCGGTGCCTTCGCCTGCGCCGCAGCCCGCTGCCGGACACCGATCTGCCGATGTGCAGCCGAGCTCCCCGCAGCAGATCTCTGCGCAGCCCGAGGCGGACCCGTCGGCCGAGGAGCTCGCCGCGCAGGCCACCGCAGCCACCGCAGTCAGCGCAGAGGCTGCTCCGGAGGAGCCGAAGAACCTGGTCGGCTATGGCACTCAGGCCGCACCGCAGCGCCGTCGGCGACGTCTCGCCGAACCGGCCCAGTCCGATGACGGCCAGCAGGTGCCGATCGGCCGCATCCTCGCCAAGCCGCCCGTGCGCAAGCTCGCCCGCGATCTCGGCGTCGCACTGCACGATGTGCTGGCCACCGGGCCCGAGGGGACCGTCACCCGTCAGGACGTGCTGAACGCGCAGCAGCGCGCCTACGGCGGTGAGGTCGACGGCGACTACTTCCCCGAGGAGTCTCCGCAGGCCCCGGAGGGTCTCGGCGGTGCCATGAAGTCCACTCGTGACCAGCCCTTCTCGGGTGTCACCAGCGATGACCGCACCACGCGGGTGCCGATCCGCTCGGTGCGCAAACGCACCGCGGAGGCCATGGTGGCCTCGGCCTTCACCGCACCGCACGTGACGGTCTTCAACGAGATCGACATGACGGGCGCGGTGCAGATCGTCAGCCAGCTGCGCGCCTCGCGCGAGTGGACCGACGTCAAGATCAGCCCCCTCGCCGTGATCGCGAAGGCGCTGCTGGTCGCGATCCGTCGCAATCCCGAGGTCAATGCCTCCTGGGATGAGGCGAACCAGGAGATCGTCTACAAGCACTACGTGAACCTCGGCATCGCCGCGGCCACGCCTCGCGGGCTGATCGTGCCGAACCTGAAGGATGCGCATCTGATGACGCTGCGGGAGCTCGCCGAGGGGATCAGCGAGCTCGCCCGCACCGCTCGCGCCGGCCGCACCTCGCTGCGCGACACCCGTGACGGCACCATCACGGTCACCAACTACGGCGTGTTCGACATCGACTCCGGCACCCCGATCCTGAACCCGGGGGAGTCCGCGATCCTCGGGGTCGGCGCGATCAAGGAGAAGCCCTGGGTGGTCGACGGGCAGATCGTGCCGCGCCAGGTCGCCACGCTCTCCCTCAGCTTCGACCACCGCCTGATCGACGGCGCGCTCGGCGCGGAGCTGCTCCGGGACGTCTCCGCCGTGCTGGAGGACCCCTCCCTCGGGCTCGTGTGGGGTTGAGCGACGAACTGCGCAGCTGCAGTCGCCGGGGAGCGTGCGAGTCGGCGGCGAAGGCGGAGCGGGAGGAGCTGGACCTGAAGGTGTGGGGTTGAGCGCCCCGGCGCCGCGAGCGGGCAGCGGCGGAGCAGTCGTCGGTACGCTGTGTCGGTGACCTCGAGCCCCTCTCCCGCGCCCCGCGCCCCACGTCGCGATGACCCGCGGATGCACACGGTCGAGATGGCCGCCGTGCACCTCGAGGACGTCATCGATTCCGAGACGCTCGGCTCCGGGCCAGCCCGCGCGCGCCTGACCTGGTGGCAGACCGCGCTGCTGGTGGCGGCCGGCGGTGCGCTCGGCGGGTTCCTCCGATTCACGCTCTCCGTGCTCTCCCCGACCGTCACCACCCCCACGCTGGTCGAGCTGCCCTGGGCGACGTTCGGGGTGAACCTGCTGGGCTGCCTGGCGCTCGGCGGGCTCAACGGCGCGCTCGAGGTGCGCGCCGGGAGATCCTGGATGCAGCCGCTGCTGGGCACCGGGCTCTGCGGCGGCTTCACCACATTCTCCGCCGTGGTGCTCGAGGGCTCGGCGATGATCGGCGCCGACTTCCCGCTGCTGGCCCTCTCCTACGGGGCGGCGACGGTGGTGCTGTGCCTCGGCGGCCTGATCCTGGGGCTGGTCCTCGGCCGGCGCCTCGCCGAGCCCCGAGGCACGGACCCCCGAGGCACCGACGTCCGCGATGCCGAGCCCCGCGACGCTGACGGGGAGGGACGGGCATGAGCGCCGGCGCATATCTGCTCGCCGCGCTGCTGGTGGGGATCGGCAGCGGGCTCGGGACCATCGCCCGCTGGGGCCTGCGTGAGCTCGCCAGCGCCGCGGCGGCATCACGCGCCGCAGGCGACGGTGACCGGGTGCGCCCCTGGTCCACCTTCGGCGCCAATCTCCTCGCCTGCTTCCTCATCGGGATCGTGGTGGCGATGTTCGGCTCCGCGACAGGGGCCGGTGAGTTCGTCTACCTGTTGCTGGCGGTCGGCTTCTGCGGCGGCCTGTCCACCCTCGCCACCGCGGCGTTCGACATCGTCGAGCTGGTGCGCCGCACCACCTTCTCCCTGGCCCTGGCGTACCTGATGCTGAGCATCGGCGGCGGCATGGCGGCGCTGTGGCTGGGGCTGGTGATCGCCTCATGAGCGCCCCTGCCGCCCTTCGCTCGCGCACGAAGCTGATCGTGGTCCTGGGAGTCGTGCTCGCCGTCTTCGCCGGGCTCTCGGTGCTCGCCGCCGCCGCTGCGGGCGGTGACAACCTGGTGCTGATGGATGCCGGACCGATCGCGCGCCATGGTGCCCCGATCGCGTCGATGCTCGCCGACCTCGCCGCCGCACTCACCCTCGGAGGGGCGATGGTCGCCGGCTGGCTGCTCCGCGAAGACGCAGACCGTGCCCGGGTGATGATCGCGGTGGGGGTCGCCGCCGCGATCACCACCCTCGCCCGCGGCACGTCGCTCGCCTTCTCGTATGCGGTGGCGACCGGGCAGCCCGTCGGCTCCCCGCGATTCGGCTCCGATCTCGGCGTCTTCGTCGCCACCGATCTGGGGATCTGGCTGCTGATCGCGCTGGTGGTCGCAGCGGCCACCACCACCGTCGCGGTGCTCGGCAGCTCCGTGCGCATCGCCCGCACGGTCGCGGCGCTGGCCGGTCTGATCGCCTTCAGCGCGGCGATGACAGGTCACGCCGCCGGCGACGAGACCCATGAGGTCGGTACCTCGACCATGCTCATCCACCTGCTCGCGGTGGGGATCTGGGTGGGAGGGCTGGCCGTGCTGCAGCTGCTCCCGGACCGCGGGCGTGATGACGGAGCCGTGGTGCGCGGATTCTCGCACCTGGCGCTCATCTGCTGGGTGGCGCTCGCCCTGAGCGGGGTGTGGGCGCTCGCGGTGCGGATGAACCATCCCGGAGAGATCCTCACCAGCCCCTATGTGCAGCTGGGGGTCGCCAAGGCTGTGCTGCTGATCCTGCTGGGCGGCCTCGGCATCCTGCAGCGACGCCAGATCGCGGAAGGCTTCGAAGACACCCACGGACCTGCTCGGACCGCCGCCCGGGCGGACGGCGGGACGCACGCCCGAGCCACCTATCGGCGCCTGGCCCTGCTCGAGCTCGCACTGATGGGACTCGCGGTGGCGCTCGCCGCCGCCATGAGCTCCTCCCCGCCGCCGGCCGATGCGAGCGCCCCGCCCGAGGACCCCGCCGGGGTGCTCACCGGCTATCCGCTGCCGGCGATGCCGGAGCTATCCACCGTCCTCACCGCCTGGCGGCCGGATCCCTTCGGGATCGCGCTGGCCTGCGTGGTGGTGCTGGTCTGGTGGCGGGCCCGGGCGCCGCATCGCTCGCGCGCGCAGAATCTTCGCCTGCTGACGGGCGCAGCAGTGCTCGTGCTCGTGACCAGCGGTCCGTTGAACGTCTACGGCAAGGTGCTGGTCTCCGCCCACGTGCTCCAGCATGTGCTGCTGATGGTCCCGGCCGGAGTGCTGCTGGGCAGCGTCGGGGCCGTGCCGCAGCGGCTGCGGGCCCTGTGCGACGGCCGCTGGTGGGCGGCCGTGCTGCTGGCTCTGGCCGGTCCGTCGCTGCTGATCATCGGCTATGTCAGCCCCTTCCTCCGGCTCGCGCTGGACGGGCATGCCGCGCACCTCGCGCTGCAGCTTCTCGCCCTGGCCGGGGGAGTGCTCACCGCGCTCACGATCCGCGCCGTGCCGTCCACGGCACCGCGCTGGCAGCGCCTGCTGCTGCGCGGATCTCCGCTGCTGCTGGGACTCGGCGCCGGGGTCACGCTGCTGCTGACCGACTCACTGCTGGCGGCGAGCTGGTTCGGGGCGACCGGCCGCAGCTGGTGGGCTGATGCGCTCGCGGATCAGCAGCGCGCCGGCATCGCCGTGCTGGTCGTGGTGGCCCTCGCTGCGGTGATCATGCTGGTGTCGCGTCGACGACGCACGGCACCTGCTCCTCCTGCCTGAGCCGGCGAACCCACCTGGCAGGCACACCCGCCTGGCGGGCGCAGCGGAGGTCGTGGACCGCCCCGCGCCCGTCGGCCCATCGGCTCGGTGAACCGGCGGGCCGACGGGGTGAACCGGCGGGCCGACGGGCGCTGCGGAGATCAGGCGAACAGGCCCCGCACCGACCGCAGCCGGGCCAGCAGGGTGTCACGGTCAGCGGTCGGGACCAGCTTCTCGCCGGTCTCGTGCGTCGTGGCCGCGCTGCGCACCGTGACCCGATTCGCGCCGAGCACGCGGCCCAGCCGGCCCACCAGCCCGCCCTCGGCGGCCGGGTGCGTGACGGGGACCGCGGACTCGGAGCCCGCGCGCAGCCGACGGAAGCGCGCGACGGCGGAGGAGGAGGCGGAGGAGCCGTCCCGGGTCGCGGCCAGCATGTAGGCGGCGATATCGGCCTGCTCGACCAGGATCGGCAGCACCCCTCCCGCCACCCGCTGCTGGCCCAGGATCACCAGGTCGTCGCGGCCGCGGGCGAAGGCGCCCAGGAACAGGTCGAGGTCGCCACCGGCGGTGCGGGGCAGCACGTCCTGGGGAAGGTGGTCGGCGCCGGACTCATAGCCGGTGGCGAGTACGATCAGATCGGGGGCGAAGCTCAGATGCCCGGCGTGGGAGCCGGTGCCCAGATGGGTGATGATGCCCTCGGCATCGACCCCGGTGACCTCCCCGGCAGGGGTGATCCGGCCCTCGCGCACCCGGTCCAGCACATCGTCGGAGACGATCACGGCATCCTCGAGCAGCGGCGCCGCCGGCGCGGGCAGGCCCACGGAGGCCGGGTCACCGGCGGTGCGACGGATCAGCGTCTCGGCGATCTTCGCGTTCAGCCCGCCGAGCGCAGCGGGTTCGCGGGAGGCGGCCACGTCGCCGGGGACCCCGGCGATGCGGCGCGGCACCACCCAGTGGCCGGTGCGCATCGACCAGCGCACCTCGAGGGCGCGCCGGGCGGCGTCGACCGCGATGTCGGCGGCGGACTGGCCCGAGCCGACGATCAGCACCCGCTGGCCCTCGAGCCCGTCGGCGCCGTTCCACTCCTTGGAGTGGATCACCCGCACCGAGGCCGGGACGTCCTCGGCCCAGTCGGGCCGGTGGGGCCGCTCGGAGATGCCGTGCGCGGAGATCACCGCGCGGTAGATCCCGATCTCGCCGGTGGACAGCTCGACCTGCCACACCCCCTCCTCGAACGGACGGGCGGAGCGCACCGTCGTGCGGGGACGGAAATGCTCGGTGAGGTCATGCCGGGCCGCGTAGGCGCGCAGGTACTTCGCCATCTGGGTGGGCGAGAGGAACTCCGGGAAGGAGACCGGCTGCAGCAGGTCCTCGTACTGGGTGTGCTCGCGCGAGGAGATCATCTCCAGCGTGGGCCACACTGGGGAGTCCTCGCGCTCCGGATCCCAGATCCCACCGACGTGCTTGGCACGGTCCACCAGGTCGAAGGGCACCTCGAGCGCCTTCAGCGCAGCGGCGGCGGCGAGACCGGCAGGGCCGGCGCCGATGATCAGCACCTTCTCGCGGGTGGGGATCTGGTCGTGGAGATCGGGCATCGAGAGAAGCCTTCTTCCGAGTCGGGCGGCGCGCGGTGCCCGGAGCGTTCCCGGACACCCGGCTCAGCAGCGGGCGGACGCTGGCCATCCTAATCGCCGAGGCTGGTGGGGGACGCCGCTTCGGCGCGAGCGTGATCGACGGGACGTCGAGCCGACTTCTGAATCCTCCGGCAGGTCGGCGGCAGGGGCGTCGATCAGGGCAGCAGATCGCCTGCCAGCTCCCTGGCCAGGAGCAGCGCCCCGGGCAGCCCGGTCGGAGCGGTCCGGAAGGCGCGCCCCTCGGCCCGCAGCCCGGCCTCGACCGCCTCGCGGATCGGCCCTGGACCGGCCAGCACCGACCCGGCGAGCACCACCGGCAGCTCACCGGGCGGGTCCAGCGCCTGCACGGTCTCGAGCACATGGCCGATCGCGACCTCGAGGATCTCCCGGGCCACCGGATCCCCTGCCACCCGCCCGGGCAGGCGGGCGAAGCGTCCGAGCGCCGCCGGCGCGCCCGCGGGGAGCTGCTCGTCCAGGGCACGGATCAGGTCCTGGCGGGGATCACCGGTGGCCGACGGGGGCAGCAGCCCCTCGCGCAGATCCAGAGCCAGGAGCTCGCCGACCTCCTCGGTGAGCAGGGTGCGCGGACCGCGTCCGTCGATGTCCGCAGCGACCGCCTCGAGGGTGCGGCGTCCCAGCCAGACCGCCGAGCCGATGTCGCCCAGCAGCCAGCCCATCCCGTCGCGGCGGGCCACCGCCTCCCGGTCATGGAAGCGGACCGCCACCGCACCGGTCCCGGCCAGCACCAGCAGACCGTCGTCTCCCACACCGCCGGCGAGAAAGGCGGTGTGCAGGTCATCCGTGATCAGGATCCGAGCAGGGTCGATGCCGAGCCGGGCCAGGCGCTCGCCGACCGCTCTGCGCACCTCTCCAGCCCGTGCGGGCCCGGCCCCTGAGATGCCGAGCGCCACCGCCGCGACCTCAGCGTCCGGTCCCAGGCCATCTGGTCCCAGGCTGTCCTGGCCCGGGCTGTCTCGGCCCGGGCTGTCCTGCCTCAGTGCGCGGCGGCCTCGGAACAGGACCTCACGCACCGTCTCGACCAGGTTGTCCAGGGCGTCGGCTCCCGAGGAGCGCAGGTTCGCTCCCGGCCCCTCCGCCTCCGCGATCACGGCGCCGTCCCATGGAGCGAGGATCAGGCGGGAGCTGGTCCCGCCGATGTCCCCGGCGATCACCAGGGAGGGGGGAGAGGTGCCCGCCGGCGGCATGGCGTCCGGCATGGCGTCGTGGCCGGTCCGCGATGCGGCGTCGTCCCCTGTCGGCGGCCGGCCAACCGGCCCGGTGGACGGCTCAGCAGCCGGCCCCGTGGATAGCTCAGCAGCCGGCTCGGCGGATGGCTCGACGTCGGATGCATTCATCGGATCCCCCTCGTCTGGACCTCACATGCTAGGCGGACTGGGCGGGAGAGCACCGAGATCTCGCTACCCTGGTCCGCAGCAGGGTGAGCGCCGCCCGGAGGACCGATGAGGGTCCGGTGGCATCGCGCCCTGACTGCCAGCCCAGGCATCCCACCCCGTATCCCAGGAGACCGACGTGAGCACCTCCCAGCCGGACCCGAGCGCCCTCGACGTCCGCCTCGTCGATCTCGCCTCTCCGACCGAGGAGCGCAATCCCGCCAGCTCAGAGCTCGATGTGCTCAATGCCCGCGGCATGGTCGACGTGATCCTCGCCGAGGAGGCCACGGTCGCCGCGGCGGTCCAGGCGCAGTCTGCGCAGATCGCCGCCCTGGTCGAGACCTGCGTCGCGGCGATCTCCGCCGGCGGCACCGTCCACTACCTCGGAGCGGGCACCTCCGGGCGGCTCGCCGTCCTGGACGCCGTCGAGCTCGCCCCCACCTTCAACGCCGATCCGTCGATGATCACCGCCCATCTGGCCGGCGGCGACGGCGCCTTCCTCACCGCGGTCGAAGGCGCGGAGGACTCGGCGGAGGCCGGGGCGGAGCTCGTGCTCACCGAGTGCCGCGACGGAGATGTGGTGATCGGTCTGGCCGCGAGCGGCCGCACCCCGTTCGTCGGCGGCGCCCTGGAGGCGGCGCGTGCCGCCGGGATGCCCACCGCGCTGATCTCGGCGAACCCCCAGGCCTCGCTCGCCCCGCTCGCCGATCATCCGATCCTCCTGGACGTGGGCCCCGAGGTGGTCACCGGCTCCACCCGGATGAAAGCGGGCACCGCCCAGAAGCTCACCCTGAACGCCCTGTCCACCGCGACGATGGTGCGGCTCGGCACCACCTTCGGGAACCTGATGATCGACGTCCGCCCCACCAACGCGAAGCTCGTGGCGCGTACGGTGCGGATGCTGGTGCAGGCCAGCGGCGCCACCCCGCAGCATGCGGCTGAGGTGCTCGAGGCAGCCGCGGGCAGCGTGCGGGTGGCCCTGGTGGCGCTGCTGGCCGGCGCAGAACCGGCCGCCGCGCAGGAGGCGCTCGAGCGCTTCCCGCGCGATGCCCGCCGCGCGGGGGATCCGGCCGGGATCCGCTCCGCGGTGGCCGCGCTCGATCAGCAGGGCTGAACTGCACTCGGGCAGCAGGACTCTCCAGGCTCGACTCGGAGCTCCTGGCGTGACGGGGGTGCCCCGCAGAGAAATCCGTGGACCGCCGTGCTCGGGACGACTACAGTGCTCCCATGCGCCTGTGATCAGCCTCTGCCGTCCACCGACCCTCCGCGTCGAGGAGCTGCTCCATGCCCGCGCATCCCACCCTGCCCTTCCCGTCCGCCCCGGTGATCGCGACCACCACCGGCGATCCAGCCCTCCATCTGCGGGCCGACGGGATCTCCTTCTCCTTCCCGGGCCGCCGCGTCCTCACTGATGTGAGCCTGGTGGTGCCCGCCGGGCGACCCACCGGTCTGCTCGGCGAGAACGGCAGCGGGAAATCCACCCTGCTGCGGATCCTCGCCGGAGACCTCGACCCCGATGCGGGCACGAGCTCCGCCCCGGGGCCCGTCGGGGTGCTCCATCAGGAGCTCCCTTTCGGCCCTGCGGCGACCGTCACCGAGGTGGTCGCCGATGCCCTGGAGCGCTCCCGCCGCCTCGAACAGGAGCTCGCCGCCGCTGGAGAGGCGCTCGCCGCCGACGAGGGAGAGCCCTCCGCGCAGGCAGTGCACCGCTACGACACCCTGCTCGCGGAGGCGACGCTCGCGGACGTCTGGAACGCCGATCGTCGTGCCGAGGAGGTGCTGAGCGGTCTGGGCCTGGACCCGATCGCCCTCGGCACAGCGATCGGCCGGATCAGCGGCGGCCAGCGGGAACGCCTGGCGCTGGCCCATCTCCTCATCGCCCGCCCCACCACCTGGCTGCTCGACGAACCCACCAACCACCTCGACGATGGCGGCGCCGCCTTCCTCGCCGGTGCGATCGCCGCCCACCCCGGACCGGTGCTGATCGCGAGCCACGACCGCGCCTTCCTCGACGACTCCACCACTGCCCAGCTGGACCTCGACCCCGTCGAGTCCCCGCTCGCGACCGAGCCCCGCGGGCTCACCGCCTACACCGGTGGTTTCAGCGACTATCTGCTGGCCCGCTTCGAGATGCGGAACCGCTGGGAGCACCGCTTCCGCGCCGAGCAGGACGAGCTGAAGGCGCTGCGTCAGGCGGTGAAGGACTCCGCGAGCGTCGGCCACGTCGGTGCTGCGCCGCGCACCGAGGCGAGGGCGGCGAAGAAGTTCTACGCGGACCGAAACGCCACCGTCGTCTCCCGCCGGCTCCGGGAGTCGCGGGCGCGCCTCTCCCAGCTCGAGAAGATCCAGGTGCGCAAGCCCCCAGCGGAGCTGCACCTCACCCATCTCCCCGAGGCCGCCGGCCGCGGGCAGAGCGGGAGGGTGCAGCTCGCAGTCAGCGAGGTCGAGGTCACCGGGCGCCTGGCCCCCACCTCCTTCAGCCTCACTGTGGGGAAGCGGCTGCTGATCACCGGTGCGAACGGGAGTGGGAAGTCCACGCTGCTCGACGTCATCGCCGGCCGACTCACCCCCACCGCCGGCACCATGGACCGACCGCGGGGCCTGCGGATCGGGCACCTGGGCCAGGACGATGAGGTCGTTCCGGGCCGGAGCGTCCGGCAGCATCTGCGCGCGGCCACCGGGCTGGAGGCGACGGCCGACGGCACCATCCCTGAGCTGTTCGGGCTGGTCCATCCGCGTGACCTCGACCGGCCGCTCGAGCTCCTCTCGCGGGGCCAGCTGCGACGGGTGATGCTCGGCGCCGTGCTGCTGGACCCGCCCGAGCTGCTGGTGCTCGACGAGCCCACCAACCACCTCGCGCTGATCACCGCGACCCGGCTCGAGGCGGCGCTCGAGGACTGGGACGGCACCCTGCTGATCGCCTCCCACGACCGATGGCTGCGCAGCCGCTGGCACGGTGAGGTGCTCGAGCTCGGAGGGTGAGCGTCCGCCTCACGTCTGCCCCCGAGTCCGTCCCGACCAGTCGGGTGCTGTCACAGACGTTCACACTCCTCGGCGCAGAATCATCTGCCGGGCCAGGCTGGGCCCGACACCCGTCCCAGGAGGAGCCCCGCCATGACCGAGCAGACGCACAAGTTCGAGACCCTGACCATCCACGCCGGCCAGACCCCGGACTCGGATGCCGGCTCACGGGCCCTGCCGATCCACCAGACCACGAGCTTCGTGTTCCCCTCGGCGGAGTCCGCGGCAGACCGCTTCGCACTCGCCGAGGCCGGCCACATCTACTCGCGGATCAACAACCCCACCCAGGGCGCGGTCGAGGACCGCATCGCCGCGCTCGAGGGCGGTGCGGCCGGGCTGCTGCTCGCCTCCGGGCAGAGCGCGATCACCCTGTCGATCCTGAACCTCGCCGGCACCGGAGACTCCATCGCCGTCTCCCCGAGCCTGTACGGCGGCTCCTTCAACCTCTTCAAGCACACCCTGAACCGCCTGGGCATCACCGCGCAGTGGGTGGCCGACCCGACCGACCCGGAGTCCTGGCGCGCCGCAGCCGACGCGACGACCCGCGCGTTCTTCGTCGAGTCGATCCCCAATCCCAAGCAGGACATCCCGGACCTGCGCGCGATCGCCGACGTCGCCCACGAGGTCGGGGTGCCGCTGATCGTCGACAACACGGTCGCCACCCCCTTCCTGCTGCGTCCGCTCGAGCACGGCGCGGACGTCGTCGTGCACTCGGCGACCAAGTTCCTCGGCGGCCACGGCACCTCGATCGCCGGCGTGATCGTGGACGGCGACAGCTTCGACTTCGCCGCCCATGCGGAGAAGTACCCCCAGTTCAACGAGCCCGACGAGTCCTACAACGGCCTCGTCTTCGCGGGACTGCCCGCCGCCTTCGCGACCCGCGCCCGCACCAACCTGCTGCGCGACCTGGGCCCGGCCGTCTCGCCGTTCAACGCCTTCCTCATCGGGCAGGGTCTGGAGACGCTGCACCTGCGCATGGAGCGTCACCTCGAGAACACCCACAAGGTCGCCGCCTTCCTCGAGGGCGATGACCGCGTGGGCCCCGTGACCTGGGCGTCCCTGGAGTCGTCCCCCTACAAGGCGACGGCTGACACGTACCTGCCGCGCGGGGCCGGCAGCGTGCTCGGCTTCGTGCTGCCCGGTGGGCTCGAGGCCGGCAAGCGCTTCGTCGACGCTCTCACCCTCCACTCGCATGTGGCGAACATCGGTGACGTGCGCTCCCTGGTGATCCACCCCGCCTCGACCACCCACTCGCAGCTCAGCGAGGAGGAGCAGCGTGCGGCGGGCATCGAGCCCGGCTTCGTGCGGCTGAGCGTGGGCATCGAGCACATCGACGACATCCTCGCCGACATCGAACAGGGCCTCGTCGCCGCCTGACCCTCGCAGCAGCCTGACGGGGTGAGCGGTTCACCCGCGGTGCAGGGAGGGTGGATACCCTGGTCGCCATGACCTCCGAGCCTGTTGCACTTCTCGCCTCCCCGCTGGACCAGTGGCCACCGAGCTGGTCGCCGAGCGGAGTGATCTTCGACTGCGACGGGCTGCTGGTGGATACCGAGAGCCAGTGGGTCGCACTGCAGGACGAGTACCTCGCCCGCCACGGCGCGAGCCTGGACCCGATGACCCGCCGCGCGATCACCGGCCGGGCCGCCGAGCAGGTCGTGCTCACCATCGCGGGGGTCGTCGGCAAGGACCCGCACCTGGTCGGCGAGGAGCTGGTGGCCGCGCACAGGGAGCACATCGGGGAGCGGCTGAGCCCGCTGCCCGGCGCGCTCGAGGCGCTTCGTGCGATGGCTGCGGTGCGTCCGGTCGCGGTCGCCTCGAACTCCCCGCGCGACCTGCTCGATGCCAAGCTCGACGGCCTCGGGATCGCAGGCGTCGTGGACGCCTCGATCGCGATCGAGGATGTCCGGGAGCCCAAGCCCGCCGCGGATATGTACCTCGCCGCCGCCCGCGCGCTCGACGCCGACCCGGCCGACTGCCTCGGCTTCGAGGACTCTGAGACCGGCGCGGAGGCGGCGCTCGCGGCGGGCCTGCAGCTGATCGCGGTGCCGTCGATCCCCGGGCAGCGGCCGCGCTCGCCGCGCCGCCTGGAGTCCATGGCCGATCCGGTGCTCAGCAGCTGGATCGCCGGCTGGGAGCTGCGGCGATGAGCGGGGTGGAGGTCCCGGCCCGCGTCGCGGAGGTTCCCGCCCGCTTCGCGGAGGCATTCGGGGACTGGACCCCGCGTGCCGTCGTCTTCGACTGCGACGGTCTGCTGCTGGATACCGAATCCATCTGGCAGCGCACCGAGGACCTGGTCGTCGCGGCCCACGATGCCCAGCTCCAGGTCGGCGACGGGGACGTGCTGCACGGCTCCACCATCGAGGTCGCCGCCGAGCTGATCGCCCTCCGCTCCGGTCACGACGAGCAGGAGGTCCTCGCCGATCTCCACCGCGTGTTCGACCGCGAGCTCTCCGCCGGGATCCGCCCCATGGCGGGTGCCGAGGAGATCCTGCGTCTGACGGGGGAGCGGGTGCCGCTGGGCTGCGCCTCGAACTCATGGCTGGCCGCGCTGGAGGGCAAACTGACCCTCGGCGGGATGCGCGAGCAGTTCGCGGTGCTCGAGGCCTCGGACACCGTCGAGAATCCCAAGCCCGCCCCGGACATGTACGCCGCCGCGGCGCGCGCCCTCGACGCCGCCCCGTCCGACGTGCTCGCCTTCGAGGATTCGGGGACCGGGGCCCGGGCCGCACGGGACGCGGGCCTGCGCCTGATCGCGGTCCCCACGCCCGGCTTCGCCGCCCCGCCCGCGGATCTGGCGCTGACCTCGCTGACCGACCCCGACCTCGCGAGCTGGATCCGCAGCTGGTGAGCGGAGAGCCGCGACACCCCCTCTCAGGGCCGGGGGAGCACGCGCTCGTCAGCGGGGGCGGGCAGGCGCGAGAGCGGCGTCGATGTCCGCGCATGTCACCCAAGTTCGACCTGCGGCGCCGATCCGGTGTTGACTGGTCCCCATGAGCACAGCGTCCGATCCCTCTGCGCCCCTGACCGCCCGCGCCCACGGCTCCGCCCTGCGCGGCCGCGGCTGGCTGAACACGGGAGGTGCGGAGCTCGACCTCGAGTCGCTGCAGGGGAAGATCGTCCTGCTGGACTTCTGGACCTTCTGCTGCGTGAACTGCCTCCATGTCCTCGACGAGCTGCGTCCCCTCGAGGAGAAGTGGGAGGAGGAGCTCGTGGTCATCGGAGTGCACTCGCCGAAGTTCGAGTTCGAGAAGGACCCCGACGCGCTGGCCGCCAACATCGAGCGCTACGAGGTCACCCACCCGGTCATCGACGACCCGGAGCTGGAGACCTGGAGCGCGTACGGGGCCCGCGCCTGGCCCACCCTGATGGTGCTGGACACCCATGGACGCATCGCCGGCAACCTCTCCGGTGAGGGACATGCTGCGAACCTCGACCAGCTCGTCGAGCAGCTCGTCGCCGAGGGCGAGGCCGACGGCTCGCTGCGTCGCGGCTCGGCTCCCACCGTGCTCACCGAGCGCACCCCTCAGACCCTCCGCTTCCCTTCGAAGCTCTCCATCCTGCCCGACGGGCGACTGGTGGTCTCCGATGCCGGTCAGCACCGGCTGGTGGTCTTCCAGAACGACGGGGTGACGGTCGATGCGATCATCGGCACCGGGGCGCGTGGGCACGCCGACGGGGACGCCGAGACCGCACAGTTCGCCGAGCCCAACGGCGTCCTCGCCCTCCCCGAGGAGATCGCCGCCGAGGTCGGCTACGACCTGCTGGTCGCCGATACCGTGAACCACCGCCTGCGCGGGGTCAAGGTCGGCCAGGACCGCCTGCTGCGCTCCCGCACGGCGACCGAGGTGAGCACCGTCGCCGGCTCCGGCGCGCAGTGGATGCAGGGCGAGCCGCTGCCCCGGGGCGAGGGTGACGCGCGCACCTATTCTCTGTCCACTCCCTGGGACCTGACCTGGTCGCATGTGCTGAACCGGGCGGTCATCGCGATGGCCGGCATCCACCAGCTGTGGACCTTCGACCCGGTCACCGGGGCGCTCATGGTGCTCGCCGGCACCACCCAGGAGGGCCTGGTCGACGGCCCGGCCGTGACCTCCTGGTGGGCGCAGCCCTCCGGGCTCGACGAGCTTCCCGACGGTCGCATCGTGATCGCGGACTCCGAGACCTCCGCCGTGCGCGTCCTGGATCCGCGGACGATGACGGTGAGCACCCTCGTGGGGCACGGCCTCTTCGACTTCGGGCATGTGGACGGTCCCGCGGAGTCCGCACGATTCCAGCACCCGCTCGGGGTGACGGCGCTGCCGGACGGCCGCATCGCGGTCAGCGACACCTACAACGGTGCGATCCGGATCATCGAAGAGCCGTCGGCCGACGGTGAAGGCACCACCACGGGCGGCATCACCGCCCTCAGCGGCATGGTCGGGATCGCGGACCTGCCCGGAGCTTCGGGCAACGGCCCGGCGACGGGCGCGGCGGCGGCCGGGGGCCACGACGGGAAGGGCAGCGGGAGCGCGCACGTGGTCACGGTCGCCACGGACCTCAAGGAACCGTCGGACGCGATCGTCGGTCCGCCGGTGGACGGCATCGGTCAGCTGATCGTCGTCGAGTCCGGCACCCACCGCATCACCTGGGTGCCGGTGGCGAAGGCCGCCGAACGGGTGATCGACCAGGGCGCTCAGCGCTCCGAACGTCCGGTCACCGAGGTGGGCCCGGGCCGGCTCACGGTACGGGTGCTGTTCACGCCGCCGCCCGGCCACAAGCTCGATGACTCCCTGGGCCCCTCGACCCAGGTGACCATCTCGACCACCCCGTCCTCGATGCTCACCGTCGGCGCCGGGGTGGACACCGCTCTCGAGCGCACGCTCGAGCTGGATCCCGCCTACACCGAGGGGGTCCTGCATGTGAGTGCCCGGGCCGCCTCCTGCGATGCGGATCCGGCGGTCGAGTTCCCCGCCTGCCATATGCACCAGCAGGACTGGGGGGTCCCGATCCGGGTCGTCGACGGCGGGCCGGATCATCTCGATCTCTCGCTGCTGGACTGAGTCGGTGCCGCCCCCGGCCACCGCCCTCCGCTATTCTCGTCCGTCGGAGCCCCGCTCCGGTGCGTTGACCTGCTCGGACTGTCGAGCCCCGTCGTCGGAAGTTCTCCCGTGGATCTGATCACGCAATTCCCGCTGGGCGACGATCTCGCCTGGACCCTCCTGGCGCTCGGCGTGCTCGCCCTCGCCGCCCTCGTCGCGGGGGCCGTCATCCCCGGTCGGCTGCGTCGAGATGAGGACAGCGACCAGGTCGATGACGGCCTCGGCCAGCGCCTCGGTGCGCAGCTGCTCTCCGCCGGCTCGCTGATGCTGTGGATCGGACTTCCGGTCGCGGTGCTGCTGTACCTGGCCCCGGGCACCACCGATGACCGGATCCTGCGCTCCGCGCTGCTACTGGTGGGTGTGGCTCTCGGTCCGCTCGCCGCCTGGCGCGGCATCGCCATCCAGCTGGCCGCCCTCGGTATCGCCACCGAGCGCCGGGCGGCGATGATCTCCCGGCTGGGGGCGCTCGCGGTGACCGGCGCGCTGGCCGTCGCGATCGTCCCGATCGTCCTCATCGTGTGGTTCCTGCAGACCACCGCCGGGCCCGCCCTGATGGCGCTGGCCGCAGGCGCTGCGATCTCCGCGCTGGCGCTCCGGGTCTGCGCCGTGCCCTTCGATGCGGCCGCCTCCGCCGCCGGACACCTCGTGGGAACCGACGAGCACGAGCTGGATGCGGAGGACCCGCAGAACCTGGGCGGTCCTCACCTGCGCAGCGCTCGCATGTTCCGTCGCGGTGGCGCGCTCAGCGCCGATCTGGTCGCCGTGGCCACCGCGGTCGCCGCGGTCGGGGTGCTGCTGGGAGTCCCCGTCCTCGCGGCGGAGGGCTTCATCGTGGTGCTGCTGGGGCTCGGGGTGGCCCTGCTGGCCGCCGCGGTCTCCGCAGTGGTGCCCCACGTCGGCAGCGTCGGCCACGAGCGCGGTGCGCTCCGGCTGGGAGGACTGATCCCGTCGGTGCTCGGCGCTGCGGGAGCAGTCGCCGCCGCGGCGCTGTGGATCCCGTCCCTCTACAAGGACCTCCGCTTCGAGGACGTCGGCCTGACGAACTTCACCGACCCCGCGATCACCGGCGGCACGCCGACTCCGCGTGAGCAGCTCGAGCCGCAGATCGAGGATGCGCTGACCGACATGGGCCAGTGGCTCACCAGCACCGATGAGTCGCAGTACGCGAGCGCCTTCCTGGACATGCTCGGCCTCTACTCGATCACCCCCAACGTGGTGGTCGCGATCGCCCTCGGCCTCGGCGCCCTCGCCGCGCTCGGTGCGGTGGTGCTGCTGGGCGGCACCGGCCACCGCCTGGGCGGGACCGTGCTGCGGGCCGCGCGCACCAGCCGCACCGGCGGAGCGCTCGGCCTCGCCGCAGGTCTCGGCTCGACCGCGCTCACCGCGGCCGGCGCCGTGGCCCTGCTGGTGCTGATCGCCACGGTCATCTCCGTGCTCTCCGCCGGGGTGCCGGCCCTCGCGCTCGCGCTGCTGGCCCACTCCGGGATCGGTGCCCTGATCGTGGTGGCGGCCCATGCGGGATCACTCCTGGCCTCGACGCTCACGGAGGCGCCGGAGACCGAACCGGGGCTGGCGAACGCCGGTGCCGGTGCCGCGACCGGTCCGCGCGCGGCGCTGCTCCTGGCCGGGGCTCTCACCGCTCTGCCGGTGCTGGGCCCGCTGGGCAGCGCTCTGCAGCTCGCCCCCCGCGCTGCGACGGTCTGGGAGGACCGCGCGCTGCACGCCGTCGGACCCACCTCCCTGACCGTGCTCGGCGGGGTGGGCCTCGGCGTGATCACCGTGCTGCTGGTGACCTCGTCGCTGCTCGACGGCGCCCGCCGGCTCGGCGCGAACGCCGTGGTCGAGACCCGGGCCTCGATGCTCGAGGGCCGCACCCGGGCCGAGCTGGTCGAGCTCTCGGAGATGGTGCGCCGCGCCGCCGTGCCCTCCGTGGTGCTGGCCGTGCTGATGCCGGTCGTGGCCGGGTTCGGGCTGGGCCCGGGCGCCCTGCCCGGGCTGGTGATCGGGGTGGTGCTCACGGCGACGGGCCTCGGACTGTGGCTCCTCGGTTCCGCCTCGACCCTGGAGAACGCCGCGGCGGTGATCGGCGGAGGACGCTATGGCGGGCGGGGCTCCTGGGGGCACTCCGGTGCCCTCGGCGGCACGGTGCTGACCGGCATCCTGCGTGCTGCCGTCGGCTCCGTCGCTCTCCCGCTGCTGCTGACCACCTCGCTGCTGGCGGCGCTGTCCGTCAGCGCCGTGGTGGGGATGACCACCGACGGCACCAGCGCCTTCCTGCGCTGGGGCATCGCCGTGCTGGCCCTGGTCGTCGTGCTGGTCTGCTGGGTGGTGGCCGCGACCGCTCCCGAGGTGGACCTCGAGGACGGCGAGGGAGAGATCTCCCGGCCGCTGTTCGCCCGCGCCGACGAGAGCGGGGACGAGGGCCTGGACGCGATGGACTGGGGTGTCAACGACGGGAACGTCGAGCAGGTCCCGGCGGCCGTCCAGAAGCCGACCCGCAGCCAGCGCAGGAAGCGCCGCGCCGAGGCGAAGGCTGCGGAGGAGACCACCGCGGAGGATCAGGACTGAGCCCCCCGCACCCGCACA
Source organism: uncultured Brachybacterium sp. (assembly GCF_947500705.1). GTDB lineage: Bacteria > Actinomycetota > Actinomycetes > Actinomycetales > Dermabacteraceae > Brachybacterium. The sequence continues at coordinate 413,794 of NZ_CANMSY010000001.1, read as the reverse complement.
GGGAAGCGCCCCGGTCATTCCGCAGCTGCGGACCGACCGGGGCGCTTCCTTCTGTCTGAACTGCCGGGTTGGGGGCGCCGCGCAGGCGTCAGCCACCCACGCCCCTGCTGACGCCCAGACCTCGCAGGACGAAGTCCTCGAGTGCCGTGCGGGAGTATCGCTTGGCGGATGACCCCACCAGCAGGCCGTTGATGATGCGCACCGTCGCATCCACATCGAGATCCGCCGCGAAGTCACCGCCGGCCACGCCGTCGGTGACGATCGTGCGCAGCACGTCCTCGATCAGCACCACATGGTCGCGCATGCGGGCCGCCGTCTCCGGGGTCAGGCTCGCCCCGCCGGAGGTCTGCGGGACATGGAAGGAGATGTTGAGGTCCAGCTGGGTGTGGATGTAGGCGATCGCGGCATCGCGGGGGGTGGCGGAATCGCTCACCCCGGCGCGCAGCTGATGGATGTAGTCCGTCGTCTCGTGGATCGCGTACTCGACCAGGAGGGTCTCGCGGTCGGGGAAGTGGTTGTACATCGCCGTGCGCCCCACGCCGGCAGCGGCGGCGATGCGGGAGAAGGTGACCGACTCGAACGACTGGGTCTCGAGCAGCTCGGCGAGTGCGGCGAAGATCTTCTCCCGCGTGCGCTCGCGATGCTCCTCGAGGGATCCTCCGATGATCTTGGGCATGCCGCATTCTTACACTTGCGCGAAGATCGACATAACCACGGAGATGCAGAACGCCGACCCGTAGGGCCGGCGTCCGGGACATGCGGTGACACGTGGAGCGGGTGACGGGAATCGAACCCGCGCTATCAGCTTGGGAAGCTGAAGTTCTACCATTGAACTACACCCGCAAAAGGCCGCCCGACCTGGCCTGCTGTCCCGGAGGACCACGACCGCTCGAGCGAACGCGAGTCAGCATACCCCTTTCCGGCGGTGCTCCGCCAACCGCTGTCGCCGAGCGGCGCCCCGCGCCCCGTTTCGGCAGGGGGCAGGCGCTTCTGCCGCACCGGCGACTGATGTTCCGCCGGCGGATGCCCCTCGGTCGGTGGCGATGCTGGGACGCGCTGCGCTCGTCGGCGTGGGGAGACTAGTCTGGGCGCCGTGCTGCTGAGCGATCGTGAAATTCGGGCCCAGATCGAGGCCGGGCGGGTGCGCCTGGATCCCTTCGATGACGAGATGATCCAACCCGCCTCGGTGGATGTGCGGATCGACCGCTTCTTCCGCCTCTTCGACAACCACAAGCACGCGATGATCGATCCTGCGCTCGAGCAGGCCGATCTCACGCGTGAGGTGGCGGTCGCTCCCGAGGAGGCGTACATGCTCCATCCGGGGGAGTTCGTGCTCGCCTCGACCTATGAGCAGATCACCCTGCCGGATGACGTCGCCGCGCGCCTCGAGGGGAAGAGCTCGCTGGGACGGCTGGGTCTGCTCACCCATTCCACGGCGGGCTTCATCGACCCCGGCTTCCAGGGCCACATCACCCTCGAGCTGTCGAACATGGCGACCCTGCCGGTGGCGCTCTGGCCGGGGATGAAGATCGGGCAGCTGTGCTTCTTCCAGCTCTCGAGCGCCTCCGAGCGCCCGTACGGCAGCGCCGGGAATCTCAACCGCTATCTGGGCCAGCGCGGCCCGACCCCGTCGCGCTCCGCGCAGAACTTCCATCGCACCCTGATCCCGGTCGAGGAGGAGAAGTGACCGCTCCGGTCCCCCCGGCGAGCACGTCGGTCCACCCGTCGAGCACCGAGCAGAGCCGCACCCGGCACCGTCTGCAGCTTTCCCGCGACACCGCCCCCGGGGACGTGCTCACCATGGTCCGCAACGTGCTCCCTGACGCCGGAGAGGATCAGGAGGGTGCGATCGAGCTCGAGGACCAGGTGCGCCTGGTGCCGGACCGCTCACCGCGCGGCGCGGGACGATGGGACCTGGAGACCCCGCGGGAGCGGGAGGAGCCGCTGCCCGAGGGCATGGGGGACTCCCACGGCTACGGCCGGGCCTTCCCGGACGGGATGCCCTTCGGGAGCGAGCGGCGGGCGCTGGACCTCGCCTGGTCGCTGGCGCGCCGGCTCTACGGTGCGGTGGTCGCCGACAGCGGAGTGCGGCTCGAACCGCATCCCTTCCAGATCCGTGACCTGAGCGTGGTGAGCGCGCATGCGCTCGCACCGGAGTCCCTGGTGGAGCTGCTCGCACCGCTCGAGCCGGAGACCGCGCTCGACGAGGTCCCCGAGCAGGTCGCCCGCTCCGGGTACAGCGCCTCGATCCCGCTGCCTGCGGGGGAGGAGATCTCGGTGCGGGTGGGGCTCAGCTCCCGTCCTGCGGCCCTGGCCGCGCTGGAGTGGCTCGACAGCGCCGTGGAGTATCAGCTGGTGCACGTCACCGCAGACCCGGAAGAGGACGCGGTCGAGGTCCCGTCGGCCGAGATCGCCGAGCGGTGGCAGCACGCCTACCGGCGGATCGGGCTGATCGCCGGGCTGCTCATCGAGAGCGTCGGCGGCTACGTCGTGGACCTCGAGGGTTTCCTGGTCGATCCCGCCGATCTCGGCTGAGGGCGATCCGAGGCCGCAGGGCCCGACCGGATCCCTGGTGGCCTCTGGCCGCCCTCGGGACGAGGCGCCGATTCTCAGGAGCGGACCGGAGCCCGCCCCGCGGCGCCGAGCCGGATCGGTACGAAGGCGATCAGGCCCAGCGCCATCACCAGCACGATCCCGAGGATCCCGGTGCGGGTGTCGCCCGAGATCGCGACCGTCGCGGCGAAGGCGGCGGTGCCCAGGAAGCCCAGCGCGCGGCCGGTGGTCGCGTAGAGACCGAAGTTCTCCGTCTCCCGACCAGGCTGGGAGAGCCGGGTGAGCAGGTTCCTCGAGGCGGACTGCACAGGGCCGACGAACAGGCAGATCGCCAGGCCGGCGACCCAGAACACGAGGCTCGAGCTGAAGAACAGCACCACCAGTCCCAGCACGATGACTCCGAGGGAGCCGACGATGATCACGGGGCGGGGGCCCACGCGGTCATCGACGCGGCCGCCGAGGAACACCCCGACACCGGCCACCAGGTTCGCGGCGATGCCGAAGATGATGATCTCCGTGAACGAGAAGCCATAGGCATTCGCGGCCAGCACGCCGGCGATCGAGAACACGGCTCCGAGGCCGTCGCGGTAGATGGCCGAGGCGACCAGGTACTGGAGCATGATCGGCTCATCCTTGAAGGCGCGGATCACGCGACGCACGATGTGCGCATAGCCCTGCCAGGGGTTCCACCGCTCGCCCGGGGCGGAGGCGGGGTGCTTCGGGGCACGCAGCATCAGCGGCATCGTGCCCACCAGGATCCATAGGGCGACGAACAGCGGGATCGCCCGGTAGTTCCAGCCGTTCTCGCCGGTGATCCCGAGCAGTCCGGTCCCCGGCATCACGAAGAGCACCAGCACGATGCCCAGGCACACGATCGAGCCCCAATAGCCCACCGCCCAGGCCGTGCCGGAGATGCGACCACGGTCGGCGGGGGTGGAGATCTCCGGCAGCACGGAGTTCACGAACACCCCGGCCAGTTCGCTGAACACCACGGCCAGTGCGATCAGGGCCGCGCCGAGCATCAGGTGGTCGGAGTCCAGAGCGACGAGAGGCATCAGGGCGACCACCACGACGGTGGCGAGGGTGGTGATGCGCAGCAGGGTGTTGCGGGCGCCGCCGCGGTCGGCGAGGTTCCCCAGCAGCGGGGCGAGCAGCGCGACCGCCACCGCCCCGAGGGACTGCCAGGTGGTCAGCACCTGTGAGCCGTGGGCCTGGGCGGCCTGGATGGCCTCATCGCCCACGGCGCCCTCGGCGGCGACGGCGCTCGCGACATAGGTCGCGAACACGAACGTGAGGATCACCGAGCTGAAGGCCGACATCCCTCCGTCCCACAGGGCGAAGGGGACGACGGGCGGGCGCGCGGGGCGGGAGGCGGACACGCGCGCCCCCGGGTCCGAGATGGTGGCCATGCGCTCACTCTACGGAGCGACAGCGGAGTCGGCGGCACAGTCCGTGATCTGTGCAGTGAGAAGTCTCCGGCGCAGGCAAGGAGGTTCAGGAATGGAGACGCCGCCTCCCGTAAGATGTCACCGGCCCCTTTCCCCCTCCACCGGTTGGAGACCTCTGTGTTCACGATGCTGCTCGCCCACTTGGTGGCGGCGCTCGTGGGACCCCTCTTGGTGCGATGGCTCGGCCGCAACGCCTTCTACCCGTTGGCCATGGTGCCGGGGGCCTCGGCGCTCTGGCTCGCGACGATCGATCCGCGGACTCTCGCGGACCTCCCGCGGGAGGAATCGATCGCCTGGATCCCCGCCTTCGGCATCGACCTGGCCTTCCGACTCGATCCGCTGAGCTGGGTGCTGGCGCTGATCGCCACCGGCATCGGCGCGATCGTGCTGCTGTACTGCGCTCGGTACTTCCACGACACCGAACCCGGGCTGGGCCGCTTCGCCGGCGTGCTGACCGCCTTCGCAGGGGCGATGGTGGGCCTGGTGCTCGCGGACGACGTGATGGTGCTCTACACCTTCTGGGAGCTGACCACCGTCTTCTCCTACCTCCTGATCGGGCACTATCAGGACAAGCAGGCCTCACGGCGTGCTGCTCTGAACGCCCTGATCTCGACCACCGCCGGTGGCCTGGCGATGCTGGTGGGCCTGCTGATGGTCGCCTCGCAGGCCGGGTCGATGCGCCTCTCGGTGATCGTCGGCGATCCGATGTGGGAGCAGGCCGGTCCGTCTCTCGTCACCGCGATGGTGCTGATCCTGGCCGGGGCCACCAGCAAGTCGGCGCTGCTGCCCACGCATTTCTGGCTCCCCGGCGCGATGGCCGCCCCCACACCGGTCTCGGCGTACCTCCATGCTGCGGCGATGGTGAAGGCCGGGATCTACCTGATCCTGAGAATGGCCCCGGCGCTGACCCACCTCGAGGTGGTCACGATGATCCTGGCCGCGGTCGGCGCGGCGACCATGCTGGTGGGCGGCTGGCGCGCGCTGAGGCAGACGGACATCAAGCTGCTGCTCGCCTATGGCACCGTCTCCCAGCTAGGCTTCCTGGCCGCGGTGACCGGCCTGGCCACGCACGATGCCGTGCTCGCGGGCCTTGCGATGCTGATCGCGCATGCGGTGTTCAAGGCCCCTCTGTTCATGGTCGTCGGCATCATCGACAAGAAATTCGGCACCCGTGACCTGCGCGTCCTGTCCGGAGTGGGCAGGGTCGCGCCGGTGGTGGCCGTGATCGGCACCGTCTCCGCCGCCTCGATGGCCGCGGTGCCGCCGCTGTTCGGGTTCGTGGCCAAGGAGTCGATCTACTCCGCGCTCTGGTACGCGGGCGGATGGCAGCGGCTGCTGCTGCTCTCCCTGGTCGCCGGGTCGATCCTCACGGTCGCCTACTCCTGGCGGTTCGTCTGGGGCGCCTTCGGACCGGCCCCGGGCGCTCCGCGGGTCTCGACGCCGCAGATCCCGGTGCTCTACTGTCTGCCGCCGGCACTGGTGGCGGTGTTCTCCGTGGCCCTCGCCGTCGCCGCCGGCCCCCTGGAGGAGGTGCTGCGCACCTACTCCTCGCTGCTGCCGGAGACCGGCCCGGGCGTGCACCTGGTGGTGATCCCCCATCTCGGGGTGCCGCTGCTGGCCTCCGTCCTCACCCTCGGCCTCGGCATCGGGCTCGCCCTGCTCGCCAAGCCGTTCGCGAAGCTCCAGAAGCGGATCTCCCCGCAGCGCTGGGCCGACGGTGGTCTCCTCGAGGCCTTCGATGCCGAGCGCGGTTTCCGCCGGATCCTGCGCGGCACCGATGCGCTGTCGATCGCGGCCACCGCACTGTTCCAGCGAGGTTCCCTGCCCTACACCCTGGGCACCATGCTGGTGGTGCTGATCGCACTGGTCGGACCGATTGCGGTGACCCAGGCTCCGCTGCCGGACAACCTGGTGCTGTTCCAGCATCCGCTCGAGCTGATCCTGCTGCCGGTGGCGGCGCTCGCGGCCATCGGCGCCGCCCGCTCCCGACGGCGCCTGCGCGCCGTCTTCCTGATCACGGTCACGGGCTACAGCGTCGCCCTGCTGTTCCTGGTCGCGGGCGCGCCGGACGTCGCCATCACCCAGGTGCTGGTCGAGACCGCGATGACCGTGGTGCTGGTGCTGGTGCTGCGCCGCCTGCCGATCCACTTCTCCCGTCGGCCCCTGCGGATCGGCGCCTGGGGGCGCTGGGGGATCGCGATCGCGACCGCGGTGGTGCTGTGCGGAGCCACCCTGTACGCCGCCGACGCCCGCTATCGCGAGGCGCTGGGACCGGGCCTGATCGAGCCGGCGTACACCATCGGCGGCGGCCACAACGTGGTCAACGTGACCCTGGTCGATGCTCGCGTGTGGGACACGATGGGCGAGATCTCGGTGCTGCTGGTGGTCGCGACCGGGGTGGCCTCGCTGATCTTCGTCACCCGTCGTGAGCGCCCCATCTCCCGGGTGCGCGACCTGGAGTCCAAGGCCTCGATCTGGCCGCGACGGATGGACTCCGAGCTGCCGCAGAACGCCCTGGACTTCGACGCCCGCCCGGATGACGTCTCCGGCGGCAACCGCTGGCGGACCTGGCTCTCCGCGGGACTGACCCTCGCTCCCGAACGACGCATGGTGATGCTCGAGGTCATCACGCGCCTCGCCTTCCCGATGATGATGATGTTCTCGGTGTATCTGCTGATGGCCGGGCACAACCTGCCCGGCGGCGGTTTCGCGGGCGGGCTAGTGGCGGGCCTCGCCCTGGCGCTGCGCTATATCGCCGGCGGCCGGTACGAGCTGAGCGAGGCCGCACCCGTGCAGGCGGGCCTCATCCTCGGTGCGGGGATGGCGATCGCGGTGCTGGCGGGAGTGCTGCCGGTGCTCTTCGGAGGCACCGTCTTCGCCAGCGCGACCCCGGTGGTGGACGTGCCTCTGTTGGGCGAGCTGGAATTCCCCAGCGCCCTCATCTTCGACATCGGCGTCTACCTCGTGGTGGTCGGCGTGATGCTCGACTTCCTGCGGTCCCTGGGATCGCAGATCGACCAGCAGCAGGAGGCGGAACTCGATGCCCGTTAGCCTCTCGCTGCTCCTGATCGCCGGGGTGTTCATCACCTGCGGCGTCTACCTCATGCTCGAGCGCACCCTGTCGCGAATAATCCTGGGCTTCGTGCTGCTGGGCAATGGGGTGAACGTGCTGTTCATCATCGCCGCCGGGAAGCCCGGACTGCCGCCCTTCGAGGGCAGCGGCGACCCTGCGGAGATGACGGATCCGCTGCCCTTCGCGATGGTGCTCACCGCGATCGTGATCTCGCTGGGCATCACCGCCTTCGGGATGGCCCTGGCCTACCGGGCCTGGCAGCTCTTCGGCCACGACGAGGTCCCCGACGACGTCGAGGACCGGAGGGTGCTGCGCAGGCGCCGGCGCCGCACCACCGAGGAGACCGAGCACCTGCCCTGGTCCCAGGCACTCACCGAGGAATCCCGGCGCGGCGCGCTGGCACAGTCCCAGGGGCTGCTCGCCCACGAGGACGACGACCCGCTGGGCTCGGACCTCACCAGCGCCGAGGACGTCCCGCAGGATGCCACCGAGGCCGACGAAGGAGGCGCCCCGCCGCCCCCGCGGGCCGGCCGTCGCCGCCCCGACAAGGGCGGCACACGGCCGGGCGACCCGCCGCCCGGAGGGCGTGGCGCGGCTCCGCAGACCGCCCAGGCTCCGCAGAGTGCCCAGGACATGGGCAGCATCCCCGGCGCGGGCCCCGCCACCGACACCGACCGCGAGCACACCGATGGACGGAGTGAGGCATGAGCATCGAACTCCTGCTCGCCCTGCCGGTGATGCTCCCCTTGGCCGGCGCCGCATTCACCCTGCTGCTGCGCCACTACAGCCGGATCCAGCTCTGGGTCGCGATCCTCACCCTGACCGCGATCTTCACGGTCTCGATGGTGCTGGGCTATTACGTCTCGCAGGAGGGTGTGCTGGTCCTGCAGATCGGCAACTGGACCCCGCAGCTGGGGATCGTGCTCGTCGCGGACCGTCTCACCGCGCTGATGCTGCTGGTCTCCAGCTTCGTCACCCTCGCGGTGCTGGTGTACTCGAGCGCACAGACGGTCAGCGAGAACACCGAGCGGACCCCGGTGGCGATCTACCATCCCACCTATCTCGCCCTGGTGGCCGGGGTGTCGATGGCCTTCCTCGCCGGTGACCTGTTCAACCTCTACGTCGGCTTCGAGGTGCTGCTGGCGGCGAGCTACGTGCTGCTCACGCTCGGCGGCTCCGCCAGCCGGGTGCGCGCAGCGACCACCTATGTGATCGTCTCCCTGCTGAGCTCGATCATCTTCCTGGCCGCGATCGCCGCCGTGTACTCCGCGACCGGCACCGTCAACCTGGCCGAGCTCGCGCTGCGGCTGGACGGCCTGGACCCCGGCATCCGGATGGTCCTGGAGCTGATGCTCCTGGTGGCCTTCGGGATCAAGGCCGCGATCTTCCCGCTCAGCGCCTGGCTGCCGGACTCCTACCCGACCGCTCCCGCGCCGGTCACGGCCGTGTTCGCGGGACTGCTGACAAAGGTCGGCATCTACGCGATCCTGCGCCTGGAGACCCTGCTCTTCCCCGCGTCCCAGATCTCCAACCTGCTGCTGGCCGCAGCGGCGCTGAGCCTGCTCATCGGCATCTTCGGCGCGGTCGCGCAGACGGATCTCAAGCGAGTGCTGTCCTTCACGCTGGTCTCGCACATGGGCTACATGCTGTTCGGCATCGGCATGGTCACCCAGATGGGCATGGCCGCGACGATCTACTACGTCGCCCACCACATCACCGTGCAGTCCACGCTGTTCCTCGCGGCGGGCCTGATCGAGCACCGCGGCGGGACGACCAATCTGATCAAGCTCGGCGGGCTGCAGAAGCTCGCCCCCGTGATCGCGGTGCTCTTCTTCCTCCCCGCCATGAACCTCGCGGGCATCCCGCCCTTCTCCGGCTTCATCGGCAAGGTGGGACTGATCGAGGCGGGCATCCAGTACGACCGCACCTCGGGGTGGTTCCTCATCGCCATCAGCGTTCTGACCAGCCTGCTCACGTTGTATGCGATCGCGAAGATCTGGAACCGCGCCTTCTGGCAGGAGCCCAGTGCGGAGATCGTCGCCCGCGATGTCCCGCTGCCCAAGGTGATGGTCGGGGCGACCGCAGCGATGATCACCTTCTCTCTGGTGCTCACGGTGCTGGCCGGTCCGATCATGACCTACGCCGACAACGCCGCGAGCTCCATCCTCGAGCGCACCCCGTATGTGAGCGCTGTCCTCGGCGACGAGGCCGCCGGCGAGCTGCAGTACCGGATCGATGACGCCGGGCAGCGGCTCGACGGCGACGGGCAGGAGGTGGACGAGTGATCTCCCGACGACTGAAGGACCTGCGGCACTCATGGATCTGGGCACTGATCATGGTGGCGCTGTGGTGCCTGCTGTGGGGCGGTCTGGATCTCAAGAACGTGCTGGGCGGCGTCGCGGTCGCGGTCCTCATCTTCGTGCTGTTCCCGATGCCGCCGACGGGTCACGAGCTGACCCTGCGCCCGGTGCGCTTCCTGCTGTTCGCGGCGCGCTTCCTGTACGACGTGATCGTCTCCGCCGTCCAGGTCGGGTACTACTCGCTGCGTCCGGGTCCCCAGCCGCCGAGCTCGGTGATCGCCGTGCGGATGGCATCGCGCTCGGACTTCTTCCTGACCTTCACCGGCGTGCTGTGCACCCTCATCCCCGGCTCCGTCGTGGTCGAGGCGCAGCGCGCCACCGGGATGCTGTTCCTGCACACCTTCAACGCCGGCACCCCCGAGGAGGTCGAGAAGGCGCGGGCGCAGGTCCGTGCCCAGGAGGAGCGCCTGCTGTGGGCCGTCGGCCGCCGTGAGGTCCTCGAGGAGGCGGGTCTGCGATGAGCACCTTCGAGATCCTGCTGGTCATCTATGCCGCCATCCTCGCCGCCGCCGCGCTGGGTGTGGTCTACCGGATGGTGGTGGGCCCGACGATCCTGGATCGCGCGCTCTCCGGCGACGCCCTGGTCACGCTCGTGGTGATGGGCATGGCCCTCTACGCCGCCCACTCCCGGGCGACCTGGGCGGGGCCGGCGCTGCTGGGACTCACCGGCCTCGCCTTCATCGGCACCGTCACCTTCGCCCGCTTCGTGGCCCGCGAGGACCCGATGCAGGGACGCCGCGCCCGCCACCCCCGCGAACCGCACACGGACACGGGCCCCCACGAGGCGGTCCACCTCGACCCCTTCAGCTCCGAGGCCTGGGACGAGAGCCGGGGTGAGTCGCCGGATCCGGGGAACACCCTCCCCGCGGACGAGTTCCAGGACCCGCTGACGGATGAGGACCCGCTCGAGGACTCGCTGCAGCCGGGAGAGCCGCTGGATGACCTGGGCCCGCCGGGGGAGCCGCACGAGGAGACGGGCCGTTCGGAGCCGTTCGAGGACGAGGACGAGCGCGGGTTCGGTGCACAGCCGGGCTCACGCGGTTTCGAGCGCAGCGTCGAGCACAACGTCGAGGACGAGCACCGCCGCGCACCTCGCCGCCCCACGACGGAGGAGCCACGATGACGCCCATCGAGATCATCGCCGCCGTCCTGATCGCCGGCGGAGTCCTGCTGGGCGTGGTCTCCACGATCGGGCTCAACCGCTTCGACGGCGTGCTGATGCGCATCCACGCAGCCTCCAAGCCGCAGGTGCTGGGTCTCATCCTGGTGTTCAGCGGGGCGGCGCTGTACTCGGGCTCCTGGTCCCTGGCCGCCTTCCTGCTGGTGGTGCTGCTCGCCCAGATGCTGACCGTGCCGGTCTCGAGCGTGATGGTGGGCCGTGCGGCCTTCCGCCGCGGATTCGTGCGCGGCGGCGACTACGCGATCGACGAGCTCAGCCCGCGCCTGGCGGATTCCGACGATGACGACGATGACGAGGACGGCTTCATCGACGAGGACGGCGATGACCACCGGGGGATGGCCGACGGCGACCTGGATCGCTTCCCCGAGAACGTGGTCACCGAGACCGTCGAACCGCTCACGGATATCAACTGGGGGGACCCGGAGGGACGCGCGGACGACGTCGAGGACGAGGACATCATCGATATCGACCTCGAGGACGAGACCGAGCTCGAGGCCGAGGAGGTCGCCGAACGCGACCGCCGGTGAGTCGCCGAACGCGATCGCCGGCGACGGGCCGACCCTTCCCGGCCGGCCCGCGCCGCGGACTCAGAAGAGCCCGATCGACTCCCCGGTCTCGGTGACGCCCATGCGCAGCGCCGCGGGCTCCTTGGGCAGGCCGGGCATCGTCATGATCGCGCCGGTCATCGCGACCACGAACCCGGCCCCGATCTTCGGCACCAGATCCCGCACATGCAGCACATGCCCGGTGGGGGCGCCGAGCGCCTTCGGGTCGTCGGAGAAGGAGTACTGGGTCTTCGCGACGCAGACGGGCAGGGTGTCCCAGCCGTTCCGCTTCAGCATCCGCAGCTGCGCCGGGGCGCGGTCCTCGAAGACCACGTCGTCGGCCCCGTAGATCTCGCGGGCCAGGGTGCGCAGGGACTCCTCGATCCCGGCGGCCGGGTCGTAGAGGTGGCGGAAGTCGGGGGCATCCTCCTCGATCGCTGCGAGCACCTGCTCCGCGACCTCGAGCCCGCCCTCGCCGCCCTTCGCCCAGACCTCCGAGAGTGCGGCCCGGAAGCCCTGCTCCTTCGCCCAGCCGAGCACTGCGTCGAGCTCGGCCTCGGTGTCGGTGGGGAAGCGGTTCAGCGCGATGACCGGCTCGATGCCGAACTTGCGCATGTTCTGCACGTGACGGGCGAGGTTCGCGGTGCCGGCGAGCGCGGCGTCGATGTCCTCGGCCGGGAGATCGTCCTTGGCGACCCCGCCGTGCATCTTCAGCGCCCGCACGGTCGCGACCACGACGCCTGCATCGGGGGAGAGGCCGCCGAGGCGAGCCTTGATGTCCAGGAACTTCTCCGCGCCGAGGTCGGAGCCGAAGCCGGCCTCGGTGACCGTGATGTCCGCCAGCGACAGCGCCAGCTGGGTCGCGGCCAGCGAGTTGCAGCCGTGGGCGATGTTCGCGAAGGGGCCGCCGTGCACGAGCGCCGGGGTGCCGCCGAGGGTCTGGACGAGATTCGGCAGCAGGGCATCCTTGAGCAGCATGGTCACCGCGCCGCCGACCCCGAGATCTGCGACGCTCACGGGCTCGCGGTCATAGGTGAAGCCCAGCACGATGCGGTTGATGCGGGCCTCGAGGTCCTGCAGGTCGGTGGCCAGGCACAGCACAGCCATGATCTCGGAGGCGACGACGATGTCGAAGCCGTCCTCGCGGGGGACGCCCTGGGTCGGACCGCCGAGGCCGATCGTGATCTTCCGCAGAGCGCGGTCGTTGACGTCCACCACGCGCTTCCACTGGATCCGACGGGGATCGATGTTCAGCGCATTGCCCTGATGGAGGTGGTTGTCGACCAGTGCCGCGAGGGTGTTGTTCGCGATCTGGATGGCATGGAAGTCGCCGGTGAAGTGGAGGTTGATGTCCTCCATCGGGACCACCTGCGCGTGGCCGCCGCCGGTGGCGCCGCCCTTGATCCCCATGATCGGGCCGAGCGCAGGCTCTCGCAGCGCGACCATGGTCCGGTGCCCCTGCAGGGAGAAGGCGTCGGCCAGGCCCACCGTGGTGGTGGATTTGCCCTCGCCGGCCGGGGTGGGAGACATGGCCGAGACCAGGACGAGTCGCCCGGTCCTGCCCGTCGGGGTCATCTTCCGCACGTCGACCTTGGCCTTGTAGGAGCCGTAGGGCACCAGCGCCTCGGCGGGCACCCCGGCCTTCTCGGCGATCTCGGTGATGGGATGCAGGGTCGCCGCCTGGGCGATCGCAAGGTCCGGGTTCTCGGCAGACATCGTCGTCCTCCACTGGGTCTAGAGCGCCCGGGCACGGGGCCGGGCAGGTCCGAGGACCAGACTACGGCGACAGGAGCGGGAAGGCGCGGGATCCTCGGACCCGGCCCCTGATCGGCATCACGCGCGGGCGCGGGACCCCCGAGATCCCGTGAGATGGAGCGGTGTGAGAGATCGCTGAGGTGGAAACAGCTGGCAAGGGACGTCCGACCCGCCCTCAGGGCGGCGAGGTGTGGCAGGCTCGGCGGAACGACTGAGCACACGGTCCCTCGGTGGCACGCCACTCCCCGGCCTCCGCGCATGGCTGCGCGTCCGCTCCACGGGGCGCGGCAAGCAACCGCCGGGACGAGGGACCTGAGGGAAGGACCCCGCATGGCGAGCGCATCCGCTGTCGCACCGAGCACCACGGATATCCTGCCGCGCAGACGCGTCGTCGGCTATGCGATGGGCGATGTCGCCAACAACGTCGCCTTCCAGATGACCTCCCTGTTCCTCATGGTCTACATGACGGACATCGCCGGGGTCTCCGCGGGGATCGCCGGTGCCATCTACGGCGTCACCAAGATCTGGGCCGGCGTCACCGATCTCGTCGCCGGCAATACCGTCGGCCGCAAGCAGACCCGGCACGGGCGGCTGCGGCCCTGGCTGATCTGGGTCAGCCCCTTCCTCGCCATCTCGCTGGTCGCCCTGTTCAGCACCCCGGCGGCGCTCGGCCCGATGGCGACCGTCGCCTGGATCCTGCTCTTCGACGCGGCGTTCCAGCTCTGCTACTCCTTCGTGAACATCCCCTACGGCTCGCTGTCCGCGGCGATGACGGAGAACGCCACCGACCGCTCCCGCCTGGCGGGCGCTCGCTCGATCGGTGGTGCGGTCACCGGCGTGGTGCTGTCGCTGATCCTCTCGCCCCAGTTCGAGGACACCACGGCCGACGGGATCCGGCTGAAGTTCACGATCGCCACCCTCGCCCTGGCCGCCGCCGCGCTGGCCCTGTACTGGGTCTGCTTCAAGAACACCAAGGAGGTCGTCCCGGCCGGCACGGGCACGGTCACTCTGCGCACCACGATGGCGATGGTGCGCCGGAACAAGCCCCTGGTCATCCTCTGCGTGGGCGCGATGTTCCTGCTCGGCGGCTCCTTCACCATGAACGCTGTGATGATGTACTACGCCCGCGACGTGGTGGGCGGTGCCGGGTACTTCACGCTGCTCTTCGTGCTGCAGACGGTGGGCACCATCCTCATCGCCTCGGTGATCTCGAAGGTCTCCGAGCGCTTCGGCAAACGCAGCGCCTACGTGGGTCTGGCCCTCACCGCGGTGCTCGGCCTGGTGATCGTGGGCCTCGCTCCCACCGGGAACCTGCCGATGGCGCTGATCGCCTTCTTCATCTACGGAGTCGGCTTCGGCGGCACCAATGCGCTGATGTTCTCGATGCAGGCCGATACCGTCGACTACGGCGAGTGGAGGACGGGGACCCGCGCCGAGGGCGGCGCCTACTCGGTCCTCTCCTTCGTGCGCAAGGTGGGTCAGGGCATCGGCGGCTTCCTCGGCGGCGGCATCATCGCCGCCTTCGGCTACGTCTCCGGCGCTCCGGACCAGTCCGACCAGGCGGTGCAGGGCATCAAGGTCGCGGCCGGCTGGGCGCCGGCGGTGCTGTGCCTGATCGCGGTGCTGGTGATGCTCCTGTACCCGCTCACCGCGAAGGAGCACACAGGGATCATCAAGGAGCTCCACCAGCGGCGCGCACGGAGCGCCCTGGGGGATGCCGTACCCGGCGCGGGCGTCGTGCTCGCCTCGCGCGGCGACCAGCTCATCGCCCGCCGACCGGTGGTCACCATCAACGAGGACTATGGCGCCGGCGCCGCCTATGTGGCCCCGCGCGTCGCCGAGAAGCTCGGCGTGCCCTATGCGGGCCTCGCCTTCAGCTCGGAGGACCTCGAACGAGCCTCCTCGTCGAACCCGAAGGTGCTCGCCGACGACACCACCGGCAGGTCCCTGCGGTGGCTGCATTCCTTCTCCTGGCCGGGGATGGACGTCAACGTCGCCACCGCCTCCGGAGACGCGCAGGTGGGCACCAACCTGGTCAGCAAGAACATCGATGAGGTGATGGGCCTGGTCAAGGGCTTCGGCGGCGTGGTGCTCGGACGGGACGCGACGGCGATCCTGGACAACATGCGCGGAGCCGTCCACATCCGGATGATCGGCGATGTCCAGGACCGCGTGGACCGCGCCGCCGCGGACCACGGAATCACCCCCGAGGTCGCCGCGCAGCGACAGGTCCGTGAGGACCGCATGCGCCCGCGGATGTCGCGCCGGCTCATGCACTGGGAGCCGACGGACGAGGGCCGCTACCACCTGATCATCGACTCCAGCCAGATGTCGCTCGACGAAGCCGTGGAGGAGATCGTCGCGGCCGTCGAAGCCGAGCGGGAGATGGTCGATCTGGACCTGCCGGAGGAGCCGACGGACGACTGAGCCGGCACCGGCGGGGCGGTGGACGCGGCTGCTCCGCCGTCAGGACCGGGGCAGCCGCGCCCGGAGCACCTCGGCGCCCTCGCCCTCCAGCTCGTCGAGCACCACGGCTCTCCCCGCCATCGCCATGACGAGGTTCAGCATGCTGCCGCGCACCGGTGGACCGTCCCCGAGAACCAGCTCATCGTCGGTCGCCTCCAGTCGCAGGCCGCGGGCCATTGTGCTGCTGTTGACCGCGAAGTCCTTGCGGGCGAAGAACTCGGCCACGCCACGTACTGCTTCGCGCGAGGGCGCCAGCGGCAGGCCGAGCGGGCGCGCGATGTCCTGGCCGTGCACGATGACTTCGCCGAGCGCGCCCTCCCACTCTCCGAACGGCGCGGCCGACGATGTCGCCGCCGTGCGGAAGTCGGCGAGCGTCGTGACAGGATCCGCTGCGCGGAACCGGTGCAGCAGGCGCTGGTTGTGCCGATCCGTGTCGAACCGAGAGGCCGCCATGTTCGCGAGCCAGGGGAGTGTCGAGGTGAGAGCGGCGGCGGTGAGATGAGTGAGGACGTCCTGCACTGTCCACCCTGCGCAGAGCGAGGGACGCTCCCAGTCCACGGCCGGAGGGTCCTGCAGGGCGTCGGCGAGGGCCAGGCGCTCGGCGCCGAGGAGTGGGAGGACGTCGCCGCGGTTCACCAGGCCGACGATAGGGCGGTGGAGGGTCCGGGACAAGAGCAGGCCCGGGACGGTTGCTGGTGGCCGCCTCGGCCCCACCGGCCCACCGGTCTCACCGGCCCACGACAGGCGCCGGGCGGCGGACCGTGCCTGCGGAGCCTGGAGCAATGACGAAGCCCCCTGGTGGACCAGGGGGCTTCGAGGTGGTGGCTCCGACCGGCGTCGATCCGGTGACCTTTCGATTTTCAGTCGAACGCTCTACCAACTGAGCTACAGAGCCGCGGCCGCCGAAGCGACCAGGGAACAGACTACCAGCTGGGGAAGGCTGTTCACCAACCGGACCGGCACGGTGTAAGGCATGCCACGTGGCCGACGGGTGCGGCCCCGTCGGCCGGGACGGTCAGGGTGTCGAGACGTTCAGGGCGCTGCGGTGATCAGGAGACCTGGACGATCGCCTTGCCGAAGTTCCGGCCTCGCAGCATGCCCACGAACGCCTCCGGGGCGCGGTCCAGTCCCTCGGTGATGTCCTCGGTGTGCTGCACCTGCCCGGAGGCGAGCCAGCCGGTCATGTCCCGCAGGAAGTCCTCGAACATCGTCGGGACGAATTCGTTCTGGATGAAGCCGTGCAGGGTGAGGCTCTTCGACAGCACCGCCTGCATCAGCTGGGGGCTGCGGTCGGGCCCCTCCGGCAGCGAGGTCGCGTTGTAGTGCGCGGCCAGCCCGCACACCGGCACCCGCGCGAACTTGTTGAGCTGCGGCAGCACCGCGTCCCAGACAGCGCCGCCGACGTTCTCGAAGTACACGTCGATGCCGTCGGGCGCCGCCTCGGCGAGCCTTCCGGCCAGGTCCGGGGCCCGGTGGTCGAGCGCCGCGTCGACGCCGAGCTCGCGCAGCCGGGAGACCTTCTGCTCACCGCCGGCGATCCCGATCGTGCGGGCGCCGTGCAGCTTCGCGATCTGGGCGACGGCGGAGCCGACCGGCCCGGTGGCTGCCGCGACCGCGACAGTCTCTCCGGGCTGGGGCTTCCCGATCGCGAGCAGACCTGCATAGGCGGTGAACCCGGGCATGCCGAGCACGCCCAGGGCGGTGGTCACCGGTGCGGCGGCGGGGTCCAGGCGGCGCAGCTGCGCGGCAGGCTCGAGGCTGTACTCCTGCCAACCGCCGTAGGAGAGGACCGTGTCGCCCGGTGCGAAGCCCTCGGCCGCGGACTC
Source organism: uncultured Brachybacterium sp. (assembly GCF_947500705.1). Taxonomy (GTDB): domain Bacteria; phylum Actinomycetota; class Actinomycetes; order Actinomycetales; family Dermabacteraceae; genus Brachybacterium. Next base: position 396,588 of record NZ_CANMSY010000001.1, on the reverse strand, counting down.
GACCACCTCGGAGACGGTGCCGCCGACGATCACGTCGCCGACCTCCATCGGCGCGGCGTAGGACTTCGCATCGCTCATCCGGCCGCGCACATACGGGTCCAGGGACAGGTACCGGGTGCGCAGCAGCACCTGGCCGGCCTCGGGGGAGCGGACCTCGGCCACGTCGTGCGTGAAGTCGGCGGCGACAGGCTCGCCGTGCGGGCGTGCGGCAAGGCGGATGCGGTGATTCTGAAGGGAGGTGCTCATCCCTCGAGCGTAGGGGAGAAGGTGCGGCCGGTGGTGCGGCGGGCTCGGGAATGGAGAAGGCCCCGGAACGATATTCCGGGGCCTTCTCTCGCAAGCGACCCTGACCGGGCTTGAACCGGCGACCTCCGCCGTGACAGGGCGGCACTCTAACCAACTGAGCTACAGGGCCATACGTGTCTGTGCGCTTCGCGTACTCGCTTCGACTCGAATAACTCTACCGGAAGTTCACATGGCTCTCGACCAAACTGGCTGTGAGCCGTCTCGCACTTCCGTTGCGCCTGGTGCGGGCGTTTCCGTCGCACTTTGAGCGAAGTACCCCCAACGGGATTCGAACCCGTGTCGCCGGCGTGAAAGGCCGGTGTCCTAGGCCACTGGACGATGGGGGCCCGAACAGCAGAACTGTTCGACGGAGAGCATACCCATCTCCCGCGATCCGTGCCTCCGAGTTCGCGATGGATGCGTCGTATCCGACACGATTCGGTGCCGCGAAGGGCTGTCAGGTCACTTCCTGCGCTCAGCCCGCCGTGCGCGGGCCGGGCGTGGTTCGATGGCAGCATGATCCAGATCAGTCGCGAGGAGTTCGAGGAAGCGGTCGACGACGCCCTGGACTCGCTGCCCGAGGAGATCGCGCGAGCCATCGCCGAGGCGAACGTGGTGATCCTGGTGGAGGAGGAGGCGTCTCCCGAGCAGGCCGGAGGCCACGAGCTGCTGGGCCTGTACGAGGGGATCCCGCTGGACCAGCGCTCGGTCTTCGACGGCTACGCCCAGCCGGACCGGATCTTCATCTTCCGCGGTCCGCTGCAGCGACATGCTGTCTCCCGCGAGCACTTGGTGCGGGAGATCGCGGTGACCGTGCTGCACGAGCTCGGCCACCTGTTCGGGATCAGCGACGCCCGCCTCCACGAGCTCGGCTGGGGCTGAGTGCAGCCCGACTGACCACCGCCTCGACTGGCCCCTGCCCGGCTGACCCCTGCCCGGCTGACCACGCCCGGCTGACCACGCCCGGCTGACCCCCGCCCGGCACGGTCAGGCGGCAAAAGGTGCCAGCAGGCTGGAACCTTTCTGATCGTGGCGGGGCGCGAGGCGGCTGCGCGCGGCGGCGGAGTAGGCCACGGTGGAAAAGGTGCCGGCGGGCTGGAACTTTTCTGATCGTGGCGGGACGCGTGGCGGGGCGCGTGGCGGGGCGCGTGGCGGCTGCGCGCGGCGGCTGTGGCGCGGCCGAGGGTTCGGCCACGGTGCCTGCCGCCGCGCAGTGCTCAGACCTGGTCGGCGTCGAGGTCGGTGAGCCCGGCCTCGTGGGCGATGATCGCGATCTGCACGCGGTTGGTGCAGTTGAGCTTCGCGAAGATCTTCGAGACATGCGCTTTCACGGTGGCCTCGCTCATGAACAGCCGCATCCCGATCTGGGCGTTGGAGAGGCCTGCGCCGACCGCACCGAGCACCTCGGTCTCGCGTTCGGTGAGCTGGTGGAGTCCCGGGTGCTGCTCCTGGCGCGAGCCCGGGTTGGCGTCGGAGAAGTGCGAGAGCATCCGCCGGGTCACGGTCGGGGAGAGCATGGCCTCGCCGCCGGCGACCACGTGGACCGCACGGGCGAGGTCCTGGGGCGGGGTGTCCTTGAGCAGGAAGCCGCTGGCTCCGGCCTCGAGGGCCTGGAAGACGTACTCATCCATGTCGAAGGTCGTGAGCATGATGATCTTGGGCGGGTTCGGCAGGGCGCTGACCGCGCGGGTCGCGGCGATCCCGTCGAGCTTCGGCATGCGCACGTCCATCAGCAGCACGTCCGGGCGATGCTTCTGCACGAGCGTCACCGCCTCCGCGCCGTCGCTGCCCTGACCCACCACCTCGATGGCCGGGTCAGCGCTCAGGATCATCGCCAGTCCGGCGCGCACCAGGGAGTCGTCGTCGATCAGTCCTACACGAGTCACGTCGCCGTCGGCCACGGGATCACCGCCCTCACTTCGAAGCGTCCGTCGTCGGTGGGGCCCGACGTGATGGTGCCGCCCGCGTGCGTGACGCGGGTTTCGATGCCCGACAGGCCCATGCGGGCCCCGGGCAGATCCGTCGTGAACCCTTTGGGGAGAACATTACTGACCTCGATCACCAGCTCCGTGCCGGGCTCGCCGATCAGCGCCACCCGTGCCTTGGTGTGCAGGGCGTGCTTGTGGATGTTGGTCAGCCCTTCCTGCACCACCCGGTAGGCGGTGCGGGCGAGCTGATCGGGCACCGGATCGTCGATGAAGTCGAAGAGGTCCACGGAGATGCCCGCCTCCTGGGAGGTGACCACCAGGCGCCGCACGTCCTCCCAAGTCGGCTGCGGGGCCAGGGGCGCTTCCTCCCCGTCGCCGCGCAGCACCCCGAGCACCTCCCGCAGCTCCGAGAGCGCCGTCGTGGCGGTCTGCCGGATCAGCCCGGCGGATTGCTGCACCTGGGAGCGCTCGAGGTTCGGGTTCACCTCGAGGGCTCCGGCCTGCAGGGCGACCAGCGAGATCTTGTGGGCGACGATGTCGTGCATTTCGCGGGCGATGCGGGTGCGCTCGGCACGACGGGCCTGCTCCTCGGCGGCTTCGCGACCGGACTCCGCCTGCTCGGCCCGCTGCTGGAGCTGGCTGAGCAGAGCGCGCCGGGCCGAGGTGTACATCCCGGTCGCGACCGAGGCGGCGACGATCAGTGTGCTCACCACCACCCCGGTGATGCCCACGTACAGGCCGGTCCCGACCCAGAAGAGCGAGGGCACAGCTCCTGAGGCCACGGCCAGCACAGCGATCAGCAGGGTCAGCAGCCGATGATGGCTGCGGGTCGCGAAGCAGTAGACGACCACGATCAGCACCGAGAGTGACATCGCTGCGGCGTTCAGCACCAGCAGCACCGGCAGCAGCCAGCGCCAGTGCCGATGGCGCAGCAGCAGGGCACCGCCGAGCACGAGCGTCAGTCCGGAGCGCCACAGCTCGACCGACGAGGTCGCGAGGACCACCCCCGCAATCGCCTCGGCCGCGACGACGGCGAGGAGGAGCGCCTCCTGCCAGCGCTGCCGCCTCGGGGCACCCAGTTCATCCACGCCGCCACTGTAATCGTGCAGCCCTCGACGCCCTGCCTGGACCGGCACCGTCCGCTCGGTCCTCGCCCCAGGTCGGGGGCGGGATCGACGGAGGTCGCCCCCGCCCGGGCCGCAGGCCACCTGCGGCCCGACCTTCGTCGCCGCTCGCCTGGACCCGGGGCGCTGTGCCGGTCGCGGGCTGGGGGAGGACTCTCGTGCCATGAGCACCACGACCCCTCCCGCATCCTCCAGCCCCACTCTCGAGGTGCGCGGCGTGACCAAGCGCTACGGCGAGCGCGCCGCCGTCGACGACCTCAGCTTCGTGTGCCGTCCCGGCAGCGTGACTGGCTTCCTCGGCCCCAACGGCGCCGGCAAGTCCACCACCCTGCGCATCCTCACCGGGCTCGCGCAGGCCGACGCCGGCGAGGCGCTCGTCGGCGGGGAGCCCTACCGTCGGCTCTCCCATCCCGCGCGCACCATCGGGGTGATGCTCGATGCGCGTGCCCTGCATGGCGGTCGCACCGGCCTGGAGACCCTGCGCCTGACCGCCCGCACGGTCGGCATGCCCGCCTCCCGGGCCGACGAGGTGCTCGAGCAGGTGGGCCTCCAGGATGCCGGCGGCAAGCGGGTGGGCGGCTACTCCTACGGCATGCGTCAGCGGCTCGGCATCGGGGTGGCGCTGATCGGTGATCCCTCCGTGCTGGTCCTCGACGAGCCCGCGAACGGCCTGGACCCCGAGGGGATCCGCTGGATGCGCCGACTGCTGCGGTCCTTCGCCGACGCCGGCGGCACGGTGCTGCTCTCGAGCCACCAGCTGCGCGAGGTCGAAGCGACGGTGGACCGCCTGGTGGTCATCTCCCAGGGTCGCCTGGTGCGCGAGGGCACTCTCGAGGAGCTGACCACCGACTCGGGCGCCGGCACCCGCGTCACCGCACTGGATCCGGCCGCGCTCCTGAAGGCCCTGGACAGGCACGGGATCGCCTTCGAGCAGCGGCTCGGCGGCGAGCTCGAGGTGAGCCTCGTCCCCGAGGACATGGGACGCCTGGCGCTGCGGGAGCAGCTGGTCCTGACCTCCTTGGGCGCGACCACCCGGGGCGGGCTCGAGGACCTCTTCTTCGCCCTCACCGGCGGGACCGAGCAGCCCGCTGGCGCGGATCCCGGGAACGCCGTCGCGTTGGTGGCGACCGCCTCGGCCCCCGAACCCGCCCCGGCACCGCTGCGCTGATCCGGTTCCGCCCACCTGCACCGCCCGATCTGCATCGCCCGACCCGCCCCGCATCGACCCGCCCCGCATCGACCCGACTGAGGAGTCACCCCATGAGACCCGCCATCGACCTGCGCAGCTTCCTCGACACCCGTGGAGCCGCCATCCTGCTGACCCTGTCCGTGCTGGCCATCGCCGGCTTCGCCGCCCTCGGCGGGCTGATCCAGCCCGCCGTCATGCCGGGCGGCACCTCCGATGTGGAGTTCACGTTCATCGTCCTCGCCCTCCCGTTGAGTCTGATCATCCCCGTGATCACGGTGATGATGGTGGCGGGGGAGTGGTCCGACAAGTCCATCCAGAACACGCTGCTGCAGCGCCCGGGCCGCCTCGCGGTGCTCACCTCGAAGGTGCTCGCCGCCGCCGTGGTGTTCCTGGTACTGATGGTGCTGTCGATCGCGCTTGCGGCCGCCGCCACCTGGGTGGGCGGGGAGCTGCTCGGAGAGGGCGCGATCTTCTCCAGCATCGACAGGGTGCTGACCACCCAGCTGGCGGTGATGGTGGCAACGCTGCTGTTCTCCCTGGCGATGGCGATCCTGCTGCAGTCCACGGTGATCGGCCTGGTCACCGCGATCGGCGTGCCATTCGTGATCTCCACTGCCGGGGCCCTCGCGATGGTGTTCGGCTCCGAGGTGATCAGCGACCTCATCCGCGCGGTCGACCTGCAGACGGCCGCCGCCCTCCTAGGCGGCGGGGAGGCGACCGCCTTCGAGCTGCTGCCGCTGCTGCTGCTCGTGATCGTTCCGACCGTCTTCGGAATCCGGCGCTGGAACCAGCGCGAGGTGGGCTGAACAGTCAGGGAACAGGAGCTGCGCGGGGCCTAGGATGGCCGGGCCCCGCGCCACCGCGCCACCGCGCCACCGCGCCCCGCACCCGCACTCTGCGCCAGCTGCGCAGTGCGGATCCCCGCCCTCCCCTCCAGCCCGCTTTCCGTACGGACAAGGAACCCGCATGACTCTCGCCGCCCGCCCTCGCCGCCTCTCCCGTCTCGCCGCCGCGGCGGCGGCGACCATCCTGCTGATGGCCGGCTGCACCGGGCCCGACGCAGCACAGGACGACGGTGACGGGGCGAGCGACGGCGGCGGCAGCTCAGCAGCGCCGGGGCCTGCGCCGGACGGGCCTGCGCTCGAGGAGCTCGGCACGTCCGCCGCCGTCGGCCTTCCTGCGGACCCCGCCGAGGATCCCGCCTATGCCGACTACTACGGCCAGGAGATCGAGTGGGGCCCCTGCGAGGACGTCGAGGGACCGGATGTCGAGTGCGGCACGATCGACGTGCCGCTGGTCTGGAACGACCCCGAGGCCGGGGACATCCAGATCGCGGTGGGCCGGATCGCGGCGTCAGGAGAGCGGATCGGTGCCCTGGTCACGAACCCCGGCGGGCCCGGGGGCTCGGGCGTGAACTACCTCGAGAGCATGCCCTACCTGGTCTCGCCCGAGGTGCGCAGCGCCTATGACCTGGTCGGCTTCGATCCGCGCGGGGTCAACCGCTCCGCCGGCATCGAATGCCTCGGCGACGAGGAGACCGACGACTACCTCGCCGCCGGCGGCGGATCCGACCCCGAAGCGGCCGCGCAGCTCGCCGAGGAATGGGGCACCCGGGTCGCCGAGGCGTGCGAGGCGAACTCCGGGGATGTCCTGCCCTATCTCGACACCTATTCCGCCGCCCGCGACATGGACGTGCTGCGTGCGGCGGTCGGCTCCGAGCAGCTCGACTACCTGGGCTACTCCTACGGGACCTACCTCGGCGCCAGCTATGCCGAGCTGTATCCCTCACGGGTGGGTCGCTTCGTGCTGGATGGTGGGGTCGACCCCACGTCGACGAGGAACGAGTTCGCCGCCGGTCAGGCGGAAGGATTCGAGCGGGCCACCGAGGCGTTCCTCGCGGACTGCCTGGAGGCGGGGGAGGGCTGCCCCTTCAAGGGCAGCGAGGAGGACGCCAAGCAGCAGCTGCTCGCCTTCTTCGCCAGCGTGGACTCCCACCCGCTGGACAGCGGGGATCCGCAGCGACCGCTCACCGGAAGCCTTGCGCGCTCGGCCGTGCTGCTGCTGATGTACGACGACGGGCTGTGGAGCTACGGCCGTGACGCGCTCTCCGCCGCGATGAGCGGGGACGGCTCGCTGCTGCTCTCGATCTCCGACATGTCCTCCGAACGCTCCGCGGAGGGCACCTATCGCACCAACGGGACCTACGCGATCACCGCGGTGAACTGCCTGGACCGCCCGGGCATCGCCGAGGAGGAATGGGTCGCACAGGAGGCGGAACGCCTGGCCGAGGAGTTCCCGACCTTCGGCCCGAGCCTCGGGGGGAACGGCTGCGCCCAGTGGCCGGTCCCTCCGCTGCGTGAGCCGGCCCCGATCGCGGCCGCGGGCGCCGACCCGATCGTGGTCATCGGCACCACCGGCGACCCGGCGACCCCGTACCAGTGGTCGCAGAGCCTCGCCGAGCAGCTCGAGAGCGGGGTGCTGCTGACCTTCGAGGGGAACGGGCACACCGCCTACGGACGCTCCGGCGGCTGCATCGAGGAGCAGGTCGACGCCTATCTGCTCGAGGGCACCGTGCCGGAGGACGGGTCGACCTGCTGAGCCCCGCGGGGCCGACGGGGTGGACGTCCGACAGGGTGACACGGATCGCCCTGTCCTGCTTTGCGCGAGGCCCTGCAGGTCACGTACAGTGAACCGGTCCGCCGTGCACCGGTGACGACGCCGCCTTAGCTCAGTCGGTAGAGCGATTCACTCGTAATGAATAGGTCAGGAGTTCGATTCTCCTAGGCGGCTCCGCAGGCAGAAGGGCCCCGTTCCTGTGACACACAGGAACGGGGCCCTTCTGTCGTTCAGGCTGCCGTTCCGGCGGCAGGCTTGGCGGGACTGAGGACGAGCTCGTCGATCACCACATGCGGGGGACTGGTCAGCACGAAGGACACCGCGCGTCCGACGTCCTCGGGGCTGAGCATCACGGCCCGGTCGGCTGCGCCCGGCACCTCGGGTCGCTGGTTCAGGAAGTCGCTGTCGACGTCTCCCGGGCACAGGTGGCAGGCCCGGACGCCGTGCTGGTTCTCCTGAGCGTTCAGGGTCGCCGCGAGCGGTCCGAGCGCTGTCTTCGAGGCGCTGTAGGCCGCGCCGGCATCGGGCGAGAAGCGCCAGGCCGAGTACGAGGAGATCAGCACGATCGTGCCCGCGCCGCGCTCCCGCATCCCGGGCAGCACCGCATCGATCACCGAGACCGGGCCCAGCAGGTTGGTGTCGGTGATGGCCGCGAACTCCTCGAGGTCCTGGTCACGCCAGTAGCGGCGGGGCGAGTTCAGCCCGGCCGACAGCACCAGCGCCTCGATGCTCCCCAGCTCCTCCTCGATCCGCAGGGCCGCCGCCTTCACGGCCGCACGATCAGCGACATCCAGCGGCACCACGAGCGCGGTCCCGCCCGCGGCGCGGATCTCCGCGGCGACCTCCTCGAGCGCCCCGGCGCGCCGACCGGACAGCGCGATTGCTCGTCCGTCCTGCGCCGCGATGAGCGCGGAGGCCCGTCCCATCCCCGATCCCGCGCCGGTCACCCATACGGTGCGTGCATCCATCGCTGCCCTCTCCTCCCGGTCCACTCGGCCCAGCTCCTTGACCATGCCCGGAGCAGGGACGACAGTGGTATCCGATGTCAGTGGACCCGAGATCGGGTCCAGCCCAGCGTAGAGCGCACGCGAGCGTCCGCGCCCGTGAACCCATGATCCGAGGAGAAGCATGCAGATCGACATGTCAGGGCGGGTCGTGCTCGTCACCGGTGCCGCGCGGGGGATCGGCCGCACCATCGCGCAGACCTTCGCCCGCGAGGGAGCGAGCGTGGTGGGACTCGATCTCGACCCGGGCGCCCTCGCCGAGCTACGCGAGGAGGGTCTCGCAGAGACGGTCCTGACCTGTGACATCACCGATCCCGACGCCGTGCGGGCGGCGATCGCGACGATCGAGGAGCAGCACGGCCGGCTCGACGTGCTGGTCAACAACGCCGGCATCAACGCCGAGGGACCGCTGGAGACCTTCGACCCCGCGCTGTGGGATCGGGTCTTCGCCGTCAACGTGCGCGGTGTGCTGAACACCTGCCAGGCGGTCATCCCGATGATGAAGCGGCAGCAGTCGGGGCGGATCATCAACGCCGCGTCGTTCGCGGCGATCATCCCCAGCGTCGAGGCGGCGGCGTATGGCGCCTCCAAGGCCGCCGTGGTGCAGATGACCCGGGTGCTCGCCAGCGAGCTCGGACCCTGGGGGATCACCGTGAACGCCTATGCGCCCGGCATGATCCCGACCGCGATGAACGGATTCTCCGACCTCGACGAGTCCGCAGCAGCCACGAAGCTGGACCAGCTGAGCATCCGCCGCTGGGGGCTGCCGGAGGATGTCGCGAACCTCTGCCTCTTCCTGGCCGGCGACCTCTCCGGCTATATCACCGGCGCACTGCTCGACGTGAGCGGCGGCAAGTTCGCCACCCAGGACCCGGGGGCGGCCCGGCGCATGCCGTGACGGACGCCAGCGACCCGCAGCTCGATCCTGGCGTTCAAGGAATGCTCTGAGGGCTGACCACAGGAGCGAGCGGGACTGAGCGGCGGAAGGGGGCAGGCGAGGGTGCCAGGTCTCTCTGGGCCGAGACGCTTTCTTGAGATAGTCCAGATAGGGGCGTAGGGTGGGGGCATGTCGACCACCGCTCACACCTCCGCCCTCCGGGGCGCGGGCCTGCGCGTGACCGCTCCGCGGCTCGCGACGCTGGCAGCGGTCGAGGCGAACCCGCACGCCGATGCGGAGACGATCGCCCGATCTGTCCGCGAGAGCCTGGGGACCGTGTCCCGTCAGGCGGTCTACGACGTGCTCAACGCCCTCTCCGATGCAGATCTGCTGCGCCGGGTGTCGGTGGGCGGGCGCAGCATGCAGTACGAGCTGCATCGCCACGACAATCACCACCACCTGGTCTGCCGCGAATGCGGTCGGCTCGAGGACATCCCGTGCGCGGTCGGGGAGGCTCCCTGTCTGACTCCGCACGACGCCCACGGCTTCGACATCGAGATCGCGGACGTCGTCTACCGGGGTGTCTGCTCGGAGTGCCGGGCTGCGGCGTCGGCGGCCTCGAGCCCAGCCGCGCCCGCATCGACCCCCGCTCCCTGAACCGGGCCCGTTGAGCCCCGGAAACCCCACCGGGCCCGTATCCGAACTTTTTCTCACAGCTTGTCAGAATCCCCCACCACACAGGAGATGCAGATGACCGACTTCGATCCCACGATCCCGAGCACCACGGAGTCCGGCGCTCCCCGCGAGTCCGATGCGCACTCGCTGAGCATCGGCGCCGACGGCCCCCTGATGCTCCACGACGTCGCCCTGGTCGAGAAGCTCGCCCGCTTCGACCGCGAGCGCGTCCCGGAGCGCAGCCCCCACGCCAAGGGCTCCGGCGCCTTCGGCGAGCTCGAGGTCACCGAGGATGTCTCGAAGTACACCAAGGCGGACCTCTTCCAGCCCGGTCGCAAGACCCCGATGCTGGCCCGCTTCTCCACCGTCGCCGGTGAGCTCGGCTCGCCCGATACCTGGCGCGACGTGCGCGGCTTCGCGCTGAAGTTCTACACGCAGCAGGGCAACTTCGACATCGTCGGCAACAACACGCCGATCTTCTTCCTGCGCGACCCGATGAAGTTCCCGGACTTCATCCACTCCCAGAAGCGCACCCCGGACTCCGGCCTGCGCTCCAACCAGATGCAATGGGACTTCTGGTCCAACTCGCCCGAGTCCGCCCACCAGGTGACCTACCTGATGGGTGAGCGCGGCCTGCCGAGGTCCTGGCGCCACATGAACGGCTACGGCTCGCACACCTACATGTGGGTCAACGAGTCCGGTGAGAAGTTCTGGATCAAGTACCACTTCCACACCGATCAGGGCCTGGAGTTCCTCAGCAACGAGGAGGCCGAGAAGCTCGCCGGTTCCGATTCCGACTATCACCGGCGGGACCTGTTCGACGCGATCAGCCGCGGAGAGCACCCCAGCTGGACCATGTCCGTGCAGGTCATCCCCTACGAGGATGCGAAGACCTACCGGTTCAACATCTTCGACCTCACCAAGACGGTCCCGCACGCGGACTACCCGCTGATCAAGGTCGGCACGTTCACCTTGAACAAGAACCCGCTGAACCACTACGCGCAGATCGAGCAGGCTGCCTTCAGTCCCTCGAACACCGTGCCGGGCACGGGCGTCTCCCCGGACAAGATGCTGCTCGGCCGCGTCTTCTCCTACCCGGACGCGCAGCGTCACCGCATCGGCACCAACTTCAACCAGCTGCCGGTGAACCAGCCGATCGTGCCCGTGAACTCCTACGACAAGGAGGGGCACATGCAGTTCCTGCACAGCGGGGACGCACCGGTGTACGCGCCGAACTCCTACGGTCGCGCCTACCAGGACGAGCAGGGACCCGTCGACAACGGCTGGGAGGCCGACGGAGAGATGGTGCGCGCCGCCTACACCCTGCATGCGGAGGACGGCGACTTCGTCCAGCCCGGCATCCTGGTGCGCGAGGTGTACAACGACGCCCAGCGCGACCAGTTCGTCGGGACCGTCTCCGGTGCGCTGAGCACGGTCGAGGAACCGGTGCTGAGCAAGGCACTCCAGTACTGGAAGAACGTCGACGCCACCATCGGTGAGCGCATCGCGCTGGCCGTGAACACCAGCAAGGGTGACGAGCAGCCGGGCGGGGATCCGCTGAACGCCTGATCCTGATCAGACAGGGCCGGGCCGGGGCACCACGCCCCGGCCCGGCCCTGCTTCGTGGTCCTGCTGTCCGGCTCCTGCCGCTCGCGGGCTCGCAGCCTCGCAGCACGTCACTCAGGCTCGGCCTGTTGTCTGGCTCCTGCCGCTCGCGGGCTCGCGGGCTCGCAGCACGTCGCTCAGGCTCTGTCTGCTGTCGGGCTCCTGCCGCTCGCAGGCTCGCAGCACGTCGCTCAGGCTCTGCCTGCTGTCGGGCTCCTGCCGCTCGCAGGCTCGCAGCACGTCGCTCAGACGACGAGGACCTCGCAGTCGGCGGAGAGCAGGAGCTTCTGGACCGTGAGGCCCAGCAGATGGCGGGCGAGCTCGCGGTGACGGCGCACGCCCAGCACCAGCAGCTCAGCCTTCTCCTCCTCCTGCACCCTCAGCAGCACATCGGCGATGTCGTCGTCGGTGGTCTCCTGGCGGAACTCCACCCGGACATTGGCGCCGCGCATCTGATCGCGGGCGATCTCACGATGCTGCTCGTCGGCGTGGCGGGGATCGTCGCCGACCCCCTCGCGCAGCACGTTGACCACGATCAGCGGCCCACCCCGCTGCTCCGCTTCGTCGCGGGCTGCGGCCAGCGCCTTGAAACCCACCTCAGTGGGGATGAATCCGACGACGACGGCCATCTGCTCTCCTCGGGTGCGGTCCGGGCGGCGGCCGCCTCTCGGTGTGCGCGGCCTGGCCAGATCCTACTTGTCTCAGGACGGTGGGCGGCGGGACTGCGGTGGATCGAGGTCCGGGGACCGGCGAGACCGCGCGGGATGCATGGCGTCGATGCGGAGGGTGATGCGGGGGAGGCCCGGGGTTCCGGTGCCTATGCGCGACGCTGGCCGGAGAGCTTCTGGATCTCGTCCATGATCCGGGCGTTGAGCAGCCGGCGCCGCACGCCCTTGGACGCGGTGGGGTCGATGTCCTCGAGCTGGATCGGGGCGCCGATCCGCACGGTGATGGCGCCGCGGTGGGGAAGCAGGCGGGAGAACATGTGCTGGGTGCCCTTGAGCCCGACGGGGATCACGGGGCAGCCGGACTCGACGGCGAGCCAGGCCGCACCCTGCTTCCCGGGGTGCAGCAGACCGTCCCGGGAGCGGGTGCCCTCGGGATAGATCGCGAAGCCGTCGCCATCGCGGAGGATGCTGAGGCCGGCCTGAAGGGCGCCCTTCCCGGAGGACATGGCCTCGCGATCCACCGGCACCGCCTCGACGGCCTCGAAGAACCAGTGCAGGATGCGCCCGCGGATCCCCTTCTGGGTCCACAGGGTGTCCTTGGCGACGAAGCGGATCTGCCGAGGCAGCACGACGGGCAGCACGAAGCTGTCGATGTTCGCGAGATGGTTGGAGGCGATCACGAAGCCGCCCTCGCGCGGGACGTTCTCGAGCCCGGAGACCCGAGGGTTCCACAGGAGCTTGACGAAGGGCCGCGAGATGCCGCGGGCACCGAAGTAGAAGCGTCGTGCCACCAGATCCTCCTGAGACGTGCTGAGTCGCGTCCTACGATAGACCTGGTCCGACAGCTCCTGCGACGACCACCGCGTGAGCTCTGTCCCTGCTCCTGGCCCTGCGCCGCAGGTCGCGCCGGGGGTGCGGCTCGGCCCGGCATCACCGGGGTGTGGTAGAACAGGCGTGCGCTGCCTGCCGTCCGGGGCGCGCTGTCGGAACGGCCCGGCGCCCGCCGAGGAGCCCGCGGAGCTGCCGCCGACCCCGTCCGAGCCCGAGGAGCCAGTCGATGCCCAAGACCCTGAACATTGCCGTGATCGGCGCCGGAACCATGGCCCAGGCCGTGCACCTTCCGGTGCTGCGCAGGCGGTGGGACCGTTTCACGGTCGCCGCGCTGGTGGACCACTCGCCGCGTCGTCGCCGCGAGTCCTCCGAAGTGTGGGGGATCGAGGAGGACAAGCGCTACGAGACCGTCGCGGATCTGATCTCGGCGGTGCGCGCCAAGACCCTCACGATCGATGCCGCCCTGCTGTCCACCGACGGTCTGCATGTGGAGGACCTGCTGACGCTCATGCGCCGCGGCATCCCGGTGCTGGTGGAGCCCCCGGTGGGCTTCTCCGCCGACGAGGTCGAGCAGGTCGCCGGCTTCGAGCGGATGACGGGTCGGCGCCTGCTGATGATGGCCTATCCGCAGCAGTACGACGACTCCGTGACCCGCATGTCCGAGCACATCCCCGCCAAGGATCTGCGGATGGTGGACCACGAGGTGCTGATGCCCGCGAGCCAGCCGCTGTTCGGCAGCGCCCACGTGACCACGGCCTCGTACGATCTGCCCACCGAGGTGCGCTCGCAGCGTCGCAAGGCCCTCCAGGCCGCGGTCGAAGCCGGAGCGGGTGGCGGCGCCACCCAGCGCGACCGCGACCTCTACGTCAAGGGTCTGCTGACGGGCGTGGCCCATCAGATGGCGGTGATCGAGGCGGCCTACGGCCCGATCGCGCGCCTGGTCGCGGTGCGGCACTGGCCCAAGGGAGTGATCCCCGGATCGATCGAGCTGCTCGGCGAGCTGGACGGCGGGGCCCAGGTGCGCCTGGTGTGGCATTACCTGCCGTTCTCTCCGGAGTACTCCGAGAGCGTGCAGGTGCTCTCCGCGAGGCGGCGGATGCGCGTGGAGCTGCCCGCCCCCTCGCACAGCGACGTCCGTTCGACGGTCTCCCTGCGGGAGAAGAAGTCGGGCGTGGTCCAGGAGACCTCGACCACGGCACCCAAGGGGGCGGTGGAGCTCATGTGGGAGGCCTTCCACGCCTTCGTGGACAAGGGCACGCAGCCGGTCTCGGGTGCTGCCGAGGCGGCTGCCCAGGTGAAGCTGCTGCGCGAGGTGCTCTCGAGCATCGTCGGCGCGGACGGCCGCAGCCTCGAGGCGGACGAGGACGCCGATGACGAGGCACCGGAAGGCGAAGGGCCCGAGCTGGCTGTCGCCGGCGGCGCAGCCGCCGAGGGTGAACCCGAGCTGATCGTGGAGATCACCGATCCCGCAGCGGAGCCTCCGGCGGCCGGCACGGCTGAGGACGATCCGGCGACGGCCGACATCGACGTGGAGTCGAGTGCGCCCGACGAGGTGGCAGAGCCCCTGGCGGACGCGCAGGGCGGGGAGATCGTCGATGTGTGGCGCCTCAGCGAGGATCCGTCGGCCGACGGCACCGCGGCTGACGGTCCTGCGACGGGCATTCCCGCGACGGACGGTCCTGTGACGGACAGTCCTGCGGTCGACGCCCCGACATCGACGGCTCCCACCTCGGAGGGGCCGCGACCCTGACCGCGAACGAGAGCTGAGAACCCCTGCCGCCCACTGGGCCGCGGGGGTTCTCGCATCCGGGGCCAGAACGTCAGCGGGGCCGTCCGGCTGCCGCGGGTGACGACACGCGGAGGCGGAGCGCCCGGACCCGCCGCCGACACGCCGAGCCCGCCGTCTCCACACGCCGAGCCCGTCTCCACGACACGCCGAGCCCGCCGTCACGACACGCCGACGACACGCCCACCTCACCCCTCGGCTCACCCGGGAGCTAGCTCACGTCAGTGCCCTGCGAAGGGCCCCGGGCCGCGGCGTCATCCACCGCGGGAACGGGCTGTCAGCCCCCTCGTCCACACTGCACTGTGCACGCATCCTCGGCTTTCGTGCGTGGCCGCACCGCTCCGTCCCCAACCCTGTCGATCTGTCCACAGTCCATCAACAGTCGATTGTGGATGACAGTGTTGTAACTCAGTACATCTTGTGGTCGTCGCGCCGAGACACCACTAGGTGTAGTGTTGACGTAGTCGCACCGCACCGGGTCTCCGGGAGTCGGGCGGCGCACCGGAAGTCACCGTTGCGCCCCTGATCCACAGTTCCGGAGCGTGGCGGCCTGGTCCTTCGGACCTCCCCCGGACAACCCGTGAAGCTCCAGTCCTGCGCCGCGGCGCGGCGCTCGTGAAAGGCCCCTCCCTTGGACATCACCGTGTACTCGAAGCCCCTCTGCGTCCAGTGCGATGCGACCAAGCGCGCCCTGAACAAGGCGGGCGTCGCCTACGACGTCGTCGACATCACCGAGGATGCCGAGGCGCTGGCGAAGGTCAAGTCGCTGGGCTACGTCCAGGCGCCGGTCGTCATCACCGCGCAGGACCACTGGTCCGGCTTCCGCCCCGACAAGATCAAGACCCTCGTGAGCGCTGGCGCGCAGCGCCAGGCCACCGCCATCTGATCGGGCCCGGAGGCGTCGGCGTGTCGAATCTCGTCTACTTCTCCTCGGTGTCCGGCAACACCAAGCGCTTCGTCGAGAAGCTCGGGATGCCGGCGCGCCGGGTCCCGCTCTATCCCCGGGATGAGCACCTCGTCGTCGACGAGGACTTCGTCCTGGTGGTCCCGACCTACGGAGGGGGCAACGGACACGGTGCCGTCCCCAAGCAGGTCATCAAGTTCCTCAACGACGAACGCAATCGGAAGCACATCCGTGGCGTGATCGGTGCGGGGAACACCAACTTCGGGGAGGCCTACTGCGTGGCCGGCGACATCATCGCCCGCAAGTGCGGGGTCCCCCATATGTACAAGTTCGAACTGTTCGGCACTCCGCGCGATGTGACGCGGGTCCACGACGGATTGGAAGAGTTTTGGCGACACTGACCGAGATCCCCCCGGTCGAGCACAACAGGCGGCTCGACTACCACGCGCTGAACGCGATGCTGAACCTGTACGGACCGGATGGGAAGATCCAGTTCGACAAGGACCGTGAGGCGGCGCGGGAGTACTTCCTGCAGCACGTGAACCCCAACACCGTCTTCTTCCACTCGCTGCGCGAGAAGATGGACTATCTGGTCGAGAACAAGTACTACGAGCCCGAGGTCCTCGAGCAGTACGACTTCTCGTTCATCGAGTCGCTCTCGGAGCAGGCCTTCGCCAAGAAGTTCCGCTTCCCGACCTTCCTCGGTGCCTTCAAGTACTACACCTCGTACACCCTGAAGACGTTCGACGGCGAACGGTACCTCGAGCGCTTCGAGGACCGTGTGGTGATGGTCGCCCTGGGTCTGGCCCGTGGTGACGAGCAGCTCGCCCGTAACCTGGTCGACGAGATCCTCGACGGACGCTTCCAGCCGGCGACCCCCACCTTCCTCAACGCCGGCAAGGCACAGCGCGGAGAGCTCGTCTCCTGCTTCCTGCTGCGCATCGAGGACAACATGGAGTCGATCGGCCGCTCGATCAACTCCGCCCTGCAGCTGTCCAAGCGCGGCGGCGGCGTGGCCCTGCTGCTCTCGAACCTGCGGGAGTACGGTGCGCCGATCAAGCACATCGAGAACCAGTCCAGCGGCGTGATCCCCGTGATGAAGCTGCTCGAGGACTCCTTCTCCTACGCGAACCAGCTCGGAGCCCGCCAGGGCGCCGGTGCGGTGTACCTCAACGCCCACCACCCGGACATCCTGCGGTTCCTGGACACCAAGCGCGAGAACGCCGACGAGAAGATCCGCATCAAGACCCTCTCCCTCGGTGTGGTCATCCCCGACATCACCTTCGAGCTCGCCAAGAAGAACGAGCCGATGTACCTGTTCTCCCCGTATGACGTGGAGCGCGAGTACGGCAAGCCCTTCGCGGACGTCAACGTCTCCGAGGTCTACCGGGAGATGGTCGACAACCCGAACATCTCCAAGAAGAAGATCCAGGCGCGTGACTTCTTCCAGGTCCTGGCGGAGATCCAGTTCGAGTCCGGCTACCCGTACATCATGTTCGAGGACACCGTGAACCGGGCAAACCCCATCGCCGGCAAGGTCACGCACTCCAACCTGTGCTCGGAGATCCTGCAGGTCTCGACCCCGTCGACCATGAACGTGGATCTGACGTACGAGGAGATGGGCCGGGACATCTCCTGCAACCTGGGCTCGCTGAACATCGCCAAGGCGATGGACTCGCCGAACTTCGCCCAGACCATCGAGACGGCCATCCGTGGCCTCACCGCGGTCTCGGACACCTCGGACATCGACTCCGTGCCGACCATCGCCGAGGGCAACCGCAAGTCCCACGCCATCGGCCTGGGACAGATGAACCTGCACGGCTACCTGGCGCGCGAGCGGATCTTCTACGGCTCTGACGAGGGCCTGGACTTCACCAACATGTACTTCTACTCGGTCACGTACCACGCCATCAAGGCGTCGATGCGGATCGCGAAGGAGCGCGGGGTGAAGTTCTACGACTTCGAGAACTCCAAGTACGCCACCGGCGAGTACTTCTCCAAGTACATCGACAAGGCGTGGGAGCCCCGCACGGAGAAGGTGCGGGCGCTGTTCGCCGAGTCCAACGCCCACCTGCCCTCGCAGGAGGACTGGAAGCAGCTGCGTGACGAGGTCGCGGAGCACGGCATGTACAACGCCTACCTGCAGGCCGTCCCGCCGACCGGTTCGATCTCGTACATCAACAACTCCACGAGCTCGATCCACCCCATCGCCTCCCAGATCGAGATCCGCAAGGAGGGGAAGATCGGCCGGGTGTACTACCCCGCCCCCTACCTCACCAACGACAATCTCGAGTACTTCCAGGATGCGTACGAGATCGGCTACGAGAAGATCGTCGACACCTACGCCGAGGCCACCCAGCACGTGGACCAGGGCCTGTCGCTGACGCTGTTCTTCAAGGACACCGCCACCACGCGCGACATCAACAAGGCGCAGATCTACGCCTGGCGCAAGGGCATCAAGACCCTCTACTACATCCGCCTGCGGCAGATGGCGCTCGAGGGCACCGAGGTCGAGGGCTGCGTCAGCTGCATGCTCTGATCTCGTGAGCGGCACCCGCTGAGGTGCCACCACAGACGCCGACGGGCGGGTCTCCCCTGGGGGAGGCCCGCCCGTCGGCGTCGTGGTGAGTGCGGCGCCGGGCTCAGCGGCTCCTGTGCTGCTGCCGGGAGCCCTCGTCCCCGCGCAGCGCGACGCTGAGCCCGGAGAGGGCGCCGTACAGCACCCCGGCCACCGGCCAGATCACCCAGCTGATCCCCCAGTCTCCGGACAGGAAGCTCCACGCCAGATAGATCGCGAACATGACCGGCCAGTAGACCACGGCCACCACGCGGACCACCGGGCTCTCGCTGTGCTCAAGGGAGTTGTCCGCATCCTTCTCCTGGAGCAGCGTGTTGGTCGCGGCGTCGGCCCAGCCCGCACGGGCGATGATCGCAAGGCCCAGCGCCACGATCACCAGCGTCCCGCTCACCCCGTACAGCACGGCGGAGGAGTCTCCGTCGATGAGCAGTGCGGTGAGAAGGGTGGGCAGAGCGCTGAGGATCCACAGGGTGATCGCGACGGCGGCGGCGAGGATCGTGGCACGGCGGCGCTCGCGCCTGACCTCCCGGGCGTAGCTGCGCACCTGCGCGGTGAGGGCGAAGTCCCCTTCGTCGATGTCCTCGAAGTCGCTGAGTCGTGCATCTCGCGCCATCATCAGCAGCAGGCCCAGGCTCACCATCACCAGCACTGCCGTGAGGCCGATGCCGATCGCCCAACCACCAGGCTCACCCTGGGAACCGGGGGTGGCGGCGATGAGCAGCAGCAGCGGCGCCGCGCAGAGCACGAACATGGCCAGGCCGGTGGCGGGCATCTACTGGGAACCGCGCACAGCGCTGACATAGGCGCGGGCGCGATCGAGGTCGAGCGGTGCAGCCGGTGGTGCGGCGGGTGCGGCGGCGGCGCGGCCCAGCTCGGCGTCGATGCCGAGCACCGGGGCGACCTCCTCGAGGGTGCCGAACTCGGCGATCACCTGCCCGACGGCCTGGGACTCGGTGAGGCCGTCCTCGATCAGGCCCTGCTGCTTGTCCTCCATCATGGCGCGCAGCTCAGTCCTGGCCTCCCGCAGGCGGGTGGATGTGGGGTAGGGGGCGAAGAGGGTGTCCAGATAGGAGTCGATGACGTTCACGAGGCGTCCTTTCCTTCCGTGAAGTGGTCCACGAGTGCTCGGGTGCTGCGCCATTCCTCGCGCTTGACGCCGAGCTGGTCGAGGCCGTCGGGGGTGAGCCTGTAGTAGGTGCGCGGCTTGCCGCTGGGGGAGGCGTCCTCATAGCTGTCGAGGAGGCCCTGGGACTGCAGCCGCTTGACCGCGGTGTAGAGGGTGGTCTGTTTGATGACGTACTCGCCGCGGGAGCGACCGGTGATCGTCTTGGAGATCTCGTAGGCGTACGAAGGCTGCGTCTCCAGGATCGCGAGCAGGATCAGATCGATGTGCCCGCGGATGGCGTCGGCTCCGATCACCTCGGCTCCTCTCGTTTTGGGGGTGGTGCGCGGCGGGCCGGTGACGGGTGCGGACGGGTGCACCTCCCCAGACGTCGACGGCAGGCCGGCTCGCCGCGTTACTGCGCATACCGTACTACGGCAGGCGTAGTACGACAAGGGGAGTATGGCGGGTCTTCGGTCGGGACTTCGGTCCCGAAGGGTGTGGTGACGGGGTGGGGAATTCACTAGCCCTTGTGTCGTCGGCGCGTCGCGACCACTAGATGTTGTGGTTCTTTCCTAGCGTGAGCTCACCGCCTTCACCAGCGACCGCCTCCCGGCTCCAGCCCCGAGGTCTCTCCCCGCCCCACCCCTCACCTCTCAGGAGAGAACCCATGACCGCGACCGCACCCACACCCACGTCCCCCGGAGCTTCTGCTGCGTCCCTCCCCGTCGAGGTGCCGGCGCGGCATCTCGTCGACCCCGTCGCGACCGTCACCGAGTACGTGGAGCGCTCGGACTGGCGGGTCAACGCGAATGCGAACCAGGGATACTCCGTGGGCGGGCTGATCCTCAACGCCGCCGGCAAGGTGATGGCCAACCACTGGCTGGATGAGGTCTTCAGCCCGGAGGCCGGCCGTGCCCACCGTGAGGGGGACCTGCACATCCACGACCTCGACATGCTCACCGGCTACTGCGCCGGCTGGTCGCTGCGGGCTCTGCTCGAGGAGGGCTTCAACGGGGTCGCGGGCGCGATCGGCTCGCGCCCGCCACGGCACTTCTCCTCGGCCTGTGGGCAGATCGTGAACTTCCTGGGCACCCTGCAGAACGAATGGGCGGGGGCCCAGGCGTTCAGCTCCTTCGACACCTATATGGCGCCCTTCGTGCGCCTGGACTCGATGTCCTACGAGCAGGTGCGACAGCACATGCAGGAGCTGATCCACAACCTCAACGTCCCCAGCCGCTGGGGCTCCCAGTGCCCCTTCACCAACCTCACCTTCGACTGGACCTGCCCCACGGATCTGTGCGAGCAGCGCCCGCTGATAGGCGGCGAGGTCCAGGACTTCACCTACGGCGAGCTGGGAGCCGAGATGGATCTGATCAACCGCGCCTATCTCGACGTGATGACCGAGGGGGACGCGGACGGCCGCGCCTTCACGTTCCCGATCCCGACCTACAACATCACCGAGGACTTCGACTGGGACTCGGACAACGCCGAGGCGCTGTTCGTGATGACCGCGAAGTACGGGCTGCCCTACTTCCAGAACTTCCTGAACTCGGACCTCGACCCCGGCATGATCCGTTCGATGTGCTGCCGGCTCCAGCTGGATCTGCGCGAGCTGCTCAAGCGCGGCAATGGCCTGTTCGGCTCCGCGGAGCTCACCGGATCGATCGGGGTGGTCACCGTGAACATGGCCCGGCTCGGCCACCTCCACGCCGGGGACGAGCCGGCGCTGATCGCGGCGCTGGACCACCTGCTGGACCTGGGACAGGACACTCTGGAGCGGCGCCGTGCCACCGTGCAGGAGCTGATGGACTCCGGGCTCTACCCGTACACCAAGCGGTACATGGGCCACCTCGGCAACCACTTCTCGACCCTCGGCGTGAACGGCATGAACGAGATGCTCCGGAACTTCACCGGCGACCGCCTCGACCTCATGACGGAGGAGGGGCAGGCGATGTGCCTGCGGATCCTCGATCACGTGCGCGAGCGGATGGTCGAGTTCCAGGAGGCCACCGGGAATCTCTACAACCTCGAGGCGACCCCCGCCGAGGGCGCCACCTACCGCTTCGCGAAGGAGGACCGTGCCCGCTTCCCGGGGATCCTCACCGCGGGCACGGCGCAGAACCCGTATTACACGAACTCCTCGCAGATCCCCGTCGGCGCGACCGAGGATCCCTTCGAGGCGCTCGAGCTGCAGGAGGAGCTGCAGGCGAAGTACACCGGCGGCACCGTGCTGCACCTCTACATGAACGAGGCGATGAGCTCCGCAGAGACCTGCAAGGAGCTGGTGCGACGGGCGCTGACCCGCTTCCGCCTGCCGTATCTCACCGTCACCCCGACCTTCTCGATCTGCCCCACCCACGGGTATCTCTCGGGGGAGCACCTCGAGTGCGGGCGCTGCGGTCAGGTCTGCGAGGTGTGGACGCGGGTGATGGGCTATTTCCGTCCCGTGACGTCCTTCAACATCGGCAAGAAGGGCGAGTACGCCGAGCGCACCTTCTTCACCGAGCAGGCCGCGACGGTGGGGAGCAGCCTCGCGTGAGCACCGCTCAGCTCGGGGCACCGGACCTGCAGATCGCCGGTCTGGTGCCTCTGTCCACCGTTGACTGGCCCGGACGTCTGGTGGCGACCGTGTTCTGCCAGGGCTGTCCCTGGGCCTGCACCTACTGCCACAACAGGGCGATCCTCGATCCCGCGACCCCCGGGAGGGTGGCCTGGTCCCAGCTCGACACCCTGCTCTCCCGCCGCCACGGCCTGCTGGACGCCGTGGTGTTCAGCGGGGGAGAGGCGACCTCTCAGCATGCCCTGGTCCCGGCAGCGGCCCGGGTGCGGGAGGTCGGCTACGCGGTGGGTCTGCACACCGGCGGCGCCTATCCGTCACGGCTGCGCACCCTGCTGGGCCTCGACCGCGACGGGAACCGGGTCTCGGCGCCGCTCGTGGACTGGGTCGGCTTCGATGTGAAGGCCGCTCCCGGCGGCTACGACGCCCTCGTGCGCCGGGGTGGGGCCTGGCGGAAGGCAGAGCAGTCCCTGGGCATGCTGCTGGCCTCCGGTGTCGACCACGAGCTGCGCATGACCGTCACCCCCGCGCTGCAGGCCCAGGTGCCGCAGGTGGTGCGAGCCGTCGCGCGGGCCGGCGGTGGTGCGCTCGTGCTGCAGCGGGCACGACCTGACGGCACCGACGCCGACTTCGCCGCACAGCTGGGACACGTCACCGACTGGGTGGAGCGCTTCGAGCTGACCGCCCGGGCCGCCCTGCGCCGGGGTGAGGTCGAGGGGGTGCTGATCACCACCCGCGCCTGAGCCCTCGCTCGTGCAGGTGCCCTGGCGGGCATCTGCACGAGCGAGGAGGCTCGCCTACGATGTGAAAGCGAGCACCGCTCGACGTCGCCGCTGCACCCCGGGCGCGACACCCTTCCCCTTCCTCCCCAAGGAGTCCCTCATGGATGAGTTGAACCTCGTCATGAACTGGGAGCTCGGCACCGGCGGGCTGCTGATCCTGGCCACCGCCGCCGTCGCCGTGCTGCTGGTCATGATCATGGCGTTCAAGATCCACGCCTTCCTGGCCCTGATGATCACCTCGATCGGCACGGCGCTCATCGCCGGCATCGCCCCCGGCAGCCTCATGGATGCCCTCGGCTTCGGATTCAACTCCACGCTCGGCAACGTGATGCTGCTGGTCGCGCTCGGCGCGATGCTGGGGCGGATGATCGAGACCTCCGGCGGTGCACAGCTGCTCGCCGACCGGATGATCGACCTGGTCGGAGAGAAGCGGGCCGGCCTCGGCCTGTCGCTCGCCAGCCTGCTGATGGGCTTCCCCATCTTCTTCGACGCCGGCCTCGTGGTGATGCTGCCGATCATCTACGCCGTCGCCCGCCGCGTCGGCGGATCATTCCTGGCCATCGCCCTGCCCTCGGCGGTCGCCTTCAGCGCGATGCACATCTTCGCCCCGCCCCACCCCGGCCCGGTGGCCGCCTCCACCATCGTCGGCGCCGACATCGGCCTGGTGATGCTCGTCGGAATCGTGTTCGCCGTGATCATCTGGTACCTGGTCGGCACCCTGCTGGCCCCGCGACTGGGCATGCGCCTGGACGTCCCGATCCCCACGATCCTCGACAGCACGTCGGAGAAGACCGGCTTCGAGTCGAACCCGCGGGTGAGCACGATCATCAGCCTGCTGATCCTGCCTCTGCTGCTGATCCTGCTCAACACCGGGCTGAACACCGTCGGCGCCGCACGTCCCGATTCGGAAGCGTTCCTCGCCGACCCGGTCGTCTCCGGACTGCGCCTGGTGGGTGAGACTCCGGTCGCGCTGCTGATCACCGTGGTGGTCTCGATGTTCGTCCTCGGCTGGGGAGCGGGCAAGAAGGGCAACCTGATCGAGAAGATCACCGACTCCGCCCTGGGGCCGATCTGCTCGGTCGTGCTGGTCACCGGTGCCGGAGGCATGTTCGGCGGTGTGCTGCGCGTGACCGGGATCGGTGATGCGGTCGCCGGATCGCTCAACGACATCGGACTGCCGGTGATCGTGGCCGCCTTCCTGATCGCCCAGATCGTCCGCATCGCCCAGGGCTCGGCCACCGTGGCGCTGACCACGGCGGCATCGCTGATGGTGGGCGTGATCGCCGCCAGCGACTTCTCCCAGCTCCAGATCGTCGCGATCGTGATGGCGATGTCCGCCGGCTCGGTGGGCTTCTCGCACGTCAACGACTCGGGCTTCTGGCTGGTCAGCCGATTCTTCGGGATGGACATGAAGCAGACCCTGTCCACCTGGACCCTGATCCAGGGCGCGATGGCGATCGTCGGCTTCGGCCTGTCGCTGGTGCTCTTCGGCATCGCCTCCGCGATCGCCTGAGATCACGTCACGCCGCACCTCGCCATCGCCACCCCAGAATCCGATGTGGTGTCCCTTCCCACCGATGCCGGGGACTGTCGGGGCCCCGTCAGCGGCTCCCACTGCCTAGACTGGCCGGGACTGAACCCCCGAGATTTCTGACAGTGAGGCTGCGGTGAAAGACCACCTGAACGCGACGATCCAGGCCATCAACTGGAACCGGATCCCCGATCCCAAGGATCAGGAGGTCTGGGACCGCCTGACCGGCAACTTCTGGCTGCCCGAGAAGGTCCCGCTGTCCAACGACATCCAGTCCTGGAGCCGACGTTCCTCCGACGAGCAGACGATGGCCATGCACGTGTTCACGGGGCTGACCCTGCTGGACACGGTGCAGGGCACCGTCGGCGCGATCTCCCTGATCCCGGATGCGGTCACCCCTCACGAGGAAGCGGTGTACACGAACATCGCGTTCATGGAGTCGGTGCACGCGAAGTCCTACAGCCAGATCTTCTCGACCCTCGCCAGCACCAAGCAGATCGACGAGGCCTTCGAGTGGGGCGCGACCAACCCGCAGCTCCAGAAGAAGGCTCAGATCATCATGGGCTACTACGAGGGCGATGATCCGGAGAAGCGGAAGATCGCCTCGGTGCTGCTGGAGTCGTTCCTGTTCTACTCCGGCTTCTACCTGCCGATGCGCTATTCGAGCCACGGCGAGCTGACCAACACCGCCGACATCATCCGCCTGATCATCCGTGACGAAGCAGTCCACGGCTACTACATCGGGTACAAGTACCAGAAGGCCATCGAGAAGTTCTCCGCCGAGCGCAAGGCCGAGCTGAAGGACTACACCTTCTCGCTGCTGCTGGAGCTCTACGAGAACGAAGAGGTCTACACCGAGGATCTCTATGACGCCGTCGGCTGGACCGAGGACGTCAAGGTCTTCCTGCGCTACAACGCCAACAAGGCGCTGATGAACCTCGGCTACGAGGGTCTGTTCCCGCAGGACGCGGTCCAGGTGAACCCGGCGATCCTCTCCGCGCTGTCCCCGAATGCCGACGAGAACCACGACTTCTTCTCCGGCTCGGGCTCCAGCTACGTGATGGGCAAGGCTGTCGAGACCGAGGACGACGACTGGGACTTCTGAGTCCCTCAAAACAGGACGGGCCGGGCGATCACGCCCGGCCCGTCCTGCATGTTGATGTTTCCGAAGGCAGGCGCATTCGCAGGAGGGCGTGGCATGAACGCACAGCTCGACGCCGCCGGGCTCGCCCATCTCCACCGCGCGGAGGAGGATGCGGACGCGATCCTGCGCGACCGCGTCGCCGCCCTGCTCGAGCTCCCGCCGACGGACATCCTGGTGGGCCGCTCCTGCCCGCGCTGCGGCTCCTCCGAGCACGGCCGCCCCTGGGCGCGGGCGCGCGGTCGGCGGGACGAGGTGCCGGTGAGCCTCACCCGCTGCGGGGAGCACCTGATGACGGCAGTGGATGCGCCGGGCACCGGACGGCTCGGCATCGACCTTGAAGCGGTCGCCGCCGTCTCGCGTGGCTGGGACCCCGCGCTGGTGCTGCATCCGAGCGAGCCCGACCCTCACGCCCCGGAGGAGCGGGCCGCGGTCTGGGCCCGCAAGGAGGCGGTGCTCAAGGCGCTCGGAACCGGCCTGGCCACCGAGATGAGTGCGCTCCGCCTGGGCGACTTCGCGGTCAGGGATCTGCGTGCACCGCCCGGCCACGTCGCCGCCCTCGCCCGCCACTGAACGCCCCGACACTGGACGCCCCGACACTGGACGCGCCGGACACCGCGCGCTCCCGCCTCACGCGCTCGCAGGCACCGGGCATGCGGGCAGCTCGGTCTCGAACAGCCACGGCGTCAGCAGTGCGGCGGCCTCTTGACCGGCTGCACGTCGCACGTGCGCGAGGAACATCTCGGTGGTCACGTTGCCGCCGCGGTGCTCCGCGAGCCAGTCGGAGACCAACGCGAAGAAGCGCTCCTCCCCGAGATGCAGGCGCAGAGCATGCACGGTCAGCGCCCCGCGCTTGTAGATGCGGTCATCGAACATCAGGTCCGGGCCCGGGTCGGAGAGCAGCAGATCGTCCTGGGGGAGCTCTGCCAGCAGTGCGTGATGCTTGTCCACCTCGGCCTGCACGCTCGACACGCCTGACTCCTCGGCCCACAGCCACTCGCAGTAGCAGGCGAATCCCTCGTGGAGCCAGATGTCCTGCCAGCGCTGGAGCGTGACCGAGTTGCCGAACCACTGATGGGACAGCTCGTGCGCGATCAGCCGCACGCTCTCCCACTCGGTGTCCACGAAGTTGCTGCCGAAGGTCGAGAGCCCCTGGGACTCCAGCGGTATCTCGAGCTCGTCCGCGGTGATCACCGCGGTGTAGGAGGAGAAGGGGTAGTCCCCGAACAGTCCGGCGAAGAAGGTGAGCATCTCGGGCTGCGCGTCGAACGAGCCCTGGAGATCGGCGGCGCTCAGCTGCGGCGGGGCGATGGTGCGCACCGGCACCGGGGCACCGGCATGCTCGAGCGTCCGGTAGCGGCCGATCTGGACGGTGGCGAGGTAGGTCGCCATCGGCACCGTCTGCTCGTAGGACCAGGTGACGGCGTTGCCCTTGCGGCTCTTGCCCTGCAGCTCCCCGGAGACGGCGACGGTGTAGTCCGGCGGCGCCGAGAGCGCGATCGTGTAGGTCGCCTTGTTGTCGGGGCGGTCGTTGCAGGGGAACCAGGTGGGGGCGCCATGCGGCTGCGCGGCGACGATCACCCCGTCCTCCAGCTCCTCCCAGCCGGCGGACCCGAGGTGCCGGGTGGAGACCGGGCTCGGTGTGCCGGAGTACTTCACCCGCACCGTGAGCTCCGCACCAGGGGCGAGGGGGAGCTTCACCGCGAGCCGTCCGCGCAGGTGGGTGAAGCGCTGCGCACGACCGTCGACGAACACCTTCTGGGGATGCAGGCCGTAGAGGTCCAGGTGGAGAACGTCGGTCTCCTCCAGGACGCGGCAGGACAGGGTCGCGTCCCCCTCCAGCCGATTGCCCTCGACCTTGTAGGCGATCTTCAGGTCGTAGTGGAGCACCTCGAAGCTCTCGTCCCCGTGCCGCGGGACGTACGGATCGCTGCCTGCGTGGAGTGCTGCGCTCATGCGTCGTCCTCGTCTTCCCAGGGGCCGATGGGGTTGCCCGTCCAGCGGGTGCCGGGCGGGACTCGTTCGCCCCGCATCACCAGGGAGACGGGGCCGACGGTCGCGTGCCGGTCGATCGACGCGGCAGGCAGGATCACACCGCCGGGACCCAGGGTCGCACCCTCGCCCAGCGTCACGGTGTCCATGCTCAGCACCCGGTCCTGGAAGAGATGGGTCTGGACCACGCAGCCGCGGTTGATGGTGGCCCCCGCGCCGAGGGTGACGAGGTCCGTCTCCGGAAGCCAGTACGGATCGCACCAGACGCCCGGGCCGATCTTCGCCCCGAGCAGCCGCAGCCACAGGTTCAGAGCCACGGTGCCGGAGGTGACGTTCGCGAACCAGGGCGCGGCGAGCACCTCGGTGAAGGTGTCGGCCAGCTCGGAGCGCCACACGTAGGGCGTGAACAGGGCGTGCTCGCCCGGGCGATGCGTGCCGATGATCAGCCACTTCGCCACGACCGTGATGCCGGCGGCCAGCACTCCGGCCGCGAGCAGCACCGGACCGCCGAGGATCAGCGCGGCCACCACGCCCCAGGTGCCCTGCAGCAGCAGGGCGAACAGCGCCGCGCCGACCGCGACCGGGAGCAGCAGAGCCAGCAGCAGGGGCACGATGCGGCCGGTCTCGACCAGCCCGCGCTGGACCAGCAGCCGGCGCGGCGGATCGTAGGTGAGGGAGGAGTCGTGATCGTCCTCGGTGCGGCGCAGCTTGCGCGGCGGGCTGCCCAACCATGACGTGCCGGCCTTCGCGGTCTTCCGCCGCGGCGCGGCCGAGAGCACCGCGACCAGGGACTGCTTGGGGACCTTGCGTCCGGCGGCGAGCATCCCGGAGTTGCCGACGAAGGCGCGCTTGCCGACCTTCACGTGCTCCACCCGGATCCAGCCGCCGCCCAGCTCGTAGGCGCCCACCAGGGTGTCGTCGGCCAGGAAGGAGTACTCGCCCACCTGCACCAGGGACGGGATCAGCAGCACGGTGGAGACCTCCGCACCCTTGCCCACCTTGGCCCCCAGCAGGCGCAGCCAGAGCGGGGTGAGTGCCCCGGCATAGATCGGGAACAGCCAGGTTCGGGCCTCGTCGAGCAGGCGCAGCGTGCCCCAGATGGACACCCCGGCCGCGGAGCGGACGGGATGGTGGCCAGGCCGGATCGCGAGCGCCATCAGCCTGGTCAGCACCACGACCATCACCATCAGCGCACCGAATCCTGCCAGTGCCGCGAGCGGCAGCCAGGGCAGAGCGGCCAGCACCGCCGCGCCGAAGCTGTCGGTGCCGTGCACGGCCGGCAGCAGCACCGCCGCACCGATCAGCATCGCCACCACCGGCAGCGCGGCGATCAGGAGGGAGAGCGCGGCGAAGCTCAGCAGCCAGAGCGGGCGGCGCCGGGGCGCGTCGGTGGACCAGGGCCCGCGGGCCTTCGCCTGACGCTCGGCGGGGGAACCGGACCAGAACTCGCCGGCCGGCACGGTGCCGAGCACGGCGGAGCCGGGTGCGATCTCCGCCTCCCGCCCGATCGACGCGCCGGGGCCGAGCATGCTGCGGGCGCCGATCCGGGCCCGCTTGCCGATCTGGACCTGTCCGATCCGCAGCCGGTCGCCGTCGATCCAGTAGCCGGCCAGATCGACTTCGGGCTCGATCGAGGCACCGCTGCCGATCTCCAGCATCCCGGTGAGGGGCGGCAGGGTGTGCAGGTCCACGTCCTGGCCGAGGCGTGCCCCGAGCAGACGGGCGTACAGCGGGAACCAGGCGGCACCGGCGAGATTCGTCGCCCCGAGCTCCTCCTGGATCTTCTCCGCCAGCCACAGCCGCAGGTGGACACGGCCGCCGCGGGGATAGCTCCCCGGTCGCACCTCGCGCAGCAGCAGCCGGGCCAGCAGTGCGGCGAGCAGCATCCGGCCGGGCGGCAGCAGCATCACCACGGCCAGCGGGATCACCAGCCACAGCGGGAAGGCGACCAGCCAGGGCAGGTCGGTGAAGGCCGCGCCCACGGTGGAGGCGAGCATCAGCCAGGTGCTCCAGCGCAGCGCCGCGAGCGCCCGCAGCGGCACCAGCGCGAGCAGCTGGGCGATCTGGGTGCGCCGGCGCACGGGCGCGACAGTGCGGTCGCTCGCGACCGTTGATGCGCCCATCCCGTCGAGATGAGCGGCGAGCCCGGCGAGGGTGGAATGGGCGTAGACATCGCCGACGGTGAGCGCGGAATGCTTCTCCCGCAGCCGGCTGACGACCTGCGCGGCGGTGAGCGAGCCACCGCCGAAGTCGAAGAAATCGTCCTTGCCGGAGGTGGCCTCGGCGCCGAGCACCTCGCCCCAGATCTCCGCGATCCAGGCGGCGGTGCCGGACAGCGCCGCCGAGGGCTCGCCGCGGCGGGCGAGCGGCCAGGGCAGCGCGTCGCGGTCGATCTTGCCGGAGGTGCGGGTGGGCAGCTCGTCGACCACGGCGAGACGCGGCACCAGAGCGGCGGGCATCCGCTGGCGCAGCAGGCCCTTCGCGATCTCGGCGTCATAGCCCGCATCGATGGTGAGATAGCCGACCAGGAGCTTGTTCCCGGACTTCGTGGAACGCACGGCCGCGGCGGCACCGATCACGCCGGGCACTCGCAGCAGCTGGTCGTCGATCTCGCCGAGCTCGATGCGGCGCCCGCCGAGCTTGATCTGATCGTCGGCGCGGCCCGCGAACAGCAGCCCCGCGGGGTCATTGCGCACGATGTCGCCGGAGCGGTAGGCGCGATCCCAGCCGAGCGTCGGCATCGCGGCGTACTTCTCGGCATCCTTCTCGGGGTCGAGATAGCGGGCCAGGCCCACCCCGCCGATGATCAGCTCGCCGGACTCTCCCACGGCGACCGGAGTGCCCTCGGCGTCGACGACCGCGAGATCCCAGCCGTCCAACGGCAACCCGATCCGCACCGGATCGGTGCCGTCGAGCAGCGCTCCGCAGGCCACGACGGTCGCCTCGGTGGGACCGTAGGTGTTCCACACCTCGCGGCCGGGGGCCTGCAGGCGGACGGCGAGCTCGGGCGGGCAGGCCTCCCCGCCCATGATCAGCAGCCGCACCTCGGTCAGCGCGCTGTCCGGCCACAGGGAGACCAGGGTGGGCACAGTGGAGACGATGCTGATCCGGTTGGCGGCGAGCCAGGGGCCGACGTCCACGCCCGAGCGGACCAGCGAGCGCGGTGCGGGCACCAGGCAGGCACCGTACGCCCAGGCCAGCCACATCTCCTCGCAGCTGGCGTCGAAGGCGACGGAGAGCCCGGCCATCACCCGGTCTCCGGGAGCGATCGGTGCGTCCTGGAGGAACATCCGCGACTCGGCCTCCACGAAGGCCGCCGCGCCGCGGTGTGAGACCGCGACCCCCTTGGGCTTCCCGGTGGAGCCGGAGGTGAAGATGACCCACGCGTCGTCCCCGGGCTCGACCTCGCGCTGCGGTGCGGGCTCCGTCGTGGCAGCGGGGGCGTCCTCCGCCCGAGCACCGGTGGGAGTGATGACCAGGTCGTTGCCGATCACGGCGACTGAGGCGGACTCTTCGAACACCACGCGGGCGCGCTCGTCGGGATCGTCCGCGTCGACCGGGACATAGGCGGCGCCGGCGACCAGGATGCCGAGGATCGCGACGTACAGATCGGTGGTGCCGGACTTGATCCGCACCCCCACCTTGTCTCCGGGGCCCACCCCGTGCTCGGCGAGTCGGGCGGCGACCTCGGTCGCCGCCTCGTCCAGCTCGGTGTAGGTCAGGGTCTCCAGGCCGCTGTCCACCGCCGGGGCGTCACCGTTGGTGGCGACGACGTGCCGGAAGATCCCCACGAGGGTGTTGGGGGCGGGGGCGCGCTCGCCGGCGAGCAGCTCGGGCAGCAGGGCAGGGGAATCGGTCACCGGACGATCATTCCCCATCGAGGTGACCAGCAGGGGGCCGGGGAGCGACGAACACGGGGGGACTCACTGCGCGAACCCCTCAGCGTCGAGACCCTTAATCGACACGCACGGACCACATGGTCGCTCCTGTGACCTGGACATATGCGCAGCCTCCACGGAAATGCTCGGAATGTGCTCCACAATGGGTGGGCAAGCACCCTTCTCTTCCCCAAAGAATGGACTGACACTCATGGGCCTCATCGGACTCATCATCTCCTGGATCATCATCGGCGCGATCATCGGCCTCCTCGCACGGGCCGTCATGCCTGGCAAGCAGGCCATGAGCCTCGGCATGTCCATCGTGCTCGGCGTCATCGGCGCGATCGTCGGCGGCTTCATCGGTGCACTGCTGGGTGGCGACGGCATCAGCGGCATCATGAGCAACCCCTGGAGCATCGGCACCATCCTGCTGGGCATCGTCGGCGCGATCATCGTCATGGCCATCTACGGCCTCGCGACCAAGGGCCGCGCCTGATCTCCTGACGTGTGCGCCTGAGCGCCACCTCGTCGACGGCGCCATCCCGGGTATCCCGGGGTGGCGCCGTTGTCATGCGTCTGCCCGGCCTCGCAGCCCCCGCGGCGCCCGCTGCGCCCCGCATGCCCAGTGGTCAGAGCGGGACGTCGGCCGCGCGCCGACCCGCGTCCTCGACGGCGCGTCGCCCGGAGGACCAGCGGGCGGTGTCCGCGGTGAGCTCGTCGAAGTCCTCCGGGGCGACCAGCACCGTCAGCAGCGCGCTGCGTGCGGAGTACTGCGTCGGCTCGACCGCAGCGCCCCGGGCGGCGGCCCATATCCGCACGGCGTTCTCCGCGATCCCGACCTCCGCCGGAGGCACCTCGATCTGCGCGACCACCAGCTCGGTGCGGCGCAGCAGGGTCGCCGCCATGACCGCCTGCTCGACGCCGGCGGTGTAGGCGCGCACCAGCCCGCCCGCACCGAGCTTCACCCCGCCGAAGTAGCGGATCACGATTGCGAAGGTGTCCACCAGTCGTGCATGCAGCAGGGACTGCAGCATCGGCATCCCCGCCGTCCCGGCCGGCTCGCCGTCGTCGTTCGAACGGTGCATCTCCGCCCGCTGCGCCGTCTCGCCCAGCACCAGGGCGGTGCAATGGTGGCGCGCATCAGGGTGCTGTGCCCGAGCCGCTCGCAGCAGGGCATCGGCCTGCTCGACCTCCTCGACACGGTGCAGCCGGGTGAGGAATCGGGAGCGCTTCTCGACCAGCTCGGTCTCGACATCGGCGGCGAGGACGAGGGGATCAGGCATGGTGATCAGTCTAGGCGGCGGGGGAGAAGCCTTGCGGAGCTCTGCCGGGCGGGCGATAGCCTGATCCCGTCGCCCCCGAGACCGCCCAGGAGCTCCTCATGACCCAGCCTCCCTCGCAGCAGCCGTCACCCGGCCCGCTGTCCCCCCGGCACGGTGTCCCCGCGCAGGGCGGCATACCCTCCCCGGGCGCGCCCGGACCCCAGGGCTCCGGCCCTCAAGGCGGCTTCTCCGCACGCCAGGGCGGCTCCACCGCCCCGGCCAAGAAGCCATCCAGAGTGCCGAAGGTCCTGATCATCCTCGGCTCGGTGATCCTCGCCCTCAGTGTGATCATCGGCCTGGTGCTGGCGATCATCGGCATCGGCGGCGCTGCGGGCAGTGCGGGGGCGCTCACGCACTTCGACGACGGAGTCGCCCACATGGAGATCGAGGCCGACGAGACGCTCCAGATCTATGTCGAGGAGGGCACGGCCGTACCGAGCTGCACCATCGAGGGCCCCTCCGAGGATGCCGTCGGCGAAGGCAGCTCGCAGAACAGCAGGATCGGCACCGGAGACGCGAACTGGGTCTCGGTGGATTCCTTCACCGCGAACGAGGCCGGCGAGTACTCGATCGACTGCGGCGGCACGCCGATCGCGGTCGGACCTCCCGTCTCGATCGGCGGCATCTTCGCCGGCATCGGAGGGATCTTCCTGGGCATCGGTGGTGGGGCGCTCGGCTTCCTGCTGCTGGCGATCGGTGTGGTCCTGCTGATCATGCGCAGGAGCAGGGCATGAGCACCCAGGATCACGCCGTCCTCCCTTTCCCCCTCGCGGCTGGTGAGTCACTCGTGCGCAGCGGCGGCGCGAACATGCAGCGCGGCGCCGAGACGGCCGGTGGGAAGCTGTTCCTCACGACGGAGCGTCTGGTGTTCGTCGGCCATGCGTTCAACGTCCGGTCGGGTCCCTCGGAGGTGCCGCTCGCGCTGATCGCCGAGGTGGGCACCGCCTGGACGAAGCTGCTCGGGGTGATCCCGCTGATGCCGAACTCGATCGCGGTCACCTTGCGCGACGGCACGGTGCTGAGTTATGTGGTCACCGGTCGCACGTCGTGGATCGAGGCGATCGCGCAGGCCCGTGGCGGGGGAGTGCACGCCGGCTGAACCATCACGCCCGCACGACTGGGCACCGCCCGCACGACGGGGCATCGCCCGCACGACAAAACGGGGCCCGGCAGGATCGATGATCCTGCCGGGCCCCGTCCTCGTGCGAGGCGCTGAGCTCAGGCGTCCTCGGTGATCAGCGGGTACACGCCGTTCTCGTCGTGGACCTCGCGGCCGGTGACCGGCGGGTTGAACACGCACACGCAGCGGATCTCCTTGCGGACCCGCACCTTGTGCTTGTCGTGGTCGTTGAGCAGGTACAGGGTGCCCGGCGCGAGCTGGTGCACCTCACCGGTGGCCAGGTCCTCGATCTCGCCCTCACCATGGGTGATGAAGACGGCCTCGATGTGGTTGGCGTACCAGAAGTAGCTCTCGGTGCCCTCGTAGAGGGTGGTCTCGTGGACGGAGAAGCCCACGCCCTCCTTGGCCAGGATGATGCGCTTGGAGCGCCAGGTGTCCGACTGGATGTCGGCGTCGGTGCCTTCGACCTCGGCGAGCGAGCGAACGAGCATGGTGGTGTCCTTCCGGTGGATGGTCCAGGGGCAGGGGTTCTGCGCCGGCGCGTGGTGCCCGGCGCAGGCCGTCGGCCCGCCCTCAGGTGCAGGCGGGCCGACGGAAGAGCGGTCTCAGGCGGCGAGCGCCTCGTCGACGGCGGACTCGATGATGTCGAGGCCCTTGGCGAGCAGCTCATCGGGGATGGTCAGCGCCGGCAGCAGCTTGACGACCTCGTCGGAGGGGCCGGAGGTCTCCACCAGCAGGCCCTCCTCGAAGGCGCGGGCCGCGATCTTCCCGGCGATCTCACCATCGGGCATCTGCAGGCCGCGGGCGAGGCCGCGACCCTTGACGATCAGCTCATGATCGATGTGCTTGGCGGCGATGCGGTTGAAGCGGCTCTCCACGTAGGCGCCCTTGGCGATGGTCGACTGCTCGAGCTCGTCATCGCTCCAGAACAGATCGATCGCCTTGGTGGCGGTCGCGAAGGCGGGGCCGAAGCCGCGGAAGGTGCCGTTGTGCTCGCCGGGCTCCCAGATGTCGAGCTCGGGCTTGATCAGGGTGAGCGCGAGCGGGTGGCCGTAACCGCTGATCGACTTCGAGAGCGTCACCATGTCCGGCTCGATCCCGGCCTCCTCGAAGCTGAAGAACCCTCCGGTGCGGCCGCAGCCCATCTGGATGTCATCGACGATCAGCAGGATCTCGTGCTTCTTGCACAGCTCGGAGAGGCCGCGCAGCCAGTCCGCGCGGGCGGCGTTGATGCCGCCCTCGCCCTGGACGGTCTCGACGATCACGGCGGCGGGCTTGTTCAGGCCGCTGCCGTCGTCGGTGAGCAGGGCCTCGAGGTACATGAAGTCAGGGACGACCTGGCCGAAGTAGTCGTCGAACGGCATCGGGGTGGCGTGCACCAGGGGGATCCCGGCGCCTCCGCGCTTCATCGAGTTGCCGGTGACGGACAGAGCGCCGAGCGTCATGCCGTGGAAGGCGTTGGTGAAGCTGATGACGGACTCGCGCCCGGTGACCTTGCGGGCCAGCTTCAGCGCGGCTTCGACGGCGTTGGTGCCGCCGGGGCCGGGGAAGGAGACCTTGTAGTCGAGCCCGCGGGGCTTCAGGATCTTCTCATCGAAGGTCTGCAGGAACTCGCGGCGGACGTCGGTGAACATGTCCAGGCCATGCACGACCCGGTCCTCGAGGTAGTGGTCGATGACGACCTTCTTGAGCTCGGGGTGGTTGTGCCCGTAGTTCATCGTGCCGGCACCGGCGAAGAAGTCGATGTACTCGCGGCCGTCCTCACTGGTGAGCACGGAGCCCTTGGCGTGGGTGAACACGGCGGGCCAGCCGCGCGAGTAGCTGCGGACGCCGGACTCGAGCTCAGTCGGGTCGACGGTGGGGGCGCTGACCTCGTCGGTCAGCTCGGGCTTCGCGGTGGTCTCGGTCGGTGCAGTCATGGTCATGACATCTCCCTGGGTGGTGGTTCGATGGTCTGTGGATGGCGCGAGGGCGTACGGAAGCGCCCGCGCCGACGGGTGGTTCGGAGGAGCCCGGGTTCAGGTCCCGGCGTGCAGTCCGCTGATCACATGCAGCAGCTCGGCGCCGTGGCCGGGGTCCGGGAAGTGGGCTTCTGCGAAGAGCGACTCGATCGCGTGCTCGGCGCCATGGCGCTCGGCGAAGGAGGCGAACAGCCGCTGGGACGCGGCGTTGTCCGCCGTGATGGTGGTCTCGAGCGTTGCGACCTGCGGGAGGTCCGCCAGCAGGGCGTCGAGCAGGCGGGCGGCGAGGCGCTGCCCGCGCTGGGACTCGTCCACGGCGATCTGCCAGATGAACAGGGTCTGCGGCGCTGAAGGTCGCAGGTAGCCGAGCACGAACCCGACAGCTTCTCCCTCACGCACCGCCAGGCGGGTGGTCGCCGCGAAGTCGCGGGCCATCAGCAGGTAGGCGTAGGAGGTGTTCAGGTCGAGCGTGCCGCTGTCGCGGGCGATCCGCCACATGGCGGCGCCCTCCTCCGTGGTGGGAGGGCGGAATTCCAGGTCGGAACCCGGTTCGGTCGTCTGCTCGGAGGTGGACGGGTGGTCTGCGCTGTGCGTCATCAACGGGCCCATATCGCCGTCAACGGTATCGAGAGCAGCGACGCTTGGGGAGCCCCCCGGGGGCCTTCGGAGGGGTCTCCCCGGAGTGTCGTGATGCAACTGTAACCGCCCGTCGTCCGGGAATCGGATTGTCGGACAACCGGGTTCTATTCATAGCGACCTGGGACGATGTCGTCTGCCAACAGGGAATTTGCGCGCCCGGAGCGGCGCAGCTGTGGGGTGCGTCACGTGGCCGCGATGCGGGACACACCCTCGCGTACACGTACACGCGCGGGTACGACACTGTCGCCGAGAGTGATCGCGGAGGGTGCAGGCAGGGCCCCTCCGCGAGCCACCTCGCTACTCTCGTGCGCATGAACCCCCTCGAAACACTCAACGAGTTCCTCGGAAATGCTGAGGGCTGGCTCTGGACCTGGGCAGGGATGCCCGTGGTCGTGGTGCTCGGTCTCTACTTCACGATCCGCACCGGTGCGGTGCAGCTGCGGATGATTCCCGCGATGCTCGGCGCCATCACTCAGAAGGCCCAGCGCGAGCCGGTGGGCAGCGGGCGTAAGCGCACCGAACGCACCAAGTCCCTCAGCGCCTTCCAGGCCTTCTCGGTCTCCGCCGCCGCCCGCGTGGGCACCGGGAACATCTCCGGCGTGGCCGGGGCGATCTTCCTCGGCGGGCCAGGTGCGCTGCTGTGGATGTGGATCATGTGCATCGTCGGCGGCGCGGCGAGCTTCATCGAGTCCACCCTCGCGCAGCTGTGGAAGACCCGCTCTGCGGACACCTACAAGGGCGGTCCCGCGTTCTACATCCACCGCGGGCTGGGCAGTCGCGGCTTCGGCGCGTTCTTCGCGATCCTGTTCATCTTCTGCTTCGCCTTCGCGTTCACCTCGCTGCAGGCCAACACCATCGTCGATGCCGTCTCCGGCGCCGTCGCGCTCTACACCGATCCTGAGGGCCTGTCCTGGCTCCCGATCGTGCTGGGCGTGGTGCTCGCGCTGCTCACCGCCGGGATCATCTTCGGCGGCATGCGCCGGGTGGCGTCAGTCGCGCAGAGGATGGTGCCGATCATGGCGCTGATCTACCTGATCATCGGCATCGTCATCGTCGGCATGAACCTCGGCGAGGTGCCCCGGGTGCTGGGCCAGATCGTCACCGAGGCATTCAACCCGCAGGCCGTCATCGGCGGCGGCATCGGTGCCGCCATCGTCAACGGCGTCCAGCGCGGCATGCTCTCCAACGAGGCCGGCATGGGCTCGGTCCCCAACGTCGCCGCCACCGCCTCGGTGAGCCACCCGGTCAAGCAGGGCCTGGTGCAGACCCTCGGCGTCTACTTCGACACCCTGCTGATCTGCTCGATCACCGGGTTCATCGTGCTGGTCTCCTTCCCCGACGTCTCCGTCGGCGGAGAGGGCCTGATGATGGTGCAGGAGTCCTTGGCCTCCAACCTCGGCTCCTGGGCCGCGGTGCTGCTCGCCGTGATCATGTTCCTGCTCGCCTTCACCTCGGTGCTGGGGAACTTCTCCTACGGCGAGGCGAATATGCACTTCCTGACCGCCAAGCGCGGCTGGCATGTTGCCTTCGGCATCGCCGTGGTGGCGCTGGTGTTCCTCGGCTCCGTGATTGCGGTGGACCTCGCCTGGACCATCGCCGGGGTGTCCATGGTGTTCATCGCCCTCATCAACCTGGTGGTGATCGCGATCCTCACGCCCACGGCGGTCACGCTGCTGAAGCACTACAACGCCCAGCGCGCCCAGGGCCTGGACCCCATCTTCCTGGCCTCCGACCTGCCGGAGATCAAGAACGTCGAGGTCTGGGAGGATGTGGACGTCAGCGACTACGTGCGCGAGCGCGAGGCGGCCAGCGCTCGCTGAGCCGTCCGGGGGTTCGCTGCGCCGGTGGTGCACCGCCCGACGCCGGGGAGCTGGGCCACGCCCGGCTCCCCGGCGTCCTCGGCACCGCTCGCGCGCCGCTAAGATGATCTGGCCCGCTCGGCGGGCACGGGCCTGTAGCTCAGTGGTAGAGCATCGGACTTTTAATCCGCGGGTCGTGGGTTCGATCCCCACCGGGCCCACTGCAGGTCAGGTCAGAGAAGTTTCCCCTAGGGGAAAGCCTCCGGATCGGGGTTGACAGCAGCTTTGACAGCAACGCGGCTGTGTGTGCTGCGCTGGACGGGCATGACAGCAGCCGGGTCGAAACGGACCGTTTATGGCGCAAGCTGCAGATTGCACTCGGATAGCCTGGATGGATGACCATCACCATCTCGATCGATTCGCGGAAGCTCGACATCCTCGGCATCATGTCAACCACCGCAGGAGGTCTCGGCGTCGCACTTACGGTCTGGGCGCAGCTGGCGCGGCAAGAGCTGTACTCGTTCTATGTGTTCAACGGGCATGGGACGGCGGACAGCCTCTTGCTGATCCCGTTCATTCCAGGGCTGATCTGCGCGATTCTCGCCCTTTGGCTTGGCGTAGTCAGTCTGCGTCGCCGGTACAACGGGAGAATGTGGGCAATATTGGGCCTCGTGGCGGGCACCATCGCGGTCGCCTTCATGGTGTCTGGCGTACCCGTCGCTTTGTTCCCTGACCCCCGGATCCCCCAGGGGCCCCTGTGAAGTTCAACGCTGCCCGCGCCATACCGCCACCTTGCCCGCGCAACCCCCAGCCGACCGGCGGTGTTGCTTCGACGCTATGACACCTCTATCTGGCAAGACCTTCCAGCCTTCGTCCCCTGTGCTCACATCCTCGAAGCAAGGAGATCTGTAAATGGGTCCCAGCGACCGGCCAGGAGTGGTTTGTCTCTGTGGCTCCCTCCGCTTTCAGGACCTCTTCGAGTCGGAGCGGCGGCGTCTCACCGCGCTTGGGAAGATCGTGCTCGCGCCCGAAGCGATCGATGAAGAACTGACGCCAGCACGACGTGAGGCCCTGGGCGAACTGCATCTACGACGTATCGACATCTCGGACGAGGTTCGAGTGGTGAGCGAAGGTGGATACCTCGGATCGGCGACACGGCGCGAGATCGCCTACGCGAGGGAGAAGGGCAAAAGTGTCAGCTCTACAGACTCTGGCCTCGAGCTCTGATGCAGTCAGACACTCGCCAGTCAGCTCATCGTCAAGGGACAGCTGAGCCGACCGCGACGGGCTAACTGAGCTACGGAACGAAGCGCTCCGGTCCACCCGAGGCCATTGCCGTCGGGATGATCTGGAACGCGTACAGCCCCGCTGACACGCCGACGGCGATCAGCACCAGCAACAGGCCGTTTGTGCGGTATGCCTTGAAACCTACCGGTAGCAGTGCGAGGTGATAGACCGCTCCCACAAAGAGGACCGGCACGACGCCGAGGAACCAGCCCGAGCCGCCGGTGCTCGAGAAGTTTGCATCAGTACCGTTGTACTGACTTGAGTAGGCGGCAGAGATCCAGAGCCATCCGACCACCAGCCCTACGGCCGAGCCGGCGAGCATGACCCAGAAGCTCTCTCGCGACGACTTCAGGGAAGACGCAGAGCGCGGCGGTGCGTCCTGCGGTAGAGGCGCGGCGCGATTCATGCACAGCATGCTCGCATACGCACTCGCGGCGCGGACCTAATCGAGGCAACGGAAGAGCTATCGTCGGCCCGTGCGCTCGCGAGGCACTGACCGCATCGAGGTACTCCGGGGCCAGTGAGCGAGTAGGCATCGCATGATCTGTGGTTCAGCGGGCGTCAAGAGCTCGAGTTGCGTCTCATGAGGCTGAGGATCTCGGCCTCGCTGACCGGCCTCCGCCAGGCGTCCCACCCCACATGAATCTGTCGAGGGAGCTCGGAGTGCACCGCCGCGTGCGAGTGGGTGTGCCCGTGGAGGAGCCATTCGCCGCAAGCCTCGAGTTGCCATGCGATGAATCGGAGGTCCACCTGGCCGGCTGTTCTGTAGGGGAAGTGGGAGAGCATCACCGGGATCCGGCCCGAGTTTCCTCCCGGAACCGTGACCCGCGCTGCCGTGCAGACGTACTCGATCCCGTTGCGCAGCAGCTCTTGCTGAGCGGAGATGGCCCGTTCGCGGAAGTGGGGATGCGCACGGTCATGGTTGCCCAGGACGAGGCGGATGCGACCGTTGAGGCGTCGGAGGAGGCTCGCGATCTCGGTGGTGTGCTTGAGGGTGAGATCGCCGAGGTGCCAGATGACGTCCTCAGCGCTCACCACGCTGTTCCACGAGGCGACGATGTCTTCGTCGTGAGCGCGCACGTGCTCGAGTGTGACGTCGTCCCGGGAATCCGCGCCGGGGGCATGTCCGCGCTGAAGGGCCATCAGTCGGTGGCCGAAGTGGGTATCGGCGGTGAAGAACGTCCTGATGCTGTCAGCACCCATCGCGACCTTCCTTCATCTTCGAGCGTTCCTCGTCCGGGCAGCCGTCCCAGCGGTCGCTGAAGTCCTTGGCGATGGCCAGGGCGACGGGGAGCTCGTAGCTGGCGTCGACGCTCACGTTGACTCGAAGTGCCGCTGTCTCGAGTGCCATCCGGAAGTAGTGACAGACCGTCCGCAGGCCCCACAGCTCCTTCAGGATGGCGGCGATGTCGCTGTGTCTGAGGCGGTGTGGCACCGGTACCGCGACGACCTCTTCGGCGATTGCCATCCGCAGCTCGACGGTGAGCGGGCGATGGCCGCAGTCCGACCACTCGAGGCCTTCGGATTCTTGCTTCCAGACGTCGGCGACGCTCACGTACTCCGGAGAGGGGGCGTCATCGACCAGCGGGAGGCGGCGCCACGCGTCGTCGGCGAGGGGAGGGACTCGCGTGGGGTCGAGACCGAAGTCGGAGCTGGTCCGCTTCTCGGCATCGGGCTGGAGTCGCCGTGAGCGGAGCACCTTCGCTCCAAAGCCCTGGTTCCAGATCGGTCGACTCTGACCGATGCGTTCGTACACTTCCTCAGTCCCGATGCGAACGCGGTCATAGTTCTCGTCGCCGAAGAGGGCGACGGTCCCCGCGAACGGCTCCCGGTGCCACAGCCCGGTGTTGGCCACGTACGCGTACTCCGACACCCCGTCGTCGGCGACGATGATGCCGTTCTCGTCGGGGTGGCGGTCGTGGAAGACGCGGTAGAAGTCGACCATCGTCAGTCGTCGCCGAGCAGCAGCGCCCAGGATTCTGCGTACTTGTCCGCGAGCCGGCTCCTGGTCGTTCCGTCGAGCAGCGCGGCGCGCTTCGGATCGGTGTTGTCGATGAGGTCTGCGGTCTTCACGACTCGAGCCACTGCATGGGCGCGGATGGCCGCGAAGTAGTCGGTTCGTGCGACGTCGGGCATCTTCGTCAGCCGGTCCACCGCCTCGAGCACGAGCTGAGGGAATCCTTGCTCGCGCAGATCCTCGAGGGTCACGTCGGTGTCTTCGACGACGTCATGGAGCCAGGCTGCCGCGATGCACTCGGTGCGCAGATCGGCCGGAGCGATGAGCGCTGCGCGCTCTGCGACGCGACGGGGATGGTCGATGTAGTCCAGGCCAGATTTGTCGGTTTGCCCGGCATGGGCTCGGTGCGCGATGGCTTCGGCGCGGTTGATGGGATCCAGGGGAACCTCCTGAGGTTCTATGTGCGGGGGATCTGGTCGACGTCCCAGGGAGTGATCCACTCGGGCGTGCCGTCGGACCGTTCATTGTGGAGCTGAGCATCGACAACGAGGGAGTGCTCGTCCGTGCCGATGTCAGCGTTGAACTTGGTGATGGACGCAGCGCGGAAGATGAACGATCCGCGAGTGTGGATGCCTCTGCGGGCGAGA
The DNA here is from genome assembly GCF_947500705.1 of uncultured Brachybacterium sp. Classification (GTDB taxonomy): domain Bacteria; phylum Actinomycetota; class Actinomycetes; order Actinomycetales; family Dermabacteraceae; genus Brachybacterium. The sequence continues at coordinate 354,800 of NZ_CANMSY010000001.1, read as the reverse complement.
CGGATGAACTCCCGAGCTTCGTCGACCTTCTGGAAGAAGACTCCCTGAGACGCGCCCTTCAGGGAGCGCCAAGCGGCGATGTAGCCCACCTCAATTTGGCTGTCGTCAGTGTGACGCCGCCTCGGCATCCGATCGACGTACAGGATCGGCCCCGGAAGTCCGGGGGTGGCATAGGTCGGACTCCCGGAGCTGTGCGGCGCTGTGCGGTCCTCGCGCTCCGGGTTGCTGCCAAAGAACGAGTGCTCGGACAAGTCGCTCACGGCGATGGCCCCGAGGACCTCGAGGGAGGGAACGAGCGGGTGTCGCATAGTGATTCTCCTTGTCGATTCAGTCGGTGGAAACGTAAGTGGATCAGCGCGAAAATGCAAGGTGACCTGGGGAATCGTAGTTTCGTACTTACCGAAACTCGTAGTCTCGTAGATTCGTATTCTCGGCTCCGAAGAGCGCGTCCATTCGCTTCGCGGATTCGTCCTGGAGGGCCGGGATGACGTGCGAGTAGGTGTTCATCGTGACTGCGATTGCGGAGTGCCCGAGCAGCTCCATGACCACGCGCGGGGCGACCCCTTCCGCGAGAAGCAGTGAGGCGCAAGTGTGGCGGAGGTCGTGCAGTTTCACCCGGCGCAGCTTGGCCTTCTTCAGCAGTGCCTCGAAGGCGCGGTTCACGTTTCGGGGCTCGATCGCGGTGCCGGCCTGAGAGGTGAACGCGAGCGTTGCCTGGTCAATGGGCAGCCCGAGCGAAGCAAGCTTCTCTCGCTCGGAGGTGCGGTGCCGGATGAGTGCGTCGATGCAGAACCCGGGGAGCACGACGCGACGCCGGGAGGTGTCGGTCTTGGGACTCTTCAGCCGCAGCTCACCCCGTGACCGCTGGAGGGACTGCACGACGTTGAGGTAGCCGTTGTCGAGGTCGATGTCTCCCCAACGCAGTCCCAGCGCCTCGCCGCGACGGAGGCCGAGACCCACGTACAGCGTCCACAGCGCCTCCCAGGAGGTCCCCTGCGCAGTCCGGAGGAGAGTGCGGGCTTCGTCGGGAGTCAGCGGCTCGACGTCCTGCTTCGGAGGGGTCGGAACCACGACGAGCTTCGCGACATTGCGGGGCACCAGATCCTCGCGCATCGCGTGCTGAAGCGCCGACCGCAGGATGGCGTGCATCTGCTTGACGGTGGCAGGGCTCTTCCCTTCGCGAGCCTTGAGCGCGAGGAACGCGCGGACATCCGCTGCCGTGAGCTGGCCGAGCCGCTTTGCCCCCAGCACGGGGACCAGATGATTGCGGATGTACCCCTCGTAGGTCTGGAAGGTCGCAGGACTCAGCCTTGCCTCCTGGACGTCCCGCATCCAGGTCTCGAGGAACGCCTTGACCGTCAGCCGGCCCGGAGTGGCGGCGATGCCGGCTCGAGACTTCTCCTGAAGCGCGGCGAGCTTGTCGTAGGCCTCCTTCCGCGTCTTCCCGTAGACGGCCTTGCGCTTGCGCGTGCCCTCCGGGGTGAGGACATAGGCAGCACCCGTCCACCGACCGTCCTGGCGACGGTAGACGCTGCCCTCTCCGTTCGAGCGGCTCATGCCACGACGGGGGCCGGCTCGAGGTTCTCGACGTACGCGAGAAGATCAGCGGCCTTGATCAGTCGGGAGCGGCCGAGCTTGACGCTGGGCAGCTCACCGCAGCGCATCAGGTCGTACACCCGGGTCTTGGAGACGCTGAGCCGATCAGCGACCTCCTCAGCGGTGAAGCAGAGCTTGTCCATGGTTCTTTCCTTTCTCGTGGGGTTGGCGTGCAGCGCGTCGGGCGTCCTTCCACTCGCGTGCTGCGTCAGCGGCGGATCGGGCGAGTTCGGCATCACCGGGGGTGAGCCAGCCCTGTCCGACGAAGCGGAACTCGTTGAGCACGACGATGTGCTCGGCGGCGTCGAGTGGATCGTCCGTCGACGCTTGGTCTGTGTGTGTCTCGAGCTGCTCACGGTCGCGGTGGTACTTGCGCCGTGCATCGCGGAGCGTGCCGAGGGTGGTCGAGAACCGCCGGGACTTGCTGGCGAAGTGACCGCGGAAGCCGAGGGCGTCGGCCCACTTGCCGAGAAGCGCGTAGGGGCTCGAGAACCCTTCGTGCAGGAGCGCGCGACCGCACAGCTCAAGGCAGGTCTCCCGGAGCTGCTTCAGGTGGCGATTCGGAGTGCCGTCGACAGCGACATCACCGGCTGCCTTCGTCGCGTACTTGGCGAGGTAGCCCGACACCATCTCGGGGGAGACGTCCCCGTCATCGTCGGAGTGGCGCCGGACGGGTCGAGCGTCGACCTGGCGACCGAAGCGGAGCACGCGGGTGCCGTCGGAGCCATCGACCGGAGGAGCATCGACCTCGATGTCGCTCGCAGCCTCGAGGCAGCGCTCGGCGAGCCACGAGGCGGGCACATCGACGGCAGGAGAGGGGAAGGGGTCGTCGTCTGACGGGGCGCCGTCGAGGCGAACGAGGGCGTGCAGGTGGATCGCGCCGCGCTTCTGGTACTCGCCGACCTTGGCGAACTGCACGCGGAGGAGGTCCCGCGAGGCCTTCTCACTCATGCTGAGGTGAGCGGCGACGAGGCGGCGCAGGCGGATCGTGAACCGCCTCCACAGTTCGGGGCAGTGCCACTGCCAGACCGCCTGGCCCTCGTAGTCGTAGCAGTCCGGGCACAGCGCCTGACCGACCTGAGAATCGTCGACGTCGTGGTGCTCCGTGCACCGACGAGGGCGGCCGTGCTCGCACAGTCCCGGCGGCGCGTTGACGGTGCAAGGCCGAGGCTGGGCACCAGGGCGAGTCGAGGAGTGCACGGCGCCGAACGAGGGGGCGGTCAGCGTGAGGAACACCAGCGGGTGCGCGGAGACGCTCTCCGGGACCCCTTGTCCCCGCCGGAGACCCCTGCGGAGAGGAGGTGCCACATGTCGCCCTGGTACTCATGGGAGCACGAGGGGCAGCGGGAGGCACGGCGATTGCCGCAGCGGACGTAGAGGACGCTGTCGGGCGGGCTGCGACTGTCGAAGGTGCTCAGGTGCTGTCCCGACCTGCGATCGAAGGTGCGCGCCTGTCCGAAGAGGCGGACGGGGCGGGAGCAGAATCCCGTCGAGGCGACCTGCTTTGACCAGTCTTCGAAGCCGTCGGAGAGCATTCGCGTGAGTGCAGTGGGCTCTTCCACGTCGAGGGAGTAGAGATCGCTGGCGCTCACGATGCCGTTCCTTCCGTGTCGGGCTTGGTCCGGGTGCGTGCCCGAGAGCTGCGCGGCTTCTCCGTCGGCTCCGGGATCACCACGGGGATCTTCGACGGGGCGGGGAACCGTTCGGCCGCGGCACGGATCAGGTCGTCGTAGACGAAGGCGGCGCGCACGCGGACGGGTTCGGAGCCGTCCTCGGGAACCACGTAGCCGATGCCCGGCGAGGCGAGCGGGATCTTGTGGCAGAGGGCTCCCGAAGCGATAGCGCCGTCACCGAGGACCATGGAGGTCTCCTCCCGATCACGCAGACGAAGCCCGACCATCTGGGTGAACAGGCCACGGTTAGGGATCGTCTCCTTCCGGGGATCCTGGAGGCAGGCGACCACGGTGTAGCCGACGGCACGGCCCTGCGAGCAGAGCAGCGACATTGCGGTGCGGGCTCGGTTCTTGAGGTCGCGGTCTTCGATGTATGACGTGAGCGCGGCGACCTCGTCGATCAGGACGACGACAAGCGGCTCATCGGCACTTGCGATGTGCTGGCGGGTGTTCCCGGCCATCCGCTCGAGGCGAGCGCTCATCGCTTCGACGGCGTCCTCGAGGACCACCACGGCCTCAGCGGGAGTGACCGCATAGCGGGTGAACAGGTCCTTGCCCATGCCCAGCTCGACGCCGCCCTTGAGGTCGATCCCGTGTACCTGTGCTTCGCCGCGTGCGATGGCGGGAGCGAGGCCGATGGTGACGCCCCAGACGAGCGATGCCTTGCCGGAGCCGGAGGAGCCGGCGACGAGGGTGTGGGTGCCCGCGATACGGAGCCGCCAGTCGTCGTCCGTCGTGTCGATCCCCATCCACACCGAGCGACCGTCCCACGGTTCATCGTGGTCGGGGAGCCCTCGGTTCACGGTCTCGGCGAGGGCATTGCCGAAACTGAAGGTGAGGGTGGGGGAGAGTTCTCCGGTCACGCGGAGATGGGTTGCGCCGACGGTGGTTCGCAGCCGATCGGCGACGTCCTGGAAGTCCTCGACGGTCTGTCCAGTGAGGAGCGAGGGGAAGAGAACGAGTTGGTTGCGATCCCAGTGCTTGCTGGCGATCGAGGGAACCCGTGTGTGCTTCTCTCCCGCTCGATCGATGACGACCCTGGAAAGACCGCACTCTTCCATCAGCAGCGGCCAGGTTTCGAGCAGATCCAGCCAGAGCTCGCGGCGCGCGAGCGGGCGGGAGACGGCTCGGTAGTAGGTATCTGAGTAGAACCGGGCCCAGAGCGCGAAGTACAGCGCGATGGCTCCGACGATGGTGAAGGGCTTCCAGCTGCCCAGGATGTCGGCTGCGAGCCAGGTGAACATCGCGACGACGAACCAGAACCGGTGGAACCAGCGCACGTGACCCCATAGAGCGGCAGCGATCCACCGCAGTTCGGCGAGGCCGAAGCGGAAGGCGAGGGAGGCGGTGTGCATTGCTCACGCACCCCCGAACGCCAGCTGCCAGCCGAGCGGGATGACCTGCCAGAGCAGGATCCCGATCGCTGCGACGTTGAGCAGACGCATCGCCTTCCGCTCCATGATCACGCCGCCTCGGTGCTCGAGGTACGGGCGGAGGTCTTGGCCTCGGCGAAGCCCGTGGCCCTCAGCGAGTACGCGATCTTCGGGAAGTTCCCGTTGGTGTCGACGTACGGCGTGAGGGTGAGCCCCTCGAAGGCGACAGCGCGGAAGGGGCCGGTGGTCGGCCCCTTGGGCGGCACCGGCTGGTGGTCGGAGGAGACCTTCACGGTCGCCTCGGCCTGTCCCTTCCGGCTCTCCGGGTCGGGATCGAGCACTCGGACCTGCCAGACACGCTGGCCCGAGATCTTGTCTCGCAGCTGAGGGTCGACCTCGCCGGCCCTCTTCCTGTCGAAGTCATCGGCGGCCACGACCTCGCCGATCATGTACGCACCCTGGGGGAACACGTCCTCCATCTGGACGGGGAACCGAGTCTGGACTGCCATGTCTACTCCTAGTGGTTGAGCATCCTGGGTAGTTATCCCTAGTGATAACTACTGCTCTGAGACTGGCAAGCCGACGGGTCGCTGTCAACTAGGGATAGGATCGAGGTCCCAGTTATCCCTAGGTGAGGTTCGTATGGTCGCCAAGTTCGTGCAGATCGCCGACGAGCTGCGTGCTCGCGTGCGCGATGGGCAGTACGCCGAAGGCGCCGTGCTGCCCCGACAGTCGGAGCTGGCCACTGAGTTCGACGTCAACGTCAACACCGTGTCTGCTGCGCTGAAGCTGCTCGAGCGCGAGGGACTCGTGCAGTCGAGGCGCAGTCAGGGCACGGTCGTGCTGCCTCAGATCCCGCTGCGCAAGGTGGGGATGGATCGCTACTCGCGACGCCGATGGGAGAGTCCCTCAGGCGACGAGGACGGAGCGCCCTACCTTGACGAGCGCGGGTGGCAGCCGGCGGCTCAGTCCACCGAAATCTCGATCGAGCCCGCCACTGAGGAGATGGCTGGCCGGCTAGAGATCGACGAGGGAGAGGACGTCGTTCGGAGAGCGCGGGTGATCCGGGACGCTCGAGGCACCGTTACGCACACCCTCGTGAGCTACTACCCGTATCGCATCGCCAAGGGCACGCTGCTCATGAGTGAAGAGCAGGGGCCAGCAGGACATGGGGGAGCGTTCCGAGTCCTGACTGATCTAGGGCACGAACCGCACAGCATCAACGAGAGGCTGCACGCCCGCTTGCCTGACGGCGACGAGGCCCAGTCGCTCGAGATGGGCATCGGCGAACCGGTAGTCGAGATGCGTCGGCGCACGTACGACGGCGGTGGCGTCCCCATCGAGTACGCGATCGGCCTGCACCGCGCGAGCCGGTTCCAGTGGAACTACACTTTCGACGTTCCGGAGTGACAGTACACAGCCTTGGCCAGTATCGGCGGAAGCGCGACGAAGCGTTAGAGCCCACCAACCTGGACAAGTCGCCCATCGGAAGGTTCGCCGTAGGGCGAACCCGGGATGTAAACGCTCTAGCCAGAGACGGTGAGCTTGTCTACGCGATTGAAGACCCCAAACTCACCCGGCGTTTTAGCCACCTAGCTGCGATGCCACAGAAGCTGACTCAACCGCGCGCGACGGATGGGGAGTCGTTAATTCTTGAATGAACCGCTTCGACTCCTCGCTTTGCGCGTCAAAGACTATTGCCCGAACGAGGTCGACTATCCGAAACAGTTCGCCATTGTCAGCTATTTCTTCGGCAACAAGAACTGAACTTCCGAACAGTCTTGCAAGTCGCCTCTTTGCTCGGCCCTGTGCCCTGTCGCGCTTACCCTTGTCAAGGGCGTCCCATTCGATATTCCCCTCGGTCGCGGAAGCTGCATGGACCGCCTGGGCGCAAAGATCCGGAAGATCGATGTAATCCCATTCTAGCGCGGAATCGAGTCGTGCTAGAAATTCCCTCTCGAAGTTCGCAATGTCCGAGTAAGCGCAAATTACCTCATCTCGAGGGATATAATTCTCCAGCTCGCGCTTGTCGAGCACGTGCACAACGGAATGTTCGTTCGATCCGCGAATTAGTGCAAGCACTTCTTTTTTCAATCCGGCACTCGAGCGCTCTCTATCGCTGTCGACGACATAGACGATTTTGCGGTTCAGTGCTCCGAGCATTTCATCCCAAAGCGTCGCGCTAGCGCCACCTCCGAGGGAAATGAGCGAGGCTTTTCCGTCGCGCTTCATCTGGGAGAATGAGTAAGTGGGGTCGTCGAGCTGCAGGGCCACCTCGTCGCTGAATGCGGTGAAGCTCTCAATGTCGCGGATACCTTCAATTAGTAGGAAGCATCGCACATTATGATCCGAAAGTATTCCGAGAGAGTAGTTTAGCTCGCGAATAAGCCGCGCGCCGTCTTCGTCAGTTCGAGCGTCGATAACCTCGCGAGAAGAAGCGTTTCGTCGGATGTAGCGAATGGACTGAAATGGTACGTCCTTCACCAGGTTCGGGCTATGCGTGGTTATAAGGACCTGTCGATGCTCGTGGGAGGCGAGTTCGGTCAATGCTCCAAGGGTTTCGAGTTGGAGGTCGGCGTGGAGCGCCGTTTCGGGCTCTTCTACAGCCGTTATGATCCCTCGGTGATAACCATTGTTCTCAGAGAATTGTGAATCTTCGGCATTTGCCCGAAAAAAGCTAAAAAGCACCAACCGCCGAGTTCCAGAGCCGCGCTTAGAGAGTGGGATTCCGTTATCGTCAACAAACTCTAGAGCAGAGTATGCCTTAGACCAATTTGGCTTCATGTTGGCGGGAGAAAGTGCATCAGCCAAGTCTGGTGCCACCTCTCCAAGCTTAGCAACTACTTCACCGAGAAGCCTTGAAATTTCTCCGTGCATCGTCGCAGAGAGTTCGTCGAGTGTCTCTTGATGCTGCGAGAGGACATCTTGAATCACGGCTTTAGCTGGATCCTGCGCGAGGTCATCCTTCTCGGTCCCCACTCGATCAGATTTGAATAGCTGGTAGATAGGAAGTGCGAGGTTAAGCTGCTCTCCGACCTTCTTGGCGTCGACTGCCTCCAATGGTACTTGGCGCAATGTAAGTTCAGCACGCCCACTATGGAGTGTGGAGTCCCAGACCGCTTTTCGGTACGCGGAATTGGTTCGCTTATCAGAAACTGTGTCAGAGTCTACTTCGAGACTGTTCGCAACCTTGATCAGGTTAGCTTTACTTAGGGTTATAAGCTCATCGCCAGTATCAAGTTCGGGGTGGTTGGCTATTACGAAAAGCGACGGAGTGCCCGCCTTGGATCGAGTCCACTCTTTCCCGAAGGATAGAAGGCCGTTATCATTCAGTAGGTACTCGTCCGCAAGACTTGTTTCGTACGAAGTGTCCAAGATGAGCTCTTGAGGGAGGGTGTCAAATTCGCAAACGATCCGTATTGGCGACTCACCCCCGATGGAAAAGTCGGACACTTCGGGCTTCGAGTTGCCGAAGTATATGTCCAGCGCCTCCAAGACTGTTGATTTTCCCGCATCATTCTTTCCTACTAGTGCAGTGAAGCTCTCGTCGATGCTTATTGATGTGGGTTCAGCGTATCCGCGGAATCCGCTAATCTCAACATTTCGTAAACGCACGGTGATCTCCGGGGTGGTGGTGTGTGGCGCGGTGGACCAGTCAGATGGAAGCGTGAGAACTTTCCCTACTCCTTCAAGGCGGCTACGCCGCGCGCAAGGAGGGCCGGCCGGTGTCCTCGCTTCGCTGCGAGCCCGGCCGGCTCTCCTTGCCTCACCTACGGAGCGAATCTAGCTTGCCTCAGGTTTCCGCTTTTTGGCATCCTCCAAGGCTTTGTGTGCGAGCTCGTATCTGTCCCGAAGGTCCTTGATTGCCGTCTCAATCACCGCTTCACGTTCTGTCTTCCAGTGTGGTCCGTCTGCGATGTACGCATGTTCGATGCGACGAAGGATATCGTGCGCCATGGAAACGTTAGCCGCGAGCATAAGCTCTCCGCCATCGAGGATTCCTGGTATATAGGTTTCGCTTCGTTTAATCTTGAAACCCCCGTCTAGGAAAATGACGGCAGTGTAATGTTCGTTTCCATGTGCTCGGCTAATCGTCATGTTGAGGTCGACAGGCCCTAAGGTGTCGCCTTCGGCCACCGAGGTCAAGAAGTTTGAACGGTCGAAATCGATGCCTGAACGCAGTTCAGCGGTCCTTGCTGCCGAATCAGTTCCGGAGATGCCCGATATGTGAGTAAGCGTAATCTGTGGGTCGAGTTTGCCTCCCGCTATCGACCGGGACGCGAGCCATAGAAATATGTCGGCATCGGAAAAGCGATGATGGTCACTGTCCATCGAGATGACGTCTCGCCATCGCTTAGCATCCGGGTCTATTATTTTTGCGAGCGACTCCAGCACTCCGCCCTTCTTGTTTAGAAACGCGGGAGTGCGGGTGGATAGCAGGATTGAAAGAGATGTGTCGGAAGTTTTACTGAGGGCGACGTCTATGGCGTTCAGTCGATATGTACTATCGGGGTCCCCGACAATCTCTGAGAGCGCCTCGGAGACCTTATCCCAGAAGTAGAAGCGAGCTATGAGTAGCTCGGGCAACGGTGGCTTGGCGTCCCGTATTTCGGGTGCGCTTTCGGGTGGTTTTGCGCCGTAGGAGCCGAGCTGTACGTTTTCCTCGCTGAGGCTTGCCCACCCGCCAGCCCGTGTCTCGAAATTAGGCTTAACTGAAGTCATTCGGTCGAGAATTTGCTTTAGCGTAAGTCTTGTAGCCGCCGACGCGGAACGCAAGCTGCTGGTAGGCTGATTGAAAATGGGCATACTCAGATCCTTTCGATGTGGAAGGTTTTCGCGTTTGTGTTGACGCGGACAATGGTATTCAGAAGCCGTTCCCCCGTGCGGCTTGGGTGTTCGAAGCGATGCGAAAGTTGGAATCGTGTCTCGCCGGATATGTTACCGGTGAGCTCCCAGGTCACCTGCCCCCAGATCCAGTTTCCTTCGCGCGGCAACGGAATGTTTGCGTTGACATACATTCCGGCCCCATCCTCGTGAGGCTCGATTCGCTGCTCCGAACTCGGCTCGTAGTAGATGATGTCGATCTGTTCAGGGGCCGTCCCGAAAGTAATAGCGAGTCTCGGCTGGTACTTTAGTAGCAGCCGCCTCGCAACCCAGTTTGCGGCAACACTTGTCGCTGCTGGCTGAATGGATAGATCAAACTTTTGAGACAGGTTAGTTCTCTTTTTGTGTCGAGCGACGAGTGCGTTAATTGGTGTATTCTCGCGCTCGTCTCTCCATTCAATGTTTATTCGAGGCATGCCAATGAAAAGATGAGATAGCACCACGATGAGCGTGGCGGCGATAATTGCCGCAACGAGATAGTGAAAGGCCTCCGGCGCCCAGCTAAACATCGCCTCAACCGATGGCTCTATCCATGTAACGGCAAAGATTCCGACGCTTATCTTGATGGATTCGCCGACAATCCGCATGGGGCTGATGTTCATTTTAGCCTCAGTTCGCGCCATGCTTTGGTCATGAACATCTGGGCGCTTGCCGTCGCTTGGGTGGAGACGAAGCCGTTTTTCTTGATGTCAAGTACTGCCCCATCGAGATTGTGGCGAATCTTTATGCCGACAATGGTGAGGTTCGGAAATTCGTCTTCGAGCTGAGCAATAAGCTCGGATTGTCCATAAGAGCGCAAGGTTGCGAGCAGTTCATCGTTGGTTAGCTCTTGATCCTCTGGGGGTAGCAGTCCGAACGAACTGTCGAAGAGTAAGAATGAGAGAACGGAAAATTCATTGGTGATAGCGAACGAAGCGAGGCGAATGAGATCGAGATGCCCGAGGAGCAGCGGTTTGCCAGCCGACGTTTCCGAGTCGCGGGCGTCGCTCCTCTTGACCAGTCTCAGGTCCTCGGTGCGGGCGGCACTGGATGTCACCGTCGCGATCAGTAGGGGCATGGTGACATCATCGCGCATGGTGCAGACGGATGGGTACGTGTTCCGTAACTGAACCGCATCAGGACAGCTTCACGGCTTATCGAGCTTGTCCTCGGTCTGGTGGCGGCTATCAGTAGTCGGCTACCCGCACTTTGACAGCAACCCTGACAGCAACGCGATGGCGTCCGGCAGGCACTATCTGGCGGCGAGAGCGTTTTGACCTGCTTGACCGCGCTCGGCTACGAGCGTTCTGACGGACTTTTAATCCGCGGGTCGAGGGTTCGATCCCCTCCGGGCCCACCCGATGACGGGCAAGCTGACATGACCGGCCTTTCCCCGGTGAGCGCGGGGGATCCTGTCCTGGTCAGCGCTCCGGCCCGGCGGGTGGGGGCGACAACGCGCGGCGACGACAACCTAGCGATCGCCGAGATCCTCGACTCCGTGCGCTCTCACGCGTGCTGAGCATCGTCGCGCCCCACGCTCCGCCGAGAGTGCGGGGACACGTCTGTCGTCTGCTGGCACGACCAATCCAGCCGCCGCCCCGCACCGAACTCCAGGTGCTCCCTCTCTAGCAGCGGGAGGGTACGCCAGCAGCGCCCCCGCCCTCGGCCTGACGGCCGGCGAGCGGGGGTGTTCGGGCGACGGGCTGCTGCGGCGCGGGGCGGGAAGGGCCCGTTCCGCTCAGGTGCGGGGATACAGTGGGACGAACGCGAGCTCGGCGTATGTCCGGACTCCGACTGAGGGGTGGATCTGTGAACTCGACGAACACCACCGGCCCGCACACCGACGAGGACCTGCACGACCTCCTGCTGAACAGCGACGACATCACCACGTTCCTGCAGGAGTTCCTCTCCCTGCTCGCCGACAGGATCCCCGAGAGTGCGCAGCCGCTGTGGTGCGCGGTCAGTCTGCTCCGCAAGAGGAAAGCTGGCACCGCCGCGGCCTCGAGTGTGCAGGCCGAAGCGCTCGACGAACTTCAGAACAGCTTCACCGATGGGCCATGCATGACCGCGATGCGCGAGCACACGGTGATTCGCGTCGGCGATGTGCTGGACGACCCGCGCTGGCCTGACTATCTCCCCGTCGCCGCGGAGCAAGGCGTCCGGTCGGTGCTCGGCATCCCCTTCGAGCTGCATGGAGAGGCCCGGGCCGCCCTGAACGTCTACTCGGCCTCGCCGCACGACTTCACTCCCGAGGTCATCGAGCTGATCCGTCACGAGGTGCTCCAGGGATCGAGCGCCCTGCGTCTTGCGGTGCGTCTGGCCAGGCACCGCGATGCGGAGGAGGATCTGCGCACGGCCATGTCCTCGCGCACCGTGATCAATCTGGCTGCGGGGATCATCATGGGCCAGAACCGGTGCAGCCAGGAGAAGGCGATGGGCATCCTGAGGGACGCGTCGAACCACCGCAACATGAAACTTCGCGACGTCGCCCAGGAAATGGTCTCTCCGCTTGACGGCGCTCACGCCACGACGTACTTCGAGCAGTAGCTCGCTGCGCGGCTGAGGGCGAGCAGCATCGCGCGTGAGCGCAATGGAGGGGGAGCGCGTCGAAGCGCTCCGCTCCCTCGCAGGAGAGCGGAGCGCCCGGGCCGCTGTCGGGGAACCTCCCCTTTGCTGGAGAGGATTTCGACCCTCCGCCCACCCTAGGGAGCGGCTCCGTGCCCAGTCACTGGAAATGACCGTTCGGTCCCGCACGGGATGGCACCCTCGCCTGCCGGTCCCAGGCGCTAGAGTCTCCCCACCGTCGACCGGAGGAGCGAGCATGGACCGCGACAGCCTGATCAGTTATATCCACGCGACGATCGCCAGCGGGGACGCGCAGACCTCGGCGCAGGGGTACGACGTCGACGCGATCGCCGACGACCTCGAAGAGCACGCCGAGGGTGGCGAGATCCAGGAGATCGAGGTGCCGGTGTTCTGGGCGACCGTGAGCAGGCATCAGAAGCTCGCCTGAGCGGTCCTCCGCGCGCTGGTAGGCAGCCTGTCGGAGTGGACGCACCTTCTACGATGCGAGCTGTGTCCCCAGCGGGACGGCGTCGGCGCTGCGCCGCACGGATCAGGGCTCGGCAGGGGAGAGCATGGTGAGAGCATCGGCGGCCGACGGATCGCGGGGGACTGCGGCCGTTCCCCATGACCCGCAGCAGCGCCGCACCCTGGTGGTGCTCGTGCTCGCACAGATCCTCGGCACGATCGCTCTCGGCGTCACCCCCTCGATCGGAATCCTCCTGGCCGGGGAGGTCGCCGACAATGAGGCCTGGGCGGGTCTTGCCCGCACCTCCTCGACCCTGGGCGCCGCGCTGCTCGGGATCCCGTTGGGCAACCTCGCCGCCCGCCGCGGCCGACGCATTGCGCTGACCACCGGCTGGTGGGTCGCGGCCGCGGGCGCCGCGCTGCTGGTCGCGGCGGCGCAAAGGGAGCTCGTCGTCCCGCTGTTCCTGGGGCTCCTGATGACCGGCGCCGGAACCGCCGCGAGCCTGCAGTCCCGCTTCGCCGCGACCGACCTCGCCGCCCCCTCGACCCGCGCCCGCTCCCTCTCCCTGGTGGTGTGGATGGGCGCGATCGGCAACGTGCTGGGCCCGAACCTCGGAATTCCGGGGGAGGCGCTCGGCGCCATGACCGGACTGTCTGTCTACGCCGCGGCATTCCTCCTCGCGGCAGTGGCCTCTCTGCTGGCCGGCACCCTCGTGCTCGTGCTGCTGCGGCCGGATCCGCTGCAGGTCCTCGCCGGTCGGCTGGCGGCGCTCGAGAGCGAGCAGGCCCTGGTGGCCGGTGTCCCGAAGGCCCCCGTCGGCAGTGTCCCCGTCGGCTGCAGCCCCCTCGCCGACGTCCGTGCCGGCCGCGCCGCACGCTTCCGGGCGATGGTCGCCGAGCTCCGCGCGGACCGCCGCGCCCGCACCGCCCTGGTGGCGCTGCTGACCTCGCAGGTCGTGATGGTCTCGCTGATGACGATGACGCCGGTGCACATCGCACACCAGGGCGGCTCGCTCACCCTCGTCGGCCTGACCATCAGCCTTCACGTGGTCGGGATGTACGGCCTCTCCCCGGTGGTGGGGATCCTGGTGGACCGCGCCGGCCACCGCGCCACCGTCGGCCTCGGCATCCTGCTGTTCGCCCTGTCGCTCCTCGCCGCGATCTTCGCCTCCGGGACCACCGGTGGGGTCCTTTTCTGCCTCGTGCTGCTGGGCCTGGGCTGGTCGTTCATGAACGTCGCCGCGTCCGCACTGTTCAGCACGGTGGTCCAGGACCGCTCACGGGCCTCCGCCCAGGGCGGGGCCGACGCCTTGTCGAACCTGCTGGGCGCGATCGTCGCCTTCGCCGCCGGCCCGCTCATGGTCGCCACCAGCTTCTCCGTGCTCGGCATCCTCGCCGCCGTGATCATGGTGCCGGTCGTGCTGCTCGCCCTGAACCCTGCGCACTGGGCGGACTCCGCCCCACGAACCCGTCCATCGAGTGGTTGATGCCCAGCAGATCCAGGCCGCGATCGAACAGCCGCACCGGCAGGATCCGGGCTGCGGGGAGCAGCCGGGCGAGCCACGGGGTGATGATCTGCTCGGTCCCGCGCTCGATCGCCGTGATCGCCCGGCGTGCCACCTCCTGCTCCTTCAGGATCGGCAGCAGACGGGGGAACGTCGTGGCTGCCCCCTCGAACATGCCGGTGTCGATGTAGAAGGGGGCCATCACGAAGGTGCCGACGCCGCGGGAGTCCGTGCGCAGCTCTGCGCGCAGCGATTCGGTGAATCCGATCGCTGCCCACTTGCTCGCGGAGTAGTCCGTCTGCCGGGCGACCCAGGCCAGCCCCGCGGCGCTCGCGATGGTGGCGACGGTCCCGCGATCGCGCTCGAGCATCCCGGGCAGGAAGGCGCGCGTCACCCAGAACAGGGCGAGGGTGTTCAGCGCGAACGTGCGCTCGATGTCCTCATCGCTCGCCTCCAGCAGCCGCTTGCCGGTGACGATGCCGGCGTTGTTGATCACCACATCCTGCGCGCCCGCCTCCAGCGCGGCGGCGGCGACCTGCCCACGGTCGGTGACGTCCACCCGGGCGGCCGACGCGGTGGCGCCCAGGGCGGTGAGCTCGGCGACGACGGCCTCGCTGCGCTCCAGGTCGAGATCCCAGATCGTCACCGCCGCCCCGCGCCGTGCGGCCTCCAGGGCCATGCTGCGGCCGAGCCCCCGAGCGCCGCCGGTGATGAGCACGCGAGCCTCGCGCAGGGGTGTGCCGTGGTACATCGTGGTGCTCCTCGGGACGCGGGGCTGGTGCTCCCGAGCGTAGTCGGAGGGCCACCCCCGGGTCTGGGCGGCCCTCCGTATCATGATCCTCGACCTCACACGAGGCTGACCTTGCTCCTCCAGGAGTGGACGGTGCGCATGAGGCACGCCAGGGTCACCAGCAGGATCACCGGCACGAACCCGATCGGCATTATGTCGTTCGTGCTGGCGGACCCCGCCGCCATCTCGGCGAACACGGACCATTGCACCACCCCGAGCTGCCCGTCGGTCATCCCGATCCCCCAGGGGAGGGCGGCGATCCCGAGGAACGTCAGGACCTGGCTGGCGAGGTAGAGGCCGAGGAAGACCACCACGGGACCTCCGAGGCCGAGCCGGTTCAGCGGAGTCTCGCTGCCCACCGAGGCGGCGAAGAAGTACTGGATCGGCCAGACCAGGATCATGCCCACGAAGAGCACGATGCCGGCGAGCAGGAGCGGGGTCGAGGCGACCGCCGCGCCGGAGCTCCACATCTGCTGGATGATCGAGAAGGGGTTGCGCTCGGCACCCAGCTGCCCGGCGAGCACGGGCCAGGCGGCCAGCAGCAGGCCGACGGATGCCAGCAGGCCGGCGAACGAGATCAGCAGCGCCCACAGCAGCTTGGCCGCATAGATCGTCGGCCCGCGCACGGGGAGGGACTGGGTGAAGTACCCGGTGCGGCTGTAGCTGGACTGCCAGTAGTGGATCGTCAGTGCTATCTGTGCCGCGGGGACCAGAGCGACGAGCGGGACCACCACCATCAGCATCCCGATCAGGGAGATCCCGGGCCAGCCGGTGGCGGTCAGCGCGGTGCCTGCAGCGACCAGCACCAGGACGATCGCGCCGATGGTGCCGAGCAGACCGCGCGTGCGCAGCCATTCGTGCTTCATGAGTGTGGTGATCATCGGTACGTCTCCTTGAAGATGTCATCGAGGCTGGCCCTGTGCGCGGCGCGGAGGTCGTCGGCCTCGCCGGCGAGGACCACGGAGCCGTGCCGCATCATGACCACCGAGTCGAGGATCGGCTCGAGATCGTGGATCAGGTGGGTGGAGATGAGCAGCAGCGAGTCCTCCTCGAGGGTGCCCAGGATCCCGTCGAGGATGATCTGGCGGGCGGCGGGGTCCACGCCGCTGATCGGTTCGTCGAGCAGGAACACCTCGGCCCTGCGGGACATCGCCAGCGCGATCTGGACCTTCTCCCGCATGCCCTTGGACATCGCCTTCAGGCGCATCGACTCGTCGAGCCCGAAGAACCGCAGCAGCTCATGGGCCTTGGCGGCGTCGAAGTCCTCGAAGAAGTCGCTGTACAGATCCACGCAGTAGCGCGCTCGAGCCCCGTCGGGCAGGAAGCTCGTGTCGGGGAGGAAGGAGACCTTCGCCTTCGACGCCGGGCCCGGGACCAGGCCGGCGATCCGTGCCTCTCCCTGGTAGTCGCTGATCACGCCGGCGAGGATCTTCATCAGCGTGGTCTTGCCGCATCCGTTCTCACCCAGCAGGCCGACGATCCGACCTCCGTCGAGCTCGAGATCCAGCGAATCGATCGCGGTGACCTGCCCGAAGGTCTTGGTCAGCCCGCGGGTGGAGATCAGAGGGTGCCGCTTCTGCGCGGGGGTGGTCATCTCAGGCTCCCTCGGTCTGGGGTCTGCCGTTGCTGTCGTGGTCATGGTGCTTCCATCTCTCGGTGAGGAGCTGCTGGGCCTGCGATCGCCCCATGCCGAAGCCTCGGGCGTGCTGGATGAAGTCGTCCGCGGCCTCTTCGGCGAGGTCGGCTCGCAGTCGGTCGATCCGGTCCGTGTCCTCGGTGACGAAGCGGCCGGAGGTGCGTTCGGAGCGGCAGAGCCCCTCGCGCTCGAGCTCGGACAGAGCCCGTTGGATCGTGTTCGGGTTGACGCCGAGTTCGGCGGCGAGTGCCCGCACACCCGGAATCCTGGCTCCCGCGGGCCACTGACCGACGACGATCCGTCGGGAGAATTCCGTGACCAGCTGCATCCAGATCGGGAGTGAGCTGTCGAACTGCATCAGCGACCCCCTGTCTCAATGTATTAGGTGACTAGTACAGTAGTACGGTCGCCGGGCGCGGTCAAGACCCGGATCGGGGGCGTCCAGTCCGGGTGGCATGGTGGCGGCTCAGGCGGCTCAGGCGGCTCAGGCGGCTCAGGTGGCTCGGGCGGCTCAGGTGGCTCGGGCGGTTCGGTCGAGCCGGGTCAGTCGAGGCAGAACTCGTTGCCCTCAGGGTCGGCCATCACGAGGAAGCCGACGCTCGTCGGCGCTTCCGGGTCGTGGCGCTCCAGCCGCGTGGCCCCGAGCGCGACCAGTTGTGCGCTGCGGGCCTCGAGCGCGGCCATCCGCTCGTCCCCGCGCAGCTCGGACGCTGTGCGCACATCGAGATGCAGCCGATTCTTGGCGACCTTGTCCTCCGGAACCTGCTGGAAGAAGATCCGAGGCCTGGCTCCTTCGGGGTCCTCGAGGGCGGAGGCGCTGTTGCGCCGCTCCTCGGGGACGCCGCTCGCTGCCAGGAACTCGTCCCACGCCGCCAGTGGATCGGCACTCGGGGAGAGGTCGACGCCAGGAGGACCCGGGTGCACATAGCCGAGCACCTCCTTCCAGAACAGCGAGAGTGCACGCGGGTCGTGGGCATCGAACGTGATCTGGACGGTGGCGCTCATGGGGGGCTCTCTCGAGGTGTCATTCCGTGGGGTGCTCGGATGGCGGTCGGGTCGGCGGACGCGGCATCGCGCCGCCGTGCCTCCATCGTCCGGCGACGAGCGGACAGCAGCTGTCCGCAGAGTCTGCGGCGGTGACGCGGGGGTCCGGCACCCGGCACAGCAAGCAGGGCACCGGCGATGCCGATGCCCTGTTCACGGGGGAAACTCTGCTCAGACTGACTGAGCACGTGCGGATCAGAGCACGAGCAGCAGGATGATGATGATCAGGAGCAGGGTGGTGAGGCTGATGGGAAGGACGGCCTTGCGCATGGCGATCTCCTTCGGTAGATGAAGCCCGCAGGAGTCTCCGGCGGGGATCACTAACGTAGACGACGGCCTCCCGGAGAGGGTGCTCCGGGTGCTCGCCGGTAGCGCCATGAGGGATGTTCTTGCAGGTCACGACCGGGACGGACCGGATGGTCGACAAATGTTCCCGGTGTGAGATTCGCGGGGGTCGGCAGGGATCAGGCGCCGACGGCGTTAGTCGCGCGGGCGAACTCCGCATCGCTCACCGGCTCGAGCCAGATCACGGTCTCGTCGTTCTCGTCGGCCTCCTGCACCGCGATGTGGGACATCGGTGAGGCGCTGAGCGCGCCGTGCCAGTGCTCCTCCCGCGGGGGGATCCAGATGGTGCGGCCCGGCTCGAGCGTGAGCACCTCCCCGGTGCGGGTGACCACCACCCCGATCCCGTCGGTCCCGTAGAGCGTCTGGCCCACCGGATGCCAGTGCCAGTGGGTCCGGGAGCCCGGAGTGAAATGCACATGGTTCATCGCGGCCCGCGACTCACCGCGTGGGCCGCGGATCGCGTCCATCAGGACCTCGCCGGTGAACGAGGTCTCCGGGCCGGTGGCTGTCGGTGCGCGGTCTAGCTTCTCCATCGGATCCTCCTGCGAATGGGGGAGTGGTGGGGTCTGAGGCCATCAGATACCCGCGCGGCGCGCAGTGCAAGGCCTTGCGGGGTGGAGAGGCGAGAGGGCGGGCTGGTGGGTGGCGAGAATTGCGACCGTTCCTCCACAGTGGCCACTTATCCACATATTCATCCCCAATTGCTCTGGTGCGGTGTCGGTGTTCTCGGCCCCGCCGGACGTGAAGGCATGGGTCGCGCATCGATGCAGGCTGGGAGCCGTCGGGGTCCGAGGGTGTGGTGTTTCTGGGGTGGGATGGAAGTTATCCACATTTCTCGCACGGGGTTTCGATTCCGGGACGGGCCGGGAAGAATGGAGGCATGACGACAGCGAACATCCAGGAGCCCTCGCAGGAGCATCCCGCTCCCGAGGCGCTCCTCGCTGCGCTGCGCGAGACGGGCCCCACGGGCCTCGCGGAGCTGATCGGGGACACCGACTTCCTGCTCTCCGCGCTTGCGGCCACTCCGAGGAAGATGTTCGAGCCCGGTGCGCGGCCGCGCGGTGCGTTTAAGAACCTGCTCGACACGATCCACGACGCGCGCAGCTCGCTCGATGCCCTCGAAGCGCGGGCCGTGGTCGCACTCGCCGAGGCGACCACCCGTGACCAGGTGCAGGCCGCGCGCGATGACGCTGCCCACGAGAACGCCTACCTCCCACCTCTGGATCGGCTCATCCGGCAGGCCGATGCCAGGACCGGACGGGACTTCTCTCTCGCGACCAGGCGTTCGCCGTCGACGACGAAGAGGACCCTGACGTCGGCGCGACGCCTCGTCGGGTCGATGCCCCGCATGCTCCAGGCGCTCGCCGGCGGGAAGATCACGGCCACGGTCGCCTACGCCGCCGCCTCTGCGACAGGCCCGCTCGATGACCGGCAGCGACGCCAGGTCGACGCGAGCCTCTTCGAACGGCTGCCGCGGATGGACGGCGCCGGGGTGAAGCGATGGCAGAAAGCTGTCGCTGAGGCCATCGCTGAGCTCGATCCACATGGCGCTGCCAGCCGGCACCAGAGGGCGCGCAAGGACCGGCACGTGAACTTCACCCCGGGAGAGCACGGCATGGCCACGGTGAGCGCCTATCTGCCCGCCCTCGACGCGAAGCTGGTCCACAGACGACTCTCCCTCGAGGCAGAACGCCGACGGGCCGACGGTGCACGGCAGGGCCACGGCGCCCTGATGGCGGACGCCTTCGTCGACACGCTGCTCGGGCGGGACGGCGGCATGGAGCCGGTGACCCTCGAGCTCGGGATCATGATGACCGACCGTGGGCTGCTCTCCCCGGATCACGGCGACGTCGCCCACATCGAGGGCTACGGTCCGGTTCCGGTCGAGGCCCTGCGAGAAGAGCTGCGCAACGCGCTCGCCGAGCCCGAGAATCCGGCCGAGGACCGCTATGGCCCGGACGGGCCGCAGCTGCGGGTCGTCCTGCGCCGTCTGTTCCTGCATCCCACCACTGGGGAGCTGGTCGCTGTGGAGTCTCGGGCCCGCGAGTTCCCTGCTGCCCTGAAACGCTTCCTGAACTGGCGTGATGGCTCCTGCCGTGCCCCGTACTGCGACGCGCCCCTGCGCCACCACGACCACATCGTGCCGGCGAGCAACGGTGGCCCCACCAGCCTGGACAACGGCCAGGGTGCCTGCGCGTACTGCAACCTCGCCAGGGAAGAGGACACTGCCCGGGTCGAGCGCCTCGAGGATCCGGAGCTCCCCGGCCACGTGGTGGCCTGGACCGGACACGGCGGCACCACGATCATCACCACCGCCCCGCCGCTCGGACCGGTCGCGCCAGTGGATGACAGCCACGTCGACAACCCCGGGAGCAGCGATGAGGATGGGACCCAGGGCCCGGACCAGGAACACACCCTGGGCCAGCATCAGGAAGAGGCCCAGGGCTGGGACCAGGACGAGGCCGGTGAGGTCACCGGCAGTACCGATGTCGCACCGTGCACGGGCACGGAACTGTCGATCACCTGCCGGATACCGAAGGGCGACGTCCCACAGGAGATCGGACATCCCGTCGGACAGCCCAGCGTGGCCGGACCTCCTCGGGGGCACCCGGTCAGGGCCGAACTCTCAGCATGCTCCCCACTGTCGACGGGGACCCGCGCGCCGCGACATCGCGCGCCTCGACTCTGCACGCTTCGACACGGCACGCCTCGACACTGCGCGCCTCCACATCACTCGCCAGGACATCACCGCGTCCCACGCCGCCACCCTCCGGTCCTCTCAGCGGGGGACTCGAACTACTGTGACCGGATGATCCGCCACACCGTCTCCTTCACCCTCGTGCACGCCTCGGACTCCGCAGCAGAGCGGGACTTCCTCACCCGGGCACCTGCACTGCTCCGCGAGATCGACGGAGTCGAGGATTTCGCCGTCTCGCGACAGGTCAGCCCAAAATCGACCTACCGATTCCAGTTCGCGATGACCTTCGCGGATGAGGCGACCTTTGCCGCTTACGACGCGCACCCCGACCACCAGCAGTTCGTCGCGACCCGTTGGCAGAACGAGGTCAGCGCCTTCGAGGAGCTCGACTTCATCGCCTATCCCTGAGGGCTCCTCGCCACCGCGATGGCCGCAACAGAGGGTGCCCCGGACATCGACCGCAGAGGTCGACATCCGGGGCATCGCCGTCGGCTCGGGGAGCAGAGCCTGAGAGGTCAGGGGTCAGGGGTCAGACCCGGAAGATCAGGCTCCCATGCGTCGCAGCCAGACAGTGGTCGCGCCGGGCAGCTGCTGACCACCGGTGCTGACACCACCGGCGCCGCCGTCGTCGGAAGCGAGCGGAGTGCTCGCGAGCAGCACCTCGCCCTCCGGCAGCGCGACCGGTGCGTCACCGAAGTTCGTCACGGACAGCCAGCCGCCGGGACGCTCGAAGGCGAGCACGTCACCGGTGGAGAGCTTCTCGTCCCAGGTCAGCGACTCCTCGCTCTGCAGCTGACTGCGCAGGCGCAGCGCCTCGCGGTACATCTCGAGGGTCGAGCCCGCCACGCCGTCCTCGGCCTCGACCGAGAAGTCCGCGAACCACGCCGGCTGGGGCAGGTGCGCGCCGCCGGTGCCGAAGCCGAACGACTCGCCCTCGCGGGTCCAGGGCAGCGGCACTCGGCAGCCGTCGCGGCCCAGGCCATCGAAGCCGCGGTCCTCCGCGGTGGTGCGCCAGAAGGCAGGATCCTGCCGCTGCGCATCAGGGATCTCGGCGACCTCGTGCAGGCCCAGCTCCTCGCCCTGGTAGAGGTAGGCGCTGCCGGGCAGGGCCAGCTCGAACATCGTCGCCGCACGTGCCCGGCGCAGGCCCAGCTCCTTGTCGATGCCGTCCTCGGGGCCGCCGGCGAGCACCCACTCCGCGCCGTGCTTCACCGCCTGGCCGTTCCGTGGGGGCAGGCCGTAGCGGGTCGCGTGGCGGATCCCGTCGTGGTTGGAGAACACCCAGGTGGTGGACGAGCCCGTCACCGCTGACTGCGCCAGGTTGTCCGTGACGATGTCGCGGAAGTGAGTGGCGTCGAAATCCGCCTCCATCAGGTCGAAGTTGAACGCCTGGCCCAGACCCTCGGGGCTCGCGTACTTCGCACGGCGTTCCGGGGTCTCCACCCAGGCCTCCGCCACGGCGGTGCGTGCTGGGGTGTACTCGTTGAAGACCGCGCGCCACTCGGCGTAGATCTCATGGACCTCATCGCGGTCCCACAGCGGATGGGTGCCGTCCTTGGGCATCGCCTTCAGCTCCGCCCTGCTCGGCAGCACCTCGTCGAGATCCTTGGCCAGGCCGTGCGCCACGTCGATGCGGAAGCCGTCGACCCCGCGGTCCGACCAGAACCGGAGCGTGCGCTTGAAGTCCTCGTGGACCTCGGGGTGCTTCCAGTTGAAGTCGGGCTGCTCGGTGGCGAAGGAGTGCAGGTACCACTGTCCGTCCGGGACCCGGGTCCAGGCCGGACCGCCGAAGATCGAGGTCCAGTCCGCCGGGGGCAGCTCCCCGTTCTCGCCCATGCCGTCACGGAAGATGTACCGCGCCCGGGCGTTCGAACCCTTCGGAGAGGCCAGCGCCTCGCGGAACCACTCGTGGCGGTCCGAGGAATGGTTGGGGACCAGGTCCACGATCAGCTTGATGCCGGCGCCATGGAGCGCGGCGACCATCTCGTCGAACTCCGCCAGGGTGCCGATCTTCGGGTCGACGTCCCGGAAGTCGTCCACGTCGTAGCCGCCGTCGGCCAGTGCCGAGGGGTAGAACGGGCTCAGCCATACGGCGTCGAGTCCGAGCTGCTGCAGGTAAGGGACGCGGGAGATGATCCCGCCCAGGTCGCCGATGCCGTCGCCGTTGCTGTCCGCGAAGGAGCGCGGGTAGATCTGGTAGACGGCCGCCTGGCGCCACCAGTCGGCATCGGCCTGCTGGCCAGCGGAAACGGTCAGAGGAGCAGTGGTCACGTTCGGAGAACCTCCGGGTATCGAGGGTGGTGGGTGAAATTCTGGAGTGAGTGGGGGTTACTTGATGGCGCCCTGGGTCAGGCCGGACATCACCCAGCGCTGTGCGAAAAGGTAGACGATGATAGCCGGTGCCATCGCCATCAGGTAGGAGGCGAAGGCGACGTTGTAGCTGTTGCTGAACTGGGTCTGGAACATGTTCTGCAGCACCGGGATGGTCTGCAGGGTCGGGTCCGAGATGATCAGCGACGGCATCATGAAGTCGTTCCAGGAGGCGATGAAGGCGAAGATGCCCACGGTCGCGCACATCGGCCCCAGCAGCGGCAGGATCAGCTTCCAGAACACCTGCCAGGTGCCGGCGCCGTCCATCCGCATCGACTCCTCCAGCTCGAGCGGGATGGTGCGCAGGAACGCGGTGAACAGCAGTGTGTTGAACGCCAGGGCGAAGGCGATGTGCAGGATCGCGACGCCGAGCGGATTGTCCAGCCCGAGCATGCCGGTCAGCTGGATCTGCGGCAGCGCCACCACCGGGAACGGGATGAACATCGCCGCCAGCAGGTAGAAGAACGACCAGCGGAACAGCCTGTGGTCCCAGTTGCGCACGATCGCGTACGCCGCGAGGGCAGAGATCACGATCTCGCCGATCACCGCGATGGTGGTGATGAAGATCGAGATCGCGAAGCCGCGCGGGAAGTTCGTGAGGTTCCACGCCTCCACGAAGCTCGAGAAGGTCAGCGGATCCGGCAGGCCGAACGCATTGCCGTCGACCGCCTGCTCGGTGGTCTTCAGCGACATGTTCACCGTGACGAACAGCGGCACCAGCACGGCCAGCGCCCCCACCAGGAGCAGCACGGTCACGGGCCAGTTGATGCGCTCGCGTCCTACCTTGCCGCGGCGCCGACGGCGCGCCGGCTGCGTGGTCGCGGAGGAGCGGGAGGGATCGGGGGTGGAGCCGGCAGGGGCCGCAGAGGCAGCAGGAGTCGTGGTGCTCATCAGATGACCGTCCTTCCTCGGGTGATGCGGAGCTGGAGGAGTGCGAGGGCGATCGAGATCAGGAAGAAGACCATCGCATTGGCCATCTGGTAGGCGTAGTCGCCACCCTCGAAGCCGCGGAAGATCGACATCGCCACGGAGCGGGTGGCGACGCCCGGACCGCCGTCGGTCAGGCCCACGATGATGTCGTAGGCGTTGAGATAGTTCTTGAAGCCGAGGATCGTGTTGATGACGATGAACCCGGAGACCAGCGGCAGCGTGATGTGCCGGATGCTCTGCCAGCCGGTCGCCCCATCGATCGATCCCGCTTCGTACACCTCGCCGGGGATGGTGACCAGCCCGGCGATGTAGATGAGCATCGTGCCGGGGATCGACTGCCAGGCGGTGACGATCACGATGGACAGCCAGGCCCAGTCCGGATCGGCGAGGATCGAGGTGGACAGCGCGTCCGAGCCGATCGACTGTCCGATGCCCGGGACGGTGTTCGCGAACAGGTACTGGAACACGAAGGCGATGACGATGCCGGAGATGACCATCGGGATCACGTAGATCGTGCGCAGCACCGCGGTGAAGCGGATCCTCGAGGTCAGCCCGAGCGCCAGCGCGAACGCGATGACGTTCACCAGGATCACGGTGATCAGGGAGAAGCCGAGGGTGAAGGTGTACGACCCCAGGATCCCCTGATCGCGGAACATCGCGATGTAGTTGCGGACGCCGATGAACTCCCAGTCGCCGAAGCCGATGGAGTTGGTGAAGCTGTAGCCGAAGCCCAGCACCGCCGGCAGCGTGACCGCGAGGCTGAACAGGGCGAGTGAGGGGAACAGGAACAGGTAGTAGAGGGGATCGATCCGTCGCTTGTGGTGGACGATCGGGGAGCGGGGCCGGCCGGCGCCGTCCGTGTCGGTGGTGCGAGAGGGTGTCGTCGTCGACATCGACGCTCCTTGCTGGTGGGTCCCTTGCTGGTGGGTCCCTTGCTGGTGAGTACCTTGTGGGTCAGTCATGGCGTGATCACTCCCGGAAGGCCAGGCGGGCCCAGTCGGCATCCAATCGCGCCAGGGTCTGCTCGGCGTCGGCGCCGCCGGCGATCGACTGGATGTAGTTCTGGGCCGGGATCGAGTTCGGGATGAACTGGGAGGCACCCATGTAGAAGCGGCCCTCGTCGTAGTACTGCTGCATCTCCGCGATCCGGTCATCGGTCACCGCCGGAGCGTCCTTGGTGGTGCCGAAGGCGAGGAACTCCGCGTTGTACGGGTCCTGCACCTCGGGCCGCATGAGGTACTGCAGCAGCTCCCGTGCTCCCTCCTGCTCGTTCGCGGCTTCCGGGATCCACAGGGAGAGGTCGATGTTCACGCGGACCTTCAGATCAGCTGGATCGTCGGTCATCGGCAGCGGGAAGGTGCCGAGATCCAGATCGGAGCCGGCCTTCTCGATCTCCCCGAAGGCCCAGGGCCCCTGGAAGTACATGGCCGCTCGTTCCTGGGCCATCGCGGTGTTGCCGTCGCCGTAGGCGCGGCTGGGGGCATCGGAGTTGAAGTAGGGGACCAGCTCCATCATCCGCTGGACGGGTTCGAGCAGGGTGCTCTGGAAGGAGACCTCGGAGTCGGGGCCGACGTCCTCGCCGATCTCGTCCATCTGCTGGTAGAAGCTGCGCACATCGACCATCCCGCCGACGGTGTAGTCGAACAGGCCCTGGGCGATCGTCCAGGGATCCAGGAAGGTCCCGTAGATCGGGATGACGTCCGCCGCCTGGAGCGTCTCGCAGACGGTCAGGAGCTCCTCCCAGGTGGTGGGGACCTCCAGTCCGTGCTCCTCGAAGAGGCGCCGGTTGTAGATCACCGACGCGGCGGTGACCGAATAGGGGAGCACGCTGGTGCGGCCCTCATAGGTGGGATACCAGTCGGCGAGATCGGCGACGTCCTCCCGGATCATCGCGGCCTCGGGCAGGTCGGACAGATCCGAGAGGGCCCCGCGCTCCATGAAGCGGCCCATCTCGAGGTTGTAGTTCAGGCAGCCGAGGTCCGGCGGGCTGTTGCGCACGAAGCTCGCCGAGAGGTTCGTGGCGATGTCGTGCTGGACGGAGAAGCGTTCCTGGGAGGCGGAGAAATCCGCGGCGAGCTGGCCGAAGTACGGGATCGCCTCCGGTTTGGACTGGTAGAGCGTCAGCTGGGAGGAGCCGCTCGCGCTGCCGCAGGCGGCCAGGGCTGCCGCGGAGAGCGCGCCGCCGGCACCTGCCAGCAGGGTTCGTCGGGTGAGGGGCCCGCGCGGGCCGTTCGAGGATGACAACGCCGTCTCCTTCGCGGAAGGGGGCTTCTGAGCCCCGCTGTCTGATGCGGTCATAGATATGACAGGTGTTATATTTACTTTACGACCTATCGAAAGTATGGGGGTGTGGGGCAGACGATGTCAACAGGCCGCGATCGGGGTGCCAGCTCCCCGCAGCTGATGCGCCGCGCCAACCGGCAGGCGCTGATGCAGCACGCCCTGCGGGCGGAGGCCTTCACCGCGGCCGACGCGATGGCCGCGACCGGGCTCACCCGGGCCACGGTGCTCGGTGTCTGCGCCGAGCTCGAGCAGGCGGGGTGGCTCCGCGAGGTCTCCGGCGGCCGTGACGAGGGCGTCGTGCAGCGGGGCCGTCCGGCCCGGCACTATGAGCTGCGTGCCGATGCCGCGGTGCTGATCGGCGTGGATGCAGGTCAGCACACCCTCACCGCGCGCGCGGTGGACCTCCGCGGCCGCGAACTCGCCGCAGTCCGGCGCGCGATCGAAGGCAGCCTCGAGCCCTCCTCGGGGGGTGACGGAGCAGGTGACGAGAGCGCCGGCCGGGCTCGGGTCCAGGCGGTGCGCGGCCTCGTCGAGCAGGTGCTCGAGCAGGCCGGGGCGCAGGATCGGCACCGGCTGCTGACGGTGGTCGGCGTCCCCGCCCCGGTGGACGCCTCCGGTCACTCGCCCCGCGGCGACCAGGGCTATTGGCCCGCCATGAACCCGGGCTTCGTCGATGTGCTGGATGGCAGGGTCCTGGTCGAGAACGACGCGAACCTCGCCGTCCTCGCCGAGCAGGCGCTCGGTGACGCACCCGCAGGGCGCGGGCCCGACCACCTCGCGGCGCTGCTGATGGGTGAGCGCTTCGGTGCCGGACTCATCGTCGACGGACACCTGTTGCGCGGAGCCGACGGCGGGGCCGGGGAGATGCGCTTCCTGGACGGCGTGCTCGGTGACTCGCGCGGGGCCGACGGCGTCGCCGCCCTCGCCCGGCGCTGGACCCTCGAAGCCCTCGCCGCGGAGGAGGCCTCGACCTCGCTCGCGAAGATCCCCCGCGCGGACCTCAGCGCGGTGGACGTCTTCACCGCCGGCCGGGAGGGGGATCTGCTCGCTCAGGGCGTGCTCGACCGGATCGGCGACCGACTCGCCCACATCGCTGCGATCCTCTCCAGCCTGCTCGGTGTCGAGACGGTGGTGGTGGCCGGAGCGATCGCTGAAGCCATCGGCCCGGTGCTCGAGCGCTCCCACCACGTGCTGCCGCAGATCTCCACCCCGCCCTATCCTGCGCTGCGAGCGAGCACGCTGGGCAGGGACGTCGTGGTGTGCGGGGCGATCGAGCTCGCCCTCACCCGACTTCGAGCAGACCCCCTGGATCTGCTCTCCACTGACCGACTGACCGACTGACCGACTGACCGACTGACCGACGGACCAACTCACGAGCCGACCGAATGATCGATCGAAGGGAATCACGCACTATGACCGTTGCAGCACCGGAGGGCGCCCAGCGAAAGCTGCGCGCCGGAGTGATCGGCCTGGGCTGGGCCGGCCAGCAGCATGTGGCCGCCTACGCCGCCGACCCCACCGTCGATCTCGTCGCACTGTCCGCGATGGAGGAGCACCTGCTGGAGCAGTTCGGGCAGGAGCACGATGTTCCCGGCCGCTACCAGGACTGGAAGCAGATGATCGCGGAGGCCGAGCTCGACGTCGTCTCCATCGCCACCCCCACCTTCCTGCACGAGCCGATGGCGGTGCACGCCCTCGAGGCGGGCGTGCATGTGCTCACCGAGAAGCCGATGGCCCAGACCGGCGAGGCCGCCGCCCGCATGGTCGAGGCCGCGGCCCGCGCGGGCCGGGTGCTCGAGGTGTCCTTCAACCACCGCCAGCGCGGGGATGTCGCGGCGCTGAAGGCCGTGGTCGACTCCGGCGTGCTCGGGAACCTCTACTACGCCAAGGCCGGCTGGATCCGTCGCCGGGGCATCCCGGGCCTCGGCACCTGGTTCACCAAGGCGGCGAGCTCGGGCGGCGGCGCGATGATGGACATCGGCATCCACATGCTCGACATGGCCCTGCACCTGATGGGCGAGCCCGAGGTCACCGCGGCATCCGCCGCCACGCACGCCGAGTTCGGCCCGCTGGGCCGCGGGGGCTCCGGCTTCGGCATCTCGCAGGTCGAGGAGGGGGTCCCCTTCGAGGTCGAGGACCTCGCGACCGCCTTCCTGCGCCTGGGCGGCGGGGGCACGATGCTGCTGGAGTCCAGCTGGGCCCAGTGGATCCCGCACGACCTCTGCTACGTCACCCTCTATGGGGCCGACGGCGGCGCGACGATCGAGTGGGGCGGCGATCCCACCCACCCGCACCAGGAGCTGAAGGTCTGGACCGAGGTCGCCGGCATCCCCGCCGAGCTGCAGCCCGTGGTCGGCGAGGACGGCCGGCACGCTGCGGCGATCGCCGAGTTCCTCCAGAAGGTCCAGTCCGGCGACTGGGCCGCGCATGACGGCTCTCTCGCGCTGCGCCGAGCCCGCGTGATCGATGCCTGCTACGCCTCGGCGAAGGCCGGGGCCGAGGTGACTGTCACCGGTTGAGCGCCGCCGAATGCCGAGAGGGGCCGATCGTGACAGCTCACGATCGGCCCCTCATCGCCTGTGGGGTCAGCTCAGCCGCGTGAGGGCAGCCTCTCGGCGAGGAAGCCGACGGTCTGCTGCCACGCGGACTCGGCCGCGTCGGCGTGATGGAGTCCCGGATGGGGATTGTCGAACGCATGACCAGCGCCCTCATGCAGCTCGAAGCGCACCTGCTCACGGGCGCCGCCCATGGTGACCGCCTCGCGGATCTGCTCGACCTGCTCCGCCGGGATGAACGCATCGGCGGTCCCGAAGTGGTGCAGGCTCGGGGCCCCCACCAGGGCGGCGCGTCCCAGCAGCGTCGGCAGGGCGGAGCCGTAGTAGCTGACCAGCACCGACGGCGGGCGCTGCTCCTCGGCGGCGGAAGCGGCCGCGGCGAACGCGAGACCACCGCCGTAGCAGAAGCCGAACAGGCCCACCTGCTCGGAGTCCACGGCGCCGTGCGCACGCAGCGCACCCAGCGCCGCGATCGCGTCGGCCTCTGCGCGCTCCCAGGGCAGCTGCCCGGTCAGCGTGACGCCCTCGGCGAGCCAGGAGTCGAAGTCCTCCCAGTCCTCGAGCCCCACCAGCGGCGGGTCCAGGCGGGCGAACAGCTGCGGAGCGAGCACCGCATAGCCCAATGCGGCGAGGTCCGCGCAGCGCTGCTGCATGTACTCGGACAGGCCGAAGATCTCCTGCAGCACCACGAGGCCGGGCACCGGCTCCTCGAGGCTCTCGGGCAGCCAGAGCAGGCCCGGCAGGTCACCGGCGTCGGTCGGGATCGGAAGCATCGTCGCACTCACGCTGTGACTGTATCCCGCTCCCGAGCGCCGGGGGCGGCAGAACACGAGTCCCACAGGACCACCGCCGGCGACTCGCAGGAAGGTGACTCGCAGGATTCGGGCCTACTCTGATCTCGACCCGCTCCCATCACCGCTGAGGACCGACCATGACCGCTCTCGAGGATGGCTGGACCGCCGCCTACGCCCCTGGGGTGCGCCGCCATCTGGACTATCCCGCCGGTTCCCTGGTCGACGAGTTCGATGCGTTCACGGTGACCTATGCGGAGCAGGCGGCGCTGGACTTCTTCGGCCGACGCACGAGCTATGCCGAGCTCGCCGCCCAGGTGCGGGCCGTGGCCGGGAACCTGCACCGCCTGGGCGTAGGGCCGGGATCGACCGTGGCGCTGCTGATGCCCACCTGCCCCCAGCACGTCGTAGCCTTCTACGCCGCGCTGCGGTGCGGCGCGACCGTCGTCGAGCACAACCCGCTATACCCGGCCCACGAGCTCGCGCCGATGTTCGCCGACCACCGCGCGGAGGTCGCGATCGTGTGGAACGCCGCGGCCGGGACCCTGCAGGAGCTGCCGGAAGAGGTGCGCCCGGGCGCGATCATCGCGGTGGATCTCATCGAGGAGATGCCCCGCGGGAAGCGCGCCCTGCTGCGGCTGCCGCTGAAGAAGGCCCGTGCCTCACGGAACCAGCTCTCCCGGCCCGCGCCGGCCGGCACTCTTCCCTTCTCCGGGCTGCGCCGCGAGGCCGCCCCGGCACCCGCCGCCTCCCGTCCGGCGCGCGAGGACACCGCCTTGCTGCTGTACACCTCGGGCACCACCGGCGCCCCGAAGGGTGTACCGCTCAGTCATGCCAACCTGATCGCCTCCACCACTCAGGCCCGCGAATGGGTCACGCCCCTGGTCCCGGGCAAGGAGGTGTTCATGGCCTGCCTGCCGCTCTTCCATGTGTTCGGCTGTTCGCTGTCGATGAACGCGGGCCTGAGCGTCGGGGCGATGCTGCACCTGATCCCCAAGCCCGAGACCGGACTGATCCTCGATGCGATCAAGCGGCGGCGACCGACGACGATGATCGCGGTGCCACCGCTGTTCGATCGCGTCGTCACCGGCGCGAAGGAGCGGGGCGTCTCGCTCGAGGGGATCCGCACCGGGATCGCTGGAGCGATGCCGCTGCGATCCGAACTCATCGAGGCCTGGGAGACGGCGACCGGTGGCCTGCTGATCGAGGGCTACGGGCTCTCGGAGTGCTCGCCGATCGTCTGCGGCAACCCCGTGGACAGCACCCGCACCCCGGGCTCGATCGGCATCCCCTTCCCCGACACCCAGGTACGCCTGGTCGACCCCGAGGACCTCGGCCGGGATGTGGAGCCCGGTGAGCCGGGGGAGATCCTGGTGCGGGGCCCGCAGGTGTTCTCCGGATATCGCGACCGCCCCGAGGAGACCGCCGAGGCGTTCCATGACGGCTGGTTCCGCACCGGCGACATCGCCCAGGTCGATGAGCGTGGGTTCCTCAGGATCGTCGACCGGCTCAAGGAGATGGTGATCACCGGCGGCTTCAACGTCTACCCCTCCGAGGTCGAGGACGCGATCCGGGGGGAACATGGCATCGAGGACATCGCCGTGGTGGGCCTGGTCGATGGACTGGGCACCGAGGAGGTGGTCGCCGCGATCGTCACGCCCGATGGGCTGCTCCCCGATGTCGAGGACCTGCGCCGTCGGCTCAAGGAACGGCTGACCGCCTACAAGGTGCCGCGCCGCTTCCACGTGGTGACCGAGCTCCCGCGCAACGAGATGGGCAAGGTCCTGCGCCGTGAGGTTCGCGACCGCCTCCAGGAGCTCGACCGTCGGCGCCCCCGGCGCTGAGCGAGGCAGTGCTGAGCAGGGAAGTGCTCAGGAGAAGAGCATGAGGGCGTAGACGCCGAACAGCAGCAGGTGCACCGCGCCATGCACGGCGGTGGTCCGCGGGGCGCTCGCCGAGATCGCGGCGACCGCCAGGGTCACGCCGAGCAGCAGCAGGTTCTTCGGTGATTCCGCGAGCACCACCTCGGTGCCGGTGGCCAGCCCGATCACCAGCACCGTGGGGATGGTGAGCGCGAGGGTCGAGACCAGCGCGCCATGGCACAGGTTCACCACCCGCTGCATCTCCCCGTTCAGCGCCGCCCGCACCGCGGTGATCGATTCCGGGGTGAACACGATCGCCGCGATCAGCACCCCGCCGAGCGCGACCGGGGCCCCGAGCCGCGCCAGGCCGTCATCGAGCAGGCCCGCCATATCGTGCGAGAGCAGCACGATCGGCAGCACGGTCGCGATCAGCACGGCGGCGCGGCCCAGCAGCTCTGAGCGGTGCACGGAGAGGACCTCCCCCAGTGCGGGGCGGTTCCTGGCGCTCTGCTGGGGGGCGGCGGGGTCCGGTCCGGGCGCGGGATCGGGAGTTCCGGCGACGCCGACGGGTCGCTCGACCTCCTGGAACTCACCCGCCTGGGCTCCCACCTGGCGCCAGAGGAAGAAGGCGTACACCGCCATCGTGAGCCCGCCGATCACCAGCGCCTGGCCCGGGGCGTAGCTGCCCCCGTCGCCGATCGTCGCGGGCAGCGCGAAGGTGAGCGCGGCCAGCGCGGTGAGCATCACCAGGTAGGCGGAGGTTCCCACCCGGTGCGGAGCGAGGGAGCCGTGCCGCAGGCCGCCCGCCAGCAGGCAGAGGCCGAGCGCGAGGTTCATGATGATCATCGAGACCGCCATCACCGAGTCCCGGGCGATCACGGCGTGCTCGCCGGGGCCGAGCATCACCGCGGCGATCAGCGCCACCTCGATCACCACGATCGACAGCGTCAGCACGAGCGTGCCGTACGGGTCGCCGAGCCGGCGCGCGAGCGCCTCGGCCTGGTGGACCACGCCGCCGGCGGCGACCACGATCACGGCGACGATCGCTGCCAGCACCAGGGTGAGCACGGGGGAGGGCAGGGGAGCGGCCAGCAGCGGGGCGGCGAGCGTCAGCACGCCGACGGCGGCCCAGCCGAGCACCAGGCGGAGGACCGCGCCGGGGGTGAGGATGGTGCGGATCGTGCTGCGGCCGTCCGGGGCGGGCGCGGGGGAGTGCGACGGCATGTCGGGAGAGTCCTCCTGTGAGGCCGTCCTCAGGCGGATCCGTCGCCCGGGTCGTCCCGGCCGCGGCGTCGGCGGGAATCGCCCGACGCCCCTGACACGATAGCCGTGCCCGGGTAGATCGAGCCACTGCCGGTGAGCGACCTGACCGTGCTCGGTCCAGGGGCGTCAGTCATCGCTCGTGCGATCGATCCCCACCAGCAGACCGTGGTCGTTGTCCAGATAGGTGCCGGGCGCGAGCACCAGGTCCCAGGTGGTGCTGTCGGCGGTCCTCGCCTCGCAGTCCAGGGTGCTCGCTGCCACGTCGTCGGCGCTGAGCGCGTCCATTCCGTCGACGGAGCCGAAGCCCAGGCCGGTCAGGGCGACGTTCTCGTTCAGCAGGTCATCCGCTTCCTGGGGCAGCTCGGTGCCGGTGGAGAACAGCACCGCGACGCTCGAGCCGTTCTGGAAGCCGGACCCGGACGGGACCATGACCGCATGAGCGATCCACTCCTGGTTCGGTTCGATGCGGTCTGTGCTCGCGGGGCCGAGGCAGCCGACGGCCGCGGCTCCCGGCTCGAGCACCAGCTCGGCTTCGCACTCGGCGGTGCCGTCGTTGTCGGACGCCAGGTAGTCCTCGCCGGTCGGATCCGTCTCCTGCGCTCAGCCGTCGTCGGAGCTCGTGGAGGGTGCGGCAGAGGTCTCCTCGGGGCCGTCCCCGGCGTCGGTGTCGCAGGCGCCGAGGCCCAGCAGGGCCGTGCCGGCGGCGAGCGCCAGGGCGGAGCGGGTGCGTCGTGCGATGCTCGCGGTCCTCATGAGGGGTCCTGGCCCGGCGATGATCCGGAGTCGCGGCGCCGCGGGATCGGATCCCCATGCTCGCGGCGGTACTGCTCATCGGCGGCATCCTCCGCGTCCACTCCGCCGCCCGAGCGTCGGGGGTCGCGGAATCCGAGGGCGATGCCGAGAGCGGCGCCGAGGGCGAAGCCGATCATGGCGCCGAAGACGACGTTGTCGATCACCCTGAGACCCATGCCGATCCCCACGGTGAATCCGATCATCATGCCGAAGGGCAGCCAGGTGGCGTCGAAGCGGCGGCGGGTGCGTGGAGTCATGGATCCTCTGTCCGATCAGAACCGTCGGCAGGGCCGACGGGGTGGGATCCACCAGCGTAGACCCGGCCGCTGTGACCCCGTGCGCCGAGAAGCGGACCGCACCTGCGAGGGACGTGCGACGCCGATAGCATCACGGGCGTGACACCGACCCCGACACCGGCTTCGACCTCGACGTCGAGCCCCACCACGATGCAGGCCCTGCGGAACCCGCGGCTCCTCACCACCGAGGCGCTCGCCGGAGCGGTCACCACGCTCGCGCTGATCCCCGAGGTGATCTCGTTCTCGGTGATCGCGGGCGTGGACCCGAAG
This sequence comes from uncultured Brachybacterium sp., assembly GCF_947500705.1. GTDB lineage: Bacteria > Actinomycetota > Actinomycetes > Actinomycetales > Dermabacteraceae > Brachybacterium. The sequence continues at coordinate 320,835 of NZ_CANMSY010000001.1, read as the reverse complement.
GTCAGCCTCATCGCTTCGGTGGTGCTCGCGATCTCGATGTCGATCCTCGGTGGCCGCCCCGCCATGATCACGGCCGCCGCGGGCGCCGTCGCCCTCGTGGTCGCACCGCTGGTGCGCACCCACGGTGTCGAATACCTGCTGCCGACGGTGATCCTCGCCGGCATCATCCAGATCCTCTTCGGGGTGCTGGGGCTCGCCAGGATCATGCGGTTCATCCCGCGCTCGGTGATGATCGGCTTCGTCAACGCCCTGGGCATCCTCATCTTCGCCGCCCAGCTGCAGCACGTGCTCGACGTGCCGGTCATGGTCTATCCGCTGTTCGCGCTGACCCTGCTGGTGGTGCTGCTGCTGCCGCGGTTCACCAAGGCTGTGCCCGCCCCGCTGGTCGCGATCGTGCTGGTCACCGCGATCGCAATGTTCGCGAACCTCTCCGTCCCCACTGTCGGGGACCAGGGCGATGTCTCCGGCGGGCTGCCCGGGATCACCCCGCTGCTCGTCCCGCTGGACCTCGACACCCTGCGCCTGATCCTCCCCACCGCCCTCAGCGTCGCCTTCGTGGGCCTGATGGAGACCCTGCTGACCGCCAAGCTGGTCGACGACATCACCGACACCCGCTCCCACAAGAGCCGCGAATCCTGGGCGCTCGGCGTCGCCAACATCCTCGCCGGCTGCTGGGGCGGCATCGCTGGCTGCGCGATGATCGGGCAGACCGTGGTCAACGTGAAGCTCGGCCGGGCCCGCACCCGGTTGTCCACCTTCTTCGCCGGGGTGATGCTGCTGATCCTGGTCACCGTGCTCTCGGACCTCATGGAGGCGATCCCGATGGCCGCGCTCGCCGCGGTGATGATGGTCGTGGCCGTCTCCACCGTGGACTTCCACAGCGTGCGCCCCGCGACCCTCAAGCGGATGCCGTGGTCGGAGACCCTGGTGATGGTCACGACCGTGGTGGTCGTCGTGGCCACGAACAACCTGGCGATCGGCGTCGCCGCCGGGGCGCTGCTGGCGATGGTGCTGTTCGCCCGCCGGATCGCGCACGTGACCAGCGTGCACCGCCTGGTCACCGACGGGGAGGCGACGTACACCGTGCGCGGGCCCCTCTTCTTCGGCAGCAGCAACGACCTCGTCGAGCAGTTCACCTACGCCCAGGACCCCCCGCAGGTCACCATCGACTTCTCCGCAGCCCAGATCTGGGACGCCTCGACCGTCGCCGTGCTCGACTCCGTGCAGACCAAGTACGCCGACCACGGCATCGAAGTGCGCTTCACCGGGCTGGACGAGCACTCCACCCAGTTCCGCGACAGGCTCACCGGCACACTGAACTGACGCTGTCCAGCAGCAGCAGTCAGCTCCGCGGTCACCAGGGCAGCACCTCCGGGATCGGCTCGGCGCCGAGGACGTGCTGATCGCAGAACGCCAGCACCGCATGGTTCCAGGCGAGCGCATTGGACGGGGTGAGCACCCAGTGGTTCTCGCTGGTCAGCTGCAGGAAGCGGTGCGGCATGTCCTGCGGCTCGCCATCCCAGGTGGAGACCAGGTCCCACCACAGCCGCAGCGCCTCGCTGATCGGCACCCGATAGTCGCGGTTGCCGTGGGTGATCAGCATCGGGGTGGTGATCGCGTCGATCTCGTGATGCGGGGAGAAGGCCCGGTACCAGTCCGGGTCCTCGTTCTCGTGGCGGTGCACGCGCATCTTCGACGCCGCGGCGTCGGTGGTGCGGTGCTGCTGGTCCAGCGCCCACAGCCCCGCATGGGTGACGATCGCATCGAAGCGCGTGGTGTGTCCGGCGATCCAGTTCGCCATGAAGCCGCCGAACGACGCCCCGAGCATCGCCGTGCGGGAGCCGTCGAGGTCCGGGCGCTCGAGCACCGCATCGAAGAGGGTCTCGCACTCGTGGAACACCACGTCCGGACGACGCGGCCAGCCGCGGTTCAGCCCCGCATCCCCGTAGCCCGTGGACATCGCCGGGTCGGGCATCAGCACCGCATAGCCGCGCTCGACGGCGAGCCACGGGCACCAGCGCCAGCTCCAGGCGTTGTAGGAACCGTGGGGCCCGCCATGGATCCACAGCATGACGGGCGCCGGGGTCTCGTCGGATGCTCCCGCAGGGACGCACAGCCAGCCGCCCACGGTGAGTCCGTCGACGTCCGTCTCGACCCATTCCAGGGTGCCCGGCAGTGCGCTAACGGCTCCTGGAGCAGACAGCTCGGCGGTGCTGCCGTCGGCACCGATCCGGACCGGCCGGGCCGGGGTCGCCACGTCGTTGCGGAGTGCGAACAGGGCGCCGTCCGCCGTGGCGGTGAGCGACGAGAACACCCCGTCGCCGACCACCGTGCGAGCCTCACCGGTGGCCGGATCGACCCGCAGCACCGCGCCGGAGGAATGCAGGTCTCCGGCCACCAGCAGCGTGCCATCCGCAGCCCATTCGAGGTCGGTGATGCTCAGATCGCCGAGCTGCGCGGTGATCGGTTCGCCGCCGCCGAGGGGGTGGATCTCCAGGCGGCTGTAACTGGTGTCGGTGGGGGACGAGGCGGTCGAGCGGATCACGGCCAGGCTCTGGCCGTCGCGGGAGAACAGCGGGGAGCCGTACTGGGCGGACTCGTCCGCCTCCAGCAGCACGCTGCGGCGCAAGGTCGCGGTGTCGATCAGCACGAGCGAGCTGCGGGTCTCGCCGCCGCGCACCCGCTGGGTCCAGGAGGTCGCGACCGTGGAACCGTCGGGGGAGAGGTCCGCGGAGGCGGCGTAGAGGGTCACAGTGCCGACGCCCGGGGTGAGATCGGTGAGGTCGCCGTCGGCGGAGACCAGCACCAGCCGGCGGCTCTCGTCGCCGATCTCGTGGTCCCACATCCGGATCGGCATCCCGGTGTGCCAGATGGTGGTCTGCTTCGCGTCCTTGCGGACCTTCCGGCGCTCGGCATCTTCCTCGAGGCTGCTGCCCGGCAGCACGCTGGTGGCCGCGAGCATGGTCCCGTCCGCGGCGACCGAGAGCAGGGACAGGCCCGCGGCAGCGGAGGCCACCACTTGCGCCTCGCCGGTGCGCGGCAGGCGCCAGATCGCGGTGACCTCCTCCTCGGTGCCCCCCTCGGGATCCGGCCGGGAGGAGCTGAACAGCAGCGAGCCGTCGGGGGCGAACCGGGGCGAGCTCTCGCCCTTGGCGGAGAAGGTCAGCCGACGGGCGGGCTGCTCCCCGGCCGGGTCGAGCTCCCAGAGCGAGGAGACGAGTTTCGCGCCGGGCTCGTCGGCCTCCTGGATCGCGGCGATCACCCTCCCGTCGTCACTCGCAGCCACGGAGGCCAGGCGGGGGATTCGCAGGAAGCCGTCGATGTCAGTGAAATCAGTGAAGTCAGTGAAGTCAGCGGACGGGCTCGAAGCAGCGGCGGGGTCAGTGGTGGAGGAGGTCATCCGCGTCACGTTACCGGAGCCGCGGATGGCACCGACGGCAGGTCAGGGGATGATCACGATCTTCCCGTGAGCGTGGCCCGACTCCACCATGGCGATTGCCTCAGCGGCCTGACTCAGGGGGAAGGTCTCCACCACATGCGGGTCCACGAGACCGTACTGGACGACTCCGGTGATCTTGCCCAGCACTCCCTCGGACTGCTCACGGCCGGCGCCGCCGAGCTCGACGGCGGTGGTTGCGTCGGCCGCGGAGACGATCAGCGAAGGGTCCTTCGCCAGCGGTGCCAGCTCCCGCAGCGCGTCACCGCCCACGAGATCGGCCAGCACGTCCACGCCGTCGGGGGCGAGGGCCCGCATGCGCTCGGCGACTCCCTCCCCGGAGGGCACGAAGGTCGCGCCGCTGGCCTCGATCAGCTCCCGCTTGGACTCCGAGGCGACCCCGATGGCCGCCAGCTCGTGGACCGCTGCGATCTGCAGGGCCATGCGGCCCACGCCGCCGCCCGCGCCGAGGACCAGCAGCGTCTGGCCGGCCTCGATCTCGACCTGGTGGGTGAGGTCGTAGGCGGTGGTGCCGGCGACCGGGATCGCGGCGGCATCGGTGAAGGAGATCTCCTCGGGCTTGGCGACCGTCGCCGAGGCGTCCAGGACGGTGTGCTCGGCGAAGGCGCCGAGCCCGCGGGCCGGAGCGCCGAGCACCTCGTCCCCGATGGCGAAATCCTCGACTCCCTCCCCGACGGCGGTGACGACCCCGGCGGCCTCGAGCCCCATCGCGGCCGGCAGGCGGCCACGGGTGCCGAAGGCGCCTTCGCGACGCTTCCAGTCGGCGGGGTTCACGCCGGCGGCGCGTACCTCGATGGCGATCTCGCCGGCCCGGGGGGCGGGGGCCTCACGCTCGATGAGCTGCTGGCCCTCCGGGCCGCCGTAGGTGGTGAAGACGAACACTGCGGACATCTCGGGACTCCTTCGAGTGTGGTGCACGAGCGGTGCGGGGACCGCCCGAGGGGCGGTGGGGGTGCATATCAGAGCGGGAGGTGCTGCTCAGACAATCTGCTCCTCGACGACGTCCTGCGCGGTGCGGGGCGAGGCCGGGGTGGTAGGGCGATGGGTGCTCTGCTGTTCGCGGCGGCGCAGCAGCCGCATCGCGTTGACGATCACCAGCAGCACCGAACCCTCGTGGACCAGCATGCCGATCGCCATCGTGACCCCACCGGCGAACACGCCCACCAGGAGCGCGATCACCGTGATCAGCGCGATCGCGATGTTCTGTCGCATCACAGAGACCGTGCTGCGGGCAAGGCCGATCGCCTGCGGGAGCCTCAGCAGATCGTCCTTCATCAGGGCGATGTCAGCGGTCTCGATGGCGACCCCGGAGCCGGCCGCACCCATCGCCACACCGATATCGGCAGTGGCCAGGGCCGGGGCGTCGTTGACGCCATCGCCGACCATCGCCACGGTATAGCCCTCGCTCTGCAGCTGCTGGACGACGGTGAGCTTGTCCTCGGGCAGCAGCTGAGCCCGCACCTCGTCGACCCCGACCTCGGCGGCGACCGCCTCGGCGACCCGCCGGTTGTCACCGGTGAGCATGACGACCTGCGTGACCCCGGCCGCGTGGAGCCGGGCGATCATCTCCTTCGCATCGGTGCGGATCCGGTCGGCGACTGCGACCACGCCGATCACGCGGCCGTCGAGGGTGACGACCATCGGGGTGCGGCCGAGTCCGGCGAGCCGGTCGACCTCCGCGGCCGCGCCGCGATCCTCGGAGATGTCCTCGGCCGCCAGCAGCGGCAGGTTGCCGACGGCGACGCGTCGACCCTCGAGGGTGGCGACGATGCCCTTGCCGGGAACCGGCTCGGTGTGCTCGGGCAGGCCATGGGTGGGCAGGCCCTCGGACGCCGCGGCGTCGATCAGGGGACGTGCCAGCGGATGCTCGGAACCGGCCTCGGCGCGTGCCGCCCAGCCGAGCACGTCGGCCCGATCCAGCGCAGGGTCCAGGACGGTCACGTCGGTGAGGTAGGGCTTGCCCTCGGTGAGGGTGCCGGTCTTGTCCAGGGCGACGGCGGTGATCTTCGCGCTGGTCTCCAGGTACTCGCCGCCCTTGATGAGGATGCCGTCCTTGGCGCCGCGGCCGATGCCGGCCACGATCGAGACGGGGATGGAGATGACCAGCGCTCCGGGGCAGCCGATCACCAGCAGGGTCAGGGCGAGCACGACGTTCCCGGTGAGGAGCCCCGTGATCAGGGCCAGCAGGATGATGCCGGGGGTGTACCAGGTGGAGAACCTCTCCATGAAGGTCTGGGTGCGCGCCTTGGCGTCCTGCGCTTCCTCGACGCGATGGATGATGCGGGCCAGGGTGGTGTCGGCGCCGATGCCGGTGGCGCGCACCTGCAGGAAGCCACCGCCGGAGATGGTGCCGGCGAACACCTGGTCGCCCTCGCCCTTCTCGACGGGGATGGACTCGCCGGTGATGGAGGCCTCATCCAGGGCGCCGGTGCCGCCGATGACGATGCCGTCGACGGGGACCTTGGCGCCGTTCTTGACCAGAACGGTCTCATCGGGCCGGACCTGGGCGGCGGAGATCTCCACCTGCTCGCCCTCCCGCATCACCACGGCGACATCAGGGGCGACGGCCACGAGCTCGGCGAGCGCGGAGCGGGTGCGGTTCATGGTGCCGGCCTCGAGGGCGTGGCCGATGGCGAACAGGAACGTGACGGCAGCCGCTTCCCAGTACTGGCCGATGATCAGCGCACCGACCGCGGCGATGGCCACCAGCAGATCGATGGCGATGACCTTGACCATCAGGGCACGGACGGCCTTGAGGATGATCGGGATGCCGGCGACCAGCGCCGCGGCGATCATGAAGAGAGCGGAGGCGACCAGGGGAGCGGGGCCCTCGAGCTCGACACCGAGGCCGTGCTGATGGCCGGAGCCGAAGGGGTTCACCCCGACGGTGAGCGAGAGGATCGCGGCGACGACGATGAGGAGACCCGAGATGATCGGGGTTCCCCAAGGACCGCGCAGCCAACGGGTCAGAGCAGACATGAGGTGGTGCCTTTCAAGTCGGGTGCAGCGCAGGACGCGGAGCAGGATCTGGGCAGGACGGCCGGGCCATGGGGCCCGGCCGCCAGGGGTCAGAAGGCCGAGAGGACGGACGTGTAGCCGGCCTTGTCGATCGCGGCGACGATCTCATCGGTGGTGGTCACGGAGGCGTCGTGGTCGACTTCGACGCGGCCGGAGGCGAACTTCACGCTGACGTTCTGCACGCCCTTGAGGCGGCCCACCTGTTTCTCGATCTTGGCGACGCAGGAAGGGCAGCTGAAGCCCTCGGCGCGGAAGATGGAGTGGGTGCTGGTGGCGGGGGTGGCAGTCATGGTGAGCCTTCCTTCTGGAGCGTGGTCCTCGAGGGGCTTTCCCTCGATGTGCTCTCAACCTAGAAGGGTTCTTGTGGAAGCGACATGACAGGGATCAATCAACTGCACTCCACTTCTGACCAGGCCGGATGGGAGAGGGTTAGAGTCGAGCCATGACCATCCAGGAGCCACCCGCCGGGCCCGCCGCGCAGGGCCGACGCACGATCCCACTCACGGAGATCACCCTGCCCCACCAGTGCCCACGGCCCGTGCGGCTGTACGTGCTGGCCCGCGCGCCCTACTTCCTCGGGCTGGGTGAGTCGGAGCTGGATCGCATCGATGCCCGGATGCGCACCCTGACCTTCACCCCGGACGCCCCGATCTACCGCGCCGGCGAACCGGCGGAAGCCCTCTACGTGGTCGCCGAGGGCCGGGTGAAGCTGTCCCAGGTCACCGCAGGCGGGACCGAGACAGTCACCGATCTGCTGGTCCCCGGGGAGCTGTTCGGGACCATGAGCACCCTCGGCGAGCCGATCCACCACCAGACCGCCTCGGCGCTCGTGGGCACCTGCGTGCTGCGCATCCACCAGGACGACTTCCGCTCTGTCCTCGCTGAGCAGCCGCGCATCGCGCTGCGGGTCCTCGACGACGTCGCCGCCCGCCTCTCGCGTGCTGAGTCCGACATCGGCTCCCAGGGCTCCGCCACGGTCGAGCAGCGGGTCGCGAGCACCCTGCTGCGCCTGGCGGACAAGCTCGGGGAGGACCGCGGGAGCGACGGAATCATGCTCGAGGTGCCGCTGTCCCGCGCGGATCTCGCGGGCCTGGCCCGCTCCACCCCGGAATCCGTCTCCCGCGTGATGAGCCGCTGGAAGAAAGAGGGCCTGATCGACTCGGGGCGGCGCTGGACCGCGGTGAAGGATCGGGCCCGGCTCGAGGCGCTGCGCGATGCGCAGGAGTGAGCAGAGCGGGTGAGCTGAGCTGACGGCGCTGTGCAGCTCGGTCCTCTGGTGCGTGCCCCCGAGACGATTCGAACGTCCGACACCCGCTTTAGGAGAGCGGTGCTCTATCCCCTGAGCTACGGGGGCGATCCGGCCCGTCCCCGGAAGAATCCGGGACGTGGGCCTCGAACATGGTAGCGCTCCATGGCAGGATCTGAGCATGTCCAGCGAGCTGCCCGAGACCTCCGCCACCGTCGCCGCCGTGATCCTGGCCGGTGGTGCGTCCTCGCGCCTGGGCGGCACCGACAAGACCCGCCTGCCGATCGCCGGTGCGACCGCCCTGGAGCGGGTGCTGCGCGCCGCCCCGCACGGGCGCCGCATCGTGGTCGGCCCCAGCGGGGAAGACGGCGGTGACCTCGCCATCCGTCACGGAGCGCGCTTCGTGCTCGAGGACCCGCCGCGCTCGGGTCCGCTGGCCGCTCTGGCCCGCGGCGTCGCCGACTTCTCCGAGGGATCCGACGACGCCACCGTGCTGGTGCTCGGCGGAGATATGCCGATGCTGCGGCCCGAGACCCTGCGCAGCCTCGCCGCCCGCAGCGCCGAGAGCGGACGGGTGGTGGCGCTCGAGGCCGAGGATGGTCACCTCCAGTTCCTCGGCGCGGCCTGGCCGCTGGGCCGGCTGCGGGAGGCGCTGGCCGCGGTCGAGCACGAGGATGGCGGCTGGGCCGACCTGAGCCTGCGCCGGCTCTACGCCGAGCTCGGCCCGGGGGAACTCGGAACCCTGCGCGCACTCGGCGCGGAAGGGGCGGACATCGACACCCCCGACGCCCTGGCCCAGGTGCGCCGCGCCGCCGGCCCCCGCATCGCCCTGGCGCAGATCGAGGTCTCCGAGGACCTCGAGACCACCTTCGAGATCGTCCGGCTGGCCGTCGCGGAGGCCGCCGAGGAGGGCGCGCACCTGGTGCTGCTGCCCGAGGCGACGCTCACCCCCTTCGGCACCGATCTGCGAGCGGCAGCGCTCACCCACCACGATGCCTTCGCCCAGCTGCTCCAGGAGCTCGCCGAGGAGCACGCCCTGGTGGTCGTCGGGGGCTCCTTCACCCCCACCGAGGACGGCCGCGTGCACAACACCGTGATCGTGCGCGGCCCGAACGGGGATCCCCATCTCGAGTACCGCAAGATCCATCTCTTCGATGCCTTCGGCGCCGACGAGTCGCGCACCGTCGCCCCGGGCGACGAGCTGGTGACCTTCGATCTGCACGGCACCCGCTTCGGGATCACCACCTGCTACGACGTGCGCTTCCCGGAGCAGTTCACGGCGCTGGCCCGCCGGGGTGCGCAGGCGATCCTGCTGCCACTGGCCTGGGCCGAGGGGCCGGGCAAGCAGGAGCAGCTGCAGCTGCTGCTGCGGGCCCGCGCGCTCGACTCCACCACGGTGGTGCTCGCCGCCGATCAGGCCCCGCCGCCGGACTACGCCGGGAAGGCGGCTCGCGGCATCGGTCGCAGTGCCGCCGTCGGCCCGCTGGGTGCCATCCGCCAGGAGCTCGGCCGTGAGCCGGGGCTGCTGCTGGTGGATATCGATCTCGAGGAGATCGACGCCGCCCGTGCCTCGCTCCCGGTGCTCGAGCACCACGTGGACCTTCCGAACGGCTGACTCTCGCGACTGCGTTCAGCGGAGGTGATCGGCGCCACGGCGGAGCGCGGTCATGCTGGCGTAGCCTGCAGGAATGATGTCTCCGATCGACCGCTCCAGCTCTGGTCGCACCGCGCCGGCCCGCACTGTGGCGGCCCGCACCGCGCCGACCCGCACCCTGCCAGCCCGTACTGTTCCTGCCCGCCTGGTCACGCTGCTCGCGCTGTGCAGCGCGATGCTGCTCGCAGTGCTGCTGGCGATGCCCAGCCCGGCGCAGGCGCATGACACCCTGCTGAGCGCGGATCCGGAGGATGGCGCGACCCTGGAGACCTCTCCCGACGAACTGACCTTCACGTTCTCGGCGGATGTGCTCGAGGTGAGCCCGCTGGTGCGGATCACTGACGAGTCCGGCACCGAGCTCGCCGAGATCGTCCCGACCGTCGAGGGCCCCGTCGCCACCGCGACGCTCGAGGAGCCTCTCCCGGCCGGCACCCACACCATCCAGTGGCGCGTGGTCTCCAGCGACGGCCACCCCATCGAGGGCACCCAGACCCTCACCGTCGAGCAGGGCCCGGCCGAGCCGGCTGCACCCAGCGACGGCGGCGGCGCTGCAGACGAGCCCGGCGCAGAGGAGTCCGACGCCGCGGCGAGCGATGCCGGGGGAGCGGAGAGCTCGGAGGCCGCAGGCACCGGGGGCACCCCGCAGGAGCAGGCCTCCTCGGCGCCCGCCGCGGACGAGGAGGGTGGCATCTCGATGGGCGTCCTGATCGGGATCCTCGCGGTGATCCTCGTCGGCGCCGCCGCCGCCGTCTTTTTCATCGTGCGCCGCCGCGACTGACCGCCGCGACTGACCTGCGCGCACTGGCACGCACAGACACGCACAGAGGGGCCCCGACGCCGATGGCGTCGGGGCCCCTCGTCATGTGGTCGGGAGGACCGGGCTCAGTTGCCCTGGTTCTCGTCCCCGCCGAGACCGAACTTGTCGCGGGCTGCATCCAGACCGGAGTCGACCTGCCCATCGACGTTGTCGGGGGTGCGCTCCTTGATCTGGTCGCCGGCGGCGTCCAGGAGCTGCTCAGCCTGCTCCGGGTTCTCGGAGGCAAGATTCTTGGCCTTGTTCAGCGCGTCATCGAAACCCATGTGGATGTCCTTCCGTTCGCGGAACCGCCCCGTGCAGGGCGACGGTGCAAACCTATGCCGAGGGGAGCGCGTGACTCAAACGTGACCGTGATGATCCCGCGGAACTGCTGTGTTCTGCACGGTTCTCCGGCCAGTCGACGGTGAACGCGCAATACTGGCTGCGTGACTCTGCGTAATTCTGGATCTGACGAAAAAGGTGCGCGGCGCGCGGACGACACTCGGACCCCTCCCGCGGACCGCAGCGCCCGCTGGGACCACGTGCTCACGCTGCTGGCGACCACCAAGCGACTGAGCGTCGCCGCGGTGGCCGTGGAGCTCGGGGTCAGCGAGTCGACCGTGCGCCGCGACTTCATGGAGATGGAGCGTGCACAGCTCGCTCGGCGCACCCACGGCGGCATCGTCGCGGTCGACGTCGCCTACTCCTTGGCGACCGTGCCGCGCAGCGCCGACGAGGGCTCTGCGCAGCGCGAACGGGTCGCCGACAAGGCGGCGGCGATGGTCGAGCCCGGTCAGATCATCGGCTTCAACGGGGGGCGCACCACCACCTCGACCGCGCGCCGCGCCGTGTCTCGGCCGGATATCGACTCGCGGGACGGGAAGCCGGGGCTCACCGTCGTCTGCGCGGCGCTGAACATCGCCACCGAGGCGGTGCTCCGACCTTCCGTGCGCACTGTGGTGCTGGGCGGCGTCGCCGAGCCGTACTCCTTCGAGCTGACCGGTCCGCTCGCCACGGCGACCATGCGCGATCTGTGGCTCGACACGATGTTCGTGGGCACCGTCGGGATCGACCTCAACGCGGGCCTGACCTGCAATTCCGACGCCGAGGCGGGTGTCACCCGGATCATGATCGGTCATGCCCGCCGGGTGGTGGGCTTGGCGACTGCTGACAAGATCGGGCACCGGGCTCTGGCCGGGATCTGCCCGGTCTCGGTGCTCACCGACCTGGTCATCGCCGGACCCGTTCCCGAGGCGCTGCGCGAGCATCTCGCAGAGGCCTCGGTGCGCCTGCACGAGGTGTGAGCCGTGCAGGCGGGCTGCGCGCCCGGGCTTCGCATGATGTGAGCAGGCCGGGTGAGGATCTGCGGCACGCCTGCACCGGCGTGCGCCCCGACCCCGGTAGCGTGAGCGACCATGTGGAGTTTCCTGCGCGGGAAGAAGCGATCAGAGCGATCGGACGAGGACGCGACCCCTCGGGACGATGCCCTTTCAGCGATGGCCCGTGAGCGCCGAGGTGCCTCGGGGGCACGGTCCGGCAGGTCTGAGGGTTCTGAGAGTTCCGTGGGCTCCGGGACCGACCGCACCACGGTCCCCGCGAAGGACGGCACGGCGGCGAAGGAGGCGAGCGGCTACGACGTGGTGGTCGACCGGCACCTCGACGAGGTCGGCGCCGGCATCGCTCCCGAGCAGGAGGAGGACGATCTGCCCGTCACCCCGCGCGAGCACCGTCCGCTCAGCCGCGAGGACCGGGTCGCCGATGCCCTGGATCGCTGGACCCAGCAGCTCACCGGCGGTGTTGCGGCACCTTCCTTCCTCACCCAGATCCGCGCCGGCGGAGTGGTGCTGGATCTGACCCACTCGCACCCCTCAGGGCTCGCCCAGCTGCTCGCGGGCCGTGGTCCCACGCGGCTGTCGTCCCTGGTGCGCGAGGTGGGAGCGCTGGCCGATGCCCGTGCGCACGCCCGCTCGATCCGGGAGATCGCCGAGCGGCATGCGGAGGAGGTGGGTCTGACCACCTGCCATCTCGGCATCGGAGAGGCGATCTGGTATCCCGAGGACGGCTCCGAGCCGATCCATGCCCCGGTGCTGGTGCGCCCGATCACGCTGCGTCTGCGCGGCAATGCCCGTGAGGACGTGGACCTCGAGGTCGACACGACCGCCGACCTGAACCCCGTGCTGCTGCGCTCGCTGCGCGAGGCCGGCGTCGCCGTCGATGCCCGCGCGCTGCTGGCCACCACCGACAGCACCCACGGCTTCGACCCCACCCCGGTGCTCGACGCCTTCCGCTCCCTGGGCCAGCCGCTGCCCGGCTTCCGGGTGGTGCACGCCCTGGTGGTCGGCAACCTGATGGACGCGACCGGTTCGGTCGCCGACGATCTCGCCGCGGACCGTTCCGACTGGTCCTCCTCCCCGCTGGTCGCTGCCCTCGCCGGGGACGAGGGGGCGAAGGCCGTGGTGCGCGCGGAGGACTCCGCCGCCGTCTCCGAGGTGCCGGAGGCAGAGCTGGTCGCCGCCGTCGACCCCGGCCACCGCGACGTGCTCGCCCGAGTGCTGGCGGGGCAGGACCTCGCCGTCGTCACCCCGCCCGGCACCACCAGCCTCGGCCTGGTGGTCGATCTCGCCGAGGAGCTCAACGCCCGCGGCCGCTCCGTGCTGATCGTCTCCCAGCGTCGCCGCAACCTCGCACAGCTGGTCGAGATCGCGCAGCACCGGGGACTCGACGAGCTCGTCTTCGACCTCTCCCCGGACCCCTCCCTGCAGCGCAATGCCTCCGCGGCGCTGCTGCGGAGTCTGCGACGCGCCGGATCCCACGGGCTGGGACCGGACGACGGCCTCCCGGAGGAGCTCGGCGCGAGCCGGGACATCCTGATGGGACACGTCGAGGCGATGCACCGGGTCCAGCAGCCCTGGGACGCCTCCGCGCACGACGCGATCTCTGCGCTCGCCGCCCTGACCAGGCTGAGCCCGGCCCCCCGTACTCAGGTGCGGCTGCGCGCCGATGTCGCGGCGCAGATGATCGGCGAGCATCGCGACCGCTACGCCGCGGTGCTGCGGGAGGCCGCCGAGGTCGGCGTGCTCACCACGGGACCGGAGCTGACCAGCTGGTACGGCTCGCCCATCAGCAGCGACACCCAGGCTGCACGGGCCGAGGAACTCGTGGACCAGCTGCGCGAGGAGATCCTGCCGCAGCTGCGCCGGGCCTGTGCCCGCGCCGGCGGTGAGCTCGGGCTCACCGAGCCGACCACCCTGGCCCAGCTGGACGAGCGCCTGGCCCTGCTGGACCGGGTGCGCGTCCTGCTGGGCACCTTCCAGGCGGCGGTGTTCGGCGCGCCGCTCGCGGATCTCGTCGCCGCCACCGCGGACAAGCGCTGGCGCGAGGACCACGGGGTCACGATGGGCTTCGGTCTGCGTCGGCGCCTGCGCCGCGAGGCCGCCGCCCTGCAGCGTCCGGCCGCGCTCTCCCCGGATCTCCATCAGGACCTGGGAGAGGCCCGCAGGGTCGCCGAGGCCTGGCGTCGGGCCGCGATCGAGCCCGAGCAGGCCACCGCCGGGGGCCGGGCCGAGCCATCCCGCCCGACGCTGCCGGACGACCTCGAGTCGGTCCGTCGTGCCGCGGCCCGTTCCGAGAAGGCCCTGGACGAGCTCTCCGTGCTGCTGGACGGCACCCCCGCCGGCGCCGACCTCACCCGCACCGACCTCGCGGAGCTCGAGCAGCGGATCGATGCCCTCGCCGCCGACCGCTCGGACCTCGAGACCCTCCCGCGCCGCACCGAGCTGCTGCGCCGCCTCAGCTTCGACGGTCTCGGCGGTCTGGTCGAGGACCTCCGTCTCCGCCGAGTGCCCACCGAGCAGGTCGGGGCGGAGCTCGAGCTGAGCTGGTGGAACAGCGTGCTCGAGCTGATCGCCGGCGCGGAGCCCACCATCTCGCAGTACGACGGGACCTCGCTGTCCCAGGTCGCCGAGCGGTTCCGCAGGCTCGATGCGGGATATCTCGCCGACGCCGCCGTCCGGGTGCACGCCGCGGCCGACGAGAACCGCGTGGAGACCATGAAGTCCTACCCGGACACCTCCCGCTCGGCGATCGCGGAGCTCGCCCGCTCCTCGACCGTCTCCATCCGGGACCTGGCCGCGAAGTACGAGGACATCCTCTTCGCCGCCCGTCCCGCCTGGCTCGCCTCGCCGTACCTGGTCCCGCAGGTGATCCCGCGCGGCCGCCACTTCGACGTGGTGATCGTGTCCGATGGCGGGCGGTTGCCCACCGCCGCCGCACTGCCCTCGATCGTCCGCGCCGAGCAGACCGTGGTGGTCGGAGATCCTCTCGAGTACGGCGGGGACTCCGCGCCCAGCCTGCTCGATGACATGCTGCGCATCGCTCCGCACGTCGAGATCCTGCGCGACCCCCACCCCGCCACCGACGGGCTGCGCGGCTTCGCGCAGCGCCGAGCACTGGTCGGAGAGGTGGTCGCGGTGCCGAGCCCGGTCGCTCCCGAGCAGGACCGGCTGGTGATGGTCGAGAACGGGCGGGGCCCGGTCACCGAGGGCATGGAGTACGTCGAGAGCACCGAGGCCGAGCTGCGCCGGGTCACCGATCTGGTGATCGAGCACGCCCGCAGCCGCCCCGAGCGGTCGCTCGCGGTGCTCACCTTCACCGAGGACCATGCCCGTCGGCTGATGGAGCGGATCATGAACACCGTCTCCGTGATCCCCGCGCTGCGCGACTACTTCGACCCCGCGGCCAAGGAGGTCTTCACCGTCCTGCCCGCCGACCAGGCCACTGCGGTGGTGCGCGACGACATCATCGTCTCGGTCGGCTTCGGGAAGACGCCGCACAGCAGACTGCTGCATCGCTTCGGCCCGCTCTCCGAGGCCGGCGGACGCAAGGCGCTGGCCACGGTGATCACGCGGGCCCGGGGTCGGACCACTGTGGTCTCCTCGATCGGGGTCCAGGATCTCGAGCACGCCCGGCTGCGCTCGGACGGCGCGCGAGACCTGCGCGCCATTCTGTGGGTGCTGCAGGGCGGGCCGGACGTCCCCGTCGTCCCGCACGTCGCCTCCCTCACCGGCAGCGATGAGGAGATCGACCCCCCAGCCCTGCAGGAGCCGCGGCTCTCCCCGGCGGCGCCGATCCAGGAGGGGAACCCGGCGGCAGCGCCGCGCACCGCAGAAGCGGCCGCTGTGGACGCAGAGCTGTCGGACGCGGAGCTGTCGGACGAGGACCTGGACGCCGCGATCGAAGCGGCATTGACCAGGAAATCCGCCGGGTCCCCGCAGAGCGCCGCGCCGGTGGAGGCCCCCGGGAACCAGACCGAGAGCGAGACCGCTGCCGAGACGGACAGTTCCGCAGCGGTGGACGACGCCGCGGGCGCCTACTCCGCGGCCGGCGATCAGACCGACCAGAAGCAGGCGGCCGATGAACCGGCTGCCGAATCCGGCGCCGGGCCCGCAGAGCCCGCTCCGGAGCTCCGTGCTCCCCGGGAGCTCGAGACCGATGCCCTGGTGCAGGACCTCGCGGATCGGCTCTTCCGGCTCGGCCTGCTGGTCGAGCGGGACTTCGGGCTCTCGGCCGATCGGATCGAGCTCGCGCTCGGCCACCCCGAGATGCCGGGCCGCCTGCTGCTCGCGGTGGATACCGACGGCTCCCACTACGTCGACACCCCCAGCCAGCGTGAGCGCGACCGGTTGCGCGCCGAGCGGCTCGAAGCCGCCGGCTGGGCGACCGAGCGGGTCTGGTCCTGGGCCCTGTTCATCGACCCCGATGGCGAGGCCGAGCGGATCCGGCGTGCCGTGGACCGGGCGCTGCGCCTGGTCCAGGCCGAGGAGAGCTCCGACTCACCCTCGGGTGTGGGCACCATCCGCCACCGCCTGCCACGGCCGCAGATCCCCGCCGGGCACCAGCTGTCGTTCTACTCGAGCGACGACTTCGATGCCGTGGTGGAGTACATCTGCTCGGACGGTCGCGCTCGGCTCGAGGAGCATCTGGCCACCGAGGTGCGCAGCTTCCTCGGCTTCGAGCAGCGCTCGGTGCTGCTGGACGTCTCCGTCTCCAGCGCGATCCGCCGCTACCAGGAGCGCCAGTGAGCACCGACGCAGGAGCAGGCCCAGAAGAGCGCGGAGCCGCTGAGCGCGGAGTCGCTGAGCGGGGAGCGGACGCAGGACGACCGGAAGGTCGCGAGGCGCGCCCCGCGCGGCGCGTGGTCATCTCCTCGGTGACCGGCAAGCCGATCCCGTGGGAGGAGCCCGAGTCCCCGTCGCCGCAGGGGAGGGCCGCGCAGGGGCGTCGGCCGATCCCCCCCGATCGCGTCGCCGAGGACGCCCCGGAGCCCGGGGTCGACGAGTCCAACGATGCCCGCATCGCCGGGGACGTGCCCCCGCACTGGGGCCGCGGCCGCTGATCGGGCCGCCCCGCCCGGCACGGACCTCTCCGCGCAGCAGGCCCTCGTTCCCGTGTGTCCGGACCGCTCGACGCGCGGGCCCGCACCTCGGCTCGGCCCGCACTACGCTGGGAAGATGAACGCCACCGCCTCTTCCGCAGACTCCGCTCCTGCCGCCGCCAACGGCCCCGACCTAGGTGCCCTCCAGGTCGTCGTGATCGGTGCCGGCAATATGGGCGGGCCGGTCGCCCGCACGATGCTCGACGCCGGGGTGCGGCCCGACCGCCTGCGGATCGCCAACACCAGTCCCGAGAGCAGCCGCCGTGCGGCGGAGGCGCTCGGGGCCGCCGCCGCGGAGTCCCGCGGGGACGCGCTCGCGGAGGCCGACGTGGTGGTGCTCGGCGTGAAGCCGTATCAGATCCTCGACCTGGCCGCCGAGCTGCGGGAGCAGATCCCCGCCGACGCGGTCGTGATCTCCCTGGCCGCCGGGATCACCCTCGCGCAGCTCGAGGAGGCCCTCCCGGAGGGCCGCGCGGTGGTCCGGGCGATGCCGAACACCCCGATCTCGGTCGGGGAGGGCGCGGTGGGCCTGATGCGCGGCAGCGCCGTGACCGACGAGCAGCACCGGCTGGTCCATGCGCTGTTCTCCCGTGCAGGGGTCGCCGTCGACATCACCGAGGAGCAGGTCCAC
Source organism: uncultured Brachybacterium sp. (assembly GCF_947500705.1). Classification (GTDB taxonomy): domain Bacteria; phylum Actinomycetota; class Actinomycetes; order Actinomycetales; family Dermabacteraceae; genus Brachybacterium. Next base: position 303,600 of record NZ_CANMSY010000001.1, on the reverse strand, counting down.
GCCTTCATCGGCGCCGCCGGCTCGCTCTCCGCCTTCGTCTTCGCGATCATCGAGGCGATGACCGATGAGGCCGTGCGGCTGGGCCTGAAGCGCGACCTGGCGTCCACGCTGATCCAGCAGACGGTGCGCGGCGCGGCGACCATGCTCAGCGAGAACGGGATCCATCCCGCGGTCGCGAAGAACGGCGTCTCCAGCCCCGGCGGCACCACCGTCGAGGGTCTCGCCGCGCTCGAGCGCGCCGGGATGCGGGCCGGGGTCGCCGCCGCGATGTCTGCCGCCGCCCAGAAGTCCCGGGAGATGACCCAGGACTGACCCGGCTCAGGCCCGGTGGGAGAACTTCTCGATCAGCCCGGTGCGGCCGGAGACGATCAGCAGATCATGCGCGGCGACCATGGTCTCGGGCACCGCATAGGTGAAGTCCTTGCCCGGTGACTTCACCCCCACCACGGTCACGCCGTGACGCTGGCGGATATCTGATTCCGCGAGGGTCATGCCCTGCACCTCGTGCGGGGGACGCATCTTCACGATCGCGAAGTCGTCGTCGAACTCGATGAAGTCCATCAGCCGGCCGTTGACCAGGTGGGCGACCCGCTTGCCGGCGTCGGCCTCCGGATAGACCACGTGGTGCGCGCCGATGCGCTGGAGGATCCTGCCGTGCGCGGCGGAGATCGCCTTCGTCCAGATCACCGGCTTGCCGAGGTCCACCAGGTTCGCGGTGATCAGCACGCTGGCCTCGATGGTGGTGCCCACGCCCACCACGGCGATCGAGAAGTCGCCGGCACCGATCTGCTCGAGCACCTCGGGCTGGGTGGCATCGGCCCGCACCACGTGCGTGAGCTGACCGGAGTACTTCTGGACCAGTCCCTCGTCGGTGTCGATCGCAAGCACCTCCGTGCCCAGCTTCTCGAGCGTCAGGGCGATCGAGGCGCCGAAGCGGCCGAGCCCGATCACCAGCACTCCCTCGTCGCGCGTGCTGCGTGGCATGTCTGCTCCTCTCGGACGGGCCCGCGGCGATGCCGCGAGCTGAGCGGGCACAGTCTAGGGCCTTGTCCGCCGGGCACTTGTGCTGGGCTCCTCCGTGCCCGGCTGGTCCGTGCCCGGCTCAGGGTCAGCCGACGATCGGGCGTTCGTAGGGGAGCTGGATCATCCGCACCCGGCTGCGGACGGCGAGCGCGGCACCGAGGGTCATCGGACCCAGACGCCCTATGTACATGCACAGGATCAGCACCCATTTCGCCTCCTCGGGCAGGGCGGTGGTGATCCCGGTGGACAGCCCCACGGTGCCGAAGGCGGACAGCGTCTCGAACAGCGTCTGGTCCAGTGTGTACGGGGTCATCCGCAGCAGCAGGAAGGTCGCCAGGAACACCACCGAGGCGCTCATGACCAGCACACCGATGGCCTGGCGGATCGTCTCATGAGGGATGCGGCGGTTGAAGACCTCCACATCCGGGTTGCCCCGGACCTCCGCCCAGATCGCGAGCATCAGCAGCGCGAAGGTGGTGACCCGGATCCCGCCCGCGGTGGAACCGGAGCCGCCGCCGATGAACATCAGCAGATCGGTCAGCAGGCGGGACTCGGCGGTCAGCTGCCCCACGTCGATCGTGGAGAACCCGCCCGAGCGAGGCATCACCGCCGCGAACGCCGCCCCGAGCAGCTTCGTGCCCAGCGGGCGGTCTCCGAGGGTCGCGGGGTTCGACCATTCGAGACCCAGGAAGCCGAGGAAGGCGACCAGGAACAGCAGCGCCGTGGTGCTCAGCGTGAGCTTCGCGTGCACGCTCCACTTCCGGGGCGTGCGCAGCTTCCGCACCACCACCAGGATGACGGGGAAGCCGAGCGAGCCCACCAGCACCGCCAGGGCGATGGGGATGGTGAAGAAGGGGTCGCCGACGTACTGCGCGGTCCCCGTCGCCTCCGGGACGAAACCGGCGTTGTTGAAGGCGCTGATGGCGTAGAACAGGCCCAGGAACAACGACTCCCCGACCCCGTGCTCGGTGATGAACATGTACGGAGTCAGCGCCACGAAGGTCGCGACCTCGAAGACGGTCGAGGTGATGAGGATGATCTTCAGGACCCCGCCGACCTCGGCGAGCCGCTCGGCTCGGGTCTCCTGGGCAGTGATCACCCGCTGGGCGAGGCCCAGGCGGTGCATCACCGACAGGCTCAGCAGCGAGGCGACGGTCATCAGTCCCAGTCCGCCGAGCTTGATCGCGACCATGATCACGGTGAGGCCGAAGGTGGACCAGTGGGTGCCGGTCTCGACCGTGTACAGCCCGGTCACGCAGATCGCGGAAACCGCGGTGAACAGCGCGTCGGTGAAGCTGGTGCGCACTCCGTCGGTGGTCGCCACGGGGAGCGACAGGAGTACGGTGAACGCCCCGATCAGCGCCGTGAACACGCCGAGCGCGATCCGTGCCGGGGTGGCGCGGGTGAGCGAGTTCAGCGCGAGGCGCCACTCGGGGGGACGCTTCCGGGCGCCGAGCGGCCGGTTGCGCGGCGGGGCGGCGCGTCTGCCGGGTGTGCTCATGCTGCTCCTCGTCCACGGGCCGTGACCGGTGGTCGCGGTCCGCGGCAGTCTACGACCGTTGACGGCAGGCGAAGATCCGGAACGCTGGGTACGCTTCGCCTCATGCTCGATGCTGCGCTGCCCTCGTCCGCTGTCGACCCGGTCGACGGTGTCGATCCGCCGGTCCCCACCGGGATCGTGTGGGATGACGCGCTCGGCGAGTACGACTTCGGTCCCTTCCACCCGATGGCCCCGATCCGGCTCACGCTCACCCGGGAGCTCGCCCGCTGCGCCGGGCTGCTCGACCGTCCCGGGGTGCAGACCCTGGCGGCGCCCGTGGCCACCGAGGAGCAGCTGTCCCGGGTCCACGATCGCGACTACATCGCGGCGGTCAAGCAGGCCTCCCGGCCGATGGAGGAGATGACGGCGGAGGAGCTCGACGAGCTGATCCGCTTCGGACTCGGAGGGGATGACGTCCCTCCCTTTCCCGGCATGCACACCGCCTCCGCCCGCATCGCCGGCGGGTCGATCGCCGCGGTCGATGCGATCCTCTCGGGCCGGGTGCGGCGCGCCGTGAACTTCGCCGGGGGCCTGCATCACGCCAAATCCGCCACGGCCTCGGGTTTCTGCATCTACAACGATGCGGCGCTCGCCCTCCGCCACGCCCTGGACGCCGGGGAGGAGCGCGTGATGTACGTCGACGTCGACGTCCATCACGGCGACGGCGTGGAGCGCGCGATGTGGGACGAGCCGCGCGCGATCACCCTCTCCGTCCACGAGACCGGGGAGCGGCTGTTCCCCGGCACCGGCTTCGTGCAGGACTCCGGCGGGGCCGGCGCTGCGGGAGCTGCGATCAACGTGCCGCTGCCCTCGCGCACCACGGCCGACGGCTGGGTGCGCGCGATCCGCGCGACCGTCCCCGCCCTGGTCCGGGCCGTGAAGCCCACGCTGCTGGTCACCCAGCACGGGGCCGATACCCACCGGCTGGACCCGCTGGCGGACCTCACGGTCTCCCTCGAGGCGCAGCGCGAGGTGATGCTCCTGATGCGGGAGCTGGCCGACGAGGTCTGCGACGGACGCTGGCTCGCGCTCGGCGGCGGCGGATATGCGGTGATCGACGTGGTGCCCCGCTCCTGGGCGCACCTGATCGCGATCGCGACCGGCGAGGCGATCGACGCCACCGCCCCGCTGCCGGCCGAGTACATCGCGCTCGCCGATGCGGCCCGCGCCGCCCATGGGCTCTCCCCGGAGCCGGGGCTGATCACCTTCGGGGACGGGCGGCCCCTGACCGTTCGGGACTGGGAGCAGGGATTCGATCCCGAGGACGGCCTGGACCGCGCGGTCCAGGCGGCGCGGCGGTTCATCTTCCCCGAGTGGGGCCTGGATCCGTTCCTGGACTGAGCAGGACCAGCATCGGAGGAACTGCTCTGAACGCCGTCGTGATGGCACGAGCCTGCCACAATGACGCCGTCACCACTCGTGTCCAGACCCCAGGGGGATCGATGACGAACCGGACCACCGCCGTGCTCGACGCCTTCGCCGAGCATCTGCGCGGCCTCGAGCTCCCGCTGCCTGTCGAGGGTGTCGAGCAGGCCCGTGCCGCGACCGGGGCCGCCCGCTCCCAGCTCGGCGACCATGTGATCCCGCGCCTCGAGTCGCTCGACGCCCCGCTGCTGGTGGTCATCGGCGGCTCGACCGGTGCCGGCAAGTCCACCCTGGTCAATGCGCTGGTGGGGCATCCGGTCACCCGGTCCGGTGCGATCCGTCCCACCACCCGTCGGCCGGTGCTGCTGCACCACCCGGCCGATGAGCCCTGGTTCACCGGCACCCGCATCCTGCCGGGCCTCGCCCGGGTCCACGCGGGCCAGCGGCGCGATCCCGAGGCGCCGGGCACCGGCGACACCACCGGCGACATCGATCCCGCGACCTCCCTCGAGCTTCGGGGGGAGGAGCGGGTGCCGCAGGGCCTCGCCCTGCTGGACGCACCGGACATCGACTCCGTCGCGGTCGGCAACCGCGAGCTCGCCCGACAGCTGCTGCGCGCCGCGGATCTGTGGCTGTTCGTCACCACCGCCAACCGCTACGCCGACGCCGTGCCATGGGACGTGCTGCGCACCGCCGCCGAGCGCGACGTCACCGTCGACGTGGTGATGAACCGGATCCCACCGCGCGAGGGCGTCTCCGAGGAGCTCGCCGAAGACCTGCGCGGCATGCTCGAGCGCAACGGCATCGAGGTGGACCGCCTGTTCCTGGTCCCCGAGACGGACATCGACGAGGAGGGCATGCTGCCGCCCGCGGTGATCGCCGAGCTGCAGGAGCACCTCAGCACCCTTGCGGCCGACGGCGAGGCCCGCAGCCGCATCGCCCGCCGCACCCTCGCCGGTGCCCTCGACGGCCTGGCGGGCTCTGCCCGGACGATCGCCGAGCACGCCGCCGTGCAGGACGCCGAGCGTCAGCAGCTGCGGGAGCAGGCGATCGCCGCCTTCTCCGGCGCGCGCGAGCGGATCGATGATGCCCTCGGCGACGGCTCGCTGCTGCGCGGCGAGGTGCTCGCCCGCTGGCAGGACGTGGTGGGCACCGGGGAGTTCTTCCGGGGTGTGGAGTCCCTGGTGACCCGTGCCCGGGACCGGATCGGCCAGGTGCTCAGCGGGAAGCCCGCCCCGGCCGTCGCCGCCGAGCAGGCGCTGGGGACAGGCCTGGTGCACGTGGTCATCGACGAGACCGCCCGCGGCGCGGAACGGGCCGAGAACGCCTGGCGCTCCTCTGCCGCGGGGCGCCACCTCGTGGAGGGCCAGGACCTCTCCCGCCTGCCCGACGGCTACGCCGAGGAGGTCTCGAGCGCGATCCGGGCCTGGCAGGGGGATGTGCTCGAGCTGGTCCGCTCCGAGGGCGCCGATCGCCGTACCAAGGCCCGCATCCTCTCGCTCGGCGTCAACGTCGTCGGCGTCGCACTGATGGTCGTCGTGTTCGCCTCGACCGCCTTCATCCCCACCGGCCTCGAGGTCGGTGCGGGGGCCGCCACCGCGGTCGTCGGCCAGAAGCTGCTCGAGACGATCTTCGGCGACGACGCCGTGCGCCGCATGGCTGCGATCGCCCGCCAGCGCCTCACCTCCCGGCTGGACGCGCTGGTCGCCGAGCGCTCCGGGCCCTTCCTCGACCGGCTCGACGCCCTCGGAGAGGTCGGCACCGGCGCGCTCCTGGGCGCCGACGCCGAGGCCCTCACCCAGCTCGCCCGCGACATCCGGGAGGACGCATGAGCCCGCTGCTGAGCCGCTCCGCGAAGGGCCCCGCCCCGCTCGCCGAGCGGATCGACGCCCTGGAGAGCGCCCTTGAGGCGCTCGACGGGGTCGCCGCCGACGGACCGCTCGCGACGGTGACGGAGCTGCTGGGCCGCGTCGACCGGCGCCGCGCGCTCTCCGCCGAACACACGGTGATCGGGCTCTTCGGAGCCACCGGCTCCGGAAAGTCCTCACTGGTCAATGCACTGGTCGGGGCCGATGTCTCCCGCGCCGCGGTGCGCCGGCCGACCACCTCGAAGCCGGTCGCCGCGGTGCTCGGCGCACCGGGCAGTGATGCGCTGCTGGACTGGCTCGAGGTCGAGGACCGCCACCATCTCGACGGGACCGACGCCGCGCTCGCCGCGAGCGCCGCCCAGCCGCCCGCGGGCCGCCGCGCCCGCCGGGAGCAGGCCGCCGGCACGTCTGGAACCCCCGGCATCGTTCTGCTGGACCTGCCCGATCTCGATTCGGTCGAGAGCGCGAACCGTGCCGTCGCCGAGCGGATGACGGGCCTGGTCGACGTGCTGGTGTGGGTCACCGACCCGCAGAAGTATGCCGACGCGGTGCTCCATCAGGAGTTCGTGCGCCCCTTCGCCGGTCATGATGCCGTCACCGTGCTGGTGCTCAACCAGATCGACCGGATCCGTGAGGGCGAGCGCGAGGCCGTGCTCGCGTCCCTCGCCTCCCTCGCCCGGACCGACGGGCTCGAACAGGCTCCGGTGTTCGCCACCTCGGCGAGCACCGGGGAGGGGATCGAGGAGCTGCGCGTTCATCTGCTCCAGATCGCCCGGGGCCGCGAGGCCATCGCCTCCCGGCATCGTGCCGATGTGCGCGGCGCCGCCGAGACCCTGCGGGACGCCGCTGATCCCGCCGGGCTGCCGGCGAACGCGACCCCGGCCGAGATCGACGACCTGGTCGAGGACCTCGCCACCGCGGCCCGGGTCGAGCCGGTGTCCCGCGCCGTCGGCGCCTCCTACCGCTATCGCGCGGCCGGGAAGGTGGGCTGGCCTCCGCTGCGCTGGCTGCGTACGGCGCGGCCCGACCCGCTGCGCCGCCTCGGCATCGGCCATGCCCGGGACGGTGAAGGGCTCGAGCGCACCTCCCTGCCCGAGCCCGACGCCGCCGCCCGCGCCCGCGCCGCCGGTGGGGTGCGACGCTTCGCCGATGCCGCCTCCGCCGGCGGGAGCGATCCCTGGCGCGCCGCGGTGCGGGCAGCGGCACGCTCCCACGAGGAGGAGCTGCCCGATGCGCTCGACCAGGCGATCGCCCGGGCCGATCTGCGGGCGACGAGGACCTCCTGGTGGTGGCCGGTGCTCGATGTGCTCCAGTGGCTGGCTCTGCTCACCTGGGTGGTGGGGCTGGGCTGGCTCGGCCTGAACGCGCTGCTGGCATTCCTCGGCGTCCCGCCGCCGCCGATGCCGATGGTCGAGGAGCTCTGGATCCCGATCCCGCTGCCCACGGTGCTGGTGGTGCTCGGGATCGCCGCCGGCATCCTGATCGGTGTGGCCGGGGGAGTGGTCGCCGCCCTGACCGCCGGCTGGCATCGCCGCCGGGCACGACGCGTGCTCACGGCCCGAGTGCGGGAGGTCGCCCACGACCTCGTCGTCGACGAGGTCGACGCCGAGCTGGAGCTCGCCGCGAACGCTGCGAGGGATCTCGCACTCGCCCGCGGCTGAGGACGCAGGGTCGTTGTGTAGAATTACTGGTCGACCGTGGCGTCGGGCCCGCACGAGGAGCTCCTCCGTGCAGTCTCCGCGGGCCGCGCATACCTGATCCGCTGCACCACCGCAGGCACTGACCTGCAGAACTGAGGTTCCCTATGGGTTCAGTCGTCAAGAAGCGACGCAAGCGCATGTCCAAGAAGAAGCACCGCAAGCTGCTTCGCAAGACGCGCCACCAGCGTCGTAACAAGAAGTGATCGCCGCACGGTGATACCTGCGTGACGCACATCGGCCCCCGCCATCAGGCGGGGGCCGACGCATGTCACAGGGCGCTCGGGCGAGGGGAGCGGGCGCTCGAGCGATTCCCGCGAGCGCTCACGCCCGGCCGGTGAGGCGGCGCCACCAGGGCCGTGTGGCCAGCGCCGCGCGGAGCTGCCCGGCATCGACCCGGTACTTCGCGTGGACCTTCCCGTCCACGATGATGACCGGCACGTCGTAGTCCCAGTCCGCGCGCAGCTGCTCCTCGGCGTCGATGTCACGCACCTCCACGGTGGAGCCGACGCGGTCGGCCTCGGCCCGCACCACCGGCAGCGCCTCCTCGCACAGGTGGCACCCCTCGCGAGTGAGGTACAGGACGCGAGCGTCCGGATCAGTGGGCGAGGGGATGCGCTGTGCGGTCATGGATGAACCCTATCGAGGTGGGAGCGGGGGCCGAGCTTCGAGGTGGGCCGCGATGCGGAGCCGGCGCAGCAACGAGGACGGGCCGCCCGCGCGATGCGGACGGCCCGTCGGACTCCTATGACGCAGAGCGCCGGGGGAGCGGGGAGGCTCAGGCGGAGGCCGGAGCGGTGAACTCGGCCTCGATGATGATCTTGACGTTGTCGCCGACCATCACGCCACCGGCCTCGAGGGCCGCGTTCCAGGTGAGACCGAACTCCTTGCGGGAGATCGTGGTCTCACCGGTGAAGCCCGCACGGTAGACGCCGAAGGGATCGGTGGCCGCGCCCTCGTAGGTGAAGTCCAGCTCGACCGACTTGGTGATGTCGCGAATGGTGAGGTCGCCGACGAGCTTGTCGCCCTCGACCTTGGTGGAGACGAAGGTGATCTCCGGGAACTTCTCTGCATCGAAGAAGTCGCCGCTGCGCAGGTGGTTGTCCCGATCCGGCTGGGCGGTGTTGATCGAGGAGGTCTTCAGGGTGGTGGTGAAGGCGAGGTTCTCCCCACCCTGGCCGACCTCGAGGGAGCCCTCGACGTCGTGGAACTGGCCGCGGGCCTTGGAGATGCCGGCGTGACGCACGGTGAACGCTGCGGAGGTGTGGGCGGGGTCGAGGGTCCAGGTGCCGGGGGTCAGATCGTTCATGGGGAGTCTCCTTGAGATTGAATGGACACTGATGATCGGGAGGCGATCACCAGGAGCTTGCTTGAAATATAAACTAATCTGGGGGAAGATGGCAACCATCGGATCCCAGGAAAGAGGAGAATGTGATGGACGACACGATAGCGGCTGGTGGGGGGCGGGCGTCGACCCCGGAGGAGCTGTGGCTGACTCCGCAGGAGCAGGCGGCGTGGCGCACCTTCCTGTATGCGACGACTCTGCTGACAGATCGCTTCAGCGAGGCGCTCCAGGCGGACGCCGAGATCGACCTGACCCTCGGCGAGTACGAGATCCTGGTGCGGCTCTCCGAGGCGGAGAACAAGTTCCTGCGAATGTCCGAGCTGGCGGACAAGGTGGTGCACTCCCGTTCCCGTCTGACCCACACCATCACTCGCATGGAGAAGCGGGGACTGGTGGAGCGGGTGCGCTGCACGGATGACGGTCGTGGCCGGCAGGCCCAGCTGACCGCCGCGGGCGAGCGGATGCTCGAGACGGCTGCTCCCACCCACGTGCGCTCCGTGCGGGAGCAGCTGCTGGATGTCGTCGGCCATGACGACCTGCTCGAGCTGGGCCGCATCCTCGGAAAGACGCTCGACGAGGACGCCCCCATCGCCATCGGATGTCCGGCACCTCACGACGGACCCGTCACTCCCCGCTGATCCGGAGGTTCGGTTGGTACTGTGAGGCCGCTCGGACGTGAGCCCGCAGCGCGACAGCGAAAGAGGATTCCCCACCCATGACCACCACCACGGTCCACCTCGTCCGGCATGGCGAGGTGCACAACCCCGAGCGCATCCTGTATGGCCGCCTGCCCGGGTACCGGCTCAGCGATCGTGGTGAGCAGATGGCAGGCCTGGTCGGTCAGCATCTGGCCGAGGCGGATATCGCGGTGGTCCGCTCCTCCCCGCTGCTGCGTGCTCAGCAGACCGCCGCTCCGATCGCCGCCCCGCACGGCCTGGAGATCACCTCCGACCAGCGGCTCATCGAGTCCGGTAATCATTTCGAGGGCCATCGGATGGGCCATGGCGAGGCAAAGCTGAGCGATCCGCGCAACTGGCGCTGGTTCCTGAACCCCTTCCGTCCCTCCTGGGGCGAGCCCTACCGGGCGCAGGTGGCGCGAGTGATCTCGGCCGTGCACGACGCGCGGGCCGCCGCCGAAGGGCGTGAGGCCGTGCTCGTGCTCCACCAGCTCCCGATCTGGGTGACGCGCCGAAGCGCCGAGGGCAGACCCCTCTTCCATGATCCGCGTCGCCGCCAATGCGGACTGTGCTCGGTCACCAGCCTCCGCTTCGTGGGCCCGCACCTCGCGGACGTGGGCTACGCCGAACCCGCCGCCGCGCTGTATGCCGGAGCGGTCGACGCCACCGGGGGCAAGCTCACGTGAGCATCAGGACGTCATCGTCGCGCGCAACGCGCCTCTCCCGCCTGTCCCGCCGCGATCTGCTGGGGGTCGCCGGCGGAGCCTCCGCCGCGCTGCTGCTGGCCGCCTGCGGCACCGACACCGGTGACCGCTATGCCTCCGGGGATTCCGGATATGTCTCCGGCGACGGCGTGGCCACCGAGATCCCGCCGACAGATCGCAGTGAGCCGCTCGAGTTCTCCGGCACCTCCTACGACGACGAGCAGATCTCGGCCGCCGACCGGCGCGGCGAGGTGCTGGTGCTCAACGTCTGGTACGCCTCCTGCCCGCCCTGCCGCAAGGAGGCTCCGGACCTGCAGGAGATCCATGAGGAGTACGCCGAGCAGGGCGTGTCCTTCCTGGGGATCAACGTGCGCGATGCCGCCGGTCCGGCACAGGCGTTCGAAGAGAGCTACGGGATCACCTATCCCTCGCTGCCTGACCCGGATGCCGAGATCATGTACTCGCTGCGGGGGCAGGTCGCCCCCAACGCGGTGCCCTCCACCCTGGTGATCGACCGTGAAGGACGGGTCGCCGCCCGCATCTCCGGTGCCGCGGATCCTTCGGTGCTGCGCGCGATGATCGATGTGGTGATGGCCGAATGATCGTCGCCGAGGTCGGGGCCGCGTTCCAGGCCACCGCGCTGTCGGGCTCGCTGCTGCTGGCCGTGGCCGTGGCCGCCGCCGCGGGCCTGGTCGCCTTCCTCTCGCCCTGCGTGCTGCCGGTGGTGCCCGGATACCTCGGCTACGTCTCCGGGCTCGCCGGGCAGAGCGCGGTGGGGCCCGGCACGGGCGTCGGCACGAAGCGTGCCCGGCCACGGACCGGACGCATGCTCGCCGGCAGCGCACTGTTCGTCGCCGGCTTCGCCGTCGTGTTCATGGTCCTTGGCGGATTCGCCGGCGCGCTGGGCTACCTGCTCCAGGAATACAGCGTGTGGATCAACCGCATCGCCGGCGCGATCGTGATCATCATGGGCCTGCTGTTCATGGGGGTGTTCCCCGGGCTGTCCGCCACCCGACCGGTCTCCTCGAAGCGCCCCGATGCCGGTCTGCTCGGTGCTCCGCTGATGGGCTTGATCTTCGGGCTCAGCTGGACCCCCTGCATCGGCCCCACCTACGCGGCCATCGTCGCCCTCTCCCTCGACGGCGGGGGTGACGGCGCAGCCCTGCGCGGTGCCGTGCTGGCGCTGGCCTACTCGCTGGGCCTGGGCATCCCCTTCGTCGTCTTCGCGCTGCTCTTCGAGCGCGCACTGGGCCTGAGCAAGAAGCTCGCCGCCCATCGCCGCACCATCGGGCTGCTCTCCGGGGCGCTGCTGATCGCGATCGGGGTGCTGCTGATGACCGGGGTGTGGACGACCTGGATGAGCGGGCTGCAGGGCCTGATCACGACCTTCGAGCCGGTGGTGTGATGAACGAGAAGAAGCACGGGAACGCCCCGGGTGCTGACACCCCAGGCACCCCAGACACTGACACCCCCGGCACTGACATCCCCGGCGCGAGCAGCTCCTGGAGCAGCAAGCCCGAGGTCGACGGCGCCCAGGCCACCATGCCGGGCCTCGGCCTGCGCGGCACCCTGCTGTTCCTCTGGCGGCAGCTGACCAGCATGCAGACCGCGCTGATCCTGCTGATGCTGCTGGCGGTCGCCGCTGTGCCCGGCTCGCTGTACCCGCAGCGCAGCGTCAACCCTTCGCTGACGGACCAGTTCCTCGAGGAGAACGGGAAGTGGGGGGAGTTCCTCGACGCGCTGGGCTTCTTCGAGGTCTTCTCCTCTCCCTGGTTCTCCGCGATCTACTTGCTGCTGTTCCTCTCCCTGATCGGCTGCATCGTGCCGCGCGTGGGTGTGCACCTGCGGCAGCTGCGCGCGAAACCGCCGCGCACTCCCTCGCGCCTGACTCGATTCGTCGGCCATACCAGGATCGAGCTTCCCGGCGCCGACGCCGATGCGGTGCTCGAGCAGGCGCACCGGGCGCTGCGTCGTTCGCGCTATCGCACAGTGGTGCGGGAGGAGACGAGCTCCCGCTCGGTCAGCGCCGAGCGCGGCCTGCTGAGGGAGACCGGCAACCTGGCCTTCCACATCGCCCTGGTCGGGGTGCTGGTCTGCATCGCCGGCGGGCAGATGACCAGTTACCGGGGCCAGGTCACGGTGATCGAGGGCTCCGGGTTCTCGAACTCCCTGACCCAGTACGACTCCTTCGAGTCCGGGGCCTGGTTCGACGAGCAGGACATGCCGCCCTTCCGCTTCACTCTCGAGGACTTCCGCGCCACCTACGTCCAGCCCGGGGAGTCGGGGAGCGTCGGCGAGCCTCGTTCCTTCGAGGCCGACGTCGCCGTGACCACCCCCGGGGATCCCGAGTTCTCGCAGACGGTGCAGGTCAACAAGCCGCTTCACATCGATGGCGCATCGATGTACCTGCTGGGCAACGGCTATGCTCCCGAGGTCACGGTCACCGATCCTGAGGGGACCGTGGTCGCCGAAGGCCCGATCATCACTGTGCCCTTGGGGGATGTCGGCTACACCTCCCAGCTGGTGATCAAGGCGCCGGATGCTCAGCCCGAGCAGACCGCCGTGGTCGGATACTTCCTGCCCACCGGCACCATCGACGAGCAGGGCCCTCGCTCGCTGTACCCGGATTCCCTGGACCCCCAGCTCGCGCTGACCGTCCACCAGGGCGATCTGGGTCTCGACTCCGGGATCCCGCAGAACGCCTACGAGGTCGATGTCTCCACCCTCACCCCGGTGGCGGGGGAGGACGGCAACCCGGTGCTGATCCGCCTCTATCCCGGCCAGGAGTTCGAGCTGCCCGACGGCACGACCGTCAGCTTCGACGGGCTGCGGAGGTTCGCAGCCTTCGACATCGCCCACAACCCCTTCGAGCGCTGGGTGCTGGTCAGCGCGTTGGTCGCCGTCGGCGGGCTGATCCTGTCGCTGTTCGTGCCCCGCCGTCGGGTGTGGGTGCGAGTGCGCAGCACGGCCGACGGCGCCCTGTTCGAGGTGGCGGGGCTGGCCCGCAGCGATGATCCGTCTCTCGAAGCAGACGTGCACGCCCTGGCATCGAAGCTCTCCACGGCGCAGGATGGACCCCTGGCCGGGAACGGCACCAGTGATGACGAACGGCTCCCGAGAGCCGCGAAAGACTCCTCCGAAGGAAGTGCACAGTGATCAATGAGCAGCTCGCAGAGCTCTCGAACCTCGCGGTCGTGGTGGCGATCGTCCTCTACGTGCTCGCCCTGATCGGCTTCTCCGCCGATCTCGCCTCGACCTCGCAGCGTCGCAGCGATGCGCGCCTCGCAGCCCTGGACGAGCAGGAAGGGGCTCGAGTGCTGCAGACCGCGTCGGTCGCCTCCGAGGGCGGTGCCCCGGTCGCAGCAGCGCACTCCCGTGATGGTGGCGAGGACCCGGCCGCCGACGTGACCACGGCGCCGGCACCCGGGGCCATGACCGCGCAGAAGTTCGCATTCCTCCTCTCCATGGCCGCGACGCTGCTGCACGTGCTGGGAGTGCTGGCCCGTGCGGCCGCCACCCAGCGCGTGCCCTGGGCGAACATGTACGAGTTCGCGACCACCAGCTCCGCCCTGGTGATGGTCGCCTTCCTGGTGTTCAGCATCAAGCGTGCCGAGCTGCGGGCGCTGGGCACCTTCGTGGTCGGCCCGGTGCTGCTGGTGCTGCTGCTCGCCCAGACGTTCTGGATCGTCCCCGCCGCCGCGCTCACCCCGAGCCTCCAGAACTCGCACTGGCTGATCATCCACATCGGCATCGCGATCATCGCCACCGCCCTGTCGATCCTCGGCGCGGTGGTCGCGTCCCTGCAGCTGCTGAAGGGCCGTCACGAGCACGCGCTGGCGGAGAAGACGGCCGCCGGCGAGGACCTGCCCGAGCATTGGGGCCGCGCCGGCCACGTGCTGGACCGTCTTCCCTCCTCGACGGCGCTGGAGTCGCTGAGCTTCCGCATCCACTCGATCGCCTTCGTGTGCTGGACCTTCACCCTGATGTTCGGCGCGATCTGGGCCCGTGAGGCGTGGGGCCGCTTCTGGGGCTGGGACCCGAAGGAGGTGTGGACCTTCATCATCTGGGTGATCTATGCGGCCTACCTGCACGCCCGGGCCACCGGCGGCTTCCGTGGCAGCCGCGCCGCGGGCCTCGCCCTGGCAGGTTTTGTGGCCGTGGTGTTCAACTACACCATCGTCAATACGGTGATCAACGGATTGCACTCCTACTCGGGTCTCTGAGCAGGAGCGGACGGCATTCGGCCCGGGACGGATCCTCCGTCCCGGGCCGTTGTGCGTCCTCGGGTGTTCGTCCTCGGTGCTGCGGCGGTGCTCCGGCACTGCGCTGTGCTCCGGCACTGCGCTGTGCTCCGGCACTGCGCTGTGCTCACATTCTGCTCACATTCTGCGCGGCGCTCAGAACCTGGTCAGGCCCCGCGCTCGTCCTCACCCGCAGCGGGGTCGGTCCCGCCGTCCCTGCCGGGGCCGTCCTCGCCCTGCGCGCCGTGGTCATCCTGACCGCGCTGCTTCTGCTCGCGACGCTCGCGGCGGATGTCCTCGTCGAGCTTGCGCAGGAAGTCCGGGTCCTCATCAGGGGCCAGCGGACCCTGCCGACGCGGGCGCCCGCCCCCACCGGAGCTGCTGCGATCCTTGCCCACGAACAGCCAGGTGATCGGCCCCACCCAAGGGATCAGCACGATCAGCACGATCCACGCCCACTTCGGCAGCCCGCGAATCTTCGCGTCCTCGGTCTGCACGCAGTCGGCGAGCGCGAAGACGGTCAGGGCGATGGAGAGAACTGCAATGATTCCGCGGGCCATGGCCGGAGTCTAGGCAACGGACCTGATCGTGGGGTGGGGGCGGGGACTCCGAGAGCGCGGACCCGGAGCTGCGAACGGACTCAGGCAGGAGAACTACCCTGGGCCCATGCGTCATTTCCTCCTCTACGCCGTCATCCGCCTGGGCCTGTGGGCCGTGATCTGGTGGGTGCTGACCCTGCTCGACATCGGGGTGATGCTGGCCGGGGTGCTGGCGGCGCTGATCGCGATGCTGCTCTCGATCCTGTTCCTGGACCGGCTGCGCAATGCCGCCGCGATGCGGTGGAAGGCCGCCGACGAGCGCCGGGCGGAGCGTCGGAGCGGCGAGGTCGACGAGGACGCCGAGTACGAGGACGCCATGCTCGACACCGGGTCGGAGGACGACTCCGCAGGAGCCGACGCGGCCGGTGACGCAGAGGCTTCCTCTGCGGCGCCTGCCACGCTGCCGGACCTCGAGGAGCCCGGTCCCGACGCGCTCGGCACCGAGGCGTCCGACCCCGATGAACCGAGAGCGGTCAGAGGATCAGACCGATGAGCAGCAGCAGCGAGTAGACCAGCTCGAGCCGACCGGTCGCTCCGAGCACCGGGATCAGGTCACGTCCCCGCGCCCCGCCCAGCACCGTGCGGGCCGGGCCGATCGCGAGCGGCAGGGCGAGCAGCACCAGCGCCACCGGCCACTGCTCCACGATCACCGGCACCATCAGCACGAAGGGCACCAGCAGCATCGCGGTGTACAGCCCGCGCGTGCCCCGCTGGCCGAGGCGCACCGCGAGGGTCCGCTTGCCGGCCACCTCGTCGGTGGGGATGTCCCGCAGGTTGTTGGTGAGCATGAGCGCGACGGCGAGCAGCCCGATCGCGACGGAGGCGAGCAGCGCCACCCAGGTGGGCTGCTGGGTGATCGCGTAGGCCGTGCCGTTGACGGCGACCAGCCCGAAGAACACGAACACGAACAGCTCTCCGAGCCCCAGGTAGCCATAGGGCTTCTTCCCTCCGGTGTAGAACCAGGCGGCGGCGATGGCGGCGGCGCCCACCACCAGGGCCCACCAGATCTGGGCCAGCGCGATCAGCGCCAGCCCGAACAGACCGCCGAGGGCCAGCGCGAGGATCGCCGCACGCTTCACGGTGGCGGGGGCAGCGGCCCCGGAGCCGGTTAGGCGAAAAGGCCCCACCCGGTCGTCGTCGGTACCGCGGATCCCGTCGGAATAGTCGTTGGCATAGTTCACGCCGATCTGCAGGGAGAACGAGACGGCGAGGGCGAGCAGCGCCCGAGAGATCACGAGCGACCAGTCCACGTCGCCCGGCAGGCTCTGCAGCTGCCAGACGGCGGCGCCGGTGCCGGCGGCGACGGGGGCCAGTGCGGCGGGGAGGGTGCGGGGACGGGCGCCCTGCACCCACTGCGACAAGCTGGCCATCGTGCTCCTCGAGGATGCGGGCAAAAGCGCTGGCCGCCGGTCGACGGCCCCCACGAGGATACGCCGCGGTCAGATCCCGGAACCGGCCCCAGCATCGAATCACACCCCGTGGGAGCTGAGGATCAAGTGGTGGGGTGAGCGCTGGCGAGGCGACGGGCCGCGGCCCGGTCCACCTTGCCGATGCCCAGCATCGGCAGCTGCTCCACGACGTGGACCCGCTTGGGGATCATGTGCGCCGGCACCTCGGAGGTCCGCAGGGCCGAGCGCACCAGGGAGGTGGCTTCTGCGGGATCGATCCCCTGCTCGAGGGTCACCAGAGCTTCGATGCGCTGTCCCCACTCCGGGTCCGCGACACCCACCACCACGTTCCCGCGCACCATCCCGCGCAGCATCAGCGAGCGGTCGATGGCGCGCTCGACGTCCTGCGGCAGGACCTTGCGGCCACCGGTGTTGATCACGTCGTCGGCCCGGCCCAGCACGGTCAGCGCCCCGTCGGCGCCGAGCTCGGCGAGGTCTGAGGTGAGGAACGATCGCGTCGCTCGCGCGCCCGCGCTCTCACCAGCACCAGCACCAGCACCAGCACCAGCACCAGCACCAGCACCAGCGGTGAAGGGGGTGGTGTCCACGCCGCCGTCGGCGGTGAGATACCCGAGCGCGAGGGTGGGGGAGGAGATCTCGAGCCGGCCGGCCCCGGCGGCATCGGGCTCCGCGACACGCAGCTGCACGCCCGGCAGGGGTCGACGGTCGTAGACGCAGCCGCCGGACGTCTCCGAGGAGCCGTAGGTCGAGCGCACCGCGATCTTCTGGGCGCGAGATCGGGCGAGGACGTCGGCGCTGATCGCGGCACCGCCGACGAGCACGGCGGCGAAGCGCTTGAGCAGGGACCGCGCGCGGACGTCGGCCCCGGTGGTCCCGGTGACGATCCGGCTCAGCTGGGTGGGCACGAGCGAGGTGATCGCGGGCAGCCCCCTCCGCTCGGCCTGGGCAAGAGCGGGCTCGGCGAGCTCGACGAACGCCGCGGCATCGAAATGGCCTCGCAGATCCGGCAGCGGATGAGGGAGTGCGGGAGCATCCAGGCCGAGCACCTGCGCGGTGCGAAGGGCGCGCGCGATGACCTGCACCCCGGCGATATGAGTGGGAGGGAGCAGGGGCAGCCAGAAACCGTGGCCCTGGGTGTCCGGCGCGGTGCCGTCGGCCGCGAAGAGCTGCGCGGTCGCCTCCTGGGAGGCCAGCAGGGCCTTGCGGGTCAGGGCGACGGCCTTGGCGGTGCCGGTCGAGCCGGAGGTGGGGACCACCAGTGCAGTGTCCTCGAAGCCGCGCGGCAGACGCGAGGGAGCGGCGAACGGACCCCGCCACAGCCGGGCGCGCCCCGCCATGGCCTCGCCGATCGCCTCGACGTGGACGGCGAGCGAGGCGGCGGAGGCATCGTAGGCGGGCGGGACCAGCCAGGGCAGGGAGCCCGCGGCGGAGGGAACGCTCATCTCAGCCCGACTCATCTCAGCCCTGCGGGTGCGGGAAGCGCGACCAGTCCGGGTCGCGCTTCTCGAGGAAGGCATCGCGGCCCTCGGCGGCCTCGTCGGTCATGTACGCCAGGCGCGTCGCCTCTCCGGCGAAGACCTGCTGGCCCATCAGCCCGTCATCAGCGAGGTTGAAGGCGAACTTGAGCATCCGGATCGCCTGCGGGGACTTGGTGGCGATGGTCGCGGCCATCTCCAGGGCCACGTTCTCGATCTCTGCGTGCTCGACCACGCGGTTGACCGCGCCCCACTCGTAGGCGTCCTGGGCGGAGTACTCCTCGGCGAGGAAGAAGATCTCCCGGGCCCGCTTCTGACCCACCTGCTTGGCGAGATAGGCGGAGCCGTAGCCGCCGTCGAAAGAGCCGACGTTCGCATCGGTCTGCTTGAACCGGGCGTGCTCGCGCGAGGCGATCGAGAGGTCCGAGACCACGTGCAGGGAGTGCCCACCGCCGGCGGCCCAGCCGTTCACCAGTGAGATCACCACCTTGCCCATGGTGCGCATCAGACGCTGCACCTCGAGGATGTGGAGCCGCCCGGAGGAACCGGTGCGCACCTGCGCGGTGTCGTCGTACTCCTCCTCCGCCGCGTACTCGTAGCCGGCCCGGCCTCGGATCCGCTGGTCCCCGCCGGAGCAGAAGGAGTGGCCGCCGTCCTTGGGAGAGGGACCGTTGCCGGTGAGCAGGATGACGCCCACGCCGGTGTCCAGTCGTGCATGATCCAGCGCCCGGTACAGCTCATCGACGGTGTGCGGGCGGAAGGCGTTGCGCACCTCGGGGCGGTCGAAGGCGATCCGCACCGTGGGCAGGTCCCGCTCGGTGCGCTCGCCGTCGGCGGACTCGATCCGCTGAACCGCGCGGTGGTAGGTGAGATCGGTGAGCGCGGGCCCGCCGTGCTCGCTCGCGGGCACCTCCCGCCAGAGGTGCGGATCGAAGGTGTCGGAGACCCGACGGGGCAGCGGAGCAGGCGGGGTGGTCATGGAAGCCAGGGTAGTCCGGTCGCCGTCGGCCGTGGATCATCCGCGAGCCGGCCGTAGGTCAGCACGTCCAGGCGCTCGCCGTCCACGAGGAATTTCCCCCGCTCGGTGCCCTCGTGCACGAATCCCGCCGCCCGCGCCACGGCGCCGGAGGCCGGATTGTTCGCGCGGTGGCCGAGCTCGAGGCGGCCCAGCCCCCAGCCTCCGGCAGCCGCCGGGGACAGTGCGCGATCGGCGACCGCTGTCGCCGCCCGGGCGGCCAGCCCCTGCCCGCGATGTGCGGCATGCAGCCAGTAGAAGAACCAGCCGTTCCGGTTCTGCTCGTCGATGCTGAGCGCGACCAGGCCGACGAGGGTGTCGTTCTCATCGACGATCGCCGTGGCCCGACGCTCCGTCGACAGCAGCCACGCCACCTGTTCGCTCGCCTGCTCGAGTGTGGTCACGGTGCCCTGCCGGGCCATGTCCGGCGCGGAGCTGTAGGCCTCCAGGAGCGCGGGAGCGTCGGCCTCGCGCACGGGGCGCAGCCGGTAGTCGTCCACCGCCCCCGGGGGAGGGGAAGACGCCGGGGAGAGGGGGGAGATCACGGCGCCATCCCGCCCGCTTGGTCTGGGTGCCGCCAGGTCATTACCCTCGAGGGCATGCGTATCCCCTCCGCCCTGCGCGAGCGCGGCATCGATCGCGTCCACGCGTGGACGATCCCCATGACCACTCGCTTCCGCGACATCACCGAGCGTGACGGTCTGCTGCTGCACGGCCCGGCCGGTTGGTCCGAGTTCTCTCCGTTCTGGGACTACGACGCGCAGGAGTCCGCCGCGTGGTTGCACGCCGCGCTCGCCGACGCCACCGCGGAGCGCCCCACGCCGCTGCGCGACCAGATCGAGGTCAACGCGACCATCCCGGTGGTGCCGGCGGCGCTCGCGCACCGCATCGCGACCGTCGGCGGGGCCAGCACCGCGAAGATCAAGGTCGCCGATCCGGGCTCGAGCCTCGCCGAGGATGCGGAGCGGCTCGAAGCGGTGCGGGACGCGATGGGCCCCGCTGCCCGGCTGAGGATCGATGCCAACGCCGCCTGGACCCTCGACGAGGCCCTCGCTGCCCTGCCCGTGCTGGAACGCGCCGCCGGCGGCCTCGAGTACGCCGAGCAGCCCTGTGCGGAACTGGAAGATCTGGCCGCCCTGCGCCGCGCCCTCGGCATCCCCATCGCCGCGGACGAGTCCGTGCGCCGCGCCGAGGACCCGCTGCTCGTCGCCCGCGCCGAGGCAGCCGACCTGCTGGTGATGAAGGTCCAGCCGCTCGGCGGGGTGCAGCGCTGCCTGGAGCTGGCCGAGCAGGCCGGACTGCCGGTGGTGGTCTCCTCGGCCCTCGAGAGCAGCGTGGGGCTCAGCGCCGGCCTCGCCCTCGCCGCCGCGCTGCCCGAGCTGCCCTACGCCTGCGGCCTCGGCACTGCCACGCTGCTCACCGGCGACCTGGTCGACGTGCCGCTCCGTGCGGCACAGGGCGTCCTGCCCGTGGACCGTCCAGCGCCCGCGCCCGAGCTGCTGGAGCGCCACGCGGCGGGCACCGAGCTGACCTCCCGCTGGGAGCAGCGTCTCGAGGCCTGCGCCGCGCAGCTCTGACCCGCCGCGCGCCCCGGCTCCGTCCCTGCGCCCCGTACGGCGCCGTCCCGGCACCCCGCACGGCGCCGTCCCGACGCTCTGTATGGCTCCGTCCCGGGGCTTTGTGAGGAGTTCTGCGACGCCACGACCGATGCGAACGAGCACATGAGTCGTCAGGGGAGCAGAACTTGTAGCTGCCGCTGCCGCGGCCGACGCTGCCGATCCCGATGCCCGCTGCCGGTGCCCGCAGCCCGGTGGTCGGGGACACGACCCTGCGCGCGCATTACGCTGACGGGGTGCTTGAGCAAACCTCCCTGACCACTCCGCCGGCGTGGATCGACGCCCCGCTGCCCACCGGCTCCGGGGCGGTCGACCAGTCCGTCGCGCTCTGGAGCGCGCTGGCCGCGCTCGGCGTGCGGGAGGCGGTGCTCGCCCCCGGCTCCCGCTCGGCCCCCCTGGTCTACGCCCTGGCTGAGGAGGGGAACGCGCAGCGGATCCGCGCCCATGTGCGGATCGACGAACGGGCGGCGGCCTTCACCGCACTCGGGCTGAGCCGTCAGGACCCCGCGCACCCGGCGGCGGTGGTCACCACCTCGGGCACCGCCACCGCACATCTGCATGCCGCCGTGATGGAGGCCCACCACTCCCGGATCCCGCTGCTGGTGCTCACCGCGGACCGTCCCGCCGAGCTGCGGGAGGTGGGCGCCAACCAGACCACCCGGCAGGCTGGGATGTTCCGCTCCCTGGTGCGCCTGGCCGTGGACCTGCCGGCCCCCACCGCCGCGCAGGCGAGTCCCCTCGAGCTGCGCACCGCCGTCTCCACCGCCGCGCGAGCCCTGGCCGCGGCGACGGCGGAGCATCCGGGCCCGGTGCACCTGAACCTCTCCTTCCGGGACCCGCTGGTACCGCGCCCGCAGCCCGACGACACGCGGCACGACGCCACGCGGCACGACGACGCGGCCCCAAGCATCTCCACGCCCTCCCGCGAACGGATCGTGCTCACTCATCGCACCCGTCCCGCGGCGCCCTCTGCGGAGCCGGTGCCGGTGGACGACCGCACCGTGGTCGTCGCAGGCGACGGTGCAGGCCCCGCCGCCGCCGAGTTCGCCGCCGGGCACCAGCTGCCGCTCCTGGCCGAGCCCAGCTCCGGTGCGCTCCGCGGGGCGAGTCTGGTGCCCCGCTATCCCGCGCTGCTGCGTGAGGTGATGGCAGATCCGGGGCACCCGCTGCGGCCGCAGCGGGCGATCGTGTTCGGTCATCCCACGCTCTCCCGGCCGGTCGTCGGCGCGCTGCTCGGGGCCGAGGACGTCGAGGTGATCGTGGTGGATCCGCACCTGGACTGGCCCGACGTCGCTCGCCGTGCGCGGCTCGTGGTGCCCGGGGCAGTGGGGCAGGAGGCGTTCCCCGTGGACGAGGAGGGGCGCACGGACCGGCTGGCGGCCTGGGCGAAGGCGGCCGACGGCGCCGCCGGAGCACTGCCCCGGACCTGGCAGCAGCACGCTGCGCTCGCCGTCTGGGAGTCCTGCGCGACGGGGGATGTGCTCGTGCTCGGCTCCTCGAGCCTGATCCGCGACCTCGAGCAGCATGGCGGTCCGACTGCGGCCCGGGTGATCGCCAATCGAGGACTGGCCGGCATCGACGGCACCACCGCGATGGCCGGAGGCATCGCCCTGGCGCTCCAGGCCCAGCGGGTCCAGCAGGTCGAGCAGGTCGAGCAGGTCGAGCAGGCCCAGCGGGTGCAGCAGGCCCAGCAGTCCCAGGACATCCACAGCAACCCCGGGCGCGTGCGGGTGCTGGTCGGAGATCTCACGGCCCTGCACGACCTCACCGGGCTGATCATCGGCCCGGAGGAGGAGACCCCGGAGCTCGACCTGGTCGTGGTCGATGACGGCGGCGGCCGGATCTTCTCCGGGCTCGAGCATGCCGCGGCTCCCCCCGCGCTGCTGCGACGCTTCTTCACGACTCCGCACGGAGTCGACATCACCGCTGCGGCAGCGGCGCTCGGGGCGACGGCGCAGCAGGTCACTCCTCAATCCCTCCCGGCCGCGCTGGCCGAGCCGTCGCGCGGCCTGCGCGTGCTGGTCGTCCAGGAGATGTCCAGCGGCATCCCGAGGAATTCTTGAGCAGGGATGCTGAGGTGGATCCCATGAGCGACGAGCACACACCGCACCAGGACGACTACTTCACCGCCCCCCGGCAGCCCCGGCAGTGGGAGCCCCCGGCGCCCGAGCACCAGAGCGCACAGGGACTGTTTCCCTCCGGTACTCCGGCCCCTGCAGCTACTTCGGTCCCTGCAGGTACTCCGGCCCCTGCAGGTACTCCGGACCTCGCAGGCACCCCGGCCCCGTCGGCCCCTGCCGATGCTCCGGCCCTCGCCGGTACTCCGTACCTCATGGCCTCGCCGGACCCCACAGCCCCGACCGCTGCGACATCCCCTGCCAACGTGACCTCGCTCGCCGCGGCGTCCTCCGCCGTCAGTCCTGCCCCTCCGGCCTCGTCGCGTCGCGGGCCGGGCTGGGGCGGGGTGACCGGGCTGGTCGCGCTGGGGATGCTGCTCTCGAGCGGTGCGACCCTCGGGGGAGTGGTGGCCTACGACCAGCTCGCCGGCTCCGACCTCGCTCCCACCGTGCAGGAGGCCCCCGCCTCGAGCACCGAGGCCCGACCCGCCGCCGTCACCAGCGGCGAGGACGTCGACTGGGCGATGATCGCCGAGCAGGTCGGGCCCAGCGCGGTGGCGATCCAGGTCTCCACCGGCAGCGGCACCAGCCAGGGCACCGGCGTGATCCTCGACGAGCGGGGCACGATCCTGACCAACAACCATGTGGTCGACGCGGCTCAGGGTGTGGAGGTCACCACGAGCGACGGGCTCAGCTACCCGGCCTCGATCGTCGGCACGGACCCCACCACCGATCTCGCCGTGATCCGTCTGGACTCCGCGCCGTCGGGCCTCCAGCCCTCCACCTTCGCCGACTCCACGACGGTCGAGGTGGGGCAGCCGGTGATGGCGCTCGGCACCCCGCTGGGTCTGCAGAACACCGTCACCACCGGCATCGTCTCGGCGCTGGACCGTCCGGTCTCCGCCTCCGGGGAGGAAGCCGACGGGTCCGACACCACCTACTCCTCCGCGATCCAGACCGACGCCGCGATCAACCCGGGCAACTCCGGCGGTCCGCTGGTGGACGCCGCCGGACAGGTGATCGGGATCAACACCGCGATCGCCGGTATCCCGAACGCCTCCGGTCAGGCGGGCAGCATCGGGCTGGGCTTCGCGATCCCCTCGAACACGGCTGCGATGATCGCCGATCAGCTCCAGGAGGATGGCACCGCCGAGCATGCCTTCCTGGGGGTCACCAGCACGGATGGATCCTCCTCGGAGGGCGGGGCGACCCACCGCGGTGCCGAGGTGGTGAGCATCGAGCCGCAGAGTCCCGCCTCCGATGCCGATCTGCAGGAGGGGGACCTCATCATCGGGATCGACGACATCCCGGTCGGCGGCGCCGCAGCGCTCACGGGCGTGGTGCGCGGACTCGAGATCGGTGCGACCCACCAGTTCGAGGTGGTGCGGGCAGGGACCGTGGAGACGATCGACGTGACCCTCGGGGCGCGCCCCTCCTGAGCCGCTGAGGCCTGGAGGCCTGGAGCCTCAGGCGGGGGAGTCGCCGCGCAGGGCACGCAGCATCGGACGGCACTTCGCGAGCGCCTCGGCATGCTCGGAGACGGGATCCGAGGCGGCGACCAGGCCTCCACCGGCCTGCAGCACCACCGTCCGGTCATCGACCAGGTGCGCCATCCGCAGAGCGATCGCCCACTGCCCGTCGCCGTGAGCATCCATCCAGCCCACGGGCGAGGCGTAGCCGCCGCGATCCTGAGGCTCCAGCCGCGCGATGATCTCGTCGGCCTCCTCCTGCGGCGTGCCGGACACGGCCGCCGAAGGGTGCAGGCGCGAGGCGACATCGAGGCTCGTGGTCCCATTGCGCAGCCGGGCCGTGACGTCGGAGGCGAGGTGCTCGAGGCCCGGCAGGCGCAGCACGAAGGGCTCGGGGGAGACCTCGAGCTCCTCGGCCAGTCCGGCCAGCCGGTCCACCACGGAGTCGACGGCGAAGGCGTGCTCGGAACGCTCCTTGGCATCGGCGCGGAAGGCGCGACGGTCCACCTCGTCGAGCTCGCCGTCGTCGGCCACCGGGCGGGAGCCTGCCAGCACCCGCGAGAAGACCCTGCCGTCCTCGGTCTGGGCGAGCATCTCGGGGCTCGCGCCCACCACATCCTCGAGGTGATACACCCAGGTGCTCGGATAGGCACGGGCGAGCCGGGTCAGCATCACTGCAGGCTCGAGGGGGACGGGGCTGCGCACGGTGGTCCGCTCGGAGAGCACCACCTTCGCAGCCCGGCCCGCGCGGATCTCGAGCACAGCCTCCTGCACCAGCGCCTGGTACTCATCCGGGGTGTGATCTGCCTCGAGCTCGAGCTCGTCAGTCCTTGTCGCGGGCACCGGGGGAGAGGGGAAGAGGTCACGCCAGGAGGTGGGCAGCTGAGGCTCCTCATCGACGCCGACGACGGTGAGGAAGGCCTCGCCGTCATGCACGCCGAGCAGGGCGCGCGGCACCATCAGCGTCGAGGGACGCTCCGAGGCGTCGGCATAGGAGAAGCTGCCCAGTGCGATCAGCCCGCTGGTGCGCACCCGCACCTCGTCATCGATCCGGGCCCGGTCGGCCACCTCACGGAAGGCGGCGCTGGCGGCGGCGAAGCGGTGCGGACCGGTGGTCTGCACGGACCAGGCCGTGCCCAGGGCCACCATCCCCTGGCCGTGGCGGATCCAGGCACCGCTGACCTCGGCCGGGACATGCTCCAGCAGGTCGACCGGATCCTCGATCCGCTGGGTGCGCACGAACAGGATCGCCGAGGTGGCGTCGGGGGCAGGGAGCGGGGCAGACATCCCCGCCATTATGCGACACCCGGGCCCTCCCGGGCCGTGACCCGCGTCCCGTGTCCAGATGCGCCGAGCTGCTGCCGTGAGGTGCGACCATGGACCGGCAACCCCGCCCCAGGGACAGGCGGAGCCGCTGCCGGCCCCGCGTCCCCGTCCCCGTACTTCCCGAAGGAGCGAGCGCGTGAGCAGCACGGCCGACAGCATCGCGACACCCCTGGTCCGCGGTGTCCTCGGGGCGCTCACCTCGCTCGGCATCGCCATCGCCGCCGTGGTGGTGCCGGCGCTGGCCGCACAGGTCGCCGGGACCGCCTCGACGGCGACCGCGCTCGACGCGATCATCATCTCCCTGAACCTGCTGATCCTCGGGCACGGCGGCGGGATCATGCTGAGCACCGGGGTGATCGACGGCGCGGTGACTCTGACCCCCTTCGGCCTGCTGGCCCTGCTCATGCTGCTGTCCGCCGTCGCCATGCGAAAGGTGGGCCGGGCGCTGCGACCGGTGCGGGATGACGGGCTGCTGCGCACCGGCGCGCTGCGCGACGTCGGCTCGGCGCTGGGCATGTACACGCTGGTCTATGCGATCGGGCTGGCGGTGCTGGCGAGCATCGGTCGCAGCGCGGACTCCTCACCCATGGTCACCTCGGCGGTGGTCTCCGGGGCGATGGTCGCGGTGACCGGCGGCCTGATCGGGCTGCTGTGGTCCGTGCGCCGGGAGCCGACGGAGACGGTGCCCGGGGTACGGGTCCTGGATCTGCTGCCCGCGCCCTACGGCGACATCGCCCGCTCCGCGCTGATCGCGGTCACCGGCCTGCTGGGGGTCGGAGTGGCGATCGTGGTGGTGACGCTCCTCCTCTCCGTGCCGGCGCAGTCCGCCTTGTTCGACGCCCTCGCCCCCGGTCCCGTCGGAGGGCTCGTGCTCACCCTGGTCCAGCTCGCCCTGCTGCCGCTGCTCGCCGTCTGGGCGCTGACGGTCGTGCTCGGCGGCACCGTGGGCGTCGGCACAGCCACCGGCATCTCCCTCACCGGCGCCGAGACCGGGGTGCTGCCCGCACTGCCGATGCTCGGCGCGCTGCCCAGCCCTGGGCCCTTCCCCGGCTGGGCCTGGGCGCTGATGATCCTGCCGGCGATCCCGGTGGCGCTCGGGGCGGTCCGACTGGTGCGGGATGTCGCCGACCTCGCGCAGCGAGACCGGATCACCGCCTGGGTGGCCTACCCGGTGGTCGTCATCGTGTCCCTGCTGCTCCTGGCCGGCCTGTCCACCGGCGGCATCGGCGACGGGCGCCTGGTGCACCTCGGCCCGCAGATGAGCACGCTCGCGCTGCCCGCGATCGGGATCGTGGTGCTCACCACCGCCCTCGTGCTCGGGGTGCTCGCCACCCCGCTGATCCCCAGGACCCGCGATGCGTACCGGTCCGTGCGGGAACGGATCGAGGCGGCGGAGCGCACCGAACGCGGAGGGGACGTCGCAGACAGCGCGGACCTCCCGGACAGCGCGGGCTCAGCGGCGACCGACGCAGAGGACGCCGACGCAGAAGCAGCCGGTGAAGACGTCGCCGAGGAAGACGTCGAGGGAGCTCTGGAGCCCGATGCCTGGGCGCTCGACGTCGAGGACACCGCGGACTCCTCGGAGCCCGGCTCGGGATTCAGCCGCCGAACAGACCGCTGACCCACTCGGCCATGGAGCCCTGGACGGCGTCGTCGCACTGGACCCGGGCCTGCTGGGTGATCGCCGTCGAGAGACACTCCTGGTGCTCTGCCGTCGGCCCGTAGAACAGGGCGCTGAAGGCCGAGGTCGCGATGATCAGCAGCGTCGCGGGGACACCCAGCAGCGTGCCGATCACCGCCATCGAATAGCGCCGCTCCCTGATCGACATCACGATCAGCGGGATCAGCAGCACCAGGGCCACGAGCCCTGTGATCCCGGACAGCAGCGAATAGGGCAGCGGGGAGATCATCAGCAACCAGGAGGCCAGCATCGCCAGGGTCAGTCCGCCCACCAGGCGGGGGCGGCGCCGGGAGGCCTGGTCCTGCGTCGGGGCGGGGGAGGAGTCGCTGTTCATCGAGTCCATTGTGCCCGGTCGGCCACGCGGGCATCGCCACCCCCGTTGTCGTCACCGACTCGTCACCTCCCGCCCCGTCTGGCGGGACCGGCGACCGAGTGCGCGGCCTGTGCAGGAGGGCTCAGGGCGCGGCGAGAGGCCGACGGTGACTAGTCTGGAGCGGTGAACCGCCTCCCCGTCGTCGTCCTCATCTCCGGTACCGGCTCCAACCTCGCCGCACTGCTCGACGCCGCGCGCGGCGAGGACTGCCCCTTCGAGGTGGTGGCCGTCATCGCCGATCGCGACGCCGCGGGCCTCGAGCATGCCCGGGCCGCAGCCATCCCCACCCAGGTGGTGGCCCTGTCCGAGCATCCGGACCGCGATGCCTGGGATCAGGCGCTCACCGCCGCCGTGGCGGTGCACAGACCCCACCTGGTGGTGCTGGCCGGGTTCATGAAGCTCGTGGGGCCGCCGCTGCTGAACGCCTTCGGCGGGCGGATCATCAACACCCACCCCGCCCTGCTGCCTTCCTTCCCCGGAGCCCACGGAGTGCGGGATGCGCTCGCGCACGGGGTCAAGGTCACCGGCTGCAGCGTGATCGAGGTCGACGCCGGGGTGGACACCGGGAAGATCCTCGCCCAGACCGCTGTGGAGGTCCTCGACGAGGACACCGAGGAGACCCTCCATGAACGGATCAAAGCCGTCGAGCAGCCGCTGCTGGTCGAGGTCGTGCGGCGTCTCACCGCGGCTGGCTGAGCCGGAGCTTCCCGCGGGCCCCGACTAGGATGGCGCCACACGACTGGCGAAGGTGGGGGACCACCGGGGAGTGACAACAGTGGACATCGACCGCCTGGGTGTCCGCCGCAGCAGACCCGAACAGGAGCACGCCCCGTGAGCACCGCAGAACGCCGCCCCCTCCACCGAGCCCTCATCTCCGTCTTCGACAAGACCGGCATCGTCGACCTCGCCCGCACCCTCGCCGAGAACGGTGTCGAGATCGTCTCCACCGGCTCCACCGGCAGCACCCTCCGCGACGCAGGCATCGCCGTGACGGAGGTGGAGAGCGTGACCGGCTTCCCCGAGATGCTCGACGGTCGGGTCAAGACCCTCCATCCGCGCATCCACGGCGGGATCCTCGCCGATCAGCGGCTCGACAGCCATCGCGCACAGCTGGTCGACCACGACATCGCCCCCTTCGACCTGGTCGTGGTGAACCTGTACCCGTTCAGCGAGACGGTCGCCGCCGGTGGCACCTTCGACGAGATCATCGAGAAGATCGACGTGGGCGGCCCCACCATGGTCCGCGCCGCAGCGAAGAACTTCGCCTCCCTCGCGGTGGTCGTCGACCCGGAGGTCTACCCGATCGCCGCTGAGGCCGCCGAGGCCGGCGGGTTCACCCTCGCCGAGCGCCAGGAGCTCGCGACCATCGCCTTCACCCGCACCGCCGAGTACGACGACGCGATCAGCGATTGGATGCTCGAGCATCTCGACGGCCCTGCTGACGCCGACGACGCCGACGATGCCGGCGCCGTCGAGACCGGCCAGGAGGACGACGCCTTCGGGGAGGACGAGGACATCTCGATCCTCGATCTCTCTGACGCGGACGCCGCCGAGCTCGGCATCACCGCGACTCTGCGCTATGGCGAGAACCCGCACCAGCGGGCCCGCCTGGCCGTGACCGACGAGAGCGCCCCGGGCCTCGCCGGCGCCGAGCAGCTCGGCGGCAAGGAGATGAGCTACAACAACTACGTCGACGCCGACGCCGCCGTGCGCGCGGCCTTTGACCACGACCGACCCTGCGTCGCCGTGGTCAAGCACAACAACCCCTGCGGGATCGCCGTGGCCGACGAGGCCGAGGACATCGCGCTCGCCCATGCCCGCGCCCACGGCACCGATCCGGTCTCGGCCTACGGCGGCGTCATCGCGACCAACCGGACGGTCACCCTCGCGATGGCCCAGCAGGTCAAGCCGGTCTTCACCGAGGTCATCCTCGCTCCCGGCTATGAGGACGAGGCGCTCGAGCTGCTGCGCTCCAAGAAGAATCTGCGGATCCTGCGCCTGGCGGGGGAGTACTCCCGCAGCGTCGAGATGCGGGAGATCTGGGGCGGGATGCTGATCCAGGACGCGGACACCATCGCCGCCGAGGGTGATGATCCCTCGCAGTGGACCCTCGCCGCCGGTGACGCGGCGGACGCCGCCACCCTCGCGGACCTCGCCTTCGCCTGGCGCTCGGTGCGGGCCGTGAAGTCCAACGCGATCCTGCTGGCCAAGGACTCCGCCGCGGTCGGCATCGGGATGGGCCAGGTCAACCGCCTGGACTCCTGCCGCCTGGCCGTCGCCCGCGCGAACAGCCTGGGCCAGACGACCGAGGGCGGTGCGGTCCCCGATCGGGCCCGCGGGGCGGTCGCCGCATCGGACGCGTTCTTCCCCTTCGCCGATGGCGCGCAGATCCTGCTCGACGCCGGGGTGCGGGCGATCGTCCAGCCGGGCGGTTCGATCCGTGATGAGGAGGTCATCGAGGCCTGCCGGGCAGCCGGCGTGACCATGTACCTCACCGGTACGCGCCACTTCGCGCACTGACCGCACTGCCCATCGGGGCATGTCCGAGGGCCGTCCGTTCACCGAACGGACATGCAGGCCCTCTAGAGTTGGACCCATACACCAGCGTGCGAAGGAGCGACCGTGAAGATCCCTGACAACCAGAGCCTGCGAGAGTACATCGAGCATCTGCGCGAAGAGGGGTACTCGGTCCAGGATGGACACACGCCGGACCCGGACCTCATCGACCCCCAGGGCAACCCGGTCTACACCTGGCAGGAGGGGTACCCGTACGAGACCCGCATGGACCGGGACGAGTACGAGCGCGAGAAGTACAAGCTTCAGGTGGAGCTGCTGAAGTACCAGTACTGGCTCGAGGACAACGACCAGAAGTCGATCATCATCTTCGAGGGCCGGGACGCGGCCGGCAAGGGCGGCACCATCAAGCGCTTCACCGAGCACCTGAACCCGCGCACCGCCCGCGTGGTCGCGCTGAACAAGCCCAGCGACCGCGAGCGCGGCCAGTGGTACTTCCAGCGCTACGTCCAGCACCTTCCCACCGACGGCGAGATGGTGCTGTTCGACCGCTCCTGGTACAACCGGGCCGGGGTCGAGCGGGTGATGGGCTTCGCGACGCCCGAGCAGTACGAGACGTTCATGAACCAGGTGCCCTACTTCGAGCGGATGCTCGTGGATTCCGGCATCTTCGTCACGAAGTTCTGGTTCTCGGTGTCCCAGAAGGAGCAGCGCACCCGATTCGCGATCCGTCAGCTGGATCCCGTGCGCCGGTGGAAGCTGTCCCCGATGGACCTCGAGTCGCTGGACCGCTGGGAGTCCTACACCGAGGCGAAGGAGGAGATGTTCCGCCGTACGGACAAGAAGTACGCGCCGTGGA
The DNA here is from genome assembly GCF_947500705.1 of uncultured Brachybacterium sp. Lineage (GTDB taxonomy): Bacteria > Actinomycetota > Actinomycetes > Actinomycetales > Dermabacteraceae > Brachybacterium. The sequence goes on along the minus strand of NZ_CANMSY010000001.1, from coordinate 272,687 downwards.
CCATCATCCGCTCCAACGACAAGAAGCGCGCCCGGCTGAACGCGATGCGCTACTTCCTCTCCCAGTTCGAGTACGACGGCAAGGACCACGAGGTCATCGGCATCCCCGATCCCAAGCTGGTCATGCGCGGCAAGATGGAAGAGGCCGACGAGTGAGCTGAGGCCCTCGGGTCACGCCGCCTGTCCCTCCCGCCACGCCCGACGGCACCGACACGCCGACCCAGTGCACCGATAGCTTCCGCTCAGGGAAGCGACCGGTGTTCTCGGTCGGCGTGTCGCGTTCGTCGGGGCGGGGAGGAGGGTCAGCCCTCCGTGATCGGCTCCTCCGGCAGGCGGGCGATCTCCCCGGAGTCCAGCCATCCCTCCGAGACCACGGGCATGGTGCCGGTGGGGGTGGCGCGGTGCGGGCGGGTCATCGAGGCCGGGGACAGCAGCGTCTTCAGCCGCGCCTCGTCCAGCAGGCCCCGCTCGAGCACCAGCTCGGCGACCGGTCGCCCGGTGTCCAGGGCGGTGGCCGCCACATCGGTCGCGGCGGCGTAGCCGATCACCGGCACGAGCGCGGTGACCACGCCGATCGAGCGGCGCAGGTGGTCCTCGAGGATGTCTCTGTTGAGGGTGATGCCGGAGATGCAGCGATCGGCGAGAGTGTTCATCGCCCGGGTCATGATGCGCGTGGACTCGAGGATGTTGTAGGCGATCACCGGTTCGAAGGCGTTCAGCTGCAGCTGTCCGCCCTCGGCGGCGAAGGCCACCGTGAGGTCGTTGCCGATCACCTCGAAGGCGACCTGGTTCACGACCTCCGGGATCACCGGATTCACCTTGCCCGGCATGATCGAGCTGCCCGGCTGCACCGCCGGCAGGTTGATCTCGTGGAAGCCCGCGCGCGGGCCCGAGGACAGCAAGCGCAGGTCGTTGCAGATCTTGGAGATCTTCACCGCGATGCGACGCAGGATCCCGGAGAAGGTCACGAACGCGCCGGTGTCGCTGGTGGCCTCCACGAGGTCGATCGAGACCATGAAGTCGATGCCGGTGAGGGACGAGAGCTCCTCGGTGGCGCGCTCCGCGTAGCGCGGGTCCGTGGTGATGCCGGTCCCGATCGCGGTGGCCCCGAGGTTGATCTCTTGGAACGCCGACGCGGTGCGGGAGAGGCGCTCGACGTCCTCCTCGATCGTGGTGGCCCAGGCGTTGAACTCCTGGCCCACCGTCATCGGGACCGCGTCCTGCATCTGGGTGCGGCCCATCTTCAGGACCTCGGAGTACTCCGCACCCTTGGCGCGCAGGGTGGAGATCAGATGCTCCATCGAATCCACCAGAGCCGGGAAGGTCAGCAGGATCGCCAGCCGCAGCGACGTGGGATACACATCGTTCGTGGACTGTGAGAGGTTGACGTGGTTGTTCGGGTGCAGGTGCTCGTACTCGCCCTTGGCGTGGCCGAGGATCTCCAGCGCACGGTTCGCGATCACCTCGTTCGCGTTCATGTTCGTGCTGGTGCCGGCACCGCCCTGGATCATGTCCACCACGAAGTGCTCGTGGAGCTCACCACCGGCGATCTCCGTGCAGGCCTGCTCGATCGCAGCTGCTCGCTCGTCATCGAGCGCTCCGAGGCCGTGGTTCGCTCGGGCGGTGGCCCGTTTGACCTGCGCGAGCGCCTCGATCAGCCGGGGGAAATGGCTCAGCCGCACATCGGTGATGTGGAAATTCTCCTGCGCACGCAGGGTCTGGACACCGTAGTAGGCATCGGCGGGGACTTCGCGATCGCCGAGCAGATCATGCTCCGTGCGGGTCGCAGTACCGGTTGTCGCACCGGGGATTGTCATGTGAAGGAGTCCTCCAGGTCGCTCTGTGGTCGACGGCGCTGCCGACCACGGCCAGGGTAGCCGCGTCGGGGCCGGCATGAGGACCGTGCATCGCTCCAGATGCGGCGCGGACCGTACGATGAGCTCGTGCTCGAACGTTGTTCCCCCACCACCCTCGCCGCCGCCTTCCAGCGGCAGGCGGTGCTGACCCTCGCCCTGTGTGCGCTGGGTGTGATCATGGTGATCGCCGTGCTCGCCTCCGTCCCGCTCGCCGGGCTGCTGCTGGCCGCGCTGCTGGCGGTGCTGGCCGTGCTGCGGGCGGTGCTGCCGGTCCGAGCGGTCGGCGCGCTCGCGGTCCGGTCCCGTGGACTGGACGTGGTGGTGCTGCTGATGCTCGCCGTCTCCCTCGCCGTGCTGTCCGCCTCGCCCAACCTCTGACGCCACCGCATGGTGGGGATGCCGCGCAGCGAAGATCGCCAGTGACGGACGGTACCGCGCGGCGGAAGCCCTGGGCGGAACTGCCGGCGCTGTGAGGCGTCCGGCGGTCTGCGGAGTGTTCCGGGCCCCGACGCGTATGGCACGATCGGTGCGTGCCCACCGACTCCACCCGGCTCCATGCCGTGTTCGACCTCGCCATGAGGATCGGCGAAGGGCTGCTCACCAACGGCGCCGCGGCCTCCGAGGTCACGGCGACGGTGCTGCGGGTGACCAGCTCCTCCGGTCTGCGCAACGTCTCCGTGCAGGTGACGTTCAACGAGGTCACGATCTCCTATCTGGCGGACGAATCCGCGACACCCTTCACCAGGGTGCGCTCCGCGAGCGAGCGGGTGCAGGACTTCGCCCGTCTGGCCGCCTTCGAGGACATCTCCCACGGCTACCTCTCCGGCGAGCTGCCGCTGGATGAGGCACGTCGCCAGGCCTCCGCCATCCCGCAGCGCCAGGCCCTGTACCGCATCCCCCTGGTGGTCGCCGGCTTCGCCGTCATGAGCGGGGCTGCGGCGCTCTTCTTCGGAGCGGGCAGTCTCGTCGTGCTCGCCGCGACCCTCTCCGCCGGGCTGCTCATCGCGATCGGCGAGCTGCTGGCCCGATGGAACATCCCGCCCTTCTACAGCCAGGTGCTGGGCGGCTTCATCGCCGTGGGCGGCGCAGTCCTCGTCGCCCTCATCGACCCGGGGGTGAACTCGTCGATCGTGGTGGTCTCCTGCCTCATCGTGCAGCTGGCGGGGCTGTCCTCGATCAGCGCCGTCCAGGACGCGGTCACCGGTTGGTATGTCACCGCAGCCGGACGCATGCTCGAGGCGCTGATGCTCACCGTCGGCCTCGTGGCCGGTGTGCGTGGAGGCATGCTGCTGGCCGACCTGGTCGGCGCGGACATCTCCGTCAGCGCCGCGCTTCCGCTCACCCTCACCACCGCGGTGGTCGTGATCATCTCCGGGCTCGGCATGGGGCTCGGCTACGGGGTCGGCACGCAGGTGCCCGCCCGACTGCTGCTCTCCGCGGCGCTGGTCGCCGCCGGCTCCGGGATCATCGCGCATCTGCTCTCCAGCCTGCTGCTGGACCGCACCTTCGCCGTCGCCCTGGCAGCCTTCGGCACCGGCATGGTCGCCACCGCGCTCGCGGACCGGCTGCGCGCCCCGTCCCTCGCGTTCGTGATGGCCGGGGTGATCCCGCTGGTCCCCGGCAGCATCATCTACCGCGGCCTGCTGGGACTGGGTGATGACCTCGGCACCGGCGTCGCAGATCTGCTGGGAGCCGCCGAGATCGCGGTCTCGATCGCGGCGGGCGTGGTGCTGGGGCAGCTGCTCGCCTCGCGCCTGATGCCGTACTTCCGCCGCAGCGGGATCGCCTACACCCCGGCGATCTCCTCACCGTTCACCACCTTGCGCCGCCGCCGACTCTCCCTCGGCTCGCGCCGGCAGCGGCGTCGCCATGGCGCACCGGTGATCGAGCCGTCTACGATGACGGGCGAGATGACAGCGCTGTCGTCCACGATGTTCGAGGACCCCTCCTTCCTGGCAGACCTCGATCCGCCCTCGGACCTCGAGGACTATTCGCGGCGGCGCACCGACCCCGAGGAGTCCTCATGAGCACCACCGCACTGATCGCCGTCGGCGGCTACTCGCGCAGCGGCACCGGTCGCGGCCCCGGCCTGACCCTGCTGAAGTTCACCCTCGAAAACCCCCGCACCGCTCCGGTGGCGGAGCAGCTGGCGGTGGTGGATCTGGCCGACCCCTCGTTCGTGCTCTGGAGCCCGGACGGCTCTCTGCTGTACGCGCTGCTCGAAGGGGACCCCACGCGGGTGGTCGCCGTACGGGTGAGCGCGGAGGGGCACAGGGCGGAGGTGATCGGAGAGCTCGCCGTGGACGGCTCCGGAGGCTGTCATCTGAGCTTCGGGACGGACCGGTCCACGCTGGTCATCGCGCAGTACGGGTCAGGCGGCGTGGTCACCGTGCGGCTGGATGCGGACGGCGTGCCCCTCGAGCAGATCGATCTGGACGACCATCGTGACCACAGCGACGGAGAGGACCCGCACCCGCACCAGGTGGTCCCGCTGCCCGGCACCGAGGTGCTCGCCGTGCCGGATCTCGGCCTGGACCGGGTGCTGCTCTACCGTCAGGGCGCGGCGGGGATGATCGACCTCAGCGGAGAGATTCCGCTGCCGCGGGGAAGCGGGCCTCGCCATCTCGCGGCAGACCACGAATCGGAGCACCTCCACATCGCCTGCGAGCTCTCCGGGGTGGTCGCCACCGCCTCTCGTGACCAGCCCGCATCACAGCTCACCCGAGGCGCCGCCGGTCGCGGACCGGGCCAGGGCTCACGGGCCGGGCACGGCTGGAGCGTGCGCTCCACAACTCCGGCCAGCGGCCAGGAGGGTCCCAACGCGCTCTCCCACATCGAGCTCGCCGCAGAGGAATCGCTGCTGGTGGTGGCCAACCGCGGCCCGGACACCCTCTCCCTGCTCTCGCTGGCCATGATGCGCCCGCAGCTGGTGGCCGAGCTCGAGGTCGGGGCACACCCCCGGCACTTCACCCAGTGGGGCGATCTGATCCTGGTCGCCGCGCAGAACGGGGATCGCATCGATGTGCTCCGGCGGGTGGGGGAGCGGCTCGAGGTGGCGGGGGAGCCGATCGCTGCTCCGTCGGCGGCGTGCCTCGCGGTGCGTCCCTGAATGTCGCCGGACTGCTCTTGTCGGGATGACGGTTAGACTCTCGAACGCCGGGCCGGACAGGGCGCGCCTCCGATTGCGCCGACGGCTCTTCACCGTTTCGGAAGGAAACCCATGATCTCTGCCGCCTCTCCCGCCGCCGCAGTGCGCCTCGGAGCAGATCCGGTCGCGGTCGAGCTGTCCGCCGCCCCGGACCGCTCGGAGGCCGCGGACCGCGCCGCACAGCAGTTCACCGACTCCTTCGGCTATGAGCCCGACGGAGTGTGGTCCGCACCCGGCCGTGTCAACATCATCGGCGAGCACGTCGACTACCAGGACGGGCTGTGCCTGCCGATGGCGATCTCCCACCGTTGCTTCGCGGCAGCGGCGCGCACCCCCACCGATCGGCTGCGGGTGCGCTCGGCACAGGACGAGACGGTCCTGGACATCGACGCGCGCGAGCTCACGCCCGAGGCCGTCACCGGCTGGCCGGCCTACGTGGCGGGTGTGCTGTGGGCGCTGCGCTCCCGGATCTCGGGGGCCTCGACCCGGGGCATGGACATCATGATCGACGGTCAGGTGCCGCTGGGCGCCGGGCTCTCCAGCTCCGCGGCACTCGAATGCGCCGCCGCCGAGGCCATCGAGGCGCTGCTGAGCCTCGGCACCGAGCCGCTGGATCGGGTGCGCGCAGCGATCACCGCGGAGACCGACTTCGCCGGCGCCTCCACCGGAGGCCTGGACCAGTCCGCCTCGGTGCTCTCGCGCGAGGGTCACGCCCTGTACCTCGACTGCCGTGACTTCTCCACTCGCGCAGTTCCGTGGGACCTCGCCTCGCAGGGTCTGGCACTGCTGATCACCGACACCCGCGCCGAGCACTCCCATGTGGACGGCGAGTACACGGCGCGTCGCGCGGACAGCGAGCGCGCGGCGCAGGCCCTGGGCGTGCCGACGCTGCGGGACGCCGATCCCGTCCAGCTGGACGCGCTGCTCGCCCGGATCGACGACGAGGTGGTGCGCCGTCGCGCCCATCACGTGATCACCGAGATCCAGCGAGTGCGGGAGTTCGATGCGCTGCTGGCCGCAGGCACCGTGCGCGAGCACGTGGCGGAGCTCGGCGCCCTGCTGAACGCCTCCCACGACTCCCTGCGCGAGGACTACGAGGTCACCGTCCCCCAGCTCGACGTCGCCGTCGAGGCCGCCCGGGCGGCCGGAGCCCACGGTGCGCGGATGACCGGTGGCGGTTTCGGCGGCTCGACCATCGCCCTGGTCGAGGCCGGGCAGGCCGAGCAGGTCGCCTCCGCGATCGCTGCGGCTTTCGCCGAGCAGGGCTTCGACGCCCCGGTGTTCTTCCTGGCCCTCCCCTCGGAAGGCGCCGGCCAGGACCGCTGACGCGGGCCGCGTCGGCTGAGGCCGGCCGCGGTAGCTGAAGTCGGCAGCGTCACCTGAGGCCGGCCGCGGAGCTGCTCGCGAGCACGCCGAGCGGGCGGAGGACTCAGCCCAGCCAGTCCTGCACACCCGCCAGCAGACGCTGCGTGACGTCTTCGGGGGCGGAGGAGATCCGGATCGAGGAGGCGGCGAGGTCCGCGATCTCGGCATCGTCGAAGCCGATCTCCCGGGCGGTCTCGTACTGGTCCAGCAGGCGAGAGCCGAACAGCAGCGGGTCATCGGCGCCCAGCGCGATCTGAGCCCCGGCATCCACCAGGCGCCGCAGAGGCACGTCGGTCGCCCGCTCCGCCACCCCCAGCGAGGCGTTGGAGGCGGGGCACACCTCCAGACCGATCCCTGCCTCGACCACCCGCTCCAGCAGCGCTCGATCCTCCGCGGCGCGCACCCCGTGGCCCAGGCGCTGCGGGTGCAGATGCTCCACCACCTCCTCCAGATGCTCGGGTCCCAGCAGCTCCCCGCCGTGCGGCACCGACAGCAGCCCGGCCTCGCGCGCGATCCGGAAGGCCGGCGCGAAGTCTGCCGTGGTTCCGCGCCGTTCGTCATTGGAAAGGCCGAAGCCGACTACCGGGCCGGCATGACGCGCCGCCAGCCGCGCGAGCGTCCGCGCGTCCAGGGGGTGGCGGGTGCGGGAGGCCGCGATCACGATCCCGATGCTCACGCCCGTCTCGAGTTCCGAACGGGCGGCCTGGTCCAGCACGATCTCGATCGCCGGGGTCAGACCACCCACGAAGGGCGCATAGCTGGTGGGATCCACCTGCAGCTCGAGGCGGCCCGAACCCTCCGCGGCGTCATCCTGCGCCGCCTCGTGCAGGATCCTGCGCATGGCCGCTTCGGAATCGACTACCGTTCGCGCCGTGTCGTACTGGCGCTGGAACCGGAACCAGCCACGGCGCGTCGGCTCGACCTGCAGCGCGACGTCGTCGGTGAGCGAGCGGGGCAGCCGGATGCCCCGCTCGTCCGCCAGCTCCACGAGCGTCTGCTGGCGCATCGACCCTGTGAAATGGAGGTGCAGGTGGGCCTTGGGCAGCGCCGCGAGATCGCGCCCTTCCCCAGCTTCTGGAGTCACGCGGCCCGCGCCGCCGTCCGAGCTCATCCGGCCAGGAGCGCTGCCACCCGGTCGATGCCCTCCGCGATGTCCTCATCGGCCAGGGCGTAGGAGAAGCGCAGATGGCCGGGGGCGCCGAAGGCCTCGCCCGGCACTGCGGCGACCTCCGCCTCCTCGAGGATCACGGTCGCCAGCTCGGCCGAGGTGGTGACCTTCCGCCCCCGGATCTCACGGCCGAGCACCCCGGAGACATCCGGGAACACATAGAACGCGCCGGTGGGGGTGGGGACCGTGAACCCGGGCACGGCGGAGAGCCTCTCCACGATCAGGCGGCGTCGCCGATCGAACGCCTCGCGCATCTGCTCGACGGGCTCGGTGGGTCCCGTGAGCGCCGCCAGGGCCGCCCGCTGGGCAATGTTGTTGACATGCGAGGTGAGGTGGGACTGCAGGTTGGTCGCCGCCTTGATGATGTCGGCGGGGCCGACCATCCAGCCCACGCGCCAGCCGGTCATCGCAAAGGACTTCGCCACCCCGCCCAGCAGCACCGTGGTCTCGGCGAGCTCCGGCACCGCCTGCAGGACCGAGGTGAACGGCATCCCGTCGTAGGTGAGGGACTGGTAGATCTCGTCGGTGACCACCCAGATCCCGTGCTCGAGCGCCCAGCGCCCGATCTCGGTGACCTGCTCGGGGCTCAGGACCACGCCGGTGGGGTTCGAGGGGGAGCAGAGCACCAGCGCGCGAGTGCGCTCGGTGCGCGCGGCCTCGAGCTGGTCGACGGTGGGCACATAGTTCTGGTCCACCCCGGCCAGGACCGGCACCTCGACGGCTCCGGTCTGCCGGATCGCCTCGGGGTAGGTGGTCCAGTAGGGGGCCGGCAGCAGCACCTCGTCGCCCGGGTCCAGCAAGGTCGCGAAGGTCTGGAACACGGCCTGCTTGCCACCGTTGGTGACGAGCACCTGAGACGGCTCGATGGCCAGGCCGGTGGTACCCGAGAAGGACTCGGCCAGCGCCTCGCGCAGCTCGGGCAGACCCCCGGTGGCGGAGTAGCGGTGATTGCGGGGATCCTGCGCGGCCTCGACGGCGGCGTCGACGATGTGCTGCGGAGTGGGGAAGTCCGGTTCGCCGGCTCCGAAGCCGATCACCGGGCGACCGGCGGCTTTGAGCGCCTTCGCGGTCGCATCGACGGCAAGGGTCGCCGACGGCTGGATCGCTCCGACCCGCTGCGAGACGCGGGGATGCTGGGAGGTGTGCGGGCTGGTCGCGGAGATGCTGGCATCGTCGTGGGTCACCCGCCTATCGTGGCAGAGCACGCGGCGGGTCGCCAGGTCCGATCCCATTCGGACACTCGGGGAGCGGAGTCGGGAGCGCGGATGTGATGTGATCTGACGCCGGTCGATTCGCACGAGGTCCCCGCGGCTTGTATGCTGGTCGCTGGTCAGAATCATGGAGCTCTTCCGAGAGTCCGTGCGAAGACCTCATGAGGCCTGGTCCTCGTGAAGGGCAGTGGCGCAATTGGTAGCGCAGCGGTCTCCAAAACCGCAGGTTGCAGGTTCGAGCCCTGTCTGCCCTGCCGGTCCGGTCGGGGTTACCCGACCGGACGCGGATGACCTCGACGAGATCGGACAGCCCAGACGTGAATTCCCGCCAGAACGCCCCGTCGACGCCCACCGGTGCCGACGCCCAGGGCTCCGGGTCGAAGAACCCGTTCCTGGCCATCGGACTGTTCATCCGCCAGATGATCGCGGAGCTCCGCAAGGTGGTCGTCCCGACCCGTCGGGAGCTGGTCCTGTACTCGATCACCGTTCTGCTGTTCGTCGTCTTCATGATCCTTCTGATCTTCGGTCTCGATTCCGTGTTCAGCTGGCTCTCCAGGATCGCCTTCACGGTTCCCGACGTGTGAGCCGCGGGCCGGCCCGCACCACGCAACGCACCGTGACCGATCAGTTCCACGCAGCCAGGAAGGCAGGTTCCCGCCGATGAGCGACCAGACCTCTACCCCCGAAGAGTCCTCGACCCCCGACGAGTCCTACCAGGGCGTCGACGACTCCCTCTCCTTCTCCGCCTCCTCGCAGCCGCAGACCGCAGCGCCCCAGGAGGATGCCGACGAGCAGCTCGCTGAGGAGTCCGCCGACGAGCAGCCTGCCGACGAGCAGCCTGCCGACGAGGCGCAGGAGGCTGACGGTCCCTCCGTGCCGGACGAGCCGACCGAGGGTGTTGCGGAGCCCGCCGAGCAGTCGGAGGACGAGCAGGCCGGACCCGACGAGCTTGCGGAGTCTGCCGAGGAGCCCGAGGAGGAGGACCCGCTGGTGCAGCTCAAGATGCACCTGCGCTCCTCCTTCGGCGAGTGGTATGTCGTCCACTCCTACTCCGGTCACGAGAACCGCGTGAAGACCCAGCTGGCCACGCGTACCGAGACCCAGGACATGGAGGACTTCATCTTCGAGGTCCAGGTCCCGATGGAGGACGCGACCGAGGTCAAGAACGGCCAGAAGAAGATCGTCCGTCGCGTGCGCGTGCCCGGCTATGTGCTGGTGCGCATGGATCTGACCACCGAGTCCTGGCGCGTGGTGCGCGACACCCCCGGCGTGACCGGTTTCGTGGGCAACGCGACCGATCCGACCCCGCTGAGCTTCGACGAGATCTATTCGCTGCTGGCGCCCTCCGTCGGGCTGCCGGAGAAGAAGCGCTCCTCGGGCGGCACTCCGGCCAAGGCCTCCGCCGCGCAGAAGATGCCCGACTTCCATGTCGGAGAGTCCGTGACGGTCATGGACGGTCCCTTCGAGACCATGCCGGCCACGATCTCCGAGATCCACACCGAGGCCCAGAAGCTCCAGGTCCTGGTGACCATCTTCGGCCGCGAGACCCCGGTCGAGCTCGGCTTCGACCAGGTCACCAAGATCTGAGCGGCACGCGGCAGCAGCCGCGTCAGTACGACCAGGATCACTCCCGATACCGGTCGACGCCGCCGCGACGTGCAGGTAACGTCGCACCTCGGACCCTTTCCCGCGTCATGCGGGCGCGGGTCCAGCCGTGGGAGGAGCGCATGATGAGCTCCGCCCGGACCACACCACAGTAAGGAAGAGCAATGGCTCCCAAGAAGAAGATCGCGAGCGTCATCAAGCTCCAGATCCAGGCCGGCGCGGCCACCCCTGCGCCGCCCGTGGGTCCCGCGCTCGGCGCTGCCGGCGTGAACATGATGGAGTTCGTGAAGGCCTACAACGATCGCACCGCAGACATGCGTGGCAACATCGTTCCGGTCGAGATCACGGTCTACGAGGATCGCTCGTTCACCTTCATCACGAAGACCCCGCCGGCTGCCGAGCTCATCAAGAAGGCCGCTGGCCTTTCGAAGGGTTCCGCGACGCCGCACACCGACAAGGTGGGCAAGGTCACCCAGGCACAGGTCCGCGAGATCGCGGAGACCAAGATGCCTGATCTGAACGCGAACGACATCGAGGCCGCTGCGAAGATCGTCGCCGGCACCGCTCGTTCCATGGGCATCACGGTGGAGGGCTGACGATAATGGGATTCCGTAGCAAGGCTTACAAGAACGGTGCGGCGCTGATCGAAGAGGGTCGCGCCTACTCCCCGCTGGACGCGCTGCGTCTGGCCCAGAAGTCCTCTCCGGCCAAGTTCGATGCCTCCGTCGAGGTCGCGGTGCGCCTGGGTGTCGATCCCCGCAAGGCGGACCAGATGGTGCGCGGCACCGTCAACCTGCCCAACGGCACCGGCAAGACCGCCCGCGTCATCGTCTTCGCGACCGGTGCGCAGGCCGACGCCGCCCGCGAGGCCGGCGCCGACGAGGTCGGCGACGACGAGCTGATCGAGAAGGTCGCCGGCGGCTGGACCGACTTCGACGCGGCTGTGGCCACGCCGAACCTGATGGGCAAGGTCGGCAAGCTGGGCCGCGTGCTCGGCCCCCGTGGCCTCATGCCGAACCCCAAGACCGGCACTGTCACCATGGACGTGACCAAGGCCGTGTCCGACATCAAGGGCGGCAAGATCGAGTTCCGCACCGACCGTGCGGCGAACCTGCACTACCTGGTCGGCAAGGTCTCCTTCTCCGACCAGCAGCTGGTGGAGAACTACGTCGCGGCGCTGGACGAGATCCTGCGTCTGAAGCCGTCCGCCTCCAAGGGCCGCTACATCACCAAGATCACCGTGTCCACCACCATGGGCCCGGGCATCCCGGTCGACGTGAACCGCACCCGCAACCTCCTCGAGGACACCGACGAGGCCTGATCCTCTCCGGTCACCTCGACGGTGCATCTCGACGCCCCGCCCACCTCTCGGTGGGCGGGGCGTCGTCGTCGGGCGCGGGACGATGGAGGGTGACGACGCCCTGCTCGTCACTGTCCCCGCAGCAGTGCCGTCCGCGCAGCAGCAGTGCGCGACCGGCACCTGTCGTGAGTTCCAGGGCGACGCGCCGCTCGAAACCACCGCTCACTGCCGTTCCCGGGGGAAGGCGGTGTTCTCGACGATTCGGGCCGGGCGCGGTGGCGGAGCGGACGAGCGGACCGGGCGGACGAGCGGACTGACCGGGCGAGCGGGCGAGCGGACCGGCTAGGGGAGCGGACCGGCCGACGATGTGATGCAGAACGCGGTCCTCGCCATGGCGTGGCGCACCGGTCTGGTCTAGTCTGGTTCTACCGAAGACCGCCGGTTGTCGTGCTCGACCCCGAGGACGACCGAAGAGATCCCGACAGGGATGGCCTGCGCAGGTGAAGAAGCGACTTTCGCACAGTTGCGCCCATCCAGCCCCGGCTGGAGCCCTTCGTGGCACGGGTGCCCACAGCGTTCGAGGCCTCGACACTTGCGTGTCGAGGCCTTTCCTGTGTCCAGGACTTCTTCACCCGGTGGCGAGAGACCTCTGGAAGGAGGGCCATGGCTAACCCCGAAAAGGTTGATGCCGTCTCGGAGATCGCGGAGCTCTTCCGCGAGTCCGACGCCGCTGTCATCACCGAGTATCGCGGGCTCAGCGTGGGGGATCTCAAGGAGCTTCGCCGCTCCCTGGGTTCCGAGACCACTTACGCCGTGGTGAAGAACACGCTCACGGAGATCGCCGCCCGCGAGGCCGGCATCAACGCCTTCGATGGCACGCTCAGCGGTCCCACCGCTATCGCGTTCATCAAGGGTGAGCCGGTGGGGCCCGCGAAGGCCCTGCGTGACTTCGCCAAGACCCACGATCAGCTCGTGATCAAGTCCGGCTTCTTCGAGGGCAATGTGCTCTCGCAGGAAGACGTCCAGAAGCTCGCGGACCTCGAGTCCCGCGAGGTCCTGCTGGCCAAGGCAGCCGGCGCCATGAAGGCGTCGATGTCCAAGGCCGCCGCCACGTTTGCGGCGCCGCTGTCGAAGGCAGCACGCACCGTGGACGCGCTGCGGGCCAAGCAAGAAGCCTGAGGATCCGAGGCTCCGGCCTCGCCCTCACAGCCTCAGCGCTGTCCCCGGAAGCCCTCATGGGTGACCGGACTGCTAGACCAGGCGCGTGTGCGCCACCGATACCGCAGGGACGCAGGTCCCGCCCATAGGAAGGAATGCCACCATGGCAAAGCTCAGCAACGACGAGCTCATCGAAGCTTTCAAGGAAATGTCCCTCATCGAGCTCTCTGAGTTCGTGAAGACCTTCGAGGACGTCTTCGACGTCACCGCTGCTGCCCCCGTGGCCGTCGCCGCTGCCGGTGGCGCCGCCGGTGGCGAGGCCGCTGCCGAGGAGGAGCAGACCGAGTTCGACGTCATCCTCGAGTCGGCCGGCTCCGCGAAGATCGCCGTCATCAAGGAGGTGCGCGCCCTCACCTCCCTCGGTCTGAAGGAGGCCAAGGCGCTCGTCGACGAGGCCCCCAAGGCTGTCCTCGAGGGTGTCAAGAAGGAAGACGCCGACGCCGCCAAGGCCAAGCTCGAAGAGGCCGGCGCGTCCGCTTCCGTCAAGTGATCCGTGGCGTGCGCTCCGGCGTACGCACGATCTGACGGCAGTCGTACTGCTTCCGAAGGGCCGTCCCGCGATGCGGGGCGGCCCTTCTGCACGCCCGGGGACGCTGCCGCACCGGGGGAGCATCAGCGCGCCGTCACCGTTTCGTGACCTTCGGATGTGAACGAGCAGCGGAATGTTCACCGGATGCTCCATAGGCTGAGCACGCCTATGTCGTGAATCACTCCGGGAGTCCCTGTGCCATTACGGCCGCTTCGTCGTCTCGCCGCTCTGTCCGGCGCACTGCTGATCGGGACCCTCGGTCTCGGCATGAGCACCGCGGTCGCGACCCCGGAGGCGCCGACGCCACCGGCCGCACCCAGCCCGGTCGAGGGGATTCCCAGCCTCCCGGACGATGTCACCTCCGATCCGGTGGACGTCGTGGTGCTCCTGAAGGGCAAGGCCTCGACGCTCTCGATGTCACAGGAGAGCTCACGGCTGCAGGCCCAGCAGTCCCTGATCGACACCTGGTCCCAGCGGCACGGGCTCGTCGTCGACCGGCAGTTCGGTTACCTGGTCAACGGGTTCTCCGCCTCCGTGCCGGGGGACCGGCTCGCCGCCCTCTCGCTCGAGCCGGAGGTGCTCTCGGTCCGTCGGGAGCGGGTGTACGAGCGCACCGAGCACACCGCGCGCGACCTGCAGGGCGTGCCCGCAGCGTTCGACAGCCACGGAGTGGACGGCACCGGAATGGTCATCTCGATCATCGACTCCGGTCTGGATCCGAGCCACCCCGCCATGGAGCTCGACGACTGCGGCGCCGCCGCGATCTCGGAGATCAATCCGGCTGCCGAGGCCGGATTCACCTGCAAGATCCCCGACGGCTACAACTATGCCGACGAGAACTTCGTGATCAAGGACGGCGTGGTCGATGCGCACGGCCAGCACGTCGGCGGCATCGCCGCGGCCAACGGCTCAGAGGGCGACCACCCCGAAGATTTCGAGCGGACCGGGGAGCTGGACGGCGCGGCCCCCAATGCGCAGCTGCTCGCGATGAAGGTGTTCTCGAACTCCGGCGGCGGCGCCACCGACTCCGACATCGTCGCCGCGATCGAGGACTCGGTGAAGCAGGGCGCCGTCGTGATCAACCTGTCGCTCGGGTCCTCCAACGGGCAGAAGAATGCCTCCGACGCCAGCTCCCTCGCGATCGAATCCGCCCGTGACGCGGGAGTCGTCTCGGTGATCGCCGCCGGCAACGACGGCCAGAACTTCTCGCCCGGCGGGGTCGCCGACGATCTCTACGGGCTCCATGACGACGGCACTGTCGGCGCGCCGGGCACCCTGGGTTCCGCGCTGACCGTCGCCTCCATCGACAACTCGGTCCTCACCCAGCTGATGGCCTACGTGAACGATGAGACCGAAGGCGTTCCCTACTCGCCCGCCACCGGAACCCTCGACGACCAGTCGCACCGTCTGGTCGACCTGGGCCTCGCCACCGCGGCGGACATCGACGGCTTGGATCTGGACGGCGCCTACGCGCTCATCTCCCGCGGTGAGATCTCCTTCGCCGAGAAGTACGAGAACGCGATCACGGCCAACGCCGGAGGCGTGGTCGTCTTCAACACGGAGGACGCAGCCTTCGCAATGGCCGGGGTGGAGAGCTTCACCCTGCCCGGCATCACCGTCAGCAACTCTGTCGGCCTCGAGCTGAGGACTGCCATCGCGGCCGGGGAGACCACGCTGCGCATCACCGACGAGGTCGATGTGCGTGCGAGCGCGAGTTCCCTGGACCCCTCGAGCTTCACCTCATGGGGTTCGACCCCGACGCTCGACTTCGAGCCCGAGATCGCCGGTATCGGCGGCAACGTGTACTCCACGTTCAACGACGGCACCTACGGCATGAACTCCGGCACCTCGATGGCTTCCCCGAACGTCGCCGGGATGACTGCGCTGGTGCTCCAGCATCTCGAGCAGACCCGTCCCGACGTGACCGGAGCCGCACGGGTGGATCTCGCGAAGATCATGCTGATGAACACGGCGATGATCCCTGTCGAGGAGGGCTCGGACGTCCCGTCGGCCTCTCCGCGTCAGGTCGGTGCAGGCCTGGCCCAGATCGATCGGGCGCTGGACTCCCAGGTCATCGCCACCGTCGACGGTGAGGGCGCCGCCGCGCTGCGCGAGATCACCGGACCCGCCACCTTCTCCGTGACGCTCACCAACAGCGGCGACGCCGCCGCGGAGTTCACCCTCCCGAGCACCATCCTGCTGGCTGAGACCAATGGCGTCGGCGGCACCACCGAGGTGCGCAGCTCCGCCGGCTCCGTGACGACGCCGGACTCGGTGACCGTCCCTGCCGAGGGCACCGCATCCGTCCAGGTCACCGTCACCCCCGAGAGCGGTGCAGATCACTTCACCGGCGGCTGGGTGCGATTCACCTCGACCGACGCGGCCCAGTCTGACCTCTCCGTGCCCTTCCTCGGCTTCGCCGGCGACTGGAATGCCGAGCCGATCGTGCTCCCTGTGGGTGAGCAGCTCGAGGGCGTCGGCGTGCAGAGCGAGCTGATCACGACCTGGGGCGGCTCCACCCTCCCGCTGGTCAGCGCCATCGGCGAGTTCTGGCTCTCGCCCAACGGCGACGGCGATATGGACACCATCGCTCCGAACCTGGTGACGATGCGCAACGCTTCGGACATCCGCTACACCGTGCTGGACGCCTCGGGAACGCAGGTGAAGGTACTCGGCCAGGAGCAGGCGGTCTATCGCAACCTGCTCGGCGACTGGGGACTGGTCGCCGATCCCCGCGAGCTCCAGTGGACCGGTGCCGCCTTCGACGGCACGCTCTATGACCCGCAGGCGGTGGACTACGCCGCGCTGCCGGACGGGCAGTACACCTATCGGGTCCAGGCCCGGCTCGGTGCGGAGCAGGAGTGGCAGAGCACCGACTTCTCCTTCGGGATCGACGCCACCGCGCCCGAGGTGGAGTTCGGTCCCTATGAGGCCGGACTGCTCACCTTCTCGGTCCTCGAGGACGGCTCCGGCATCCTCGCCCCGCCCACCGTGACCGGCGCCGCCGGCGAGGACATCCCGGTGACCGAGGCGCCTGATGGCAGCTACTCGATCGAGATCGACCCGCAGGAGGTCCCCTTCGTCACCGTCTCGGTGCTCGATGCGGGCTTCAACCTCGGCGTCGGGACGAAGGTCTTCGAGTCCTCGACGATGCTGATCGCGAACGCCTCGCAGCTCGAGCAGGGCGTTCTCGGCCCGCAGTCGCTGCTGGTGCAGGACGGGTCGCTGCTGCTGAGCGGCTATGTCTCCTCCGACATCGTCGCAGTGCGCGTCGGCGACCAGACGGTGGAAGCCCCCGAGGGGCGCTTCCGTCACTCCCTCCCGCTGGTCGAGGGTGCGCAGGAGTTCCTCGTCGAAGGCCTCGGCGCCGACGGGTCCGTGCTGCAGGAGCAGAGCGTCCCGGTCACCTATGACTCGCTCGCTCCCGAGCTCACCATCACCGCGATGGAGGCCGACGCGCAGGGCCACGCGGTGATCGGTGAGGACGGCACCCTCACGGTGTCCGGCACGGTCGTCGATGAGCGCGAGGGTGCCGAGCTCAGCGTCGCCTCGGGTGAGGCCACGGCTCCGGTCGCCGAGGATGGCAGCTTCGAGATCACGGTGACTCCGGGCGCGAGCGCGGCAGTGTTCACCCTCTCCGCCTCGGACGGCGTGAACACCAGCTCGCAGTCGGTCACGATCTCCGGGCGGGCTCCCGAGGCGACCTGGGCGATGCCCGAGATCACCAACGCCGACTGCGTGCTCGAGCAGGCGGCCTGCTTCGTCCCCGCGGACACACCGGACGTGAACGCCGACGGCAGCGTCTTCACCCTGCGCGGTGACTTCCCGGCAGGGGGCACGATCTCCCTGACCCCGGGCAGCCGAGTGGGCGAGGACGGACAGCACACCGACCCGGAGCCGATCGCGGCCCAGATCGCGGAGGACGGCGGCTTCGCCATCGAGCTCCCCGTCGCCACCGGAGAGAACCACTTCCGCATGGTCGTCGAGGACGCGGAGGGCACGCTCCGCTATGACCGCGGGGTGCGTCTCTACTTCGATGTCACGGCGCCCACCCTGCAGATCGACGAACCCCTGCTGGTGGGCGGCACCCTCTACGCGAACACCGAGCAGGTGACCGTGGCCGGCACCGCCTCCGATGACGGCTGGGGCTACGGGCTGCGGCTGAACGATTCGACCGTCATCGAACGGTTCGACATCGGGAGCCCGGGGGAGCAGTCCAACCTCCGCGACTTCTCCACCGAGATCTCCGTGGCCGACGGCGACACGCTGCTGGTCGAGTTCATGGACTCCAACGGCAATGTGCTGCTGGGCCTGATCCCCGTCATCCTCGACCAGGACGTCCCTCGGATCGCCGTGGCGAACCTGGCCGACGGCGAGGTCATCGATGATGCCCGCGAGATCGAGGTCTCCGCAGAGGACGAGAACCTGGCCGGGATGCAGGTGCTGCTGGACGGCGAGGTGGTCCATGACGCCTCCACCGACCTGGCCACCGAGGAGCACACGCTCGAGGACGCGCTGTTCGATCTGCGCGAGCTGCAGGGCGAGGTCACGACCTTCGGCGCCAGCACCCGTGCCGCGCAGGCCGAGCTGGACGCCCAGGTGCCCACTGCCGAGCTCGAGGAGGGGACGCACACCCTCACGGTGCTCGCCACCGACCTCGCCGGCAACACGAGCACCGAGGAGCGGGTCTTCGAGGTCGTCGCCGCCGAGGCCGAACTGGGGATCAGCGGTCCCGAGACCGTGGAGCTGAGCATCCACCGCGAGGAGCTGGGCGATCAGGCCGCGCTGGCCCGGGCGGCGCTCGCGAGCTTCCGGGTGACGCTCGACGGTGACGCCGAGGCCGCGGCGGCGGCGGGATACTCCCTGCGCCTCGCTCCGGGAACGGTGCTGCTCGACGGTGAACAGCCGGTGCGAGTCCTCGTGGTCGACGCGGCCGGCGACCCGGTCCTCAGCACCGACGGCGAGGCGATCGAGCTCGAGATCACCGTGACGGTGGCCCTGCAGCAGGTGACCCTCACCGCGGGCGACGTGAGCGCGACGGCGACATTCCGCAGCGATGACTCGCTGACCGCCACCAGCGACGCCGCCGAGGAAGGCACCGGCCGAGTGGTGACGCTCGCCAACGCCTATGGCTCCCTGGAATCCGTCATCGCCGTGCCCGGTGCGGAGGGCGAGCGCGTCATCCGGCTGCTGGCGGACGGAACTCGCCTGCCGGTGACCTCCACCTGGGCTGACGGGAGGCTGACCTTCTCGGGACCCTCGCAGGCCTCCTATCTGATCCTGCCGGCCGTGGCACCCGGTGGCGGTGACGGCGGTGACGGCGGCGGTGAGGACGGCTCCGGAGGCGGAGCCGGCAGCGGTGGGGGACAGGGCCCCGGCCCGGCAGAGGGTTCCGGCAAGGGCTCGGGCGATCCGCTCGCCCGCACCGGCACCGACGCCCTCGCACCGCTCGGGGCTGCGGCGGCGCTCCTGCTGGCCGGCGGGGCGCTGATCGCGCTGAGGCGCCGAAGCTGAGCACGGTGTGCTCGGAGCTCCGGCCCTGAGCTCCGGCCCTGAATCCCGGTGCAGGACAGGGACGGTGAGGCAGATCATGCGGGGCCGTATCTCCTGGGGGAGATGCGGCCCCGCATGCTGTGCGGGGCCGGGCCCGCGCGCGGTGCCCGGCTGACCTCGCGGTGCGGAGCGGCGCCGGGTCCGCGCCGTCGGCACGGAGCGATGAAAGTGTCCAAAGGTGCCCTGACGTGCCCCGACACTCCGGGCGGGGCCCTGCCTGCTTGACTCTGGGGAGATTACCGTTCATGCTTTTTCCCGTACGGAGCTGTTCCTGCTGCGCGTGCCCGGTGTGTCGACACCGCCGGGCCGGTCGAGACAGACGGGCAGGAAGCACCGACAGAACCTCTGCGCCAGGCATATAGCGGCCGACGTGGATGGACCGGTCGCGTTGCGGCACTTGTGTCCATCCGCGAATTTCTGTATGCTCGGTCCTTGCGCTGCGCGTCGCCCGTCGGTTCTGCCGCTCTGTTCACCACATTGTCTGCTCCACCGCCAGACGGGTGTTCGCCGCGCCTGGGATTCCGTCATCGGCCTGTGGAAGGACCCCCCTTGGCTGCCTCGAGCACCGATCGCACCACTGACATCGCACTTCGTACCGCCTCACCTCGCGTCACCTTCGCGAAGCTGGGCGACCCGATCGAGGTACCGGATCTGCTGAGTCTGCAGACCACCTCGTTCGACTGGTTGCTCGGCAACGACCGCTGGCAGGAGCGTGCCCAGGAAGCCGCTTCTGAAGGTCGGGAGGACGTCCCGCAGACCTCAGGTCTCGCGGACATCCTCGAGGAGATCTCTCCGATCGAGGACTTCGCCGGCAATATGTCGCTGTCCTTCCGCGACCACACCTTCGACGACCCGAAGTACACGGTCGACGAATGCAAGGACAAGGATCTCACCTACGGGGCTCCGCTGTACGTCATCGCGGAGTTCATGAACAACGAGACCGGTGAGATCAAGACCCAGACGGTCTTCATGGGCGAATTCCCGCTCATGACCCCCAAGGGCACCTTCATCATCAACGGCACCGAGCGTGTCGTCGTCTCGCAGCTGGTCCGCTCCCCGGGTGTGTACTTCGAGGAGTCCATCGACAAGACCAGCGACAAGCACATCTTCTCCGCGAAGATGATCCCCTCGCGCGGCGCCTGGCTCGAGTTCGAGATCGACAAGCGCGATCAGGTCGGTGTCCGCATCGACCGCAAGCGCAAGCAGTCCGTCACGACCCTGCTCCAGGCCCTGGGTCTGTCGCACTCGGACATCCTCGAGGAGTTCGGCGAGTTCGAGTCCATGCGCTCGACGCTGGAGAAGGACCGCATCGCCTCCCAGGACGAGGCGCTCATCGACATCTACCGCAAGCAGCGTCCGGGCGAGCCGCCCACACGCGATGCGGGCGAGGCGATGCTGAACAACCTCTACTTCAACAACAAGCGCTACGACCTCGCGAAGGTCGGCCGCTACAAGATCGACAAGAAGCTCGGCCTCAACGGCAGCCTCTCCGAGTCGACCCTGCGACTGCAGGACATCGTCTCGACCATCAAGTACATCGTGGCTCTGCACGACGGGGTCAGCGAGTACACCAGCACCGACGACAAGCCGGTCCGGGTCGAGACCGACGACATCGACCACTTCGGCAACCGTCGCATCCGCGCGGTGGGCGAGCTGATCCAGAACCAGGTCCGCACCGGTCTGTCCCGCATGGAGCGCGTCGTCCGCGAGCGCATGACCACGCAGGACGTCGAGGCGATCACGCCCCTGACCCTGATCAACATCCGTCCGGTCACCGCCGCGATCAAGGAGTTCTTCGGAACCTCCCAGCTCTCGCAGTTCATGGACCAGAACAACCCGCTGTCGGGTCTGACGCACAAGCGTCGTCTCTCGGCACTGGGCCCGGGCGGTCTCTCCCGCGACCGCGCCGGCATGGAGGTCCGTGACGTCCACCCGTCGCACTACGGCCGCATGTGCCCGATCGAGACCCCTGAGGGCCCGAACATCGGTCTGATCGGCTCGCTGGCGACCTTCGCCCGCATCAACCCCTTCGGCTTCATCGAGACCCCGTACCGCAAGGTCGTCGAGGGCCACGTCACCGACGAGGTCGTCTACCTCACCGCGGATGACGAGGATCGCCACATCATCGCGCAGGCCAACGCCAAGATCGATGAGAAGGGCCGCTTCCTGGAGGAAGAGGTCCTGGTGCGTCTTCCCGGCGGCGAGCCCGACCTGGTCGCCGTGGCGGATGTCGGCTACATGGACGTCTCCGCCCGGCAGATGGTCTCCGTCGCCACGGCGATGATCCCCTTCCTCGAGCACGATGACGCCAACCGCGCGCTCATGGGCTCGAACATGCAGCGCCAGGCCGTGCCGCTGCTCCGTTCCGAGATGCCGCTGGTCGGCACCGGCATGGAGCGTCGCGCCGCGGTCGACGCCGGCGATGTGATCACTGCCCTGAAGGGCGGTGTCATCGAGGAGCTCTCCGCAGACCTGGTCGTGGTGATGGCAGACGACGGCACCCGCCAGACCTACCCGATCGGGAAGTTCCAGCGCTCCAACGCCGGCAACTCCTACAACCAGCGGGTGCTCTTCGACGAGGGTGACCGCGTCGAGGCGGGCTCCATCCTGGCCGACGGTCCCTCGACCGATCAGGGCGAGCTCGCGATCGGCAAGAACCTCCTGGTCGCCTTCATGTCCTGGGAGGGGCACAACTACGAGGACGGCATCATCCTGTCCTCGCGGATGGTCCAGGACGACGTCCTCACCTCGATCCACATCGAGGAGCACGAGGTCGACGCCCGCGACACCAAGCTGGGCAAGGAAGAGATCACCCGGGACATCCCGAACGTCGGCGACGACGTGCTGGCCGATCTCGACGAGCGCGGCATCATCCGCATCGGTGCCGAGGTCGAGCCGGGAGACATCCTGGTCGGCAAGGTCACCCCCAAGGGCGAGACCGAGCTGACCCCGGAGGAGCGCCTGCTGCGCGCCATCTTCGGCGAGAAGGCCCGCGAGGTGCGCGACACCTCCCTGCGCGTCCCCCACGGTGAGTCCGGCACCATCATCGGTGTGCAGGTCTTCAACGACGACGAGGACGGGGACATCCTCCCCACCGGCGTCAACGAGATGGTCCGCGTGTACGTGGCCCAGAAGCGCAAGATCACCGATGGTGACAAGCTCGCCGGCCGTCACGGCAACAAGGGCGTCATCGCGAAGATCCTGCCGGTCGAGGACATGCCCTTCCTGGAGGACGGCACCCCGGTCGACATCATCCTGAACCCGATGGGCGTGCCCGGCCGAATGAACATCGGTCAGGTCATGGAGACCCACCTCGGCTGGGTCGCCAAGGCGGGCTGGGATCTGGATCCGTCCGACGCCACCGCCGCGGATCTGCCCGAGGCGGCTCTGCATGGTGAGCCCGGCACTCCGGTCGCGGTCCCCGTCTTCGACGGCCTCACCGCCGACGAGGTCACGGGCCTGATCGCCAACCACCGTCCCAACCGGGACGGCGAGCGGATGGTCAAGGAGAACGGCAAGGCGCGTCTGTTCGACGGCCGCTCCGGCGAGCCGTTCCCGGAGCCGGTCTCCGTGGGCTACATGTACATGCTCAAGCTCCATCACCTGGTGGACGACAAGCTGCACGCGCGCTCCACGGGTCCGTACTCGATGATCACGCAGCAGCCGCTGGGCGGTAAGGCCCAGTTCGGCGGCCAGCGCTTCGGCGAGATGGAGGTCTGGGCCCTGGAGGCCTATGGCGCCGCCTACGCCCTGCAGGAGCTGCTGACCATCAAGTCCGATGACATCGCCGGCCGCGTCAAGGTCTACGAGGCGATCGTCAAGGGCGAGAACATCCCCGAGCCCGGCATCCCGGAATCCTTCCGCGTGCTCCTCAAGGAGATGCAGTCCCTCTGCCTGAACGTCGAGGTGCTGTCCAGCGATGGCACCGCACAGGACGTCAAGGAGAGCGACGAGGAGGTCTTCCGCGCCGCGGAGGAGCTCGGCATCGACCTGTCCCGCCGGCCCCACGAGGGCGTCGGCTCCATCGAAGAGGTCTGAGGGACGCGGGCTCAGGCCCGTGGGGGAGCGGCGTGATGCCGCTCCCGCCCCCTGAGCCCCGCCCTCGACCCCGTTCCCTCAGACACCACTCTTCCGATCGAGAGAAGGACACCTGTGATCGACGTCAATACCTTCGACGAGCTGCGCATCGGTCTTGCGACGCCCGAAGACATCCGCGGCTGGTCCCACGGCGAGGTCAAGAAGCCGGAGACCATCAACTACCGCACCCTGAAGCCAGAGATGGACGGCCTCTTCTGCGAGCGCATCTTCGGCCCCACCAGGGACTGGGAGTGCTACTGCGGCAAGTACAAGCGCGTCCGCTTCAAGGGCATCATCTGCGAGCGCTGCGGCGTGGAGGTCACCAAGTCCTCCGTGCGCCGTGAGCGCATGGGGCACGTGGAGCTCGCCGCTCCCGTCACCCACATCTGGTACTTCAAGGGCGTGCCCAGCCGCCTGGGCTACCTGCTGGACCTCGCGCCGAAGGATCTCGAGAAGATCATCTACTTCGCCGCCTACATGATCACGGCAGTGGATGATCAGGCACGTCACGACGACATGCCGGATCTCCAGGCCCGCTTCGATCTCGAGGTCAAGGAGCTCGAGAACGAGCGCGATTCCGCGATCAACAACCGTGCGCTCTCGGCGGAGAAGGACCTCGCCCAGCTCGAGGAGGAGGGTGCCAAGGCCGACGCGAAGCGCAAGGTCCGCGACTCCGGTGAGCGTGAGCAGGCCCAGATCCGCAAGAAGTACGACGCGGAGATCGACCGCATCACCCGCATCTGGGAGCGCTTCAAGACCCTCAAGGTCGCTGACCTCGAGGGTGACGAGCAGCTCTACCGTGCGATGAAGCTGCGCTACGGCACCTACTTCGAGGGCGGCATGGGCGCCGAGGCGATCCAGCGTCGTCTGGCCGACTTCGACCTCGAAGCCGAGTCGGTGCTGCTGCGCGAGATCATCGCCACCGGCAAGGGGCAGAAGAAGGCCCGCGCGCTCAAGCGTCTCAAGGTCGTCTCCGCCTTCCTCACCACCACCAATTCGCCCGTGGGCATGGTGCTGGATGCCGTCCCGGTGATCCCGCCGGATCTGCGTCCGATGGTGCAGCTGGACGGCGGCCGCTTCGCGACCTCCGATCTCAACGACCTGTACCGTCGCGTGATCAACCGCAACAACCGCCTCAAGCGGCTGCTGGATCTCGGTGCCCCCGAGATCATCGTGAACAACGAGAAGCGGATGCTGCAGGAGTCGGTCGACTCGCTGTTCGACAACGGCCGTCGCGGCCGTCCGGTCACCGGACCGGGCAACCGCCCGCTGAAGTCGCTCTCGGACATGCTCAAGGGCAAGCAGGGTCGATTCCGTCAGAACCTGCTCGGCAAGCGCGTGGACTACTCCGCCCGCTCCGTCATCGTGAACGGCCCCCAGCTGCATCTGCACCAGTGCGGCCTGCCCAAGGGCATGGCGCTCGAGCTCTTCAAGCCCTTCGTGATGAAGCGCCTGGTCGAGCTCAGCCACGCCCAGAACGTCAAGGCCGCCAAGCGGATGGTCGAGCGGGCACGCCCCGAGGTGTGGGATGTCCTCGAAGAGGTCATCACCGAGCACCCCGTGCTGCTGAACCGCGCGCCCACCCTGCACCGTCTGGGCATCCAGGCGTTCGAGCCGCAGCTGGTCGAGGGCAAGGCCATCCACCTCCACCCGCTGGTCTGCGCTGCGTTCAACGCGGACTTCGACGGTGACCAGATGGCCGTGCACCTGCCGCTGTCCGCAGAGGCCCAGGCCGAGGCCCGCATCCTGATGCTGTCCAGCAACAACATCCTCAAGCCGTCCGACGGCCGCCCCGTGACCATGCCCGCACAGGACATGATCATCGGTCTGTACCACCTCACCACGGTGCGCGAGGACGTCCCCGGCATCGGTCGTCGCTTCGCCTCCGAGGCCGAGGCGATCATGGCCTACGACCGCGGCGAGCTGGATCTCAACGCGTCCGTCGACATCCGCTTCACGGACATCGTGCCGCCGAGCGATTGGGAGGCCCCCGAGGGCTGGACCGAGGGCGACCCGATCGTCCTCACCACCACCCTGGGCGCCGTCCACTTCAACGAGACGCTGCCCGAGGGCTTCCCCTTCGTCGAGGGCCAGGTCGGGAAGAAGCGTCTGGGCGGCATCGTCAACGCTCTGGCCGAGCGCTACGACAAGGGTCAGGTCGCTGCATCGCTGGATGCGCTGAAGTCCTACGGCTTCACCTGGTCGACCCGCTCGGGCGCGTCCTTCGCACTGTCCGACGTGGTCACCCCGCCCAGCAAGCCGGAGATCATCGCGAAGTACGAGGCCAAGGCCGCGCAGGTCCAGGAGAACCGTGACCTCGGTCTGGTCTCCGAGGTCGAGCGCAATGCCGAGCTGATCGACATCTGGACCGAGGCGACCAATGAGGTCGACCAGGCGATGCGTGAGAACTTCGACTCGACCAACGCGATCTTCCGGATGGTCCACTCGGGTGCCCGAGGCAACTGGATGCAGGTCCGTCAGATCGCCGGTATGCGCGGTCTGGTGACCAACCCGAAGGGCGAGATCATCCCGCGCCCGATCCTCTCCAACTACAAGGAGGGGCTCTCGGTCCTGGAGTACTTCATCGCCTCGCACGGCTCCCGCAAGGGCCTGGCGGACACCGCGCTGAAGACCGCGCAGTCGGGCTACCTGACCCGTCGTCTGGTCGACGTCTCGCAGGACGTCATCATCCGTGAGGACAACTGCGGGACGACCAAGGGCCTGGTGCTTCCGATCGCGGTCGAGGAGGGCGGCGCGCTCCGTCCCCACGAGCACGCGGAATCCACCGTCTACGGACGCGTCCTGGCCACCGCGGCCATCGGCGGCGACGGCACCGAGGCGGCTCCGGCCGGCACCGAGCTCGGCGATGTGCGCATCGAGCAGCTCGTCGAGGCGGGTGTGCGCGAGGTCAAGATCCGCTCCGTGCTGACCTGTGACTCCGCCGTGGGCACGTGTGTCCAGTGCTACGGCAAGTCGCTCGCGACCGGCCAGCTGGTCGACATCGGCGAGGCCGTCGGCATCGTCGCGGCCCAGTCGATCGGCGAGCCCGGCACCCAGCTGACCATGCGTACCTTCCACTCCGGTGGTGTGGCCAGCGCCGAGGGCGACATCACGCACGGTCTGCCGCGTGTGCAGGAGCTCTTCGAGGCCCGTACCCCGGCCGGCTTCGCGCCGATCTCCGAATTCTCGGGCCGGGTCGAGGTCGAGGAGAACGACAAGCAGCGACGGATCACGGTCACTCCGGACGACGGTTCGGAGCCGGTGTCCTACACCGTCTCCAAGCGCGTGTCCCTGCTGATCTCCGACGGCGACCACATCGAGGTCGGCCAGAAGCTCACGCTGGGCTCGGTGGACCCGAAGCAGGTTCTGCGGATCCTCGGCCCGCGCGCTGTCCAGCAGCACCTGGTCGACGAGGTGCAGAAGGTCTACATCAGCCAGGGCGTGGACATCCATGCCAAGCACATCGAGGTCATCGTGCGTCAGATGCTCCGTCGCGTGACGGTCATCGAGTCCGGTGACACCGGTCTGCTGCCCGGTGACTTCGCCGAGCGGGTCAACTTCGAGCGGGAGAACCGTCGGGTCCTCTCCGAGGGCGGTCAGCCGGCCTCGGGTCGTCCGGAGCTGATGGGCATCACGAAGGCCTCGCTCGCGACCGAGTCGTGGCTCTCGGCGGCCTCCTTCCAGGAGACCACCCGAGTGCTGACCGAGGCTGCCCTGAACCGCAAGAGCGACAAGCTCATGGGGCTCAAGGAGAACGTCATCATCGGTAAGCTCATCCCGGCCGGCACCGGCCTGTCGCGGTTCCGCCACATCGCGGTCGAGCCCACCGACGAGGCCAAGGCACAGATGTACCAGGTGCCCGGCTATGACGAGCTGGACTTCTCCGGCTTCGGCCAGACCGGTGCCGTCAACCTCGACGACATCGACTACGCCGATCCGTTCCGCACGGACTTCCGCTGAGTCTCTGAACGCGTCCGGTCCACCGCTGTCATGGCGGGGGAGCCGAGCCGCCATCCGCCGCGGGGCGGTCCCACATCTGTGGGGCCGCCCCGCGGCGTCGTGCAGGGAGCCTAGTTCCCGTGGCGCGGACGCCGCCGTGGAGGGCAGCGGTGGGGCAGCTGCGCCGACGCGCAGGGCAGATGTGCCCGGAGCGATGTGCTCCAGGTCGCTGCGCAGGGGCCGGGAACGCCCTGGGGAGTGACCTGTCGTACCTGGAAGTTCACGGGAGGGTAAAGAACTCTCGGGCCCTTGCCCAAGGTCTCGCCGTTCCCCTTTCGTCGTCACGGCAAAAAGGAAACGATGGCGTCTGGCAGTTCCCGTGCGACCTTCCCTCGCGCCTCCGTCGGATGGTGCGCTCGTGCCGGAGCTGCAGGCCCCGCCCTCGGGGCCCGGAGCTCAAGGAACACGAACGCCGCCAGCGGCGAGGAAAACAGGTGTGACAGTGAAGAAGACCCCGTGGATCATCGGAGCCGCGACCGTCTGCGTCGTCGCGATCGGCGGCGGAGGCACCGCCTTCGCGATGTCGAACGAGGCACAGCTCAGCGTGTACGGCGAGAACTCCTCGGTGCGCACCTTCTCGCAGCCCACCGTCGGGGATCTGCTCTCTGCCCAGGGCATCGAGGTCAAGGACACCGACCTGGTGATGCCGGGCCTCGAGGAAGCCGTCACCGACGGCATGGCCATCCAGGTCATCCAGCGCACCCCGGTCACCGTCACCATCGACGGGGCCGCCCAGGAGCTGCTCACCACCGGGGACACCGTGGCCGATGCTCTCGAGGAGACCGAGTTCGCGGCTGAGGGCGCACGGATCACCCCCGCGCCCACCTCCTCGCTCGATGCCGCGAACGGCGAGGTCGAGGTCATCACCAGCAAGACCGTCACCTTCGTCGGCCAGAAGGGCCAGGACACCTTCGACGTCACCGCCCTGACCGTCGGCGAGGCGATGGAGAAGGTGCTCGGCGACATCGAGGACACCGACACCGCCGACGTCCCCCGCGACACCCTGCTCGAGGACGGCGCGACCCACACGGTGCAGCGCGTCCGCGAGGGTGAGCGCACCGAGACGGTGGAGATCCCGTTCGAGACGAAGACCGTCGAGGATGACTCCCTGCTCGAGGGCAAGACCAAGACCACCACCGAGGGCAAGGCGGGCTCCACCGAGAAGGTCTTCGCGGAGAAGACCGTCGACGGCGAGGTCACCGAGTCGGAGCTGGTGTCCGAGACCGTCGTCACCGAGCCGGTCACCGAGGTCGTCGCCAAGGGCACCAAGCCCGCCCCGAAGCCGGAGCCCGTTCAGGAGGCGCCCGCGGCCTCCGAGAAGCCCTCCAGCGAGAAGCCCTCCAGCGAGAAGCCCTCCAGCGAGAAGCCCTCCAGCGAGAAGCCCTCCAGCGAGAAGCGCAGCAGCGACAGCAAGTCCACTCGCAGCTCTGAGCGCAGCTCCTCCGAGTCCTCCGGCAGCACCGGTGCCTCGGCGCCGACTGCTCCGTCGGGCTCCGTGTGGGATCGCCTCGCCCAGTGCGAGTCCGGTGGCAACTGGTCCATCAACACCGGCAACGGCTACCACGGCGGCCTGCAGTTCTCGAAGTCGACCTGGCTGGCCTACGGCGGAGGCAAGTACGCCCCCCAGGCCAACCTCGCGTCCCGCGCGCAGCAGATCGACATCGCCAAGAAGACCCAGGCCTCGCAGGGCTGGGGAGCCTGGCCCTCCTGCACCTCCCAGCTCGGCATCCGCTGAGCGAGGTCCACGCAGTGGGCGCCCGGCGGGAGGATCTCCCGCGAGCGACCTGCTGAGGACGTGATCCTCCACGGGACCCCGAGCTCCTGGCTCGGGGTCCCGTCCTGCGCGGGCGCTCCGTCCTCCAGACTGCACTCCGTCCCCCAGGCTGCACTCCGACCTCCAGACTGCGCTCCGTCCCCCAGGCTGCGCGGTGCCCTCCAGGATGCGTGGTGCCCTCCAGGTTGTGCAGTCCGGTGCCCACGTGGCTGACCTGCGGAGACGCTCGCGACAACCGATCGCCCCGCTGCGGCGCGAGCCGGCGGTCATGTGGCGTCATGTGATCTGCGTCGGAACCTCCGAGAAGCTTTGACCGCATCCCGCGCATCTCAGTAGACTGCGTATGCGTCCGGAGTGCCCTCTGGTCGTGACCCGGGACTGACCCGCTGGCCTTTCGGGGTCGCGGGGGACGTCCCCCGCGAGGAGCGGATCCTTGCGGTGTGCCCGAATGTGGGAAGGGTGGCCATGCCCGGCCTCCTGCCCGTGGGCACCGATCACGGTCCTCCTGGACGTCCGGCGGGTGCCATCACCTGTCGGGCGGGCCGATCCGCGAAGCCTCCCGGGCCATGGGGGCGGCGGACATCGGGTCGCCGACCGTGCAAGCGGTCGAAGATGTTGATCCTTCGGTGCCAACAGCTCCGAGGGCTGACAAGGAAGAGAAACTGTGCCCACGATTCAGCAGTTGGTGCGCAAGGGGCGGGACGCTCGTTCGTCCTCCTCCAAGACGCCCGCGCTCCAGGGTTCGCCCCAGCGCCGCGGTGTCTGCACCCGCGTCTACACCCAGACCCCCAAGAAGCCGAACTCCGCGCTGCGCAAGATCGCGCGTGTGCGGCTGTCGACCGGCATCGAGGTCAGCGCCTACATCCCCGGCGAGGGCCACAACCTCCAGGAGCACTCGATCGTGCTCGTCCGCGGCGGTCGTGTGAAGGACCTCCCCGGTGTGCGCTACAAGATCGTTCGCGGCGCGCTGGACACCCAGTCCGTCAAGGGCCGCCAGCAGGCGCGCTCCCTCTACGGCGCCAAGAAGGAGAAGAAGTAATGCCTCGTAAGGGCCCCGCTCCCAAGCGCCCGCTGGCCGTCGACCCCGTCTTCGGGTCGCCGATCGTCACGCAGCTCATCAACAAGATCCTCCTGGACGGCAAGAAGACCGTCGCCGAGGGCATCGTCTACGGCGCCCTCGAGGGCGCTCGTGAGAAGAACGGCCAGGATCCGGTCGTCACCCTGAAGAAGGCTCTGGACAACATCCGGCCTTCCCTCGAGGTCCGCTCCCGCCGAGTCGGCGGCGCGACCTACCAGGTGCCGATCGAGGTCAAGCCCGGCCGCTCCACCACGCTGGCGCTGCGCTGGCTGGTCAGCTACTCCCGCGCCCGTCGTGAGAACACCATGACCGAGCGTCTGATGAACGAGATCCTCGACGCCTCCAACGGCCTCGGTGCAGCTGTCAAGCGCCGCGAGGACACCCACAAGATGGCCGAGTCCAACCGCGCCTTCGCTCACTACCGCTGGTGATCCTGCGGTGGGGTCCGCCTCTAGGGGCGGACCCCACCGACTGTCCTTCGGCAGCTCCACCAGCATCCGTTCTCCAGAAAGGCACAGCCCGTGGCACTTGACGTGCTCAGCGACCTGAACAAGGTCCGCAATATCGGCATCATGGCTCACATCGATGCTGGCAAGACCACCACGACCGAGCGCATCCTCTTCTACACCGGCGTGAACTACAAGATGGGCGAGACCCACGACGGCGCCGGCACGATGGACTGGATGGAGCAGGAGAAGGAGCGCGGCATCACGATCACGTCGGCCGCGACGACCTGCTACTGGCACGACAGCCAGATCAACATCATCGACACCCCCGGCCACGTCGACTTCACCGTCGAGGTGGAGCGTTCGCTGCGCGTGCTGGACGGCGCTGTCGCAGTGTTCGACGGCAAGGAGGGCGTGGAGCCCCAGTCGGAGACCGTCTGGCGCCAGGCCGACAAGTACGACGTGCCCCGCATCTGCTTCGTCAACAAGATGGACAAGCTCGGCGCCGACTTCTTCTTCACCATCAAGACCATCGTGGACCGCCTCGGAGCGAAGCCGCTGGTCATGCAGATCCCGATCGGTTCGGAGCACGAGTTCACCGGCATCGTCGACCTCGTCGAGATGAAGGCCTACGACTGGCCCGAGACCCTCGAAGAGGACATGCCGGCGATCAACTCGAAGAAGGGTGATCCCTCGCTCGGCCAGTGGCAGCGCGAGATCCCGATCCCCGCGGAGCTCCAGGACACGGTCGACGAGTACCGCGCCAAGCTGGTCGAGGACGTCGCCGAGAGCTCCGAGGAGCTCATGGAGAAGTACCTCGAGGACACCGACCTCACGATCGACGAGCTCAAGGCCGGCATCCGTGCCATGACCGTCAACTCCGAGGCCTACCCGGTCTTCTGCGGCACCGCCTTCAAGAACAAGGGCGTCCAGCTCATGCTCAACGGTGTGGTGGACTACCTGCCCTCTCCGCTCGACGTGCCCCCGATGGTGGGTCACAAGCCGGGCGACGAGGAGACCGAGATCATCCGCAAGCCCGACTGGAACGAGCCCTTCTCGGCGCTCGCCTTCAAGGTCGCTGCGCATCCGTTCTTCGGTTCGCTG
Organism: uncultured Brachybacterium sp.; assembly: GCF_947500705.1. GTDB lineage: Bacteria > Actinomycetota > Actinomycetes > Actinomycetales > Dermabacteraceae > Brachybacterium. Next base: position 241,257 of record NZ_CANMSY010000001.1, on the reverse strand, counting down.
ACCTATGTGCGCGTCTACTCCGGTCAGGTGAAGCAGGGCGATCAGATCCTGAACACCACGACCGGCAAGAAGGAGCGCGTCGGCAAGCTCTTCCAGATGCACTCCAACAAGGAGAACCCGGTGGAGGAGGCCTTCGCGGGCCACATCTACGCCTTCATCGGCCTCAAGGACACCACGACGGGCGACACGCTCGCTGATCCGGCGAACCCGGTCCAGCTGGAGTCCATGAGCTTCCCGGAGCCGGTCATCTCGGTCGCCATCGAGCCGAAGACCAAGAGCGACCAGGAGAAGCTGGGTGTGGCCATCCAGAAGCTCGCCAAGGAGGATCCGACCTTCCAGGTGGAGCAGGACGAGGAGACCGGCCAGACCGTCATCAAGGGCATGGGCGAGCTGCACCTCGACATCCTCGTGGACCGTATGCGTCGCGAGTTCAACGTCGAGGCCAACATCGGCAAGCCGCAGGTGGCCTACCGCGAGACGATCAAGCGGACGGTGGAGAAGTACGACTTCACCCACAAGAAGCAGACCGGCGGCTCCGGCCAGTTCGCGAAGATCCAGGTGACCTTCGCGCCGCTGACCGATGCCGAGGACGGCGTGTTCTACGAGTTCGAGAACAAGGTCACCGGCGGCCGCATCCCGCGCGAGTACATCCCGAGCGTGGACGCGGGCATCCAGAGCGCCCTGGGCTCCGGCATCCTGGCCGGCTACCCGGTCGTGAACGTCAAGGCCTCCCTGCTCGACGGCGCATACCACGACGTCGACTCCTCGGAGATGGCGTTCAAGATCGCCGGTTCCATGGCGGCCAAGGAGGCCCTGCGCAAGGCGCAGCCGGTCCTCCTCGAGCCCCTCATGGACGTCGAGGTCCGTACTCCTGAGGAGTACATGGGAGATGTCATCGGCGATCTGAACTCCCGGCGAGGTCAGATCCAGTCGATGGAGGACGCGAGCGGGGTCAAGATCGTCCGTGCTCTCGTCCCGCTGTCGGAGATGTTCGGCTATGTCGGCGACCTGCGGTCCAAGACCCAGGGTCGTGCGATGTACACCATGCAGTTCGACAGCTACTCGGAGGTCCCGTCCAGCATCGCGGACGAGATCATCGCAAAGACCCGGGGCGAGTGAGGAGTCGGGGGAAGCAGGTAGGCTCCTTCTCCTGCTTCCCCCACCGCTTCCTTCGGAGCTCCGCCTCGCCGAGGCGGGATCCGATCCCGATCCAGAAGTACCACGATTAGAAGTCCTAGGAGGACACCATCATGGCGAAGGCCAAGTTCGAGCGGACCAAGCCGCACGTCAACATCGGCACCATCGGTCACGTCGACCACGGCAAGACCACGCTGAGTGCTGCGATCTCGAAGGTTCTGTACGACAAGTTCCCCGAGGTCAACCAGAAGCGTGACTTCGACACGATCGACAACGCGCCCGAGGAGAAGCAGCGCGGCATCACGATCAACGTCTCGCACATCGAGTACGAGACCGACAAGCGTCACTACGCGCACGTCGACGCCCCCGGGCACGCCGACTACGTGAAGAACATGATCACCGGCGCCGCTCAGATGGACGGTGCGATCCTCGTGGTCGCCGCCACCGACGGCCCGATGGCTCAGACCCGTGAGCACGTCCTGCTCGCCAAGCAGGTCGGCGTTCCCTACCTGCTCGCCGCTCTCAACAAGTCCGACATGGTCGACGACGAGGAGATCCTCGAGCTCGTCGAGATGGAGGTCCGCGAGATGCTGGGCGCTCAGGGCTTCGATGAGGACGCGCCGGTCATCCAGGTCTCCGCTCTCAAGGCCCTCGAGGGTGACGAGAAGTGGGTCAAGAAGATCGAAGAGCTCATGGAGGCCGTGGATGAGTCCATCCCGGACCCCGTCCGCGATCTCGACCAGGCCTTCCTGATGCCGATCGAGGACGTCTTCACGATCCAGGGTCGTGGCACCGTCGTCACCGGCAAGGTCGACCGCGGCAAGCTCTCGATCAACTCCGAGGTCGAGATCCTCGGCATCCGTGACCCGCAGAAGACGATCGTCACGGGTATCGAGATGTTCCACAAGCAGATGGACGAAGCATGGGCCGGCGAGAACTGCGGTCTGCTGCTGCGTGGCACCAAGCGTGAGGACGTCGAGCGCGGCCAGGTCGTCGCCAAGCCCGGCACCATCACCCCCCACACGAACTTCGAGGCGCAGGTCTACATCCTGTCCAAGGACGAGGGCGGGCGTCACAACCCGTTCTACTCGAACTACCGCCCGCAGTTCTACTTCCGCACCACCGACGTCACCGGCGTCATCACGCTGCCCGAGGGCACCGAGATGGTCATGCCCGGCGACAACACCGAGATGACGGTCGAGCTGATCCAGCCGATCGCCATGGAGGAGGGCCTCGGCTTCGCCATCCGTGAGGGTGGCCGCACCGTGGGCTCCGGCCGCGTCACCAAGATCACCAAGTGATCGCCGCGGGGGAGACCCCGCAGCCGTGAGGCATTCGCTCCGCGTGAGCTGAGCGACGAGGACCCCGCACCGGGGTGACCGGTGCGGGGTCCTTCGTCGTGTCCGTGCAGCCCCCGCGAGCCGGCGGTGGCCGGAGGTGCCGTGAGGTGCACGCCGCGGGATGGCTGCGGCGCCGCCGGGCGGAGGGGCCTGCCCGGGCAGCCCCGGGCAGAGGAAGGCCCCCGCACCATGCATGGACTTCATGCGGGTGCGGGGGCCTTCCTCGAGCCGGACCCGGTCAGCGCGGAGCGTCACCGTCCCGGTCGCTCTCCTGCGGGCGGGCGGTCTGCTCCGCACTGCCCTGAGGACCGCCGGACGCAGGGGACTGCTGTCCTTCGCCCGGACCGGGGGTCGGGGCCGTCGCTCCGAAGCTGCCGGAGGCGGGGGCGGAGTGCGGGGTCGGCGGCGTGGACGACTGCTCGTGCAGGGGCGTGCCGGCCGGCTTCCCGAAGCTTGGGCGGGGGCTGCGAGCTTCTCCCTGGGCGGGCGATGCCCCCGAGGCAGGCTGTCCGTAGCTGGGCCGAGCGGGGGCTCCAGGCACGTGCGCACCGGGCTGCGGAGCGTGGGCACCGGGCTGCGGAGCGCGCGCTCCGAACTGCTGGCCACCGCTCGAGGGGGCGCCCGTGTGGGGGAGCGGAGAATGCCCGTGCGTCGGAGCCATCACCGAGAGGGAGGCATCGGTGGGAACGGGGCCCGCTCCGGAGTCAGCCAGGATCTGGCGGGCCTGCGCGGCATGCTTGTGCTCGACCAGCAGCTCGTACTGCATCGGGATGGTCGAGGTCATCGAGGTGAAGTCTCGCTTGCCGCCAGTCGTCGCATAGCCGATCACGGACCAGACGGTGAAGAACACCATGCCCATCAGGACGCTGGTCAGCACGATCATGAGGTTGCCCGGGTTCAGCAGCATCAGGAGCAGCCCCAGGAACAGGCCCATCCACAAGCCCGACAGCACTCCCTGCCCGATCACCCGGGGCCAGGTCTTCCGGCCGGTGACGCGCTCCATCAGCTTCAGATCCGTGCCCACGATCAGCGTGCTCTGGACCGGGAACTGATTGTCGGCCAGGGTGTCCACGACGGACTGCACCTCTTGATAGGTGTTGTACACCCCGAGGGAGCGTGGGTACTCGAGATCGTAGAGGCGCGCCGTCAGCGGAGAGGCGGACTGTCGGGACTGCAGGGGCTGGCTCATGGGGACACCGTAATCCAGCCCTCCGCACGTCTGCTGGATGACGCCCGGAAGCTTCCAGGACGCGGCGTGAGGACACCGCGAGAAAGATCCGGAGCAGGTATATGGAAACGTGACATGAAGAAGACATCAGATGTCCGAGAACTCGCTCCTGAGGACGTAGTCTGACGCCTACCACCCGTCGGGAGTGCACGCCGCGTGGCGTCCCCCGGCCCTTTCAAGGATGAAAGAGGTCCCCATGGGCACGTCCCCAGATGACATGACCCCGCTCGAGCGCCTCGGCGCCTCCCGTCGCAGCTTCCTGGCTCTCGCCGGGGCGGGTGCCGGCGCCTCCGTGCTGGCCGCCTGCGCGGGCGGCGGCGGGGGAGGAGATGCCGCCGAAGGCGGCGGTTCCGTGACCGGCGAGGGCGAGGTCACCGATGAGAACCCGCTCGGCGTCGACGTCGCCGCTCCGGTGGTGGCCGTGATCTTCGACGGCGGCTACGGGACCGAGTACGCCGAGGAGACCGGCAAGAAGTACATGGAGATCTACCCCGACGCCGATGTGCAGGTCGAGGGCACCGTGAACATCCAGCAGGATCTGCAGCCGCAGTTCGCCGGCGGCACCCCTCCGGATGTCTTCGACAACTCCGGCGCCCAGAAGCTCGCGGTCGATGGCCTGGTGCCTCAGCTCGCGGACCTCAGCGATCTGCTGGCCGCACCGATGCTCGATGCCGAGGGCACGGTCGAGGAGAACCTCCTGCCCGGCGTCACCTCGCCCGGCATGTTCGACGACAAGTTCCTCGGGATGAACTACGTCTACACCGTGTTCGCCCTGTGGTATTCCGCCGCGGAGTTCGAGGAGAAGGGCTGGACCGTCCCGGAGACCTGGGAGGACCTGATGGCTCTCGGCGAAGAGGTCAAGGGGGAGGGACGCTACCTCTTCTCCTATGGCGGCCAGAACGCGTCGAACTACTACCAGGAGATGGCGCTGTCCATGGCCGCGAAGCTCGGTGGTGCGGAGGTGCTCACCTCGATCGACAACCTCGAGGAAGGCGCCTTCGAGCAGGATGCCGTGGTCCAGGCGTATGACGCGATGGGCGCCGCGGTCGAGGCCGGCTACTTCGAGCCCGGAGGTGAGGGGATCAAGCACACCGACGCCCAGACCAGCTGGGTCTCCGGGAAGTCCGTGTTCTACCCCTCCGGCTCGTGGATCGAGAACGAGCAGGCGGATGTGACGCCTGAGGGGTACGACATGACCGGAGCCCCGGTGCCGTCCCTGCCCGAGGGGGCGCTACCCCACGAAGCGTTCCACGGCACCGCGGCGGAGCAGTACTTCGTGCCCTCCGGTGGGGAGAACCCGACCGGCGGCGCCGAGTTCCTGCGCATCATGCTCTCCAAGGAGCAGGCGGAGAAGTTCGCCGAGCTCACCAAGGCGCCCTCGGTCGTCAAGGACACGGTGCCCGAGGATGGCTTCGGCTCGACGGCGCTGGCCTCGGTGAACACCATGATCACGGCGGCGGGTGAGAACACCTTCACCTACAACTTCTCCGACTGGTACGGGCTCGGTGCAGATTCCATCACCAGCTGGACGAGCTTCCTCAAGGGCGACATCGATGCGGCCGGCCTGCGTGAGCAGGAGCAGGCGATGATCGACCGGGTTCGGGAGGATGACTCGATCACCAAGTTCAAGGCTGGTTCGTGACCGTTTCCGGCGTCGACGTCGGAGTGCACGAGGCGGCGGCGCCGACCCCTGTGGTCGTGCGCCGCCGTCGGCGCGTGCCGACTCCCCAGCGGATGCTCTTCTTCCTGATCTTCCTGGGGCTCCCGCTCGTCGTCTACCTGATGTTCGTCGTCTCGCCGTTCCTGCAGTCGTTCTACTACTCGTTGACGGACTGGACCGGGCTCAGCCCGTCGATGGAGTTCATCGGCATCGAGAACTACCTGCGGATCTTCGACGATGCGGTGTTCTGGAAGTCGCTGCGCAACAACCTGGTCCTGCTGATCACCCTCCCGACGATCACGATCATCCTCGCCTTCGCGCTCGCGGTGATGGTGACCATCGGCGGCAGCACCCATGGCGGCGTACGCGGCGTGCGGGGTGCGGGCTTCTACCGTGTGGTGAGCTTCTTCCCCTACGCGATCCCGGCCGTGATCACCGGCATCCTGTTCAACTTCATCTACCACCCCGGTGGCGGGCTGCTCAACGGGTTCCTCAACCTGCTGCGGGCACCGCTGAACGGCGTGCGGGGGCTGTTCGGTGCAGATCCTCTGAACGACATCGGCACCGCCTGGCTCGGAGACCAGCGATTCGCTCTGGCCGCCGTCGGCTTCGCGATCATCTGGACCTTCGTGGGCTTCTACATGGTCCTCTTCGTCGCGGGAATCAAGTCGATCCCGCAGGAGGTGCTCGAAGCGGCACGCATCGACGGCGCCGGCCGGTTCCGCAGCGCGGTGCAGATCGCCGCCCCGATGGTCCGCGACAACATCTCCACCGCCCTGGTCTACATGGGGATCTTCGCCCTGGACGCCTTCACCTTCGTCTCGGTGATGACCCCCAACGGCGGCACCGACAACAGCACCAAGGTGGTGTCCCTGCACCTCTACCAGACCGCCTTCCGAGACGGTCGCTTCGGTGAGGCGAGTGCGATGGGCGTGATCATGGCCGTGGTGACCATGCTGGTGGCCGTGCTGGTCATCGGTCTGGGCCGCAGCAGGAAGGACAAGCGTTGAGCACCGCGAGCACCACGGAGAAGAGCACCCATGCCGGAGAGCTCGGGAGAGGCATGAAGCGTGGACGGGCGTCGCGCCCCGGCAGGGGAGAGCGGGGCAGCGACGGTGCAGGATTCTCCGTGCTCCACCACATCGTCCTGACCCTGTGGGCGCTGCTGGTCATCCTCCCGCTGCTGTGGACGGTCTACACCTCGTTCAAGACCTCGCGGGAGATCCTCACCGATCCGTTCGGGCTGCCGGAGCACATGCAGTGGAGCAACTACTCCCGGGCCTGGCAGGAAGCGAAGATCGGGGAGTACTTCCTCAATACCGTGATCGTGGTGGGTGCGGGTCTGGTCATCGTGATGCTGCTGGGGGCGATGTGCGCCTATGTGCTCGCCCGCTTCCGCTTCCCCGGGAACCGGATCATCTACTTCGGCATGGTCGCCGGCCTGACGTTCCCGATCTTCCTGGCCGTGGTGCCGCTGTTCTTCGTGCTGAAGAACATGGGGCTGCTCGACGGGCGGATGGGACTGGTCGGGGTGATCATGGCCTATGTGGCCTTCGCCCTGCCGTTCACGGTCTTCTTCCTGCACTCGTTCTTCGCGGGCCTGCCGGATGAGATCAGCGAGGCGGCGGCGATCGACGGCGCCGGAGACTTCAGGACCTTCTTCCAGGTGATGCTCCCGATGGCCAAGCCCGGCCTGGCCTCGGTGGCGATCTTCAACTTCCTGGGCATGTGGAACCAGTACCTGCTGCCGCTCGTGCTGAACACCGAGCGCAGCAACTACGTGCTCGCGCAGGGCCTGGTGAACCTGCAGGCCCAGCAGGGCTACCAGGTCGACTGGGGCGGGATGTTCGCCTCGGTGGTGATCACCGTGATCCCGGTGCTGATCATCTACGTCATCTTCCAGCGTCAGCTGCAGGGCGGGGTGGGGCCCAGCGCCGACAAGTGACGGGAGCGCGTGATCTGTGACCGGGTGCACCTGCCTCTCCCTTGTGGGGGCGGACCGATCTCTGGCACACTGTTCAAGTTGTCTGCGTGGGCCGACATGCCCGGTTCCGTTCTCCGAGGGTTGCACCTCGGCGAATGATCACCGGATGAGGCCCGTCCCGAGGATGCGAACCTTGCCCCTGGCATCGATCGCGCATCGAACGAGGGAATCGACGCAGCGGCAGCCGACTCTCGGCGGTTCTGTGCTGGGCTCCTATGCCCTGCAGAGGCCGACACGCCCGTCCTCGGGTACCGGGAGACGGCTGCTTCCATGCCAGACCTAGAAGAGAGACAGGACGCCATGGCGGGACAGAAGATCCGCATCCGGCTCAAGTCGTACGACCACGAGGTGATCGACAGCTCGGCGCGCAAGATCGTCGACACGGTCACCAACGCTGGCGCGACTGTGGTGGGCCCGGTGCCGCTGCCGACCGAGAAGAACGTGTTCTGCGTGATCCGTTCTCCCCACAAGTACAAGGACTCCCGTGAGCATTTCGAGATGCGCACGCACAAGCGACTGATCGACATCGTCGATCCCACGCCCAAGGCTGTGGACTCGCTCATGCGTCTCGACCTGCCGGCGGACGTCAACATCGAGATCAAGCTCTGAGGGTGGTGGAGATGAGCAACGAACTGACCGGCCAGAAGGCCCGTCCGGTGTCCGGCGTGCTCGGCACCAAGCTCGGCATGACCCAGGTCTGGGATGAGAACGGAAAGCTCGTTCCTGTGACCGTCGTGCAGACCGGTGCGAACGTCGTCACCCAGATCCGGTCCATCGAGACCGACGGCTACGACGCCGTGCAGATCGCCTACGGCCAGATCGACCCCCGCAAGGTGTCGGCACCGCTGAAGGGCCACTTCGAGAAGGCCGGCGTGACCCCGCGCCGTCACCTCGTCGAGCTGCGCACCGTCGATGCCGCTGACTACACCATCGGCCAGGAGATCAACGCCTCCGTGTTCGAGTCCGGCCAGAAGGTCGACGTCGTCGGCACCTCCAAGGGCAAGGGCACCGCTGGCGTCATGAAGCGCCACGGATTCTCCGGTGTCGGTGCCTCCCATGGTGCGCACCGCAACCACCGCAAGCCCGGTTCCATCGGTGGCGCATCCACCCCCGGTCGCGTGTTCAAGGGTCAGCGCATGGCTGGCCGTATGGGCGGCGACCGCACCAGTGTCCAGAACCTGACCGTTCACGCGGTCGACGTCGAGAAGGGCCTCGTGCTCGTCAAGGGTGCCGTTCCCGGCCCCAAGGGCGGCCTCGTGCTCGTCCGCTCGGCTGTCAAGAGCCCCGCGAAGGAGGCCTGAGCCCGATGGCAGCGAACCTCACTGTCGACGTGCTCGATCCGGCCGGCAAGAAGTCCGGCTCCGTCGAGCTGCCTGCGTCGATCTTCGACGTGCAGACCAACGTGCCCCTGATCCACCAGGTGGTCGTCGCCCAGCAGGCGGCCGCTCGTCAGGGCACGCACAAGACCAAGACCCGCGCCGAGGTGCGTGGTGGCGGTAAGAAGCCCTGGAAGCAGAAGGGCACCGGTCGTGCCCGTCAGGGCTCCCTCCGCGCGCCTCAGTTCGCCGGCGGTGGCGTCGTCCACGGCCCCGTGCCGCGTGACTACAGCCAGCGGACCCCGAAGAAGATGAAGGCCGCCGCCCTGCGCGGAGCCCTCTCGGACCGCGCTCGCAACGGCCGCATCCACGTCATCTCCTCGCTGCTCGAGGGTGACGTCGCGTCCACCAAGGCCGCTCGCCAGACCCTGGCGAACGTCTCCGACCGTCGCCACCTGCTGGTGGTCGTTCGTCGGGACGACGACCTCGGTGCGCTGAGCTCGCGCAACCTGCCTGCCACCCACGTCCTGTACGCGGACCAGGTGAACACCTACGACGTCATGCGTTCCGACGACGTGGTCTTCACTGTCACCGGGTTCGAGGACTTCGTGGCCCAGGCACTCCTGACCCTGCCCACCTCGAACTTCGCTGCTGCGAAGGCTGCGCCGGCTGCTGCCGCCGCTGCCCCGGCCGCTGCGCAGGAAGCTCCCTTCGGTGAGGGATCGGCGGCCGCTCTGGCCGACGACTCCGCTCCTGAGGGCTTCACGATCAAGGGCAATCAGGGCTCGATGAAGTTCCATACCCCGGACTCCCCGTGGTACGGCCGTACCAAGGCCGAGGTCTGGTTCGCGACGGAGGAGGCCGCCAAGGCCGCCGGGTTCGTGAACGCAGTCAAGGAGTCCACCGAGGAGGAGTCGAAGTGACCTCGCTGAACAAGGACCCCCGCGACATCCTGCTGGCCCCGGTCGTCTCCGAGAAGAGCTACGGCCTGATGGACGAGGGCAAGTACACCTTCCTGGTGGATGTCGACGCCAACAAGACCGAGATCAAGATCGCCGTCGAGAAGGTCTTCGACGTCACGGTCTCCTCGGTGAACACGATCAACCGTCAGGGCAAGTCGCGCCGCACGCGCTTCGGGACCGGCAAGCGCAAGGACACCAAGCGCGCCATCGTCACCCTGACTGACGGAGCCATCGACATCTTCGGAGGGTCGGTCGCCTGAGGCGGCCGATATCCGAGGAGCCGAAGAGAGTCTGAGGGAATCCCACATGGCAATTCGTAAGAGCAAGCCGACCACGCCCGGTCGTCGTTTCTCGAGTGGCGCCGACTTCGTCGAGCTCACCCGCTCGACGCCGGAGAAGTCGCTGGTCCGTCCGCTGTCCAAGTCCGGCGGTCGTAACAACAACGGTCGTATCACCTCCCGTCACCGGGGCGGTGGCCACAAGCGCGCCTACCGCGTGATCGACTTCCGTCGTCACGACAAGGACGGCGTCAACGCCAAGGTCGCTCACATCGAGTACGACCCCAACCGCACCGCGCGCATTGCGCTGCTGCACTACCTGGACGGCGAGAAGCGTTACATCCTCGCGCCGGCCAAGCTGCGTCAGGGCGACTGGATCGAGAACGGTCCGGGCGCGGACATCAAGCCCGGCAACAACCTGCCGCTGCGCAACATCCCGCTGGGCACCGTGATCCACGCGATCGAGCTTCGGCCCGGTGGCGGTGCCAAGATCGCCCGCAGCGCCGGCGCCTCCGTGCAGCTGGTCGCCAAGGAAGGGCCGTATGCGCAGCTGCGCATGCCGTCCGGCGAGATCCGCAACGTCGATGCGCGCTGCCGCGCGACCATCGGTGAGGTCGGCAATGCCGAGCAGTCCAACATCAACTGGGGCAAGGCCGGCCGCATGCGCTGGAAGGGCAAGCGCCCTCACGTGCGTGGCGTGGTCATGAACCCCCACGATCACCCTCATGGTGGCGGCGAAGGCCGTACCTCCGGTGGTCGTCATCCGGTGTCGCCCTGGGGTCAGCCCGAGGGCCGTACCCGTCGGCCGGGCAAGGAGAGCGACAAGCTCATCGTGCGCCGTCGTCGGACCGGCAAGAAGCGCTGATAGGGAGAACCAGGAACAATGCCTCGCAGTATCGCCAAGGGCCCCTTCGTGGACGACCACCTTCAGAAGAAGGTGGATGTCCAGAACGAAAAGGGCACCAAGAACCTCATCAAGACCTGGTCGCGTCGTTCGGTGGTCACCCCGGACTTCCTCGGCCACACCTTCGCAGTGCACGACGGTCGCAAGCACGTCTCGGTGTTCATCACCGAGTCGATGGTCGGCCACAAGCTCGGCGAGTTCGCTCCCACGCGGACTTTCAAGGGCCACGAGAAGGACGACAGAAAGGGCCGTCGTCGCTGACCTCGCGTCAGCACGGCAGCACGTCCCGACACCCAGAAGAAAGCAGGACAGCAATGGAAGCCAAGGCGCAGGTGCGGCATCTCCGCATGTCGCCCATGAAGGCTCGCCGCGTTGTGGACCTGATTCGTGGCAAGAGCACGGCCGAGGCCCTGGACATTCTGCGGTTCGCCCCGCAGGCCGCCAGTGAGCCCGTCCTCAAGCTCGTCGAGTCCGCGATCGCCAACGCGCGGGTGAAGGCTGATCAGGCAGGGGAGCGCTTTGACGAGCGCGACCTGGCCGTCGCCGCCGCCTTCGTCGATGAGGGTCCGACCCAGAAGCGGTTCCAGCCGCGTGCTCAGGGTCGAGCCTTCCAGATCAAGAAGCGCACCAGCCACGTCACCGTGGTCGTCGCTCCCGTGAACAAGTAAGGAGTCCCGAATGGGCCAGAAGGTCAATCCGAACGGGTTCCGTCTCGGGATCACGACGGAGCACAGCAGCCGTTGGTTCGCTGATTCCTCCAAGGAGGGTCAGCGCTACCGCGACTACGTCAAGGAAGATGTCGCGATCCGCAACCTCATGTCCAAGGGCATGGAGCGGGCCGGCATCTCGAAGATCGAGATCGAGCGCACCCGTGACCGTGTGCGCGTCGACCTCCACACCGCACGCCCGGGCATCGTCATCGGGCGTCGTGGCGCAGAGGCAGAGCGCCTGCGCGGTGAGCTCGAGAAGCTCACCGGCAAGCAGATCCAGCTGAACATCCTCGAGGTCAAGAACCCCGAGGCCGATTCCCAGCTGGTCGCTCAGGGCATCGCCGAGCAGCTCGCCGCCCGTGTCTCCTTCCGCCGTGCGATGCGCAAGGGCATGCAGTCCGCGCAGCGCGCCGGTGCCAAGGGCATCCGGGTGGCCGTCTCCGGTCGCCTCGGCGGCGCCGAGATGAGCCGTAACGAGTTCTACCGCGAAGGGCGCGTGCCGCTGCACACCCTCCGCGCGAACATCGACTACGGCTTCTACGAGGCCCGCACCGCCTTCGGCCGCATCGGCGTGAAGGTGTGGATCTACAAGGGCGACGTCACCGCCAAGGAGCTCGCGGCCCAGCAGGCCGCCTCGCAGGGTCCCCGCTCCGGCGGACGTGGAGCCCCGCGTGCAGAGCGCCCGCGCGGTCGTCGTAACGAGCGCAACGCCACCGCGCGTCGGGATGGCGGCACGGAGGGTGCAGCTCAGGCTGCCGCTCCCGCCGCAGCTCCCGTCGAGCAGGCCGCCGCTCCCGCACAGCAGCCCGGAACGGAGGCCTGAGCGTCATGCTGATCCCTCGCAGGACCAAGCACCGCAAGCAGTACCGACCGCACCGCAGTGGCATGGCCAAGGGCGGCACCGATCTCGCGTTCGGCGACTACGGCATCCAGGCTCTCGAGCCCGCCTACGTCACCAACCGTCAGATCGAGGCCGCACGTATCGCCATGACGCGCTACATGAAGCGTGGCGGCAAGGTGTTCATCAACATCTACCCCGATCGTCCGCTCACCAAGAAGCCTGCCGAGGTCCGCATGGGCTCCGGTAAGGGTTCTGTGGAGTGGTGGATCGCCAACATCAAGCCGGGTCGAGTCATGTTCGAGCTCGCCGGCGTCGAGGAGGAGGTGGCTCGCGAGGCACTCCGCCTGGCGCAGCACAAGCTCCCCATGAAGAGCCGCATCCTGAGCCGAGAGAGTGGTGACATCTGATGGCAGCGACCAAGCTCACCGCCGATGAACTCGACAAGCTGGACGACGCAAAGCTGGTGGAAGAACTTGCCAAGGGCAAGGACGAGCTGTTCAAGCTCCGCTTCCAGTCCGCGACCGGTCAGCTCGAGAACTCCGGCCGTCTGCGGTCCGTCAAGAAGGACATCGCACGGATCTACACGATCCTGCGCGAGCGAGAGCTGGGCATCCGTCAGGCCCCCGGCTCCGCCGAGTGACCGCGAAGCGAGGAACAGAGATGACTGACAACACCCAGGCCGAGACCCCGGCCGTCGAGGAGCTCGGCAAGGAGGGCGCGCACGCGTCCTCCCACGAGCGCCCCTACCGCAAGACCCAGCGTGGCTACGTGGTCTCGAACAAGATGGACAAGACCATCGTGATCGAGGTCGAGGAGCGTGTGAAGCACGCCCGTTACGGCAAGGTCACGACCAAGACGAGCCGGTTCAAGGCTCATGACGAGGAGAACAGCGCCGGCATCGGCGACCGTGTCGTCGTCATGGAGACTCGTCCCACCTCCGCCACCAAGCGGTGGCGTCTGGTCGAGATCGTCGAGCGCGCCAAGTGATCGGGCGGTCCCAGTGACCGCCCCGTGACCTCGAGAAGGGCCGGTCCTCCCCACAGGGAGGGCCGGCCCTTCTCGGCGTCCCTCCGGCTGGGCACGGAGCGCGCGCTCGCCCTGGACGGACGACATACCGGGCGGGGCGTTCTTCCTGCTCGGCCGACATGCCGGGGCGCGACGCCCATTTCGCCGATCGCTTCCGTACTTGGCAGATATCGGTGGATTCGGTGAGCGTGTCAGGGCTGGGGCTGGGGCTGGGGCTGGGGCTGGGGCTGGGGCTGGGGCTCGGGCTTGGGCTCGGACATTCCCGCGGGGGTCCCTCAGCGGGTCGCGAGATGGATCAGCAGCGCTCCGGCAAGGGCGTCCTCCGCCTGCGGGGCGGGCACCTCGCGTGCTGCCCCGTCTGTGTCGACGAGTGTCACGGTGAATCTGCCGTCCTCGGACCGTCGCAGCGCGACGAACGCTGCGCCCAGCGCCTCGCGGAGCTGATCCTCCCGGGGGATCCACACCGCTTCGTGCTGCTCTACGGAGTCCAACGCCCACTCGGTGGTGCCGTTGAAGCGGAAGAGCGGCACCCCCGTGCGGCCCTGACCCCGCTCGATCACCATCGAGGAGAGCATGAATGCCTCGTCGCGCAGCTCTCCGATGTCGATCACGAAGAGGTCGCCGTCGGCCGGCGTCCAGACCAGGCCGGCCTCCTGCAGTTTTCGGGCCACATCGATGTCGATCATGGGACGACGCTACCCCTCCTCCCTGATCCTGCACCATCCCTGATGTCCGGGGCGAGCGCCGAGGAGCGAGCCCGGAGAAGGTGAGCGCGAGAGCAAGCACACATGGTCGTGCCATGAGGAGGGGGTGACAGGCAGTGAGCGGGAGCGTAGTCTTGAACGGTTGCCGGAGAACTGTGCGCCGTGCCCTCGCGGGTGTCGGAGTCCAGCGCTCCGCGACAGGATCCTGATCACCAGATCCATCCTCGCCGGAGACCTCGTACGAGAGGCGAACGCCCCGCGTTCACCACGCCAGTGCCTGAGTCCGGCAGAGGGTTTTTTGGTGCCCGGGGCCGGTCGACGGCAGCGCCTGCGGTCCATGCTGTGACCAGGGGCGACGTCGTGCATGGTCCATATTCCGTTCCGCCAGGCTCGGCCTGCCCGCCCCCGCGGGTGGGAAGAGAACCGGTGAGACGATAGGAGAACGAGTGATTCAGCAGGAGTCGCGACTGAAGGTCGCCGACAACACGGGTGCCAAGGAGATTCTCTGCATCCGTGTTCTCGGTGGCTCCGGTCGCCGTTACGCCAGCATCGGGGACACCATCGTGGCGACCGTCAAGGACGCCATCCCCGGTGGCAACGTCAAGAAGGGCGACGTCGTCAAGGCGGTCGTCGTCCGCACGTCCAAGGAGGTCCGTCGCATCGACGGCTCCTACATCCGCTTCGACGAGAACGCAGCGGTGATCCTCAAGACCGATGGGGAGCCGCGCGGAACTCGCATCTTCGGCCCCGTCGGGCGCGAGCTGCGCGACAAGCGCTTCATGAAGATCGTCTCGCTGGCACCGGAGGTGGTGTGACATGGCAAAGATGAAGATCAAGAAGGGCGACCTCGTCCAGGTGATCACCGGTCGCACCAGCGACAGCGACGCCGCCGCAGCACGCGGCCTCGAGGTCGGCGACAAGGGCAAGCAGGGCCGTGTCCTACAGGTGTTCCCCGATTCCCAGCGTGTGCTGGTCGAGGGCATCAACCGCCGCACGCACCACGTCAAGCCCAACCAGGCTGGCGGCGCGGGCGGCATCGAGCAGCGCGAGGCCTCGATCCACGTCTCGAACGTGGCTCTGGTCGACCCGGAGGACAACAAGCCGACCAAGATCGGTTACCGCGTCGAGACCCTCGAGCTCGAGAACGGCCGCACCAAGCAGGTGCGTGTCCGCTTCGCCAAGCGCTCCGGGAAGGACATCTGAGATGAGCGAGACTGCCACCCAGGCGACCACCCCGCGCCTCAAGACCAAGTACAACGAGACCATCAAGGCTCAGCTGACCGAGCAGTTCGGTTACGGCAACGTCATGCTGGTCCCCGGTCTGACCAAGATCGTCGTGAACATGGGCGTCGGCGACGCCGCTCGCGACTCCAAGGTCATCGACGGTGCCATCCGCGACCTCGCGGACATCACCGGTCAGAAGCCCCAGGTCACCAAGGCTCGCAAGTCCATCGCGCAGTTCAAGCTGCGCGAGGGCATGCCGATCGGTGCCCACGTCACCCTGCGCAACGCCCGTATGTGGGAGTTCCTGGACCGCCTGCTGTCCACCGCGCTGCCCCGTATCCGTGACTTCCGCGGCCTGTCCCCGAAGCACTTCGACGGCAACGGGAACTACACCTTCGGTCTCACGGAACAGGTGATGTTCCACGAGATCGATCAGGACAAGATCGACCGCGTCCGCGGTATGGACATCACGGTCGTGACCACCGCGAAGACCGACGACGAGGGACGCGCGCTGCTCAAGCTGCTCGGCTTCCCCTTCAAGGAGAACTGATATGGCGAAGACAGCCCTGATCAAGAAGTCGGAGCGCAAGCCCAAGTTCGCTGTGCGCGGCTACACCCGGTGCCAGCGCTGCGGGCGTCCGCACTCCGTGTACCGCAAGTTCGGGCTCTGCCGAGTCTGCCTTCGCGAGATGGCTCACCGCGGTGAGCTCCCCGGCGTCACCAAGAGCAGCTGGTAAGGACTACCGCCAGAGGTCCCTCGTCGCATACATGGCGACCGAGGGAAACCAGGTGAGGAAGAAGCAACAGACATGACCATGACCGACCCGATCGCGGACATGCTGACGCGGATCCGTAACGCCTCAGGGGCGTACCACGAGACCGCGTCCATGCCGTATTCGAAGTTGAAGGCCCGCATCGCGGACATCCTGAAGGCAGAGGGCTACATCCTCGGCTGGACCGAGGAAGAGGCCGAGGTGGGCAGCAAGCTCGTCCTCGAGCTCAAGTACTCGGACAGCCGTGAGCGTGCCATCTCCGGGATCCGTCGTATTTCGAAGCCCGGCCTTCGCGTGTACGCAAAGTCCACCAATCTGCCCAAGGTCCTCGGCGGACTGGGCGTGGCGATCCTGTCCACGTCCTCCGGCCTTCTGACCGACCGGCAGGCAGCCAAGAAGGGTGTGGGTGGGGAAGTCCTCGCCTACATCTGGTGAGCGGGAGAGGAGACAAACAGCTATGTCCCGCATCGGACGCCTGCCGGTCGCAGTGCCGGCCTCAGTCCATAACGTCACCATCGAGGACCGCACCGTCACGGTGACCGGCCCCAAGGGCGAGCTCAAGCACGTCGTGCCTGCTCCCCTCACCGTCGAGCGCGGTGAGGACGGCACCATCGTGGTGAACCGCCCCGACGAGGAGCGCGAGAACAAGGCCCTCCACGGCCTGACCCGCACGCTCATCAACAACATCGTCCTCGGTGTCACCGAGGGCTACTCCAAGAAGCTGGAAATCGTGGGCACGGGCTACCGTGTGACCGCGAAGGGCACGGACCTCGAGTTCGCCCTCGGCTTCTCCCACCCCGTCACGGTGAAGGCGCCCCAGGGCATCACCTTCGTCGTCGAGTCGCCGGCCAAGTTCTCGGTCAACGGCATCGACAAGCAGCAGGTGGGCGAGGTCGCAGCGAACATCCGCAAGCTGCGCAAGCCCGAGCCCTACAAGGGCAAGGGTGTGCGCTACGCCGACGAGGTCGTGCTCCGCAAGGCCGGAAAGGCTGGTAAGTGATCATGGGTTACGCACTCAAGCACACCAAGGGCAACCGCGGCAGCAAGCTGCGCTCGCGCGGCCGTCGTCACCTGCGGGTCCGTCGTCGTGTCATCGGCACCGCCCAGCGTCCCCGCCTGGTGGTCACCCGCTCGGCGCGCCACGTCTTCGTCCAGGTCGTCGACGACGCCCTCGGCAAGACCATCGCGTCGGCATCGACCATGGAAGCCGACCTGCGCGGCACCGAGGCAGCGAAGACCGACAAGGCCCGCACCGTCGGCACCCTCGTCGCCGAGCGTGCCAAGGCTGCCGGGATCGACTCCGTCGTGTTCGACCGCGGCGGCAACAAGTACCACGGCCGTGTGGCCGCCGTCGCAGACGGTGCCCGCGAGGCTGGCCTGGCGCTGTGATCGCCGCCCGGACACAGGACGAGAAGAGGATCTGAATATGGCTGCACAGCAGCGTAGCAACGGTCCCGCGGCCTCCGGCCGTGGGAACGACAACACGAACACCAGCAACGATCGCGGCGCCCGTCAGGGCGGCAACGACCGCGGTGGGCGTCAGGGTGGCCGCGGCCGCGGACAGGAGGCCGAGAAGTCGGCATTCCTCGAGCGCGTCGTGAGCATCAACCGCGTGTCCAAGGTCGTCAAGGGCGGCCGTCGCTTCTCCTTCACCGCTCTCGTGGTGGTGGGTGACGGCGACGGCACCGTCGGAGTCGGCTACGGCAAGGCCAAGGAGGTGCCCGCGGCGATCGCCAAGGGCGTCGAGGAGGCGAAGAAGAACTTCTTCCGCGTCCCTCGCATCC
Source organism: uncultured Brachybacterium sp. (assembly GCF_947500705.1). Taxonomy (GTDB): domain Bacteria; phylum Actinomycetota; class Actinomycetes; order Actinomycetales; family Dermabacteraceae; genus Brachybacterium. Next base: position 223,386 of record NZ_CANMSY010000001.1, on the reverse strand, counting down.
AGGGCACCGTCGTGCACCCGGTCCAGGGCGAGGATGCAGCGGGCGTCGTCCTGCTGCGCCCGGCCGCTCCCGGCACCGGTGTGATCGCCGGCGGCCCGGTCCGCGCCGTTCTCGAGTGCGCCGGGGTGCACGACGTGCTCTCCAAGTCGCTCGGCTCGACCAACGCGATCAACATCGTGCGGGCGACTGTCGCCGCGCTCAAGATGCTCGAGGAGCCGGAGGCCGTGGCAGCACGTCGTGGCCTCACGGTCGAGCAGGTCACGCCGGCACCGCTCCTGCGGGCCCAGGCCGCGGGTCGTGCTGCGGCTCGTGCGCAGAAGGTGGGTGCCTGATGCAGATCAAGGTGACCCAGACCCGTTCTGACATCGGCGGCACCAAGAGCCAGCGAGCCACCCTGCGCGGCCTCGGCCTCAAGCGCATCGGTGACACCGTGGTGAAGGAAGACCGCCCTGAGATCCGCGGCATGATCCGCACCGTCACCCATCTGGTGACGTTCGAAGAGGTGGACTGACATGACTGATTCCAACCAGAGCCCTCTGAAGCTTCACGACCTGCGCCCCGCGCCGGGTTCCAAGACCGCACGCACCCGCGTCGGTCGTGGTGAGGCTTCCAAGGGCAAGACGGCCGGACGTGGCACCAAGGGCACCAAGGCCCGCAACACGGTGCGCATCGGCTTCGAGGGCGGGCAGATGCCGCTGCACATGCGGCTGCCGAAGCTTCGCGGCTTCACCAACCCGTTCCGCGTCGAGTACCAGGCAGTGAACCTCTCGACCCTGCAGGAGCTGTTCCCCGAGGGCGGCACTGTGACGGTCGAGGATCTCGTCGCCAAGGGCGCCGTGCGCAAGAACCAGCCCGTCAAGGTGCTGGGCGCCGGCGACGTGAGCGTCAAGCTCGACGTCACCGCCCAGAAGTTCTCCGCCTCGGCGGAGCAGAAGATCGCGGCGGCTGGCGGGTCCGTCACCACCGCGTGAGTCTCTTTTGACGGGGCACCGTGGCACAGAATAATCTGTGCGACGGTGCCCTGTCGTCATATCGGGGCCGGTCCGATGGCCGCGCAATCCCGCGGCACCCGGACGGACCGTGACACCCTTGGTCCCGTCCCCGGACCTCCAGGAGGGAAACAGGTGAACTCGTTCGTGCGCGCGCTGCGCACCCCCGAGCTGAGAGCGAAGATCCTCTTCACACTCGGACTGATCGCGATCTATCGCGCTGGTGTCTACATCCCCACTCCGGGATTCGACGCCACCAACGTGATGTTCTGTGCAGATCAGGCCGCCTCGGCCGGTGGCTCCAACGTGATGGGCATGATCAACATGTTCTCCGGTGGCGCCCTGTTGCAGCTCTCCATCTTTGCCCTGGGCGTGATGCCCTACATCACCGCGTCGATCATCGTGCAGCTGCTGCGCGTGGTGATCCCACGGTTCGAGGCCCTCCATAAGGAAGGGGCCTCCGGCACCGCGAAGCTCACCCAGTACACCCGGTACCTCACCATCGGTCTGGGCATCCTCCAGTCGACCACCATCATCACGCTGGTGCGCTCGGGCAACTTCTTCGTCGGCTGTCAGCTCGAGCTGGTCCCCGACCAGTCGATCCCCGTTCTGCTGTCCATGGTCATGACCATGACCGTCGGCACCGTGCTGATCATGTTCATGGGCGAGATGATCACCGAGCGCGGCATCGGCAACGGCATGTCGCTGATGATCTTCACGTCGATCGCCTCCTCCTTCCCGGGGTCCTTCTCCCAGGTGTGGCAGTTGCAGGGCTGGCTGACCTTCTCCCTGGTCATACTCGTGGCGCTGGTCGTCATGGTCGGCATGGTGTTCGTCGAGCAGTCTCAGCGGCGCATCCCTGTGCAGTACGCCAAGCGCATGGTGGGCCGGCGCATGTACGGCGGCACCTCCACCTACATCCCGGTGAAGGTCAACCAGGCCGGCGTCATCCCCGTCATCTTCGCCAGCTCGATCCTCGCCCTGCCGCAGATGGCCTCCTCCTTCGGTGATCCGGAAGCAGGATGGGTGCAATGGGTCAACACGCACCTGGTGCTCGGCTTCTCCTTCTCCTGGATCTACGCCGTGGTGTACGTGACCCTGATCGTCTTCTTCGCGTTCTTCTACACCTCGATCACCTTCAATGCGGAGGAGATCGCGGACAACATGAAGAAGTACGGCGGATTCATCCCCAACGTCCGCGCCGGTAAGCCCACCGAGAACTACCTGCGCTACGTGATCAATCGGATCCAGTCCGCAGGCGCCGTCTATCTCGCGGTGATCTGCCTGATCCCGCTGGTCGCTCTCGTCTATCTCGGAACCTCGCAGGACTTCCCGCTCGGTGGCGTGTCCCTGCTGATCATCATCGGCGTCGGTCTCGACACCGTGAAGCAGATCGATGCGAAGCTCCAGCAGCACCACTACGAAGGGATTCTTCGGTGAACACCTCCACCTCCGCCGCCTCGCCCGTCCAGGCCCGCCGCCTGCTGATCGTGGGCCCTCCCGGTGCGGGCAAGGGCACCCAGGCCGTGCGCCTCGCCGAGGAGCTCTCCATCCCGGCGATCTCCACCGGCGACATCTTCCGGGCGAACGTGTCCGGCGAGACCGAGCTCGGCGTGCTCGCGAAGTCCTACATGGACAAGGGCGAGTACGTCCCCGACTCGGTCACCAACGACATGGTCCGCTCCCGGCTCGGCGAGGCCGATGCCCAGGACGGATTCCTGCTCGACGGCTACCCCCGCACCCTCGACCAGGTGGAGGCCCTTGACGGGATGCTCACCGAGCTGGGCACGACGCTCGACGCCGTGCTGCTGCTCGTGGTGGAGACCGAGGAGGTCGTCGGTCGCCTCGTCGAGCGCGGCAAGCAGCAGGGCCGCAGCGACGACACCGAGGAGACCATCCGCCACCGGCTCGAGGTCTATTCGGAGCAGACCGCACCGCTGATCGATGTCTACGAGAAGCGGGACCTGGTGCGCCGGGTCGACGGCATGGCGGCGATCGACGACGTCACCACCTCGTTGCGCGAGGCTCTCGCCGGCCGATGAGCATCCTGCCGGAGCGCGTGCAGCTCAAGACCCCGGAGCAGATCCTCATGATGCGCCGCAGCGGGAAGCTGCTGCACCGTGTCCACGAGATGCTCGCCGCGGAGATCCGTCCCGGCATCACCACCGACGAGCTGGACACCCTCGCCCACGACATGATCCGCGATGGGGGCGCGACCCCGAACTTCCTGGGCTACCAGGGGTACCCGGCGACGCTGTGCATCAGCGTCAACGAGGTCGTGGTCCATGGGATCCCTGACGACCGACTGCTCGTCGAGGGCGACATCGTCTCGATCGACGGCGGCCTGATCATCGAGGGCTGGCATTCGGACGCGGCGCGCACGCACATCGTGGGCTCGCCGCGCTCCGTGGCCGACGAGGACCTGGTGGCCACCACTCGTGAAGCGCTCTGGGCCGGCATCGCCGCACTCGCCGCCGCGGACCGGGTGGGACAGGTCAGCGCTGCGATCGAGGACTTCGTCAGCGAGCGGGCGGGGGAGTCGCTCTCGCATCTCGAGGGCTTCGGCGGCCATGGGATCGGCACGGCGATGCACGAGGCTCCCGACGTCATGAACTACCGCACCCGCTCCCGGGGCCCCAGGGTGCGCCCGGGGATGTGCCTGGCGATCGAGCCGATGCTGATCCAGGGCCCCGGCAACTGGACGCTCGAGGACGACGACTGGACCGTGCGGGCCACCGCCGGGGGGCGTGCCGCCCACTCCGAGCACTCCGTCGCCGTGACCGAGCAGGGTCTGCTGGTGCTCACCGAGGGCGACGGCGGCGTCGCCGAGCTCGCGCTGCGAGGCATCGTGGCGGCACCGGATCCGCTGGCCGACCCTGCGGCGTGAGCCGGCTGCCGAGCTGGCTGCAGGGCGCTGAGCTGGCTGCGGGGCAGGGCGACCCGCGGGGGAGACCCCCGCGTGACGTGACCGGTGTCATCACTCTCGCCCCTCGCCTGATCCGTGAGGCGCGTGTAGGCTGATCCATCGGGTGTGCTCCGTGCACGTCGTCCTCATCGCAGGTCGTGCAGTCCCGTCGCGCCGATCGATCCAGCGGCTCAGCCGTGACGATCAGCGAGGCCGACGACACGCGCAGCGCGCACCCATGTCGACCACCGTACCGTCACCTGACGGTCGGTGAGCACAGCCTGAGAATTCAGGAACGCGGAACTCGGCACCGGCTTGCCGGGGGCGAGAGATTGGGGAGGCATGGCGAAGAAGGACGGCGTGATCGAGGTCGAGGGCTTGGTGACGGAGGCGCTCGCGAATGCGCGTTTCCGTGTTGAGCTCGACAACGGGCACAAAGTGCTCGCGCACATCTCCGGGAAGATGCGCCAGCACTACATCCGCATCCTTCCCGAGGACCGTGTGGTCGTCGAGCTGAGCCCCTACGATCTCGACCGTGGCCGCATCGTGTACCGCTACAAGTGATCGTCCCGGGAGAAGGAAAGCTATGAAGGTCAATCCGAGCGTCAAGCCCATCTGTGACAACTGCAAGGTGATCCGTCGCCACTCGCGCGTCATGGTGATCTGCTCGAACCCCCGTCACAAGCAGCGCCAGGGCTGAGCGGAGCACTCCGCACATCCCGGCTCCTGCCGTGACAGCCGCCCTCGAGGCGGCAGCCCTGAAGGGCACCGTCCGATCCGTCGGGCACACATAAAAGAAGAGACGATACCACCGGCCCTCGGGCCGGCCACCCGCAGCGCGGAGGCTGCGGCGTCCAGGGGAAAGACCCGGGCGAGGTGTCGGATCAGGCCTCCGAGACAGTAGGAGAATTTGCACATGGCACGTCTGGTGGGAGTAGACCTTCCGCGCGAAAAGCGCCTCGAAGTCGCCCTGACGTACATCTTCGGCGTGGGCCGCACCCGCGCCCTGGAGACCCTGGCCGCGACCGGCGTCTCCGGTGACCTGCGCGTGCGCGAGGTCAGCGACGAGGACCTCGTCAAGCTTCGCGATCACATCGAAGAGAACTACATGGTCGAGGGTGACCTGCGCCGCGAGGTCGCCGGTGACATCCGCCGCAAGGTCGAGATCGGCAGCTACCAGGGTCTGCGCCACCGCCGTGGTCTTCCGGTGCACGGCCAGCGCACCAAGACCAACGCGCGCACCCGCAAGGGCCCCAAGCGCACGGTCGCCGGCAAGAAGAAGACCCGCTGATCCACGGCTCCTGCCGTCGGACCGCGGGAGTCTTCGGACCCGTCGTCACTTCGCGCCGCTGAGGGACCCGGCGCACCCGAAACCCACCAGAGGAGTACTGCCGTATGGCATCCAAGACCCAGCAGGCCGCTGCGCGCAAGCCGCGCCGCAAGGACAAGAAGAACATTGTCAACGGCCAGGCTCATATCAAGAGCACATTCAACAACACGATCGTGTCCATCACGGACCCGAACGGCGCCGTCATCGCCTGGTCCTCCGCGGGCCAGGTCGGCTTCAAGGGCTCGCGCAAGTCGACCCCCTACGCCGCGCAGATGGCCGCCGAGGCCGCAGCTCGCCGTGCCCAGGAGCATGGCATGAAGAAGGTCGACGTCTTCGTCAAGGGCCCGGGCTCCGGCCGCGAGACCGCGATCCGCTCGCTCACCGCGACCGGCCTCGAGGTCGGTTCGATCCAGGACGTCACCCCGCAGCCGCACAACGGCACCCGCCCGGCCAAGCGCCGCCGCGTCTGACCTCTGCGGTCGTGGCGGGGGCGCTGCTCCCCGCCGGACCGTTCCGTGCCGGGCGGGGCTTCTGCCGCGCCCGGCACCCTGGACACCACTCACCTTCTAGGCCCATCGCCCCCTTCTGAGCGTCATATGGCGGACGCTCGCTGAAAGGATCCACAGTGCTCATTGCACAGCGCCCCACGCTGACCGAAGAGGTCGTGTCGGACAACCGCTCACGGTTCATCATCGAGCCGCTCGAGCCGGGCTTCGGCTACACCCTCGGCAACTCCCTGCGTCGCACCCTGCTGTCCTCGATCCCCGGAGCTGCGGTCACCTCGATCCGCATCGACGGTGTGCTCCACGAGTTCAGCACCGTTCCCGGCGTCAAGGAGGACATCACCGAGGTCATCCTCAACGTCAAGAACCTGGTCGTCTCCTCCGAGAACGACGAGCCGGTCGTGATGTACCTGCGTCGTGAGGAAGCCGGTCGCGTCACCGCCGCCGACATCACCCCGCCCGCCGGTGTGGAGATCCACAACCCCGACCTCCACATCGCGACTCTCAACGAGAAGGGCCGCCTGGAGATCGAACTGATCGTCGAGCGCGGTCGCGGCTACGTCTCTGCTTCGCAGAACAAGGGCGTCGACGGAGAGATCGGCCGGGTTCCGGTCGACTCGATCTACTCGCCCGTGCTCAAGGTGACCTACAAGGTCGAGGCGACCCGTGTCGAGCAGCGCACCGACTTCGACAAGCTGATCGTCGACGTCGAGACCAAGCCCGCCATCTCCCCGCGTGATGCGGTCGCGTCGGCAGGCAAGACCCTGGTCGAGCTGTTCGGTCTGGCACACGAGCTGAATCAGGAGGCGGAGGGCATCGAGATCGGCCCGTCGCCCACCGACCAGGCTCTGGCCGCCGATCTGGCGCTTCCGATCAACGATCTGAACCTCACGGTCCGGTCGTACAACTGCCTGATGCGCGAGGGTGTCCACACCGTCGGCGAGCTGACCGCCCGTTCCGAGGCCGATCTGCTCGACATCCGCAACTTCGGCCAGAAGTCCATCGACGAGGTCAAGGCGAAGCTCGTCGACCTCGGTCTGTCGCTGAAGGATTCCCCGGCCGGATTCGATCCGTCGGCCCTGGACTCCTACTCCGACGGCTTCGGCGACCAGTACTGACCTTTTTAGTCTTCAAGGAGAACGACCATGCCTACCCCCACCAAGGGTGCGCGCCTCGGCGGATCCCCCGCGCACGAGCGGATGATCCTCGCCAGCCTCGCCACCGAGCTGTTCCGCCACAAGGCGATCACCACCACCGAGACCAAGGCCAAGCGCCTGCGTCCCCATGCGGAGCGCCTCATCACCCAGGCGAAGAAGGGCGATCTCGCCTCTCGTCGTCGCGTCATGGAGACCGTCCGTGACAAGGGCGTCGTCTACACCCTGTTCGAGGAGATCGCCCCGAGCTTCGCGGAGCGTCCCGGCGGCTACACCCGCATCACCAAGGTGGCTCCCCGTCGCGGCGACAACGCCCCGATGGCCGTCATCGAGCTGGTCACCGAGGAGTTCTCGGCCAAGCAGTCCGTGGTGAAGGAGGCTGAGGGCGCCGCCAAGAACGACGCCAAGGCTGCCGACACCGCTGCTGCTGAGGACATCGCTCCGGTCGAGCCCGCCGAGGGCGCCGAGCAGCCCGGTGAGGACACCGGCATCGAGCGCGTCACGCCGGAGGAGCCCGCCGAGGGCGCCGAGGACACGACCGACACCAAGTGAGCGCACGGCTCTGAGCAGAGCCATCGCCCCACACCGAGGGCGCGACTCCTGATCGGATCGTCCTGCGCCGGAGGCCTCGCCACTACCGTGGCGAGGCCTCCGGCGTTTCCATGGGGGTTCTCTCTGCACCTAGCGTCACCTATTCGCGCCTGAGATCGCACGTGAGGCCGACTCCTTCTCTGCGCGAGCTCTTGGCGCCGGTCTGCGGGACGCAACGGGAAGTCATGCGATCGTGATCGGTCGGCCACCTTTTCTCCACCGGGACTGGAGACAATTCATTACAGCTCCCGAGAAGAATGGACTGCTTCCCTATGCGCCTGCGTATCGTTCCTGCACTTATGTCAGCACTTGCCGTGCTAGCGCTTGCCATGACCGGGGCGGTGGCAGATCCGGGCGAGCCGGAAGATGGGCCGGCTCGATCGGGAACGCACCCCGATGAAGTTGATGCCGCTTCCTCTCCCACGATGGTGGGAAATGCACGTGAGGATACGCCGGACGTGGTGTCCCGGGCCGCGGGCCTCGGCGAAGAGGCCGAGTCGGTGGCTCCGGAGGATTCCGACGCCGGCATGCCTGGCGAACGCCACGATGACATCGTCGAGCCGATTCTCGAAGGTGTGCCCAGCAAGAAGGTGAGCACTGACGGTGCTGATCTCGTGGGCGTGATCTGGGACCTTGGTCAAACGCCGGATCGTGTAGAAATTAGAGCGCTGAGCGCCGAGGGGTGGGGTGACTGGACCCACGCTCCGGCGGCAGAATCTGAAGAGAGCGAGACCGTCGGCACCGATCCGTTCTGGATCGGCGACGCCATTGAGGTCGAGGTTCGCGCGATCGACGGAGATCACACCGCGACCGATCACCTGCGGGTGGAGCTCATCGATACCGAGGCAGTCGCCGCGGATGACACGACAGCGGCGGAGGCGGAGTCCACTGAGGGCTCCGACGTCGTCGCCGAGGATGACGGCACAGCCGTGGCAAGTGCTTCCGGGACCGGTTCCGGTGTCGCATCCGCGGGGGTGCCGGTGCTCCGCCCGACGACTTCGGGCGCCGGTTTTTCACGGGCTGCGCCATCGACCTCTGTGCCGGGGACAAGCGCCCCGGTGATTATTTCCCGCGCGGGCTGGGGAGCGAACGAGTCGTGGCGTGGAGGCTCGGCCTCCTATGCGGGCGAGACTGAGGCCGCCGTGCTGCACCACACCGCGGGCTCCAACTCGTACACACGGTCACAGTCCGCGTCGATCGTGCGCGGGATCTACAGCTACCACACCCGCACGTTGGGGTGGAACGACATCGGATACAACGTGCTCGTCGACAAGTACGGTCAGATCTTCGAGGGCCGGGCCGGCGGTCTGCACCGGAATGTCATCGGCGCCCACGCGCTCGGGTCCAATACCGGTACCTTCGGCGTCTCCATCATGGGTAACCATTCGAACGCTGTGCCCTCGTCGTCCGCGCAGAACGCCGTCGTGAGAATCGTTGCCTGGAAGCTGGGCAGCTCCTACATCTTCGACGTCAATGATCGTGTGACCGTGGACAATAAGGCCCAGCTGCGGTTGTTCGGTCACCGCGATGCACGCCAGGGGGCTACCGCCTGCCCCGGTGCCCGGGCGTACGCACTGATGCCTGACCTCCGCAGTCGTGTACAAGAGGCCCTCGGCGGTTACAGGACCGCTTCGCACCACAGATGGGTTGATGCCGGCGGTCGCAGCGTTCTCGGAGCTGTCGTGGAGAGTGAGGCCGTCGTCGACGGTCAGCGGACCACCCGCTACAGCTCGGGCATGGAGATCGTGCACAGCAACGAAGGCGCGGTGATCACCGACCCGACTCTCGACCTCTCCTTCGACCGCATCGGCGGCAGCGATCGCTATGAAGTGTCGGCGAACGCTTCCCAGAAGGCTTTCCCTCGCGGGGCGGCTCACGTGATGATCGCCTCCGGTGAGCTGTACTCCGATGCTCTGGCATCAGCGCCGATGGCAGCTCGCGTCGGCGGGCCGCTGCTCCTGGTGCGCGAGAACGTGATCCCTTCATCTGTGCTTGCGGAGCTCCGCCGACTGTCCCCGGACCGGATCACCATCGCAGGTGGCGCACCGACGGTGTCCGCGCAGGTGGAGCGCCAGCTGAGCAGCGTGACCGGCGCGACGGTCGACCGCGTCGGCGGCAAGGACCGCTACGAGGTCTCCGCCGGCATGGTGCAGGACGGCAAGCCGATCTTCGTCGCGTCGGGCGAGCTGTACTCCGACGCGCTCAGCGCCGGCTCCGCGGCCGCCCTCACCGGTGGCTCTGTCGTATTGACCCAGAAGAACTCGCTCCCGGCTCCGGTCGCTGCAGCGATCGCCCGGAACAAGAACCAGAATGTTTACATCGTCGGAGGTACGCCCACGGTGACCGAGAAGGTGGAGCGCGAGATCCGTGACCTTGGGGTCGCTCCGTTGCGCGTCGGTGGAAAGGACCGATATGCCGTCTCCGCGAACCTTATTGACACCGTGAAGCCTGGCGGTTCCAAGACGGTGTACGTCGCTTCAGGGATGGTCTTCTCCGACGCGCTGTCCGCGGTGTCGATCGCGTCAGTGTCTTCGAGCCCGGTGATGCTTGCGCTACCTCAAACGATGCTCATCGACACTCGGCTGTATCTGCGCGAAGGGCCGACGTCTCGTGCGGTCCTGGTGGGCGGGGAGCCGACGTTGTACCGGTCGATCACTCTGGGGTGAGGTGGGGCTTGAAGCTCCGCGCACGAGCACGAGGCCCCGTCCATCGCGGCGGGGCCTCGTGCTCATTCGGGACGTGCCGCGTGTCGAAGCGCGCGCGGAGAGCCTCAGCCGAAGTAGCGCGGCAGGGTCCCCTCGCGCAGCTCCCGCAGCTCGCCCACGGTGAAGGAGCCCACGCCGTCGAGCTCGAGCGCATGGCCACCGGTGACGCCGAGGCGCAGCAGCGGCACCCCGTGCTCGGCGGCCAGCGCCGTGAGCCGCGCCTCCTGCTCGGCAGGAACGGCGACCAGGGCACGGCCCTGCGATTCGGAGAACAGGGCGCTGGCAAGATCCACGCCGTCCCGCTCCGTCAGGCCTGCCAGATCCACCTGGGCACCGCTGCCGAAGCGGGTCACCGATTCCACCAGAGCCTGGGCCAGGCCGCCCTCGGAGAGATCATGCGCCGCAGTGGCGAGCCCCTCCTCGGCGGAGGTGATCAGCACACGGGCCAGCGAGCGCTCGGCCTCGAGATCGACCTGCGGCGGCATACCGCCCAGGTGCTGGTGGACGACGTCCGCCCAGGCCGAACCCGAGAGCTCCTCACGGGTGGTGCCCAGCAGCAGCACGGTCAGGCCGTCCGTCTGCCAGCCGGAGGGGACGCGGCGGGCGACGTCCTCGAACACGCCGAGCACACCGACCACCGGTGTGGGGTGGATCGCGGAGTCGATGAGCCCCGGCTCGCCGGTGGAGTTGTACAGGGAGACGTTGCCGCCGGTGACCGGGACCTCGAGGGTCTCGCACGCCTCGGCGAGCCCGCCGATCGCCTCGACCAGCTGCCACATCGGGCCCGGGTCCTCGGGGGAGCCGAAGTTCAGGCAGTCCGTGATCGCGAGCGGCACCGCGCCGGAGGTCGCGACATTGCGGTAGGCCTCGGACAGCGCCAGCTGCGCCCCGGTGCGGGGATCGAGCTTGGTGTACCGGCCGTTGGCGTCGGTCGCGAGGGCGATGCCGCGGCCCGTGGCCTCGTCGATCCGGAGCACGCCCGCATCATCGGGCATCGAGAGCGCGGTGTTGCCGCCCACGTAGCGGTCGAACTGGTCGGTGACCCAGTTCTTGGAGGCGAGGTTCGGGGAGGCGATCAGGGTGCGCAGCGTGGCCGCGAGCTCCTCGGCGGTGCCGGGGCGGGGGAGGAGCTCCGCGGCGTCGGCCTGCAGGGCGTCCTGCCAGTCGGGCCGGGCGAAGGGGCGATCGTAGACCGGGCTGTCGATCGCGACCGTCGCCGGGTCCACGTCGACGATGCGGTGTCCGTGGTGGTCGATGGTGAGGCGGCCGTCACCGGTGACCTCGCCGATCACCGCGGCTTCGACGTCCCACTTCGCGGCGATCGCCTGGAACTCCTCGAGCTTCTCGGGGCTCACCACGGCCATCATGCGCTCCTGGGACTCGCTCATCAGGATCTCGCCGGCGTTCAGGGTGGGGTCGCGCAGCAGCACCTCCTCGAGGTGGATGTGCATGCCCGAGGCGCCGTTGGCGGCCAGCTCGCTGGTCGCGCAGGAGATGCCGGCGGCGCCGAGGTCCTGGATGCCCTCGACGGTGCCGGCGGCGAACAGCTCGAGGCAGCACTCGATGAGCACCTTCTCCATGAAGGGGTCGCCCACCTGGACGCTGGGGCGCTTGAGGGGGCCGTCCTCCTCGAAGGTCTCCGAGGCGAGGATGGAGGCGCCGCCGATGCCGTCACCGCCGGTGCGGGCGCCGAACAGCACCACCTGGTTGCCGGGGCCGGTGGCGGAGGCGAGGTGGATGTCCTCGTGGCGCATCACGCCGAGCGCGAGCGCGTTGACCAGGGGGTTGGTCTGGTAGGCGGCATCGAACACGGTCTCGCCGCCGATGTTGGGCAGGCCGAGGGAGTTGCCGTAGCCGCCCACGCCGGAGACGACGCCGTGGACCACTCGGGCGGTGTCCGGATGATCGATCGCGCCGAAGCGCAGCTGGTCCATGACCGCGACCGGCCGGGCACCCATCGAGATGATGTCGCGGACGATGCCGCCGACGCCGGTGGCCGCGCCCTGGTAGGGCTCGACATAGGAGGGATGGTTGTGGGACTCGACCTTGAAGGTCACCGCCCAGCCGTCGCCGATGTCGACCACGCCGGCGTTCTCGCCCATGCCCACCAGCAGCTTCTCGCGCATCTTCTCGGTGGTGTGCTTGCCGAAGGTGCTCAGGTGCTTCTTGGAGGACTTGTACGAGCAGTGCTCGGACCACATCACCGAATACATGGCGAGCTCGGCGTTGGTGGGACGGCGGCCGAGGATCTCGCGGATGTTCGCGTACTCGTCCTCCTTGAGCCCGAGATCCGCGTACGGCTGGGCCTGGTCGGGGGTGGAGGCGGCATGCTCGACCGTGTCGACGTCCGCGGGCGTGCCGTGCGGGGTGGAGGGGGCGAGGTCGGCGGTCATCGCGGTTTCGGGTCCGTTCATCACGAGGGCTGGGGTGCGGGCGGGCCGTGAGGGCCCGGATCCGGCGACCCCAGTCTACGATCGCGGCGCCCGAGAGGGCGGACCGGGGCAGGTGCTGAGACCCGGGCCGCCCCGCAACGGTCAGCGGGTGCCGACGGCGCGGGCGCCTGCCGCTCGCTTCGCCTTCTTCGCCTGGTCCCGGAGCGTCTTCTCGCTGACCGGCGAGGACGTGCTGGCACGCTGCGCACGGAAGTAGGCGGCGGCCTCGTCCTGGCGCGCCTGCTCCCCGCCCAGCGCGATCGGTGCCCGCACATGACCGGGCCGCACATCGAAGGCGGCGACCAGGTCGAGCACGTGCGGGCGCAGCCGCCACAGCAGCCGACGCAGATCGTTGTCGATCTGGCGGCCGCGCTGGGTGGAGATCATCCCGCCCAGCAGGAACCAGGCCAGGTCATCATTGATCGCGGTGAGCCCGAACAGGTCGCGCACATCGGTGAGCACCGCCCGGGAGCCCTCAGCTCCGGGGCCTTCGAGTGCCTCGATCCCCGCGGTGAAAGCACGCCAGCGCACCAGATCGGCGTGGGCGCGAGCGGCGTCCAGCATCTCCACCTGGTGCTTGTTGACCTCGGAGGCGGCGTCGGCCGGGCTCATCTTCCCGGCCCCGCGCAGCGCGAGGGCGACCTCCTCGACCTTGATCCGGGCACGGTCGGCGAGCATCTCCTCCTGGAACTCCGCCTGGCGCATGGAGTCGAAGGCGCGTCGAGAGTTGCCGCGATCGGCGACGCTCTGGCCGAGGCGTGCCCAGGGGGTGTGCCGTTTGGCGAGCACCTCGGCACGCTGCGCGATGAAGCGACCGATCCCGGCACGGTCCACGCTGCGCAGCTCGGAGGTGTAGTCGGACAGCAGACGCTTGGCGACCAGCTGCAGCAGGACAGTGTTGTCGCCCTCGAACGTCGCATAGACGTCCAGGTCCTGGTGGAGCCCCACCAGCTGGTTCTCCGCCATGAAGCCGGCGCCGCCGCAGGCCTCGCGACACTCCTGGACGGTGTCCAGCGCGAGCCGGGTCGAGGTGGGCTTGAGGGCCGCGGCGAGGGTCTCGAGGTCCTCGCGCGACTCGGGATCGTCGGCCCGGCCGGAGAACACGTCGTCGAAGGCCTGCAGCAGCTGCTCGTGCGCGAAGGCGCCGGCATAGGTCGCGGCGAGCTTCGGCAGCAGGCGGTGCAGGTGTGCCTGGTAGTCCATCAGCACCGTCTCCTGCGTGGGATCCGCGGCGCTGAACTGGCGGCGCTGGGTCGCGTAGGTGATCGCGATGTGCAGGGCGAGCTGGCTGGCCCGGATCGCGGAGCCGTCCAGGGAGACCCTGCCCTGGACCAGGGTGCCGAGCATCGTGAAGAACCGGCGGCCGGGGGACTCGATGGGGGAGGTGTAGGTGCCGTCAGGGGCGACGTCGCCGTAACGGTTCAGCAGGTGGGTGCGGGGGATGCGCACCTGGTCGAAGGCCAGGCGGCCGTTGTCGATGCCGTTCAGTCCGCCCTTCTCCCCGTCGTCCTCGCTCGAGACGCCGGGCAGGAGCTCGCCGTCGGCGTCCCGGACCGGGACGTAGAAGCAGTGCACGCCGTGGTCCACGCCGTTCGTGATCAGGCGTGCGAACAGCGTCGCCGCCTTCGCGTGGATCGCGGCGTTGCCCAGGTAGTCCTTCCAGGCAGCGCGGAACGGGGTATGGATCACCCATTCCCCATCGGTCCCGCCGGCGGGGTCGAAGGTGGCGGTGGTCGCCAGCGCCTGCACGTCGGAGCCGTGGCCGATCTCGGTCATGGCGAAGGCACCGGGGGTGGTCAGGTCCATCGCATCGGGCACCCAGGCGTGCTGCTGCTCCTCATTGCCCAGCTGGATGATCGCCGAGGTGTACAGGCCCCACTGCACTCCGGCCTTGATCTGCAGGGAAGGGTCGGCGACGACCAGCTCCTCGAAGGAGGCGACGTTGCCTCCGTTGTCGTTGGGGCCGCCGAGGTGCTCGGGCAGCATCCGGCGGGAGACGTCGTCCTTCACGAGGAGCTGGAGCTGCTCGTAGACGCGCTCGCGGTGCTCGGCGACGGAGGCGTCGAGCGGTCGGTGCAGCTCGGGGCGGGCGGCGCGCTCGCGGGCCTCGAGGCGGGCGTCGGCCCACTTGCCCAGCAGGGCCTCGGAGACCTGCGCGATGTCGAGCCGGGGGCTCCCGCCGGGCGGGATCGAGAGGGGTCCGGTGGGATTGGCGGTGGTCGTCACGTCGGAGATCTCCGCGGTGGCGGGGGCAGTGGTGGTGGGTGCGGTGCGGGAATCGGTGGTCATGCGTGCAGTCCCTTCATGAGCCAGGTGACCAGGTGGGTCACGAGCTGATCGGAGGTGAGTGGGGTGGTGCGCTGGGCTGCGTTGCCCGGGTCGGTCGGGTCGGCTGAGGCGTGTGACGCGTCAGCGGTCTCCGCGGTCTCAGGGGTCTCAGGGGTGTCGTGATCGGTCATCCAGACGTCGACGGCGCGTTCGACGAAGCCGACGGAGCCGTGGGCCCAGACCTGCGGCGCCGGGATCTCGGCGGGCAGGAAGGTCGCGACCAGTCGCGAGACCGAGGACAGGAAGTGGTTCAGCCCGTCGCTGGGCCGGGTGACGAAGCGGTACACGCCGGGGGAGCGCTGGGCCGTCTCGACGTAGGCGCGGATCATGGCGTGGATCCGCTCGTCGGCCTCCGGTTCGCGGCCGACGCGAGCCTCGAGGGCTCGCATCTCCTCCAGCAGCTTGCCGTGCATCGTGGACAGGATGCTGCGCCCCAGTGCGCGCTGGAGCTGGGCCTTGTCCTCGAAGTAGCGGTAGACGATGGACTTGGAGGTGCCGGAGGCTGCGGCGATGTCCTCCATCGTCACATCGGGACCCTGCTCATGGATGAGGTGCCGGGCCACGTCGAGCAGCTCGGTACGTCTCTCTTCCCGGTGGCGGGCCCAACGGGCCGATCGGCCGTCCACGGGGGCTTGCGTCGTCGCGTTCACGAGACCTAGGGTATCAAGTACCGTCGGTTCTATGTAAAGTGCTCTGGAGAAGATCCTCCGGCGAGTTCCTGCGGGAGCGAGAGCGCATCGGCAGCCCGGGCTCCCGCGGCCCAGGATCTCCACGAACCCCGGCAGTGACCACGAAGACCGCAGTGACCATGAAGACCGCAGTGACCACGAAGACCGCAGTGACCACGAAGAGGTGCACCCAGTGACCCAGCACGACTCCCCGCGCGACGCCCTGATCCTCGGCGGCAACAGGATCCCCTTCGCCCGTTCCGGCGGCCCCTACGCCGGCATCTCCAACCAGGACCTGCTCACCGCGGCGCTCGACGGCCTCGTGGCTCGCTTCGGGCTGCAGGGTGAGAAGCTCGGCGAGATCGCCGGCGGCGCTGTGCTCAAGCTGGCCGGTGACCTCAACCTCACCCGCGAGAGTGCGCTGGGCACGCCCCTGGACCCGCGCACCCCGACGATCGATATGTCCAAGGCGTGCGCCACCAGCCTCGAGACCGTGATCCACGTGTCCAACCGGATCCGGCTGGGCCAGATCGACTCGGGCATCGCCTGCGGCGTCGACTCCGCCTCGGACTCCCCGATCGAGGTCACCCCGCGCCTGCGGCGCATCCTCCACCGCGCCTTCGCGGCGAAGACCACCGGTCAGCGTCTCAAGGCCTTCAGCGCGATCCGCCCCGCCGACCTCGCCCCGGTCCCGCCCCGCAACGGAGAGCCCCGCACCGGGTTGTCGATGGGGGAGCACCAGGCGCTGACCACCGCCGAGTGGGGTGTGACCCGTCAGGAGCAGGACGAGCTCGCGCTCGCCTCGCACCAGAACCTCGCCGCAGCATTCGATGCCGGCTTCTTCGACGACCTGGTCACCGGCTATCGCGGACTCTCCCGCGACCAGAACCTGCGCGCCGACTCCACGCTCGAGAAGCTCGGCTCCCTCAAGCCCGTCTTCGGTGTGAAGTCCCCGCAGGTCGCCGAGCCGAGCATGACCGCCGGCAACTCGACCCCGCTCTCCGACGGCGCCTCCTCGGTGCTGATGGGCAGCGCCGAGTGGGCCGCAGAGCGCGGCCTCAGGCCGCTCGCGCGGGTGGTCGACGCCCGCAGCGCCGCCGTCGACTACGTGCACGGCGACGAGGGCCTGCTGATGGCCCCTGCCTACGCCGTGCCGGAGCTGCTGGACGCGAACCACCTCTCCCTCCAAGATCTGGACTTCTACGAGATCCACGAGGCCTTCGCCTCGACCGTGCTGAGCACCCTGAAGGCCTGGGAGTCCGAGGAGTTCTGCCGCGAGCGGCTGGGCCGTGACGGGGTGCTGGGAAGCATCGACCGCGCCAAGCTCAACGTCGCGGGCTCCTCGCTCGCGGCAGGCCATCCCTTCGCGGCCACCGGCGGGCGCCTCGTCGCGACCCTCGCCAAGCTCCTGCACGAGCGGGCCGAGGAGACCGGCCGCGTCCAGCGCGGACTGATCTCGGTGTGCGCCGCAGCGGGTCAGGGCACCGTCGTGCTGCTCGAGTCCGTCTCGGACTGAGCCCGAGATGAACCGCTCCACCGCCCCGCGCCCGCAGCTCTGAACCGGAGGTTCCCATGACCGACGCCTACACCCGTTTCACCCGTTCCGCCCCCGGTGGTGCCCTCGCCAAGCAGCTGGGCCTGCCGCGTCCCTCGAAGCTCCCGCGCCGCGCGGACCGGCCGGAGCCCGTGCTCGGCCCGGTCGTGGTGCTGGGGGGCTCCGCGGGGGCCGACGAGATCGCGCGGCTGCTCCTGCACTGGGGCGCCGACGTGCGCCGCCGCTTCGATGAGCTGCGGAAGATCGGCTCCGTGATCGTGGTGGCCGACGAGATCAACTCCCCGTCCGATCTCGGCCCGCTGGTGCTCCCGCTGGGCAGTGCCATGCGCAGCCTTGCCCCCGGTGCCCGCGTGATCACCCTGTCCCGTCCCGCGCGCGGCGAGGATCCGGCACAGGATGCCGCGCGCGGTGGGGTCGAGGGCTTCCTGCGCTCCCTCGCCCACGAGATGCGCGGCGGGGCGACCGCCAACGGCGTCCTGGTCGAAGACGGTGTGAAGCTGGACGCTCCCGGCGTGATCGGGGCGCTGCGCTTCTTCCTCTCCGCCCGCAGCGCCTTCGTCACCGGGCAGCTGCTCACCGTCTCCACCGATGCCGGCAGCCGCACCGAGGACGACACCCTGCCGCTGGCCGGGCGCACCGCTCTGGTCACCGGCGCCGCCCGCGGCATCGGCGCGGCGATCGCGCGCACGCTCGCCGCGGACGGTGCGAAGCTCGTGGTCCTCGATGTCCCGGGCGCGGGCACCGAGCTGGCACGGCTCGCCAACGAGCTGCGTGCAGTGCCGATCCAGCTCGACGTCACCTCCGCGGGCGCGGGGGAGCGGCTGGTCGGCGTCCTCCGGGAACGGGGACTGACCCTCGATGTGATCGTCCTCAACGCCGGTATCACCCGCGACAAGCTGCTGGCCAACATGACCGCCGACCGCTGGGACCCCGTGCTCGCGGTCAACATCACCAGCCAGATCACCCTCACCGAGGCGCTGATCGAGGCGGGTGACGTGCTCGGCGAGCGGCCCCGGGTGGTGTCCCTGGCCTCGACCAGCGGCATCGCCGGGAACCGCGGCCAGACGAACTACGCCGCCTCGAAGGCAGGCGTGATCGCCTTCGTCGACGCGCTCGCCGGAAGGCTCGAGCCGCTGGGCGGCACCGCCAACGCTGTCGCCCCCGGATTCATCGAGACCGAGATGACCGCCCGGATGCCGGCCCTCACCCGCGAGGTCGCCCGCCGGGTCAACTCGCTCCAGCAGGGCGGGCTGCCCATCGACGTCGCCGAGACGATCTCCTTCCTCTCCTCCGATGAGGCCGGCGGGATCCGCGGTGAGACGCTGCGGGTGTGCGGCCAGAACATGGTCGGGAAGTGAGCGCCGTGCAGAGCTCCTCGCCGCAGAACGCTCCTGAGCGGATGCCCGAGCGGATGAAGGACCTCACCGACGTCCCCTCCTTCCCCGCCGTCTACGCCGCCGCGCTCGACCCCCGGGGTGGCCGTACCCGCGGTGAACCGGTGCTCCCGAGCACCGCCTACCGGGTGAGCTCCGTGCGGATCGATGCCGAGCGCGCCCGGGACTTCGACCACCTGATGGGCGGACCCGCCACTGACCTGGTCCACCCGGGCGTGCTACACGTGCTCGCCTTCCCGGTCTCCCTCGCCCTCATGGCACGGCGGGACTTCCCCTTCCCCCTGCTGGGCCTGGTGCACCTGCGCAACCAGATCCTCCAGCACCGCCCGGTGCGGGTGGGGGAGCTGGTGGACGTCGAATGCCGGGTGCGGGACCTGCGCCCGCACCGCAAGGGGCGCACCTTCGAGGCGGTCTCCACGATCCTCGGCGAGGACGGGGAGATCATCGCCACCGATGTGTCGACCTACTTGACCAGGGGCGGCGCGGCGTCCCCCACGCTGTCGGCGTCTCCTGCGCTGTCGGCGTCCGCCGAGCAGTCGCCGGCCTCCGAGCGGGCGGCGCGCGACACGTCCTCGGCCGACGGCGGTCGCGCCGGGCGTCGTGCCTTCGAGGCGCCGACGCCGACGGGCCGCTGGTCCCTGCCGGCCGATGCCGGTCGGCGCTACGCGGCGGTCTCCGGCGACGTGAACCCGATCCACATGTCGGCCCTCAGTGCGAAGGCCTTCGGCTTCCCGAGAGCGATCGCTCACGGGATGTACACCGCCTCCCGCGCGTTCACCGAGGCGCGCGTGGACCTCTCCCGGCCCCTGCGCTGGGACGTCTCCTTCGACGCTCCCGTCTCCCTGCCCGGCACGGTCCTGGTCGCCTTCGAGGACGACAAGGACGCCGGCACGGTCACCTGCATCGGCTGGCGCGCCGGACGCGGGGACCAGAGCCCCCGCCAGTGCTTCACCGTCGAGGTGACCACGCTGGGCGGGTGAGGCGGTGGGGCGGTGAGGCGGTGGGCCGGTGGGCCTGTGGGCCGGTGAGTCGCCGATGGCACTGAGCCACCGATCGCACTGAGCCCCCAGCAGCCCCGAGCGACGGGCATCCCTGAGAAGCGGGCGGCCCCGCGCGACCGGCGAGATCGAGAACGACCTTCGGTACACCTTCCCCGCCGGAAGGTGTACCAAAGGTCGTTCTCGCGATGGAGAGTGAGGAGAGCGGGCGGTGGGGACGGGCGGTGGGGACAGAGCTGGTGGACGGAGCGGTGGCGCCGGAGCTGGGGGACGGAGCGGCTCTCGCAGCGTTCAGCCGCCGACGGGTCGGCCTGGTCGGACGCGCCGGCCCAGTCCGGTCTCCAGAGTCTCCAGCAGATGGTCGATGAACTCCGCGGGCCGCACGTCGGTGAGCACGTCGACGTTCGGCTCCCGGCCCCAGCGGCCCAGCTCATCGCCCACCGTCTGCCCTCGGGTCAGGGTGCCGGCCAGCTCCACGTCCACAGCGAGCGGGCGGGTGGTGGCGAAGCCGCCGGTGACTGCGTGGGCGGTGACCAGCGGGTCGTGCACATGCGCAGACCAGCCGAACCCGTCGGCCTCATGGAACTCGAAGTAGAAGCGCAGCGCATCGACCAGGATCTGCGCCACCGGATGGCCGGTGCGCTCGGCGAGTTCGCTGAAGCGATCCAGCTCGCACTGCGCGAAGCGGACGCTCTCCGTCGCCTCGAGAGATCCCAGCACCGGACGGCGCGGCGCGGAGGAGAAGGCGGAGAGGACACGCTGGGCCGCCTCCGGATCCACCGCGATGTTCCACTCGCTGGTGGGCTCGGTGTTGCCGCGATGGTTGATCGCCCCGCCCATGATGTGCAGGCGCTTCAGCAGCCGTGGCAGCTCCGGTTCGATGTCCAGGGCGAGGGCGAGGTTGGTGTGCGGCCCGAGCACCAGGCCCACCAGCTCCCCGGGATGGGCACGGGCGACGTCGACCCACAGCTGCGCGCCGCTGCGAGGATCCTCGGGGCGAGTCGTGGGTGGGAGCGTGGCGTGGCCGAGCCCGCCCGGACCGTGGGTGTCGTCGGCGTACATCGGCTCCTGCACCAGCGGCTGCTCCGCGCCCAGGGCGATCGGGGCGGTGAACCCGAGCAGTTCGGCGAGGGTCAGAATGTTGCGGTGCACGGCATGGACATCGACGTTGCCGCCGGTGGAGACCAGGCCCGCAACCTCGACCTCGGGACGGCCCGCGAGATAGGCCAGGGCGATCGCATCATCGATGCCGGGGTCGCAGTCGACCAGCAGGGGAAAGCTCATCCACCCAGCGTACGGCGATGGTGCAGCATCCCGGGCAGCAACATCGCAGGCACCGCAGGCTGGGGATCAGGGGATCAGGGGATCAGGGGATCAGGTGATCAGGTGATCAGGTGATCAGGGGATCATGGGAGCAGAGAAGCAGGGAGCAGGGTGCTGGTCCGAGGGCGGGGTCTGCGGGAGGATGTCGGCATGGCCCACGCGCAGATGTTCGACGAGGATGATCCGATGCTCGAGACGGTGCGGGAGATCGCGCTGGCCCTGCCCGAGGCGCGCGAGAAGATCAGTCACGGCCGCCCCGCCTTCCACACGGTGAAGGTCCACTGCTACTACGGCGCCTCCCAGAAGGTCGACGGGCTGTGGGTGCAGCATCCGCAGAGCATCGTGGTGCACCTGTCGGCGGCGGAGACCGCTGCCCTGAGCGCGGATCCGCGGTCGTTCGTCCCCGCCTACCTGGGCCCCTCGGGATGGCTCGGGATCGATCTCGACGAGCGCACCGACCACGACGAGCTCGCCGAGCTGATCGATGAGTCGTATCGGATGGTCGCCCCGCAGCGGCTGGTGGCGCAGCTCGATCGTCCGGCTTGACCCTCACGCGACGTCAGGCCCGAAGGTGGTTCCCATGACCGAGACACAGCACGAGGACCTCACCGTCGGCCGCGTCGCCGACCTGGTCGGCGTCAGCGTCCGCACCCTGCACCACTGGGACAGCGTCGGCCTGGCGCGCCCCAGCGGACGCAGCTGGTCGGGATATCGCCTCTACGACGCCGCGGACGTGGCCCGGATCCACCGGGTCCTCGTCTACCGGGAGCTCGGTCTGGCGCTCGCGCAGATCGGCCGGATCCTCGATGATCCGGCCATCGATCCGCGGGAGCACCTCCAGCGCCAACGGGCCCTCCTCGCGGAGCGGATCCAGCGGCTCGAGAAGACGGCACGCGCCGTCGACGAGATGATCGAGAGGACCGACATGAACGACAGCACCCCCATTCTCAGCCCCGAGGAGCAGGCCCGCATCTTCGGCACCGACTGGGACCCCGCCTACCAGGACGAGGCTCGCGAGCGCTGGGGGGAGTCCGAGGCCTGGAAGCAGTCCGCCTCGCGCACCCGGAACTGGGACGCCGCGCAGTGGCAGAAGGTCAAGGTCGAGCTCGACGCGACCGAGGCCGCGCTCGCCGAGGCCCTGGTCCGCGGAGTCGAGCCCGGCAGCGACGAGGCGAACCGCCTCGCCGAACGCCACCGCGCCACGGTCGACCGCCACTACGACTGCACGCATTCCATGCACGTCGTCCTGTCGCGGATGTACACCGAGGACCCCCGGTTCGCCGCGCACTACGACCAGCAGGCCGACGGCCTCGCCGCGTGGCTGCGCCGGGTGATCGAGGAGAACGCCCGCGCACACGGCGTGGAGCCGGAGACCGCCACCTGGGAATGAGGCCCCCCTGCCATGGCGAGAAAGATGCCACAGAACTGGCACTTTTTTCGTCATGGCAGCCCTCGTGCGCCGAGATCACTGGCTCCACACCTGGCGCGCGGTATGCACTCACTACACCGGCGGGGAGAGCTCGCCGAAGGCCTCCAGCAGGGGCATGACTCGCGGCCCCAGCTCCACCTGGGTGAGCAGCAGCCCCAGCGTCCCGTCGGGGTCGACGAAGAAGTCCGTGCCCGCGCCGCCGGACCATCCCCAGCGGCCGCGGTGCGGGCCGTCGGCGACCACGCTCACCCCGAAGCCCCAACCGGTCCGTGCCCAGAAGCCGGGGAAGAACGAGCCCGGTTGCTTCGCGCTCGCGGGCACCTGATCGCTGCGCAGCATCGCCAGGTGCTCGGCGCCCAGCAGCTCGCCGTCACGCAGCGCGCGCAGGAAGCGCAGGTAGTCGGGTGCTGTCGAGA
Organism: uncultured Brachybacterium sp.; assembly: GCF_947500705.1. Classification (GTDB taxonomy): domain Bacteria; phylum Actinomycetota; class Actinomycetes; order Actinomycetales; family Dermabacteraceae; genus Brachybacterium. The sequence continues at coordinate 200,666 of NZ_CANMSY010000001.1, read as the reverse complement.
GCAGCTCGCCGTGGCTCATGTCCTGCGGAGGCGGGCCGATATGGGGGCCGCCGCCGAGGCCCTCGAGCTCGACCAGCTGCCCGTCGGACTCCGTGTACAGAGCGGGCAGTCGCTCACGCGCCGCCGCGGGCACGAAGTATCCGGTGTCGACCATGCCCAGCGGGCTGAGCAGGGTGCGCTCGAGGTGCTCACCGGCGCTCATCCCGGTGAGACGGGACAGCAGAATCCCCAGCAGCCCGAACGAATGGTGATAGCGCCACACCGTGCCGGGCTGTCCCACCAGAGGCAGGGAGCTGAGCGCCGTGAGCCAGTCGTCGGCCCCGAGGCTCGGCGGCAGCAGCCCGGCCTCGGTCTCGTTCGCCGCCATGGCGTGCTGCAGCGGCGAGTCGGCGAGGATCATCCCGTATCCGGACATGTTCGTCAGCAGGTGGCGCAGGGTGATCGGCCGCTCGGCAGGAACGGTGTCGGTGAGCGGGGCGTCGGGGGAGGTGAGCACGCGGGGTGTGTCGACCTCGAGGAGCCAGGTCGCGACCGGGTCGTCGAGCGCGAGCGCGCCCTGCTCGATGAGTCGCAGCGCCGCCACGGTCGTGACCAGCTTGGTCATCGACTGAATGCGGACGATCGCGTCCGCCCGCATCGGTGGGCCGTCCACAGCCGAGGCTCCGATCGCCACCGGCTCCGGGTCGTGGCCCACCGCGAGCACGGCTCCGGGCACCGTGCCGTCCTCGACGGCGCGGAGCAGGAATGCGGGCGGCGAGGCCTGCGATGACATGCGCACAGCCTACGAGCGCGGCGCGGGCGGAGATAGGGCCGAGTCAGCGAACCCGCGGAGAGCAGATCCCGCCCGCACGGCCCGGCAGAGGTTCCTTCTCTACACTCGCCCCATGAGCAGCTTCGAGGATTTCGTCCGGCTCGAGCCCCGGGCGGTGCCGCTCGGCGGTCCCCGGGGGATGACGGTCCACCGCACCCTGCCCGCCCGCCAGACCTCCCTGATCGGCGCCTGGTGCTTCGTGGATCATTTCGGTCCCGATGACGTCTCCGTCAGTGACGGCATGCAGGTGGCACGCCACCCCCACACGGGCCTGGCGACCGTCTCCTGGCTGTTCGACGGTGCGATCACCCACCGTGACTCGATCGGCAGCCACGCACTGGTCCGGCCCGGAGAGGTGGACATCATGGTGGCCGGCTCCGGCATCACCCATTCGGAGTTCTCCGCCAACGACACCACGATCCTGCACGGCGTCCAGCTCTGGTACGCCCTGCCCGATCGGGCCCGGTTCCGGGAGTCGCATTTCGAGGTCTACACCCCGCCGGTGATCGCGAACGAACAGGCGCGGGCGCGTGTGGGCCTGGGCTCCTTCCGCGCCACTACCGAGGACGGCACCGTGCTCGAGGACCGCAGTCGCGTGGAGACCGACACCGCGCTGAGCATGGTCGAGCTCGAGCTGAGCGCCGGCAGCACCGTGCGCATCGACCTCGACCCCACTCACGAGTACGGACTGCTGGTGGACCGCGGCGCCGCACGGATGCGCACGGCGGACCGCCGCCACGGCGAAGCCCATGACGGAGGGCGCGAGTCCGAGGCCGGGAGCCGCGAGCTTCTCGTGATGCCGGACCGGGCTGCCGAGCTCGAGCTCAGCGCCGAGGAGGGGGAGGACCTGCGCGTGATGCTGCTGGGAGGTGAACCGCTCGGCGAGGACATCCTGATGTGGTGGAACTTCGTGGGCCGCAGCCATGAGGAGATCGAGCAGTTCCGGGCCCGTTACCAGGCAGAGATCGGTGCGGAGGGTACGCTCGCCGAGGCCCCGATCTCTTCGGAGGCCCGCTCGCGGGGCGGCCTGGCGGCCGATGCCGAGCAATTCGGCCCCTTCGCCCCGTACACCCCCGCGGCTCTGCCCGCCCCCGCGCTTCCCCACGGCCGGCTGCGCTCGCGCGGCCGCGTCGGCCTTCTGAAGGACTGAACCCTTGCCCAAGAACCCCGCCGCAGACCCCTTCGACGACGACGCCTTCGGGGAGGACCTCTTCGACGAGGAACCCCGTGACGCGCAGCCTGCCGCCTCCGCGCCCCAGGGCCCGGACCAGACCGACCGCGTGATCATCGCCGCGGCAGAGGAGCTCGGGACCGGCTGCCCCTGCGACATGATCGTGGTGGATGACGCGACCGGGGAGCTGACCGCCTTCGCACTCGCGTCCGTCGCCGAGCACGAGGACGCCGTGGTGCTCAGCTGGACCTCGTCCCTCACTCTCGCCATGACACTGCAGGAGCGCTTCGCCGCGCAGATCGACGCCGGACGACTGCGGCTGCCTGCCGGTCCGGAGACGGTGCCGCTCGAGGAGGCGGCCGCCGGGGTCGAGGGTCATCTGCTGGTGCTGATGCGGCTGCCCAAGGCCGTGCACGCCCTCGAGGACCGGGCCCGCCGCCTCACCGAGGCGGTGCGTGCGAGCGGTCAGAATGGTCTCTCGATCATCGCCGGCGGCCGCGTCAAGCACATGACCAGGGCGCAGAACGACGTGCTGGCCACGCTCTTCACCGAGGTCCGCGCGAGCCGCGGGATCGGCAAGTCCCGCGCCCTGATCGGCAGCGAGCTGCGAGAGGTCGTGCCGGCGCCGGCCATCGCCGAGGGCACCGCACGCGTCGCCGTGCGCGGCCAGCGGCGCGAGCTCGCGCTGCGCGGCATCGGCGCCGTGTTCGGCGGAGCCGGCGCCGACGCGGGCAGCCGGCTGCTGCTGGACGCCCTGGACCGGGCTGTCGCCGCCGGAGAGCTGGGGACGTCGGAGGCCCCGGTGGGCTCTGCGGTGGATCTCGGCTGCGGGAACGGCCTGATGACCGCCTACCTCGCCGCCGCACTGCCCGAGGCGGCAGTGACGGGCAGCGACGCTGATGCCGATGCCGTCGGCTCCACCCGCGCAACACTCGCCGCCAACCGGCTCGACCGCGAGGGCGTCGAGGTGACCTGGGACGATGTCCTGTCGCGAGTGGACGACGCGAGCGTGGACCTCGTGCTGCTGAACCCGCCCTTCCACGATGGCACCGCGGTCGACGCGACCCTCGTGCAGGGGCTGCTCGACGCGGCCGCACGGGTGCTGCGCCCGGGCGGGCAGCTGTGGTTCGTCCACAACTCCTACCTGCGCTACCGCACCGAGGTGGAGCGTCGTGTGGGCCCGGTGCGCCAGCGTTCCCGTGACCGCCGCTTCACGGTGCTCAGCGCGACCCGCAGCTGAGCCCGGCGCCGCGCCCGCTCCGGCGCCGCACTGCCGACGCCGGCACAGTTGCCGGCACAGATGTCGGCACAGACGAAAAAGTCCGATTCTGAGCCAGATCCAGGGCAGATCTGGCTCAGAACCGGACAATCTCGTGTTGCGCGGCGTTGCGCAGGGCGAGCTGGGTGTGCGGCGCGTCGCGGGAGCGAGTGCGACGGGTGGTCAGGCGACCATGCTGCGCAGCACCGAGGTGAACATCGCCAGTCCGTCGGTGCCGGAGCGGGTGCCCTCACCGGGCTGGTCCGGGCCGAAGCCCGCTTCGACCGCGTGCTCGGGATGCGGCATCAGGCCCACCACGTTGCCGGCGGCGTTGGTGATCCCGGCGATGTCGTGGCGAGAGCCGTTGGGGTTCGCCTCGAAACCGGCCGGGCCGTGGGTGGCGCCGGCGGCGTAGCGGAACACGATCCGGCCCTCGTCCTCGAGCTCGGCGAGCGTGCGCTCGTCGGCGACGTACTGGCCGTCCTGATTCTTCAGCGGGATGCGGATGACCTGACCCGCCTCATAGCCGGAGGTCCAGGCGGTGCGGGTGTTCTCGACCGTCAGGGGTTGGTCGCGGCAGAGGAAGGCGCGGTGCGCGTTCTTGATCATCGCACCGGGCAGCAGGTGCGTCTCGCAGAGGATCTGGAAGCCGTTGCAGATGCCGAGCACGGGCATCCCGCCCTTGGCCGCATCGACGACCTTCTCCATCACCGGGGCGAACCGGCTGATCGCGCCGGCGCGCAGGTAGTCGCCGTAGGAGAAGCCGCCGGGCAGCACGATCGCCTCGACGTCCTGCAGATCATCCTCGCCGTGCCAGAGCGTGACCGGCTCGGCGCCGGCGATCCGCACCGCGCGCAGCGCATCCCGGTCATCCAGCGTGCCCGGGAAGGTCACCACACCGATGCGCATCAGGCCTGCGCCCCGTCGGCCGCGTCCTCGACATCGATCGAGACGACGTCCTCGATGACGGGGTTGGACAGCAGCGTGGTGGCGGCCTCGCGGAGGGAGACGAGCACCTGGTCGGTGATCTCGCCCTCGACCTCGAGCTCGAACCGCTTGCCCTGACGGACCGAGGCGATGCCCTCGAAGCCCAGTCGCGGCAGTGCGGCGGCGACGGCCTTGCCCTGCGGGTCGAGGATCTCCGGCTTGGGCATGACGTGGACCACGACACGTGGCATGGGTGCTCTCCTGGGGGACGACGGCCGCGGGCGGGCCTGGCGGGTGGATCTGCGGCGCGGGTGCGGGTCGGCGCTGGGGCGGCCGACGGAGCGGACCCGACGCCGTCATGGTACCGAGAAGACGCACCGTCGCGGCGGTCTGCCCACGGCGGGCACGGACCCGCTGCACCGCTGGACCGGATGCCCTGGGCAGATGGCTCGCCGGGAGATAGGTTCGAGGCCACGAGATCCACATCCCGGGAGGCCGCCATGAAGATCCATCACCTCGTCCACTCCTGCCTGCTCGTGGAGGTGGCCGGGCGCCGCCTGCTGATCGATCCCGGTGGCTTCAGCGGCGAAGCGGTGCGCGCCCTGGGCGGTGAGGTGCTGAGCGGCATCGACGGGGTCGCGATCACCCACCAGCATCCAGACCACCTCGACCGTGCTCTGCTCGGTCAGGTGCTCGCCGCGAGCCCCGGAGCGATCGTGATCGCAGAGCCGGAGACCGCGGAGCAGCTCTCCGAGCCCGCGGAGGGCGCCCCGGCGCTGACCGCGGACCAGCTGGTGGCCCTGCGTCCCGGCGAGAACCATGAGCTGCCGGCGCTCGAAGGGCAGGAGGCGCTGCGCATCGGCGCGGTGGGCGGTCGCCACGCGGTGATCCATCCCGACATCCCGCGCGTGGGCAACTGCGGGCTGGTGATCACCGCTGGTGAAGGCCCCCGACTCGGCATCACCGGGGACTCCCTCGAACCGGTGCAGGAGTTCCACGGCATCGACGTGCTCGCCTTCGCGGTGGTGGCACCCTGGTCGAAGATGGCTGAGACGATCGACTTCCTGCGTACGGTGAACCCCGTGCTCGCCCTGCCGGTGCATGATGCCGTCGCCAGCGACGTCGGACGCCCCATCTACCTGCGCCAGGCCACGAACCTGGCCCCTGCCGGCACCGAGGTGCGCGACTGGGGGGCCGACGGGCTGGTCGAGATCAGCGGGAGCTGAGGTGACCGGGGCGTTCCACGGCAGCGGCGCTGACCACGGCAGCGGCGGGGACCGGGTCGCGGAGGCCTTCCGCGCCGTGCCGCGCGCTCCCTTCCTGCCCGTCGGTCTCCGGCGCAGAGCCGGGCAGGACGAGCCGCTGCCGATCGGGGAGGGACAGACCAACTCGCAGCCCACGACGGTGTGGAACATGCTGCACCTGCTCGGGGTGCGCGAAGGTGATCGCGTGCTCGACGTCGGCGCCGGTTCCGGATGGACCACTGCGCTGCTCGCGCAGCTCGTCGGCCCGACGGGGACGGTGCTCGGCATCGAGCGGCAGGCGAGCCTGCTGGGCCCGGCGCGCGGCGCGCTCGAGGCGGCGGTGCCCGACGGGCGCGCGGAGATCCGTGAGGCCAGGCCCGGAGTGCTCGGCGCCCCTGCGGACGCACCCTTCGACAGGATCCTCGTCTCCGCCGGCGCCCATCAGCGTCCCCCGGAGCTGGTCGCCCAGCTCGGCGAGGACGGGGTGATGGTGATCCCGATCCGCGGGGTCATGCATCGTCTGGTGCGACGGGGGGACACCGTTCTCGACACCCAGCACGGCCGGTATCTCTTCGTGCCGCTGGTCGAGGACGGCTGATCGGGGTCCTCCGAACGGTTCCGCCGCTCTGCCGCTCTGCCGCTCCGCAGCTCTGCCGCTCTGCCACTCCGCCGCTCCGGGGCGGACGGGCCCGCCCCGCACCCGCGTCGGCGTCTACAGTGGGGCCCGTGCACGGGAGTCCGGTAGGCCGGGCTGAGAGGGAGTTCTCCAACTCCGACCGTAGAACCTGATCCGGATCATGCCGGCGCAGGAAGCTCCGCCAGGCGACAGCCGCCGCGCGCCCGTGCCCTCGTGAAAGGCACGGACCGTGATCCACTCACCTGTCGACACCACCGCACCCGCCAGCACCCTCGACGGCGCAGCCCCGACATCCCCCGGCCAGGCCCCTGATCCCACCGCGACGCCGCTCGGCTTCGGCGTCGGCGCGCGGATCACCGCAGCCGTCATGACCGACGACTACGCCCGGGTGCTCATCGGCATCCTCTCCCGGCTCGACCTCACCGGGCTGGTGCGCGAGACCGGGGACGTCTCCACCTATCTCGGCGGTCACGAGACCCACCTGCAGCGGTCCCTCATCGACCTCGCCGAGGACCTCGCCCGCACCGAGCACCACGCCACCCTCTCCGTGACCCTCTCCCGCGGCTGCCCCGGAGAGGTCACCTGCGCACTGCCCGGTGGCGCCGGCCCGCGCGGCGTCGAGGTCCCCGAGCCCCGCCGCACCGGCCGCTTCGCCTCCGCGGAATGGGCGCTGTACCCGCTGGCGGACCAGGTCGCCGCCGACGGCACTGCGCCGGATCACATGCGCGACATCTACGCCGCGATCGACCACGCCCGGGAACTGGGCACCTTCCGCGGCTCCGAGCATTTCGTGACCCGCCTCGAAGGCGATGCCGGCGACGTGATCGCCACCGCCGTGTCCGGCTGGCTGCAGGTGGGCCGCAGCGTCCAGCACGTCACCAGCCATCTCACGCTCTCCCTGAACAGCCCCTCCCACGAGGCACGCGAGCTCGGCGAGGAGACGCGATGACCCCCGCACAGCGCTCCGCGCAGACCCCCGCGCAGACCGTCCCCACCGCCCGCCGTTCGCGGCTCACTCTGCGCGAGATCGTGCTGGTGGTCGTGCTCGGCGTGGTGTTCGGCTTCCTGTACTGGGTGTTCGTCCAGGCCTGGAACGGGCTCGCGATCGCGATGGGCCCCGCCGGGGATCTCGCGCAGCACGTCCTGTTCGGCTCCTGGCTGCTGGTCGGGCCGATCGCGCTCGCGATCCTGCGCCGCCCCGGCGTGGGCATACTCGCCGAGATGCTCGCCGCGATCATCGAGGTGGTCTTCCTCGGCAGCCCCGTCGGCCCGCTGCTGGTGCTCGCGGCCGCACTGCAAGGCATCGGCAGCGAGCTGCCCTTCGCCCTGACCCGCTACCGCCGCTTCGGCTGGGGAGTGTTCGCCGCCTCCGGCGCGCTCGGCGCGGGCCTGGTGTTCTTCTGGACCGCGTACCGGATGGGCTGGTACGGCCAGGACCTGCTCGCGCTGCGGCTCGGGGTCCAGGTGCTCTCCGGGATCGTGCTCGGCGGGCTCGCGGCGAAGGTGATCGTCCGCGCCCTGGCACGCACCGGTGTGCTCGAGAACTTCGCGATCGGCGCCGCGACGGACAGCGGCGACGGCATCCCCGAGCGCCGTGTCCACTGAGACCGGGACCGTCCCGCTGCGGGGGCACGACGGGGAGCGGTCCCCGGGCCTCGTCATCGAAGCCACTGACCTCGAGGTGGTGCTGCCCTCCGGGGACGGCGTCGGCCCCTGGACCGGGAGCATCCGAGCGGGGGAGCAGGTGCTGCTGCTGGGCCCCAGCGGGAGCGGCAAATCCACGCTGCTGCGCGCACTCGCCGGCGCGATCCCCGCTCACCAGCGGGGCCGCGTCACCGGGAGGCTGCGGGTGGGCGGCATCGACCCGATCGCCGGCGGGGTCCTCGCCACCTCCGCGGTCGTCGGCTTCCTCGGCCAGGACCCGGTGGACGGAGTCTGCCTCCCCGAGGTCGCCGACGACGTCGCGCTGCCGCTCGAGAGTCGCTGCACTCCGCCCGTCCAGATCGGCGGGCGGGTGCACCGGGCCCTCGTGGAGGCCGGGATCGGCGCGCTCGGGGACCGTGCCGCGGCGACGCTCTCCGGCGGGCAGCTGCAACGGGCCGGACTCGCCGCGGCATTGGTCGCCCGGCCCCGGTTGCTGCTCCTTGACGAGCCCACCGCGATGCTGGACGCCGAGGGTGTGGCTCGGGTGCGGGCGGGGGTGGAGCAGGCCGCACGCACCGGCGAGGTCGCGATCCTGCTCGTCGAGCACCGCCTCGATGACTGGGCGGGGGAGCGCGGCACGGCGGGTCTGCCGCCGCGCACCATCGCGCTGGACGCCGCCGGGCGGGTGCTCGCCGATGGGCCGACGGGCGCCGTGCTCGACCGCCATGGCGCGGCCCTGCGCGAGGCGGGGTGCTGGCTGCCCCGGGAGCTCGAGGAACGGCTCGGGGGCGGCGCGGCGGCAGCGGGCCCCGCCGCGGCGACGGTGGACGCAGCACCGCTGCTCCGGGTGCGCCGCGCCGACCTCGGACCTGCAGGGCGCGCCGTCCTGACCGGGGTGGATCTCCCGGTGCACGCCGGACAGCTGCTCGCCGTCGTCGGCCGCAACGGCGCCGGGAAGTCCACGCTGCTGGGGGCGCTCTCCCGACTGGACGAGCCCCTCGCGGGAGTGGTCGAGGGCGCCGCGGCGGGACTCGCGTTCCAGCGCCCCGAGGCGCAGTTCGTGGCCGACACCGTCCTGGGCGAGCTCTCCGCCTCCGGCGCGGACGCCGTCCAGGTCACAGCGATGCTCGCGCGGCTGGGTCTGCTCGAGAAGCGGGACGCGAGCCCGTTCACCCTCTCCGGCGGTCAGCAGCGTCGCCTCTCGCTCGGGGCGACGCTGCTGACCCAGCGGCCCGTGCTGCTGGCCGACGAACCCGGCTACGGCCTGGACCGGGCCGCACAGGGCACGGTCCTGGGCCTGCTGCGTGAGGCGGCCGATGCCGGGCGCGGAGTGGTCATGACCACCCATGACCTGCGCATGGTGGAGGCGGCCGACGCCGTCGCCGTGATCGCCGACGGTCGCCTGCTCGGCCCGATGCCCCCGCAGGAGCTGCTGCAGGACCCGGCGCTGCTGCGACGGGCGGGGCTCCTCGACGTACCCGAGAAGGCAGCCACGGAGCACCCGCCCGAGCCGAGCGGCGCACCCCTCACGGAGCTCCGCTCCCGGGGGCCGCTCTCGCGGCGCAACCCCACGGTGCTGCTGGCATTGCTGACAGCGCTGAGCATCGTGTGCATCGCCCTCACCGACCCGCTGCCGCTGATGCTGCTGTATGTGCTGCTCAGCGCCGGTGCCATGGCAGGCTGCCGCCTCGGCCCGCTGCGGCTGCTGCGCGCACAGCTGCCCTTCGCGGTGTTCGCGAGCGGGGTGCTGATGGTCAACGTGCTGAGCCGCCCCGGCCACGAACCCTGGCCCGACCTGCCGATCCGGATCACCGAGGAGGGGATGGTGCTGGGCGCCGCACTGGCACTGCGCGCGCTCGTGATCGGGCTCGGCGCGCTGATCGTCGCCCGAGCCGCCGATCCCAGGCGCACCATGGTGAGCCTGCTGCAGCATGCCCGGCTGCCCGCCCGGTACGCCTATGCCCTGCTCGCCGGGCGCAGGCTGCTCGATGACCTGCCGCGGCGCTGGGAGACCATCACCCGCGCCCATCGGGTGCGGCTGCCGCTGACCGCGGAGGGGGCGGTGGCACGGCTGCGTGCACGTCAGCTGCTGCGCTGTGCCTTCTCGCTGCTGGTCGACTCGGTGCGCAGCGCCGACAGGATCTCCTTCGCCCTCGAATCGCGCGGGCTCGGGGACGGTGAACGGACCCTCTGGCGCCCGGTCCGGCTCACCCGTGCTGATGCGCTGCTGACGCTCGGCGTCGCCCTGGTGGTCGCCGCCGTGCTGATGCTCTCCTGAACGATCCCCCGAGCGCCGTGAGAAATGCGAGTGCCATGAGAAAGGCCCCGAGGCGGCAGCTGCTGCCTCGGGGCACATCTCATAGGTCGGGCGCGCGGAGTCCGCTCAGAACTCCTGGCCGGTCAGGCGCTCATAGGCCTGGACGTACCGGGCGCGGGTCTGCTCGACCACCTCGGCGGGCAGCGCGGGCGGAGCGAGGCTCGAACCCTTGGACCAGCCGGAGGCGGGGGAGGTCAGCCAGTCCCGCACGAACTGCTTGTCCAGGCTGGGAGGGGTACGGCCCGGGGTGTACGTGTCCGCGGACCAGAACCGGCTGGAATCGGGGGTGAGCACCTCGTCGCCGAGCATCAGCGTGCCGTCGACCCGGGAATGGCCGAACTCGAGCTTGGTGTCGGCCAGGATGATGCCCTGCTCGCCGGCGATCCGCCGGGCCCGCTCGAAGACCTTCAGCGTGAGCGACTCGAGCTCGGCGGCGAGCTCCTCCCCCAGCAGCTCCCGCGACTGGGCGACGGTGATGTTCTCATCGTGCTCCCCGGCCTCGGCCTTCGTGGAGGGGGTGAAGATCGCCGGCTCCAGCCGGGAGGCCTCGACCAGCCCGGCCGGCAGCACATGCCCGCCCACCGAACCACCGGCCCGGTAGTCGGCCAGTCCCGAGCCGGTGAGATGTCCGCGGGCGATGCACTCCAGCGCCACCATGTCCAGGCCGCGGCAGCGGACCGCGCGCCCGGCGACTGCCTCCGGCACGTCGGTCCCGGAGAGCACATGGTGCGGGACGATGTCCGCCAGCTGCTCGAACCAGAACAGGCTGATGCCGGTCAGCAGCCGGCCCTTGTCCGGGATGCCCGGCTGCAGGGAATGGTCGTAGGCGCTGATGCGGTCGGTCGCGACCACCAGCACCTCCGCAGCGGCCGACGGGTCCTGACCCTCCGGCACGTACAGCTCACGGACCTTGCCGGAGATCACGTGGTCCCAGCCCGGCAGCTGCGGGGCGTCGACCAGCGGGGTGGCGACGAGACTCATGCGCGATCCTCCGTCACGGTGTCGGTGTCGGTGTCGGTGTCGGTGTCGGTGTCGGTGTCGGTGTCGGCAGCCGCAGCGGCAGCGCCGGTCCCGGTGCTGCCGGCTCGTGCGTCGGCCGCGGCCTGACGGGCGATGTCGGTGCGGTGGTGGCTGCCTTCCAGGCTGATCGCCTCGGCGCCCGCCAGCGCGAGTGCGCGGACCGTCTCGAGGTCCTCACCGGTGGCGACCACCGAGAGCACCCGCCCACCGGCGCTGACGAGGGTGTCGCCCTCGACTCCGGTGCCGGCATGGATCACATGGGTGCCGAGCGCCTCCGCAGCGTCGATGCCAGAGATCGGATCGCCCGTGCGCACCGCCACCGGGTAGCCGGCGGCGGCGAGCACCACAGTCACGGCGCTGTCCTCGCTCCATGTCAGCTCCGTGTCCTCGGCCAGCTCACCGCGGGCGGCCGCGAGCAGCAGCGGGGCCAGCGGTGAGGTGAGCCGCTCGAGCACCACCTGGGTCTCCGGATCGCCGAAGCGGGCGTTGAACTCGATCACCCGCAGCCCGCGGGAGGTCAGTGCCAGTCCGCAGTACAGGACCCCGACGAAGGGGATGCCGCGGGCGGCGAGCTCGGCGATCGTGGGGCGGGCGACGGTGGCCAGCACGTCCTCGACCAGGCCCTCGGGCGCCCAGGGCAGCGGGGAATAGGCGCCCATCCCGCCGGTGTTCGGGCCCTCGTCGTCGTCGAGGGCGCGCTTGAAGTCCTGGGCGGGAGCCAGCGGCACCACCCGGGTGCCATCGCTCACGCAGAACAGGGACACCTCGGGGCCGTCGAGGAACTCCTCGAGCACCACCGACCCGCCCGCGGCCAGCACCTCCTCGGCGTGGGCCACCGCGGCCCGCCGGTCCTCGGTGACCACCACGCCCTTACCGGCCGCGAGGCCGTCGGCCTTGACCACGAAGGGCACGTCGCGCAGCGGGTTGACGCGGTCCAGCCCGGCCTCGAGCTGGGAGAGCGCGGTGACCGTCACCGACGCGGCGGTCGGCACACCGGCGGCGGCCATGACCTCCTTCGCCCAGGACTTCGAACCCTCGAGGTGGGCGGCCGAGGCAGACGGACCGAAGACCGCGAACCCGGCCTCCCGCAGGCGATCCGCGGCGCCGGCGACCAGAGGTGCCTCAGGGCCGATCACGACCAGATCGGGCTGCAGCTCCTCGGCCAGGCGGACCTGCGCGTCGAGGTCGCTCACCGGGACGTCGTGACAGGTGGCGAGCTGTGCGATGCCGGGGTTCCCGGGAGCGGCGTGCAGCTCGGGAATGGGGGTGTCTAGGGCGAGCCGGCGGAGGATCGCGTGTTCGCGGCCGCCGCTGCCGATGATGAGGATCTTCACTCGGGCAGGGTACCCAGACCCGGACTGCCGTCGGAGAAGTGCCCGCGGAGCGGCCCTTGCGGCTCGCCCTGCGGAGCGCGCTCCGGGCGCTGGGCAGGCGCTGCACCCCTGCTGCGCCGGTACTTGGACAGCACTGGGCCGGTGCTGTGCCGGTGCCCCACCGGGGCTGCGCCGTTACGATCGGACCCATGCCCGCCGAGCTCCACCGCCCCGATCCCGCCGTGACCGACGCCGCCGCGCCGCCCCGCGCCCGCGCCGTCACCCGGCTGCGGCTGGACCTCTCCTATGACGGCACCGACTTCCACGGCTGGGCCGCCCAGCCCGGCCAGCGCACGGTCCAGGGAGAGCTCGAGGAGGCCCTCGGCCGGATCACCCGGGTCCCGGCCCGGGTGACCGTCGCCGGACGCACCGACACCGGGGTCCATGCCCGGGGACAGGTCTGCCACCTCGAACTGCCCGATGACGTGCTGGCCACCCTGCCCGGGCGCTCGCGCCGCAGTCCCGCCGAGGCGCTGGTCACCCGGCTTGCGGGAGTGCTGCCGGAAGACATCGTGGTCCATGTCGCTCGGGCGGTGCCGAGTGACTTCGATGCGCGCTTCGGGGCGCTGTGGCGTCGTTACCGCTACCGGATCTCCGACGGGCCCGCCGCCCACGACCCGGTGCGCCGGGACGTGCTTCGTCACCGTCGGCCCCTGGACGTCGAGGCGATGGCACGGGCGAGCGCCCCGCTGCTCGGCGAGCACGACTTCCTCTCCTTCTGCCGCCCCCGCGACGGCGCGACCACTCTCCGTGAGCTGCGCGAGCTGACCTGGGAACGACCGGAGGAAGGGCGCGCGGATGCGGGGCTGATCGTCGCCACCGTGGTCGCCGACGCCTTCTGCCACCACATGGTGCGCTCCCTCGTCGGCGCCCTGATCGGGGTGGGGGAGGGCCGCCGGGACGTCGGCTGGCCGGCGCAGGTGCTCGCGGCGCGAACCCGCGTCTCTCCCACCCGCGATGGCGCCGGCGCCGCCCCGCTCTGCCCGCCCCAGGGACTCACCCTGGACCACGTCGCCTACCCGCCCGACGAGGAGCTCGCGGCCTGGGCTGCGCGCACCCGCACCCTGCGCCAGCCGCCGTCCCAGGAGCCGCCTGCAGAAACGTTCGCAGAGTCGGGCGCAGATCACACCCCTGAGAGGGGTCTTCTGCGTTGACGCTCGGGTGCGACAGTGCGTATTGTTGAGCGCTGTTGTGCCTTGATGTGTGCCCGACTCCGCAGCCGTTCTCTGATGCCCGGCGCGAAAGGGAATCTCACCCACATCCAGGACCGCCGTCGCGTCGTGAGCGGAGCGGGCCGGGTACAGCCATAGGGGCCATGCTTTTACCCGAAGGAAGCGTGCCCACGGTCCATCGAACCGTGTCTGGTCGGCGTCTTGCCGCCCGGGCACCACGACGAGAGAAGAAGGCACGAGTGCGTACGTTCACCCCGAAGCCCGGCGATGTCGAGCGTTCCTGGCACGTCATCGACGCAACGGATGTCGTCCTCGGCCGGCTCGCTTCCCAGGTTGCACAGCTCCTGAGGGGAAAGCACAAGCCGGTCTTCGCACCCCATGTGGATGCAGGCGACTTCGTGATCATCATCAACGCTGAAAAGGTCGCGCTGACCGGGAACAAGCGGGAGGCCAAGCTGGCCTACCGCCACTCCGGTTACCCCGGCGGCCTCCGCAGCACCCCTTACTCCGAGCTGCTCGAGAAGAATCCCGAGCGCGCAGTGGAGAAGGCCATCCGGGGCATGCTCCCCAAGAACAAGCTTGCTGATCAGCAGATCAAGAAGCTCAAGGTCTACAAGGGCTCCGAGCACCCGCATGCCGCTCAGATGCCCGTCCCCTTCACCATCGATCAGGTGGCGCAGTAAGCGGGTGTCCCGCCACTCCGCCCTGCCGCACGGACGAACCAAGGAGAACCGTGACTGAGACCACCCCCGATACCACCGAAGACCTCGAGACCGTGACCGACGAGTCGGCACCCTCGAGCTTCACCACCGAGTCGACCGGCGAGTCCGCCGTCGGCGCCGGTCAGTCCGCGATCGCACCGGGCTACGGCACCGGTCGTCGCAAGCGCGCGATCGCTCGCGTGCGCCTGACCCCCGGCTCCGGCCAGTGGATCATCAATGGCCGCACCATTGAGAACTACTTCCCGAACAAGCTCCACCAGCAGGAGGTCAACGACCCGTTCACGGCCCTCGACCTCCAGGGACGCTTCGACGTGTGGGTCCGCCTCCACGGCGGCGGCCCGTCCGGACAGGCCGGCGCCGTGCGCCTCGGTGTGTCCCGCGCGCTGAACGAGATCGACGAAGACGCGAACCGCGCGATCCTCAAGAAGGCAGGCTTCCTGCGCCGCGATGCACGCGTCATCGAGCGTAAGAAGGCTGGTCTGAAGAAGGCCCGCAAGGCCCCGCAGTACTCCAAGCGCTGATCGGGCGCGGGGCACTGCCCCGCACCTTTCACGCTGCATGCACGATGCCCTCGCCCTCCGGGTCGGGGGCATCGTCGCGTGGTGGACCATGCAGCGATGAACGGGCCCCGCTAGGCTCCGGGCATGGTCGCCACCGGTGCCAGGGCATTCACCCCACGCCGCTGGTGGACCGGTCCGTTCGATGTGGAACAGCTGGCCTGGTCGGCAGTGACGCGGGCGCGGGATGCCGCCGCCGAGCTCGCGGCGGCTCGCGGCCTCGCTCTCACCGTCGACACCACTGCGGACCTCGTCGCAGCGTCCTTCTCGGCGATCGAGCACCTGCGGATCGACGGGCGGGTCCCGCAGGCGTGGGGTGAGCTCTCCGGCTTCGTCGAAGCACGTGACGGCTGGGTGCGCCTGCATGGGAACTACCCCCACCACGCCGAGGTGCTCCGCCGCGTCTTCGGGGTGCACGACCGGTCCAGCCTCCAGCGCGAGGTCGCTCGGCGCGACGCTGCGGAGATCGAGGACGAGGTCACCGCGGCCGGCGGCATCGCGGCGAGGGTCCGCACCTGTCAGGAGTGGGCCGCGCACCCGCAGGACCGGGCGCAGCAGGACGCGGAATGGGTGAACATCACCCAGCGCGGGCAGCGCCCAGCGCTTCCACCAGCGGCCAGTTCCTCGACGAACTCTGCGCCGAACCTGTTGGCCGGGGTGCGCGTGCTGGACCTGACCCGCGTGATCGCGGGACCCAGTGGAACCCAGCTGCTCGCCTGCCTCGGCGCGGACGTGCTCCGCATCGATCCGCCCCACCGGCCAGAGCTCGCTGACCAGCACCTCTCCGCCGGGATGGGCAAGCGCAGCGCACTGCTGGACCTGCGCCGGGACCCGGACCAGTTCCAGACGCTCGCCGCCGGGGCCGACGTGATCGTCTGCGGCTACCGTCCCGGCGCACTCGATGCGCTGGGTCTCGGCATCGAGGTGCTCGAGCAGCTGGCGCCGCGGGCCGTGATCGTCTCCCTCTCCGCCTGGGGCGAGACGGGACCCTGGGGGCACCGCGCAGGATTCGACTCGATCGTCCAGGCCGCGACCGGCATCGCCACTGAGTGCGGTGCCGACGGCCGCCCCGGCGCACTCCCGGTGCAGGCGCTGGACCATGCGACAGGCCAGCTGCTCGCAGCGCATGTGTTGGAGTCCCTGGCCCGTGCCCGGGCGAGCACGCAGCGGCTCAGCCTGCTCGGCGCGGCCCGTGCCCTGCTGGCGATGCCCTCGCCGCCGGTGGAGGCTCCGGAGACGCTGGAGGTGCCCCGCGCGCGAGTGACGGCGGCCGGGAAGGTGCTCGATGCCGTCCCGCCCCCGCTGAGGGTGGAGGGCGTGAGCATCGAACGGCCTGTCGGCGAGTACGGCGCAGCCGAACTGTGCTGGCAGCTCTGAGCGGGCGCCGTCAGCTCTGAGCGGCGCCGTCAGCTCAGCAGCTCGCGCAGGTCCTCCGCCGTCACTGCGGAACGGAACGCCTCCCCGCCGTCGGTGAGGGCGTCGAACAGCTCGGCCTTGCGGCGCTGCAGCGCGAGCACCTTCTCCTCGATGGTGTCCTCCGCGATCATGCGGTACACCATCACCTGGCGCTCCTGGCCGATGCGGTGGGCGCGGTCCACGGCCTGGTTCTCCGCGGCCGGGTTCCACCACGGGTCCAGCAGGAACACATAGTCCGCCTCCGTGAGGGTGAGGCCGAAGCCGCCCGCCTTCAGCGAGATCAGGAACACCGGCGCATCGCCCTCGCGGAAGCCGGTCACCGCCGCATCGCGGTCGCGGGTGGAGCCGTCCAGGTGCGAGTAGCGCACCTCGCGCCGGTCCAGCTCGGCGGCGACCCGGTCCAGGTAGGAGGTGAACTGGCTGAACAGCAGCACCCGGTGCCCGTCGCCGATCACCTCCTCGAGCCTGTCGAACAGCGCCTCGAGCTTCGAGCTGGGCACGTCCGCGTACTCCTCGGCGTCGACGAGCGCCGGATCCAGCGCCAGCATGCGCAGCAGGGTCAGGGAGCGGAACACGATGAAGCGGCTGCGGTCCAGGTCCGTGTCGATCAGGCCCAGCACCTTCTTGCGCTCCCGCTGCAGCACCGAGTCGTAGACCGCGCGATGCTCGGGCGAGAGGGTCACCATGAGCACCTCCTCGTGCTTCTCGGGCAGCTCCGCGGCGACCAGCTCCTTGGTGCGGCGCAGCAGGAAGGGACGCACCCGGCGGCGCAGCAGCGCCATCCGGCCGGGGTGGTCGCCGGTCTCGATCGGGAGCGTGTACTGCTTGCGGAATCCGATCGCGGTGCCCAGCAGGCCCGGGGCGACCAGATCGAGGATCGCCCACAGGTCGTCCAGCGAGTTCTCCATCGGGGTGCCGGTGATCGCGAGCCGGAAGTCCGCGCGCACGCCCTTGGCGGCGCGGTGGGTGCGCGAGCGGCGGTTCTTCACGAACTGCGCCTCGTCGAGCACGAAGCCCTGGAAGCGGGAGCTCGCGAACTCCTGCTCGTCGATGCGCAGCACCGAATAGCTGGTCACCAGCAGATCAGCCCCGATCGCTGCGGCGGGCAGGTCGGTGCCGCGGGAGGCGGCGGTGCGGTCCAGCACCCGCACCGTCAGACCAGGGGTGAACCGCTCGGCCTCGCGCCGCCACACCGGCAGCACCGAGGCGGGCGCCACCACCAGGAACGGCGGGGCCGACGGGTCCTGCTCGCGTGCGCGGGCGATCAGGGCCAGGGTCTGGACCGTCTTGCCCAGGCCCATGTCGTCGGCCAGCACCCCGCCGAGCCCGTGGGTGAACAGGAAGTCCAGCCAGGTGAAGCCCTCGTGCTGGTAGGGCCGCAGCTCGGCCTGCAACCCGCGCGGCAGCGGGGGCGGCGGCGTGTTCTCGAGCGAGCGCAGGGACAGCGCGGTGCGGCTCCACTCGCTGCTGGCGACCGTCTCGTCGGCGACCTCCTGGAGGTCGTTCCACATGTCGACCTGGAAGCGGGAGATCTGCTGGCGCTCCGGCTCCCACTCCGCGAGCGCCTCTCCCTCCCGGATCAGCTCGCGCAGCGCGTCGAAGGCCGGATGATCCAGCGAGAAGTAGGTGCGATCCGGCATCAGCAGCTTCGCACTGCCGCGGGCGAGCGCCACGAACAGGCTCGGGAACGGGATCTGCCGGCCGTCGATGGTGATCTCGAAGCCGAGGTCGAACCAGTCGTTCTTCCCGGGCGAGGCCTGCTGGGTGACGCGCACGTTCGGGGCGCTGTCCAGCTCGCGATAGGCGTGGCGGGTGCCGGTGATCTCGACCTCGACATGATCCAACGCGGCCAGCGCATCCAGCACGTGCTCGGTGAAGTGGGCGGTGTCGATGCCGCTGAGCAGTTCGGGGGAGTCCGTCGCCTCCAGCGGCCACAGGGTCATCGCCGCAGCGATCACCTCGTCCTCATGAGCGAGGTCGCGGTGGGCGCCCTGGCGCTGGTCCATCGGCAGGCGCCGGTCCGGGTCGTGATAGCGCCAGGACCAGCGCAGGGACAGGCGGTCTCCGGAGGCGTAGGCGGCGGTGAGGTGCAGGGTGGGCCGGCGCGCCGCGGGCAGCTCCACGCTGCCGTCCAGGCTGGTCATCGTGGTCAGGGTGCGCAGCTGCGGGTAGGCGACCTCGAGGAAGGCCTGGCGGTCCGCCGCCGGGATCACCAGCGGCTCCCGGCGATGCAGCAGGGAGCGCAGGGCCCGCGGCACCGAGGAGCCGAGCGGGGCGAGGCGAGCGGCCAGCAGCTCGTCCTCGGTCGTCTCCACATCCAGCACCCCGGAGGCACCGAGGAGTCGGCCGCGGGTCGCCTTCTGGCCGGCCACGGCGATGCGGGGCCGCACGTACAGCTCTCCGGCAGATTCCCCCGCGGGGCCGTCGGACTGCAGATCCAGTCCCACCTCGCCGCCGGCCACCAGGTCGATGGTGGCCAGCCCGCTGCCGGGCAGGAACTCCACTCCCGCCGCACGGGCATGCTCGAGGGACTGCCACAGCAGCGGGGAGGTGATCGAGTTCAGCCAGAGGTGGTCGATCGCTCCGCTGGAGTAGGAGCGCTCCACCGACGCGGCGGCGAAGATGCGGGTGAGCGCCTCACCCTGGGTCGGGTCGTACTCGCGGCCCGCGAGGCGGAACTCGAAGGTGCGCCAGGACAGGTCTCCCTTGATCCAGGCACCCTTGCGGCCGCGGGTCAGGGGGCGCATCCCCAGCCACAGCTCGGCCCCGGCCTCGACATGGGCGGGGGTCGCGACCTCGCGATGGTGACGGGAGGCGCCGGTGCCGGAAGTCCCTGCCTCGAGGTCGAAGCGCAGGGCCAGCGGTCGAGGCATCGCGGCGTTGCCGATGTCGGTGCTGGGCGTCGAGTTCAGCAGGGGGCGCAGTACGCTGCGCCATTCTGCGGGCGGGCTCTCCCGCACCACCTGCGCTCCGAGGTCGTTGAGCCGGTAGAGGGTCGCGGCGACGTGCACGCACGCCTCGCCGGCGGAGCAGTCGCAGCCGGAGCTGCGCGGACGCCACAGCCCGCCGGGGCCCGGGGTGTGGAAGCGGCGGGAGACGGAGTCATCCTCGTACTCGGCCAGCAGCACCTCGGGATGGCGCAGCGTGCCGTCCTCCTCGGCGACCTCGGCCGACACGGTCGAGCTCGCCACCTCCCAGCGGAGATCCGCGACACGGCCGGCGCGGGCTGCACCGAGGCCCCTGCTCGCGGTGCGATCGCCCACATGATGGCTGATCGCGGAGGGCAGCAGGCGGGGGAGCAGGACGGGATCGGACATCCCTCCAAAGTAACCGGCGCAACCCCTCGGTGACGAGGGATCAGCCCAGCCGGGCTCTTCCCAGCGGGTAGTCTCACAGCGGACCTCCGGCCTGGAACCTGCGTGCGGCACGCCCGCGCGGCAGTGCTCACGGAGGCCCGCAGACCCCGAATCCTCATGAGGAGAATCCTGTGGCACGACTTTTCGGCACCGACGGAGTGCGCGGACGCGCGAACGGTGACATCACGGCGGAGCTCGCGGTCGAGCTGTCCGTGGGCGCTGCCCACGTGCTCGGCACCCTGGGCGCCTTCGGCGGAACCCGGCCCCGCGCGATCGTCGCCCGCGACACCCGCCCCTCCGGCGACTTCCTCTCCGCCGCGGTGAGCGCAGGCCTGGCCGCCGCCGGAGTCGATGTGCTCGACGCCGAGGTCCTGCCCACCCCGGGCCTCGCGTATCTCGTGCAGTCCACCGGCGCGGATCTCGGCGTGATGATCTCCGCCTCGCACAACCCCGCCCCGGACAACGGCATCAAATTCTTCGCCCGCGGCGGCACCAAGCTGCCCGATGAGGTCGAGGACGCCATCGAGGCCCGCCTCGGCGAGGACTGGGACCGCCCCCAGGGCACCGACGTCGGCACCATCTCCCGTTACGAGGGCGCGGTCGAGGCCTACGTCCAGCACCTCGTCTCCACCCTGGACCGTCCGCTGGACGGCCTGACCGTGGTCGCGGACTGCGCCAACGGCGCCGCCTATCTCACAGGCCCCGACGCCCTGCGCCGCGCCGGTGCGACCGTGCACGTGATCGGCGACCGCAGCGACGGCGGCCTGATCAACGATGGCTGCGGCTCCACCCACCTCGAGCCGTTGCAGGCCGCGGTGCTCGAGCACGGCGCAGACCTCGGCGTCGCCTTCGACGGCGACGCCGACCGCTGCCTCGCGGTCGCCGCTGACGGAGAGATCATCGACGGCGACCAGATCATGGCGATCCTCGCGCTGGATCTCAAGGAGCGCGGCAAGCTCCACGACGACACCCTCGTGGTGACCGTCATGAGCAACCTGGGCCTCAAGCTCGCGATGAAGGAGCACGGCATCGTGCTGGGCCAGACGGGCGTGGGCGACCGCTACGTGCTCGAGGAGATGAACCTCGGCAGCTACTCCATCGGCGGCGAGCAGTCCGGGCACGTGATCATCGCCGAGCACGCCACCACCGGCGACGGCGAGCTCACCGCCCTGCACCTGATGCAGCGCATGGCCGAGACCGGCCGCACCGCCCGTGACCTCGCGAACGTCATGACCCGCCTCCCGCAGGCGCTCATCAACGTCAAGAACATCGACAAGGCCAAGGCCACCATCGACCTCGGGGTGTCCCAGGCCATCGCCGCCGTGGAGGCGGAGCTGGGGGAGACCGGCCGCGTGCTGCTGCGTCCCTCCGGCACCGAGCCCGTCGTGCGCGTCATGGTCGAGGCACCGACCGACGAGCAGGCCTCCGAGATGGCCGAGCGCCTCGCCGTCATCGTGCGGGACCGCGTCGGGCTCTGAGACCGGGAGACCGGGCACGGGCGCGCTCGAGCCCGGGAACGGGCGGGAGCGCCCGCATGACGCGGCACCACGCCGAACCCGCCCGTCGAGTCCACCGATCTCTGACAGAAATGGTCGAGATCGGTGGACTCGACGGGCGTGTCGCGTGCGGGCCGCGGCGGAACGGGCGTGTCAGACCTTCCGCAGCAGCACCGAGTGGACGCTGTGCTGGCCGTCCTTGCGCAGCACCAGGTCGGCGCGGCCGCGAGTGGGGACCACATTCTCGGTGAGGTTCGGGCCGTTGATCGAGCGCCAGATCCCCAGTGCCGTCTCCTTGGCCTCCTCGTCGGTGAGGTCCGCGTAGCGGCGGAAGTAGGAGCGGGGGTTGGAGAAGGCGGTGCGCCGCAGCTGCAGGAAGCGGTCCACGTACCAGCGCTGGACGTCCTCCATCCGCGCATCCACGTAGACGGAGAAGTCGAAGAAGTCCGAGACGGCCATCCCGAGCCGGCCGTCGCGGCGCGGACGGGCCGGCTGCAGCACGTTCAGCCCCTCGACGATCAGCACGTCGGGCCGCTCGACCACCACGCGCTCGTCAGGGAGGATGTCGTAGGTCAGGTGCGAGTAGATCGGCGCCTCGACCCGCTCCTGCCCGGCTTTCACATCCGCGACGAAGCGCAGCAGGCGCCGCCGGTCGTAGCTCTCGGGGAAGCCCTTGCGCTGCATGATGCCGCGCGACTCGAGCACGGCGTTGGGATAGAGGAAGCCGTCGGTGGTCACCAGCTGCACCCGCGGGGTCTCGGGCCAGCGAGCCATCAGCTCCCGCAGCAGGCGGGCGGTGGTGGACTTGCCCACCGCCACCGAGCCGGCCACCCCGATCACATAGGGGGTGCGCTGCTGGCGCTGGTCCAGGAAGTCCTCCCGGTTGCGGCGCAGCGCCTGGGAGGCCGCGACCTGGATGTTCAGCAGGCGCGAGATGGGCCGGTAGACGTCGTCGACCTCGCTGAGATCGATCCGGTCGCCGAGGCCGCGCAGCCGGGTGACGTCCTCCTCGGACAGCGGCAGCGGGGTCTGCTGCGAGAGCCGGGCCCAGTCCTCCCGGGGGATCTCCTCGAAGGGAGTCACGGTGCTCGACGTCGACGCAGACTTCATGGGGTGATTGTTCCAGCTGGCGACGCGGTCCCGGTGCACGGGTGTGCCGTGCTGGGACTCGGTGTGATCTCGGGCGACAGACGGTCAGCTCCGCGCAGCCATACCTGCTCATTTCTGCTCACTCCGTGCAGCCGTCGGCCATGGCTGCGCGTCGGGGACCGTCATCGTGAGCAAGGCCTCGCGCAGAATCTGCGTTGATTGTGCCGATCGCCCTCTGGTTCATTAGCGTGAGCGGCATGTGTGGAATCGTCGGATACGCAGGCCCCCGGGCCGCAGCCCCCTCTTCTCGTCCCGTGGACGTCGCCCTTCAGGGCCTCGCCCGCCTCGAATACCGCGGATATGACTCCTCGGGCGTGGCCGTGATCGATGACGGCGCCGTGCACGTCACCAAGCGCGCCGGCAAGCTCGCCAACCTCCGCGAGGCGCTCGAGGACCTCTCCGAGACCACCGGCGGGGTCTCCATCGCCCATACCCGCTGGGCCACCCACGGCGCCCCGACCGACCTCAACGCCCATCCCCACCTGGGTGGCCGCGAAGGCGAGCTCGCCGTGGTGCACAACGGCATCATCGAGAACTTCGCGAAGCTCCGTGCCGAGCTCGAGGCCGACGGCTTCACCTTCACCTCCGAGACCGACTCCGAGGCGGCCGCGCACCTCATCGCGCGCGAGATGGAGCAGGCCGGGGACCTCACCGAGGCGATGCGCCGCAGCGCCGCTTCCCTCGAGGGAGCCTTCACCCTGCTGGCGGTGCACAAGGATGCCCCGGACACCGTGGTCGCCGCTCGCCGCAACTCCCCGCTGGTGGTGGGTCTCGGCGAGGGCGAGAACTTCCTCGGCTCCGACGTCGCCGCCTTCGTGGACTCCACCAAGGAGGCCCTCGAAATCGGTCAGGACCAGGTCGTCACCGTCACCGCGAACTCCGTCGCGATCATCGACTTCGACGGCCACGAGGTCACCGACGCCAAGCGCTACACGATCGAGTGGGATGCCGCCGCCGCGCAGAAGGGCGGCTTCGACTCCTTCATGGCCAAGGAAATCCACGAGCAGGCCAGCGCCGTCGCGGACACCCTGCGCGGCCGCCTCGAGGACGGCTCCCTGACGCTGGACGAGATGGACATCGATCCCTCGGTGCTGCGCAGCATCGACAAGATCGTCGTCGTCGCCTGCGGCACCGCCGCCAACGCCGGTGCCGTCGCGAAGTATGCCATCGAGCACTGGTGCCGCATCCCCACCGAGGTCGAGCTCGCCCATGAGTTCCGCTACCGCGACCCCGTCGTCACCGAGAAGACCCTCGTCGTCGCCATCTCGCAGTCCGGCGAGACCATGGACACCCTGATGGCGGTGCGCCACGCCCGCGAGCAGGGCGCGAAGGTCATCGCCATCTGCAACACCCGCGGCGCGACCATCCCGCGCGAGGCCGATGCGGCGCTGTACCTGCACGTGGGTCCCGAGATCGCCGTCGCCTCCACCAAGGCGTACCTCGGCCAGATCGCCGCCTGCTACCTGCTGGGCCTGTTCCTCGCCCAGGTGCGCGGCAACCTCTACCCCGACGAGATCGCCGCGCTGATGGCCGACCTCGAGCAGATCCCGGACCAGATCCAGCAGGTCCTGGACAACTCCTCCCAGGTCGAGCAGCTCGCCCGTGACATGAAGGACGCCACCAGCGTCCTCTTCCTGGGCCGCCACGTCGGCTACCCGACGGCGATGGAGGGCGCGCTCAAGCTCAAGGAGATCGCCTACATCCATGCCGAGGGCTTCGCCGCCGGTGAGCTCAAGCACGGCCCCATCGCCCTGGTCGAGGAGGGACAGCCGGTGTTCGTCATCGTGCCCTCCCCGAACGGCCGCCACTCGCTGCACTCCAAGGTGGTCTCGAACATCCAGGAGGTGCGCGCCCGCGGCGCCCGCACCCTGGTGATCGCCGAAGAGGGCGACGACGCGGTGCTGCCCTACGCCGATGTGGTGATCCGGGTGCCCGCCACCCGCACCCTCTTCGCGGCGCTGCTGACCGTGATCCCGCTGCAGATCTTCTCCTGCGAGCTGGCGACGGCGAAGGGCCTGGACGTGGATCAGCCCCGCAACCTCGCCAAGTCCGTCACCGTGGAGTGACCAGCGTGAGCAATGGTGCCCAGCCGGAAGTGTGATACTGCCGGGGTGAGCACCTCTGCGACCTCAGCGCCGACGCCCGGCCCCGATCACAGCTTCGGGGGCCGGGCCTTCGCGCCCCGGGATGACGCCGCCATCGCCGGCGTCGGCGTCGACGTCGTCGGGATCGCGCGCCTGACCGCGATGCTCGAGCGGACACCCGCCCTGCTGGACCGGCTGCTGACCCCGTCGGAGCGCGGCCTCTCCGCCGCCTCCCGCGCCGCCCGGGTCGCGGCCAAGGAGGCTGTCGGCAAAGCCCTCGGCGCCCCAGGCGACTTCTCCTGGCAGGACGTCACCGTCGAACGCACCGAGGTGCGCCGCCCCTACCTGCGCCTGCGCGGCGCCACCCTGCGCGCCGCCGAGGCCCAGGGCGTCGCCCACCTGCACCTCTCCCTCTCCCACGACGGGGACGTCGCCACCGCGATCGTCGTCGCCGAGCGCGGCAGCGGCCCGGCCGGCAGGTCTGCTCCGGCCGCCGGTGACCAGCCATGATCAGCGGCCATACCGCCGCGGCGGTCCGTGCGGCCGAGACCCCGCTGCTGGCGGCGGGGGAGCCGCTCATGCTCCGCGCTGCCCGTGCCCTGGCCGACCACGTCGCGTCCCGCCTGCACAGGGCGTCTCCGCACAGCGCCGACGAGGGTGGTCCTGGAGCTCCCCGGGTGCTGGTCCTCGCCGGCGCGGGCGCCAATGGCGGCGACGGCCTCCACGCCGCCGCCCTGCTGCGCGCCGACGGCATCCACGCCGACGCGATCGCCACCGCAGGCCGTCTCCATGAGGAGGGGGCCGCTGCGCTGCGCGAGGAGGGAGGAACGATCCTTCCACTGGCCGACACCTCCGCGGCCATGCTCGAGGAGCATCTGACCCGGACCACGCTGGTGCTCGATGCGATGCTCGGCATCGGCGGCCGCCCCGAGGTTCCCGCTGAGCTCGTCCCGCTGCTGGCGCTGGTGCGCGCGAGCGGACTCCCGGTGATCGCGGTCGATCTGCCCAGCTTCGTCGACGCCACCACCGGGCAGGCCGCCCCCGAGGCCCTGCACGCCACCGAGACGGTCACCTTCGGGGCGGTCAAGGCCGCTCTGCTGCTGCCCGGCGGTGCCGAGCGCGCCGGCACGCTCCACCTCGTGGACCTGGGACTGGCCCCGCACCTGCCCGCCACCCCCGCGGTGCTGCGGCTCGAGGAGGCCGATGCCCGCAGCCTGCTGCCGCAGCCGGACCGGGACGCCACCAAGTACACCCGCGGCGTGGTCGCGCTCGCCGCCGGCAGCGAGCAGTACCCGGGCGCGGCGGTGCTCGCCGTCTCCGGCGCCTCCCGCACCGGCGCCGGAATGGTCCGTTGCCTCGCCCCGCAGACCGTCCTCGACCTGGTGCTGCGCGAGCGGCCGGAGGTCGTCGGGCACCGCGTCGAGCGCGCCCTCGGCGGTCCGGACGCCGTGGATCTCGCCGCCGTCGGCCGCACCGACGCGCTCGTCGTCGGCCCCGGGCTCGCCACCGAGGACCCTCGCGCCGTCGCGGGAGTGAACTGCCTGCGGGCGGGAGACGGCGCAGGGGACGGTGCAGGGGAAGGGACCATCGCGCGCGGCGTGATCGACGCCGGGGCCCTCGGCACCCTCACCCCCGAACACCGCTTCGGCGCCGACGTGGTCCTCACCCCGCACCGCGGTGAAGCCGAACGCCTCGCCCGCCGCCTGGGTGTGGATCCCGATCTGCCCGGCCTGCTGCTCGCCCCCGCCCTCGCCGAGGCCACCGGCGCCACCGTGCTGCTCAAGGGAGCGATCACCCTCATCGCCCCTGGGGCCGGCGGTCCGCTGCGCACCCAGGACGACGCGACCCCGCAGCTCGCGACCGCCGGCACCGGAGACGTGCTCACCGGGGTGCTCGGCACCCTCCTCGCCACGGGGCTTCCCGGCCCCGACGCCGCCGCGCTCGCCGCGATCCTCCACGGCCGCGCCGGCCGCCTCGCCTCCCACGACGGCCTGCACCCGCTGGTCGCCCTCGAGGTGGCCACTCACCTGCCTGCCGCGATCGGGTCTATCCTGGCAGGCGCCCAGCCGTGATCCAAGGAGCCCGATGACCATCCCGATCCCTGCCGAGGACCCCCGGCACGTGCCCAACCGGGCCGTGATCGACCCCTCGGCGATCACGCAGAACACCCGCGCCCTCGGCACCCTGCTCGAGGAGCAGACGGCCCTGATGGCGGTGGTGAAGGCCGATGGCTACGGGCACGGCATGCTCACCGCGGCCCGCGCCGCGATCGAGGGTGGCGCCACCTGGCTCGGCGTCGCCCACCCCGCGAGCGCGCTGGCACTCGCCCGCGCCGGGCTCGATGCGCAGATCCTCACCTGGCTGTACGAGCCGCACACCGCACGGACCGTGCTGCCCGAGGTGCTCAGCTCCGGGGTGGACATCTCCGTCGGCTCCCCGGAGATGCTGGCGCTGGTGGCCGACGCCGCCCGGCAGGCCGACCGCCGCGCCCGCGTGCACCTGAAGATCGACACCGGAATGGGGCGCAACGGCGTGCTGCCCTGGCAGATCCGGGAGATCGGCGCCGCCATGCGGGAGGACGATTTCATCCAGCTCACCGCCGCCTGGACCCACCTCACCACGGCGGATGATCCCTCCGATCCGGCGACCGATCAGCAGGTGGAGCTGTTCGACTCCGCCTGTGCAGCGCTCGCCGAGGAGGTGGGCCCGATCCCGCTGCAGCACATCGCGAACTCGGCCGCGACCCTCACCCGCCCGGACCTGCACCGCGACATCGTGCGGCCCGGCATCGCGCTGTACGGCTACCCGCCGGTGCCCACGGAGGTGCAGCTGCGCCCGGCGATGACGCTGACCAGCCGCCTCGCGCTGGTCAAGGAGGTGCCGGAGGGTCAGAGCATCGGCTATGGCCGCCTCCGCAGCACCGACCATGCCACGTGCCTCGGCCTGGTGCCGATCGGTTACGCCGACGGCCTCCACCGTGCCGCCGGCGACCGCTGCACCGTGATCGTGCGCACCGAGTCCGGCGACCGCCGGGCGCCGCAGGTGGGTCGCATCAGCATGGACCAGATCGTCATCGACCTGGGCCCGGACACGGGCGCCCGCGCCGGGGACGAGGTGTTCGTCTTCGGCGACGCGGGAGGCGCCCCCAACGCCCCCGCCGCCTCGACCGCCGATGACTGGGCGCGGGCTGCCGGCACCATCCCCTACGAGGTTCTCACCTCCGTCTCCGGGCGCGTCACCCGCGAGGTGCGCGCATGAGCGCACTGCCCGTGCGCACCCGCGACGCCGAGGGCACCCGCACGGTGGCCCAGGCCCTGGCCGCGGTGCTCAAGCCCGGTGACCTGCTGGTGCTCGACGGACCGCTGGGCGCCGGCAAGACCACCTTCACCCAGGGACTGGGCGCGGGGCTCGGCGTGCGCGGCCCCGTCGCCTCCCCGACTTTCGTCATCGAACGGGTCCACCCCAACCTCGGCGCGGGCCCAGATCTCGTGCATGTGGATGCCTATCGGCTGGGTGGGGGCGGCGACATCGACGACCTCGACCTCGAAGCAGATCTCGACCGCGCCGTCACGGTCGTGGAGTGGGGTCGCGACCGGGTCGAGCACCTCGTCGACTCGTACCTGATGGTCGAGCTCGAGCGCCCGGACCACGTCGACGATCCGCACGACCCCGACGAACCGCGCACCCTGCGCCTGACCCCGCACGGCCCCCGCTGGGACGAGCCGGCGATCATCCGCCTCGAGGCAGCGCTGGCCACCGTCACGGGCCCCGACGGGATCGCCCTGGCCGCCGAATCCACCGAGTCCACCGGGGTCGCCGATTCCACCGAGGAGAACCGCTGATGCTGCTGGGAATCGACACCTCCGGGGCGGTGAGCGTCGCCGTCGCCCGCGGCGAGCTCACCGGCCCCGCGCCCGAGATCCTGCAGGTCCGGGCCGACGAGCGCTCCCGCCACCATGACGAGGTGCTGCTGTCCCTGATCGACGAGGTGCTGACGGCCGCAGGCGTGGAGCGGTCCGAGCTCACCGGCATCGTCGTGGGCCGTGGTCCGGGGCCCTTCACCGGCCTGCGGGTGGGGCTGGTCTCGGCCCGTTCGATCGCCGCGGTGCTCGGGGTGCCCCTGTACGGGCTCAGCTCCCTCGATGGCCTCGCCCACCAGGCGCTCGCCGGGCTCGGCTCCGCGCAGGAAGGGCCTGCGCACGAGGGTGCTTTCACCGTCGGGGTGGCCCTCGACGCGCGACGCCGCGAGGTCTACCACGCCCGCTATCGCCGGGGGGTGAGCGGTGAGGTCACCCGCATCGCCGACCCCGCGGTCGATGCCCCGGCAGCGGTCGCCGACGAGCTCACCGCCTGCGACATCCTCGTCGGCTCCGGGACCGGGATCTATCCGGAGCTGCTGCCTGCCACCGCGGAGCTGGTGCATGTCGACGCGGGGCATCTGCTGCTCGCCGCCGCCGCGCTGAGCGCGCGGGGCGAGGACCTCAGCAGCACCGAGCCGATGTACCTGCGCGAGCCCGATGCGGCCAAGCCCACCGCACGCAAGAGCGCCCTGGGGCGCTGAGATGAGAGGCCCTGCAGACCCGGTCGACGAAGGGTCGGCCCGTCGGACCGCGGAGTCGGCCCGTCGGCCCGCTGAGCCGGCCGCGGAGCCGGCTGTCGCGCCAGCCGCAGTGCACGCCGGCGACGGCTGGGCGCTGCGCCCGGCGAGCATCGAGGACGTCGAGGAGATCGCGTTCGCCGAGCTCGAGCTGTTCCCCGACGAGGCCTGGAACGTCTTCCAGCTCGCCGCCGAGATCGAGCACCCCGACCGCCGCTATGTGATCGCCGCGACCGGACCGCAGGGGAAGGGCGAGATGCTCGGCTACGCCGGGATCATGCTCGCCGGGGACATCGCCGACCTGCACACCATCGGCACCCGCCGCGAGGGCGCCGGCATCGGTCGGGCGCTGCTGGGCTGGTGCGAGGGGCAGGCGCGGGCGGGCGGCGCCGAGCGGATGCTGCTCGAGGTGCGGGAGGACAACACCCGGGCGCGAGCCTTCTACACGGCGGCCGGGTACCGGGAGATCGACCGCCGGCGCGGCTACTACCGGATCCGCGGCCGACGGATCGACGCGCTGGTCATGGAGCGCGACCTGACCTAGCCCCGTCCATGCCGCACCGGGTCCTCGGGCTCGGGAGCCTTAGACATGGTTGCGGACCTTCTGGAACACATCCGGGTACCGAGCATCCAGCCGCACCACGGCGATCCGCAGACCCACCAGGAACACGATCGCCCCGGCGACCAGCGCGAGCACCCCCGCGAGCAGGGTGAGGGGGAGGCTGCCCGAGACGGCACCCCAGATGCCGATGCCGATCGCCGGGATCAGCGGCACGAACACGCCCACCATCGCCACGGTCATCGCGATCATCGCGTTCGAGCTCGAGGCGGACTTGTCCTTCATCGGGTTGGTGCCGGGAGGTGAGCTCGGATAGGGGAGCAGCACCCTGACCACCATCGAGATGCCCCAGCCGCAGGCCATGGCCCCCAGGGAGATCATCACCGTCATCGGCATCAGCTCCGCCATCCCGTACAGCAGCGGGATCGCGATCGTCGCCACCACCACGCCCGGCACCATCAGCACCGCCTGGGCGGCGATGCGGCCGGTGAGGTTCGCACGGGAGGGCAGCCCGGTGACGATGTTGACCCATCCCGACGGACCGTCGAAACCGACCTCGTTGGACAGGCTGATCCCGCTCATCCCGCACATGAGGATCGTCATCGCGAGCATCATGGGCCGTGATTCCGGGAGCATGAACCCCATCGCCACGAAGAACACGATGATCACCGGATAGATGCCGAGTGCCGCGAGATAGCGGGTGTCGCGGCGCCAGTAACGCAGCGACTTGCCCATCACCGCACCGAAAGCGCTCGGGGCCACGAGACGCGGCACCAGCGGCGAGACCTTGATGTCCCCCGAGGAGGTGTCCCCGGTGAGCGCCGAGGTGAGGGAGGCGTCGATCGAACGACGCCACCAGAGCCACACCACCACGATCGTGACCGCGCCGATCAGCGCACGGACGAGCGCGGTGAGGACCCGGCCCTCCGCGAGGTCCATCGGCACGGCGAAGAGAGCACCGACGGGAGTCCACGCCAGCACCTCGACGACCGTGGGCATCACGCGCTCCAGCAGGGCGAAGTCGAGGTCGGAGACGCGCTGCATGCCCAGCGAGAAGCCGTAGATCACCACGAAGAGGAGCAGGAAGCCGAGGATCCCTCCCACCTCCCGCCCGCTGCGAGAGGAGGCACGGCTCGCCGAATGCGCGAACCAGGCACGCGGCAGCAGCAGGCACAGGGCGAAGGCGGCGAGATTCGCCGGGATCACGGCGAGCGCGGCCAGGATGATCCACACCGCACCCTGGCCGAACACGATCAGCCACAGCAGCTCGAAACCGGTCGCGATCGCGATCGCGATCAGCGTGAGGAGACTCGGCAGGCTCAGCGCCGCGGCGGCGAACATGCCCGGCTGGAGCTCCTTCGCGCTGCGCGGGAACAGGGCGAAGGCACGAGGGTCCAGGGTGTCGTCGAGGCCGAAGGCGACCACGGGGATCAGGAACCACAGCAGCACGGTCAGTGCTCCCAGGCCCCGCACGATCAGCGGGAAGGTCGAGCCCTCTCCCGCCCACAGGGTGGTGCCCAGGAACAGGAACACCAGGCCCACCAGTGCACCGAGGGTGTAGAGCACACCGAAGATGGTGCCGATCAGCTTGCCGATGTTCTTGCGGTAGGACCGCTTCCACAGCGTCCACTTGAGCGCCAGCTGCAGGCGGATGAGGCGCTTCTGCGAGACCTCGCCGTGGTGGACTCCCGCCGCCGAGGCGGTGGCGGCGTGCTCGCTGCTCAGGACTCCAACCACGACAGGCTCCCCTCCGCGACGTCGCCGCCGCCGACCAGGTCGATGAAGGTCTGGACCAGGCTCCCGCCGCGGCGCACCTCGTCGAGCGTGCCATCGGCCAGCAGCTCGCCGTCGGCGATGATCGCGACGTGGCTGCACAGCCCCTCGACCAGCTCCATGACATGGCTGGACAGCACCACGGTGCCGCCGCCGGCGACATAGGCGGTGAGGATCTTGCGGATCACCTGCGCGGAGACCGGATCGACCGCCTCGAGCGGCTCATCCAGCACCAGCAGCCGGGGCGCGTGCAGCAGCGCGCTGGCCAGCAGGATCTTCTTGGTCATGCCGGCGGAGTAGTCGACGACGAGCTTGCCGTCCTCACCGGCGAGATCCAGTGCTGCCAGCAGCGACTCCATCCTCTCCTCGACCACCTCGGCCTTCATCCCTCGCACCAGTCCCACATAGGTGAGCAGCTCCCGACCGGTCAGTCGGTCGAAGGTGCGCAACCCGTCGGCGAGGACCCCGAGCAGGGCCTTGGCCTGCTGTGGCTCGGCCCACATGTCGTGCCCGAGCACATGGGCGGTGCCGCCGTTCGGACGCAGCAGGCCGGTGGCCATCGACAGCGTGGTCGTCTTGCCCGCCCCGTTGGGACCCACGATCCCGTAGAAGGAGCCGCGGGGGACGTCGAGGGAGATTCCGTGGACGACCTCCGTCTTGTCGAAGGACTTCCGCAGCCCCCGGATCGACAGCGCGGTCCGTTCCGGGATCGCCGCATCGGCGGCGATCGGCGCGGCCACCCCGCTGGCCGGGCCCGGCGCGGCGGCCCCGCTGACCGGGTGCGGCGCGGGGGTCGACCCCGACGGAGCGGGAGATGCCCCGGAGAGATCGGCGCGGGGGACCTCGAGAGCGGGAGAGGAGGAAGGGAGCTCGCTGTGCATGAGATCACGGTAGTTCTCGCGAGAGCAGGCGCAGGCCCCCCGCTCGGTGAATCCGGGGTCGACCTTCGTCGGCCCCGGGGCTGTGCTCGCGTACAGATGCGTGCAGAAGGCTTGGCACGCGTGATTAGGATGCCTCTGAGCCGCTGTGGCTCACGGAAGGAGTCCCATGTCGAAGCTGCGCCCCACCCCGAGGGCCTCGCACCTCGCCCCGGAGGTCGAGGAGATCCCGCTCGGAGTCCGTCGGGCTGCAGCGTGGTCCTGGCGGCTCATCGTCGTCGTCGCGGCCTCCGCCCTGCTCATCTGGGGACTGCTGCAGGTCACCACCCTCGTGATCCCGGTTCTCATCGCGATTCTGCTCGCCGCGCTGCTGACGCCGATCGTCAAGGTCCTCACCCGTTACACCTTCCTCGGTCGCGCCGCCGCCAGCGGCATCGCGCTGCTCGGTCTGCTGCTGGTGATCGCAGGGATGTTCACGCTGGCCGGACGCCAGCTGTTCGCGCAGTTCGAGGACATCCAGGACAAGGCCGTCACGGGCTTCGAGGGTCTCGTGGACTGGGCGACCACGACCTTCCAGATCGACACGCCGATGATCAACGCGGCGATCGACGAGGGGCTCGAGCAGCTCCAGCAGTACTCCGGGCAGCTGGTCAGCGGTGCGGTGAGCACCGCTGCGGTGCTCGGCAACCTCGCCACCGGCATCGTGGTGGCTCTGTTCACGCTGTTCTTCCTGCTCTCGGGCGGGGCCGGGATCTGGCGCTGGGTGGTGGGCCTGCTGCCGCCCGCAGCACGGGTTCCCACCCATGAGGCGTTCCGCCGGGGCTGGAAGGCGCTGTCGGCGTACATCCGCACCCAGATCCTGGTCGCGGCCGTGGACGCCATCGGCATCGCGATCGGCATGGTGGCGCTGGGACTGGGCTCCTATGCGGTGCCGATCTGGCTCCTCGTGTTCCTGTTCTCCTTCATCCCGCTGGTCGGCGCGATCGCCTCCGGTGCGATCGCCGTGCTGCTTGTCCTCGTGCTGAACAGCTGGGTCGGCGCACTCATCATGCTGGCGATCGTGCTCGCGGTGCAGCAGCTCGAGGGCAATGTGCTCCAGCCGTTCCTGATGGGCAAGGCTGTCGAGCTGCACCCCCTGGCGGTGTTCCTCGGAGTCGCCGGTGGTGCGATGATCGCCGGCATCCCGGGCGCGCTGTTCGCGATCCCGGTGATCGCCTTCGTCAATGCCACGCTGCTGTACGTGGTGGGCAGGGACCCGAGCCCTGAGCTCGGGGAGGACAGGGCGAGCGGCGAGTTCTTCGCCTCCCTCTCCGGGAGACAGGACTCGGTCCCGGCCGGGGCGAGCGGTGGCGGGACCAAGCTCGCGGTCCCTGGCTTCGCCGCGCTGCGGCCCGCGTCGCAGCGTCCTGCCGGTGCGGCCGGTGGGAGTGAGGCCGCTTCCCGAGGGGAGACCACTGGTGGCGCAGCGACCACCGCCACCAGCACCGCTGAACAGACTCCCGTGGATCCAGCCCCCGGCGCTGATCGTCCGGCCTCGGGAACTTCCGCAGCCGATGCAGGAGGGGCCGCGGCGCAGGACGCGCCGCAGGACCCCTCGCGCGAGGGGGGACCGCAGGATCCCTCGCGCGAGGGCGCGCCGCGCAACGACGGACATGGGGCCTGAGTTCCGCTCCTCACCCCGGACGTCCTGCGAACGCATGAGGGAAGGCCCCCACTCCAGCAGCTACTGAGGTGGGGGCCTTCCTTCACGTGCTGCTTCGCGCTCGAGGGCGGCTCAGCATGCCGTTCACGTCATGCCGTTCAGGTCACGCCTTGTAGGGCGTGGCCGTCAGGATCTCGATCGAGAACGTCTTCCCGTTCGGTGCCGTGTACTCGACGGTGTCACCGACCCGGGAGCCGTGGATCGCGCTGCCCAGCGGCGACTCGGAGGAGTACACCTCGAGGTCGTCGTCACCGTCGGCGATCTCGCGATTGCCGAGCAGGAAGGTGCGCTCCTTGCCGGCCATCGTGATGCCCACGACCATGCCGGGCTCGACCACGCCGTCATCCTTCGGAGCCTCGCCGACCACGGCGTTCTTCAGCAGACGCTGGAGATCCGAGATCCGGGCCTCCATCTTTCCCTGCTCTTCACGAGCGGCGTGATATCCGCCGTTCTCCTTCAGGTCCCCCTCGTCACGAGCTGCGGCGATGCGCTCGGTGATCTCTGCGCGTGCGGGACCTTCGAGCTCCGCGAGCTCCTTGGTCAGGCGGTCGTACGCGTCCTGGGTGAGCCAGGCGCCATTTGGCTGGCTGCTCATGGGTTCACTCCTGTCGTCCTCGGTAGAGCGCATCGGGAAACGGGCCCCAATACGCGAATCACGGGGCACATGTCCTCATGCGCCCCGTGTGCGGGTGATGATGAATCGGCAGGGAGCCGATTCCGGAATACATTACACCGCGCAGAACGCTTTCCTGGGGACCCCCGGCACGTTTACGCCCCTCGAGTAATCCTCGCGGACGGGCCGACAGCATGGTCGGCCGGGAGGTGCGGGCGCAGGTGCAGCTTCAGAGCGCGGAGCAGCTGACGACCTCTGCGGAGACCGCATCGCCCTGAGTGGAGATCTCGACGTGGTGCGCAGTACGACGGTCCTCCTGGGCGGGGATCACCTTCTCCACGAAACCGACCTGCGCACGGCCTTTGTTCAGCGCCTGGATCTGGCAGCTCGCCTCGGTGCCCGGATCCATGGTCACGATGAAGTCGACCGCGATCGAATCCTCAGCGAGATGCTCGTAGGCGAGCATCTCGGAACGGACCGGGGTGCTCGCGGACTGGATGCCGACATAGAGCACGACTGCGGCGAACACTGCGGCGGCGAGCGCGAGGAGCGTGCGTGCGGTGCGACGGCCGACGAGCGGCTTCCCATAGCGGTCGGTATGCCGCTCCCTGACGTCGTTCATGGGGTCAGTCTCCCAGACCTCACCCGAATGCTCCCCGTGGGCGTCCCACGATGTAGGGGAGGTGCTGGTCACGTCGGCCGGACTTCTCCGCTCCTTCCAGTTCCACCCAGCAGGGGTGGCGTACGATCGGACGCTGGTGCACCCCACCGATTCTGTGCGCAGTGTGCACAGTAACGCTGAGGGCCCCGACCCCGTTCTGCCGCCTCCGAGGAGTCCCGTGACCGTCCAGCTGCCCGCTTCCGATGAACCACTGCGGATGGTGGCCGTCCACGCGCATCCGGACGACGAATCGTCCAAGGGTGCCGGGTCGACTGCCCGATATGCGCGCGAGGGTGTCCAGGTCACGGTCATCACCTGCACCGGGGGAGAGCGCGGCGACGTGCTCAATCCCCGCCTGCGTGATGACCCGACCGTGACTGCCGAGACCCTGCCCGGGATCCGTCGCCAGGAGATGGAGCGGGCCAAGGAGATCCTCGGCGTGAACCACGAGTGGCTGGGCTTCATCGATTCGGGGCTCCCTGAGGGTGACCCGCTTCCGCCGCTGCCGGCCGGGAGCTTCGCCGCCACCCCGATCGAGGAGGCGGTGCGCCCGCTGGTCGAGGCCGTGCGTCGTCTGCGTCCCCACGTGATGACCACCTATGACGAGAACGGCGGCTACCCGCATCCCGACCACATCCAGGTCAACCGGATCAGCGTCGCCGCCTTCGATCTGGCGGCGGATCCCGACTTCGCGCCCGAGTTGGGCGAGCCCTGGTCGATCGCGAAGCTCTACTACAACAGCGGCTTCCACCGGCAGCGGTTCTCGGCGGTCAGCCGGCACCTGCACACCGAGGGGACGCCGAACGAGGAGCTCGACCAGATGCTCCAGCGCTACGACGAGAGCCATGATCGGCTGCTGACCACGCGCGTCGACGTCCGCGACTACCTCGCGGTGAGGGATGATGCGCTGCGGGCGCACGCCACCCAGATCGACCCCGAAGGTTTCTTCTTCCGCGTCTCGCACGAGGCCGAGACCGCTGCCTGGGGCACCGAGGATTACGAGCTGCACATCTCTCGGATCGGGGTCAAGCTTCCCGAGACGGACCTGTTCGCCGGGTTGCGCAACGAGCACGTCGGAGCACGTGCATGAACGGGGCACAGCTGCTGTTCGAGGCGGGCGTGCTGCTGGCCACACCGAACCCGTCGGACGGCGAGGAGTTCAACTCCGTCACCGTCTCGCCGGGTCTGCCGGGCTTCTATGCGACCTTCGTGATGGCGGTCCTGGTGGTGCTGCTCGCGATCAGCATGACCCGCCATACCCGCCGAGTCCAGGCCCGGGCCCGGGTTCAGGAGAGGATCGAGGCAGAGGAGCGCGCCGAAGAGCGCGCCGAGGCCGAGCCGACGGCGGAGGAGATCGACAGTGAGCCGGCGGATGGGCAGCCGGCGGATGGGCAGCCGGCGGAGGGCCAGCCGGTCGTCGCCGAGCCGACCTCGGAGCAGCCGGCAGCCGGGTCGGAGGACGCGGCGGGCGACCGACCCGAGAACGGAACCCCGCCCTCCGCCGAGGACCGCTGAGCGGCGACCGTCAGAGCGCATCCCGCGGCTGATCACGGCCACTCGTCAGATCACGGCGACTCGTCAGATCACAGTCACTGCGACTGCCGCGAAGTGGCAGCCGAAGCCGATCAGAGTGCCGGCATGGAAGAGCTCGTGGAATCCGAACCAGGCCGGTGAGGGGTTCGGGCGCTTGAGCGCATACATGACCGCGCCCGCCGTATAGGCGAGACCGCCGAACGCCAGCAGCCAGACCACGGCCCAGCCGCCGCTGGCCTGCAGCTGCGGCATGTAGAAGACCGCCACCCAGCCCAGCGCGACATAGGCGGGCACGTAGATCCAGCGCGGGGCCCCGGTCCAGAACAGCCGGAAGCAGACGCCGACCAGCGCACCGCCCCACGCGATCGCCAGCAGGGTGCGGGCCGAGCCCGGCTCGAGCATCGCCACGGCGATCGGGGTGTAGGTGCCGGCGATGATCAGGAAGATGTTCGCGTGGTCGAAGCGCCGCAGCATGATCGCCTTCTGCGGGGTCCACGTGCCGCGGTGGTAGACCGCGCTGATGCCGAACAGCAGGCCCGCGGTGAGCACGAAGACCGCGCAGGCGAGACGGATCAGCAGTGTGTCGCCGACAGCGACCAGCAGCAGCCCCACCACCAACGTGGCAGGGAACGCGATCAGGTGCAGCATCCCGCGCAGGCGCGGCTTCGGCAGCTGGAGGCCCAGGTGGGTGGCCCGGCGAGCCATCGCCCGGGTGAGGGTGCGCGGGGCGAACGGGAAGTTCTCGGCGGTGGGCAGGTCCTCGTCGGTCGGCAGCTCGGTGCCGCCGCTGCTCGACGTCGCCTCGAAGAGCTCGCGCGCGGCGGGATCCTCGAGCGCGGCCGCGGACTGCGCGTGATCTGGAGGGTCGGAGTGGTGCCCGGAGGGCTGTCCGTCGCCCTCGTGTCGAATTCCGTAATTCATGGGAACACCGTAACTTACGGGGCCGTAGGTTAATGGTGTGCTCGCTGTGTCCATCCGGTGTCGATTTCCCGGGTTCGTCGGGACCTCGCCGGGCCGTGCCCGATAATGGAGACGTACGCCCCAGCGCCCAGGACCGCGCGTCGCTGCGGCGCCGCGGAGGATGATCTGCGGCGCGGGCACCCAAGAGCATCTGCAGGACGGAACGGAGGCTGCCATGGACGACGACGGTCTCCTCTATCGCGTCTACGAGCGCCGGCTCAGCAAGGAGCTCGAGTCCTTCTCGCTCCCTCAGCATCTGGGCGTGATCGTGGACGGCAACCGCCGCTGGGCGAAGGAGGCGGGCGAGTCCACCGAGCATGGCCATCGCGTCGGCGCCGCCAAGATCCTCGAGTTCCTCTCCTGGTGCGAAGGGCTCGACATCCCGCTGGTCACCGTGTGGATGCTCTCCACCGACAATCTGCGCCGCCCGCCCGAGGAGCTCGTCGCGCTCTACGAGATCATCACCGGCACCATCGAGCAGATCATCGAGGCCGGCCACTGTGTGCGGCTGACCGGCAATGCCGAGGCGCTGCCGGAGGAGATGCGTGCCGGGATCGCCCGGGCCCAGGAGCAGGTCGCCCGTGAATCGACGCTGACCGTGAATGTCGCCATCGGGTACGGCGGCCGCGAGGAGATCGTCGACGCCGTGCGCGAGCTCGTGCGCGACCTGTCCGCGCAGGGTCTCGACGGGGAACAGGTCGCCTCCGCCATCAGCGTCGACTCGATCGCCGAGCACCTCTACACCCGAGGTCAGCCCGACCCGGACCTCATCATCCGCACCTCCGGCGAGCAGCGGCTCTCCGGCTTCCTGCTCTGGCAGTCCGTGCACTCGGAGTACTGGTTCTGCGAGACCTACTGGCCCGGCTTCCGACGGATCGATCTGCTGCGGGCGCTGCGGGACTTCTGTCGCCGGGAACGCCGCTACGGCGCCTGAGCGAAGCGCGTCCGGTCCCGGCCCGGGTGAGGCGGGAGGCGGTACGGTGTGTCGAATTCTCGGCCCCACCTCCCCAGCGCACCCTGTGACCGGTGGCACACTGGAGTCCATCGGGAGCCCTGCAGAACTCCCGATGACGATCGGGTGAACGTCGTCCCCGCACCCTGCGGGACGCGCCCGATGGCGGCTGCCGGCGCGGCTATGGTCCAGGCATCCGCTCGATCTCGGGAGGCTCCCATGGAAGAGACCATCACCACTCGCGAGACGATGCCCGCCGCCGACGGCACGGCATCGTTCGGCACTCGCACCGGGGCGTCGGTGATCGGGGCCGCGAACCCCGACGGCGCCCCCGTGGTGCCCTCGCTGCTGCCCGGCGCTGCGCAGCAGATGCTCGCCGAGGTCGAGACGGGTGTGATCACCTACGTCCTGGACACCTCGGTGCTGCTCTCGGATCCGCTGTCCCTGCACCGTTTCGCCGAGCACGACATCGTGCTCCCGATCGTGGTGGTCACGGAGCTCGAGGCCAAGCGCCATCATCCGGACCTCGGCTACTTCGCCCGCCAGGCCCTGCGCCTCCTGGACGATCTGCGCGAGCTGCACGGGAACCTCGCCCAGCCGCTGCCGATCGGCAAGGACGGCGGGCACGTGCACGTCGAGCTCAACCACATGAACCCCGCCTCCCTGCCGGACGGGTTCCGCCTCGGAGACAACGACACCCGCATCCTCGCCGTCGCCAAGAACCTGCAGCTCGAGGGCAAGAACGTGGTGCTCGTCTCGAAGGACCTGCCGATGCGGATCAAAGCGAGTGCATCGGGCATCCACGCCGAGGAGTACCGCGCGGAGCTGGCACGCGACCGCGGCTACACGGGCATGGTCACCACCACGGTCGACGAGCAGACGATGACGGACCTCTATGACGGCCAGGCGGTCCAGATCTCCGAGGTGGCCCATCAGCCTGTCCATACCGGACTGACGATCACCAGCCCGCGTGGCTCCGCCCTAGGACGGGTCACCCGTGATCGGCAGGTCCGACTGGTCGAAGGTGATCAGACCGTGTTCGGGGTGGCCGGGCGCTCGGCCGAGCAGCGGATCGCGATCGACCTGCTCCAGGATGAGTCCATCGGCATCGTCTCCCTCGGCGGCCGCGCCGGCACCGGCAAGAGCGCGCTGGCACTGTGCGCAGGGCTCGAGGCCGTGCTCGAGCGTCGTACCCAGCGCAAGATCATGGTGTTCCGCCCGCTGTTCGCCGTGGGTGGCCAGGAGCTGGGCTATCTCCCCGGTGACCAGGGCGAGAAGATGGGCCCCTGGGGCCAGGCCGTGTTCGACACGCTGGGTTCGATGGTCTCCCAGAACGTGATCGACGAGGTGCTCTCCCGCGGCATGCTCGAGGTGCTGCCCCTGACCCATATCCGCGGCCGCTCCCTCCATGACGCCTTCGTGATCGTCGACGAAGCCCAGTCCCTCGAACGCAACGTGCTGCTGACGATGCTCTCCCGCATCGGGCAGAACTCCCGGGTGGTGCTCACCCACGACGTGGCCCAGCGCGACAACCTCCGCATCGGCCGCTACGACGGGATCGCCTCCGTGGTCGAGGCGCTCAAGGAGAAGGACCTGTTCGCGCACGTCACCCTGCAGCGCTCCGAGCGCTCCAAGGTCGCCGAGCTGGTCACGCACGTGCTCGACGAGCCGGTGTTCTGAGGCGCGAGCCGGGCGGAGTGTCAGCGCCGCGGGGCAGTGCGGGCCGAGCGGAACGGAGCCTGGGACGGGGTGGGCGTGCCGTGGCACTGGTGGGACCAGGTCTGCCACGGGACCCGGTTCTCGGCGCGGACTCGTCATCCGGTGCCGCTCAGCCAGCATGCGGGGGCCGTATACGGGGATGCGTGCTGGCAGAGCGCCAGTGGATGCAATCGGGCTCAGGTGCCGTCCTGGCCGGGGAGCTGGTGCGGATGCGCCTGCCTGTGGGCGGGGCGTGCTGTGGGCGGGTGCGCCCGCTCCGGCTGCGGTCACCTCTCCTCCACAGCGCCGGTCGGTCCACGGCGCAGGCCGTACGCCGACCCCGCGACGGCGTCGATGCTTCCCTCTCTGGCATGGAGCTCACGGGCATTCGGCACAAGACACTCCTCCATGCGGACGGAGTCTCTCAGTATGCGGTCCGGCGCTGGCTGGGGAACGGCACGATGAGAAGCGTCCAACCCTGGTACGTCACGGAGGAGGCGCCGCTGGGCGTCGTCCGGATGCTGCGCCTCGGGGTGCGGCCCACCTGTCTGGACGGGGCATCACTGCACGGGCTGTGGACGCCGCCGCACACCGGCTTCCATGTGTTCCGTCCGCGGTTGCTGCGTGTCGGTGAGGAGCTGCGGAATGCCCGCGCGCACCCTGTGCGGCGCATGGCGGGGAAGGTCATCACGCTGGCCGAGGAGCAGGAGATCGTCCTGCACGGTCCCGCGCTCCGGTCCTGGCCCGGCCTCGACCCCGTCCCCGCCCTCGACCTCGTCCTCACACATGCCGCACACTGCCTCCCCGTGGAGAAGGCGGCCGTGCTCTTCGAGTCCGGGCTGTATCGGCGACTGCTCTCCCGGCGCGAGGCGGACCGGATCCTGGCCTCGCTGCCGCAGCGGATCCGTCGACCGCTCACCAGGGTCCGGGCGGACGCGGAGTCCGGGACGGAGACAACGGTGCGCTGGTGGATGGAATCACGACACTTTCCCGTAAAGTCCCAGGTGCTGTTCCCGGACGGCCGGCGACGGATGGACCTGCTGGTGGGCAGGAGCTGGGTGATCGAATGCGATAGCCGTGAGTTCCATGACGATCCGCTCAGCTACGACGCGGACCGGGCGCGAGACCTCTACCTGACGTCGCGCGGGTACCGCGTCACGCGGCTTTCCTGGGAACAGGTGTTCCTGCGCTGGGAAGAGACGCAGGCGATGCTTCTCGCCATCCTCCGCCGCGGGGAGCATCTGGACCCGCCGCGTCGCTGAGGGCGTAGTGACCAGATGGCGGGGCCGCAGTCACTGGGGGAGCGGGGTATCCGGCCACGGCTCCCACGAATCCAGTTCGTCACGCCACTGACCGAGCAGGTCACGTGCCTCCTGCAGGGCCTTCTCCTTCTCGTCCAGCAGCGCCTCGAGCCGGTCGATGCTCGCGCCGGCAGCGTCGATGCGCGCCCTCACCGAGTGGGTGGAGCTCTTGGCGGCGAGGAGATCACGGACCTGGTCCAGCCCGAATCCGAGGCCTCGCAGGGTGGAGATCACCTGGAGCTGGTCGAGCACCGCAGGGTCGTAACGGCGGGCGCCGCCGCTGGTGCGTCCCGGCACGGGGAGGAGCCCTTCGCGCTCGTAGAAGCGCAGGGTGTCCGGGCTCAGCCCGCTGCGGCGGGAGACTTCACCGATGGGCAACGACATGCATCGAGTACAGCACGAGACAGCCGGCCACGATCGCCGCCCGCACCAGATGATGGCTGAGGTGGAACTCCCCGATCGTGCTGCCCCACAGTAGCGGAGCGGCGCAGATCAGCACACCGCCCAGCACTCCCAGTCCGATCAGAGGCCCCGGAGCGCCCGGCTCTGCGATGCGGGCGGGGACGGCGGCGAGGCCCGCAGAGCCGAGGCTCAGCATTGCCGCCGCGAGGTAAGCGAGCAGTGGTACGCCCAGCGCCGTCGCCCCGGCCTGGGCGGTCGGCGCGGCCTGGGCGAAGGCGACGAGGGCGAGGAGCTGGGAGAGAGCCAGCAGGGCGTAGGGCACGAGAAGCAGGATCGACATGCGCCGAGCCAACCCCCTGGAGTGCACTCCAGGTCAAGGTCGTGGAGCTGGGCGCGCGGGGCGCGGGTCCAGAGGTCCGAAGCCGGGCAGGGTAGCGCGGTTCGAGGGCCGGGGCCGGTCCGGGGCCGAAGTGACGACGGCATCCGGTGGCGCTCAGCCAGCACACGGGCTCCGTATGCGATGCCGCATGCTGGCTGAGCGCCAGTGGGTGCACTCGGGAACCGCACGGGGCGTCCCACTGGGCATTGGAGCGCCCGTCCCGGCCCGCCCCTCAGGCACTCCGAGCGGTCGGCACCGGGATCAGGCCTTCGGTGCCGTCATGGACAGCACGTCCAGCGCCTCGTCCAGCTGCGCCTCGGTGAGCTCGCCTCGCTCCACGAAGCCCAGAGCGACGACGGCCTCGCGCACGGAGATGCGCTCGGCGACCGCGTGCTTGGCAATCTTCGCGGCGCTCTCGTAGCCGATCAGCTTGTTCAGCGGGGTGACGATCGAGGGGGAGGCCTCCGCGTAGAAGCGGGCCTTCTCCTCGTTGGCGACCAGGCCGTCGACTGTCTTGTCCGCCAGCACGGTGGAGGCGTTGGCGAGCAGGCGGATCGACTCCAGCAGGCTGGTGCCCATCAGCGGGATCTGCACGTTCAGCTCGAAGGAGCCCTGTGCACCGCCCCAGGCGATCGCCGCGTCGTTGCCGATGACCTTCGCGCACACCATCAGCACGGCCTCGGGGATCACGGGGTTGACCTTGCCGGGCATGATCGAGGATCCCGGCTGCAGGTCGGGGATCGAGATCTCGCCGAGGCCCGTGTTGGGGCCCGAGCCCATCCAGCGCAGGTCGTTGCAGATCTTGGTGAGGGAGACCGCGATGGTGCGCAGCGCGCCGGACATCTCGACCAGGCCGTCGCGGTTGGACTGCGCCTCGAAGTGGTTGCGCGCCTCGGTGAGCGGCAGCGAGGTCTGCTCGGCGAGGTTCGCGATGACCTTCTGCGGGAAGCCGATCGGGGTGTTGATGCCGGTGCCCACGGCGGTGCCGCCCTGGGGGACCTCCGCGGTGCGCGGCAGAGCCGCCTCGACGCGCTCGATGCCGTAGCGGATCGATGCCGCGTAGCCGCCGAACTCCTGGCCGAGGGTCACCGGGGTGGCGTCCATCAGGTGGGTGCGGCCGGCCTTGACCACGCTCTTCCAGGCCTCGGCCTTAGCCTCGAGCGACGTGGCGAGGTGGGCGAGCGCGGGCAGCAGCTTCTCGACGACGCCCTGGGTGACGGCCACGTGCACCGAGGTGGGGAAGACGTCATTCGAGGACTGCGAGCAGTTCACGTGGTCATTGGGGTGGACCTCGGTGCCGGCGTTCGTCGCGAGCGTCGCGAGCACCTCGTTCATGTTCATGTTCGAGCTGGTGCCGGAGCCGGTCTGGTAGGTGTCCACCGGGAACTGATCGTCATGCTCGCCGGCGATCACCGCATCGGCCGCGGCCACGATCGCGTCGGCGATGGCCGGATCCAGCACCCCGAGGTCCTGGTTCGCGCGCGCTGCCGCCTTCTTCACCTGGGCGAGGGCGTGGATGTGCGCGGGCTCCAGGCCCTGACCGGAGATCGGGAAGTTCTCCACCGCACGCTGGGTCTGCGCCCGGTACAGGGCTGAGGCAGGCACCCGCACCTCGCCCATGGTGTCGTGCTCGATGCGGTAGCCGTCCTGCTGCGCGGCGGTCGTGGACTGGTTCATGGAGAGGCCTCCCTCGGGGTTGTCATGCAGTGGATCGGTGAGAACGAACAGGGGCAGGAGAAGTGATCCGGGGCGTGCGCTCCCCATGGGACGGTGGTGATCGCAGCCGCCGGTCAGCTGAGTTCGTGGCTCCAGGGCGGGTTCGCGCCGGCGCGCGAGACGGTGATCGCGGCGAGGGCCGCGGCGCGTCTCAGCACGGTGGCGAGGTCATCGCTCGGCATCGCGGCCAGCGCCGGGCGGCGCTGAGCCCCCAGCAGTCCCTTCGCGGCGAGGGCGTCCAGGATCCCGGCGGAGAAGGTGTCACCGGCGCCGACGGTGTCGACCGCGTCGACGACGACGGGGGAGACCTGCACCCGGCCTGATGCGGCGAAGCCCACCGCGCCCTCGGCGCCTCGGGTCAGCACCGTCAGCGCCGGGCCGAGCGAACGCCAGGAGGCGACCACGTCCTCGACGTCGTCGGTGCCGTACAGCCAGGCCACGTCCTCATCCGAGGCCTTGACCACATCGCTCAGGGCCAGGCTCGCCTCGACCCGTTCGCGCACCAGCTCGGGCGTCCCCATCAGGGAGGGGCGGGCATTGGGGTCGTAGCTGATGGTGGCGCTCTCTCGACGGCTGCGCAGCACATCGAGCACGGTGCGGGCGCCGGGGTCCAGCACGGCGGCGATCGAGGAGGTGTGCACCGCCTCGACCTGGGCGGGCAGGCCCGACGGGTCGGGGTCCCAGAGCAGATCGAACTCGTAGGTGGCGGCGCCCTCAGCATTCAGCCGCGCGAGCGCGGTGGAGGTCGGTGCGGAGACCGAGCTGCCTGCCGTCAG
The DNA here is from genome assembly GCF_947500705.1 of uncultured Brachybacterium sp. GTDB lineage: Bacteria > Actinomycetota > Actinomycetes > Actinomycetales > Dermabacteraceae > Brachybacterium. The sequence goes on along the minus strand of NZ_CANMSY010000001.1, from coordinate 155,812 downwards.
GTGCACGCCGGACGCCTCCAGGTGGGCACGGATCGCGTCGCCGCGCGGATCGTCGCCGATGCGGGTGAGGAGCTCGGTGGGATGGCCGAGGCGGCTGAGCGCCACGGCCACGTTCAGGGGGGATCCGCCGGGATGCTCACGACGGACGCCGTCGGCGTCGACGACGATGTCAGTGAGTGCTTCTCCGACGATCAGGAATCTCGCGGTCACCGCTCGATCATCGCAGGTTTCCGGGAGCGGGGCGAACGCAGGAGCAGGCGATGGTGCGCTTCGCCCGATGGACTGCGGCGAGGTGTGGTGCGGAGCCTGTGGTGAAGTCGACGGGCAGAGCGACTCTCCCCTGACAGCCGATGCGGTGGCCTACAGGGACAATGGGCCCATGCACGATCCCGATCATGAGACCTCCGCACCTCCGGAGCACGCCGCGCCGATCGACCGGACTGCGCGCCCGGAACAGTCAGCAGCGTCTACGCAGGCAGCACTCTCGGCTCCCCGTTCGCAGCCGAAGTCCGCCTATGAGCTGCCGTCGAAGAAGAACACTGTGCTGCGGAACATGGTGTGGGCGCTCGCGCTGACGATGGCCGTGGTGGTCGTGATCGGTATCGCCTTCTTCGGCGTGGGCAGCGATCTGGAGCGGGAGCCGCTGGAGAACTCTGCGCTGGATGTCTCTGCGAGCGCGGAGCGTGCGCAGCGCAGCGCGCCGTTCCCGGTAGCTGTGCCCGCGGTGGGGGAAGGGTGGAGCGAACGCTCCGCACGTTTCGCCGACGGGCAGGATCCGCGGTGGGTCGTGCAGTACTCCTCGCCGCAGGGGCAGCTGGTCACTCTCACCGAGGGGTCGGAGGTCAGCGCTCCGATGCTCGCCTCCGCCTTGCCGGGTGTCGTCGTCGAGGAGGAGCTCACCATCGAGGGGACCGAATGCAGCCTCCTCAGCGGCGGTGACCAGGGCGCTGGGCTGCTCGGCATCTCCTGTCAGGGCGCGGATTGGGGCGTCCTCGTCCATGGGAACGCGGAACAGGCCGAGCTCGAGGAGCTCGCAGGGGCAGCACTCACGTCGCTTCGCTGAACGGCCCGCAGTCGTGCTGCGTCAGCGCGAGGTGCCGTCCTCCGAGCGCCGTGCGGCGACGGCGTCGTCGAGGCGTTCGCGGGCGCCGTCGAGCCACTGCTGGCAGCGACGGGCGAGCATCTCGCCGCGCTCCCACAGCTCGATCGAGTCCTCGAGCCCGCCCTGCCCGGACTCGAGCCGACGCACCACGTCGACCAGCTGGTCACGAGCGGCCTCGTAGGAGAGCGCGGCGATATCCGCGGGCAGATGCTGCTCACCCTCGGCAGGTGTGACGGCGCGGCTGCCGGCCGTGGGGTCGCCCTCGGTCGCGGTCAGGTCGTTCTCGGGGCTTGTGCTCGGGGTCATCGGGGCTCCTCGGAAGGGGTGGTCTGGTCGGACGGGGCGGTCTGGGTGGGCGGGGTGTACGGGTCGCTGAGGGTGCGCTCCACTCCGAAGCGACCCCCGGCCACACGGACCGAGAGCGCCTGCCCGGCGGCGGACTCCTCCGGGGCGCGGATGATCGTCCCTTCGGCGTCCTGGACCACGGCGTAGCCGCGCTCGAGGGTCGCCAGCGGGCTGAGGGAGCGCACCTGGCGTCCCAGATGGTCGATCTCGTCGGCCGCCCGGTCCAGGCGGGAACCGATCAGGGTGCGGGCCAGGGAGATCCGGGATCGGATCTCGTCAGCCCGGCCGGCGAGGATCGTGGCGGGATTCTCGAGCACGGGACGGGAGCGCAGGGCATCCAGCGCGGACTGCTCACGCTCGATGCGGGCCCGGATCCCTGCCCGCAGTCGGGTGCGGCCCAGATCCAGCTGCTCGATCTCGGCTTGGATGTCGGGGACCACGCGCTTGGCGGCATCAGTGGGCGTGGAGGCACGGACATCCGCTGCGAGGTCGATCAGCGGGGTGTCCACCTCGTGGCCGATGGCGGAGACGATCGGAGTCTTCGCCGCGGCGACCAGCCGGGTGAGCTGCTCGTCGGAGAAGGGGAGCAGGTCCTCGAGGGAGCCGCCGCCGCGGGAGATGATGATGACGTCGACCTCCTCCCGCTCGTCCAGCTCGCGCAGGGCCGCGGAGACCTCCCGCACCGCCTTGACGCCCTGGACCGCGACCTCGCGGATCTCGAACTGCACCGCCGGCCAGCGGCGCTGGGCGTTGACCACCACGTCGCGCTCGGCCGCGGACTCCCGACCGCAGATCAGGCCCACCACGCGGGGCAGGAAGGGCAGCGGCTGCTTCCGGGAGGCCGCGAACAGCCCCTCGGCGGCGAGCACCCGCTTGAGCTGCTCGAGCCGGGCCAGCAGCTCGCCGAGGCCCACCGGGCGGATGTCGTCGGCCTCGAGCTGGAGGCTGCCGCGCTTGGTCCAGAAGGTGGGCTTGGCATGGATCACCACGCGCGCACCCGGGACCGGCTCGACCGGGAGGGTGCGCAGCACATGCTCACGGACCGGGACCGAGAAGGACATGTCCACGTCGATGTCTCGCAGCGTCATGAAGCTCATGCCTGCGCCGGGGCGCCGGTTGAGCTGGACGATCTCGCCCTCGACCCAGAGCGGAGCCATCCTCGCCACGTACTCGCCGACCTTGACGGACAGCTGCCGCAGCGGCCATGGATTCTCTGCGGTGGTCTGCGCTGCGGTGGCGGCCAGGGCGGGCCGTGGCGTCGTGCCGCCGTCCGCATCCGGCTCGGGGGAGGTCTGGGTCATGGGTCCACTCTGGCACGAGGCCCGGACAGCTCGCCGCAGCCGTGCCCGGCTGTGGATGCACGGCGGCTGTGGAGGGATGGTGAGTCTTGCCCCACCACTCTGCCACCAGCGTGCTTCCCCTCCTACGATGGGAGGCGTGAGCACCGGAACCGTCCTTCTTGCCGAGCCGCGCGGCTACTGCGCGGGTGTCGACCGAGCTGTGGTCGCCGTCGAACGTGCCCTGGAGCATTACGACGAGACCATCTACGTACGCCACGAGATCGTCCACAACAAATTCGTGGTGGATCGCCTGAAGGAGAAGGGCGCCGTGTTCGTCGAGGAGGTCGACGAGGTGCCCGAGGGTGCGCTCGTGATCTTCTCCGCCCACGGCATCTCCCCGAAGGTGCGCGAGATGGCCGAGGAGCGCAACCTCCGCACCATCGATGCGACCTGCCCCCTGGTGACCAAGGTCCACAAGGAGGCGGTGCGCTTCGCCCGCGAGGATTACGACATCCTGCTGGTGGGCCATGACGGTCACGAGGAGGTCGAGGGCACCGCTGGTGAGGCACCCGACCACGTGCAGATCGTGAACTCGCCGGACGACGTCCACAAGGTCACCGTGCGCGATCCCGAGAAGGTCGTCTGGCTGTCCCAGACCACCCTCAGCGTCGACGAGACCATGGAGACGGTCGACAAGCTGCGCGAGCGCTTCCCGACCCTGCAGGCGCCGCCCAGCGATGACATCTGCTACGCCACCCAGAACCGTCAGGTCGCGATCAAGAAGATCGCCCCCGACGCGGACCTGGTGCTGGTGGTCGGCTCCCCGAACTCCTCGAACTCCGTGCGCCTGATGGAGGTCGCCAAGGATGCCGGTGCGAAGGCCTCCCATCGCATCGACTCGGTCTCCGAGCTGCGCGAGGAGTGGTTCGAGGGCGTCGAGACCGTGGGTGTGACCTCCGGTGCCTCGGTGCCTGATGTGCTGGTCCAGCAGCTGCTGGCCGAGCTCGCAGAGCGGGGCTACGGCGATGTGAAGCCGGTCCGCACCGCGACCGAGGACCTCATGTTCTCCCTGCCGCGCGAACTGCGCCAGGAGATGAAGAACCGCGGCCTGAGCGACAGCCGCACGAAGCCCACCGGTGAGAGCGCGACCGCCGAGTCCTGAGCGGCAGTCCTGTCCAGCTGGTCAGCCGGCGGAGCGTCTCGCATGCTCCGGGAGGGCCGCTGTGCCGGGGCCGGCGAGCTCCGCGATCTCCGACTCCTCGAGGGTGCGGGCGCGCCGGGTGAGCTGCTCGACCTCATCCACCGCAATGCCGCTCAGCCCCAGCTCCTCGAACTTGCGGGCGGTGACCATCACTCGCGACTGCAGCGAGCCCACCGCCTCGTTGAACGCGGCGACGGAGGAGTCCAGGGAGCGGCCCACCTTGCCGAGGTGGCCGGTGAAGGTGCCGAGCCGGTGGTGCAGCTCGCGGCCGGTCTCGAGCACCTCACGGGCATCTCGGTTCAGGGCATCGGTGCGCCAGGTGTGGGCGACGGTGCGCAGCAGCGCGACGAGGGTCGCGGGGGAGGCGATCACCACGTCGCGGCTGAAGGCATCCTCGAGCAGTGCCGGATCCGTCTCCAGCGCGGCGGCGAGCACCCCGTCGCTCGGCACGAACAGTACCGTGAACTCCGGTGTGTCCCCGAGCGCCTTCCAGTAGGCCTTCGACGAGATCACTCCCACGTGGTGACGCAGCGCCTTGGCGTGCGCCTTCCGGCGGGCTGCGGCGCGCTCCGGGTCGGTCTCCTCGGTCGCGTCGAGATAGGCGTCCATCGGTGCCTTCGCGTCGATCACCACGTGGCGGTCGCCGGCCAGGTGCACCACCAGGTCCGGGCGCTGCCCGGCGTTCCCGTCGGCTCGGGTGCCGCTGAGCTGCTCGGAGAAGTCCACGTGCTCGAGCATCCCGGCGGCCTCGACGATCCGGCGCAGCTGCACCTCGCCCCAGCGGCCGCGGGTGGTGGGGGCGCGCAGCGCGGCGGTGAGCGCGCTGGTGCCGGACTCGAGGGACTGGGCGCGCTGAGCGAGCTGGGACAGGTGAGAGCGCAGAGCCCCCTCAGCATCGACCCGGGCGGCCTCGGATCGCGCGAGTGAGCGTTCGAGGTGGCTGAGGGTCGCGGTGATCGGGGCGAGGGTGCGCTGCAGATCGGCCTCGCGCTCCTCCTCGGCGGCGTCCCGGCGGGCGACATCACGCTCATGGCGTTCATCGGCCAGGCGCAGCAGCGCCCCGGCGGCATCGGACTGCGCCCGTCGGCCCCGTTCCCGGTGCAGGGCCCGCTCGCGCAGGAGCAGCCAGGTCGCCACGGCGCCCACCGCCGCACCGAGCACCAGTCCCAGCAGAAGCATCTGTGTACCGCTCATGGGATCAGGACATCACGGGGGTCCGACGGACGAGGGGAGCCACGCCTGCATCGTGCCGTGTCCTGCACAGGCGCCCCTGCCCAGCCATGTCCTGGGGCGTCCGGCACTCCGCGGATCTCCGCTCAGGCGGCGGCCGCACGGTCCCGGGCGGCCTGCACCTCGCCCATGTTCTCCGTGGCCCATGCGACGAGCACCTGCAACGGATCCAGGAGGGAACGGCCGAGGGGTGTCAGCTCGTACTCGACGCGCGGTGGGATCTCCGGAAACGCGGTGCGCAGCACCAGCCCGTCGGCCTCGAGGGCGCGCAGGGTCTGGGTGAGCATCTTCTGGGAGATGCCGTCTATGCGGCGGGAGAGTTCGGAGAAGCGCAGCGGTCCGTCCTCGAGGAGGCCGACGACGAGCACGGTCCAGCGGTCGCCGATTCGGTCCAGCAACTGGCGAGAGGGGCAATCGCGCGCATACGGGTCGTAGTCGAGCAAGGCCATGTCGGTGGCTCCTGGGGTGCGGCGGAGACGGTGCAGAGAGATCGAGGAGCGAGGGCCCGGGCCTCAGGAGGCCGGTTACCGTGAGGTGCCTACTTTCCAGTAGAGACTAGGTCACCTAGAGTGAGTGTCAAGCCCACGACCTGAGTCGTGGAGGTGGGGCGGATCTGCCCTGCACCGAATATTGCGCTCAGCAGAGCGCCCGGAAGGAGAGTCCATGGCTCGCATCATCATTCTCGGCGGCACCGGATACGCCGGAGGCCATCTCGCCGCGGAAGCCGCCCGTCGCGGCCACGAGGTCCTCGCCGTCAGCCGGACGGCCGCCGGGAAGCCCGTCGACGGCGTCGAGTACCGCCAGGGTGACGTACGGGAGGAAGACTTCCTCGCGAGCATTCTCGAGGGTGCCGACGTAGTCGTCTCCGCCCTCTCCCCCCGCGGCGACATGGCGGACAAGGAGGTCTTCCGGGGCGTGCAGTCCTCTCTCGCCCGGCTCGCAGCGGAGAAGGGTGTGCGGCTCGGCGTGATCGGCGGTGCCGGTTCGCTCCTGGTCGCCGAGGGCGGCCCGAAGCTCGTGGACACCCCGGAGTTTCCGGCGGAGTTCGCCGAGGAGCCGCGGGTGCTCGACGCCGTCCTGCAGGACCTGCGGGAGTCCGATGAGGGTGTGGAGTGGTTCTTCCTCAGTCCTGCCGGTGGCTTCGGCAGCTTCGCCCCGGGTGAGGCGAAGGGTGCCTATCGTGTGGGCGGGGATGTGCTGCTGACCGACGAGGACGGTGAGTCCTTCATCTCCGGCGCGGATCTGGCGCTCGCGCTGGTCGACGAGATCGAGGAGCCAGCGCATCAGCGGACCCGTTTCACCGTCGCCTACTGAACGACGGCCTTGCGCCGGCCGGACCCCCGCGGGCCCGGCCAGCTCCGCCATGGGCCGGGTCGGGGTTCGCGACATCACCTGCTGTCCGGCAGCGTGATCGCCCGTGGCCCCGTAGAATCAGCTCCCGTGGCTCTAACTATCGGAATCGTCGGCCTGCCCAATGTTGGCAAGTCCACCCTCTTCAACGCCCTGACCCGCGCTGAGGTCCTCGCCGCGAACTACCCGTTCGCGACCATCGACCCCAACATCGGCATGGTGCCGCTGCCGGACCCGCGACTGGCGGAGCTCGCCACCGTGTTCGGCAGTCAGAAGCTGCTGCCGGCGACGGTGTCCTTCGTGGACATCGCGGGCATCGTCAAGGGCGCGAGCGAAGGGGAGGGCCTGGGCAACAAGTTCCTGGCCAACATCCGTGAGGCCGACGCGATCTGCCAGGTCACTCGTGCTTTCGCCGATCCGGACGTGACCCGTGTGGAGGGCTCCACCGATCCCTCCAACGATATGGAGGTCATCACCACCGAGCTGATCCTCGCCGATCTCCAGACCATCGAGAACTCGATGCAGAGACTGGAGAAGGACACCAAGCGCGGCCTGGTCGACTCCGCCGTGCTGCCGAACGTCATCAAGGCGAAGGCGCTGCTGGAGACCGGAAAGACGCTCTACCAGGGCGCCGAGGGCGCCGGCATCGACGTCGCCGCGATCCGCGAGCTGCAGCTGATGACCGCCAAGCCCTTCATCTACGTCTTCAACACCGACGAAGAGGGTCTCGCCGACGCCTCCTCGCAGCAGGCGCTGCGCAACCTGGTCGCCCCGGCCGAGGCGATCTTCCTGGACGCGAAGTTCGAGTCCGAGCTCATCGAACTCGACGAGGACGAAGCGGCCGAGATGCTCGAGTCCACCGGCCAGGAGGAGTCGGGCCTCGCCCAGCTCGCCCGCGTCGGCTACGACACCCTCGGCCTGCAGTCCTACCTGACCGCCGGTCCGAAGGAGTCCCGCGCCTGGACGATCCCCAAGGGAGCCACCGCCCCGCAGGCCGCCGGCGTGATCCACACCGACTTCGAGCGCGGCTTCATCAAGGCGGAGATCGTCTCCTTCGACCAGCTCATGGAGGCTGGCTCCATGGCTGAGGCCAAGGCCAAGGGCTGGGTGCGCATCGAGGGCAAGGAGTACGTCATGAAGGATGGCGACGTGGTTGAATTCAGGTTTAATGTCTAAAAAAGCGCGTCTGACCAGGGCTTTTACCTTCGCAGCTTCCGATTTGGCTTGGCGGACGAGTTCCGATCTACCATCAGTTGCTAAGCGTTTGGTCCGCTGACCTGGGACTTTGATCGGCCCCTGCGGAGCTTCCGCAGGGGCCGATTCTGCTCTCTGCGGTGCGGGAGCGCCTCTGGGACGCAGCCTCGGCTGGCCAATGCTGCGGAGGGTTCGAGTCGTTCGACGCGCGATCTCTCGGCAGGTGCGCTGACTCAATAAGCAGCCTGACTCAATAGTCGGTCGCCTCGACGACGCCGCGGTTCACTGGAGCAGGTCTCGTTCCGCCAGAGTGCGAGTGATCTCGTCCCACTGGGAGCTCGCGATCAGTTGGCGGTGCCGGCGCAAGGCGGTCTGCCATGACCCGAACTCTGCTGGGAGCTCGCGCCACGTGATGCCGGTGCGGGTCTTGTAGAGAGCGGCGTCGACGATCGTACGTATGTCAGTGCGTGGCCGTCCGCGGCGAGGGCCCTTTTCTGTGTGGGGACGATATCTTGATCCAGCTCCATTGCTATCTGTGAGTCGTTGAGAGTCAGACTGGAGGCCCTCGGTGACGCTGCTGGCGTCACCATTCTTCGCCTGGTCATCGATTCGCACGGCTTGGACCACGCCGCGGATGACGGCGCATGGGGCCTCAGCCACGCACTCACTGTAGTATCGAGACGTTGGTCGGGTGCGGAACGCGATCGAATCTCGTTTCCGTTCAATGAAGGCGTACCGCCGTCGCTAGGTCCGGTCGCGGATCGTAGCCTCTTCTCAAGTGAATGAATGCTTGCAACCGCATAAGTCCGATGTAATACAGTCGATCCGTCGACCTATAGGAAGAAAGCGGCGCATGTCAAAACGGTTCTTTATCTCGCACGCTGGACCTGACAAGCCTTTGGCCATTGACCTCAAAGCGCTGCTCGAAGATGATGCGTGGGTCGACCTCCATGAGATCGATCTCGGCGATGTCCTGTGGCACGAGATAAGTGATGGGATCGAGGCTGCTACCGACTTCGTGCTCCTGTGGTCCGCAGTGTCGGCCCGATCTAAGTGGGTGCAGTACGAGACAACGCTGGCTTTCACTCGGTGGCTCGAAGACAGCGCGATCGCACTCCGCATAATCTGCCTAGACGAGACTCCCGTGCCCTTCCGGCTGCGTCCGTTCCTGCAGGCACGGGGCGCTGACACAGCCGAATTGATTGCGGGAGTACTTCGGAAGAACGAGCCAGCTCCCGCGCCGCGCAGGCGGTTCTTCAACCGCAACGATGAGATCGGGATCATTGAGGAACACCTCTACGCTTCGACCACCGCTGCGCTGTGGATATGCGGCGTTCCGGGGAGCGGCAAGCGCTCGTTGGCGAGAGAAGCGCTTCAGCGGATTACTACCGGTCAGGGGACGGTCGCGCGAGTCCGTGTCTCTAGCGGCACAGCGGAGCCCGAACTGGACTTGTTGCTGGCTTCATCGCTTCAGAAATCTCCAGCGGCAGAATCTTCGACGCTAACCGAACTTGTCGAACACACTCGCATGATGATCCACGAGTACATCGTCGCGGGTGGCGTGCTCGTTTTCGAAGACGCTGAGCACTGGCTCACCGAGGACGGCGCGCTCGACCGTCTTGCCGAGCACGTAGTGGCAGCCGTTCACGAAGCAGACCAAAACACGGATCGGCTGGTCATCTTCACTTCGCGTCGTCGGCCGAGGATTTCTGCATCTCTTGAGACTGCAGTGCGGAGCATCTACCTTCAGGGACTTCACCCGAAGCACGCGATACCTCTCCTGCGAGCGCAGGGCGCGTCCGGCGAGGACGACGACCTGAAGTCCGTCGCGCTCGAACTCGATGGGCACCCGCTCGCCCTCGAGGTGGTAGCACCGCAACTCCCGCTCAACGGGGCGTCGCTGAACGATAAGCGCCACGAAATCGCGACTGACTTGATCGATCCCGCTCGCATCCAGAGCGTTACCTGGCGGATGCTCGAGGTGCTGTCGCTGGTCGATGGCCCACTGAGTGGTGAGGACCTGGCGAATAATCTTGAACTAAGCGCGGAGGAATTCTCCCTCTCGGTCGACGAAGCCACTAGCTACTCGCTCGTTCGGCTCGCTGACTCCGGAACGCTCACGCTTCATCCGCTATTGCGCGACTACTATCTGCGTTCGTTTCGGAAGCAGCCCGACTATGCCCCGCAGACAGCGGCGTTGGCCGACATACTCCTAGCGCGCCTTTCCGGCATTGAGCCAACTGACGAAAACTACACAGCGTCGCTGCTCTCCACCGTCAAGGTGCTGGGCCTTTCCGGCCGCCTCAATGAGGCCCGTGACCTCAGACAGGGGCTGATAGGAACACTGTACGAAACCGGTGTCGAGTTGTTCCATGAACGGCGATACGAGGCCGCACTCGAACATCTTGAAGAAGCGCTAACGGGTGACGACGTCGTCGACCTACCTGCCAACAGGGTTCGCATGAAGACTTTGGCCCAGCTGGGCAGGCTTCCGGAAGCTCGCGCGCTCGGTGATGTGCTCGTTCGCGACAACCCTCAAAACGCTGGTGTGATGCGTGACCGGGGCCGGGTCGAGCAGGCAGATCGAAAGTGGTCGGAGGCCATCGCCTGGTACGAGCGCGCAATCCCGTTCAGGAACAACAAAGCTCAGCTCTATGCCGACATCGCTCAGGTGCGTGTCAGGATGCAGGACTGGCCGGGGGCGGCCGCAGCCGCTAAAACGGCGATTGACATGGGGGGAGACACCCCCTACGCGCTCTCGACATACTCGCAGGCGCTTGAGGCGCAAGGCATGTTGGTAGACGCGAGCAAGGTGATGGCGCAAGCAGTCGTTCGGGAGCCTAAGAATCCCCGATATCGATACAGGCTGGGGCGAATCGCGATGCAACTCGACGATCGGGCCAGTGCGATACGTGAGTTCACCAGATGCGTCGAGCTCGATCCGCAATTTGTCGAAGCTCCCCTTTCTCTGGCCAGCGTGCAGATCGACGAAGGCCTGATTTCGAAGGCAAAGGAGACCCTCGCACGAGTTGACGGTTCTCCCGGTGCTCCATCTGCTGTGCTGAACAACGTCAAAGCGAAACTGGCTCTTGCGGAGGGTGATCTCGCGACCGCTCAAGCGGCGTCGGACGCAGCGCTTCAGGATCGACGGGATTCGCACAACCTCACCCTCGCCATTCGCGTATCGATAGCAAGAGCAGAGGCTAATGAGATTCCGCTCGGACAGGCGGCCGCTCAGGTGAAGCTCATCGCGAAGGAACTCGACATGCAGGGCAACCTCGGCGCGGTCCTAGAGATTTCGCAACGATTTTCCAAGTACTTCGACTGATCAGGACTTGATGTTTGCCGGATGCGTAACGTAGTTGAATTCAGATTCAATGTCTAAAAAAGGGCGTCCGACCAGGGGTTTGCCTCCGCGGATTCCTATCTGGCTCGGCGGACGAGTTCCGGTCGACTAACAGATACTAAGTATTAGTGCCGCCGGCCTGGGATTTTGATCGGCCCCTGCGGAGCTTCCGCAGGGGCCGAGTCTTGCTTTCGCGGTGTGTGGCGGAGCAGGCAATCGGCTGGCCAGTTCCGGGGCAAGATAGAGTCGCTCGGGGGCGATTTCTCGGTCTAAGCGCTGACTCAAAAGTGGGTCGTCTCAACGACGCCGCAGTTCACTGGGGCAGGTCTGGTTCCGCCAGAGTGCGAGTGATCTCGTCCCACTGGGAGCTCGCGATCAGTTGGTTGTGCCGGCGCAAGGCGGTCTGCCATGACCCGAACTCAGCTGGGAGCTCGCGCCACGAGATGCCGGTGCGGGTCTTGTAGAGAGCCGCGTCGACGATCGTGCGTATGTCAGTGCGTGGCCGCCCGCGGCGAGCGCCCTCTTCTGTGTGGACGATGTGCTTGATCCAGCTCCATTGCTCATCTGTGAGTCGTTGATAGTCGGGCTGGAGGCCCTCGATGTCGCTGCCGCCGTCACCAGCCTTCGCCTGGTCATCGATTCGCACGGCTTTGACCACGCCGCGGATGACAGCGCATTCGGTGCATTGGACGGTTGGCTCAACGTAGCGAGGGGAATGCCCGACCAAGGTCTCGACGTGCTGGCAGGTCAGTTCCACTCGCCAAGTGGCGCTGCGGTCGATGTGCAATGATGGTGGGTATAGGAGCTGTCGGAGCTCATCGCGCTGAGTCGGCGAAAGTGGCGGGAACGGACAGCACAGGTGGCAGTGCTCCACCCTGTTGTTCTCGAGACGCCAAACACCCATGTTGCATGCCTTGTGCTCGGCTCGGAACTCGGCATTGGCGGCGTTGATCTGCGCAAGGCTCTCTTCGTCCATGCCCAGGGCCGGCTCGCCGAGAAGGGCGCGCCCACATGCGCGGCAGGGTTCACCGGCTGCATAGGCTTCATACGGAAGCTGGAGGTCGTCGCCTGCCCGCTCCATCCGCTTCGCCTCCTCTGCTTGAGCCCACGATTCCGAGAGCAGTGCCCTGCTGCGCGGTGTGTGCAGGACGCGGGGGAGAGCTGGCGAGCTCCCGTCGGGGATCTGCTGCGAATCGGGCATGGCCATGCTCCTCTCCTTCGAGGTCTTGATGCGGCTCAGTTCGAGTCGCGAGCGACCCTGCCTCGACTGCAACTGGAAGCGATAACTTTCTGGAAGTCATGACTACCAGACCCGAGGCTGGTTGTGTGACAGAACCGCTGAAGAAGGTGCTCGGAGCGCAGGTGCGCGATCTGCGCCTTGCGCGTCGGCTATCGCAGGAAGGTCTTGCTGAAGAGCTCGGTGTATCGACTCGATACCTCGCCGGGATCGAGCGTGGGGAGCGCAACCTCACGCTGGATTCGGTCGACGCCCTCGCTGAACAGCTCGAGGTCGAGGCTCAGTCCCTGATCATCCGACGGTGACGGTCGGTGCTTGAGCCGCTCTTGCGTGGCGAGCGGGCGGCGTCGCGCGGATCCTGTCTGGGCATACAAGGTCTCGCGCGAGCTGAGAGAATGTCAGTGTTGCCGTCTACCTTCAGTGTTGGGCGGCATTACCAGTGCCAGCACCGCCGCTCGGCAGGTTGTCTAGTCACCAGTGAAGGATCCCCGTGCCACACAGCTCCATCAACCACTCTCGAATCGTGGCGCTCATCTGGAATATCGCTGACGATGTGCTCCGCGACCTCTATGTCCGAGGCAAGTACCGGGACGTGATCCTTCCCTTCACGGTCCTGCGTCGCCTGGACAGCGTCCTCGGCACGACGCGCGATGCAGTGATGGCGATGAAGAAGATGCTGGATGAGGCAGGCGTCGCCGACCAGGACGCACCGCTGCGGGATGCGGCCAGGCAGGACTTCTACAACACGTCTGGTTTCTCGCTGCAGGACCTGCGCCACGTATCGAACTCGACGCGCCTTAGGCAGAACTTCGAGGCGTACCTGGACGGGTTTTCGCCCAATGTGCAGGAGATCATCGAGAACTTCGAGTTCCGTAACCAGCTACCTCGGCTCACGAAGGCCGACGCGCTCGGTGCGTTGATCGAGAAGTTCCTCGCCCCAGATCTCGATCTCTCCCCAGCGAGGATGGACAACCACGGGATGGGCACGGTCTTCGAAGAACTTGTGCGCCGCTTCAACGAGGAGAACAACGAAGAGGCCGGCGAGCACTGGACACCGCGCGACGCCGTCCGACTCATGACCCGGCTGATGTTCGAACCGATCGCTGACGCCATCCCGTCGGGCACGTACCGCCTCTACGACGGCGCTATGGGCACCGGCGGCATGCTGACCGTCGCTGAGGAGACGCTGCATCACCTCACGGAATCGTCTGGCAAGAAGGTTTCGACCCACTTGTACGGGCAGGAGATCAACGCCGAGACGTATGCGATCGCGAAGGCCGACCTGATCCTCAAAGGCGATGGCAAGGCTGCAGACAACATCGTCGGTGGCCCGGAGTACTCGACCCTCTCCAACGATGCGTTCGCGGGCCAAGAGTTCGACTTCATGCTCTCGAATCCGCCGTACGGCAAGAGTTGGAAGACCGACCAGGACCGGCTCGGCGGCGCGAAGAAGATCATCGACCCTCGGTTCATTGTGACTCACGATGGCGACAGCGAATACTCGCTTGTCACGCGCAGCAGCGACGGGCAGCTGATGTTCCTCGCAAACCTGATCTCGAAGATGAAGCAGGAAACCGATCGCGGCTCCCGGATCGCGTCTGTGCACAACGGGTCGTCGCTCTTCACGGGCGACGCCGGCCAGGGCGAGAGCAACATCCGCCGGTGGATCATCGAAAATGACTGGCTCGAAGCGATCGTCGCGCTGCCGCTCAAGATGTTCTACAACACCGGCATCGCCACCTATGTGTGGGTGCTCTCGAACCGAAAGGAAGAGCGCCGCAAAGGCAAAGTTCAGCTCATCGATGCCACAGGCTGGTCGACACCGCTGCGCAAGAACCTCGGCGAGAAGGGCGTGGAAATCAGTGCGACCGACGCCGACATGGTGCTCGAGGCCTTCACCGCATTCGACCAGTACGACGACACCGATTGCTCCAAGGTGTTCGACGGGGTCGACTTCGGCTACCAGAAGATCACCGTCGAGCGACCGCTGCGCATCGTCGGCGTGGACCCGAACCGCGTGTACACCGCGAAGGAGATCAAGCAACTCAAGGAAGACGGTGTGCGCGACGAGACCGCGCCCCCGGTCATCAAGAAGGCGCTCCCGTACGCTGCCGTGCCCGACCCGCTGCGCGGTCGATACGAGGCGGTCATCGACGGGCGAACTCGAGTGGTGGAGTACGAGCCCGACACTGAACTTCGAGACACTGAGCAGGTCCCGCTCACTGAGCCGGAAGGCGGCTACGCCAACGGAGCTGAGGCGTTCTTCCGGCGTGAGGTCACGCCATACGCGCAGGATGCCTGGATTGATGAGTCGAAGACAAAGATCGGCTACGAGATCTCCTTCACGCGCCACTTCTACAAGCCAGCGTCGATGCGCACGCTAGCCGAGATTCAAGCTGACATCCGTGCTCTCGAGGCAGAGACTGACGACCTCATCGCTGAGATCGCGGGTGAGGACTGATGTTTCGCAATCTCCCTAAGTACGGCTCGTACAAAGTTGCAGGTGATTGGCTGGCCGAGGTACCTGTTTCCTGGTCCTGGGAGCCTGCCCGAACCATCTTTGCTGAGCGCAAGGATGCCGGGCACGGTGATGAAAAGATGCTCTCAGTGACTGTAGGACGCGGCGTAATTCCTCAAGCCGATCTCCTGTCCTCGTCTGCGAAGAAGGATTCGTCAAACGCCGACAAATCAAAATACAAACTCGTAGAGTCCGGGGATGTCGTCTATAACAAGATGCGCGCGTGGCAAGGGGCGGCAGGGGGCTCAACCTTTCGCGGAATTGTTAGCCCCGCCTATATCGTAATGACGCCGCGGAATGCTCTCACAAGATATTTACACCACATCCTGCGCACCCCGCAGTTTGCGAAGGAAGCCGAGCGCTGGTCTTATGGCATTACGTCCGACCAATGGAGCCTAAGGCCAGAGCACTTCAAGATGATTCGCTTCCCGGTTCCGCCAGCGGAGGAGCAGGCGGCGATCGTGAAGTATCTCGCTCACGCTAACGCTCGCATCGACAAGGCCATCGCCGCCAAGCGTCACCTCATGTCCCTTTTGAATGAGCAAGCAAACGTCCAGCGAGCCCCGCTCCTGCAGGGTCTTGGCCCGGAGCAACGTCTGGCGAACATCGTTTGGGAAGGCCCGACGAATGGCGTCTCTCCGGAAATCTCCGAGTCTGGGGACCTTCAGACCGTAAGTATTTCTGTGGTCCGGGGCGGCATGGTTGATGTCTGGGAGTCAGATATTAAGTATGTCGAGCGATCGGCGGTTCGGGACGTCGGTAAGTACGCGTTACGAGCCGGTGACGTACTTATAGTGCGTGGCAACGGGAACCTTAAGCTTGTGGGTCGCGCAGGCCGAGTCTCGGTTGATATGCCGGATCGGATCTACCCAGATCTCCTCATGAGAATGCGGTTCCGAACTGGCATTGACTCCCGATTTGTTGTGGCCGTTTTGAATTCACCTGCGGTTAGGGAGCAGATCGAAGCGACCTGTCGCACAGCCGTGGGGACGTACAAGTTGAGCGGCGCAGATGTTCGTGGGCTTCGAGTGCCAGTACCTGGGTTGGATGTCCAACACAGGATCATTCGAGAGCTTGAAGCGATCGATGCCAATTTCACCCAGATCACGGTCAAACTCTCGCGTGAGGTTGACCTACTCCGAGAGTTCCGGGCCCGACTGGTCGCGGATGTGGTCACAGGCCAGGTTGACGTCCGTGCCATCGCAGCGACCTTGCCGGACGCACCAGAATCGTTCGACAACACGGTCTCAGCAACCGATGATGATCTTGAGGAAGCACTGAGCGAAGGCGAGGAGTGAACATGCAGCGACTCAACGAGGAGAGCTTGGAAACGCTCATCGTCACTCAGATGAGCGAGGGAGGCTGGACCGCGG
Organism: uncultured Brachybacterium sp.; assembly: GCF_947500705.1. Taxonomy (GTDB): domain Bacteria; phylum Actinomycetota; class Actinomycetes; order Actinomycetales; family Dermabacteraceae; genus Brachybacterium. The sequence continues at coordinate 139,636 of NZ_CANMSY010000001.1, read as the reverse complement.
GGGCACCCGGCGACTACGTCGCTTCCTACGCGATCGATCTGGAGCACTTCGTTGCGTTCATCGACTCAACCCAGCCCGATCTCGTCGACTCGCTCGGGCTCGCATCGGACACTCCCACGCGTCATAAGTTCCTCGCTCGGCTCCAGGGTGAGATCACGCGGCGGGGTGTCGTCCACGTCTTGCGAAACGGCATCGACCATCTCGGTCTGCACGTCGACCTGTACTACCCGACGCCCGCAGCTGGGAACCCGAAGGCTGCTGAGCATTTCGCCGCGAACCGGTTCGTCGTCACGCGGCAAGTGCATCACAGCGTTAGTAACCCGGGGGATGCCGTCGACCTTGTGGCGTTCGTCAACGGTCTGCCCATCTTTACGTTCGAATTGAAGAACAACATCACGAACCAAACGGTGGAAGACGCCGTTCAGCAGTACCAGCGCGACCGCGATCTTCGTGAGCCGCTGTTCGGGTTCGGACGGACGATCGCACACTTCGCCCTGGACGATCAGCGCGCACGATTCTGCACCGAGCTCAAGGGCGCTTCATCGTGGTTCTTGCCGTTCGACCAAGGATTCAACGATGGTGCGGGTAACCCGCCGAATCCCGATGGAGTTATGACGGACTACGTGTGGCGGCGAGTGCTCGCGCCGCAGAGTCTCGCCGGGATCATCGAGAACTATGCGCAGATCGTGGTTGAAAAGAGCCAGAAGACTGGCAAGAAGGTCTCCAAGGCGATCTTCCCTCGGTATCACCAGCTCGATGTCGTGCGCCAACTCCTGTCCGATGTGGAGGCGAACGGTGCTGGTCGTCGCTATCTCATTCAACACTCGGCTGGCAGTGGCAAGTCAAACTCGATTGCCTGGCTGACTCACCAGCTCACCGAGGCCACACATGCTGGTCGGATCGCGTTCGACTCGATCATCGTCGTCACCGACCGCATCATCCTTGACAGCCAGCTCACGCAAACCATCAAGTCGTTCCTGCAGGTGGGATCGACCGTGGTTCATGCCGACCGCTCCGGAGATCTTCGCCGTGCGATCACGGCGGGCAAGAAGATCATCGTCACCACGGTGCAGAAGTTCCCGTACATCCTGGATGACATCGGAGCAGACCATCGTGACCGTAGGTTCGCCATCGTTATCGACGAGGCGCACTCGTCCCAGGGGTCGAAGACTTCGGCGGCCGTCTCGAGCGCACTCGGCGGCATCGAGGCCCACGACGAAGACACCGTCGAGGATCGGATCAACCGGATCATCGAGGGTAAGAAGCTGCTGACGAACGCGAGCTACTTCGCTTTCACGGCGACGCCTAAAAACAAGACGCTCGAGATATTCGGCGAGCCGGTGCCCAACGCCGAAGGAGGCACCAGCTTCCGACCATTCCATTCGTACACGATGAAGCAGGCGATTCAGGAGGGCTTCATCGTCGATGTCCTCTCCAACTACACGCCGGTCGGCAGCTATTACAAGCTGATGAAGACCGTGGAGGACGATCCTGAGTTCGATGCGAAGCGCGCCTCGAAGAAACTTCGCACCTATGTCGAGGGCAACGAGCACGCCATTGCTCAGAAGACCGACATCGTGATCGAGCACTTCCTTGCCCAGGTGGTTGCGAAGCGGAAGATCGGCGGCCAAGCGCGGGCAATGGTCGTAACTTCGTCGATCGCACGGTGCATCGAGTACTTCCATGCGATTCGTGACGCGCTCGCAGCCCGCAAGAGCCCGTACAAGGCGGTCGTCGCCTTCTCTGGTGAGCACGAGTACAAAGGACTGAAAGTCACCGAGGCAAGCTTGAATGGCTTCCCCTCCAACGCGATCGCCGAGCAGGTGAAGACCGACCCGAATCGGATCCTCGTCGTCGCGAACAAGTTCCAAACCGGCTACGACGAGCCACTGCTGCACACGATGTACGTGGACAAGGCGTTGTCGGGTGTCCTGGCGGTGCAGACGCTGTCGCGGCTCAATCGGGCACATCCGGCGAAGCACGACACCTTCGTTCTCGACTTTGCCAACGATGCTGAGGAGATCCAGCGCGCGTTTGAACCGTACTACCGCACGACCGTGCTGGCTGAAGAGACAGATGCCAACAAGTTGCATGACCTGATCAACGACCTCGACGCATTCGGGATCTACACACCTGAGCAGGTCGAAGAATTTGTTAGCCGGTACCTGGCGGGGGAGAGGCGCGACCAGCTGGACCCTCTGCTGGATACAAGCGTCGCTGAGTACATCGAACTCCCTGACGAAGATGACCAGGTGAAGTTCAAGGGCGATGCCAAAGCCTTCCTTCGCACGTACAACTTCCTCTCCACCGTCCTGCCCTACGGTAGCGCTGAGTGGGAGAAGCGATCGATCTTCCTTGACCACCTCGTGCCCAAGCTGCCGGCTCCCAAGGAAGAGGATCTCGCCGCCGGAATCCTCGAGAACATCGACTTGGAGTCTTATCGCGCTGAGAAGCTCAACGCGATGAAGATCGTGCTTGAAGACGCAGATGGCATTCTCGCGCCACCACCGCCCAACGGCGGAGGACACCTTTCGGACCCGGAGCTTGAGAGACTCTCGGCGATCGTCCGAAGCTTCAACGATCACTTTGGCAACATCGAGTGGAACGACGCCGATCGTGTCCAGCGGTTCATCACCGAAGAGATCCCGCGCCTGGTGTCCGAGGACGAGGCCTACAAGAATGCGCAGGCCAACGACGACCCAGTGAACGCCCGCGTCGAGAGCGACCGTGCCCTCAGCCAGGTCATGCTGCGTCTCATCTCAGACGACACTCAGCTCTTCAAAGAGTTCCAGGACAACAGCAGCTTCAAGCAATGGCTCGCTAGCGCGGTGTTCAATGCCACATACCGGAAGAGTGCTTGAGCGGTTCCGCGTTAAAAGCCAACTCACTCGGTACTGGCGGGCAGCAAAATTAGCCTTTCAAAGCTTGGTTCCGATACTCGGATTACCCCGTTGCTGTCCTGGAGTGGGAGCGACCCCAGATTTGCATTGCGGCTAGAAAGTCCATCCTTGCGCCTTGACGAATCCGAAAAACTTCATGGTGGGTACCCCGTGTTCCGAAGCAATATTGGGGATCTTCTGGTTCCGGTCCGGGGTGTTGGGACCCTTCAGGGTTTCCTCGGTAACCACTACCCGCTGCTCTTGAAGTCCATGGGCAATGACCCAGGGGTCGGCATCGTTCTGTGTTCCGCTCACCCAGCCGGGGTGGGCCTGAGTGATGGCGGCCACCGTCAACACCTCATCTTGATGCGTTGCGCATAGGAACCCGTGGAGGTTCTTTGCCCAGATGTGGAGGTCGTCGTCGCCTCGCTCCAACTCGCGGAGGACTGCTTCGCAGATACAGGCCTCTCCCTGGCTCACGAGGTCTTCGAGTGAAGCCCATAGGGACGGGAAGATGTCGCGGGGGTAGAGCCGCTCCATGTTGATGAGAATGTTTGAATCGAGGGTGTAGCTCACTGGTTGCTCCCCTCGGTCCGGTAATACTCCTCAAACATCTGTCTGACCATGGGAATCCGTGCGTTCAGGAGGTAACTGGCATCCATCCAGTCAACTCGGGAGTCCTCCACGGCGCGTGCCACGGTGCCGACATATGTGCTACCAAGGTCTCGGTAACGCACGCGCCAGGGGGCGGGCCCGCCGGTCTTTGCCTTCTGGTCCGCTCGACTCTTGGCCCAGACTGCGTCGCTCTCCCGCCAGATGGATTCCAAATCGTCGTCATCAATTACATTCAATGTCCGGAGACGGATGCCTGCGGCCAGGTAGCTGACCTTGAAGCGCGCCGCTACCTTGGATGCTAGGTCGCTGGGCTCTCCATCCAGTGTCTTTACCAACGCCGTGACCTGCTTGTAGGGCATGAGGAAGTTCGCTGCGAACGAATTGGCGATTGCCTCTTCATCCATATCCTCATCCAGATCGCACAGGCCGCTGGTTTTGTTGGCAAGGTGTGCGACCTCGTGGAAGAGGGTGAACACCTTGCCGTTGTTGGAATCGGATCCATTAAGGATGATTACTGGCAAGGAATCGTGCTGAATGGACAGGCCTCGGAATGTGCTGAGAGGCACCTTGGTCGTCTGGAACACGAGGTAGCCATGGTGCTCCAGCAGTCCTCTCCAAAAGTTCAGCACCTGATTCTGGCCATTCTCGGGGGGGACAAACTCTTCGCGGAGACCGAGATAGGCGCGGAGCTCGCTGGCACGCTTGCGGTAAGTGTCCCAAGTGATGGAACCCACTCGGGCCGTCCGCTCCGGCGCTCCCTGGAGGTCTAACACAGTGTCGCGGTGCTGCTCCGCGCGACGCATCTCGCGCGCTAGAAGGGGTGGGAGGGGTTCCGCTCCACGCCCACGAAAGTCAGGGGTCTGTGGAACGTCCGTGGACGCTGGCGGAGGAGCGAAGAAGAAGGCCATTGTCCGGTCCAACTTCTTGGCAATCTTCTCTAGCTGCTTCAGGGTCGGCTGCTCGTCGCCGGACTCAAATGCAAGTGTCCGTTCGAGGGTTGTGCCAGCGGCGCTGGCCACGTCCTGGGCATCCAGCTGCATGACGGAGCGCGCCCAAGTCAGCGTGGCCCCGTTGATGGGTGCGCGTGCCATGGTGATGCTCCTCCCCGAGTGGCGGTCAGCGGCGGCGGGCCGGGTGCGAGTGACCTTGTCCCAATCATATGGTTAGGCACTGACCCTCAAGAGCTATCGGTCCGTTACCCCCGCCGTGTCAGCGCCAGCGTCGCTGATGACTGTCGTTGCGCAGCATGGGTGGGCGCTACTGCGCCGGCAGTCCCGGCGGTGCGGCGTGGGATCATGGACCCATGTCTACTGATGACACCGAGCGCGCGCCGAAGGTCATCCGCTGTAAGCACTGGTCTGAGGGGCTTGGTCGCTTCGGCGGCTGGCACCACCACGAGGGTCCTCACGCGTGCGACTGGGCGAACCACGATGGCGAGTGTCCGTACTGGGTCAGCGTTGGCGGTAGGCCGAACCTTTAATCTCGGCTTTGGAGGTATAGGGAGTCTTGTAGGCGCGCCAACCTGTCGAATAGCGCGTCTGCTGGCCCTCCTCGCGACTCTTGCGACCCTGGCTGCTAGGCTGCCTTCAGGCGCTCCAAGTGACGCAGGTTGCCCTCCGCGCGGTGCCTTCTCGCACTAAAACCCCAGTTCAGGCGGTACTCTGCCGACTTGGAACAGCCTTAGCACCTAAGGTTCCGCAATCACTGTAATTCGGTGGAGTTCCGCTTCAACGTGTGAGCCCTTCGCGGTCGTTGAGCGAGCGTAGCGAGGCGAACGCGCTTATATCGGCCGGATTGCTGCGCTACATGTGGCCTTCTGTGCGCGCGTAGAGATATCTTGAGCAAGTGCCAACTATCCTGCCTGAGCGGACGATCGATTCGCTCTTCGCCTTCGAAGTGCTCGCGGCGTTGCCAACGGCAAAGGTCTACTCGCCAGCTAACAATGCTGGGCCAGGAACGCCAGACCACGTGGTCACAGTTTCATCTGGATCGATCGTGTTCGAGCTCAAGACGTTGTCTTCTGGTACTGCCACGGGGGCTCCGTGGTACGTGGACGTGCCCCGCACCCAGTTGAGCAGCTACGTAGGAACGGCGGCGAATGTCACCTACGTGTTGCCTGCTGAGCCCGCGAATCGGTTCATGCCATGGCTGCGTGCCTGTACTACAGATCCTGACTCCAGGGGACGGTGCCAAGCGTGCTACGCGAGTTCGACAGCAGGTGACGCGGCATCCCGGCGACGTTGGTCCGGGATGCTCCCGAGGTGGCAGTCGGAACCGCCCGAAGTGCAACTTCAACCGTGGTTCAATCACTGGGCATGGTGCCTGCCAGCGTCAATGCTTGATGCACATCTCAGGGCTAAGGGCACGACGTCGGGCACGGCTAGGTCCTGGCATGTTTCGGCGCAGGATGCGGCGTTGGGCAGCCTCCCCGGCGCAGTTCGGCTCTGTCATCTTCTTCAGGGCCTTACTGCCTTGAGCGCGCCGACGCCTCCTGGTCCTGGCGGTGTCGATGGCGACAGCGGCGACGGGCCATCACCGGAAACCGATCTCCCTGATTTCGGGGATGGGCGCGTTGAAAACGCTGACGGCAACAACAGCCCATCTGATGGCACGAGTCGAATCGACCTCGAGGTGTTCCAGTGTCCTGAGGACACTGAACTGATCCAGGCCGAGGAATCGCATCTCGTTGTCGTGTCGGCCTAAGGCTGTCATCGAGCCGCGAGGAGCGCGCACCAACGTCTCCAACCAGCCGCCCTGCCTGCGCGGCCGCGGGATCGTCGTCGCAGGGCCGAAGGGTCAGCAGATCCGTTACAAGACCGCAGCTCCTCACATCGCCGCCGCGCTCACCGCTCTGGTTGATGTCACCCTTGCTGTCGACCAGAGCGTGCCGTGCATCGGCCTCCGGCGTACGGTCCCGGGCTGCTGCGACATCGAAGGAGCCATGCGATGAGCGACGAGTGCTGCGGTAATGACGAGTCAAGCCGACCGAAGGAAGGGGTCCGTCGCGTGCGCCTGGAGTAGATCGGTGTCGTGCCAGAGGTTGGCAGCTGTGGCGACGTCGTGGAGTTCCGGTTTAACGTCTAGCGTTAATGACGGTGTCCGTTATATGCTTGTGACGTGATCAGATCGTTCGGCAGCAAGGACACCGAGCGCATCTGGCATGAGCAGTACGTCAAGCGGGTCGATCGCACGATGCAGCGGGCGGCCTTGCGGAAGCTCGAGCTGATCCATGCGGCGAAGGATGTCGAAGACCTCCGGGTCCCGCCTGGCAACCGCCTGGAGCGCCTGGTCGGCGACCGGCGTGGGCAGCACAGCATCCGCGTCACCGCGCAATGGCGTCTCTGCTTCGTCTGGAGAGAGGGAGGTGCGGACAATGTCGAACTCGTCGACTACCACTGAGGGCGATCTGATCGAGCCGGTCCACCCGGGAGAGATCCTGATGGAGGACTTCATCGAGGGCTTCGGGATCACGCAGAACAAGCTCGCAGTATCGATCGGCGTCCCCCCGCGGCGGATCAACGAGATCGTGCACGGCAAGCGCGGGATCACGGCTGACACGGCGATCCGTCTGGCGCGATACTTCGGGACGTCCGAGGAGTTCTGGATGAACCTGCAGTCGAACTACGAGCTGCGGCTCGAGCGTCACGCCCTGCGTGAGAAGGTCGCTGCGATCACGCCGCTGGCAGTCGCGTGACCGGACGCCTCGTCGTGGTCTCCGGTCTGCCCGGGGTCGGCAAGACGAGCATCGCCGTGATCGTCGCGGCGAACACGGGAGCGATCCACCTTTCCATCGACGCAGTCGAGGAATCGATTCTCGCCTGCGGATTGCCGACAGGGCGGCAAGTCGGCGTCGCGGCGTACGAGGCAGTACGTTCGATGGCGGAGCAGAATCTTCGGCTCGGCCATGATGTCGTCGTCGATGCAGTCAACGAAAGTGAAGAGGCTCGGGAGACTTGGCGGATGGCGGCCGCGCGTACGGGGGCAACCCTCGAATTCGTGCATCTCATGATCTCCGATGCGCTGGAGCATCAGAGAAGGCTCAGCGGCAGGGATCGCGGTCTCGCCTATGTCAGTGAGCCGACCTGGTCGGATGTGCAGCGCCGTCGCGCTGTTTATGCCGCGTGGTCCGATGAGGTCTTGGAGTTCGACACGGCAGTGCAGGTTGCGGACGAGATCGCGGACTCGCTCACCGCGCGCCTCAGCACGAGATGAGGCAACGTCATCGCTGTTGGTTCTCCGTACCGGAACTCGGTGGAGTTCCGCTTCAGCGTCTGAGCCGTTGGGCGGCGGAATGGCATTACGACGTCTCAGAGCTTTGCGGGCTTCCGGTTCCGGACTGGCGCGCATTGATGACACTTCCTATAAGTGGAAGAGATCTTCTCGTTCTGTGAAGACTTCTGGTCCCCGGCTGACTCCGTTCGTGCGCTCTGACGCGGTCGAGGCGATCCTTGCAGAAGCCCTGGCGCATCCTGACCGGGAGTTCTCGCTGGCCGAGCTCGGGCGGCGAACCGGCGTCAGCGGCTCCGTCGTCCATCGTGAGGTGGGGCGCCTCGTCGAGAGCGACATCCTCCGCAGCCGCCATGAGGGACGCAACCGACTCGTGCGTGCCAATGACGAGCTTCCGCTGGTCGGGCCCATGGGCGAGATCATCGACGCGGGGTACGGTCCTGTCCCGGTTCTTCGTGATCTCTTCGAGGGCGTGGACGGGACCGAGCGTGTCATGATCTACGGCTCCTGGGCCGCACGGCGTGCTGGTGTGGGAGAGGCGTTCCGGAACGATATCGACGTCCTCGTCACCAGATTGTCGGTCGAAGAGTGGGCAGCGAGTGAGCCGACGCCGTTCGTCGCGACGCTTCGCATACGGCCAACCGTCGACGTGACGTCCGGCGACGTCGATACCTGTGCGGGGTATCGATGCCTGTGCGGGGTATCTGCGCTGAAGGGCCGGGACCGGGTGCGCCACAGGGACCCCGCTGGGCATGAGCCGCCGCGTGCAACGGGCGACGGTGCGGAAGCCCGAGCTGATCGACGCCGCGAAGGACGTGGAGTACCTCCGTATCTCGCCGATGAGCTGGCGGGCGTGGCTCGTCGGCGATCGTGCAGAGCGCACAGCATTCGGGCCCACCTCACACCACCCGGCGTTCCCCGTCGCCGCGGCTTCGTCAGAACAGGGGCCAGGGAACCGCCGGCATGTCACCGGCGGGAGCCGGGAACCGCCCGACCGAGCGCAACCTGGAGCAGCGGGCAGCGAGCGCTGCGATTTCCTGGGTGCTGAGCAGGTCTGCCAGGTCTCTTCCCAGGTCGCCGCGCAGCCCCTCGCTGATGCGCTCGATGCCGCCAAGCTCCTCGGCGGTCAGAGCGTCTCCCACCCATCCCCAGAGGACCGTGCGCAGCTTGTGGTCGCGGTGGAAGGTGAGCCCATGGTCGACGCCGTGCCGGCGGCCGTCTGTCATGGCGAGAACGTGGTCGCCTTTGCGATCGGCGTTGTTGACGATCACGTCGAAGACGGCCATGCGCCGGAGGGCCGGCGAGTCCTCGTGGACGAGGGTGACCAGCCGTCCGTTCTCATCCTGCCCCTCGAGCACGTGCTTCCAGCCCGCCGTCGGCGCGTCGTCCGACGCGACCACGTCGACGGCGCTGTGGTCGGGATCGTGCTCCTGCCAGAGCTGCACCATTCCTTCGCCGAGGGGGCCGTCGCGCAGCCAGGTGTGGGGTACCACGCCCCAGCCGAGGGCTTGCGAGACCAGGTAGGCGGCCACTTCCCGGTGTGCCAGGGTGCCGCTGGGGAAGTCCCACAGCGGGCTTTCGCCGGCTCTCGGCTTGTAGACGACGTCCATGTCACCGATGGTGCCCAGGAAGGTGGCGTTGGACGCCGTTCTGATGCGACCGGTGATCGTCAGGTCTGCGGTCACCAGGTCCGTGGCGGACATCAGTCCTCGGGAAGCGTGCAGAGATGCCCGTCGGGGTCGATGGGGTAGCCGCAGAGCGGGCACAACGGGCGCCCGGCCCCCACGACCTCGCGGGTGCGCTGGGCGAAGGCACGGGCGGTGCCTACCGGGATGCGCAGCAGCAGCTTCTCGCTCTCGTGAGCTCCGTCCTCATCAGCCAGGTCATCGTTGTCGTCAGCCTCGACATCCGTGAGGGGGTAGGCCTCTATGACGATCTGGGCCGTGCTCGGGTCCCAGCCCAGGCTCATGGTGCCGGTGCGGAAATGCTCCTGAACGGCCTCGAGCTGGTCGTTGTCGACAAGTTCAGGGGGCGTGGTCGTGGGCACGCTGAAGGGGTTGCCCTGGACGGTGGCGAGCTGGTCGAGGATCTCGTCGATCTTGTCCGCGAGCAGAGCCGACTGCTGCTTCTCGAGGGCGATGCTCACCACCTGCGTTCCTGAGCGAACCTGGAGATAGAACGTACGCGCCCCTGGCAGGCCGATGGTGCCGACGACGGCCCGATCAGGCCAGTTGAACTCGTGAACACGGGTAGGCATGCCAGTATCCTAGGCGCCGCTGGTCGATGGTGCCTTGTGCCCCGCGCCGCCACCGACCTGCGCATCGCCAGGGTGGAGGCCCTTCGACAGCCACGAAAGGTCACCCGCGTCGGTGTTGGTCGCGTGCACGCTCGGCCGGCTGGCGCCGTAGCGCACGACCGATACGGAGGCGGGGCCCACGTTGATGCGCTGGAACAGGTCGAGGTGCATGCCGAGCGCGTCGGCGAGTACCGACTTGATGATGTCACCGTGGCTGACCGCGACCCACACGGCCTCGGGCCCATGCTCGGCTTCGAAGGCTGCATCGTGGCGGCGGATCGCTGCCACTGATCGAGCCTGCATCGCGGCCATGGATTCACCGTCGGGGAAGACGACGGCGGATGGTTGCGACTGGACCAGCGGCCACAGATCCTCGGTCGCGAGGTCGGAGAGCATGCGGCCCTGCCATTGGCCGTAGTCGCATTCGGTGAGATCGGGATCGACCGGTGCGTCAGGCGTGACCGCCTGGCGATCGAGGATGTGCTGGGCGGTCTGTCGACAACGCTCCAGGGGGCTCGACACCACCGCGACGAGGGGAACGGCCGCGAGCCGGTCTCCGGTCAGCGCCGCCTGGTCCCGTCCGTGATCGTCGAGAAGAACGCCGGGGGTCCGACCTGCCAGCAGTCCCGTCGCATTTGCTGTGGTGCGGCCGTGCCGCACGAGAATGACTGTCGCCATCCGGCCAGCCTAACCACCCGGGCGACGGCTGTACGACCCCATCGGAGCGCCAGCTCAGAGCATCTCGCGTATCGAGCCCGCCTGGCTCGACGTGACGGCCCACTCGCCGGAGGGGCGTGACCAGGTGTGGACCGGCCCGGACATCTCGCCGAGAGCGCTACCTGAGGATCCGGTAGCGGAGGTGGGTCTCGCTCGCGTACGCGGAGGTCTCGAGGCGTTCGAGCTCGATGCGCTGCCCCAGGCCCGCGAACAGCGAGATGCCGTCGCCGAGCAGCACCGGCGCGATATCGAGGTGAAGCTCATCGACGAGCCCGAGCCGCAGGCACTGCCGAGAGATGCTCCCGCCGAGCAGGCTGACCCAGCCATCGCCGGCGGACCGTGCGGCCAGCGCGACGGCCTCGGCGATGTCGTCGACGATGAAGGTGTACGTGGTGCCGTCGCGCTCGATCGGTTCATGGGCGCTGTGGGTCATGAGATAGACCGGCACTTTCAGCATGCCGCCGTACGGGAGCTCATCGTCCTCGATGGTCTGGGAGGAGTTCGCGCCCCCGACCACGGCTCCGATCCGGCCCATGACTCGCTCCACGACGGAGTAGTCCTCGGGAGCGGAGGGCCTGCCGAACATCCAGTCGACCGCGCCGTCCGGGTCCGCCAGGAGTCCGTCGAGGGTGATGGTTGCGTGGACGATCACTGTGGCCACGGCGCGCTCCTTGCGAATGGGAGTGAGCTCATCGTCGACGGGCTATGCCCGGACCAGGCTCTTCTCTGAGAGGTACGGGTTCCTGGCACTGGAGGAGACCGAGCTGTGGGGCGAAGACACCCCGTGCCGGATCATGGTGAAGCCGCTCATCACCGCGGGGACGGCTGCGGCATCCGGCGACTGAACGCAGAACCCTCGGCTCAGGACCTTGCTGAGGCGCGCGCGACGGCACGCTCCAGCGGGATGCGGCCATCCTGCCAGGGGAGCAGGATCCACGCCACCAGATAGGCGCCGAGCCCGAGCACGGGCAGCAGGAAGGACACCAGCAGCAGCACGCGCACCAGCCACACGTCGAGCCCGAACTTCTCGGCGAGACCACCGCCGATCCCTGCCACGAGACGGCGGGGACCGCGCTGGAAGCCGATGCTGCGGAGGGCGTTGAAGATCGTCGTCATGCACTCCACGGTAGTGGCCACGGGCGCCTCTCGCAGTGGGGATGGCCCCCCTGCACGGCGGCGGTGAACCCTGAGCCGCGGCCCGTGCAGGGTGAGCACCGGCGCCGGAGCACTGGAGGAGAATGAGCGCATGAGCATGCCCGATGCCAGGAACCCACGCGTCGCCGTGACGCGCCCGGCCACGACCGATCTGCTGGTGAGGATCCGCGCCGACGGCAGAGTTCTCCTCCCCCTGACCGGTGCGCGGCGCCCGCTTCCGGAGAGACGGCGGCCGGGATGGCGCTTCTCCGGGCCGAGCCTCACCCGCGGCGGCGCGGAGCGGCACTGATGCGCTGTTCACCGACGCCTCCGGTGCTGAGGAGCTCGAGCACGACTGACGGGACACTCCTCGACCCGCCGTCACCGAAGAGTCGTCACCGGCTGTCCGAGGTCGCGACGGCGTCGTCCCGCGGCGTGAGGTCGGGAGCGAGCGCCTCGCGCTCGTCGAAGACGAAGCACTCGCCGGTGAAGTGGTCGCCGCCCACGTCCTCGAAATAGCCGAGGATGCCGCCGTCGAGCTGCAGCGCGTCGATGCCGTCCTCGCGCAGGTGGATCGCAGCCTTCTCGCAGCGGATCCCACCGGTGCAGAAGCTCACGACGGTTTTGCCTTCGAGCGCATCGCGATGAGTTGAGGCCGCCTCCGGGAAGTGCGTGAACCGTTCGATGCGCCAATCGACGGCGCCCTCGAAGGTGCCGTAGTCCACCTCGAAGGCATTGCGCGTGTCCAGCATGACGACCTCGCGGCCGTCGTCATCGTGGCCCTGGTCGAGCCAGCGCTTGAGGGTGCGCGGTGCCACGGCGGGCGCGCGTTCATCGATGGGGCGGATGGTGGGGTGATCCATGCGGATGATCTCGCGCTTGAGCTTGACCAGCATCTTGCGGAACGGCTGCTCGGCTGACCAGCTCTCCTTCGCCGTCAGCGCGGCGAAGCGAGGTTCGGTGCGCAGAGCATCGAGGTACCCGCGCAGTGCGTCGGCCTCACCCGCGAGGAACATGTTGATGCCCTCCTCCGCGAGGAGGATGGTGCCCTTCAGCTGGGCCGCCTCCGCTCGCTCGCGCAGCACGGGCCGCAACTGCTCACGATCGGAGATCCGGGTGAACAGGTAGGCGGAGATGTTCAGGACAGGGTGCACGGGGCGAGCCTACCGAAGGGCGGGCGAGCGCCCCGCGGCGGCGACGAGTGCGCACCGCCGCGGCTCGTCCGCCCGCTGAGCGTCGTGACCGGGCGATAGCCTGGGGCGATGCGCTACGACTCCCTCGGCTCCAGCGGTCTCCTCGTCTCTGCACTCGGCATCGGATGCAACGCCTTCGGGCGCCGCATCGACCAGGACGCGGCCACCGCCGTCGTCCATGCCGCGCTCGACGAGGGTGTGACCTTCTTCGACACCGCGGACGCCTACGGCGTCGGCGAGTCCGAGACCATGCTCGGCCGGGCGCTCGGCTCCCGGCGTGAGGAGGTCGTGATCGCGACCAAGTTCGGCATGGACATGGGGGAGACCTACCCCGGGGCGCGTGCCAATCGGGCCAGCCGCGGCTACATCCTCCGCGCGGTCGAGGGCTCCCTGCGCCGCCTGGGCACCGACCACATCGACCTCTTCCAGCTCCACACCCCGGACCGCATCACGCCCATGGAGGAGACGCTCGAGGCACTCGGCGACCTGGTCCGCTCCGGCAAGGTCCGCTACATCGGCTGCTCGAACCTCGCCGCGTGGGAGGTCGCCGACGCCGCGCACCTCGCCGCCGCGGCGGGGACGCCCGCTTTCATCACCGCGCAGAACGAGTACTCGCTGTACAACCGCAGCGCCGAGGCGGAGCTGGTGCCCGCCCTCGAGCATTTCGGCATGAGCCTGCTTCCCTACTTCCCGCTCGCCTTCGGGCTGCTCACCGGCAAGTACTCGCAGGCGGGAGGCGCCCCCGAGGGGACGCGGCTCGCGACCGAGACGGCGCGCCTCGAGAGCGCCCGCTGGGACGTGGTCGAGGGACTCCGCCAGCTCTCCGAGAGGTCCGGGCGGAGCATGCTCGAGATCGCGCTCGGCGGCCTGCACGCCCAGTCCGCCGTGGACACCGTCATCGCCGGCGCCACCCGCCCCGAGCAGGTCGCGGCCAACGCCAGCGCCGTGGAATGGGAGCCGACGGCGGAGGAGCGGGACGCGATCGATGCCGTCGTGGCCCCGGGCTCGGGCCCCGGCCACTCGACCTTCGCTGCGTCCCGCCGCTGACCGGTGAGCGTGTGGGGCGAGCACGGACAGCAGTCCGGCGAGACGCGGCCTCCGCGCGCTCGACACCCCGCCCGTCCTCCCTGGAGTTCGCGTAGCACGTGCTGGATCGGATCGCCGGCCAGGCCGTGTGCCTGCCCGTGCTGACAGCGGTCGCGATCGTTCTGGCCCGACGAAGGCGCTCATGGCGACCGATCGTGATCGCCCTGCTGGCCGAGGTGGGATTCCTCGGCGGAGTGGGAACGCTGAAGGTGCTACTCGGGCGCGGGGCATCCTCCACCGGCGACACGCGATTCTTCGAGGCGTGTCTGCTCGAGATGGGGACCTTGGGGATCAGCTTCCCCCCCCTCGGGGCACGCCGCGGAGGCGGTGCGGCTCAGCTCCGGGGCGCGCGCCCCGGCGGTTGCGTCGGCTCCGGCAGGAGCGGAGCAGCGGTGCGCAGCGGCACCCGCGCGGGATGGTCCGACGAGAGGGTGACCCGGGTCCCGTCGACGAGGACCCCCAGCGGGCCGTCCCCGCGCAGAAGGCTCAGCTCCGTGCCCGCGGCTGTGGTCTCGACCCGCAGGAGGTGACCGTGCCAGGTGACGTGGAAGCGGAAGCGGGTCAGCCCCGACGGCAGCAGCGGCGCCAGCTCGAGCTCGCCGTGCTCATCGCGGAGCCCGCCCAGGCCCGCCGTCAGCGCGAGCCAGGTCCCTCCGACAGCGGCCAGGTGCAGCCCGTCCTTCGCATCACCGGACAGATCCCGCAGATCGACGAGCGCGCTCTCGCGGAGATAGCGGAGGGCCAGATCCGGATGCTGCGCGCGTGCGCAGACCACCGCCTGGGCGCTCGCCGACAGGGAGGAGTCCCGCACCGTCCGCGCCTCGTAGTAGTCGAGATCGCGGGCGATCTGCTCCGCGGTGAAGTCATCGCCGCACCACCACAGCGCCTGGACGAGGTCCGCCTGCTTGACCACCTGACGGCGATAGATCGTCGCGTAATGCTGATGCTCCTGGACGGGGGAGGAGTCGTGGTCCTCGAAGGGCCATTCCTGGTAGGTGGTGAATCCCGTGTTCGCCGGATGGACCTGCAGGTGCTCGTCCCAGGGGAGGTGCACGGCCTCCGCCGCTCCGCGCCAGCGCGCGATCTCCTCGCCGCCGACGCCGAGCGCGGCGGCCTCCGCGCTCAGCAGCGCGCAGGCCTCGGCGGCGTGCAGGAGGTTGCGCCGCGCCATCAGGTTGGTGAAGACGTTGTCGTCGACGACACCGGTGTATTCGTCCGGACCGGTCATCCCGAACAGGTGCCATTCCCCCTCGGCGTCCTCACTGCCCATCGAGATCCACAGCCGCGCCGTCTCCACCAGCACCTCGAGCCCGCCGAGCGTCCCGGGCCCCTGTCCCGTCACATTGCCGTGGAGCCAGAAGGCGCGGGAGACCGCTGCGTTGACGTGCATCGCCGCGGTGCTGGCCGGCCAGTACGCGGAGACCTCACGACCGTCGATGGTGCGCCATGCGAAGGTCGCTCCCTGCAGCCCCAGCACGGTAGCCCGTTCCCGGGCGGCGTCCAGGGTCGAGGCGCGCCACCGCAGCAGCCGTGCCGCAGCGTCGGGGACCAGGAGCGACAGTGCGGGGACGACGAACCCCTCGATGTCCCAGAAGGTGTGCCCGCTGTATCCGAGGCCCGTCAGCCCCTTCCCGCCGAGCGGGGCGCCGTCGAGGCACGCGGTGGCGGTGAACAGGGTGAACACGTTGAAGCGCAGCGCCTGCTGCAGCTCGTCGTCCCCGTCGACCTCGACATCCGCGGTGGCCCAGAGCTCGTCGAGCACGTCCTGCTGCGCCGCGGCCAGCGCCTCCCAGCCACGGTCGATGCTCGAGTCGACGACGGCTCGAGCCGACTCCTGCAGGGAACCGGGGTCCGCATCGCGAGCCCAAACGTAGCCGGAGTGCCTGTCGATCTCGAGCGAATTCCCCGCCTCGAGATCCGCCGAGATGACGGTGACGACGTGGTCATCGGAGACGGCTTCGGTGGCCACCGACCCGCTCCCGGCCACCCTGTGCTGGGTCGCCGTCGCGACCTCGATCCCGGAGCGATGGGTGCGCGCGGCGAGCACCCCGCCTGTGTCGTCGCAGGCCATGTGGAGGATCTCGAAGGGATCGTCGAGAGCTTCCCCGACCCGCGGGTCGTTGTTCTCCACCTCGGGCGGTCTCTCGCCGAGTGCCAGCTCCGAGCGCACCACGACGTGGGCGGGGCCGTCGAGGGCTCGCAGCCGCCAGCGGACCGTGCACAGGGAACGCTCGACGAGGGAGACCATGCGCTGGCTGCGCAGCTCCAGCCGGGTGCCGGCGGGGGTCCTCCAGACCAAGCGGCGCGAGAGGATCCCCGTGCGCAGGGACAGGGAGCGTTCATGGATCTCGGGCTCGAGGGTGCGCACGTCCAGCGGGATCCCATCGACCGTCAGGCGCAGGGCGGTCGCGTCGGCGACCGCGACCATCGCCTGTCCCTGCTCGGGATGGCCGTAGCCGCCCTCGGGATAGGACAGCGGGTGCTGTTCGTGGACGCCGGCCAGGAAGGTGCCGCGCACCGCGTGGGGGGC
This sequence comes from uncultured Brachybacterium sp., assembly GCF_947500705.1. Taxonomy (GTDB): domain Bacteria; phylum Actinomycetota; class Actinomycetes; order Actinomycetales; family Dermabacteraceae; genus Brachybacterium. Next base: position 122,959 of record NZ_CANMSY010000001.1, on the reverse strand, counting down.
GACCTCGTCCAGAGTGCCGCGGACGCCGAGGTGGCCGTTGGACAGGCTGAAGACCGTCTCGCTCACGGGCAGGGCATCGACATCGACCGTCGGCTCCCTAAGGGTCCAGGGGTCGATCTCGAACGTCGGCATCACCATGAGCGGAGACCTCTCTTCGCGGGCGGGGCCGACGGCGGTGTGGTCGGCATCCCGCTGACCGTAGTCCGGGGCCGGCATCCTCGCAGAGCCACCGTTCGACTGGTCGGTGCGGGGCGAGACCGGTGAGGGGTCAGTGCAGCTGCGGGGAGCACGTGCTCGCCGAAGGCCTCCAGGAACGGCCGCTGCTCCTGGCCGACGTGATGCAGAGGGACCTCGTCGAAGCCGAGAGCGGCCAGCGCATGGATCCGGGCGGTGAGCTCGCCCAGATCCGCAGAGTTCTTGGGGGGCGGAAGGGTCTCAGGGCTGGATCGCCCGTTCCTCGGCGGCGTGGCCCGCTCGCAGATGCACGACGTCGGACAGCCGCAGCGGCTCGAAACGGCCCGGCGAGGAGGCCGAGAGCACTGTCGTGGTGATGCACACGTGGTCACCGCCGTCGTCGAGCAGCGTGAGCCGCTCGACGAGCATCCGGTGCGGGCAGGCCTCGAGGAGGGGGACCCCGCTCTCGTCGACGCTGATCTCGAAGCCGGAGAACTTGTCCTCGTCCTGCCCGGAGAGGGTCCCGAAGCGCTTCGCGAGATCGAGATCCTCGGCAGTGGGGAAGTGGATCGCGAAATGGGTGGCCCGCAGCCCGACCCGGTAGGTGTGGTTCGCCTTGGACAGCCACAGGCAGTAGTGCGCGGCGGAGATGCTCGACTGCGCATGGAAGCCCACCAGGCAGCCGGCCCGTTCCCCCTCGGCCGCAGTGGTGACCACGATCATCGCGGGATCAGCCGCGGCCGTCAGCGACCCGAACGCCTCCTCATCCACGGGACCCGCCCTCCTGCGCGAGCGACTCGTAGCGCAGGAACAGCGTGTCGTCCTCGACCATCGTGCCCTTCAGCGCGAAGTCGCGGAGCCCTGCGCCGGGTGGGGTGACGCTGACCGGCAGCGGGTCCCCGCCCATCAGCGGGGAGAGGGACAGGCACAGCTCGTCCAGACGATCGGCGGCGACCAGCTCGCCGAGCCATCGAGGGCCGCCCTCGCACAGCACCACCCGGTCTCCGCGCTCGGCCAGGGCACGCAGCGCGGTCGCCGGGTCGACCCGGTCCTCACCGGCGATGATCACCGTCGCCACCTCTCGCACTGCGGCCAGGCGTGACGGATCGGCGGCGGTGCAGGTGATGACGAGGGTCCGAGCACCTGCTGGCGCGCCCGCGAAGACGCTCGAGGTGAGGTCGAGATCCAGGCTGCGGCTGACCACCGCGACCGGTGGGGTGGGGGAGCGGCCGTCGAGCCGGCGCTGCTCGCGCGCCTGCTGGGACAGCCGGATCGGTGCGTAGCCCTCGCGCCGCACGGTCTCTGCACCGATCATCACCACATCCGCGATCTGCCGCATGCGGCGGAACAACGACTGATCGGGGGCAGTGGACAGGGCGCCGACGCGACCGCCGATCGCGGCGGTGCCATCCAGGCCCGCGACCATGTGCCCGGTCACCCAGCATTCATGACGCGGCCGGGAACGGTCCACATCGAGATAGGGCTGAAGGGGGTCAGGAACCTGTGCACCGTGCTCGAGGAGCTCCATCGGAGCACCCTACGCCACCACCGGGGGCGGGTCGCGGTGACGGTGCAGCGAAGAGCTGCGTGCCCTCAACCCGTCGCACTGGTCGCGGGCCAGGCGTTCGGCAGGCACCCCTCCAGGTCCATGGACTGCTGCAGCATCACGGGTGCCGGCAGCTCGGCGCCGCCGCACCGGGCGTGACCATGGCCGAGGAAATGGCCCACCTCGTGGTTGATCATGTAGGCGCGGTACTCCGCGAGGTCGTCATAGGTCGGAGTGGCATGGAGCCAGCGATCCGAGTTCAGCGCGACGTCCGGGCCGATGCGGCAGCTCCAGGTCCCTCCGGTCTTCGCCGGCAGGCACAGCTCGTCCACGGTGGGCGGGGACCCCAGCGAGATCGTGAACTCGGCCTCCTCAGAGGTCGCCACCTGGTGGAAGGACACGCTCTCGAGCTCCTGCCAGCCACGAGGATCGGCCAGGATCCGGGCGATCTCCGTGGCGGCCTCCTCGGCGCTGACGCCGATGCCGTCCTCGACCCGCACGGCATAGGTGCGCACCGCCATCCCTTCGGCCACCGCAGCTGAGGGGGAGGGCGAGGCGAGGGCCCAGGTGCCCTCGCCCACGGTGCCGGAGCGCACCATCTCCGCATCGTCGGCGGGGCCGTCTCCCTCAGCCTCGGGCGTGGGGATCTCCGCCGTCGCTCCGCCAGCATCCGACGGGCCCTCGGCGCCGCTGTCCGATGGGCTCGCCGCACCGCTGTCGTCGGCTGCGACCGCGGTGGCGGAGCTCGACCCGGCACTTCGCACCTCCTCGTCCCCGCCGAGGGCGCGGACCACGCCGACCAGCGCCAGGACCAGCAGCACGCCCAGCAGCAGCACCAGGCCGGAGCGGACGAGCCGGCCGCGCCGGGTGAGCCGGAGCTGGGAGCGAGGAGCAGGAGGCGGCGTCACACGCTCACGCTAGAGGACAGGACCGAAGGCATGACGGAGAAACGCGGGGGCTTCGGGAAGCGGTCTCCATCGGCGGTGGCCTGGGATGATGACAGAAGACGGCACGGAGCGTTCGAGGTCGTTCCAGGTCGTGCGAGGTCAGACGGGGTCAGGCGGGGTCGGGGATCGTGAGGTCCCCGTTCGTGCCCTCTTCCCGCAGTCGCGGCTCGACCCGCATCGAGGGGTGGTAGCCGGCCTTGTCCGCGTAGAACTCACGGATCCGGTCCATGTCGGAGCCCACCTCACCGGTCAGCTCGATGGTCGGGCCCAGTCCGGTGGACATCGTGGTCCTGTCCACGTAGCCGAGCACCACCGGCAGTCCGGTGGTGCGGGCGATGCGGTAGAAGCCGGACTTCCAGTGGGTGTGCGCGCCGCGGGTTCCGTCGGGCGTGACCACCAGGCCGAACACCTCACCGGCGTGCACCCGGGCCACCACCTCGTCGACCACTCTGCTCGGGTCCGAGCGATCCACCGGGATCCCGCCCAGCGCGCGCATGATCGGTGCCCGCCAGGAGGTGAACAGGGTGTGCTTCCCCAGCCAGCGCATCGGCAGCCGCAGCCGCCAGGAGATCGCCAGCATGATCGCGAAGTCCCAGTTGGAGGTGTGCGGGGCGCCGAGGATCACGGCGGGCCGGCGCGGTGCCGGTTCGGTGACGAGCTTCCAGGGGCTGAGGGCCCAGAAGGCGCGGGCGAGGAGGCGACGGAGCATGGGCTCAACCTAGACGAGGTGGGGCAGCTGAGGGAGCAGAACGCGCAGGTCGCCACGGGACTTTCAGGAGATCACTCGCCCCCGGGGCGGCGCCTGGTGCGCTTGAGGTCCGCCCGTTGGCGCTTCGCTTCGAGCCGCCGACGCTTCGATCCCTTGGTGGGCCGGGTCGCCCGGCGCACCACCGGTGGGGCGACGGCCTCCCGCAGCAGTGCGGCGAGGCGCTCCCGCGCCGCCCGCCGGTTCTGTCGCTGCGAGCGCTGCTCCGACGCGGTCACGGTGAGGACCGTGCCGGCGAGCTTCGCGGAGAGCCGGGACAGGATCCGTGCGCGCTGCACCTCGTCGAGCGCAGTGGTGGTGGCGAGGTCCAGGCTCAGCTGGACCCGGGAATCGGTGGTGTTCACACCCTGCCCGCCGGGACCGGAGGCATGGGAGAACTGCTCATCCAGCTCCGCGGCCGGCACCCGCAGGCCGCGCGGAGCCCCTGGGCCCGGAGTGACCAGCAGATCGTCCATACCCCCAGTGTGGCCGACGCATCCGGCACGATGCACACGACGGTCAGTGGGGTTGCGCATTTCGCCGGCACGGACTCTCGTGGCCGGCCGGCCGGCCACGAGAGTCCGCGCCGACCCGGCCCGAGCTGTGCACGCGGAGCAGCCTGCCGATCTCGCCTCGCCGTGGACGCGGCGGCAGGCTGCAGGCAGGATGGACGCATGACGGAGTCAGCGGGGGCAGTGCACGGTCCAGGATCGGGCGCCGACGGGGCGGTGCGCGTGCGGCGACGGATGGTCGCCTGGGATCCCGGCGTCGACACCCTCATCGCCCTGGCCACCCTCGTGGGGTTCTGGGGCTCCTACTGGGCCGGGACCACGATCCATCCCGCCTTCCTCTATGCCGGCATCCTGCTGCTGGGCACCCTGGTGCCGGCCCTGACCGTGCTGCACCGTCGCCGCGAAGGGCTCGAAGGCCTGGGCATCACCCGACGCCACCTGGTCCTGTCCCTGGTCCTCTCCGCGGTGCTCGGCGCAGGCTCCGCTTATCAGCTGTTCGTGCTGGCCGCCGAGCAGGGGGTCCCGGTGCTGCCGCATCTGCTGGGGAACCTGGTGGTGCTGTGGGAGCCGCTGTTCGTCTTCGGCTGGCTCTTCCTGCGGTGGGAGCGGGCCTTCGGCTGGCTGCCGGCGATACTCCTGGTCGGTGCGGGCTTCGCGCTCCAGCACGTGGGCAGCGTGCCGCTGCCCGCGGCGCTGGCCTTCGGCGCCTTCGCGCTCGCTTTCGCCCTCGTGTACGCGCTGGTGCGGAACCTGCTGGTCCTGTGGCCGCTGTTCTATCCGGTCGCCAGCGGCATCGGCACTCTGCAGTCGGGTTTCGCGATGGGCTGGGGCGAGGTGATGATCGGGGCGATGCTGCTGCTGGTCCAGCTCGCGATCATCGCGCTGGTGTGGAGGGCGCGGCGCCTATAGTCGCCCGGGCGCCTCATCGCTCCAGCATCGTGTCGCTCCGGCATCGTCGGGTCGGCAGCGGTGCCGAGGAGGCGTCACGACCGACGCAGGTGAGACAGAGGAAGCGAGCAGGTGGACCCCATTCCCGTTCCCTTCCTGCGCAGCGAGCACGCGGCACCGATGAGCCCTGCGCTCGCCGTCGCGCTGCGCGACGCCGATCTCGGCGTGCACCGAGGCGTGGTGGAGCTCGCCGCGCCCTCGCCGCACTGGGCCCGAGCTTTCACCGGGCTGGTCGACGCGCTGACCCCCACCCGCCCGGCCGACGCCCTCGCCCTCGAGCACATCGGCTCCACCTCGGTACCTGGCCTGCCCGCCAAGGCGATCCTCGATGTGGCGATCGGGCAGCGGCCGGGCTCTGACCCGCAGCCGCTGCATTCGTGGCTGATGCGCGCCGGTCACCTCTACCGCGGCGAGGCAGGTCCGGACCGGCCTGATCGGATCTATGCCCTCGAGCTCGAGCCCGGGGTGCGGCTGGTGAACGTCCACGTGCTCGACCACGGCGGTGAGCAGTGGCGCCGCTATCTCGCCTTCCGCGACCACCTCCGCACCCATCCGGTGGAGCGCGACGCCTACGGCGAGCTCAAGCTGCGCCTGGCCGTGGAGCATCCCGAGGACCGGCTCGCCTATGTCCGGGCCAAGGGCTCGTTCATCACCACCCGCGATACCGGTGTCTCGGGCGGGGATATCGGAGTGCACGAGGGGTAGCCGCGGGACCACCACCGGGGCACGATGGAGTCATGGCTGATTCGAAGAAAGTTCTGACCTCCACCGAGATCGCCGACGCCGCACTCGCGGACTGGCAGCAGGACGGCGACACCCTCACCACTCGCTTCGCCACCGGCGACTTCGCGACCGGGCTCGAGTTCGTGAACCGCGTCGGCGCTGCCGCGGAAATGGCGGACCATCACCCGGACCTCACGCTCACCTATCCCGAGGTCACGGTGACGCTGACGAGCCATGACGTCGGCGGCATCACCAGCCGCGACCTCGAGCTCGCCCGCGTCATCAGCGAGCACGCCGTGCAGCTCGACATCACCGCCTCACGAGGCTGAGCTGCTGCTGCTGCGGTGCTGCGGTGCGCTGTGCTGCGCTGCGCTGTGCTGCGCGGTGCCGTGGGGCGCTGTGCGATGCGGGTGCTGCGCGGTGAGGTCTCAGCGCGCGGTGGCCAGGGGATCGTGGCTCACAGGCGCTGCGCCCCGGCGACCCCGGCCTCGATCACGAAGGACGCCTCCGTCTCGCGCGGCGCACCCTTCGTGGAGACGTGTTCGAGGGTGTGGAAGTCCGCCCGGAACTGCTCAGGGGAGACCTCGCACGTGACATAGCCGCGCCGGTCCTGTCGGTAGTGCATGTAGGGCATGTCGCTCTGCCACCGCTCGAGCTGGCCGGCGGAGATGCTCGCCCCGTCGCCGTTGGAGGTGACCGAGGTGACCACCACCTCGCTGCCGAGGACCGGGCTCGCGTCATCCTCGAAGTCCCGCCGCAGGTCATTGAGGTAATGGCAGTGGACATCCCCGGTGAGCACCACGAAGTTCTCGATCTCGCGCTCGGCGACCAGGCCGAGGATCCGATCGCGAGAAGCCTGATAGCCGTCCCAGCCGTCGTTGTAGGCGCCGGGCCCGCCCACCTTGTAGTCCATGTTCGCGAAGAAGATCTGCTGCGGGACCACATTCCACACCGCGCGTGATTCCACGAGATTCTGCTCGAGCCAGCGATGCTGCTCCTCGCCGAGCATGTCGGTGGCCCACTGCTCCGGGCCCACCATGTCCTTCTTCCCCCCGTAGGGCTGCGGGTCGCGATACTGGCGGGTGTCCAGCACGCTGAACCGCGCGAGATCCCCGTAGTCGAATCCGCGGTACAGCGGCAGCGAGGTGTCCACCGGCTTTCGGAAGCGACGCAGGGGCATGTGCTCCCAGTACGCCTGGTAGGCGGCGGTGCGGCGGGCGGTGAAGTCCGTGAGGGACGCGTTGCCCTGACCCGGTTCGTCATTCTCCGGTTTTAGGCCCGCGTAGTTGTTGTCCACCTCGTGGTCGTCCCAGGTGACGATCCAGGGCGCTGCGGCATGGGCCGCCTGCAGATCCCGGTCGGTCTTCTGCTGGGCGTGACGGCGGCGGTACTCGCCGAGGGTGTTCATCTCATCGCCCTCGTGCCGGCGTACCCCGCCCTGCTTCCCCGCCGCGTATTCGTAGAGATAGTCGCCCAGGCAGAACACCACGTCGAGATCCTCCTGCGCCAGGTGCTCGTACGCGGTGAACCATCCCTCCTCGAAGCTCGCGCAGGAGGTGACGCCGAAGGAGATCGGGTTCAGGGATCCGGCCGCCGGTGCGGTGCGCGTGCGGCCGACGGGGGAGACCTCCCCGCCCACCCGGAACCGGTACCAGTACGGCGCCCCGGAAGCGAGCCCTCCCACGTCGACGTGGACGCTGTGCGCCTCCTCGGGCAGCGCCTGGACGGTCCCGCTCTGCAGAACGGCCTGGAAGGCATCGTCCGCCGCGATCTCCCATTCGACGTCCACCGCGCGCTGCGGCATCCCGCCGTCCTCGAGCAGCGGTTCGGGGGCGAGGCGGGTCCACAGCACGACCGAGTCCGGCAAGGGGTCACCGGAGGCGACTCCGAGGGTGAACGGCTCGGCGATCCGGCCGGCGGTGAGCGCGAGGATCGAGGCGGGGACGGCGATGCCCGCACCGAGGGCGGCACCGCCGATGAGCAGGGTGCGACGGTTCGGGCGAAGGAGAGCGGGACGAGGCACAGGTGCTCCAGATCGGGGACTGGCCTCGTGATCGAGGGCCCAGACCACCGTAGGAGCGCTCCCACCTGCAGGTCACAGGAGGGGGCATGGCCATGCGGTGAACATTCTCGAAACGGCGCGAGCCGGGTTCCGCGGCGTCGCGGTCATTTCTCGTGGCGGAAGCCGATCTTGATCGTCACCTGCCAGTCGGCGACATAGCCGTCCTCGAGATGGCCGCGGATCGACTGGACCTCGAACCAGTCCAGGTTCCGCAGGGTCCGCGAGGCTTCGGCGATCGCGTTCTTCACCGCATCGTCGCTGCTCTCGGGTGAGGTGCCGACGATCTCGGTGACGTTGTAGACGTGGCCTGCCATGGTGACCTCCTGATGGATGCCCGCGGGACCAGACCCCGCTGGATCGGTGCGGTCACGCTACGCCGCCGAGGGTGCGAGGGCCAGGGGTCGGGCCCACCGGACTCACGGCCGGCCCCCGCTGGATGCGCCGAACGGGTACTGCTGGGGACGGATCGCGGCTACAGTGCGCGCACCAGGTCCGTCGTGCTCATCGTGGAGCGCGACGGGAGGAAGGACCCCAGACCCACGACGACGTGCGGAGGACCTCATGACACCGGATTCCCTCACCCTCTCCCCAGCGAGTCTGACCACGGTCGGGGTGATCGTGGTGATCGCCCTGATCGCCATCGCGATGGCCCTCCGGTTCCGCACCGAGGTGCTGCGGGCGAAGACCGGGACCGCGGCCATGAACGAGGTCGCGGGCGCGGTCCAGGAAGGGGCTGCCGCGTACCTGCGTCGCCAGCTGCGCACCCTCGCCGCCTTCGCCGTGCTCACCTTCCTGCTGCTCCTGCTGCTGCCCACCCATGGGGCCACCGGCGCCGAGGGGATGTTGCTCCGCGTCGCCCGCTCGGTCGCCTTCCTGGTGGGTGCGGGGTTCTCGGGCCTGATCGGCTACCTCGGGATGTGGCTCGCGGTGCGCGCGAACGTACGAGTCGCCGCGGCGGCCCACGAGGTCGGACGCGATCCGGCGATGCTCATCGCTGTGCGCACCGGGGCCTGCGTCGGCATGGCCACGATCGGCTTCGGCCTGCTCGGCGCGGGGATCGTGGTGCTGATCTTCCGCGGGGATGCCGCCCTGGTGCTCGAGGGCTTCGGCTTCGGCGCCGCGATGGTCGCGATGTTCATGCGCGTCGGCGGCGGCATCTTCACCAAGGCCGCCGACGTCGGCGCCGACCTGGTCGGCAAGCTCGAGAAGAACATCCCCGAGGACGATCCCCGCAACGCCGCGACCATCGCGGACAACGTCGGCGACAACGTGGGGGACTGCGCCGGGATGGCGGCGGACCTCTTCGAGTCCTATGCCGTGACCCTGGTCGCCGCGCTGATCCTGGGCCGGGCCGCCTTCGGGGAGGCCGGCATGGTGTTCCCCCTGATCGTCCCCGCGATCGGCGTGCTCACCGCCTTGATCGGCGTCTACCTCACCACGCCGAAGACGGGGCAGAGCGCGCTGACCACCATCCGTCGCTCCTTCCTGGCCTCCGCGGTGATCTCCGCAGTGCTGTGCACGATCGCCGCCTTCCTCTACCTCCCGGGCAGCTTCGCCGAGCTCGGGATCGACGAGAGCACCGCCGCGATCGACGATCCCCGGCTCATCGCCGCCGGCGCCGTGGTGATCGGGATCGCCCTCGGCGTGCTGATCCTCTACCTCACCGGCTACTACACCGGCACTGAGGACCGGCCGGTGCGCCAGGTCGCCGCCACCTCCCGCACCGGCGCCGCGACCGTGGTGCTCTCCGGCTTCTCCCTCGGCCTGGAATCCGCGGTGTTCACCGCGCTGGTCATCGCCGCTGCGGTGTTCGGCGCCTTCCTGCTCGGCGGCTCCGGCATCGCCGGCCTGTTCGCGATCGCGCTCGCCGGCTGCGGCCTTCTCACCACCGTCGGCGTGATCGTCGCGATGGACACCTTCGGCCCGGTGGCCGACAACGCCCAGGGCATCGCCGAGATGTCCGGGGACGTCGATGCCGAGGGCGCCCAGGTGCTCACCGAGCTCGACGCCGTCGGCAACACCACCAAGGCCATCACCAAGGGCATCGCGATCGCCACCGCCGTGCTCGCTGCGACTGCCCTGTTCGGCTCCTACACCGACGCGATCCGGGACGTGCTCGGCGACCGCTACCAGGACTTCCTGGACCAGTCCGTCGTCTTCTCCCCGCAGATCCTCGTGGGCGTGATCATCGGCGGCGCCGTGGTGTTCCTGTTCTCCGGCCTCGCGATCAGCGCCGTCGGCCGCGCCGCCGGTGCTGTGGTGTACGAGGTGCGCCGCCAGTTCCGCGAGATCGTTGGGATCATGGAGGGAACTGCGAAGCCCGAGTACGGGCGGGTGGTGGACATCGTCACCCGCGACTCGCTGCGGGAGCTCGCCACCCCCGGCCTGCTCGCGGTCGCCGCGCCGATCGCCGTCGGCTTCGGCCTCGGCGCGCCGGCGCTCGCCGGCTACCTCGCGGGCGCGATCGCCACCGGCGTGCTGATGGCGATCATGCTCGCCAACTCGGGCGGTGCCTGGGACAACGCGAAGAAGCTGGTCGAGGACGGCCACCACGGGGGCAAGGGCTCCCTCGCCCACGAGGCCACCATCATCGGGGACACCGTCGGCGACCCGTTCAAGGACACCGCCGGCCCCTCGATCAACCCGCTGCTCAAGGTGATGAACCTGGTCGCGGTGCTGATCGCCCCGGCCGTGGTGGGGATGAGCGCGCTCAGCGGAGACGCGAACCCGCTGCGCTACCTGATCGCCGCCGCGGCCGTCGCCGCGATCGCCGTGGCAGTGACGATCTCGATCCGTCGCGGAGTGGTGCTGGATGCCGAGGTGGACGACGACGCCAGGTCGGACCTCTCCTGAGCCGAATCCCGGCGGTGGTCGCTCCGCTCGAGGACACCCCCGGGGCCGCCGAGACCGCCGAGGATCGACGCCTCGACGTCCGAGAGGGCGAGCCGGGCTCAGGCCCGTCCCCGGGACGGTGAGTCCGCGTGGACCTGCGAGGAGATCTCCACTTCGAGTTCGAGGGCGTGGTCATCGGATGGAGGGGCCCTGCCCCGTTCCCGTTCGTCCCCGTGACTGGTGACATCGCTGAGGAACTGACCGACCAGCTGCCTGTGCTCAGCTACGGATGGGGATGCATCCCGGTGGTCGCCCGGATCGGCGGCACCACGTTCACCACGTCCCAGTTCCCGCGCAGTGGCGGCTACCTGCGACGGCGACGGTGACGGTGACGGTGACGGTGACGGCGACGGTGCAGCGTGCCGAGCGGGTCGGGCTGGGCGACACGGTGGCGGCGCAGATCGGGATCGAGCGCCGACTCTGACCGCTCGACCGAGCAGGTCGACGGTGCGGCGCCTCGCTGACCAGGGAAGCGACACTCTGCGGCTCCCTCGCGACTCGCCCTCGAAGGGACAGCGCCGCAGTGCTTAGCATGAGCCCATGAATCACTTGCCTGCCAGCAGCTCCGCCGATGCAGCCGCAGCCGACTCCCGTCGCGTCCAGCAGGAGCGGCAGCGCTTCTTCATCGCGTTCGCCGTGATGGAGGGGATCGTGCTCGCGCTCGCGGCCGTCCTGATCTATGTCCTCGAGCTGATCGACCCCGCGCTGGGGCACTGGGTGCTGATCGCGATCGCACTCCTCGGGGGCGGCATCCTCAGCACTTATCTGGTCATTTCCATGCGCCCGAGTCGGCAGGGGCCGGCACCTGTGTCCGGTGCTGGGGATCGCAGCGTGTAGACGAGGGGACGGTTCCGAGGTCCGTCAGGAGTCCGCCCTTGTCGCTGGTCGGCAGGCACGCGACATCCACCGACGGCTCGCGGAGCAGCCACGGATCGACGTCGAGCCTGGGAGCTGCCACGGGCGGACGCCTCCGTTCCGGGCGGGGATGCGGCGCGGTCGAGATGGCATCGAAGAAGTGCAGTGCGCACCCGGACCGGGGACCCGACCGTCCGGAAGGGGACCGGGTTCATCCCTCGCTCCGTCACTCCTGCGCACTACGATGGCGCGCATCCCCGAGTGACGCCCGGACGTCCTCGATGCAGCTCGAAGGAGGCCCCGATGACCGATCCGATCCGCGAGAACCAGCCCGGCATGCCGAGCGAGAACGGCGAGCCCGGCTCGCCCGAGGAGACCATCGGTGCGACGGGGGAGGCCCGGGACGACCCCTCCCTCGAGAAGGACCCGGAGGACTGGATCAGCGGCGACGACCCGATGACCGAGGCCCAGAAGTCGTATCTCGACACCCTCGCCACGCAGGCGGGCGAGCAGCTCCCCGCGAGCCTCACCAAGGCCGAGGCCTCCGAGCACATCGACCGGCTGCGCGGCGATCAGGGCTGAGGCACCCGGCCCCGGCACCCCAGTCTTCGGTCCTCGTCACCGCAGCCGTCGGTCCCCCGGGAGCAGCAGTCGCAGCCAGTGGTGGCCGTACCCGCCGACGTCCAGGGTGAGCCGCCCCTCCCGACCGACGGTGTGCCGCTCGCCGCTGAAGAGGTCGAGCACCTCGGTGCCGTCCTCGACCTCGGCAAGGTGGACGGTCAGCGTGGTGGCCGCGGGTGCGAGGTTGTGCACCAGCACGGAGGAGGAGGTGCCGCCGCCGAAGGGGTTCCAGGTGCAGCGATGCACGAGCACCGCGGGGGCGTCCGACGCGAGGACCTCGTAGTCGCCCATCCCGACCTCGGGGCATTCCCGGTAGCGGCGGGCGAGCTGCCCGATGAAGGACAGCAGCGAGTCCGGGTCGGAGCGCTGATCCTCGGCGTTGACGTGCTCTGCCCCGTAGGGTCCCCCGGTCACAGGGGCGACGAGAGCGGACGGCTTCGCGACGGAGAAGCCGCCGTTCTTGCCCGCCGTCCACTGCATCGGGGAGCGCACCGAGAGTCGACCGGGGATGTCGAGGTTCTCGCCCATGCCGATCTCCTCGCCGTAGAACAGCACCGGCGTGCCGGGCAGGGCGAACAGCAGCGAGTAGACCATCGTGAGCCGCCGAGGATCGCCGTCGAGCATCGGAGGCAGCCGTCGCCGCAGCCCGCGACCGTACAGCTGCATCTCCTCCTCGGGCCCGAAGGCGTCGAAGACCTCCTGGCGCTCGTCCTCGCTGAGCTTGTCGAGCGTGAGCTCGTCGTGGTTGCGCACGAAGGTCGCGAACTGCCGGGTGGGCTTCAGCGACGGCCGACGGTTCAGTGTGCGCGCCATCTCGGTGGCGTCCTGCCGAGCCAGCGACAGGTACATCCGCTGCATCAGCTCGAAGTCGAACATCATGGTCAGCTCATCGGCGTCGTCGCCCCCGAAGAACGCCATCTGCTCCTCGTAGGGCAGGTTCACCTCGCCGAGCAGGATCGCATCGCCGCGTCGGCGGCCGATGAAAGCGGAGAGGCTGCGCAGGTACTCGTGGGGGTCGGAGTAGTCGGCGGAGGCGTCCGGCACGATGCCGCGGCTCTCGATGAAGTACGGCACCGCGTCCACCCGGAAGCCGTCCAGGCCCAGCTGCAGCCAGAACCCGATGATCTTGGCGACCTCCTGCTGCACCGCCGGATTGGTGATGTTGAGGTCCGGCTGCTCGGAGTAGAAGTTGTGCAGGAAGTACTGGCCGGCCTTCTCGTCGTAGGTCCACAGCGAGTCCTCGGCGTCGGGGAAGACCACCTGGTCGGAGGTGTCCTCGGGCGGCTCGTCCCGCCACACGTAGTAGTCGCGGTACGGGCTGTCGCGGGACGAGCGAGCCGCTGTGAACCACGGATGCTGGTGGGAGGTGTGGTTGACGACCAGGTCCATGATCACGCGCATCCCGCGGTCCTTCGCCGTGCGGAGCAGCTCCACCAGGTCGCCGTGGTCGCCCAGACGGGGATCCACGCCGTAGTAGTCGATGATGTCGTAGCCGTCGTCACGGCCCTTGGTGGGGTTCAGCGGCATCAGCCACAGACAGGTCACCCCGAGTTCGGCCAGGTAGTCCAGACGCTGCGAGAGGCCGTCGATGTCGCCGACGCCGTCGTCGTTGCCGTCGAAGAACTTCTCGATGTCCAGGCAGTACACGACGGCGGACTTCCACCATTGGTCCGAGGTCTCGGTCTTCAGCACGGGGTCTCCTCACGGGGACGGGAACGGGGTCGGGGTGCGGGGCCCTCACTGCGGGCGGTCGGTCACCGCAGCTGGGGCAGGACCTTCTCGCCGAAGGCCTCCAGGAACGGTCGCTGCTGCTGGCCGACGTGGTGCAGGTACACCTCGTCGAAGCCGAGGGACGCCAAGTCGTGGATCTGCTCGGTGAGCTCGCCGAGGTCGGAGGAGACCAGCACCGCGTCGCGCAGCTGCTCGGAGCCGACTCCGTGCTCGCTGACCGCGTCGTAGGTCGCCACGCGAAGGTCGGTGGAGGCGGGGGAGGGGAAGATGTTGGAGCGCCACTGGTCGTGCGCCACAGCGAACGCCTCCTGTTCGGTCGGGGCCCAGGCCAGGTGGACCTGGAGGATGCGGTGCGGCGCGCCACCGGCATCCGCCCAGCGGTCGAGCATCTCGCGCAGCAGGGACGGATCCTGGTTGATGGTCGCGAGCCCGTCGGCCCAGCGCGCCCCGCGCATCGCGGTGGCCACACTGATCGCCGGCGCGATCAGCGGCGGCCGCGGCTCGGCGAGCTCCCAGACGGTCGCCTCCTCGACTGTGACCAGGCCGTCGTGGGAGACCGTCTCGCCGGCGAGCAGACGACGGATCACCTCGACACTCTCCTCGAGGCGCTGCTGTCGGACGTCCTTGCGGGGCCAACCCTGTCCGGTCACGTGCTCATTGGCGAACTGGCCGGTGCCCAGCGCGGTCCAGAAGCGTCCCGGGAACATCTGCCCGAGGGTGGCGATCGCCTGGGCGACGATCGCGGGGTGGTAGCGCTGCCCGGGGGCGGTGACGGTGCCGAAGGTCAGCTCGGTGGTGGCGAGCGCCGCGCCCAGCCAGGGCCAAGCCATCCCGGCATGCCCCTGCCTCTGCGACCACGGCTCGAGATGGTCCGAGCACATGGCCGCCTGGAATCCGACCTGCTCGGCCAGCTGGACGTCCGCGAGCAGCTGGCGCGGGGAGATCTGCTCGTGGGAGGCATGGAAGCCGTAGACAGTCATGTCGTCGTTCCTAGCAGAGCGCGGCACCGTTCGGAAGTGGTCCGACCGAGAGGCCGGGGAGCCGGGACTCAGCCCGCCGCGGCCTCCAGACGCGCGATGTCGAGCTTGACCTGGGTCATCAGCTCGGCGGTCACCGCCTCGGCGTGGGGCCCGGTGAGCAGGGCGGTCAGCTGCTGCGGCACGATCTGCCAGGACAGCCCGAACCGGTCGACGCACCAGCCGCATTGCGACTCGCGCCCGCCGCCGCCGACGAGCGCCTCCCACAGCCGATCGATCTCCGCCTGCGAGTCGACGGTGACCACGATCGAGACCGCCTCGGAGAGGGGGAACTGCGGCCCGCCGTTGAGCAGCATGTACGGGACACCCAGGAGCTCGATCTCCACGGTCAGCGCCTGACCGGTCATATCGGGACCGTCCGGTGGTCCGCCGCCCGCCTCGTAGACGCTGCGGCCCAGGAGCTTCGAGCCGGGCAGCACGGAGACGTAGAACTCGGCGGCCTCGTCGATGCCGCCATCGAACCAGAGACAGGTGCTCACTGTGGTCATGGCGGCATCATCCTCCCTGACCTCGTGGCTACGGAACGGTCAGCACGAAAGATCTGGGAAGGTCGCCTCCTGGTTGACGGTGACGGTGACGGTGACGGTGATGGCGATGTGTGGCACCAGTCCTGAGCGGGATGAGCAGGAGCGGTCACTCTGACCGCGGTGACCAGCCCAGCAGCGGACCGAGCCGCGTCGCGATATCGGTGAGGATCTGCACGTAGTCCTCGTGCTCGAAGCTGAAAGGGAGGGCGAAGGCGACCTCGTCCACCTCGCGGAATCCGGCGTGAGCCCAGAGCTGCTCGGCGATCTCCTGGCTGGTGCCCAGGAGATCCGGGGCGAACATCATGCCGCGGGGTCCCTGCGGGCTGCGGGTGCGAGGCAGCCGCTCCTGGACATAGTCCCGGTACTTCTCCCGCTGCTCCGGGCTCGCCGAGTCCGTGGGGATGACGACCAGGCCCTGGGAGACGCGGGCAGCGGCATTCGGGGCATGTGCCGTGGCGGCCTCCCTGAACGCCCGGATCTGAGCGGCCTGGACGGCGGCGAAGTCCGGATCCTGCCCCTGGTCGGGGAAGATGACGCTGCTGCTGAGCAGGTTCAGCCCATGCTTCCCGGCCCAGGCCGCTGAGCTCATGCTGCCGGCCCCGTACCAGAGCCGGTCTCGCAGCCCGGGGGAGTACGGCTCGACCCGGGAGGAGTACTCCTCGACCACGCCCTGCTTGCCGGAGAGGTCCCGCACCGGCTCACCGGCGAGGAAGCCGGCGAGCTGCTCCACCCGGGCCTTGCTGAAGTCCTCGAGCTCTGCGGTGTGCGGGTAGAGAGCATGCTTGAGGGTCTCGTACTGCATCGGAGTGCCCACGCTGACCCCTGGATTGATCCGGCCCCCGGAGAGCACGTCCACCGTGGCGAGATCCTCGGCCAGCCGCAGCGGGTTCTCCCAGCCCAGCGGGGTCACCGCGGTGCCCAGCTCGATCCGTCGGGTGCGCTGACTGGCCGCGGCCATCACGGCCACGGGGGAGGAGATCCCGAACTGCAGGTGTCGGTGACGCAGCCAGGCGCTGTCGAACCCGAGCTCTTCGCCGAGCTCGATGATCCGCAGGGTCGACTCGTGCCCGGCCGCGGGGTCGTCCGGGTCGAACAGCCCGATGGTGAGGAATCCGAGGCGCTGCAGGGGCTGGGCATGATCCGTCATCGGGCACCTTCTCGAAGGAGGGGGACTGGTGGGCTGAGGCGCCGTCATCGTATCGAGCGCGGGATGCGGGGAGCCCTGCCGCGCTGCTCGTCCCGCCCGCGGGCTCTCGCCCGCGGGTCCGGGCCGGGCGTCGGGTCACGGTGTGCAGTCGATGCAGGTCGTCGCCTCCGGTCGAGCCGCGAGCCGGGCCGACGCGATGGGGCGGCCGCAGACTCTGCACCGGCCGTCCTCCCCGCGCGCCAGCCGCGCCTCCGCCTCGTGGATCGCGGCGAGCGCCTCGAGCTTCATCTGCTTCAGCCCTTCGAGCCGGGACCACTGGGCGGACAGCGGGACGCCGTCGGGATCGTGCTCGTCGTCGTCGCTGAGCCCTTCACGGGTCCGTCGCAGCGCGGTGAGTTCCAGCTCGACGTTCGCGAGCTGCTCGTGCACCTCTCGTCGGCGAGCGTCGATGCTCTCAGCGCGGGATCGTGGTGATGCCATCCGAACCTCCTCCTCACCAGGTGTCCCCTCGATCGGGACGCTGAGAGGCGGGGCAGGCCGTTCAGCACGCGATGGTCGCGATACGGTCGAGGCAACCACATCAAGGAGGTTCCGATGCTGAATTGGCTGTTTCGAGCACGACGGGTGCAGGGCGATGTGCGCGCCGCCCGGCGAGGACCGGAGGCGGTGGGAAAGCGCGTGGGCCGACGGACCGCACACCGCCTGCTCTCCCGACTGCTGCGGTAGCGACCGTGCCCAGACCGGCAGTGCCTGCGCCGGCTCGGGCAGGGCCCGCCCCGCCACCGCCTGCACCCTGGTGAGCCTGGGCTCGTGAGCACTGCCCATGTCGGGATCGACAGGGCGATCCGATGCCGGCCCTGATCAGCGCCGACGGTCGGTCCGTCGGCGCCGCGGGCAGAGGTCCCGGGACATCCTCCGGGCGAGGCGGGCGTCGTAGCCCGTCAGGCCCGGCCGGCGCACGTAGCCCAGGCAGCGCAGCCCGGGCAGGATCTCGCGGCCGTGGCCGTCCAGCGGGAATCCGAGCTCGTCGAGCACGTGGAGATGCCCGAGGAGCGCCCGGAGCCCGGTCGTGTAGCCGGTGGCCAGGATGATCGCGTCCACCTCGCGGACTCCCGCCCTTTTCTCACCCGCTGTGGGCGACGTCACGGGAGCGAGGCCGTGGTCGGTCTGGCCATGCTGTCGAGACGGCCCAGGAGCTCGCCGTTGCAGTGGGAAGATGTCCCGATGAGCGCAACCCTCGTCGCCCACGGCCTGGCCGGTGGGTACGGCCATCGCACGCTGTTCGAAGGCCTCGACCTCACCGTCGCGCCCGGCGACGTGATCGGCGTGGTGGGCGCCAACGGTGCCGGCAAATCCACCCTGCTGCGCCTGCTCGCCACGGCCGATCAGCCGCACGCCGGCACCGTCTCCCTCTCCCCGTCGGACGCCTTCGTGGGCTGGCTGCCGCAGGAGTATGAGCGCGTCGTCGGGGAGACCATCGCCGGATACATCGCACGCCGCACCGGCTGCGCGCAGGCGAGCGCCGACATGGATGCGACGGCCAGCGCGCTCGGGGAGGAGGCGCCGCGGGGCGGCCCCGACCCGGCCGACGCCTACTCCACCGCCCTGGACCACTGGCTCGCCAGCGGCGCCGCGGATCTCGAGGAGCGGATCCCTCCGCTGCTGGCCGAGCTGGGCCTCCCGGTCGATGCGCACGCGGCCCGGCAGACTCTGATGACCTCCCTCTCCGGCGGGCAGGCTGCGCGGGTGGGCCTCGCCGCACTGCTGCTGTCCCGCTTCGACCTGGTGCTGCTGGACGAGCCCACCAACGATCTGGACCTCGACGGCCTCGAGCGCCTGGAGCGCTTCGTGCAGGGGCTGCGTGGGGGAGCGGTGCTGGTCAGCCATGATCGTGAGTTCCTCGCCCGTTGTGTGACCAGCGTGCTCGAGCTCGACCTCGCTCAGAACAGCCACCGCTTGTTCGGCGGCGGTTACGAGGCCTACCTCGAGGAGCGGGCCACCGTGCGCCGGCACGCCCGCGAGCAGTACGAGGAGTTCGCGCAGAAGAAGTCCGATCTCGTCTCCCGGGCCCGCACGCAGCGCGAATGGTCCAGCCAGGGCGTGCGCAATGCGATGAAGAAGGCACCGGACAATGACAAGATCCGCCGCCGCGCGCAGTCCGAGTCCAGCGAGAAGCAGGCCCAGAAGGTGCGGCAGATGGAGAGCCGCATCGCCCGGCTCGACGAGGTCGAGGAGCCGCGCAAGGAGTGGCAGCTCCAGTTCACGATCGGCGCCGCGCCCCGCTCGGGCAGCGTGGTCGCCACGCTCACCGGCGCAGTGGTCAGGCAGGGAGATTTCACCCTGGGCCCGATCTCGGTGCAGGTGAACGCCGGGGAGCGGATCGGCATCACAGGACCCAATGGCGCGGGGAAGTCGACGCTGCTGAGCGCCCTGCTGGGCCGACGCACCGTGGACGACGGCTCAGCGTCGCTCGGCGCGAGCGTGCAGATCGGCGAGATCGACCAGGCCCGCTCGCTGTTCACCGGCTCCGCGGCCCTTGCCGAGGTCGTCGAGGGCCAGCTGCCCGCGCTGTCCCCGGCAGAGGTGCGCACCCTGCTGGCGAAGTTCGGCCTCAAGGCCGATCATGTGGGCCGCACCGCCGCCGAGCTGTCCCCGGGCGAGCGCACCCGCGCCGCGCTCGCCCTGCTGCAGGCCCGAGGCGTGAACCTGCTGGTGCTCGATGAGCCCACCAACCACCTCGACCTCCCCGCCATCGAGCAGCTCGAGCAGGCGCTGGAGTCCTACGAGGGCACGCTGCTGCTGGTCACCCATGACCGGCGCATGCTCGAGACGGTGCGCATCGACCGGCGCTGGGATGTCGACGCCGGACGGTTCCGCGAGCTCTGAGCGGTCCCGCCCATCGGCAGTGGGGCGCCGGACGAGGCCAACTTTTCACGGGAGCAGCCAGGACCGGCCCTTGGCCACCCGAGGTGCTCCGACCACCTCGGCCTCGGCCCGGAATCGGACACCTGGCTACAGTGGACTCTCAGGTGTGTTCGGCGTGCGATGCGTGACGGCCGGGAATCGACCCGTCGGCAGTGAGAGATCGGCCGGGATCCGCGGTCTGCCCTGCCGGAGCTCCGCCCTTTTCCCCAGCCCGAACGGAGTCCCGACGTGATGAACGACAACGATCCCACCTCCCGGAGAGAAGCGGCCGCGCGGAACAGATCGAGCGGGCGCCCACCCGGGAACCCACTGGCGAGCATCGACTACTCCCGGCCGCAGTATCCCCATGACATCCACCCGGCCCTGGTGCCGGGGATCGGCATCGATGAGCAGCGCCGCCGCTACCGCATCGACAAGTTCGTGTTCGGTGTCGCCGGGATCCTCGCCGTCGCCTTCGTGATCTGGGGGATCCTCAACCCGGCGAGCGTCGGAGAGGTGGCGAACGTCGCCTACGCCTGGGTCATGACCCACCTCGGCTGGCTCTTCAACGCCGTCGCCACGGTGGTGCTGGTGACCCTGCTGATCCTGGCCTTCTCCCGATACGGGAAGATCCCGCTGGGCAAGGACGGCGAGACCCCGGAGTTCTCCACCTTCTCCTGGGTGGCGATGCTGTTCGCCGCCGGCCTCGGCATCGGTGTGATGTTCTGGGGCCCCTCGGAACCGCTGACGTACTTCCTCACCCCGCCTCCGCTGACGAACGAACCCGAATCGGTCGAGGCCCTGCACACGGCCCTCGCCCAGACCTACTACCACTGGGGCTTCCACGCCTGGGCGATGTACGCCCTGGTGGGTGGCGCGGTGGCGTACGCGGCCTATCGGCGAGGTCGTACCCTGCTGATGTCCTCGATCTTCGAGCGCCTGTTCGGCAAGAAGCACTCCGAGGGCTGGGCCGGGCAGCTGGTGGACGTCTTCGCGATCATCGCGACGCTGTTCGGCACCGCCGCCGCGCTCGGCATCGCCGTGCTGCAGATCGGTGAGGGCTTCGTGATCGTCTCGGGCGCCTCGGAGCTGACCAACACCATGATGATCGTGATCATCGCGGTGCTCTCGGTCGGCTTCGTGATCTCGGCGGTCTCCGGCGTCTCCCGCGGCATCCGCTACCTCTCGAACACCAACATCGTGCTCACGATCGGCTTCGCCGGTGCGCTGTTCATCCTGGGCCCGACCCTGTTCCTGCTGAACCTGCTGCCCTCGGCCGTGATGGAGTACCTCGGTTCGATGCTCGAGTTCATGGGGCGCTCGGCCTCCTGGGGCCAGGACACCCTCGACTTCCAGTCCGCCTGGACCGTGTACTACTGGGCCTGGTGGATCTCATGGTCGCCCTTCGTGGGCATCTTCATCGCGCGCATCTCCCGCGGCCGCACCATCCGCCAGTTCGTGCTCGGCGTCATCCTCATCCCGTCCTCCCTGCTCTTCCTCGCGTACGGGATCATGGGCGGCACCGCGATCTCGATGTACCGCGACGGCTCGCTGGGCCAGATGGACTCGGTGAATCCGGCCCAGGTGCTGTTCTCGATGGTGGAGAACCTGCCCTTCGCCGAGTTCCTGCCGATCCTGATCATGGTCATCCTGGCGATCTTCTTCATCACCGCCGCCGACTCCGCCTCCGTGGTGATGGGCATCCTCACCACCAAGGGCAGCCAGAGCCCGCCCAAGCTGGTCGTGGTCTTCTGGGGCGTGGTGATGGGAGGCATCGCGGTGGTGATGCTGCTGCTGGGCGGTGAGACCGCGCTGCAGGGCCTGCAGTCGCTGGTGATCATCACCGCCGTGCCCTTCGCCGTGGTGATGCTGCTGATCATCGTGGCCTGGCTCCGGGAGCTGCGCAGCGACCCCCTCACCCTGCGCCAGCAGTACGCCGAGGCGGCGATCGACAACGCCGTCGTGGACGGCGTGGACCGGTTCGACGACGACTTCAGCCTGCAGGTGGTCCGCACCGAACCGGGCGAGGGCGCCGGCGCCGTGGTCGACTCCACCGACGGGGAGTTCACCGAGTGGTACCAGCGCACCGACGAGGACGGCGAGCCGGTCGGCTACGACTTCGAGACCGGGGAGTGGGCCGACGGCTGGAACCCGGAGACCGGGGAGATCGAGATCGTCGACCCGGAGGCTGACGACGGCACGACCTCGAGCTCCGCGGGGACGACCCGCTCCACACCGTCCTGACGCACGCGCGCGGCACGACCCGACCTCCGCGCAGTGCCGCGCACCGACCGCAGCGGCGGACGGATCATCCACCCCCTCCGACGTGAAAGGCGAGGTCGACCATGAGACCGAATATTGTCGTCATCCAGGCCGGCCAGATGGCCGCGCAGGCGCTCGGGGCCTACGGTGACACCGCTGCCAGGACCCCGCACATGGATGCCCTGGCGGCCGACGCCGCAGTGTTCGACCGGGCGTACTGCAGCACCCCGCTGTGCGCGCCCTCGCGCGCGTCCATGATGACCGGGCGGATGCCGTCGGACGTCGGCTGCTATGACAACGGCGATGACTTCACCTCCTCGACTCCCACGTTCGCCCATCACCTGCGCGCCGCCGGCTACCACACGGCGCTGGTGGGGCGCATGCACTTCATCGGACCCGACCAGCACCACGGGTTCGAACAGCGCCTGACCACGGACGTCTACCCGGCGGATATGGACATGGTGCCGGACTGGCGGCGAGACCCCGCCGACCGACTGCCGTGGTATCACGACGCCGACACCGTCTTCACCGCCGGCGTCTCCCAGGCGACCGTCCAGCAGGACTTCGACGACGAGGTGGGCTTTCGCACGCTGCGCCACCTCAACGACCGGGTGCGGGCGAACCAGGCCGCGGGCAGGGACATCCCCTTCCTGATGGTCACCAGCTTCATCCACCCGCATGACCCCTACGAGCCGCCGCGCGAGCACTGGGACCGCTTCGCAGAGGTCGAGATCCCGGCCCCGAAGCACCCTGAGGTCCCTGAGGCGGAGCAGGACCCGCACAGCCATCGCCTGCGCGCGATGAGCGGGTTCGACCTGCGCGATCCGAGCCTCGAGGAGGTGCGACGCGCACGACGCTCGTACTACGCGGCTGTCAGCTACATCGACGACCACGTGGGCCGGATCCGGACCCGGCTGGAGGAGCTGGGCCTGCTGGAGAACACCGTCATCGTGGTCACCAGCGACCACGGCGACATGCTGGGCGAGAAGGGCCTGTGGTACAAGATGTCGCCCTACGAGGAGTCTGCTCGGGTCCCGCTGATCGTCCACGGACCCCAGCACCTGGTTCCCCGCGGGCGATTTTCGAACCCGGTGTCGCTGCTGGACCTGATGCCGACCCTGCTGGAACTCGCGCAGGCCCCCGCTGATCAGGCCCCCGCGTATCCGCCGGTGCAGGACGCCGGCGGGCACGCGGTGGCCGCGCCCTCCTCGCGGCGCGGGCTCTCGCTGCTGGAATCCGCCCGCCGCGAGACGGACGGCCGATCCGGGCCCGAGGACCGCGACATCGTCATCGAGTACCTCGCCGAGGGCACGCTGCGGCCGCAGCTGACCCTGGTGCGCGGCCAGTTCAAGTTCGTGCTCTGCCCGGGTGACCCGGAGCAGCTGTTCGACCTGGTCACCGACCCGCTTGAGCTGCGAAACGTCGCCGCCGAGCCCGCGTATGTCGAGCTGGCCCAGCGCCTGCGCGCAGAGCTGGACGCCCAGTACGACCTTCCGTCCCTGGAGTCGGACATCCTGGCCAGCCAGGCACGCCGCCGCCTGGTGGCTGACGCCCTCCAGCAGGGCACGAACCGGCATTGGGACTTCGCACCGGATCCTGAGCAGCGGTACGTCCGCGGCGACTTCTGGTCATCCCTCGCCTTCGGGCAGATCCGCGGCGCAGAGCCGGTGGAGAACTCCCCGTAATGCCGCAGGCCGCAGGAGCGGTCCCGCGCCGCAGCCTGACCTGAGCACCAGCGCCCGGGGAGTCAGAGGGCCGGATCCTCCCGCATCAGCTGCTTGAAGCGGCTGCGGTGGAAGACCATCGCTTCGGCGTCGGGCAGGCTGTCGATCTCGAGCACCTCCAGCAGCACCAGGTCGTGGTCCCCGGCTCGCATCTGGTCGTGCACCCGCACGGTCATCCATGCCGGGGCGTGCTGCAGGGTGAGTGCGCCGTTCGGATCCACGCTCACGTCGATCCCGTCGAAGCGGCGCGCCCGATCCGTCGACGAGAGCTGGCGCGCGAACGGAGCCTGGGTGCGGCCCAGCACCGTCACGCCGAGATGTCCGTGCTCGTGCAGGGCCGGCCAGGTCTTCGAGGTGTGCTGCACCGCGAGGGACACCAGCGGCGGATCCAGGGAGACGCCGACGGTGAAGGTCGAGGCGATCAGCCCGTGGCGCACGCCGTCGACCTCGGCGGCGACCAGGACCATGCCCTGAGGGAAGTGGGAGAACGCCTCACGGAGCGCGATGTCGGTCAGCATGGCTTTCACTGTAGGCCTCGGCCCGGCCCGGATGCCGAGGAGGCCTGTCATCTGGGACCTCCGGCGTCACGTGGCGTCACATCACGCGCGCACCGGGAGGTGTCGCGGACTCGACGATCTCGACCTTCACCGGGCTGCGAGGGAGCCCACTGGGTGGCATCTGAAGGGTCAGTCACCTGTCGCAGCGGGAATGTCGACGCGTCTCGGCGCGTTGTCCCCGCATGCGTGCAATGACCTATTCCGAGTACGGCGACCCCTCCACCCTTGAGCTCTCCGACGTCCCCCGGCCGAAAGTCGGGCCTGGAGCAGTCCTGATCCGCGTGGAGCGCGCCTCCGTGAACCCCGTCGACTGGAAGGTGATGAGCGGCGGCCTGGACTCGCTCATCGACGCCTTCTTCCCCGTCATCCCCGGCTGGGACGTGGCCGGGGTGGTCGAGGCCGTCGGCCCCGACGCCCCCGAGTTCGCCCCGGGTGACCGCGTCGCCTCCTACGGGCGCAAGGACGTCATCCACGGCGGGACCTTCGCCGAGTACGTGGCGCTGCCCGCCACCTCGGTCGCCGCGATCCCGGAGGGCGTCAGCTTCGACGCCGCCGCGGGCCTGCCACTGACCGGCCTGACCGCGCTGCGCAGCCTCGAGACCCTCGAGCTGACCGGCGAGGACACCCTGCTGATCCATGCCGCCTCCGGCGGCGTCGGCTACCTCGCTGCGCAGCTCGCGCGAGAGCGGGGCGCGACCGTGATCGGCACCGCGTCCGCCGACAACCACGAGAAGCTGCGGTCCCTCGGCGTCACCCCGGTGGCCTACGGGGAGGGCCTCGTCGAGCGGGTGCGAGAGATCGCGCCCGACGGCGTGAGCGCGGTCGCCGACTTCGTGGGCGGGGTGCGCGAGGAGACCCTCGCGGTCCTGACCGACGGCGGGCGCCACGTCTCGATCGCCGATCCCTCGGTCGAGGAGGCCGGCGGGCGCTGGGTCTGGGTGCGGCCCGACGGCCCGCGCCTGCGCACCCTTCTCGAGAAGGTCGCCGGCGGCACCCTCCACGTGGACATCGACCGGACCTTCCCGCTCGCCGAGGCGGCCGCGGCCTTCGAGTCCAGCATGCAGGGAGCGGCCAGCGGCAAGCTCCTCATCGACGCCACCCGCTGAGCAGCTCGCAAGGGAGGCCGCCTCGGAGGGGCCCGGTGCAGGACCCTGACGCTGAGCGCGGCCTCCACGCGTGAGGCGCGGAGGGGGCCCCGACCGCGTCCTCCACGCCCAGAGGCAGGTCGACCGTTGCGCAGTCGGCGTTCTCCACGTTCAGAGCGCCCACTGCGCAACGGTCGACCAGCTGCGAAGAGCCTCACCTCGAGGCGGGCCCCGGGGCGGGGGTTGATGCCCCGGCGAACCACGAACTGGCGTGCCACCGATGGGATGCGAGACATACCCGGGATATGGGCCACGTCATGTGTGGTGCGGGCTGTCGCGTTCGTCGACGACACTGATCAGATGCGTACTTTTGGTGTCGAGGAAGAATTCCTGATCGTAGATCCCCACAACGGCACCCCCCTGCCCCTGGCCGCGGACCTGCTGTGTCTCCATGGCCAGTCCGGCCAGGCGGTCGATCGTTCCGGCCAGCCGATGCTGGCCGTCGAGCTGCACCAGGAACAGCTCGAAGTCATCACGCACCCGCACAGCAGTCTGGACGGACTCGCCGCCGAGATACGGGCAGGCCGCGCCCTTGCCGACTCGCTCGCCCGACAGGCGGGCGCGAGGATCGCCGCCCTCGCCACCTCCCCGCTGGCGGTCACACCTCATTCCACCAGCAACGACCGCTATGACCTGCTGCTGGAGAAGTACGCCCTGACGGCCCGCGAGCAGCTGACCTGCGGATGCCACGTCCACGTCTCCGTCGGCTCGGACGAGGAAGGCGTCGCGGTCCTGGACCGCATGAGGTCCTGGCTGCCGACGCTCATCGCATTGAGCTCGAACTCCCCGTTCTGGAACGGCACGGACAGCGGCTACGCCAGCTTCCGCACACAGGCCTGGAACCGGTGGTCCACCGCCGGGCCGACGGACGTCTTCGGCTCGGCACAGGCCTACCACTCACTGGTGGCAGACCTGTCGGACACCGGAGTCGTGATCAACCCGGATTTCGACGCACGACTCTCCGCCCGCCACCCCACCGTCGAGATCCGGGTGACCGATGTCTGCCTCGATCCCCGCGACACCGTGCTGATCGCCGCCCTGGTGCGGGCACTGGTGGAGACCGCCGCCCGGGAATGGAAGGCCGGACAGGCACCCGACATGGTGCCCGCCGTCATCCTGCGCCAGGCGACCTGGCAGGCCAGCCGGTGGGGCATCGAGGGCGAGCTGCTCCACCCGATGACCCACACGCCGGACACCGCACGACACGTCATCTCCGCACTCCATGACCATGTCCTGGACGCCCTGCGCGAGTCCGGCGACGCGGCCTACGTCGAGGAGTCCCTGCACAGGATCCTCAGCAGCGGAACAGGGGCCAGCCGGCAACGGCAGGCCCACGACCGCAACGGCCGACTGGCTGACGTCGTCACCCACGCCATCGACCTCACCCATCAGGAGACCACCGACCCCAGTGGGCACGCCCGCACGTCGTCGACGGCTGATCTGGCCGCTTAGGCCTGATCTGCGTGGGGAGTGGCGCACGGCCGTCCCCTGTGTCCAGCCCAGAACCGGGCCGGTGAGGATCAGGCGCCCTGCTCGCCGCGGATCAGGTCCGCCGCGCGCTCACCGATCAGCATCGTGGTGATGTTCGGGTTCACGGCGACCAGCTGCGGCATCACCGAGCCGTCCACCACGCGCAGGCCCGTGACGCCCTTGACCCGCAGCTGCGGATCCAGCGGCGACATGTCATCATCCACCGCGCCCATCCGGCACGAGCCGGCGGGGTGGTAGACGGTGTTGTGGGTCTTGGAGACGTAGTCGGCGATCTGCTCATCGGTCTGCACGGCCTCGCCGGGGAACAGCTCCCGACCGCGGAAGGCGTCCATCCCGGGCTGGGAGACGATCTCGCGGGCCCTCCTGATCCCGGCGACGGCCACGCGCATGTCATGGCCCTCCTCGTCGGTGAAGTAGCGCGGATCGACCCTCGGCTTGTCGCGGTAGTCGATCGAGCGCAGGCGCACCGTGCCGCGCGAGCGGGCGTGGGTGACGTTCGGCGTGAGCGCGAAGGACTCCGGCGAGGTGGGGTAGCCCTGACGCCGGGTGTGCATGTCGAAGGGCACCGAGCCGTAATGCATCATCAGGTCCGGCAGATCCAGACCCTCCTGGGTGGCGGCGAAGATGCCGATCTCCCACCACTGGGTGGACTCGCGGGTCATCTTCTGCGTGGACTCCCACGAGATGACCGCCTCCGGGTGGTCCTGCAGGTTCGATCCGACGCCGGGGGAGTCCACCCGCACCTCGATGCCCACCTCGCGCAGGTGCTCGGCCGGGCCGATGCCGGAGAGCATCAGCAGCTTGGGGGAGTCGATCGCCCCGGCGGAGAGGATGACCTCTCGCCGCGCGTGCATGATCGAGGAGCGGTCGAAGGCGTTGTCGATGTACTCCACTCCCGTGGCCCGCTGCTCCTCGTCGAAGAGCACCCGCATCACCTGCAGGCCGGTCAGGACGTGCAGATTCTCCCGCTCCAGGTTCGGATGCAGATAGGACACGGACGAGGACGCCCGAGTGCCATCGGCCTGACGATTCACCTGGAACCAGTTCGCGCCGTTGACCACGGTCTCGAAGTCGTTGAACCGGGCCGTCGGGATGCCGGCCTGCTCGCAGGCCTTCAGCAGCGCGACTCCCACCGGATCCTCGGGCGGGACATCCATGAGGTGCACGGGGCCGTCGGTGCCATGACCGTCCCCGGTGCGGTCCATGTTCGTCTCCAGGCGCGCGATGAGCGGCATGATCGTCTCGGCGTTCCAGCCCTCGGCGCCGAGCTGCTCCCACAGATCCATGTCCTCCGCCGGCGGGTGGAAGGCGATGCAGGAGTTGTGGGAGGAGCAGCCGCCCAGCACCCTCGCGCGGGCGTGGCGCATGAAGGAGTTGCCGTTCTCCTGCGGCTCGATCGGGTAGTCCCAGTCCAGCCCGCCCTCGAGCAGCTCGGGCCAGCGCCTGAGCTGCAGCACCTCCTGATGCTCGAGATCCGAGGGGCCGGCTTCGAGCAGGGCGACGTCGATGGCCGGGTCCTCGCTGAGCCGGGCCGCGAGCGCTGCACCGGCGGAGCCGCCGCCGACG
Organism: uncultured Brachybacterium sp.; assembly: GCF_947500705.1. Classification (GTDB taxonomy): domain Bacteria; phylum Actinomycetota; class Actinomycetes; order Actinomycetales; family Dermabacteraceae; genus Brachybacterium. Next base: position 94,843 of record NZ_CANMSY010000001.1, on the reverse strand, counting down.
ACGACGTAGTCGAACTCGGCGATGGGGTTCTCGGACGTGAGGTCTGGTGCTGACATGTCTGCTGCTTCCTGTCGAGGGAGGGAAATGAGGGAGGGCCGCCCGCCGGCGCGGTGCACGGCGGTGCGGTGCACGACGGAGCGGCCCGGAGGTGGCTGGGTCAGCCCTTGCGCGGGAACCAGCCGGTCACGGCCGGTTCGGTGTTCTCAAAGATGTGCTTGGACTCGGTGTACTCCTCGAGGCCGGTGGGGCCCAGCTCGCGACCCACGCCCGACATCTTGAAGCCGCCCCACTCCGCCTGCGGGAGGTAGGGGTGGAAGTCGTTGATCCAGATGGTGCCGTGGCGCAGCCGCCGCGAGACCCGGTTCGCAACCCCGGAGTTCGAGGTCCACACCGCACCGGCGAGACCGTACTCGGTGTTGTTCGCGATCGCGATCGCCTCCGCCTCGGTGGAGAAGGTCTCCACGGTGATGACCGGGCCGAAGCCTTCCTCGATCACCGCGGGGTTCTCCGCGGTGCACCGGTCCAGGATGGTCGGGGCGTAGAAGAATCCCTGCTCATGCTCCGGGCCGCCCCAGTGGTGGCCCGTGCGCAGCCGGCCCCCGGCCTCGATGCCGCGCTGGACGTAGTCGGTGACCTTGTCGCGGTGGTCCTTCGAGATCAGCGGGCCGGTCTCGGCGTCCGGATCCAGCGGGCCGCCCATCACGATGCCTTCGGCGCGGGCGACGAGATCGTCGACGAACTGCTCGGCGATGGTGTCCTGCAGGATCAGGCGCGTGCCGGCGGAGCAGAGCAGGCCCGAGTCCATGAAAGCGGCGTTCAGCGCATTGTCCAGCGCAGCCTCGTAGTCGGCGTCGGCGAAGATCACGTTGGGGTTCTTCCCGCCGAGCTCGAGGGCCACCTTCTTGATGCCCTGCGCGGCAGAGGCCGCGATCTTCCGGCCGGTGACCAGGCCACCGGTGAAGGAGACCAGATCGATCTCGGGATGCGAGGACAGCGGTGCGCCGACCACGCCGCCATCACCCAGCACCAGGTTCGCGACCCCGGCCGGCAGGCCGAGCTTGTCGAGCACGTCCACGATCAGGATCGTGGTGTGCGGGGTGAGCTCGGCGGGCTTGATGACGAAGGAGTTCCCGGCCGCGAGGGCCGGGGCGATCTTCCATGCGGCCTGCAGCAGGGGGAAGTTCCAGGGCGTGAGCATGCCGCACACGCCGATCGGCTCGTGCACCACGCGGGAGATCACGGTGTCGTCACCCGCGTCGACCAGGCGGCCCGGGTTCTGGCCCGCGACCTTCCCGAAGTAGCGGAAGCAGGCGGTGATGTCGTCCATATCGCCCTCGGCCTCGACCAGGCGCTTGCCGGTGTCGAACGCCTCGGCGCGGGCGAACTCCGCCTTGCGCTCCTGGAGCGCGTCGGCGACCTGCAGCAGGAAGTCACCCCGCTCGGAGGCGGGCCTGTCGGCCCAGATCCGGGACTCGAAGGCGCGGCGGGCGGCGAGGATCGCGCGTTCGACGTCCTCCCCGGTGGCTTCGGAGACGATGCCGACCTCGGACTGGTCCGCGGGGCAGAGGACGGTGCGGGTCTCGCCGGAGGACGAGGGGACCCAGGCTCCGTCGATGAACAGGGTGGCGGTGGTGTCAGTCATGTCGCTCCTTCGAGTCGGTGGTGCCGGCGGGCTCGGGATCCGTCGATCCGGAGCCGGCAGGCGTGTCGATGTGGTCGGTGTCGGCCCAGGTGTCCGGCGCCGTGACGGGGATCGTGCCGGTCGCGGTGCCGAGCTCGGTGCTCATCGTCAGGTACATGATGTGGGCGTCGTAGGAGTCCAGGACGTCGGCGATGACCTGATCCTTCGAATAACCCATGATGTCGCGTCCGCGAGAGCCGAGGGTCGAGAAGATCTCGACCCGGTAGTAGGTGTCGCGCACGGCTGCGAGGTTGGCCGCGAAGCTGGGTGTCGAGAAGGCGACCGGATAGGTCTGGTACTTGAAGTCCTCGGCCTCGGGGAAGGAGACCACGAGGTCCACGAAGGGGATCTCGCTGTCCGGGTGCGCACCGCGATGGCAGGCGACATCGGCGCCGAGCTTCTTCAGCTCCGCGGCGACCTCCTCGACCGCGGGGGCGGCCACGGTGTCGATGAAGGTGGTCGCCTGCTCGGCCGAGGCATAGGACATGCGGTGCTGGAGCCGCTGGCGCCAGGAGCCGCGCTCGCCGCTCTCGGCGTCACGGACCCGGCTGGTCAGCAGCGCGGGAAGCGTCGCCTGGCGGGATTCGAGGTTCATGTGCTCGGTGCGCAGCACCTTCCAGAGGCTGAACATCACCAGGTAGACCAGGATCGACAGCGGCAGCCCCACGATGACCGTCGCGGCCTGCAGCGTGTAGACCCCGTCGATGAACAGCATCACCAGCGTCAGGGCGCCGGTGATCACGGCCCACACGATGCGCAGCCAGGGCGCGCCGTCGGAGTCCGTGGTGGTGGTCTTGGAGGTCATGTTCGCCATCACCAGCGAGCCGGAGTCCGCGGAGGTGACGTAGAAGAACAGTCCGGTGAGCAGAGCGAGGGAGACGGTGAAGAGCGCGCCGGGGTACTGCTCGAGCAGGTTGAAGAACCCGGACTCGGGCTGGTTGATCGCGAGATCGAGGAACTCCGGGTCCCCGAAGAAGCTCATCGCGGCATTCCCGAAGATGGAGACCCACAGGAGGATGAAGGCGAAGGGGATCAGCAGCACGCCGATCACGAACTGGCGCAGGGTGCGGCCGCGGGAGATGCGGGCCAGGAACAGGCTCACGAAGGGCGCCCAGGCGATCCACCAGGCCCAGAAGAACAGCGTCCAATCGGCCATCCACTGGTCGGCGGGGTACTCCGCCGCTCCCTCGTTGTAGGCGAAGGTGTTCATCATCATCCCAGGGAACCGGGAGAAGAAGTCGCCGATGTTCTGGACCAGGGCGTTGAGCAGCTGGGTGGTGTTGCCGGAGAACAGCACCCACAGCATGAGTGCGAGGGCGAGGAGGACGTTGAGCTCGGAGAGCCGGCGGATGCCCGTGTCCACGCCGGAGACGGTGGACAGGACGGTGATGAACACGGCCAGCGCCATCAGCGCGATCTGCACGGCGAGGGAGTTGGGGATCCCGAACAGCGTCGAGAGCCCGTAGTTCAGGAAGACGACGCCGATGCCGAGGGACACCGAGATGCCGAAGATCGTGCCGATGGTCGCGCCGATCTCCGCGGCGTGTCCGATGCCCCCGTGGATCCGCCTGCCGAAGATCGGTGCGAGCGCGGAGCGGATGGAGAGCGGCAGGTGGTAGCGATAGGCGAAGAGGCCGAAGGCCATGCCCATCAGGGCGTACATCGCCCAGCCGGGGATCCCGTAGTGGAAGATCGTCCAGAGCGGGGCCATACGGGCCGCTTCTTCGGACCCGGCCGCGACATCCGGCGGGGTCAGGAAGTTCGTGGCGGGCCCGGAGATCCCGAAGAACATGAGGTCCACGCCGATGCCGGCGGCGAACAGCATCGCCGCCCAGGTGAACAGGTTGTACTTCGGCAGCGAATGGTCCGGACCCATCTTCGTGCCGCCCACCTTGGAGAACGCGACGATCAGCACGAAGACCACCACGATGGTGGCGGTCAGGACGTAGTACCAGCCGAAGTTCGTGGCGACCCAGCCCATGGAGCCGAAGATGACGGTCTCGGCGGTGCCCGGCCAGATCGCGGCGAACAGCACGAACGCCACGATGATCACGGCGGTGCCGATGAACACCGGCCAGTTCACAGGAGAGCTCGAGCGGGGGGCCGCCGCACTGACGGTCGAAGCACGCCCCCTGCCATCACCGCCGGGGTCCCTCCCGGTGCTGGAGGAGTCTGCAGGGTGAAGAGACTGGGTGGCCTCAGCCATCACGGTCCTTTCGATCGACGTGCGAGCGGCGCGGGCCAGCACGCACGAGCGAACGGGCCCGACAGTGGGATCGGAGCCGACGGCTGAGGAAGCATTCCCTGGTCGCAGGCGACTATCGACCTCAGGTTCCTCCGAAGTGCGAAGCCAATGAGGCGACGGTGGAGGTGACCCAGCAGTCACCGAAGGATCCGGACGTGACGTCCTGCTCGGGTCCGGAAGGCGCGCGCCCAGTGTGATCTGCGTTGCACCCCGTGTCCAGATGGCCGAGGTTCGGGCAGCCCGCCGGTCGCCTCGGTGCTCACCCCTCCGGAACGGACTCGTTCATCGCGCTGATCTGGAAGGTGGCACCTTCGGGGTCCGCGATCGTCGCGATGCGGCCGAAGGGGGAGTCGACCGGGCCGTCGAGGACCTGCCCGCCGAGCTCGAGGACCTTCGCGAGCGCGCTGTCGCTCGAGTCGACGCCGAAGTAGATCCGCCAGCCTGTCGCCTCCGCGGGCATGACCCCGGTCGCATCGCCCAGGCCCCAGCTGGCGCTCTCGCTCGGGCCATTGGTGGCGTAGCGGAAGGAATCGTCCTCCATCGGTTCGGTCATCGCCACGAGCTGGGCCTCGAACACTGCGGTGTAGAACGCGGCGGCGTCGTCGTAGCGGTGGGTCATCAGCTCGAACCACACCGGGGAGCCGGGGGCGCCGGTGAACTCGTACCCCTCGAACTCCTTGGCCTGCCACATCCCGATGGAGGCGCCGGTGGGGTCCTGCAGCATCACGTTCCGGCCGTCGGTGCCGATATCCATGATCGGGGTGAGGGCGGTGCCGCCCTCCGCAAGAGCGGTGGCGAGGCGGGCGTCGGCATCGTCGACGGTGAGGTAGACGTCCCAGCCGGTGGGCAGCGCTGTCCCGTCGGGCCCCGTCATCCCCGCGACCGACATGGCGCCGCCCACGGAGGCACCGTCGCTGTTGGAGATCATCGCGTAGTGACCGAACTCCTCGCCGAGTTCGCGGAAGGTCCAGCCGAAGAGCCCCGAGTAGAAGACCTTTGCGGCATCGAGGTCCTGGACGGACAGGTCGGTCCAGGTGCTGGTTCCGGTGGTCCTGCTCATGATTCCTCCTCGGATGAGCGGCGCGGAGGCTGCGGGGAGGCCGAACGCCGCGAGGACCGCAGCACTGTGAGCTCAGTCGCATCGACGAGTCTACGAAGCCTGCCGCCACGCGCAAGGGGTGCGGGGCGCCTCGCAGGGCGGGACGGCAGGAGTCAGGGGGCGCGCCGGGCTGCGCCCGGGGCATGCCGGGCGGCGTCCCGACCGCTCAGCGCTCGTCCAGCGCCTCGTCGGGGACCTCGCGGGTCGGTCGCGAGCCGCGCAGGAAGCAGGAGCCGATCAGTCCCAGCGCCGCGATCCCGCCGGCCACGATGAAGGCGACGTTCACGCCATGGATCGCGCCGGCCGCGCCGTACTCCTGCGGATCCCGGGCGCTGGCCGTCATCACCGTCACCAGCACCCCGGTGCCGATGGAGGCCGCGACCTGACGCATGGTGTTGTTCACGGCGGCGCCGTGGGGGATCAGCCGCTGCGGGAGCTGGTTCAGCGCGGCCGTGGTCACCGGCATGATCACCATCGCGGTGCCGAACATCCGCGCGGCATTGACGATCGCGATGTACGCGAAGGTGGTGTCCACGGTCAGCCGGGCCAGCAGGAAGCTGGTGATCGTCAGCACCGCGAAGCCGGTGATCGCGAGCGCAGAGGCACCGAAGCGGTCGAAGAATCGCCCGGTCACCGGAGACATGACACCCATGATCACGGCGCCCGGCAGCAGCACCATCCCGGATTCCATCGCGGTGAAGTCGCTCATGTTCTGCATGTACAGCGGGATCATCAGCATCCCGCCGATCATCGCCATGAACACGAGCATCCCCAGCACGGTGCCGAGCGTGAACATGCGGTTGCTCAGCACTCGCAGCTCGAGCAGGGGCTCCGGGAGACGCAGCTGGCGGCGCACGAACCACACCAGGGTCAGGGCTCCGACGATCAGGGGGATGAGCACCTGCAGGCTCAGCCAGCCGGCGTTGCCCGCATTGCTGAAGCCGAACAGCAGCCCGCCGAAGGCGAAGGAGGACAGGATCAGGGAGAGCACGTCCAGGCGAGGATTGGTCTGCTCGGTGACGTTCTTCAGGGTGAAGTGTCCGAACAGGAGGGCTCCGAGCGCGATCGGCAGCATCATCACGAACAGCCATCGCCAGGACCAGTGGTCCACGATGAAGCCGGAGAGGGTGGGGCCGATCGCGGGGGCGAAGGAGATCACCAGCCCGAAAGTGCCCATGGCGGTGCCGCGCTTGTGGATCGGGAAGATCGCGAACAGGATCGTCTGCATCAGCGGCATGATCATCCCGCCGCTCGCGGCCTGCACGATCCGGCCCAGCAGCAGCACCGGGTACACCGGGGCGACGGCGCAGATGACCGTCCCCACGGCGAAGATGGCCATCGCGGCGAAGAACATCGTGCGCGTGGTGAACTTCTGGATCAGGAACGCCGTCGCCGGGATCATGATTCCGTTGACCAGCATGAACAGCGTGGTCACCCACTGGGCGGTGTTCGCGGTGATGCCGAAGTCGACCATGAACGCCGGCAGGGCCGTGTTCAGCAGGGTCTGGTTGAGGATGATGACGAAGGCACCTGCGAGCAGGACCGCCATCACGAGGTTCGGGTTCACCGCCGCCGGTGCGGAGCCCTTCTCGCCGTCGCTCCCACCGCTGTGCTGCCCCATGCTCAGAAGGTCTCCTGTCGTGATGATCGACGGGCTGCTTCCCCCCTCGTCGGGCGGCATTCGTCGCCGCGCTCGACACTAGGGGTGAAGTTGCACTGGGTGCAAGGTATTGCGGGTGGGAGGAGTGTCTCTGTTGTCGGAGGTCAAGGTTGTCGGAGATCACGGTCCCCGACGCACAATGGTGTCGTGGCCACCTCCGCCACGACGTCCCCGCGCCTCGCCGCGCGCGCCGAGCAGGCGCTCGCCGGGCTCGCCCCGGGCTATTTCGCGCTGGTGATGGGCACGGGGATCGTCTCGATCGGGCTGCGGATGGCGGGGGCCGACGGGGCTGCGCTGGCACTCCTCGTCCTCGCCGCGCTCGCCGCCGCGGTGCTCGTGCTCCTCTTCCTGCTGCGCTGGATCCGTCATCGGGAGCGGATGCGTGCGGACGCGAAGAATCCCGAGATCGCCTTCGGCTACTTCACGATCGTCGCCGCGGCCAGCGTCGTCGCCGTCGGGCTGCAGCAGGTGGGTCTCGGCACGGCCTCCGCGGTGCTGCTCGGGGTCGGTGCCGCGATCTGGATCGTGCTGGGATATGTGCTGCCCTGGCAGGTGCTGATGGCCCGAGACGGCGAGCCCATCCTCGCCCGCACCAACGGCAGCTGGTTCATCTGGTCCGTCGCCTCGCAGTCCCTCGCGGTCGGCCTGTCCGGGCTGGAGCCCGCGACCCCCGCCTATGCGGACCTGCTGGGCCTGCTCACGGTGCTGGCCTGGTCAGTGGGAACGATCCTGTACGTCGGGATCGCGGTGCTGGTGATCCTGCGGATCGTGCATTTCGGGATCACTCCCCAGCAGTTCGAGCCCACCTACTGGGTGGCGATGGGTGCGCTCGCGATCGCGGTGGTCGCCGGCGCCGGGATCTACTCCATGGAACCGGTGCCGATGGTCGATGCCGCCCGTGGGCTGATCGGCGGGACCGTCGTGATCTTCTGGTGCTTCGCCCTGTGGCAGTACCCGCTGCTGGCCGGCGCCGGCTTCTGGCGCCACGCGATCCATCGGGTACCGCTGCGCTACGTGCCGTCTCTATGGTCGATCGTCTTCCCCCTGGGGATGTTCGCCGTCGCCTCGCTGCGGCTCGGCCGGGTGGAGCACCTGCCACTGGTCGAGGGGGTCGGGATCGCGGGGCTGGTGCTCGCGGTGCTCGCGTGGATCGCAGTCTCGGTGGGGCTGATGACGACGCTGCTGCGAGGCCTGCGAGGCCCGAAGGGGTGAAGCAGCCGCGACGGGAGCCGGCAAGGAGCTCCTCGTAGGCCCGTCCGCTGCGAGCCATGGACGGGAGCTCCCGCGAGTGCTTGGGTGGAGGGGAACGAGCCTCGGTGGATGCCGGGGCCGAACTCTCCGAGGAGCGATCGCGATGAGCGATGCGAGCACCAGCAGCACCCCCCAGGACATTGGGACCGGCGGCTCCAGGGGTACCGGTGGGACCAGCGGAGTTTCGGCACCCGGTGCGGGAGCGGCGGAGCTGCTGGTGGACTTCATCCTCTCCCTGGACGGCTGCGCCGCCGGTGAGGGCTGGCCGGGCTGGTGGGGGCTCGAGAGCCCCGAATACCTGACCTGGCTCGGCGAGCAGCCGGACTCCATGACCCTGATGGGTGCCACCACCTACCGGCTGATGGCGACGATGGCGGAGCAGGCGCAGCGGATCGACGTCTCCGAGGAGGAGAAGGCGAGCTTCGCCCAGATGGCGCAGTTGCCGAAGATCGTCTTCTCCTCGAGCCTCGAGGAGCCCCTGGCCTGGCCGAACACCATTCTGATCAGCACCGATGCGGTCGAGGCGGTCAGGGAGCTCAAGCGCACCGCGACCACGCCGCTGACCACCACCGGCAGCATCCGCCTCAGTCACTCGCTGCTGAAGGCGGGGCTCGTGGACCGCTTCCGCATCGTCGTGTTCCCGGTGATCACCGGGCGCACCGGGCTCGAGCGGATCTGGGAGCAGTTCGAGGATTTCGCCCTCGAGCTCGTCACCGCCCGCACCTTCGACGGTGGCCTCCAGCTGCTCGAATACGTGCCGACCTATCTGCCAGAGCCTCCCGGTACGGCCTGGGAGCGCACCGGGGGCGCCGAGTGGTGAGCGCATCGTCGAGGAAGCCCACCGGCCTGCCGGCCGTGGTCGACATGACGTCCTGGCAGTCCATCCGGGACGAGCTGCTGGTGCGGGAGAAGGCGCACACCCGCGAGGGGGACGCGATCGCCGCTGCGAGGCGCCGGCTGCCGATGGTGGAGGTCGACGGGAGCGCCCTGGTGACCGGCCCCGTCGGCCCCGTGCCCTTCCTCTCCCTGTTCGAGGGCCGCGACCGGCTCGTGGTCTACCAGCACATGTGGCAGGACGGAGCCCCGCACCAGGGACAGTGCGAGGGCTGCACCACCACGGCATGGCACCTCCATGACGCGACCTACCTCAACGCCCACGGCGTCTCGCTCGCGATCCTCACCACCGGAACCTGGGAGGAGGTCTGCCCCTTCATCGACTTCATGGGCTACCGGCGCGTGCCCTGGTATTCCGTGCGAGAGGCTGCCACCCCGATCGGCGGCGACATGGGGCATCTCGCGAGCTTCCTGCGCGACGAGGACCGGGTGTACCTCACCTATCGCACCACCGGGCGCGGCAACGAGCGGGTGAACTTCTCGATGGGCCTGCTGGACATGACGCCCTACGGTCGCGGTGAGGACTGGGAGGACGTGCCGGACGGCTGGCCTGCGAGCCGTCATGCCTGCTGGTCCTGGCGTACCGATGCCCAGGGCGAGCCCACCTGGGACGAGACCAGCCGGCCGCTGCCCCAGTGGTCGCGACCGGGTGCCGCCCCGGTGACGACCCTGGGCCGGCGCGAGCAGCACTGAGCTGCGGAGCTGCGGGCCGCGCTGAACTGCCCCGTCGGCCCGTCGGCCCGTCGGCCCGTCGGCCCTGCCGCCCGTCCGCCCGTCCGTCGGCCCGCCGGAGGTGCTGTCCGGCGGTCCGGCGGTCACGGCGTGCTCAGGCGGTGCGACGGATCAGGATGCGCCAGCGCTCGGGACCCTTATCCAGGTATTCCGTCGCGTAGGTGTCCCCGTGCTTCGCCTCCAGCTGCATCAGCAGCGGGACCGGATCGTGGGTGGCCGAGATGATCATGCCCCCGCCCGGCACCAGCGACTCGATCGCCCCGAAGATCGAGGCGTGACGGATCGCGTGGGGGATCGTCTGCACATCGAGCTCGGGAAGCGATTCGTCATGCTCCCCGCAGGCGCATCCCTGCTGGGATGGCTTCTGATCGACGGCGTCCTCGCGTGAGCTCTGGATCTGGATGTCTGCCATGTCGGCTCCTGTCTGTCGTCCGCTCGGGACGATCGTGGCGGATCGGGTCCACTCGATATATTACATTTGATCCCGTGGAAAACATGGTCTCAGGTCCCGCAGCATCCGGTGCCCCTCAGCCCCGCCGAAGTGCTGCGGGCCGCCGCCACTCGACCGCGCGCGAACAGGTGCTGCGCGCGGTGGAGGCGCAGCGCTCCCCGGTCTCGGTCACCGCGCTCAGCCGCTCCACGGGCCTGCACGAGAACACCGTGCGCGGCCACCTCGATCAGCTGCTGGCCGACGGCCACGTCACCCGCGCCCGGGCGGCGGCGGATGGCCGTGGGCGCCCCGCCTGGCTCTGGCGCCCCACACAGCACGGTCCGGCCTCTCCCTACGCCGCGCTCGCCGGTGTGCTCGCCGGGACCATCGCCCGCACCAGCGTCGATCCCGCCGCCACCGCCCACGAGGCAGGCCGCGGCTGGGGCGCCGAGCTGGCGGAGGACCTCCCCGAACCCGCGGCGCCCGGTCCCGCGCGCGCCCTCGTCCTCCATGCCATGGCCGCGCAGGGCTTCGCCCCACAGGACGACGGCGAGCAGATCGTGCTGCACCGCTGCCCGCTGCTGGAGGCCGCGGACCGCCACACCGAAGTGGTCTGCTCCGTGCACCGCGGCATGATCGACGGGCTCCTCGAAGGTGCCGCCGGCACGGAGGGATCCCGGACCATGGCCGAGCTGATCCCCTTCGCCGCACCCGGGCAGTGCCTGCTCCGCCTGAGGGACGCCGGATGAGCAGCCCCGCCCCCAGGCGTCGTCGCCGGGGGCCGTCCTGGCGGCTGGGCTGGATGCTCCCCGCCGGGCTCGCCCTGATGGCGGGCCTCGACGCCGCGCTGCTGCTGCTCGGCCTGCCCGCACCGATCACCACGGACCGGCTGCCGGTGGTGCACGGGATGCTGCTGGTGCTCGGTTTCGTGGGCACTCTGATCGCGCTCGAACGCGCGACCGCCCTCGCCCGCTGGTACGGCTTCCTCGCTCCTGCAGTGCTCGGGCTGGGTGCCATCGCCTTGGTCGCAGACCCGATCCCGTTGCTGGTCGGCAAGATGCTGCTGGTCGTCGGCACCGCCGCGTTCACCCTGGTCTACATTCCGCTGTGGCGGCGCCAGCATGACGAGGCCGTGCTCACCGAGCTGCTCGCCGCGGGCCTGGCCTGCGGGGGCGCGATCCGCTGGGCCGGAGGCGCTGACTTCGACGAGGTGCTGCCCTGGCTGATCGGCTTCGTGGTGCTCACCATCGCCGCCGAGAGGGTCGAGCTGGCGAGGATCACGCTCGGCGCCCAGGCGGGAACCCGGGTGCTCATGCACGCGGCGAGCCTGGTCGCGGCACTGCTGATCGGGGTCGCGTGGCCGTCGGTCGGGGCGGTCCTGCTGGGCGCCGGGCTGCTCGCCCTGACGCTCTGGCTCGTCCAGCATGACGTCGCCCGGCGCACCATCCGCACCAGGGGAGCGACCCGCTTCATGGCCGCGGCAATCCTGTGCGGCTATGTATGGCTCGCGATCGCCGCCGTGGTGCTGCTGCTGGGCGGCACTCCGCAGGGCGCCGCGTACGACGCCGTCGCCCATGCCGTGTTCCTCGGCTACACGATCTCCATGATCATGGCCCACGCGACCACGATCCTGCCCGCCGTGCTGCGGATCGATCTGCCCTATCGCAGCGCGTTCTGGGTGCCGCTGGGGCTGCTGCAGCTGAGTCTGGTGGTGCGCCTCGGACTCGGTGACGCACTCGGCTGGGGGCCCGCCTGGCAGCTCGGTGGCGTACTCGGCGTGCTCGCCCTGCTGGTCTTCGTCGCCACGGCGCTGACCAGCGCGGTCCTCGGCCCGCCGCGCGCCCAGCCGCGCCCGGCCCCGCACCCTGAGCGATCGAGGCCGGTCTCGGCGGTGGCGACGAGCGCCTCCGTGGCTGCGACTCCGCCGGTCGGCGCCGCTCCGGCCGTGATCCTGCCGGCCGGTCCCGGCCCGGGCGCGGTGGGCAGCATCCGCTTCGGTGGCCGCCGCGCCGGGGTCGCCGTCGGCGGTCTGCTGTTGGCGACGCTCACGCTCCTCGCCGTCGGCACCCTCCACCCGCTCGCGCAGGGCGGCGGAGCGAACGAGGGGACGGATGCTCCTGCCGTGCACGGACAGGCACCGGCGCAGACCGTCGCGGTCACTGCGGAGGGGCTGCGTTTCACCCCGGCCCGGATCGAGGTGCCGGCCGGCACCCACCTGCTCGTCGAGCTGACGAACCTGGACCCGGCCATGACCCACGATCTGGTCGTCGAAGGCGGCGCCCGCACCGAGCGCCTCGCCCCCGGGCAGAGCGAGCTGCTCGACGTGGGAGTGGTCACCGGCGATCTCGAGGCCTGGTGCGGCGTGGCCGGTCACCGCCAGCAGGGGATGGTGCTGAGCATCGTGGCCGCCGGCGCCCCATCGAAAGGCGCCCCTGACGTCACCGGCGCGGATCCCTCAGGCCATGACCACGGCACATCGGGGGAGGGCACGGTCCAGAAGCCGGTCATCGATCTCGCCGCCGATCCCGGCGCCGACTTCATGCCCTACGACGCCGAGCTGCCGCGGCTGCCGCCGAGCGACGGCCCCGTCACCCGGCAGGTCACGCTCGAGGTTACCGAGCAGGTCATGGAGGTCGCGCCCGGTATCAGCCAGCGGCAGTGGACCTTCGGCGGCAGCGCCCCCGGGCCGGTGCTGCACGGGCGGGTCGGCGACGTCTTCGAGGTGACCCTGGTCAACGACGGGACGATCGGCCACTCGATCGACTTCCATGCCGGGGAGCTCGCCCCGGACGAGCCGATGCGCACCATCGCCCCGGGGGCGTCGCTCACCTACACCTTCACAGCGAGGCGGGCGGGGATCTGGATGTACCACTGCGGGACCGCCCCCGTCTCCACCCACGTCGCCTCCGGGATGTACGGCGCGGTGATCATCGAACCGTCGGACCTGCCTGCGGTGGACCGCAGCTATGTGCTGGTCCAGGGCGAGTACTACCTCGGCGCGCAGGGTGAGGAGCTCGACGCCGACGCCCTCGCGACCGGCGAGCCGGACCTGGTGGCCTTCAATGGTTACGCCTCCCAGTACGACCATGCCCCGCTCACCGCCGCGGCGGGGGAGCGGGTGCGGTTCTGGGTGCTGGACGCAGGCCCCGAACGGGACCTCAGCTTCCATGTGATCGGGGGCCAGTTCGACACCGTCTGGAGCGAGGGGAGATACCTCGTGGAGACCTCCTCCGGGGACGGCTCACAGGCGCTCGGCCTGCTGCCGGCCCAGGGCGGGTTCGTCGAGCTGGTCCCCCCCGAACCCGGGCGCTATCCCTTCATCTCCCATATCCTTCGCGACGCAGAGCGCGGGGCCCACGGCATCCTCGAGGTCACCGCCCCGTAGACATCACTGCCCCGTAGGTATCACCGCCCCGTAGACATCACCGCCACGCGTGCGGGGAGCGGGGAACAGGCGGAGGCGAGGAGCGGCGCCGCCCGCACGCTCCAGGGCGCGCGGGCGGACCGCCGGCGAGATCACTCGACGGTGATCTCTCCCATCGGGCCCCAGCCGTCGCTGTCGATCTGGTGGGAGACGATCTGCGGGGTCGACTCGAGGTACTGCGGGAACTCCTCCTGCATCTTCTGGAAGTGCGGGGAGTTCACGTGCGGGCCGGCGCCCTCATCGGTGAAGGCTTCGATCAGCACATAGGTGTTCGGCTCCTTCACGCTGCGCGACCATTCGAACCACAGGTTCCCCGGCTCGGCCAGGGTGGTCTCGGTGAACTCCCTCGAGAGCTCGGGCCACTGGTCGGCGAACTCGGGCTTCACCGGGAACTTCACGTTGATCAGGATCATCGAGGGGTCCTTTCAGAGTGGGGTGCACGGCCAGCCTGCCCGCTGGCCGGCCGCTGCGGTAGCCCCATTCTCACAAGGCAAGAACCCCACCCGTCCAGAGCTGCTGCGGCACAATGAGCGCAGCGGCGACGAGGGACCGGAGAAGGGGACAGGATGAGCATCGAGCAGGAGCTGGGCCAGGGCGCCCCGGTCGGGCAGATCGCGCGTGCCCTGGCCGTGCTCGAAGCCGTCGCCGAGCATGGCAGCAGCACCGCCCGCGGCATCGCGGAGGTCACCGGGATCCCGCTGCCCACCGTCTACCGCATCGCCCAGGAGCTCCTGCACGCCGACTACCTGGTCCATCTGCGGGACGAGAAGCGCTTCGCCCTGGGGTACAAGCTGCACCGCCTGGCCGTCGGGCTCCACGAGCATCTCGGAGTCCCGCGCGCTGTGCGCGAGGAGGTCCACGCCCTGCACCGCGACCTCGGGATGGCGGCCTATCTCGCCATCCACCGCGGCACCGATTTCGTGGTCGTCCACGTCTCCGACTCGCCGCAGGCGCCGCGCCTGTCCCCGTTGAGCTTCGGGTTCCATGAGAGTCCGCACGCCACCGCCTTCGGAAAAGTGGGGCTCGCCTCGCTGCCGGCCGAGGAGCAGGAGGCCTATCTCGCCGGCACCCCGCTGCGCGCCCACACCGATCGCACCCTCACCGATCCCGTGCAGCTGCGCGGGCAGCTCGCGGAGATCGCCGCCCGCGGCATCGCCTGGGAGCACCAGGAGTTCGTGCCCGGCACCGACTGTCTCGCCGCGACCATCAAGGCCGACGACGGCATGCTCATCGGCACCGTCGCGCTGTCCGCACCGGTGGCCGCCTATGCGGGCCGGGTGCGCCACGTCGAGGATCGGCTGCGAGCCTGCGCCTCCCGGGCGGGCCGCGCCTACCGCTTGGGTGCGGACCACTCCTGAGCCGTCTCCGTCGGACGGTTCTCGCCCGGCGATAACGCCGATTGCCGACGCCTCGCGCCCTCCCTAAGGTGTGCTCCAGATCACTGACGACGACGCCAGGGAGGGATGCCATGAGTGCACCGCAGACGGGGGACACCGTCAACGACATCGAGGGGAGCGAGGACGCCGCACAGACGCTTCTCGCTCTCATCCGGGCGGCATTCCCGCACGAGGGAGTGCCTGGGACCGCCTATGAGCGGGCCGCAGCCACCGTGCAGGCGGCCGCTGAGGACACCACCTGGATGCGGGTCAAGCTCGCCCAGGGGCTCGACTCCCTCCAGGCGCTCGCCGGTGGGCGCTTCACCGAGCTCACCGCGCAGGAGGCGCTGCCCCTGCTGTTACGCGTCCAGCACACCAGCTTCTTCGGCTTCGTGCGGCAGACGGTCGTGGTCAGCCTCTACGAGGACGAGGAGGTGTGGGAGGCGCTCGGCTACGAAGGGCCCTCCTTCGACAAGGGCGGCTATATCGATCGCGGCTTCGACGATCTCGACTGGCTGCCCGACCCGCGGATCGAGGAGTACGACGGCGACCCGCTCGTGGACGTCGTCTCGGACCTGCCCCGTGCGGCGGCGACCGCCAGCACCCGGGGCGCGGCCGTCCCGGCCGGGCAGAGCCGAGCGCGCGCCGGAGGCACCGGCCGCCGGGTGAACAGCAGGAGCGGCAACGGGAGCAAGGGAGCTACCTCATGAGCACGATCGACCATTCCACCGAGGCCGTCGTCATCATCGGCTCCGGGGCCGGTGGCGGCACCCTCGCCTACGAGCTCACGAAGCAGGGCATCGAGTGCGTGCTCCTCGAAGCGGGCCCCTACCTGCGGGGTGAGGACTACATGAACCTTGAATGGGAGGCCTTCAATCAGATGGCCTGGACCGATACCCGCACCACCTCCGGCAGCTGGCGGGTGGCGAAGGACTTCCCGAACCTCCCCGCCTGGATCGTGAAGGCCGTCGGCGGCACCACCACCCACTGGTCCGGGGCGACCCCGCGCTTCAAGCCCCACGAGTTCAGGACCCGCTCCACCTATGGGCGGGTCGACGGGGCGAACCTGCTGGACTGGCCGCTCACCTATGACGAGCTCGAGCCCTACTACACCCGCGCCGAGGACGCGATCGGCTCCACCCACCGCGGCGGCCGCCCGCCGCTGCCGGCGAACAACAACTACAAGGTGCTGGCCGCCGGCGCGGAGAAGCTCGGCTACCACCACTACGCGACCGGACCGTATGGCACCAACGCCGAGCCCTACGACGGCCGCCCCGCCTCCGTCCAGGACGGCTTCAATTTCCAGGGCGACAAGAACGGCTCGAAATGGTCGACGATGGTGCGGGAGATCCCCCGCGCGCTCGAGACCGGCAAGCTGGATCTGCGCCCGAACAGCCATGTCGCCCAGATCCTGCACGACCGCACCGGTCGCGTGGATGCCGTGCTCTATCTCGACCAGGACGGCACCCTGCATCGCCAGGCCGCGAAGCTGGTGTGCGTGGCCGGGAACTCGATCGAGACCCCACGCCTGCTGCACCTCAGCTCGTCCTCGCTGTTCCCCGACGGGCTCGCGAACTCCTCCGGGCAGGTGGGCCGCAACTACATGCGCCACATGACCGGCAGCGTGTACGCCCAGTTCGACAAACCGGTGCGGATGTACCGCGGGGAGACGATGGCCGGGAACATCGCGGACGAGTCCGTGCACGACCCCACCCGCGGCTTCGCCGGCGGCTACTACATCCAGACCATCTCGCTGGGCCCGGCGTTCATGGCCAGCTTCGTCGAACCCGGCGCCTGGGGACCGGACTTCACCCGGCTGCTGGACGCCTACGAGAACACCGCCGGCTGCTGGCTGGTGGGGGAGGACATGCCGCAGGAATCCAATGCGGTCACCCTGGACTCCACGGTCACCGACCAGCACGGCCTGCCGGTGGCCCACGTCCACTTCGACGACCACACCAACGACCTCGCGATGAGGGAGCACGCCTACACGCAGGCGCAGAAGCTCTACACCGCCGTGGGCGCGGTCAGCACGCATCGCACCACCCCTTACCCCTCCACGCACAACCTCGGCACCTGCCGCATGAGCGAGCAGCCCGAGGACGGCGTGGTCGACAAGTGGGGCCGGGCGCATGATGTGCCGAACCTGTTCATCTCCGACGGCTCGCAGTTCACCACCGGCGCGGCCGCGAACCCGACCCTGACCATCGTGGCGCTCGCGATCCGGCAGGCCGAGCACATCGCCGAGGCGCTCAAGAAGGGGGAGGTCTGAACCCTGGGACGCACCGGTGAGGACGCAGCGGGCCGACGCCGGCTCCCGCCGAGGGTTCAGATGTTCACGGTCACGTCGCCGGCCTCGCGCAGCTCGGCGGCGATGGTGGTGGCCGCCTCGTTCTGCTGCTGGGTGACGGCCTGCTGGGCAAGCTGCTCCTTGGCCTCCTCGAAGGGCGGCACCTGCGAGGGGTCGCCGCCGGCCTGCTCCTGCTGCTCCACGAGCTGGTCGTACTGCGTCTTCAGCTCCTCCTCGGTGGGCTCCTGGATCCCCGCCTCCTGCTCGATGTAGGTGGTGAGCTTGAACTGCGAGGAGGCGTCCTTGCGCACGTCCTCCTCGCTCATGCCCTGCTGCTCGAGGGTGGTGACGACCTCGTCGCCTGAGCCGAGCCCGTTCTGCTGGGCGATCTCCTCGAGGGTCGCGTCGATATCCGCATCCGTGGGCTCGATCCCGGCCTCGGTCGCGCCCTGGAGCAGCAGCCGATTGTCGACCAGCTGGTTCGCGACCTGCGTCTTCAGTGCCGCCTGATCGACCTCCTGGCCGGTGCTCTGCTGTTGCATCGCGGCCTGCTGGAACTGGCCCTCGTAGATGGCTGTGAACTCGTCCTTGGTGATGTCCTCGCCGTTGACGGTGGCGACGACGTCCGGGACGTCGGAGACGTCGGCCTCGGGCATCTGCGGCTGCTCGCCGCTCTGACCGCCGGCCTGAGGGGAACCGCCTCCATCGCTGGCCGCGGGCGCCTGCCCGCCCTGATCGCTGGCGCCCGTGGGTGCGGCCTGGTCACCGCTGCACCCGGTCAGTGCGATCGCTGCGGTGAACGTGAGTGCGGCGAGAGTGCGCCGGAGGGTCCGGCTGCTGGGAACCTTCACTGTGCCTCCTGAGGTGGGGGAGCGGGCGACGCTACGCCCCGAACCCTGGAACGGCGTTGCGGGTCCGCCCAGATGGCGGTCAGGAAGTCGCCTTCCGTGGGCGTTGTCACGAAAAGGTAACGCTCGAAGCGTAGGGTGCGGAGCCATGGAGATGACGATTCCTGAGGACTGCGGCAACTCCCCGCGCATGGCCATCGTGGCCGACATCGTGGCGGCCTGGGCTGCGGGGGAGGAGGCGACCGTGCGCGAATGGCTGCGCGATGACGCCATCTGGATACTCGTCGGCGAGGACGGTCCTGCGCCCGGCGGTGTCCCGCCGCCGCCCCTCGCCGCAGAGCGGGGCGAGATCCTCATGGTCCTGAACCATGGCCGCCTCGCAGCCTGCGAGGGCTATCTCGTGCGCGGCGAGGAGCGAGCGGACTTCTGCCACATGATCCGCTTCGCCGGAGCCACGAAGACGGCGAGGATCCGTGAGATCCGCACCTACCTGCAGCGCTGAGGCCCCTCTTGTCACCGTGGGAGTGAGGCCGCGGCAGCCGCGCACCCCCGGGAGCACAAGATCGGGCGATTCTGAGCCAGATTCCGGTCAGGAATGGCTCAGAATCGCCCGATCTGCGCTGGGACCCCGATCTGCGCTGGGACGGAGCGGAGTCCCGCCGAACGGCGGGGCGCCGCTCAGTACCCGATGGACTTCAGGTACTCGCGGGACTCGCGGATGCAGTCGATCGGGTCGCGGCCGTAGGTGTCGTCCTGCTCGATGAGGAAGTACTCGGCGCCGGCCTTCTCCGCAGCGGGGAGCAGCGCGGGCCAATTCATGTTGCCCTGGCCCACCTCGGCGAACTGGCCGAGCGACAGGAAGGCTCCGTAGAACTCCTTCATGTCGATCTCCTTCGCCTCGAACTTCGCGTAGACGTCCGCGGGGAGCGGGGCGACGCGGAAGTCCTTGACGTGGATGAGCTTGCAGGCGCCGGAGTACGCCTCGAGCATCTCCAGCGGCGCCATGCCGCCGCGCTGGACCCAGTGCAGGTCCACCTCGAACAGCAGCGACGGGGCGACGCGGCGCACGATGTCGAAGATCCGCTCGCCGTCGAACTTGATGAGGTCCACGTGGTGGTTGTGGTAGCACAGCGTGATGCCCTGCTCGGCGAGACGAGCGGCGTAGGGCTCCACAGAGCCGGCCCACTCCTCAGCAGCCTGCTTCGAGGTCATGGCCTGGAAGGGCATCATGCCGATGCGCAGGAAGCGTGCGCCGGTCTTCCGGCAGGCCTCGACGGCGCGGTCGAACTCGGTCTCG
Organism: uncultured Brachybacterium sp.; assembly: GCF_947500705.1. Lineage (GTDB taxonomy): Bacteria > Actinomycetota > Actinomycetes > Actinomycetales > Dermabacteraceae > Brachybacterium. The sequence goes on along the minus strand of NZ_CANMSY010000001.1, from coordinate 75,616 downwards.
AGTGCGAAGCCGTTGCCGCCCGGGGCGATGGAGACGCTCATCGCGGCGGTCTCGACGTCGAAGTCCGCCTTGCCGCGCACCAAGTCGTCGATCAGCTCGTCGGTCATCTCCACCTGGGAGACCTCGACGGCGTCGATGTCGAGCTCGCGCACCTGGCGCAGCACCTCGTACATCCCCTTCTCGTTGATCTGGTCCTTGAGCATCATGAGCTGGAGTCCGATGACAGGCATGGTGAGTCTCCTTCGAGTCGTGAGGGTGGCGCCGCGGGCGCCGAGGGAACGTGATGATGCGTGATGCGTGATGCGTGATGCGTGATGCGTGATGACCGGAGCGGCCGGGTCGGCGCCGTGCGGCACCGACCCGGCCGCTCAACGGCTCAGGAGCGGGTGGGGAACTTGCCCTCAGCCTCGATGCGCTTGTTGAGCTCGGCGAGGTACTCCTCGGCCGGGTAGTCGACCAGATCGATCTCGCGACCGGTCCAGGCCGACAGCTGCATGCCGGAGGCCAGGCGCACGCCGTTGATGCCTTCGGCGCCGTCGGCGATCAGCGGGGTGCCGTCGTTGACGTTCGCCGCGAAGTTGGTCAGGACGTCGATGTGCTGCTGGCCCCAGACCGACTCGTACTCCTTGACCTCGGTCTCATAGAGCTCGGCGGTGTCGATCTTGCCTCGGAACAGATTGCCGACGTCCTCGGCGGACATGCCGTCGGACAGCGAGCGCTCGTCCTGCTTGAGACGGGTGATGGTGACCTTCTTGGAGGCGTCCACGACGACCTTGCCCTTGTCGAACAGCATCTCGAGGCGGTCGGTGCCGATGATGTCGTTCGTGGAGGTGATGAAGCTGCCGGTGGCGCCGTCGCCGAAGTCGACGACCGCGTTGACCTCGTCCTCGGTGGCGATGTCGCGCTGGAAGCCGAAGGAGAGCTTCGCGAAGACCTTCTTCGGGGTGCCGCACAGCCACTGCCAGAGGTCCAGCTGGTGGGGAGCCTGGTTGACCAATACGCCGCCGCCCTCGCCGCCCCAGGTCGCGCGCCATGCCGACTGGTCGTAGTACGCCTGCGGACGCCACCAGGTGGTGATGATCCACGAGGTGTGGCGCAGCTTGCCGAGCTCACCGGAGGCGATGAGCTCCTTGAGGTCCGTGTAGACGGGATTGGTGCGCTGGTTGAACATGATCGCGAAGGTGGTCTCGGGATGCTCCGCCGCGAAGGCGTTCATCTCCTCGACCTGCTTGGTGTAGATGCCGGCCGGCTTCTCGGTGAGGGTGTGGATGCCCTTGCCGAGAGCGGTGATGGTCATCTCCGCGTGGTCGAAGTGCGGCACGGTGGTGACCACCGCGTCGATGTCACCGGAGTCGAGCATCGCGAGGTAGTCATCGTAGAAGGGGACGTCCGGGTACTTCTCGGAGGCGACCTCCTTCTTCGCGGGGTCGGTGTCGGCGATGGCGCCGAGGGTCATGCCCGCGACCTTGCCGTCGGCGATGACGCCGGCGTACATGCCGCCCTGGGCTCCGAGGCCGATGATTCCGAGGCGGACGTTCTTCTCCGACATGGTGTCTCCGTTTCTGTGGTGGAATCCTGCGTCCCGTGAGGGAGCTGCGAGGTGAAAATCGAGGATGGCGTGGGGTGAGGCGGGAGGGTGGGAGAGGAGGGGAGGGCCGGTAGGGAAAGCTCTCTCCCCACCGACCCTACTCCGGCCGACGGACTCTCGGGCGGGACCGCCGACCGGCGCGGATCAGCTCTCCGGAGTTGCTGTGGCGGCCTCGGCGTGCTTCTTCTCGAGGATCGCGACGTTCTCGTCGACCCGCTTCTTGGACAGCGGGTACCAGAAGATCAGCGCGAGGAGCGAGACGGCGAGCAGGAGGGCCGGCACCAGGGTGGCGAGGTTGTAGATGCCGTCCAGCACCTCCTGGCTCTGCACGACGGTTTCGCCGGTCCCGGACTCGTAGCCGATCCAGCCCAGGGCCCAGCCGGTGAGGCCGCCGGCGATGGCCTGGCCGAGCTTGCGGGCCCAGGAATACATGCCGTAGACGGTGGCGTCGTTGCGCTCGCCGGTGCGGATCTCCTGGAGGTCGATGGCATCGGTGATGAACGCCCAGATGAGGATGTTCAAGCAGGACACACCGAGCATGAGCACGGCATAGCCGACCATGAAGACGTAGGGGCTGTCGGTGCGCAGCACGAACAGCGCCAGGGCGGCGACGACGGCCAGCGACATGCCGACGATGCCGACCTCCTTCTTGCCGAAGGTCTTGGCGAGCTTCGAGGCGAAGGGCACCAGCAGCAGGGTCGGAGCGAGGCCCACGAAGTTCACGAGGCTCAGCAGCTGGCCGTTGTTGAAGTACTCGTTGAGCATGTAGGGCATCATGCCGCCGAGCATCATGAAGGCGATGAGCATGAACAGCGAGGTGGCGATCAGCCCGGTCAGGCCCCGGTTCTTCGCCATGGCGCCGAGGGTCTGCCCGAGGCTCGCCCGCTGATCCTTGGCCTTCGGCGCGGTCGCGATGCGCTCCTCGACGTTGATGAAGCAGAGCAGGTAGCAGACGATCGCGAGGATGCCGCAGCCGAGGGCGGCCCACATCATGTTCGTCCCGGACAGCTCGGACTGGCCGTTGATCTGCACGAAGACGATGAGCGGCAGGATCACGGAGATCGCGAGGTTCGCGAGGGTGGCACCGAGGGAACGGAAGACCGACAGCGAGGCGCGCTCACCGGGCTGGTTGGAGATGACCGAGGCCATCGAGCCGTAGGGGATGTTGATCAGGGTGTAGAAGACCGAGCCCCACAGGATGTAGGTGAAGATCATCCAGCCGAGGCGCACACCGTAGCTGCCGTCCTGCAGGAAGGGCGAGAACATGAGGAACGACGCGGTGGCGACGGGGATCGCGATCCGCAGCAGCCACGGCTTGAAGCGGCCGAACCTGCTGGGCTTCAGGGTGTCGATCAGGCGACCGGCGCCGACGTCGGTGAAGGCATCGAGGATGCGGGCAGCGAACAGCAGGGTGCCGACGTGGGCGGCGTTGATGCCCATGACGTTGGTGTAGAAGATCAGGAAGAACGCGGACTGCAGGATGAACGTGAAGTCGTTCCCGAAGTCCCCGAACATGTACCCGATCTTGTCCCGGAAGCTGAACGGGCGCTTCGCTGCCGGACTCGGTGAACCGGTCGGGGCCATGCGGCCCGGCCCCGGCATCGCGCTGGTGGTGCTCATCGTTGTGCTCCTTCTCATCCTTGAGTAGCTGGAGCAACCAGACGCGGTGTCCTCGGTGGCTCCGGTTCGCCGGGTGTGCCGCGCGGAGCGGCACTGGCGATTGCTCAGAGTCTGGCCAGCGCGCTCTCCGAATGTCCGTTGTTGCCACAGGTTGCAATCTGGTTGCCGGACGATGAATTCGAGGACTACTCGGTAACGTCGCTACTGCCAGGGCTTTCTATAGCACTGCTCGGAGGAGACCTCCGTCACCGACGTGAAGGGCGGCGGTTCGGCGCCCAAAGTTGCCATCGGTTGTCGTGGTCCAGATCCGGGAGTCCGGCACGCCCGTCCCCCTGGACGCGCGGCGACCCGCAGAGCGACGGACGGCCGGGCCACCGGTGAGGGTGGCCCGGCCGTCCCGGACGATGCGGCGCAGCCGCGCGGTGGCTGCGGCCCGGAGGAGGGGAGCGCAGCTGCCGGAAGAGATCAGTAGAGGTTCAGGAAGGTCTGCAGGACTTCCACGGTGTCCTCATCGATCTCGTCGGAGCCGTTCTGGGCGGCACCGATCTCGTGCTGGAGGCCGGCGACGGTGTCCTCGCCGATCACGCCATCCTGGCTGGTGTTCGCCCAGCCCTGGAGAGCGAGGGTGGTCGCCTCATCCATCTCGCCGGTCTGCTCGACGTTCAGCCAGTCCTGGAGCGCGCTCATGGTCTCCGGGCCGTTCTTCCCGTCCACCTCGAGAGTGCCGGCGACCGAGAGGTCACCCGTGGCCTTCGAGCCGGGCTCTGCCGCGGACTTCTCCGGGGCCGGCGCGGACCCCTGCTCAGCCTTCGGGGCGGGCTCCTGCTTCTTCTCGGTCTCCTTGGCGAAGCCGTTCTCATCGCAGTTGTCCGCAATGCCGTCGCCGTCGCAGCTCCAGTCGCCCTGGGGCTCGGTGCTCTGGCGCTCGCTCGAACGGTTCGCCTGCTTCTCGGACTCGCGGCTCGGGGTGGAGTCCTGCTGCTCCTGCTCGGGCGCCTGCTCCTGCTCGGGTGCCTCCTCCTGCGGGGCCTCCTCCTGCTCCTCCTGCTCCGAGGGCGCCGGGGCGTCGCCGGTGCTGGCGCCGCCGCTCAGGGCGGAGCCGCAGTTGGGCCAGGCGCCGGCACCCTGCTCGGCGAGGACGCGCTCGGCCACCGCGATCTGCTGGCTCTTGGAGGCCTGGTCGGCGCTCGAGGCGTACTCGGCACCGCCGAAGCCCTCCCAGGTCTGCTGGGAGAACTGCAGGCCGCCGTAGTAGCCGTTGCCGGTGTTGATCGACCAATCGCCACCGGACTCACAGGCGGCGACCTCGTCCCAGCCGGTCGCGGCGTTCGCCGCGGTGCCGGTGGCGAGCATGCCGGTGGCGACGACGGCGCCGCCGGCGAGGGTCACTGCGGTACGGGCCAGGCCACGGCGCAGGGTGGAGGTTCGGGGGGTCTTCGTGGCGTGCGTGCTGTGCTTGGACATGAACACGTCCTCTCGCATCTCTCGCTGGTCTCGCGGCTCCGCAGGGGCGGAGCGCGCGTCTCGAACGTCGGCCACCGTAGGGGAGAGGGGGCCCCCCGGATCAAGCACCTGCAGGGGTGCTGACGGAGATTTGACCCGACCGGGACGCGACGATGATGTGGAGGCGCGCCCGTTATCGTGCTGTGACCTGCCCGGGGGTGAGTGCTCAGGCACCGGCCGACGGCGGGTGTGAGCCGACTCCCGCGATGTCGCCCACGTCACTCGACGGGAGGGCTCGTGACCCCTGGTTCGGAGGACTGGATCAGACCTCGGCGGGCGGGGTCAGGCCTCGGCAGGCGGGTTCAGGGCGGCCGCGGCCGCTTCGTGATGCGCGGCCTGGCCGGTCTCGAGCGCGAAGAGGCCGTAGCCGATCGGCCCGGCGGAGAACATCTCGGTGCAGTGCTCGGCCAGGCGCGGCCAGATCCGTCCCCCGCCCGCGGTGTACGCGTCGAGCATGGCCTCGAAGGCTTCCGGCGGCGCGCTGACCTGATGGAACATGAGGTCCTTGGCAGGGTCGCCGATCGCGGCCGTGGTCCAGTCCAGGATCGCGCTGATCCGCTCGCCCTCGACCAGGGTGTGGCCCGGATAGATCTCGCCATGGGTGAGCACCGAGTGCTGCGGCCAGTAGCTGTCCTCGACGAGCCAGGCATCCCAACGCTTTCGAAGGGACGGCGCGATCTCGAACTCACCGGCCACGCGGGACAGGTCCCGGCCCCATGCCTCCCGCACCTCGGCGGGGGAGCGCACCTCGATGCCGGTCGCGGCGGCAGCCTCGGGATCCACCGCCTGCAGCTGGGCCGCCGCAGTGCCGAGCGAGGCGGCGTAGACGGTGGAGGCCATGTCGACATTCCAGGTCACCTCGCCGTCGGCGCTGACCGTGAGGCCCGGCGTGCCGGGGAGCAGGGGATAGGCGATCAGCTCGGAGGTGCTGATCCGCCAGTCCGGCACCGCGACCTCCAGATGCGGGGCCACCACGGCCAGCAGGCGGCCCTCCACTGCGGCGCGGTCCAGCACGTCCGGCCGACGGGGGATGCGCAGCACCCAATCCTGGCCATCGCTCGCGCGGGCCATCGCGACCCGGAAGTCGAGGCCGATCTCCTCGGTGCGCAATGTCGCACCGCCGAGGTCGAGGCCATGGGCGGAGGCGAGCGCGAGCAGCTCGTCCAGGTCGGCGGGTGGCACGGGCGCGTCGAAGTCAGGCATCCCTGCATGGTGCCATCGCCCCTCGGGCCACGGCCAGGTCATTTCCCACCCTTTCCCACCCTGCGCGCCGCACGTATCCTCTCGGTATGCGAGGAAGCATCGACCATGTGACGGGCGCGGACCCGCCGCCGCGAGGGAGCAGTCGATGCGTGCCGCGATGACGGTCCTGGTCGCGGTCGGGATCACGCACCTGGCGGCGCAGTGGTTCAGGATCGGGCCGGTCGCGGAGGTCACGCAGGTGCTCCTGATGCCGCTGCTCGCCCTCGCCCTCTGGGCAGGCACCGCAGCGCCTCGCGGACTCCTGGTGCGTCTGGCCCTGATCGCCCTCGGCTTCTCCTGGCTCGGCGACACGATCCCTCGCTTCGTCGGCGGAGAGCCCGGGTTCCTCGGCATGCTGGGCAGCTTCCTGATCGCGCAGCTGCTCTATGCGGTCGCCTTCTGGCCGTGGCGGCATGGCTCGTGGCTGCGCCGCCCTCGAGCGGTCCTGATCTACCTGCTCGTGGCACTGCTGATCGTCGCGCTCTCAGCCCTCGGGGCCGGGAGGCTGCTGCCCGCGGTCCTGATCTACGCGGTGGCGATCTGCGCGATGGCACTGCTGGCCACCGGCCTGGGACGGCTCGGGACGCTCGGCGGCGCGGTGTTCGTGGTCTCCGATTCCCTGATCGCCCTGGACGCCTTCGGGGTGCTCACGCTCCCGGCGCACAGCGTGTGGGTGATGACCACGTATCTCGCCGCACAGGTTCTGCTCGTCCTCGCGGTGCGGCGGGCGGACGGCGAAGCACCAGCCGGTCGCCGCTGAGCAGGAACGGCGCCCCTCGAGAAGTCCGAGGGGCGCCGTCCGGTGGGCTGTGGTAGATCAGCCCTTGCGCGCAGCGGCATGGTCCTCACGGGCCTGCTCGCGCTCCCGATGCTTGGCCTCCTTCTGCGCACGGACTGCCTGCTCCTCTGCGACGGTGATGACGTTGCCGCTGGGATCCGTCGCGACGGTGCCGTCGGCGCGTGTGACCACGAGACCCTCGGGCAGCTCGTCCGAGCGCTCGCCGCGCTCGTTGAACCCGATCCGCCGGTCGTGCAGGGTGTGCGCGTCCGCGAGGATCTCGCGCACGTTCTTCTCCGCCACGACCATGTCCTCGTACTTCGCGGGCAGGGAGTCGATCATCTTCTCGTGCGCGATCATGCGGTCGTACATCTGATCGCGCTTCGCCTCGAAGCTTGCGTAGCTCATCTCGATGTAGGCCAGTGCCTCGCGGTGGGCGTTGTTGACCGTGGCCTGTGCCCGGCCCTTGGGGGACATCAGCGAGGCGAGCACCGTGACGATCAGGACGCCGACGATGACCGTCAGCGAGAAGCCGGTGGTGATCTCCGGAACCGCGTGCACCGGCTCACCGCCATTGATGAAGGGGAGCTCGTTCTCGTGCAGAGCGTGGAAGACGAGCTTCACGCCGATGAAGGCGAGGATGATCGACAGGCCGTACGAGAGGTACACCAGGCGATCCAGCAGGCCATCGATGAGGAAGTACAGCTGGCGCAGACCCAGCAGCGAGAACACGGTCGCGGTGAACACGATATAGGTGTTCTGGGTGAGGCCGAAGATCGCCGGGATCGAGTCGAGGGCGAACAGGATGTCGGTGGCGCCGATGGCGATCATGACCAGCAGCATCGGGGTGAGGACGCGCTTGCCGTTCTCGATGGTGAAGAACTTGTCGCCGTCGTACTCGTCGGTCGCGGGGAGATACCGCTTGACGACGCGGACGAAGAAACTCTCCTTCTCCTCGTCCTGCGACTCGTCCTTGAACTCGTCGAAGATCATCTTCGCGGCGGTGACCAGCAGGATCGCGCCGAAGAGGTAGAAGACCGAGGCGAACGCGTCGATCGCGGCAGCGCCGATCGCGATCATCCCGGACCGGGCGATGATGGCAAAGGTGATGCCGAACAGCAGCACCTTCTGCTGATCCTCGCGGGGGACCGCGAAGGCCCCGATGATCACGAGGAACACGAAGAGGTTGTCCACCGAGAGAGCCTTCTCGGTGACATAGCCGGCGAAGTACTCGCCGCCCATCGTGCTGCCGCCGAAGAGGAACACTCCGACGCCGAAGAGCAGTGCGATGCCCACGTAGATGGCGGACCAGATGGCCGCTTCACGAATAGTGGGGATGTGCGCCTTGCGCACATGGAAGAAGTAGTCGAAGGCCAGCAGGCCGAGGACCGCCACGATGGTGACGATCCAGACGAGTGGGGAGACAGTCATAGGGCACTTTCCAGATTTGGGTGATGACCCGAGTCTCTCCACCCATCGCTCGAGGCGATGGGCCGCTGCGCCCGGAGGACCGATGACAGTCCTCGTGATGACGTGCACAGCGTGGTGGATACTCCCCCGTTGCCGGGGCCGAGTCTACAGGCGGCCCCCGGATCCCTGGGAAGCCCCTGCAAGCGGACTCACTCCGGCGGGATCACCGATCCTCGACGGCGTTCTTCAGCTCCTCCTTGTCCATGGTCGAGCGACCCTCGACACCCTGACGCTTCGCGTCCTGGTAGAGCTGATCCTTGGTGCGCCCCTGCGCACCGGAGTGGGAGCGCTCGCCGCCGCGCTCCGAGGGTGACTTGTCCTCCACGGAGGTGCGGCTCGCCTCCTCGGACTCGCCCTCCTGGGCGCGGGTCTTGTTCACGGTGCGAGCGGCGATCTCCTCCGCCTCGTCCTCTGAGGTGCCGCGCTCGATCTGGCTGTCCTTGATGTGCTGGTACTGGCGTTCGCGCTTCGGGCTCCAGGCCTCGGGCATGGTCACTCCTGCACTGATCGTCGGGTTCGGCTCCCCGGGTGCTCCGGGCCTGCCATCCTCGTGCACGCTGCAGAAGTGCGCGAGGCGGGGGACCGAACGGTCGAGGACCGGGGGGCCGGGAGACCGGGAGACCGAGGGACCGGGGAGCGGCGCAGCCCGCCGCTCCCCGTCCTCGATCATTCGCGGCGGGCGTCTCCGGACATCGAGCCGATGCTGTTGGACGGAGTGGTCTCATCGCGCCAGCGCAGCAGTGCCCCGACACCCTCGGGGATCCCGTCGGCGTCCTCCTGGAGGGCGGAGATGGCCGCGTCGGTGGCGAGCGCCCCGCGCAGCAGCTCCTCGATGCCGGCGGGCTCGTGACCGGTGACGAACACCAGCTCCTCGACCTGGCCGCGGGAGAGGGCCTGCCAGACCTCCGCCGCCCCTCCGACCGAGGCGCCGTCGCGGGCCTGGCTCTCCCGGAACCGCTCCGCGAGCTCCTGTTGGCGGGCTGCGATGAAGTCGTCGGTGGTCAGTCGAAGCTCCTCGCGGAACGGGCCGCGGTCCAGCGCGACGCCGCGGCTGCCTCCCTGGACCTCGATCAGCCGCTCCCGGGTCTCCCGGCCCAGCGCATCGCGCAGCAGGCCGATCGCGCGCACGTCACCGCTGAGCATCACCATGTCGACCTGGCGCTCCCGCAGGATCTTCTCGACCGTCCCGGCGACAGCATCGGCGTTGCGCTCCCAGGAATCCTCGACCCGCGCCTCGTAGTTGTCCGCCCGCCAGCCGTGCTGGGCTCCTCCGCCCAGGCTCGCCTTGTGGAGCACGTCGTGACCGCCCTCGACCGTCGCGTCCTCACCCAGACCGTTGGCACTTCGGCTGATCGAGGGATTCTCCGGGGAGCGCAGATGCAGGTCCGCGCCGGCACGGTCCACCACGATCAGCAGCTGGCTGACCGCGAAAGGGATCAGCCGGAGCAGGGGGAGCAGCGTCGGGAACTCCCCGCGATGGGCGGACTCCTGCAGCGGCGGCACCGGAAGCACCCGATCCACCAGGATCTCGGTGTCCGAGGCGAAGAGGGAGCGTCCGTGGCGACCGCCGAGAGGTGAAGGGCTGAGGACCGTGTCCTCGATCTGGGTGAGGAGGGACTGCGGGGCACCTTCCGCACCGAGCCGAGAACGCAGCTGCGCCCACCTCGCCTCGAGCTCGCCGGCGGCCTGCGGATCGGTCCGCGTGGTGTCGAGATGGACCGAGATCAGGGGACCGTTCTGGTCCAGGACAGGCGTGAGCCAAGGCAGTTTCACAGGTGACCTCCAACGTGCTCGACGTGCGGGGGAGAGTGCATCCAGCTCGGCCTCGTCGCCCCGCCTGGGTCCGCTCCACACTTCCACGCCGGACCGTCCGTCGCAAGCATTTCGGCGAGCTCGCCCGGTCCGGCGGTTCACGCCCCGGGGTGCTGCTGCGGGGTGTGGTGCCGGCTGATCGGGACCCTCAGCGGGGTGCCGGAGACCGGCTCGGCAGAGATCGAGCGCTCCGCTGCTCAGACGCCCTGATCCGTGAAAGCGCCGCGGAACTGCGCAGCGGGATGCTCCGCCGGGAGCCGGTCGCTCCCGCTCAGTCGACGGCGCAGGGTGCCCTCCAGCTCGGGCAGGCGGCCGCGCTCCCGCAGGATCGGGGAGACCAGCTCCGCGAAGTCGCGCACGGTGTCGAAGGAGTGGTACTGGCGCAGGTTGATCCCGTCGATGCCCTCCACATCGAGCCAGTGCTCGATCGCATCCGCGACCTCCTCCGGCGTGCCGGCCACGAAGAACCGGTCCTGCCAGGCCTCGTCCACAGCATCCAGCAGGTCGCCGACGGTCGAGGCAGCGCCACGGCGGCCCACGGGGGTGTCCGCCGGCAGGCCCTCGACCTCGAGTGCCTCGGCGATGGTCCGCTCGCGCGGATGCTCGAGCGCCCGGATCGGGATCGACTGGTGCACGAGCATGCCCTCGGTCGAGCGGTGCTCCCGGTACTCGGCGAGCTTGGCGTCGACCTCTTCCTGGGTGCGGGCCGTGATCACCGCCGCCTGGACCACGAACTTCGGGGCGGCGGGATCGCGACCGGCCTCCTCGGCGGCGGCGCGCACGGCGGGGACGGTGCGCTCGAGCAGCGGGCCGTGGGTGAAGACCAGCTCGGCGTGGCGCCCGGCGCGCAGGGCGCCCGCCGGGGAGGCGGTGGCGAGGATCAGGGCCGGGGTGCGCTGCGGGGAGGGCTCGGACAGGTGCGGGCCGGCGACGGAGAAGTTCTCACCGACATGGTCGATGCGGTGGACCTTCGTGGGGTCCGCGTAGATGCCGGCGTCGGTGTCCCGCACCACGGCGTCGTCCTCCCACGAGCCCTCCCAGAGCTTGTAGACCACCTCGAGGTATTCGTCGGCGATCTCGTAGCGGTGATCGTGCTCGATCTCGTCGGCGAGCCCGAAGTTGCGGGCGGCGTTGGGGAGGTAGGAGGTGACGATGTTCCATCCCACCCGTCCGCCGGTGAGGTGGTCCAGGGTGGACATGCGCCGGGCGAAGGCGAAGGGCGGTTCGTAGCTCGTGGAGAAGGTGATCCCGAAGCCGAGTCGCTCGGTGACCGCGGCCATCGCCGGGACCACCAGCATCGGATCGTTGTTGGGGATCTGCAGCCCCTCTCGCAGGGCCGTCTCGGCGGAGCCGCCGTAGGTGTCGTAGGCGCCCACCACATCGGCCAGGAAGATCGCGGTGAACCCGCCGGACTCGGCGATCTGCGCGAGTTCGGTCCAGTAGGACAGGTCGGTGTAGCGGTGGCGGTTGTTGCCGGGCAGTCGCCACAGCCCGTGGGTGATGTGGCCGACGCAGTTCATCTCGAACAGGTTCAGGATCAGGGGCTTGGGGGACACGAGGGCTCCGCTCGTCAGTGTCGTCGGATCAGGGCTGGTCGTCGGATCAGGGGTGCTCCCTGCACGATCCGCCCTGCGGTGCGTCCGCGCACGTCCTGTGAACGACGGTGACCGGGGATGTCGTTCACGCCTCCGACGCGGTCGCGCTCGCTCCGCCGGGGTCACGATTCTTCGGGGATGCCGAAGAGATCCCCCGGCGATCCGGGGCCCTGCCCGGTCCGCCGGAGGTGATCAGCTCTCGTCGTGGTGCTGGATACCGGCGCTGCGGGCGACCTCGCGCCAGTTCTCGGCGAGCGACGCCACGGAGGCGTGGGCATTCAGCCCGCTCGGCTGCGGCACCACCCACAGTGCGACGCCAGCAGGCCAGCCGGTGACCTCGTCCGGGTCCTGGAGGCCGAGCCGTGCCTTGGGCAGGCGGTAGGCGGAGCGGAACGCGGTGATCCCTGCGATCGCGACGGTCTGTGGTCGCAGCTGCTCCAGCCGGGTGATCAGCCGGGAGCCGGAGCGCTGCAGCTCCTCGCGTCCCAGCTCATCAGCGCGGACGGTGGCGCGACCGATCAGATTCGTGATGCCGATGCCGCGTCGGTGGAGGTCCTGCTCGTCCTCGGGATCCAGCCCGCGGGAGGCGTCGACCAGCCGGGAGGTGAGGCCCGCCCTGTGCAGCGAGGGCCAGAATCGGTTGCCGGGCCGCGCGAAAGGGGCGTTGACCGCTGCGGTCCAGAGGCCGGGGTTGATGCCGACGATCAGCAGCCGCAGCGGTGGGTCCTGCGCCGGATCAGGCAGCACATCGTCGATCGATTCCGGATCCGAGGTGGCGAAGGCGGCGAGATCCTGCTTGGTGGGCTTCCGGCCCGCGAGAGGGGAGGGACGCCGAGTGCTCATCCCGGCACTGTACTGCCACGATGATCCCGGCCGCAGTGGGAGCGGCGCGAACTGCGCCGACGACGAAGGGCGGACCTCGCCGCCCGCACGTAGGCTGAGGGCATGCGCCCCATGGAGGCAGGACGACTGCACGTGATCGCGGGTCCGATGTTCGCCGGCAAGACCGAAGAGCTGCTGCGGAGGGTCCACCGCGCCCGGCTGGCCGGACTGCGGGTGGAGGTGGTCGGTCACCGTCTGGATGAGCGCGGCGGCGCAGATCAGCTGAGCTCCCATGCCGGGCGGTCGCTCCCGGCCCGCATGCTCGAGCACGCCGAGGAGCTGCTGGAGCTGATCGGAGAGGGCAGGCCCCACACGATCGCGATCGACGAGGCCCAGTTCTTCGGCCCGCCGCTCGTGCCCGTGATCCACAGGCTGCTCGACGCCGGGATCCAGGTCGAGGCCGCCGGGCTGTGCATCACCTACGACGGCGAGCCCTTCGCCCCGCTGCCCGCGCTGATGGCCCTGGCCGAGGAGGTGGTGAAGCTGACAGCGGTGTGCACGGTCTGCGGAACGGAGGCGGCCTTCCACATCCGGCTCGTCGACGACGGAGCGACGGCGCTGCAGCCGACCGCCGCGCAGGTGGGCGATGCCGAGTCCTACCAGGCCAGATGCCGCAGCCATCGGCGGGATGCGGCGCCGCGCGGACCCGGCTGATGCGTCGGCCCTGCGTCCGCTGCACCGGTCCTGCGGAGTCCGGAGATCATTCGATCGGGGGCGTGTCCTCATCGATCGGCTGCAGGCCGTCGAGGTCCCACTGGCCGTCGATGCGGCGCACGAAGAAGCGTACCTGGGTCTGCGACGGCTGACCGTCCCTCGTGAACGACTCGGTGACGTCGAAGATCGCGTAGCCCTGTCGGTTGACCCGGTCGTCGACGGTGTAGTCGGCGGTGCCGCCGGCGGAGAAGGCCGCCTCGAAGTCCGCGCAGCTGGTCAGGCCGAAGCCCTCCCGGAACTGCTCTGTCGTGGAATTCTCGTACAGCTCGCAGTCACCGGTCTCGAGCGAGGTGTAGAAGTCATCGACGGTCTCCTGCGGATTGCCGCGGGTGAGCACCTGGAAAGCGATGAAGATCGCGAAGACCGCGATCACCAGCAGTCCGACGGCGGCGACGCCGCCGACCAGCAGCCAATGCCACATCGGGCGCCGGGGGCGAGGGGACCCTGAGGACAGCGGGCGCCCCTGCGGCGGCTGAGCGTAGACCATGACTTCTCCCCGAGTTCGTGTGGCGTCTCGGGTCAGTATTCCGTACTCGGCACGGCCGCGGGATGGGGGTGCACTCCCACGCCCGGCCATGCCTGTCCCGCACGGGGACGGGCAGTCGATACCCTGACGCGCATGATCGTCACCGCAGACCAGGGTCCCGTCGGACCGCCGAGCAGCAAGGACGGCGCCGGATTCCTCGCACCGTCCGCCCTGCGCTATTCGGGCAGCGCCGGACTGCGCGCCGAGACTGCGGTACCCCTCCTCCCGGGAGCGGATGCGCTCGCCGGGCGGACCATCGCCGCCGGTGAGGTGCTGCGCTGGTTCGTGCATCCTGCGCTGGATACGTCCCAGACCTGGGGCGCGACATATGCGGCGATCGATCTGGTGCTCGACGACGGCAGCCGGCTCTCGGACCGCGCACCCCTGGACCAGTACGGGACCACCGCCACCGCTCGCGGTCTCGGCGACGGGAAGATCCTCTCCGCGGACCAGTGGAACGACGTGCAGGTGGGCGTGGCAGATCTCGTCGGCCGGACGATCACCGAGGTGCTCCTGGTGCTCGACGCCCCGGCGGACCCTGACGGCGACCTGCTCGACGCGATCGACGCGATCGACGCGCCAGAGGACCCGCAGAGCGCGGAGGACGCGCAGCTCATCGGCTGGATCGACGGGCCCTACCTGGGGGTGCCGCGCGCAGACCCGCCGCTCGAGGACGCGGTGGCGTGGGTCGACACCCGCCGCGGCAGCCATGCCTCGGGCGAGTTCTCCCGCGGGAACACCCTGCCGCTGACCGCCATGCCCCACGGCTTCGCCCTCTTCACCCCGGCGACCGACGCGCGCACCCGGCGATGGGTGTACGAATACCACCGTGCCAATGGTCCGGACAACCGTCCCCGTCTCCAGGGCATGGCGCTGTCCCACCAGCCGAGCCCCTGGATGGGGGATCGTCATCAGCTGATGATGATGCCGCTGCTCGGCGTGACGCCGGATGCGAGCCCGACGGCCAGAGCGCGAGCCTTCGACCATGACCGGGAGACCGCGCGGCCGGACCTCTACGAGGTCGCGCTGGATGGCGGCATCACGATGCGGCTGGCACCGACCGATCACGGCGCGATCTGCGAGATCGATCTGCCGGAGCAGGGTGAGAGCCCGCACCTGCTGATCGAGGGGATCGACGAGAACTCGCGGGTCGATGCGGCAGGGTCCGTCTTCGATGGCCGTCTGCACGCCTGGGTGGACTCCTCCCCGGATCTGGGACATGCCCGCACCGAGGGCGCCACCCGCATGTACCTCCTGGGGCAGGTGGATCCCGCGCCGATCTCCGTGGACCGGGCCCGGGGGGAGAGCCGGGGCAGCGTGCTGACCTTCGCCCCCGGCACCCGCCGGGTGACGGTCCGGCTGGTCACCAGCTATCTCGGGCGTGAGCAGTGCCAGCGCACCTTCGCCCAGGAGCTCGGCGAGCGCAGCTTCGAGGAGATCCGCGCGGACGCCCACGCGGCCTGGTCCGAGCGGCTCACGGTGATCGACGTCCCCGATGCCGCTCCGGCCCAGCGACGCACCCTGTACGGCAACCTCTATCGGCTGAACCTCTATCCCACCTCGTACTGGGAGAACGCGGGTAGCCGGGAGCGTCCGGAGCCGGTCCATGCGAGCCCCGTGCTGCCGGTCAAGGGAGCCGCGACCGCAACCCGCACCAATGCCCCGGTGATCCCGGGGAAGATGTACGTCAACCATGGGTTCTGGGACACCTATCGGACGGCCTGGCCGGCCTATGCGCTGCTCTATCCGCAGCTCGCCGCCGAGCTCGCGGACGGATTCGTCCAGCAGTACCGCGAGGGCGGCTGGATCGCCCGCTGGTCCGCGCCGGGCTATGCGGACTGCATGACCGGCACCAGCAGCGATATCGCTTTCGCGGATCTCCAGGTCAAAGGGGTCCCCCTGCCCGATTCGCTCTCCGCCTACGAGTCGGGGCTGCGGAACGCCACCGTGGCCCCGCCCTTCCCCGAGGTGGGGCGAAAGGGCAACGAGCGGGCGGTGTTCACCGGCTACGTGGACACGGACACCGAGGAATCCGTGTCCTGGGCGCTCGAGGCGCATATCAACGATGCGGGTCTCGCCGCCCAGGCGGAGCTGCTCGCACAGCGCGCCGAGACCGAGGGTGATGTCGCGGCAGCCGGGCAGTTGCGCGAGGAGGCGCACTACCTCGCGGCGCGCAGCCTGAACTACCCGTTGCTGTTCGACCCCGCGCTCGAGTTCTTCCAGGGCCGCCGCGCCGACGGCGCGTTCGCGCAGAGCCCCGAGGAGTTCGACCCGCGCGCCTGGGGCGGGGACTACACCGAGACCGACGGCTGGAACTTCGCCTTCCACGTCCCGCACGACGGTGAGGGGCTGGCCACGCTGTACGGCGGCCGCGAGATGCTGCGAGGACGGCTCGAGGAATTCTTCGACACCCCGGAGCGGGCGGATCGGCAGGGCAGCTACGACACGGTCATCCACGAGATGGTCGAGGCGCGCGCGGTGCGGATGGGTCAGTTCGGGATGTCGAACCAGCCCTCGCACCACATCCCCTTCCTCTTCCATCACGTGGGCGCCCCCGAGGAGGCCTCCCGGATCGTGCGGGAGGTGCACCGCCGGCTCTTCGTCGGCGAGCAGATCGGCCAGGGCTACCCGGGCGATGAGGACAACGGCGAGATGAGCGCCTGGTGGCTGCTCACTGCCCTGGGCCTGTATCCGCTGCAGCTCGGAACCGGTCGCTACCACCTGGTGGCGCCGCTGTTCCCGCGTGCGACCGTGCGTCCCCTGGGGGGAACCCCGTTCTCCGTGACCACCCAGGCGAAGGACCCGCAGGATGCCTGCATCACCGGCATGACGGTCGATGGCCGGGAGCACCGTCACTCCTGGATCGACCATGCGGACCTGCGCGGCCGCCTGCACCTGCGCCTCGACGCGGAGCCCGAGGACTGGGGCGAGATCCCGCCCTCGAAGAGCGCGCCGGGGGAGCGCCCGCAGCCGCTGCGGGACCTGTTCGCCGCAGACCCGTCGGACCCGCTCCACGATGACGACTCGCGCACCGAGCGCGCCTTCGGGACCGCGAGCGCGGTGATCGAGCTGCCGGAGCTGGGCGAGCCGCAGCAGGCCCGCTTCCTCACCCTGACCTCGTCCGCGCAGACGGGAGGGGACCCGATCGCCTGGCGCCTGGAGGGATCAGACGACGGGAGCAGCTGGACGGTGCTCGATGCCCGTTCTGCACAGAGCTTCCGCTGGCGCCGGCAGACCCGGCCCTTCGAGATCACGGACCCCCGGCCGTGTCTCCATCACCGCCTGGTGGTGACGACCTCCGAGGGCCTGCTCCGGCTGGCGGAGATCGAGCTGCTGGCCTGAGGGCCGGCAGAGACGAGCGGGCGCCGCAGGAGCCCGCCGCGACCGGCGAGCGGGGTGCCCGCCCGCCGGTCGTGCGCCACCCACGGCCAGGTCATCAGTGCCCAGACCGCTGCGATCAGCACCGCTTCGATCAGCAGGTACTGCGGCCACGGGCCGAGCAGGTCCAGGATCGAGGCGCCGTCGGGGGCTCGGTTGAGGTAGCCGTAGTTCGCCCCGGTCAGGGCATTGCCGGTGAAGGCGATCGCCGCCCACCCCACTGTCGCCGCATAGGCGAGGCCGTAGCCCCGCCAGGTGGGCCGATAGCCCAGTCCCCAGACCAGCACCACCGGTGCCAGCAGCCCCGCCCCGTGCGCGATCCAGTACTGCGCGAACTCCAGCGGAACCCACACGAAATAGTTCACGTCCGGGGTGAGCACGGATTGCAGGTTCAGGGTCAGACCCCAGAACCAGCTGACCACGATCGCCGACCGGGCCTGCGTGATCAACGCCCACGGCACGAGGAACCGCAGCGCGTCGGAATAGTGCAGCGGGAGGGACTCGTGGAGGTTCCATGCCCAGGGCATGAAGCCCCACGCCGTCCAGAGCACGGCGTTGACGAGCAGCAGCCAGCCCGCGACGCGGAGCGTCCGGTCCACCCGCAGCGGTGCCGAGCCGCGGGACCAGAGGACCAGCGCGATCGCGGCGACCACGAGCAGGGCGAGCAGGGACAGGTGGGCTGCGCCGTAGGCGGGCATGTGCCCGAGCGGCCCTGCGGCCAGCAGGCCGTCCGCACTGCCAGGACCTTCCGGACCGGCCAGGTTCCCCGGACTGTCCGGGTTCCGGGGACTGTCCGGGTTCCGCGGACTGCCCGCACCGCAGGGACCGCCTGTACCGAGGCTCTCCGGCATCTGTGCTCCTTGTTCTCCGGGTTCCCGAGCATACGGAAGCGCCCCGCCGAGGCGGGGCGCTTCCGGTCGAACAGGGCCGCAGCGAGCCGGGCCGGATCGACCCTGGCCGGATCGACCCTGGCCGGATCGAGCCGGGCCGGATCGACCCTGGGCATCGAGCCTGGCCGCATCGAGATCGACCTTCGGTACAAGATCGCTGGGGCAATCTGTACCGAAGGTCGATCTCGCGGGGCTGCGCCGCCGGATGGGTCTCTGCTCAGGCGACAGCGCCCTGGCGGCGGCTGCTGAGTTCCTTGAGCACCGTCACCAGCGCGGCCGAGACCAGCGTGCCGGCGATGATCGCGAGCAGGAAGCCCCAGACCGGGGAGATCGCGAAGGCGACGAAGATGCCGCCGTGCGGGGCCTGGGAGCCCACTGCGAGCGCCATCACCAGGGCACCGGTGACGGCGCCTCCGGCCATCGAGGAGGGGATCACGCGCAGCGGATCCGCCGCGGCGAAGGGGATCGCGCCCTCCGTGATGAAGGCTGCACCGAGCAGCCAGGCCGTGGTGCCGTTCTCACGCTCGACCGGAGAGTAGAGCTTCCGCCGCACCAGGGTGGACAGCGCCATCGCCAGCGGCGGCACCATGCCCGCCGCCATCACGGCGGCCATGATCTGGAAGGCGGCCTCGGTGCCCTGGGACAAGCCGGCGGTGGCGAACAGGTAGGCCGCCTTGTTCACCGGTCCACCCAGGTCGAGGCACATCATCAGCCCGATGATCACGCCCAGCAGGATCGCCGAGGAGCCGGACATGCCGGTCAGACCGTCCTGCAGAGCGGTCATCAGGGAGGCCAGCGGCCGGCCGAGGAACACCAGCATCAGGCCGCCCACCAGGAGCGTGGTCAGCAGCGGGATGATCACCACGGGCATCAGCCCGGCGAGCCAGCGCGGCGGCTTCAGCGTCGTGAACCACAGCGCCACCAGGCCGGCGAGCAGGCCGGTGATGAGGCCGCCGAGGAAGCCGGCGCCCACCGCGACGGACACCGCGCCGCCGATGAATCCGGGGGCGATGCCGGGACGTCCCGCCAGGCCGAAGGCGATGTAGCCGGACAGCGCCGCGACCAGGAAGCCCATCCCGAGGTTGCCCAGGGTGAACAGCACGGCGCCGAGGTAGAGGGCGAGGCCCGCGCGCTCGGTCTGCATCATCCCGCTCGCACCCTCGTACTCCTGCGCGCCGGGCAGGGAGGTGAGGGAGAAGCTGGTCGCGACGTCCTGGGCGACGAACGCGACGTCGAATCCGGCGATGAGGAAGCCCAGCGCCATCAGCAGGCCGCCCGCGGCGACGAACGGGATCATGTAGGACACGCCGGTCATCACGGCGCCCTGGATCCGGCGTGGCCAGGACTGCTTGGTCCCGGAGCTCGCCGAGTCGCTGGAGCTTTCGCCGCCTGCGGCCGACGGGACCCGCCGGGCCGAGGGATCCGAGGCCGCCGCGACGGCCTCGTCGATCATCTGCGGCCCGTGGGAGATGGCGCGCTTGACGGGATGCTCCACCAGCGGCAGGCCGGCGAAGCGCTCGCGACCGGAGATGTTGACGTCCGCGGCGACGATCAAGGCGCTCGCCGCGGCGATCTGCTCCTGCGTGAACGGCGTGATGCCGCCGGAGCCCTGGGTCTCCACGTGCAGCTCGACGCCCTTCTCCTTCGCGGCGTTCTCGAGCGACTCGGCGGCCATATAGGTGTGGGCGATGCCGGTGGGGCAGGAGGTGATCGCCAGCAGCACCGGAGCCGAGGTGTCGGCGTCGGCGCCGTGCGTCACGGCCGGCGTGGTCCCTGCGGTCGAGCCCGCGGCGACGCCTGCCGGGGCCCCTGCGGTCGCGCCTGCAGTGGTGCCTGCGTCAGCGGTCGGGGCCGCGGCGGGATCCGGCACGGGCTCGAGCACGGCCATGACCAGTTCGGAGACCTCCTGGGGCTCTTTGGCGGCGCGCAGGTCCGCGAGGAACTCGGGGCGGATGAGGGCGCGGGAGAGCTGGGCGAGGAGCTTGAGGTGCTGGTCGTCGGTGCCGGCGGGAGCGGCGATGCCGATGATTAGATCGGCGGGCCCGTCGGCGGAGCCGAAGTCCACCGGCTCGGCCAGGCGCAGGAATCCCAGCGCCGCCTCGTGCACCGCGTCGGTGCGGCAGTGGGGGATCGCGAAGCCGCCGGGCATCCCGGTGGCGAAGGATTCTTCGCGCTTGAGCAGCCCCGCCTCCAGGCCATCGCGATCTGCGCGGCCGGTGGCGGAGATGAGGTCGGCCATCAGGCCGATCACGGCGTGCTTGTCGCCGGGAGGATCGACCTCGAGACGGACCAGTTCTGGGGTCATCAGGGGAGCGGACATGGGTTCTCCTTCGAACGGGCTCCTCCGCGACCGCGGAGTGAGGACGTGCAGGGTGGGACAGGGTCAGGGACGGAGGGCGTCAGAGTCGGACGACGGCGGTGGCGTCGACGCGCACCTGGTCGGGCCGGGGGATGGTGGTGCCGGGCAGGCCGACGGCGGCCGTCCCGTAGGCGAGGGCGCGGGCCAGGCGCTGCGCCGGGCCCTCCCCGAGGGCGCGGGCGATCAGGTATCCCGCGGTCGCCGAGTCGCCGGCACCGACGGTCGAGACCACCGGGCCTGCGGCGGAGGGGCAGTACCAGGCGGCGCCCTCGGTGGCGAGCAGGCCGCCGGCCCCGCCGAGGGTCACCAGCACGGCGCCGACGCCGCGATGGTGCAGGTCCAGGGCGGCCTCGTGCACTCCGGTGAGGTCGCCGTCGGAGGCCTGCTGCTCGAGGTCGGCACCGCCGGCGCCGACGATCTGTCCGAGCTCCTCGGCGTTGGGTTTGAGGAAGTCCGGAGCGACGTGCGGCAGAGCGGCGGCGAGTGCTGCGAGCGGTGCGTCGGAGGTGTCGACGCCGACCCGGGCGCCCTGGGCGTGGAGCTGCTGCACCAGGCGCACGTACTCGTCGACCGGAAGGCCCGGGGCCAGGGAGCCGGAGAGCATCACGGTGTCCTGCGGGCCGGCAGCTCCCAGCAGGAGCTGCTCGAGCGCGGCGATCTCGAGGCGGGACAGGGTCGCCCCGGGCTCGTTGAGCTTGGTGGTGAGCTGCGGACTCGAGAGCACGGTGACGTTCGTGCGCACCCGGCCCGCGATCGGGCTGGAGCGGACGGTCAGCTCTTCCGCGGCGAGCAGGGCGAGCAGGGGGTCCTCCGGTGCGGCAGGGAGCACCGCGGTGACGGGCAGGCCCGCCCGGTGCACGCCGAGTGCGACATTGATGCCCTTGCCACCGGGCTGGGTGTGGTCCGCGACGATGCGATGCACGCCTCCGGGGGTGAGCGGGCCGCCGAGGTCGACCGTCCGATCCAGCGAGGGATTCGCGGTGAAGGTGATGATCATGCGCAGATCACCTCGACCCCGGCCTCGAGGAGCAGGGCGTGGAGCTCAGGAGCGGGGGGGGCGTCGGTGACCAGGACGTCGACCTCTGCGAGGGCGGCGAAGGTGACCAGCCGGGTGACACCGAACTTCGAGGAGTCCGCGAGGACCACCCGACGCTCGGCGGATCTCACCATGGCCGTCTTCACCGCGGCTTCGTCGGGGTCGGGGGTCGTGAACCCCTCGGGCCCCAGGCCGTTGCAGCCGAGGAAGGCGATCTCCGGGTGCAGCAGTCGGATCGCGTCGACGGTGGTGGCCCCGACTGCGGCCTCGGTAGCGGGGCGCACCCGGCCGGGCAGCACATGCACGGCCAGGTCGGTATGGCGCAGGGCGCCCTGCGCGATCGCGGGAGCGTTGGTGATCACGGGGCCGCGACGCCCGTCGAGATGAGGGAGCAGCTCGCCGGTGGTGGTGCCGGCGTCCAGCAGCACGGCGGCATGGGGATCGGCGGGCAGCAGGCGCGCGGCGGCGAGGGCGAGGCGTCTCTTGGCGTCGATGTTGGTGATCCGACGGGCCTCGAGGTCCGGTTCCACCTCCCCGGGGTGCCGGGTCACGGCTCCGCCGTGCACACGGGCCAGGAGCCCGCGATCGGCGAGCTGGTCGAGGTCACGACGGATGGTCTCGGTGGCCACCTCGAACTGTGCGGCGAGATCGGTCACGGTGACACGGCCGGAGCCGGTCAGCGCATCCAGGATCTGATGTCGGCGCTCTGGGGCGTACATGCATCCACCTGCTTCATCGACGGGGCGGGAGCGGCGATCCAGAAGGCTGTGCCGCGTGAGGACACCATAACCCCAAAAACCACATGAAACAACAGTGGGAGTATGTGGGTTTTGCGGGATGCTGTGAGACGGCCACCGAAAGACAGCGACGTCGCGCACGGCGCGAGGAGGCAGAGCTGTGAGGAGAGAGAGCTGTGAGGAAGAGCAGACCCTGGGCTCCAGCGCCCGGCCGCAACGTCAGGGACGGCTACCATCGGAGCACTCTGCAGCGTCCCTTCCGAGGAGAACCGAACCGATGTCCCAGGCCTTCCATGCCGATTCCTCCGACCTCGTCGTCAAGGAGGTGCTGAGCTGGGAGCTGTTCGGCACCGCCTCGCGCGAGCTGGCACAGAGCATCGCCGATTCCGACTTCGAGCCCGAGATCGTGATCGCGGTCGCCCGCGGCGGGCTGCTGCCCGCAGGCTCGCTGTCCTACGCACTCGGCCTCAAGCTCGCCGATGCGATCAACGTCGAGTTCTACACCGACGTCCATGAGACGCTGCCCGACCCGGTGCTGCTCGCTCCGATGCTCGACACCGAGTCGATCAAGGGCAAGCGCCTGCTGGTGGTCGACGATGTCGCCGACTCCGGCCGCACCCTCGCCCTGGTCCTCGACCTGCTGCGGGAGATGGGCGCCGACGCCCGCAGCGCCGTGCTCTACGCGAAGTCCGCCTCCGTCGTCTCCCCGGATTACGTGTGGCGCCGCACCGATGAGTGGATCGTCTTCCCCTGGTCGGCCGAGCCGCCCGTCACCCCGGCCGGTGCCTGACCCGTCACTCCGGCCGGCGGAGGGCCCTGAGCGTCCGCGATCGTACGAGAACGAGCCAGATCCTCACGGATTCTGGCTCGTTCTCGTACGATCCTGCGGTGCCTGCGCCCGGGGGGTGCGGAGCGGGGCCCGCGGGGCGGCTCAGTGCCGGGGAGTGCTGCGCGTCGGGCTCCCTGGGGCGGCGGGGGAGCCGGCGGAGGTGTCGGTGCCGTCGGCGCTCGCCGCGCCGCCCTCGTCGTCGCCGTGGTGACCGAAGGGCAGGAAGTGGATGACAACGGCGACGATGCCGCCGATGATCAGGCCGAACACGAACGAGAAGAAGGTGTTGATCAGCCAGGCGAGCACGCCGCCGATACCGGCGATGCCGGCCACGAGGCCCTCGAGGTGGTGCACGAATCCGTAGGGCTGGGCGAGGCCCAGGTCATGGGTGCCGACGAGCAGGATGTGGCCTCCCACCCAGAGCATCGCGACCATGCCCACGTAGCTGATCACGGTCATGACCTTCGGCATCGCCTGGACCAGGCCGTTGCCGAACTTCTGCTTGAACTCCGACTCCTTGTCGGCCGCCATCGCGAGGCCCACATCGTCCATCTTCACCAGGATGCCCACGGCCCCGTAGACCAGCACGGTGATGCCGATCGCGACCACCACGAGCACGGCGGCACGCGCCCACAGCGAGTCCGCCTCGATCGAGTTCATGGAGATGACCATGATCTCTGCGGAGAGGATCAGGTCCGTGCGTACCGCGCTCGAGACGATCTTGTCCTCGGCGTCGGCTCCCTTGGCGGCGGCCGGCGCCTTCTTCGGCTTCCCGCTGACCAGCTCCCAGATCTTCTCGGCGCCCTCGAAGCTGAGGTAGAGCCCGCCGAGCATCAGGATCGGCGTCAGTGCCCAGGGTGCGAAGATGCTCAGCAGCAGCAGGACCGGCAGGATGAAGATGAGCTTGTTGCGGAAGGAGCCCTTGGTGATCCGCCAGATGATCGGCAGTTCGCGCTTGGGCTGGAGCCCCTTCACGTACTGGGGCGTCACCGCGGCATCATCGATCACCACGCCCATGGCCTTCGAGCTCGCCTTGACGGAGGCGGCGGCTATGTCGTCCGTGCTGGCTGCGGCCAGGCGCGCGATTGCGGCGACGTCATCGAGCAGTGCAGCGAGTCCACCGGCCATGCTGAGGTTCCTTCTCTCGAGGGGACGGCCGCACGCGCGGCGATCCGGCTCAGGATAACGGGCGTGTGCACAGTGAGCCCGATGCCCGGCGGCACCGTGATGCGATCCGCAGGGCGCGACGTGCGCACGGCGTGCGTCCGGCGGCAGCGGAACCCGATGTCCACCCGCGGCGAACACCGCGAACAAGGCTCGACTCCTGGGGGCAGTGGTGACAGTGTGATGGGTATGGATATTGCACTTATCGGAGGACATGGAAAGGTCGCGCTGCTCGCGGCCCCGCTGCTCGTGGAGGCCGGGCACACGGTGCACTCGGTGATCCGCAACCCTGCCCATGCGGCAGAGGTCGAGGCCACGGGGGCGAAGGCGGTGCTCAGCGACATCGAGAGCCTCGACGCCGCGGGCTGGGACGAGCTCCTGCGCGGCAAGGACGCGGTGGTGTGGTCCGCCGGCGCCGGCGGCGGCGACCCGCAGCGCACCATCGCGGTCGATCAGGACGCGGCGATCGCGTCGATGGAGGCCGCGCAGCGCGCTGGTGCGGAGCGCTACGTGATGGTCAGCTACTTCGGCGCGAGCCTGGAGCACGGCGTCCCTGAGGGCGAGCCGTTCCATGCCTACGCGGAGGCCAAGGCCCAGGCCGACGCTCACCTGCAGAAGACCCAGCTGGCGTGGACGATCCTCGGCCCCTCGGGACTCACCCTCGAGGAGCCGACCGGACGGATCGCACTCGGCGCTCCCGAGAGCGGGACGACCTCCCGCGCCAATGTGGCCCGCACCATCGCGGCCGCCATCGAGCGTCCCCGCACCGCCGGGAAGTTCCTCCAGTTCAACGATGGTGAGCAGGAGATCGGCGCGGCCTTCGACAGCGTGAGCTGACGCTGCGGGCGACATCGTCGCCTCGGGGACCCCGGTTGCGTCGAGCAGCCGGGGTCCTCTGACGTCGGAGGCGTCGCCCTCCTTCCGGAGGGCCGCCCCTTCTCGACGAAGGACCGCTTCACCTGCAGTGAATTATCGTGGGTGAGTCCGGGCGCGATCACGCGCGAGGCCGGGGGCGCAAGGCCGGGGAACGAGGAGCATCAGCAGTGGACAGTGCACGCCGTTGGGCCGGGGTCGTCGCGCTCGCAGCCGGGATCTTCGTGCTCATCACCATCGAGGAGCTGCCCATCGGGGTGCTCAGCGTGATGGCACCGGATCTCGGAGTGAGCGAGGGCATGGCCGGGCTCACCGTCACGGTGCCCGGGGTGCTCGCCGGAATCGTCGCCGTCCTCACCCCCGTGCTCGTGCGGGGGATGGATCGCCGGCTCGTTCTGGTCCTGGCTCTCGCCTCCGTGGTCGTCTCCAGCGCGCTGAGCGTCTTCGCCCCGAACTTCGCGGTGCTGCTCCTCTCCCGCCTCTTCGCCGGCATCTCGATCGGTCTGTACTGGGCGGTGATGGCGATCGTCGCCCTCGGCCAGGTCCGGAAGGAGCATGCAGCGCGAGCGCTGACCATCGCCTTCAGCGGCGCCGGGGCCGCGCTCGTGCTGGGTGTTCCGGTCGCCGCCTGGATCGGAGCCCATATGGGATGGCGCGCCGCCTTCGCGATCGTCGGAGCCCTCGCTGCGGTGGTCGCTCTCCTGATCCTGGTACTGGTGCGGCCCGTGCGCTCGCCGGTCAAGGTCACACCGGCGATGATGCTCGTCGCCGCCCGCACCCCCGGCGTGCGCTACGCGGTCGCGCTCACGCTCCTGGTCGTGGTCGCGCAGTTCATCACCTACTCCTATGTGAGCCCCATCCTGCTGGAGCGGGCAGACGTGCCCGTGACCGACATCGGCATGATGCTCCTGGCCTACGGCATCGCCGGGCTGATCGGGAACTTCGCCGTCGCCCCGCTGCTGCGCCGCAGCGCACCCTGGGGTGTGCTGGTGGTCTCCGCCGGGGTGGCGGTGTCGCTGATCGCGGTGTACCTGCTCATGGACAGCCCGGCCTGGGCCCTCGCGATCCTGCCGCTGTGGGGGCTGTTCGTCGGTGCGATCTCGGTGGCCATCCAGGCCTTCGTGGGTTCCGAGGCCGGGGAGGTGCTCGAAGAGGGCACCGCTCTGAACAGCGCGGTCTTCAACGTGTCGATTGCTCTCGGTGCCCTTGTGGGCGGGCTGATCATCGACCGGGCCGGTCAGGGGATCCTGATCCTCACCTCGACCGCGATGGTGAGCGCCGGCGCGCTCGTGGCCGCACGCTATGTGCTCACCTCCCGAGTTCGCGGGCGGCAGGCGACGACTTCCCGGTGACCCCGGTGACCCCGGTGACCCCGGTGACCCCGGTGACCCCGGTGACCCCGGTGACCCCGGTGACCCCGGTGGCCCCGGTGACCCCGGTGGCCCCGGAGTCCGCGTTCAGCCGGTGACCCGGAACGAGTCCGCTCCCCGCGGGGCCTCCCGGCGCACGTCGATCCCGTCGACACGGGCGCTGGAGGGCCCCTGCCGCAGGTGCTCGATCATCGAGTCCACCGCCTCCGGCGTGCCCTCGACATCGGCCTCGACCGAGCCATCGAGCAGGTTCCGGACGGTGCCGCCGACGCCCAGCCGCTTCGCCGCCGAGGCGGCGTCCATCCGGAACCCGACCCCTTGGACCCGCCCGCGGATCCTCACGATCCGTCGCACCGGCGCGGTGCCGTCGGCTGCCGCGTCGCTCATCTCCGCTCCTTCCCGGTGGGCGCCGCGCACACCGCCGCGCCCCTGTTCGTCCTCATCACGATCGTAGTGTCGGCTGTCGACGGCGCCCCTCGAACCGAGCAACGGCCCGGGCGCCCCCGCGCGGCCGCAAACCCCTGGACCCTCAGCCTCGACGATGATGAGATCCAGCCATGGCGATCACACTCACCATCCCGGCCCCGGTCCACCTCGAGCAGGTGAACGGGACGCTGCGCACCTGGCACCGCGAGGAGGGACCCTTCCATCTCCACCCCGGCGATCTCGGCTGGCACCACCTGCGCGGGGCCGAGGCCACGGCGGCGCACCTGCGCCTCTGGCGGCGCGACGACCAACTGGTCGCCGTCGGCCTGCTCGACGGTGCGGACCTTCTGCGCACTGCCGTGGAGCCGGCCCTCGCCGCCGACGAGGAGCTCGCCCGCACCCTGGCCGAGTCCCTCGCCGAGCCGGAGCACGGGGTGCTGCCGGAGGGGCAGGTCTACGTGGAGGCGCATTCCGCACTCGGCCTTCGCACCGGGCTGCTGCGGCGCGGCTGGAGCGAGGGAGAGCCCTGGTTTCCCCTGTGCCGGGATCTGACCGCACCGGTCGAAGAGCCCGGGCTCCTCATCGAGCAGGTCGGCGTCGGCCGCCCCGGACTCCTCGAACCGATGGGCGTGCACGCGGACCACCGCGGGCGCGGCTACGGACGTGCGATCAGCCGTGCCGCCGCCGCCCAGCTGCGCGGCATGGGTTCCTCGAGCGCACTGGTGTGCACGCCGCGGTCCAGGCGGGCGCCGTGGAGACGTACCTCGCGGCAGGCTTCACGCAGCGTGCAGAGGTCCCGGACCTGCAGCGCCACGCGACGACCTGACCCCTCGCCGCAGGCCTGAGACTCTGCCTCAGGCGGTGCCTCACCCGTTGTCACCGCCGGTGTCCGTCAGGGTCGCGCCGGCAACGGAATCCCCGCCGTCTCCCCACTGCCACTGGGCGATCTCCGGGGCGTCCTCCCCATGCTCGTAGGCGTGAGCCCGCGCCCGCAGGCGCGTGTCGACCATCTGCTGACGCAGGCCGGCGTAGCGGACGGCGAGCCCCTCGACCCGGTCGATCACATCCATCACCAGGTGATAACGGTCCGCGTCGTTGAGCATCAGCATGTCGAAGGGAGTCGTGGTGGTGCCCTCCTCCTTGTACCCGCGGACATGGATCCGGGAGGCGCGATCGTGGCGGTAGGCCAGGCGATGGATCAGCCACGGATAACCGTGATAGGCGAACACCACGGGGATGTCCTGCCCGAAGTACCCGGTGAAGTCCCGCTGCGAGAGGCCGTGCGGGTGCTCGCTCTCATCCTGCAGTCGCATCAGGTCCACGACGTTCAGCACCCGCACCCGCAGCCCGGGGATCTCCTCACGCAGGATCTTCGCCGCAGCGAGCACCTCGATGGTGGGGATGTCCCCGGCGCAGGCGAGCACCACCTCCGGTTCCTGGCCGCTCTGCTCGGTGCCCGCCCAGTCCCAGATCCCCAGCCCGCGTGTGCAGTGGACGACCGCCTCGTCCATGCTCAACCAGCTCGGGCCCGGCTGCTTGCCGGCGACGACGACGTTCACGTACTGCGTCGAGCGCAGGCAGTGGTCATAGGTCGACAGCAGCGTGTTGGCATCCGGCGGGAGGTAGACCCGCACGATCTCGGCCTTCTTGTTGACCATGTGGTCGATGAAGCCCGGGTCCTGGTGAGAGAAGCCGTTGTGGTCCTGACGCCACACATGTGAGCTCAGCAGATAGTTCAGCGAGGCGATCGGACGGCGCCATTCGAGCTCATTGGTCACCTTGAGCCACTTGGCGTGCTGGTTGACCATCGAGTCGACGATGTGGATGAACGCCTCGTAGGAGGAGAACAGGCCGTGGCGGCCGGTGAGCAGGTAGCCCTCGAGCCAGCCCTGGCACTGATGCTCGGAGAGCACCTCCATCACTCGCCCGGCGCGGGCCAGGTGCTCGGAGCGGTCATGCTCCTCGAAGTCCGCGTTCCATTGCTTGTCGGTGGCCTCGTAGACCGCCTGCAGCCGGTTCGACGCGGTCTCGTCCGGACCGAAGATCCTGAAGGTCGACGGGTTGTCCCGGACGACATCCCGCAACCAGGTGCCCAGCACCTTCGTCGCCTCTGCGACGGCACCGCCCGGAGCGGGGACATCGACGCCGTATTCCCGGAAGTCGGGCAGCCGCAGGGGCTTGAGCACCGAGCCGCCGTTGGTCGAAGGGTTCGCGGACATCCGCAGTTCGCCCGTCGGAGCCGCTGCGGCGATGGACGCGACCAGCTTCCCGTCCTCGTCGAACAGCTCCTCGGGCCGGTAGGACCGCAGCCAGGCATCGAGATTCGCGAGATGCTCGTCGGTGTCGCGCGCATTGGACAGCGGCACCTGGTGGGAGCGCCAGGAGCCCTCGGTCTGCTGGCCGTCGATCTCCTTGGGGCCGGTCCAGCCCTTCGGGGTCCGGAACACGATCATCGGCCAGGCGGGGCGCTCGGTCTCGCGCCCGGCCTCGGCATCCTCCTGTGCCTGCTGCTTGATCTCCGCGATCTGATCGAGGGCCTGATCCAGGACCTCCGTGAAGCGCCGATGAATCTCCAGCGGGTCCTCGTCATCGAACCCGCCGGTGAAGAACAGCGGGGTGTGCCCGTAGCCGCGCATGAGCGAGGCGAGCTCGTCCTCTCCGATGCGGGCGAGCACCGTCGGATTGGCGATCTTGTAGCCGTTCAGATGCAGGATCGGCAGCACCACCCCGTCCTTGTGGGGGTTGACGAACTTGTTGGAGTGCCAGGAGGTGGCCAACGGTCCCGTCTCCGCCTCGCCGTCCCCGATCACGGTGACGGCGATCTGGTCCGGACTGTCGAACATCGCGCCGTAGGCGTGCGAGAGCGCGTAGCCGAGCTCGCCGCCCTCATGGATCGAGCCGGGCGTCTCGGGGGCCACGTGCGAGGGGATGCCACCGGGGAAGGAGAACTGGGTGAACAGGCGCGTCAACCCTTCCTCGTCCTCGCTCACCGCCGGATACACCTCGGAATAGGTGCCTTCGAGGTAGGTCGAGGCGACCAGCCCCGGGCCGCCGTGGCCGGGGCCGGTGATGTACATGGCCTTGAGCCCCCGCTGAACGATCGCCCGGTTCGCGTGCGCGTAGAGGAAGGTCAGGCCCGGCGTGGTGCCCCAGTGCCCGAGCAGTCGCGGCTTGACGTGCTCCCGCTGCAGCGGCTTGCGCAGCAGCGGGTTGTCCTTGAGGTAGATCTGACCGACGGAGAGGTAGTTCGCGGCCCGCCACCAGGCGTGCAGCTGTTCGAGCTCCTCGGGGGAGGGCGGGGCGGACGGGTGGTTCGGCCAGGTCGACGCAGTGGTCACGAGAGCTCCTCAGATCCGGCGGTCGGGGTGCCGGCTGGACGCACCGGCACCTCGACGGTATGCCCTTCCCACCGACAGAGGAAGGCCCGAGGTCCCGCGGCCGGGACACGGTCAGCGACGACGGGCGCGTCACCCGTGGGGTGGCGCGCCCGTCGCTCGAACTGCTATGAGGTGTTCAGATGCCGCGACCGGGCTCTGTGTTCCCTTCGCGTCGATCGTGACGGCCGTCGGTGCCGTCGACCTCGACCTCCTCGTGGGAGACCTCGGTCTGCACGGTCTCGTTGTCCGTCACGGACCGCTTGCCGAGACGCACGTTCTCCGTCGCGACGGTCTCCTTCTCCACGACCGGACGCTCCTCGGTGAGGGTGACGTCCACCTCCTCGTCGGAGAGGGTGCCACCGGCGCGGCCGTCGGCGGGCTCGCGCTCCAGGACGACCTCCTCGCGCTGCACGGGCACCTCGACCCGTTCGGTGTCGGTGACCACGTGCTTGCGCAGGCGGACCCGGCCCGTCTGCACCTGCTCGGTGCCCACGCGTACCTGCTCCTCGTGGAGCGTGACGTCACCGCCGTCGGACCCGGCGGCGCGGTGCTGATCCTGGGCGCGGTGCTGATCCTGACCGCGGTGATCCTGATCGCCCCGGGGGCCCGTGGCGTGCTCCTGCCCTGCGCGGTCACGGCGGTCCGTGGGATCGACGCCCGGCTCCTGCCGGCCACCGGTGCCACCGCTGAGTCCGTAGTAGCTGTAGAGCTCGCTCTCCTGCTCGCGCGGGAGCTCGCCGTCCCCGGCGATGTTCGGGGCGTCCTTGATGAAGGACTTCTCGAACGGCACCGTGATGGTGCCGTTGGCGTAGTCGGACCGGTCCAGAGGTACGAAGCTCTCGTTCGTGCCGAAAAGTCCGGTGTTCACCGTCACCCAGGACGGC
Source organism: uncultured Brachybacterium sp. (assembly GCF_947500705.1). GTDB lineage: Bacteria > Actinomycetota > Actinomycetes > Actinomycetales > Dermabacteraceae > Brachybacterium. The sequence goes on along the minus strand of NZ_CANMSY010000001.1, from coordinate 44,563 downwards.
TGCTGGGTGTCGTTGTCCAGGTATACCTGGCCGACCTTGCCCAGCTTGTCGCCGTCGCGGTCCACGACCACGGCGTTCTGCAGTTCCTCGATGGTGCCTTGGAAAGTCATCAGATGCTCCTTCGTGCCGTCGTTCGGGAATTCTGCCGACCGGTGGTCCCAGGCATCCGAGGGACGCCATGCGGTCCTGTCCGGTGCTGAACGACGCTAGCGCACGAAGGCCAACGGCTCAGGGTGCTCGGCCCCGGGGATCGGCCGTCCGGGCGGTCCCCGGCGCGGGGTGCGGCGGGCCCGTGCAACGCCACCGGGGCGCCGCTTCGTCACGGCGCAGCTCCTCGGTCCGCGAGGTGGAGGTCCAGCTCATCCGGGGCTGCGCCGTGAGTGAGAGGTGATCTGTCGCCCGACTGCGGGGCAGCGGAGCACGCCCCGCCGGCGACCTGGAAGCCCGGCGCCGGCGCTGTCCGGCGGCCATCGAGATCTTTTCAGGACCGTGCGGTCGGTCCGTCGGTGCGACGGCGTCGACGGCCCGGCGCCGCCACGGCCTGCGCCGAGGCAGAAGGCCCCGGTGAGAGCCGGATGAGAGAGTTCTCAGGCCCTCCTGGGGTCCGGCCCGGCCCTCTACTGTGGAGATGCCCGAACAGCCTGAGGGTGCCGTCGTCGGCGGCGCCCGTCGCGAAAGGTGGAACGCCATGCTCCGTACGATCAGCCGTCCCCGTAGGGCCGTCCGCGCCGCGGCGCTCGGCGCGCTCGCTCTCGCCCTGGTCGCCGGGTGCGGCGGCACTGCCGACGAGGACCCCGGCGCCGCACCCGCGGAGGAGCCCGGCACCACCGAGGAGGGTGGGGACGACACGAACGACGGCACGGTGAGCGACGGCGGCGGCGCGAGTGACGGCGGCGGCGCGAGCGACGGCGGCGGCGCGGCGAGTGATGACGGTGGCGCGACGGACTCCGCGCAGCAGGATCCCGCGGCGGCCGCACTGCCCGAGGACGCAGACCTCGCCACCGAGGAGCTGCCGATCACCGCCGAGCGAGCGATCGAGATCGCGACCGAGACCGTGGGCGGCGGCGACCTCGTGCAGATCGGGATCGACCACGACGATCGCACCTGGGAGTGGGAGCTCGAGCTCGTCGCCGACGGCACCCAGCATGAGCTCGACATCGACGCCACCTCCGGCGAGGTCACCGAGCACGAGCAGGACAGCGACGACGATCAGGACCCCGTGGTCGACGTGACCTCCCCGATGGCCTACGCCGAGGCGATCGAGATCGCCCTCGGCGAGGAACCGGGGCGCGTCAGCGGCTGGGATCTCGACTCCGAGGACGGCACGATCCACTACCAGATCGACATCGACCGCGCCGAGGGAGGCGACGTCGACGTGGAGGTCGACGTCGAGACCGGTGAGGTCCGGATCGACGACTGATGAGCGAGCACCGGGTCACGATCGTGGTGGCCTCCTGGAACCGGCGCGATGAGCTGATCGAGCACCTCGGCCACCATGAGGCGCCGGTGATCGTCATGGACAACGCCTCGACGGACGGGACCTCCGCCGCGGTGCGCGCCGCGCATCCCGAGGTCCGCGTCGTCACCCTGCCGGAGAACGTCGGCGCCGTGGCGCGGACCATCGGGGCGCGCCTCGCGACCACTCCGTACGTGGCCTTCGCCGATGACGACTCGTGGTGGGCACCGGGAGCGCTCGCCCGGGCGGAGGAGGTCTTCGACGCGCACCCCTCCCTCGGCCTGCTCGCCGGATCGATCGCGGTGGGTCCGCGGCAGCAGCCGGATCCGCTCGATGCCGTCCTCGCGAGCTCCCCGCTCGGTGTCCGGGACGGCCTGCCCGGCCCGCTGCTGCTCGGCTTCGTGGGCTGCGGAGCCATCGTGCGCCGCTCGGCCTTCCTGCAGGTGGGCGGATTCGATGACGTGGTCCGGTTCCCCGGCGAGGAGGAGCGGGTGGCGCTCGATCTGTTCGACGCCGGGTGGCATCTCTGCTACGTCCCCGCGGTCCGCGCCCACCACCATCCCTCGAAGCGCCGCGAGCCCTCCGAGCAGCGGCAGGTCGAACTGGTCCGCAGCCGGATCCTCACCGCTGTGCTCCGACGCCCCTGGGGCGCGGTCCGGACGGAACTGATCACGGCGCTGCGCGCGGGGCGCCGTGGCCGGCGCGGGCTCGTCGGTGCCGTGCCCCGCCTCCCAGCGGCGCTGCGACGGCGCCGCACGGTCTCGCCCGCGACCGAAGCCGCGCTCGTGCTGGTCCGTACCGGAGACCGCTCCCGCCGCCCGCCCTCCCCGAGGAGTCCCCGTGACTGAACTGCGCCCCGCCCCCGCCTCCGCCTCCGTCGGACCCGACGACCGGGTCGCGGTCGTCATGATCACGTACAACCGTCGTGACGAGGCGCTGAGGGCCCTGTCGCGACTGCGCGACCTGCCCGAGCAGCCGCACATCGTGGTGGTCGACAACGGTTCTCAGGACGGCACCGCCGACGCGATCCGCACCCGGTTCCCCGAGGTCGACCTGGTTCCGAGCCCGGTCAACCTCGGCGCGGTGGGGCGCAATGTCGGGGTCCGCCGGGTCGACACCCCGTTCGTGGCCTTCTGCGACGACGACACCTGGTGGGAACCGGGCTCGCTGCGGCGGGCGGCTGATGCGCTCGCGGCGCACCCGAGGCTGGGCGTGGTCACGGGCAGAATCCTGGTCGAACCCGGCGGCCGCGAGGACCCGATCAACTCCGAACTGCTGAACTCGCCGGTGCAGGGACCGACCTGGATGCCGGGCCCCACGCTCGGCAGCTTCCTCGCCGGAGCCTCCGTCGTGCGACGCGAGGCGTTCACCGCCGTCGGTGGGTTCAGCGAGAGGCTGTGGCTCGGGGGCGAGGAGGAGCTGCTGGCCGCGGACCTCGCGACCGCCGGCTGGGAGCTCGTGCACCTGCCGGACGTGGTGGTCCATCACCAGGCATCGGTGCAGCGCGACTCCCGGCTCCGCCGCCGCCACGGTCTGCGCAACACGCTGTGGTTCATCTGGCTGCGCCGGCCGATCGGATCGGCGCTCCGTCGCACCCGCGACGTCCTCGCCTCGGCCCCGCGCGACCGGCTCACGGCGCTCGCTCTGCTGGATGCCGTGCGCGGGGCCGGCTGGGTGCTGCGGGAACGGCGACCGCTGCCTCCGAGCATCGAACGGCGCTTCCGGGCGCTCGAGGAGTCCCAGCGGCACAGCACCGCTCGCCGCTACGGCAGGTAGGGCCGGGCCGACGGAGAAGGCCCCGCCCTCTGTCCTCGCCCCGCCGGCTCACCGTTCCGTGATCACCGGCTCCCCGGCCTCGTCACGGCGCATCACCTCACGGCCCTGCTGCCAGACCCGCAGGGTGCGATTCCGCGTATCCAGTGGATCGCCCTCCCACAGCACGAGGTCGGCGTCCTTGCCCGGCGCGAGGGAGCCGAGCCGGTCGGCGATCCCCAGCACCTCGGCCGGATTCAGGGTGATCGCCCGCAGGGCGTCGGCCGGCGCCATGCCGTGCTTGACCGCCAGCGCCGCCTGGTCGACGAGGAACTCGATCGGCACCACCGGGTGGTCGGTGATGATCGAGACCTTCACCCCCGCCGCGGTGAGGATGCCCGGCGCCTTCGGCGTGCGGTGACGCACCTCCACATTGGATCGCGAGACGATCAGCGGCCCGTAGAGCACGGGGACTCCCGCCGCGGCGATCCGGTCCGCGATCAGGTAGGCCTCCGTGCCGTGATCCAGCACCAGTTCGAACCCGAACTCCTCGGCGATCCGCAGCGCGGTCGCGATGTCGTCGGCCCGATGGGAGTGCTGACGCCAGGGGATCTCGCGCTCCAGGCGTGAGCCTTCGCGAAGGCCTGACGGATGGTCAGGGCCACGCCGAGCCGGGTCGACGGGGTCTGCTTGCGCTCGCCGTAGACCCGCTTGGGGTTCTCGCCGAGCGCGGCCTTCAGCCCGGACGGGCTGCGCAGCACCATCTCGTCGACCACCCGGCCGTGGGTGCGGATCGCGACCGCGAGCCCGCCGATCGGGTTCCCGGAGCCGGGGTTGACGTTTACCGCCGTGATGCCGCCGATGATCGCGTCGTCGAATCCGATCTCGACCGGGTTGATCGCATCGATCGCCCGGGCCGCCGCCATCACCGGATCCGTCATCTCGTTGATGTCCTCGCCGGCCCAGCCCTCGCCCTCCTCGGCGACGCCGAGGTGCACATGGGCGTCGATGAACCCCGGCAGCAGCCAGCCGCCTTCGGCGTCGAGCACCTCGGCGTATGCAGGGATCTCCAGGTCGGGACCGAGATCGGTGATCCGTCCGTCCTGGACGAGGAGCGCCCCGTCGAAGGGCTCGCCCTCGATAGGGACGATATGGGCATGGGTGATGGCGGTGAAGGTCATGTGACGACATTCCGCCGACCGAACGGTGGAGTCAAGTCGGCCGCGAAACCCCACGCCGGGGCGGCCCCGGGCTACCCTGCCTGCATGTCGAAGACGCCGAAGAAGTCGAAGAAGCCCGCACCGAGTGACCAGACGCCCACGGGCTTTCCGATCGAATCCGCGTGGAAGGGCGACGTCACCGACCTCGATCCCCGCGCCACCCCCGGTTTCGAGGGGAAGAAGGACGACGGCAAGGCGGTGCTCGCCGAGCGCGACAGCGCACTCGATGAACTGCAGGAGCGCCTGTACGCCGCCCACCACGGCCAGGAGGGCGGCCGCTCCGTGCTGCTGGTCGTGCAGGGGATGGACACCTCCGGCAAGGGCGGCATCATGCGCCATGTGGTGGGGAACGTGGATCCGCAGGGCGTGGACATCGCCGCCTTCAAGGCCCCGACCCCGGCGGAGAAGCGCCATGACTTCCTGTGGCGGATCCGCAAGCGCACCCCCGCCCCCGGGATGCTCGGGGTCTTCGACCGCTCCCACTACGAGGACGTGCTGATCCATCGCGTGCACGGCTGGGCCGACGCGAAGGAGCTCCGCGAGCGGTACACCGCCATCAACGCCTTCGAGCGGGAGCTCACCGAGGCGGGGACGACGATCGTGAAGGTCATGCTGCACATCTCCCGTCAGGAGCAGGGGGAGCGGCTGATGGAACGGCTCGAGCGCCCGGACAAGCACTGGAAGTTCAACCCGGGTGATGTCGACGAGCGTCACCACTGGGACAGCTACATGGAGGCGTACACGCGGGCGCTGAGGGCGACCTCGACGGTCGCGGCCCCCTGGAACGTGATCCCGGCCGATCGCAAATGGTATGCCCGCATCGCCGTCCAGCAGCTGCTGCTGGACGCCCTCGAGGGGATCGACCCGCAGTGGCCCGCCGCTGATTTCGATGTCGCGGAGCAGACGGATCGGCTGCGGGAGACGATGGACTGACCTGGCCGTCCTGGCCTTCGCGCTGTGCCGAGGCCGGCTCCCAGGAAGCGGCTTGTGCCGCTCAGCTCCGAAGAAGATGATGGAGTCATGGCTTCCATCACCTTCAAGAACACTCCCATCAGCACCGTCGGCGAGCTGCCGGCCACGGGTTCTGCCCTGCCGGCCTTCGAGCTCGTCGGCCAGGACCTCGCGCCCGTCACGAGCAGCGACCTCGCGGGCAAGCGCGTCGTGCTGAACATCTTCCCCTCGCTCGACACCGGCACCTGCGCGATGAGCGTGCGGAAGTTCAACGAGCTCGCCGCCGGTCTCGAGAACACCGTCGTCGTCTGCGTCTCGAAGGATCTCCCCTTCGCCCAGGCCCGCTTCTGCGGCGCCGAGGGCATCGAGAACGTGGTCACCGGCTCCGCCTTCCGCTCCTCCTTCGGTGAGGACTTCGGCGTGACGATGCAGGACGGGCCGCTCCAGGGCCTGCTCTCCCGCGCCGTCGTCGTCACTGACGAGAACGGCGAGGTCGTCCACACCGAGCAGGTCGCCGAGGTCTCCGAGGAGCCCGACTACGAGGCCGCGAAGGCCGTCCTGGTCTGAGTTCCGGTCCGAGCTCGCTCGAGCTCAGCTACCCGTGCGGCGCTCGCGCCCGCGACTCGTCGCCCACCCCTCGGCACAGGGCCCGGCCCGCCCTCCGGCGCGGACCGGGCCCTGTCTCTTCCACCACAGTGAGGACGGATGATGAGCAGCTTCGAGATCACCACCGAACGGGTCCATGACGTCCTGGACGACGACGGCTCCGACGCCCACGAGTACCGGGTGCTGGTGGACCGCCTGTGGCCGCGCGGCATCAAGAAGGAGCGCCTCGCGCACGACGACTGGGACCAGGAGGTGGCGCCCAGCTCTGAGCTGCGGAAGGCATTCCATGGCCATGACCTGGACTTCCAGGAGTTCTCGGACCGGTACCGCCATGAGCTCGACACCAGCGACGCCCCGCAGGAGCTGCTGGACCGGGCGCGACAGGCCAAGGCCCGCAGGATCGTGCTCCTGTACGCGGCGAAGGACACCGAGCACAACCACGCCCAGGTGCTCCAGCAGGCGCTGGAGGAGCTCGCGCGCTGACCGCGGCGGGAGCGGGGGAGCGCAGCCAGGACCAAGGTCTCCCGCACCCCCGGGAGGGCGCTCCTAACGTGGAGGCGCAGGTCGTCGAAGGACCGACGGCCGAACCGTCTCCGCACTCCTGAAGGGCTCCCTCATGTCTCTGCCTCTCGCCCCCGTCCGTCGCCCGCAGCTCGATCTCGAGGCGCCGCTGGCGCCCGCCCACGAGCAGATCATCCGCGCGACGCTGCCGGTGGTCGGCGAGCACATCGGCCAGATCGCCCCGGCGTTCTACCGTCGTATGTTCGCGGCCCGTCCCGAGCTGCTGCGTGACACCTTCAACCGCGGCAACCAGGCCCAGGGCACCCAGCAGAAGGCCCTCGCCTCCTCGGTCGCGACCTACGCGACGCTGCTGGTGACCCCGGATGCTCCGAGCCCTCGCGAGCTGCTCGGACGCATCGGGCACAAGCACGCCTCGCTCGGCATCACCGAGGACCAGTACCAGATCGTCCACGAGCACCTGATGGCCGCCATCGTCGAGGTGCTCGGGGCGGATGTCGTCACCGCGGAGATCGGGGAGGCGTGGAGCGCCGTCTACTGGCACATGGCTCGCACCCTGATCGCCTTCGAGAAGGACCTCTACGCCGATGCCGGCGTCGAGCCCGGGGACGTCTTCCGCACCGCGGTGGTGACCCGCCGGGTCGAGGAGAGCTCCACGGTCGCCAGCTTCGAGCTGATGGCCGCCGACGGTGAGGCCGCGCTGCCGGACTTCGTGCCCGGGCAGTACATCTCCGTGGGCGCCCGCCTGGCCGACGGTGCTCGGCAGCTGCGCCAGTACTCGCTCTCCGCGGCGCCCGGGGAAGGCCGCTGGCGGATCAGCGTGCGCCGCGAGGACGGGACCCCGGCGGGAGAGGTGTCCACCCACCTGCACCAGAACCTGCAGGAGGGCGATGCGCTCCAGGTGACCCTGCCCTATGGCGACCTGGCCCTGGATCCCCACTCCACCGACCCGGTGGTGCTGGTCTCCGCCGGGATCGGGGTCACCCCCATGCTCGGCATGCTGCGCTACATCGCGGCCGCGCAGAGCGACCGGCAGGTGATCGTGCTGCACGCCGACGGTGATGCGGCGGACTCCGCCCTCGTGCGCGAGCTGGTCGACACGGTCGCGGACCTCCCCGAGCACAGCGGCTCGCGACTGCACCTGTGGTTCTCGTCCTCGATGGCGTCGGATCCCTGCGCGGGCCACGACGACCGCCTCGCCGCCCGCGAGGGTCGCCTGCAGATCGCCGCGGAGCACATCCCGGAGGGCGCCGAGGTGTACCTGTGCGGCGCGCACGGCTTCCTCCAGGGCGCCCGGCAGCAGCTGGCCGAGGTCGGGGTCGCGGAGGAGAACGTGCACTTCGAGCTGTTCGCCCCGAACGACTGGCTGCTGCCCGGGAACTGAGCCCCAGGATCCGGCCGACGCCCCAGCCGAGGCGCGGGCGGGCCTCAGCAGGGCCCCTTCCGGGTTGCAGCCGGGCCGCAGCCGGGCCGCAGCAGGGTTCGCCTCTGGGCCGTGGCCGGGCCGCAGCCGGTTCGCCTCCGGGCCGTGGCAGCCACGGCCGGAGAGCGGACCTCCCTCCGCGGCGTGGGCCGTACCAGTAGGGTTCTCGGTCGTGGAACCCCTCTCGCTCGTCGTCCTGCTCGTCATGGGCACCATCGCAGGGGCGATCAACGCCGCAGTCGGCTCCGGCTCGCTGCTCACCCTCCCCGTGCTGATGACCCTCGGCATCCCGCCGGGCGTCGCGGTGCGCACCAACACCACCGGCATGCTCTTCTCGACGATCGGCTCCGTGCTGGGCTATCGCCGGGAGATCGCCGCCGAGAAGCGGGAGCTGCCGCCGCTGGCGATCACCGCGGCCGTCGGCGCGACCGCCGGGGCTCTGCTGCTGCTGGTCTCCCCGGCCTCCGCGCTCGACGTGGTCGTGCCGGTGCTGATCGTCGTCGCCCTGACGATGGTGGTCTTCCAGAAGCGGATCACCGCTGCGCTGCGGAAACGGGCAGAGCGCCGTGCCGAGCCGGCCTCCGGCCGCAGTCCGCTGCGCTCCCCGGCGATGGTCGGCTCGATCGGTGCGGCCTCCGTGTACGGCGGATACTTCACCGCCGCGCAGGGGATCCTCTACCTCGGCATCCTCGGCACCTTCACCGGACGACCGATGGGCTCCGTCAACAGCGTCAAGAACCTCCTCAGCCTGATCGTGAACCTCGCCGCCGCGAGCGTCTACGTCATCGCGCACTTCGTCGTCGGCGCCGAGATCGTGTGGGCCGCGAGCGGAGCGATCGCCCTCGGCGCGCTGGTGGGTGGGTACTTCGGGGCGCACCTGGCCAAGACCATGCCGGAGTGGGTGCTGCGCGGCGTGATCGTCGTGGTCGCCCTGATCGCCCTGGTGCGCCAGTTCGTCTGAGTCGGATCGGCGGGACCGCCCGCTCCGTGCGGGCCGATGGCCGTGCGCGAGCGTCACGCCGGCACCGCCGGGCTCAGGAGCATCTCAGCGCAGGAAGGGCAGCGCCTCGTCGAGCACATCCTGTGAGGGGAACAGGGTGGCGCCGTGGGTGCGTCCGGGCAGCGGGACGAACTCCGCGTCGGGCATCAGCGACGCGGCCCGCACGGAATCCTCGTACCGCGGATGGTCCTCTGTGCCCGCCATCCACAGCGTCGGGACCCCGCAGCCCGCGAGAACCTCGTCCGGGACCCCGGCAGTGGCGTCGGTGGCGGTGAGCAGAGCCGCGACGGCGAGGGGATCGGCGGAGAGGAAGGCCGTGCGAGTGGCGCGGTCGCGCCGCCCGGTGACATCGGGGCCGAGGCCCTGTCCCGCGCAGAACGCCTCCATCCCACCTTCCCGGATCGCATCGATGACCCCGGGGAAGAAGACCGATTCGATCTGCCCCTGCTGCTCGGCAGCGGACCCGCCGAGACTGACCAGGCGCGTCACCCGCCCCGGATGCTCGAGCGCCGCGGTCAGCGCGATGCGGGCGCCCAGCGAGTAGCCGAGCAGCGCCGTACGCCCTATGCCCTCGGCATCGAGCACGGCGAGCAGGTCGGCGACGTACACGTCCTGCGTGTACGCGGCGGGATCGTGAGGGGTGCCGGACCGGCCGTGACCTCGCAGGTCCACCCGGATCACGGTGTGCTCCTGGATGAGCGGGGCGAGATACCCCAGGCCCCGCCAGATGGCGCGCGAGAGCACCGAGCCGTGCAGCAGCACCAGCGCCGGGCCCGTGCCGGTCACGTCGTAGCGCAGGTCGATGCCGTCGACGGGGGAGGGAATGACGGGCACGGCATGGTCCTTTCGGTCTGTCTCTCCGGCAGCAGAGCCCCCTCTGGGGTCGCCCCGCGGAGCACGGATGTCGGCTCCGCCCGGCAAGTCATGGAGGTCGGCTCCGCCAGACAGATGCGCGCGGACGGGCCGCTGGTGATGTCAACCGGCCATATTGCCAGCTCCGATCACCAGCGGCCCGTCCGCGCATCCGTGGTGAGGGCCCGTCGCGAGGATCGGCCCTCCGGCCGTGCTCGTTGCGGAGCCCCGGGATGCCGGGGTCACCGCGACGAGGTCACGGCGGTGCAGTCACGGCGCTGCAGTCACAGCGCCGCGGAGATTTCCTCGAGGATGCGGTTGAACGTCGCCGACGGGCGCATCACGGAGGCGATCTTCTCGAGATCGGGGCGGTAGTAGCCGCCGATGTCCGCGGGCTTGCCCTGCACCGCGAGCAGCTCCTCGGCGATGGTCTGCTCACCGTCGGTGAGCTCCTTCGCGATCGGACCGAAGGCCGTGGCCAGCTCGGCGTCCTCGCTCTGCTTCGCCAGCTCCTGGGCCCAGTACATCGCCAGGTAGAAGTGGCTGCCGCGATTGTCGATCGAGCCGAGCTTGCGCTGGGGTGACTTGCCCTCGGACAGCAGGGTCTCCGTGGCGCGGTCCAGGGCGTCGGCGAGCACCGCGGCGCGCGCGTTGTCCGCCGTGCGGGCGAGGTGGCGCAGCGATTCGGCCAGGGCCAGGAACTCCCCGAGGGAGTCCCAGCGCAGGTAGTCCTCCTCGATGAGCTGCTGGACGTGCTTCGGAGCGGAGCCGCCGGCGCCGGTCTCGAACAGGCCGCCGCCGTTCATCAGCGGCACCACCGAGAGCATCTTGGCGCTGGTGCCCAGCTCCATGATCGGGAACAGGTCGGTGAGGTAGTCGCGCAGCACGTTGCCGGTCACCGAGATGGTGTCCTCGCCGCGGCGCACGCGCGCCAGCGTGTGCTTGGTGGCCTCCAGCGGGGAGAGGATCCGGAGGTCGAGACCCTCGGTGTTCTCCTCCGCCAGGTACTTCTCGACCTTGGCGATGAGGTTCCGGTCATGGGCGCGGGACTCGTCGAGCCAGAACACCGCGGGCATCCCGGACTCGCGCGAGCGGCGCACGGCGAGCTGCACCCAGTCGCGGATCGGGGCGTCCTTGGCCTGGCAGGCGCGGAAGATGTCGCCGGCGGTGACCTCGTGGCTCATCAGGGCGGTGCCGGAGGCGTCGCGCACCTCGATGCGGCCGTCGGCCGAGATCTCGAAGGTCTTGTCGTGGGAGCCGTACTCCTCGGCCTTCTGCGCCATCAGGCCCACGTTCGGGACGGTGCCCATGGTGGTCGGGTCGAAGGCGCCGTGGGCCTGGCAATCCTCGATCGTCGCGGCGTAGACGTCTGCGTAGGAGGAGTCGGGGATCACCGCGAGGGCGTCCTGCTCGGCGTCGTCCTTGTTCCACATGTGGCCCGAGGTGCGGATCATCGCGGGCATCGACGCGTCGATGATGACGTCGGAGGGGACGTGGAGGTTGGTGATGCCCTTGGCGGAGTTGACCATCGCGAGGTCCGGGCCGGCGGCCAGGTCCTTCTCGATCGCGGCCTTGACGCCGTCGCGCACGGTGGCGTCGAGGTCCTCGACTCCGGCCAGGATGCCGCCGAGGCCGTTGTTGGGGGACAGGCCCGCCGCGGCCAGCTGCTCACCGAACTCGGAGAACAGGGTCGGGAAGAAGGCGCGCACGGCGTGGCCGAACAGGATCGGGTCCGAGACCTTCATCATCGTGGCCTTGAGGTGCACGGAGAACAGCACGCCCTGCTCCTTGGCGGCGGCGATCTGCTCGCGCAGGAAGGCCTCCAGTGCTGCGGCGCGCATCACGGTGGAATCGACGACCTCACCGGCGAGCACCGGCAGGGAGGCCTTCAGCACGGTCTCGGTGCCGTCGGCGGCGACGTGCACGATCGAGAGCGTGTCCGCGGCGTCCAGCACGACCGACTGCTCGTTGGCGCGGAAGTCGTCGGCGGCCATGGTCGCGACGGAGGTCCTGGAGTCCTTGCTCCACTCGCCCATGCGGTGCGGGTGCGCCTTGGCGAAGTTCTTCACCGCGGCGGGGGCGCGACGGTCGGAGTTGCCCTCGCGCAGCACGGGGTTCACGGCCGAGCCCTTGACCGAGTCGTAGCGGGCGCGGATGTCCTTCTCCTCGTCGGTCGTGGGGGACTCGGGGTAGTCGGGCAGGGAGATGCCCTGGGCCTGCAGCTCGGCGACGGCGGCCTTGAGCTGCGGCACCGAGGCGGAGATGTTGGGCAGCTTGATGATGTTCGCCTCGGGCGACTTCGCGAGCTCGCCCAGCTCCGCGAGGGCATCCGCTTCTCGCTGATCCTCGGGCAGGAGATCGGAGAAGACCGCGACGATGCGACCGGCCAGGGAGATGTCACGGGTGGTGACGTCGATCCCGGCGGTGTTCGAGAAGGCATCGAGGATCGGCAGGAACGACGCGGTCGCCAGCATCGGTGCCTCGTCGGTGTGGGTGTAGATGATGCGCGCCATGTGTCGCGGTGCTCCCTCGGGTCGGTGCGGCATTTGTCTTGACGTCAAGACTAATCGACGGCGGGCTCGGACCCGCCCCTCGTCCAGGATGCCTCCACGGTACGTGAGATGGGGCTCGTCCGCTCGGGTCCGGGCCCGGAGTCTCAGGCCGCCGGCTCCTCGTCGACGACCTCGACCTCCCAGGGGTCCGAGAGCACCACATGGGTCGCTCCTTCCGCATCGACCGTGACGCCGAAGCCATGGGCCCGGTAGGAACCGGCAGAGAGGGCGTCGCGGCCGCAGGTGGAGCGGCTGACCCAGGCGTGGTCGGTGCGGCTCACCCCGTCCTCATCGATCCATTGCAGCGACACGTCCGGCGCATTGCGGGCGCCCGAGACCACCGTGCCGGTGGAGGGGTTCACCACCACGACTCCCTGCAGCAGGGCGCGCGTGCCGAGCTCCTGCGCGGTGACCGTGACCCGCGCGGTGATCGCAGTGCCCAGCTCATCCTCGGGAACCACAGTGGAGACGCGGGTGGTGGGATCCTCGACGGCGACGGTGAGGCCGTCGCCATCTCCCACCGCCTCCAGCGGTGCCCGGCAGGCCAGCGCTGAGAGGTCTGCCGGGATCTCGCCGCTCGGGGCGCTGATCGCGCCGGGCACGACCCGCAGCCGTCCCTCCACGACGTCGACCAGCACGTCTCCGCTCGCCGCCCATCCGGCATCGTCCTTCCCGCGTCCCGGCCCGTCGACCCCGCCCCCGCTGAGCCGCAGCAGGAACTGGCCCTGGCGCAGGGGTGCGTCGTCACAGGTGCCCAGCGTGAGGTGCGCTGTGGCAGACGAGGGCGCGGGCTCGCCCTCGTCGGCGGCGACCTCGACGCGCTCGCGCACCACCATCGGCGGGACCGGTGCGCCCTGGACACCCAGCTCGCCGTCGAATCCGGGGGCAGGGATGCCGCGGTTCTCCGGAGCGGCCGGCAGCAGCACGCCCTCGGGGCGGAAGCCGGTATAGCTGTGGTCAGCCGCGAGGCGGAACGGTCCCGAGATCGTGAGGTCGTTGCCCTCGGCGCTCACCGTCTCGGGGGTCAGCGTCCCGCCCTCGGTCGAGCTGGGCAACGGGCTCTCGCCCTCGCCGGGACGGCACAGCCAGGACGGGTCCGTCGCGGTGCTCGCGGTGGTGGTGACCTGCTCGGGATCCATCGGCTCTGCGGCGGCCGACGGTGACTCCGAGGCGGAGCGTCCGCCGCCGGGCAGCACAGGGAGGGCATCGCAGGCGCCGAGCGAGACGATCAGCAGCCCGGCGGCGAGGGTGCGCGTCGCACGGCGTCGAGGCAGAGCGCGCCGGCTCCCGGTGTCCCTCCGATGCGCCGCCGCGTTCATCGCGTCCCCTTCTGGTCTCCGACCTCTCACCTCGGGTCCCTGCGCCCGCAGGGCCGTCATCGGTGCTGGGGAGAACGTACCGGAGCACGCCCGGAATCACAGCACCAGCAGGGTCACCGCCATGACCCCCATGCCGGCGACCAGCGAGTAGATCACGGTGTGGTGCTCGCCGGTCTCCTCGGCAGCAGGCAGCAGCTCGTCGAGGGAGACGAACACCATCACCCCGGCCACGCCAGCCAGGATCGCTCCCATCGCGCCACCGCTGAGCAGGGGTGAGAGCAGGAGGAACCCGAGCACCGCCCCGACGGGTTCGGCGAGCCCGGTCATGGACGCGAGCCAGAAGGCCTTGGCCCGGGACCCGGTGGCCCGACGCACCGGCACCGCGACGGCGAGCCCTTCGGGAATGTTGTGCAGGGCGATCGCGGCGACCACCGGGATCGCGACCTCCGGCGCCTGCAGCGCGGCCACGAAGGTCGCGAAGCCTTCGGGCACGTTGTGCAGCGCGAGGGCCAGGGCGGTGACGGTGCCGGTGCGCAGCAGGCGGGCGCGCAGGGCCCGATCGGCGGCCTGCTCGTCCGGGGCGCGCAGCTCCGCCTCGCCGTGGCTGCCGGCCATGCGGCCCGCGAACTCATGGGGGCTGACCGCGCTGGGCACCAGCCGGTCGAGCACGGCGATCACCGCGATGCCCACGAAGAAGGCGAGCACGGCGAAGGCGGTGCCGCGCGCATCGGGAACACCGCCGGAGAGCACCCGGACACCCTCGGGCAGCAGCTCCATGAAGGAGACGTAGAGCATGACCCCGGCGGAGAGGCCGAGACCGCCGGCCAGGAGTTTCGGGCTGGTGCCGCGCCCCAGCACGCCGAGGGCGGCGCCGATGCTGGTGGCGCCACCGGCGACGAGGGTGAGGAGGAAGGCGACGAGCACGAGGACGACTGTAACCCCGCTGCCGGAGAGATCCGGGAGGCGGGGTCCTCTCCGCGGTGGGCAGGACATGCCTGAGTCCCGCCTCCCTCCTAGACTGGCACCATGCCTGATCCCGCATCGTTCCTCTCCGTGATCGATCTCCGCTCGCGCCGGCTCACCGCTGCCGAGCTCACCGCGGCGCTGCCGCGCGCCGAGCTGGACGTCGAGTCCGCAGTCGCTGCCGTGCGCCCGGTGGTCGAGGACGTCGCCGCCCGCGGTGCCGCCGCGGTGCGGGATGCCTCCGAGCGGTTCGACGGGGTGCGACCGGAGCATCTGCGGGTTCCGCGGGAGGAGCTGGAACGAGCCCTCGCCGAGCTCGATCCGGAGATCCGCACCGCCCTGGAGGAGTCCGCGGCTCGGGTGCGCGCCGTCGACTCCGCGCAGTCCCGGCCCGACGAGACGGTCCAGGTGGTGCCCGGGGGCACCGTGACCCAGCGCTGGGTGCCGGTGCGTCGGGTCGGGCTCTACGTGCCCGGTGGGCGCGCCGTGCTGCCCAGCTCCGTCGTGATGAATGTGGTGCCGGCGCAGATCGCCGGGGTGGAGCAGATCGTGCTCGCCTCTCCGCCCCAGAAGGAGTTCGGCGGGCTCCCGCACCCCACGATCCTCGCGGCCTGCGCGCTCCTGGGGGTCACCGAGGTGCTCGCCGCCGGCGGGGCCCAGGCGATCGCGCTGCTCGCGCACGGCGCCGAGGATCTCGGCGACGGCCGCGGCCTGGAGGCCGTGGACCTCGTGACCGGTCCCGGCAACGTCTATGTCGCCGCCGCGAAGCGCCTGGTGCGGGGGCAGGTCGGGATCGACGCCGAGGCCGGGCCCACGGAGATCGCGATCCTCGCCGACGCCACCGCGCATCCCACCTTCGTCGCAGCGGACCTCATCTCCCAGGCCGAGCACGATCCGCTGGCTGCGAGCGTGCTGGTCACCGACTCCGCCGACCTGGCCGACGCGGTCGAGACCGCGCTCGCGGCACAGGTGCCCTCCGCCACGCATCGGACGCGCATCGAGGAGGCGCTGCGCGGGCAGCAGAGCGGTGTGGTGCTCGTCGACGACATCGCGCAGGGGCTGGCGGTGGTCGACGCCTACGGGGCCGAGCACCTCGAGATCCTGACGGCCGATGCCGGCGCCGTCGCCGCCCGGGTCACGAACGCCGGCGCGGTCTTCGTCGGTCCCCACAGCCCCGTGAGCCTCGGCGACTATGCGGCAGGGTCCAACCACGTGCTGCCCACCGGCGGCACCTCGCGCTTCACCGGCGGCCTGGGCGTGCAGACCTTCCTGCGCGGGATCCACGTGGTCCACTACGACCGCGACGCGCTGCAGGGCGCCCGCCCGGCAGCGACCACGCTCGCCCGCGCCGAAGGACTGCCGGCCCACGGAGCGGCGATCGACATCCGCTTCACGGACTGACTCCCGGGCGATCTGTCGGCGGCGCTGCCGTCCGTCGAGGAGGGGTGCTCAGCTCCGGGGCTCTCCCCAGGGGCTAGGCCCTGGTTCAGTGCGAGCGCCGCACTGAGCCCGGCGATGATCGTCAGCGGCACACCGACCAGCACGAACACACCGGTGTTCAGCGCCGCCCGACGGAAGACCGGGTCCTCGAAGGCGGCGATGTAGTCGGCGCCGCACTCGGCGCCGCCGGCCCTGCTGCGGCAGCGCCCGCGCTGTCGGCTGCCGGTCCGACGCCGGTCGGCCTCTCAACCCGCGGCGGAGGCGGGCGACGTGCGGGGAGCGGGAGCACCGAGCGCCAACTGCGCCGCTGGGCGAAGGACACCTGGCGCTCCCTGGACGCGATGACCGTGCCCCGCACCGGGCTCGTGTCCGACAACATCGGCGCGGATCTGCAGGGGCACTCGCGCCACACCTCGCCGACCAACATCGGTGGCTGCCTGTGGTCCACGCTGCTGGCCCGCGAGCTGCGCCTGATCACGCCGGGGGAGGCCCGCCTCCGGATCTCCCGCACCCTGGACTCGCTCGAGCAGATGGAGCACCACGAACCCTCGGGCATGTACTACAACTGGTACGACGAGACCGATCGCTCGGTGCTGCGCAGCTGGCCCGGCTCCGGCGACCCCGTGGTCCCCTTCGTGTCCAGCGTCGACATGGGCTGGCTCGGCGCCGCACTCCACGTGGTCGCCCAGGCCGATCCCTCGAACCGTCGGCGGGCCGAGCGCCTGTTCGAGGCGATGCGCTGGGACGTGTTCTTCGACCGCGACGTCGCCACGCAGCCCGGGCTGACCATCGGCGGCTTCTGGGTCGAGGACCCGGGCAGGGAGGGCACCGAGCTGCGTCCCCTGATGGGCGACATCGTCGGCGCCGACGTCTGGTACCACGCGGAGCATCACTACGACACCGCCGTCTCCGAGGCCCGCATGGTCACCTACCTCGGGATCATGACCGAGCAGATCCCTGCCGCCGCGTACTTCACGACCTTTCGCACCTTCCCGCCGGAATGGGACTGGCCCGAGATGCCGCCGGTGGGCGACTGGACCGAGCACGAGGGCGTCGCGGTCTTCGAGGGCGCGCACACCTACCGCGGCATGGAGATCGTCCCCGGCTGGGGCGGCTCCATGTTCGAGGAGCTGATGCCGGACCTGTTCGTGCCCGAGGCCGCCTGGGGGCCGGACAGCTGGGGCAGGAACCACCCGCTCCATGTGCGTGCCCAGCGCGAGCACGGACTCGAGGAGGCGGGCTACGGCTACTGGGGCTTCTCACCCAGCTCCGACCCTCATGCCGGATACCGCGAGTACGGCGTCGATGCCCTGGGCCTGAACCCGGTGGGGTACTTCTCCGATGCGGCGGGCACCGACTGGCAGGCGGGGGAGCCCTACCCGCAGGGGCTCGACGGCGTGGTCACCCCGCATGCCGCGGCTCTGGCGATGCAGTACGAGCTCGATGCGGCCGTCGAGAACCTCTCCCGGATCGAGACGGTGCTCGGTGCCTACGGGCCGGGCGGATTCCACGACGCGGTCGCCGTCCGCTCGGGAGTCATCGCCCGGCGCCATCTCTCCCTGGATCAGTCGATGGTGCTCGGAGCACTCGGCAACGTGCTGCTCGAGGAGCAGCTGCACCGCTGGTTCGGCACCGATCAGGTCGCCGCCCGCCTTCGTCCCCTGCTCGAGAAGGAGACCTTCCGCACCCACGGTTGAGCGGGACTCCTCCTCGCATCCCGGGCGATCAGCTCTCGGAGGTGACCGCTGCCGGCTGCGGCGAGCGCTCGTGCCGGGTGACGTACTGCGCCACCGCGCGCCAGCCGAGCATCAGCACGCCGGTCACCAGCGCGGTGACGATGACGAAGGACACCTCTGTGCCGGCGGTGAACAGGGTGCGCAGCGCCATCGTGGTCGCCAGCGTGATGCCCCACACGAACAGCCCGTGCGGCCAGATCCGGAACGGGGCGCGCCAGGCCCTGATCGCCAGGTGTCCCAGCAGCACTCCGAGGGCGAACGGCCAGCCCGCCAGGAAGAGGTTCTGCGTGGTCAGCGGAGTGCCATGCTGCACGAAGCCGATCGCGACGAAGAGCAGGACGACCAGCAGATCGCCCACCAGGGCACCCAGGGAACGGAACATCTCTCCAGGATACTGACGGCACTGAGAGCAGCCTGTCCTCGAGCTCGTCTCTGTGAAGGGTGACACGCCGCTGTGCATGCCGCTGGGCATGCCGTCGTCGCACGGCGCCTCAGCGAGCGGACGGCACAGTCGGCAGCAGCCCCTGCGAACTACCATGGAGGCCATGTCCGTGAACCCTGCTCCGACCCTCAGCAGCACCGCGCTGCCCGCCCCGCGGGACGGCATCGCGGGAGCCGCCCCCTACGGCGCTCCCCAGCTCGAGGTCGAGCATGCGCTGAACGTCAACGAGAACCCCTACGGCCCCTCGCCGGAGCTCGCCGCAGCCATCGGTCGTGCCGCGGCGGAAGCTGCCGTGGGCCTGAACCGCTACCCGGATCGGGAGTCCCTCGCCCTGCGCGCCGACCTCGGCGCCTATCTCGCCGCGGAATCCGGGATCCCCGCGCCCGACGCCCACGCCGTCTGGGCCGCCAACGGGTCGAACGAGATCATGCACCAGCTGCTGCTGGCCTACGGAGGTCCGGGCCGCACCGCGCTGGGCTTCACCCCGCACTATTCGATGTATCCCGAGTACGCGCGCGACACCTACACCGCCTGGGTCACCGCCGAGCGCGGCCCCGCCCCCGACTTCGCCCTCAGCGCGGAAGCGGTCACCGCGGCGATCGACGCGCACCGGCCCAGCATCGTGGTGCTCACCAGCCCGAACAACCCCACAGGCACCGCGCTCGATCTCGACGTCGTCGAGGCGGCCGCGACCGCGCTCGCGGAGTTCCGCGGCCTGCTGGTGGTCGACGAGGCCTACGGCGAGTTCCGCCGCGACGGCGTCCCCAGCGCGCTCTCGCTGCTGGGACGGCATCAGAACCTGGTGGTGGCCCGCACCATGTCCAAGGCCTTCGCGCTCGCCGGTGCCCGGCTCGGCTATCTGATCGCCGATCCCGCGGTCGTGGACACCGTGCGCGTGGTGCGCCTGCCGTACCATCTCTCCGCCGTCACCCAGGCGGTCGCCCGCACCGCGCTCGCGCACCGCGAGGAGCTGCTGGGCAAGGTCGCCCTGCTGCGCACCGAGCGGGATGCGCTCGCCGAGCACCTGGCGGCACGCGGCCACGAGGTGGCTCCGTCCGACGCGAACTTCATCCTGTTCCGCAGCTTCTGTGACCGTGACACCGTGTTCGAGGCGCTCCTCGCACGCGGAGTCCTCATCCGAGCCGTCGGCCCTGCCGGCTGGCTGCGCGTGTCGATCGGCACGCCCGAGAACAACGCCGCATTCCGTACCGCCCTCGAGGAGGCCGACCCCCGATGACCAGCACCGCCAGCACCCCGATCACCGCCAGCGCGTCCAGCGCCGCTGCTCGACCGTCGCGCACTGCGAGCCTCAGCCGCACCACCCGCGAGTCCGCGATCGAGCTCACCCTCGACATCGACGGCACCGGCCAGGTCGACGTCTCGACCACGGTGCCCTTCTTCGACCACATGCTCACAGCGCTCGGCACGCATGCCCGCTTCGACCTCACGGTGAAGGCGACCGGTGACACGCACATCGACGCCCACCACACCGTGGAGGACACCGCGATCGTGCTCGGACAGGCGCTGCGCGAGGCCCTCGGCGACAAGAAGGGCATCGCCCGCTTCGGCGACGCCCTGGTCCCCCTGGACGAGTCCCTCGCCCAGGCCGTCGTGGATCTCTCCGGCCGCCCCTACTGCGTGCACTCCGGCGAGAGCGAAGCTCAGGCCACGCACCTCATCGGCGGCCACTTCACCGGCTCGCTGACCCGGCACGTCTTCGAGTCCCTCGCCCACCACGCCGCGATCTGCCTGCACATCCGGCTGCTCGAGGGGCGCGACCCCCACCACATCGTCGAGGCCCAGTTCAAGGCCCTCGCCCGTGCGCTCCGAGCCGCCTGCGCCTACGACGACCGCGTTCTGGACGTCCCCTCGACCAAGGGAGCACTGTGATGAGCACCGTCGATCCTGAAGAGCCCCGCCAGGACGGTCCCGGGGAGCAGCCGGAGGGCTCCGGTCGTCCCGCCGATGACATCGACGCGGAATTCGCGCGTCTCATGGAGGGCATCTCCCTCGATGATGCCCCGCTGACCGTCGAGGACGTGCTCACCGACACCCCCGGCGAGGACGAGGTGCCCAGCGTCGCGGTGATCGCGACCTCCGTCGCCTCTGCGAAGGCCCTGGCAGGCGTGGTCCGGCTGGGCCGGGAGGCGCGCACCGACGGGATCGACATCCCCGTCGGCACCCGCACCCACGACAGCAGCACCGGCGCGATCGCGATCGGCCCGCTCGCCGAGGCCGCCGCCCACGATCTCGCCGCGATCGCCTCGACCGCCCTGCAGCGCAACGGGATCGTGCTGTTCTGGCGCCGCGGCGACCGCATGACCGCGACCCGGTACAAGAACGGTGAACGGGGCGAGGACATCTCGCCCGCGATCGTGCTCGGCGCGGTCGACGACCTCGTCGAGGAGCTGCTGCTGGGCGCGACCAGCCTCGAGGAGCTGGGGGAGGGGCTGGACCCCTCCACCCTGAGCCGCTCCGAGGCGCTCGCCTGGATCGCCTCCGGGAAGAAGCGCAAGTGACGAGCGAGACCGCCCCCACCGCCGTCCCGCGCAACGCACCCCACGTGGTGGTCCTCGACCACGGCTCGGGCAACGTGCGCTCCGTGGTCCGTGCGCTCGAGGCCGCCGGGGCCGAGGTCGAGCTCACCGCGGACCGCGAGCGCGCCCTCAGCGCCGATGGACTGGTCGTCCCCGGGGTCGGTGCCTTCGCCGCCACCCTCGAACAGATCAAGTCCGTGGGAGGAGACCGCATCATCGAGCGGCGCCTCGCCGGGGGCCGCCCGGTCCTGGGCATCTGCGTGGGCCTGCAGGTGATGTTCGAGACCGGCGCAGAGCACGGCGAACGCACCCGCGGCCTGGGGCAGTGGCCCGGAGAGGTGACCCGCCTGGAGGCGGCGGTCGTGCCCCATATGGGCTGGAACACCGTCGATGCCGCAGAGGGCACCGTCCTCTTCGAGGACATCGACGAGGAGCGCTTCTACTTCGTGCACTCCTATGCCGCGCGCCGCTGGGAGATGGAGCAGATCGGTGCGCTCGCCGCACCCAAGGTGAGCTGGTCCGAGCACGGGGGAGACCGCTTCATCGCCGCGGTCGAGAACGGCGCGCTCACCGCCACCCAGTTCCATCCGGAGAAGTCCGGCGAGGCCGGAGCACGGCTGCTGGCCAACTGGCTGAGCTCCCTGCCCCGCTACCCGAGGGAGGCCGCCTCATGATGCTCGCGTTCCTGACGCTGTTCGCCGGCGGCATGCTGCTCGGCGGAGCCTGGTCGTTCTTCCGCTCGAAGAAGCCCTGGTGGGCGAGCATCGGCCTGCTGCTGCTCGGACTGATCTGCTTCGGCATCTCCCTCTGGCGCATCCAGACCAGCTGAGCTCCGCCCGGACCCCGTCGCAGCCACCGCCGCGATGCGCTGCACCCAAGACCCCATCCCTGCCGGGCCTTCGCCCGCACCCCGCTGCCAGGAGGCACCCCATGACCGCTCCCGTGCTCGAGCTGCTCCCCGCCGTCGACGTCCAGGGCGGCCAAGCCGTCCGGCTCGTCCAGGGCGAGGCCGGATCCGAGACCGCCTACGGCGCCCCGCTGGACGCGGCGCTGTCCTTCCAGGAGGGCGGCGCGAGCTGGCTGCACCTGGTGGACCTCGATGCCGCCTTCGGCCGCGGCACCAATGCCGCGATGCTCGCCGAGGTCGTCGCGGCCGTCGACATGAACGTCGAGCTCTCCGGCGGGATCCGCGATGACGACTCGCTCGCCGCAGCGCTCGCCACCGGCTGCCGCCGCGTCAACCTCGGCACCGCCGCGCTCGAGAACCCGGAGTGGACCGCGGAGATCCTGGCCGAGCACGGCGACCGCATCGCCGTCGGCCTCGACGTCCGCGGCACCACCCTGGCAGCCCGCGGCTGGACCCGAGACGGGGGCGACCTCTGGGAGACCCTCGAACGGCTCGACGAGGCAGGCTGCCAGCGCTACGTCGTCACCGACGTCACCAAGGACGGCACCCTGCGCGGACCGAACCTGGACCTGCTGGCCGAGGTGTGCTCGCGCACGGAGGCGAAGGTCGTCGCCTCCGGCGGGATCTCCTCCCTCGATGACCTGCGCGCCCTGCGTGAGCTGGTCTCGACGGGGGTCGAGGGTGCGATCGTCGGCAAAGCTCTGTATGCACAGGCGTTCACGATGAGCGAGGCGCTCGACGTCGCGGGCCGCCCATGAGCCCGGCGCCGGAGCACGGCGGCACCGAGAGTCCAGCACCGGCCCCGGTGCGGCCTCCGGTAGGGGGCCCGACGGAGCAGGATGACCGCACCGAGCAGGTCCACCGGGCACTCCCCGCCCATTTCCGCGAGAAGTCCCCGCTGACGGACACCGCCGGGGTCTCCTGGGAGGGACGGGACTACACGGTCAGTCCGTTCCCCGCCGATGACGGCAGCGCACCCGCTGCCGTGATCGCGGCCCTCGCCGCGCATCGGGCCGGGCAGGACCCCTACCGCCAGCAGCTGGTTACCGCCCTCGCGACCTCCCGCGTGCTGGTGCCGATCATGGCGGTCGCCACCGACACCGGGACCACGGCCCACGGGCTCACCGGCGACAACGGCGCCGACATGGCAATGGTCTCGATCACGGCGCCCGATGGCACGACGGTGCTGCCGCTGTTCACCTCGGTGGCAGCCCTCGCCGCCTGGCGCACCGACGCCAGGCCGGTCCCGGTCGTCGCCCCGCAGGCGGCGCAGGCAGCGGTGCAGGAGGGCTGCACGGCGCTGCTCATCGATCCCGCGACTCCCACCGAGGAGGGCGGGCCAGTGCTGCTGCCGCGCTCGGTGCTGTGGGCGCTGGCCCAGGGAAGGGAGTGGATACCCCCTCACCAGGATCCTGAGCTGACCGAGGTGCTGGA
Source organism: uncultured Brachybacterium sp. (assembly GCF_947500705.1). GTDB lineage: Bacteria > Actinomycetota > Actinomycetes > Actinomycetales > Dermabacteraceae > Brachybacterium. Next base: position 21,454 of record NZ_CANMSY010000001.1, on the reverse strand, counting down.
CCGGGTCGCTGCGGAGTCCTCCGCAGAGGTGCTCGCACTGGCCGCACGGGCCGGGGAGCGCGCCGAAGTGGATCTTCAGCTCCGACTTCGTCCCGGCCTCACCGCGCCCGCGGTCCGTCGGTCAGTCGACGAGGTCACGGCGCGACTCGGTGCCGAGCAGCTGGTCGCCGAGCGGATCAGCTCGCTCCGTCTCGTCCTCAGCTCCTGACCCCTGGGGCTCCTGGGCGCGAGGCGTGCGGGGCCTGGGAGGGAAGGGCGACCGCTCGAGGTCAGGAGACCCGGCCGGTGTACTTCTCGCCCGGCGCCTTGCCGGGGTCATCCGGGAAGGGAAGCGCCTCGGCGAAGGCCAGCTGCAGCGAGCGCAGGCCGTCACGCAGCGAGCGGGCATGCTCATTGCCGATCTCCGGAGCTGCGGCGGTCACGAGACCGGCCAGGGCGTTGATCAGCTTCCTGGCCTCGTCGAGATCCTGGTACTGACCGGTCGCCTCGTCCTCCGCGAGTCCGACCTTCACGGCCGCAGCGCTCAGCAGGTGCACGCAGGCGGACGTGATGATCTCGACCGCCGCGACGTCGGCGATATCGCGGAGCTCCTCCCCGCCGATGGCGGCGGGAGCTTCGGCATGTCCGGCATGTCCGGCATGCCCGGCATGCCCAGCGTGGTCAGTGTGCCCGGCATGGTCCTTGTGCCCGGCGTGGCCGGAGTGGTCGTGGTGCTGGTGGTCGTTCACGTCTGCAGAGTTCCTTCGTGGTCGGGTGTGCTCGCCCTGAGCGGGCGCGCGGGTGGTGGGTGGGGTCGTGGTGGGGGATGGCGCTCGGCTACCCCAGGGGAAGGGTTCCGGTCTCGTTCATCAGGCTGAAGGTGAAGTGCAGGCCTGTGGGCTGGGTGCCGATGGGGACGTCGTAGACCTTGTGGAAGGTGTCGATGCTGTCTGGAGCGACCACTCCGAAGGGGCGGCTGTCCGCCACGAAGTTCGCGCTCGCTGCCGAGTCGGGGGCGAAGGTCTGACCGTCGGCGGTCTCGAGCTCCACCAGCTCTGCGATGTCGACGCCCTTGTCGCCTGGGTTGTCGACCTCGAAGATCACGACGATGTACTCACCCTCGGGTTCCATGGCCGAGCCCGGATTGCCGACCTTCCGCACTCCGATCTCGGTGCTCACCTCCGAGATGGTCACCTCGCCCACCTGCGCCTGCCCAGGGCCGGCCTGCTCCTGCGCCGTCCCGGTCGCTGGGACCGAGGAACCCTCCGACGGTGCGGCGGGGGAGAGCGCCCGGAAGGCGAGCACCCCGCCCCCGACGACGACGACCAGCAGCAGGACCGCGATCACCGAGATCCCCGCGATGAGCAGCCCGCGACGGCTCTTCCCAGCAGGGAGGGGCTCCTGCGGTGGGGCGGGCCGACGATTGGGCCGGGCCGGCCGTGGCGGTGGGGTGGGAAAGCCCTCGGGGACGGGGCGGAGCACTGCTCGTGGCGCCGTGCGCAGTGCAGTCACCGGGCGGGCGCCGGTGACGGGGACCTGGCTGGTGTCACGGGAGGCCGCGGAGCCGTCGGCGGTGGTCTCCTCGCCGGCGGAGCGGGCGTCGTCGGCGGAAGCTTCCGCTGCCGGGGAGGCCGCGGAGTGCGCATCACCCTCCGCGATCCCGGAATCGGCTGCGCGAGCACCTCCGGTCCCCGCGGGATCGAGCGGCGTCTGCCCGTAGCCGTAGTCATGGGACTCATGGGAACCTGGGGCAGAAGTGCCAGGATCGGGGCGACCTGGGAGGTCGTCCCCGCCGGACGCATCGCGGTCGGTCTCCACCAGCACTCCTCGTTGTCGCAGCTTGCGGGCGCGACGCACATCACCTGGACTGCGGCCCCACTCCTGCTAGGATAGACGATTGGAACAGGTCGAGACCCTCGCCATCAGTTCCTTCAAGTGGAGTCCCTTCCCACCTCGTGGCGAACAGCCCGTGTGCCTTCCGGCCCGCGAGCGCACAGCTGCCGGGTCAGTATCGCAGCCGGGCAGTAATGTCCGTACCGCGCTGTTGCGCGTGCACCTGGGGCCTCCGCATGAAAATGCGGGGGCTTTCGTCGTCTTCCGACTCGAATCAAGGTGAGGAGCCAACATCAGCGAACAGCGCATCAATGGTCAGATCAGGGTCCCCAAGGTCCTCCTGGTCGGACCCGCCGGCGAGCAGGTCGGCGAGGTCCGTGTCGAGGACGCCCTGCGTCTCGCCCAGGAATCAGGACTCGATCTCGTCGAGGTCGCGCCCGGTGCGAATCCGCCGGTTGCGCGCCTGATGGATTACGGCAAGTACAAGTACGAAGCCAACCTGAAGGCCCGTGAGTCGCGCAAGAACCAGGCGAACACGGTCCAGAAGGAAATCCGTATGGGCCTGAAGATCGATACCCACGACTACGAGACCAAGCGCCGCAATGTTGAGAAGTTCCTTGACGGTGGCGACAAGGTCAAGGTCATCATCCGCTTCCGTGGTCGTGAGCAGTCCCGTCCCGAGAGGGGCGTCAAGCTTCTCGGTCGCATGGCCGAGGACGTCGCCGACTACGGCTTCGTCGAGTCGCACCCGCGGCAGGACGGCCGCAACATGGTGATGGTCTTCGGGCCGCACAAGAAGAAGGCCCAGGCCATGGCCGAGGCCCGTAAGCGCAAGACCGATGCTGAGAAGGCCGCAGCCCGGAGCGAGGACGAGAAGTCCGACGCCAAGGCTGAGACCGAGACCAGCGCCGAGTCCTGAGAAACGTCACAAGGAGAACAGGCAGATGCCGAAGAACAAGACCCACTCGGGTACCAAGAAGCGCGTCCGTGTCACCGGCTCGGGCAAGCTCATGCGCGAGAAGGCCAACGCCCGCCACCTGCTGGAGCACAAGTCCTCCACCCGCAAGCGCCGTCTCGGCAGCGACACCTCTGTCGCCAAGGCCGATGTCAAGCGTATGAAGAAGCTGCTGGGCCGCTGATCGCCCACGTGGGAGCACAGCTCCCGCGCCCCTGAATTTACGATCGAAGGAGTATCACGTGGCACGCGTGAAGCGGGCGGTAAACGCCCATAAGAAGCGTCGGGAAATCCTTGAGCAGGCCAGCGGCTACCGCGGCCAGCGCTCGCGTCTGTACCGCAAGGCGAAGGAGCAGGTGCTGCACTCGCAGACCTACAACTTCCGCGACCGCAAGAAGCGCAAGGGCAACTTCCGTCAGCTCTGGATCCAGCGCATCAACGCTGCGGCCCGCGCCAACGGCATGACCTACAACCGCCTCATCCAGGGTCTGGGCCTGGCCGGCGTCGAGGTCGACCGTCGCATGCTCGCAGAGCTCGCCGTCCACGACGCCCCGGCCTTCGCCACTCTGGTCGAGGTCGCGAAGAACGCCCTCCCCGAGGACGTCAACGCCCCGGCAGCCTGACATCGCGGCACTTCCTGCGATGAACGAGCGCCCGGATCAGTCTCCGCTCACCTCTGCCCGCTCCGAGCGGGTGAAGAAGGTGGCGGCGCTGGCCGGGCGCTCTGCACGTCGTAAACAGGGCCGGTTCCGCATCGAAGGACCCCAGTCGGCCCGCTCGCTGCTCGCGCACCGGCCGGAGCTGGCCCTCGAGGTCTTCGTGACCGAGCGCGCCGCCGTCGACCATCCTGAACTGGTGGAGCTCGCCGACGCGGCCGGCGTTCCCGTGCGCACGGTCGACGAGCAGATTCTCCGCGCCCTGGTGCGCGAGGGAGCGGACGCCTCCGACGCCTCCGCAGGCACCCTGGTCTCCCCGCAGGGAGTGGTCGCCGTCGGCGCGCTGCCCGCCGAGACCCCTGACGCGACCCGCACCGCGCTCAAGGCGCTGTCGGCCGACGGCGCGCTCACCGTCGTGGTCCTCCACGAAGTGCGCGACCCCGGCAACGTCGGCACCCTGATCCGCACCGCGGACGCCGCCGGCGCCGACCTGGTGCTGCTGACCCGCACCAGCGCCGACCCCTACTCCCCGAAGGCCGTGCGGGCCGCCGTCGGCAGCCTGTTCCACCTCCCCGTGCTCACCGGCGCCGTGATCGAGGACCTGCTCTCACAGCTCGCCGCCACCTCCATCACCGCCGCCGCCACCAGCGGGTATGCCGACTCCGAGCTCTTCACCGTCGAGCTGCCCGCACGGATCGCGTGGATCCTGGGCAACGAAGCTCGAGGACTGGACGAGGCCACCCTGGCCGCCGCGCCGCTGACCGTGCGGATTCCCCTGGCCGGGCACGCCGAATCGCTCAACGTCCACACCGCCGCGACCGTCTGCCTCTTCGAGACGCTCCGGCGCCGACGGGCAGGGGCATGAACGCCGTCTCCCAGCGCGCCGGCACGCTCGCCCTCCCGCTCCTGCTGCTCCTCACCGTTGCCGCCGCCTTGGCGGGCATGGCCGCCACCCGGGCCCTTGCACCCGCCGAACTGGTCCCGGCGTCCCCGCTGGTCACCTGGGGGCTGCCGGCGGTGCGCGCCCTGCACCACCTGGGCCTGCTGCTCGCGATCGGCGCCGGCGGGACCGCCGTGCTGCTGCTGCCGGGGCCCGGTCGCCGCGAGGTGACCACCCTGGATCCGCTGCGCCGCCGCACCGTACGCCTCGGCGCCGCAGGAGCACTGCTGTGGGCGGTCGCGTCCCTCGCCCTGATCCCGCTGGTCGGGCTCGAGGCAACAGGCGCGGGCACCGACCTCAACGTCTGGGACGTGGCGCTCGGGGGCGAGCTGGGCCGGATCCAGCTGACCATCACCGTCTTCGCGGCGCTGTCCGCACTCGCCTACGCGATCGCACGGTCCACGGTGATGGCCTGCTGGGGGCTCGCCTTCGCCGGGATCGGCGCCGCCGCCCTGGGCCTCGCCGGTCACGCCGGCTCCAGCCTCGACCACGTCAATGCCGTCAACGCCATGTCCGTGCACCTGGTGGCGGTCAGCGTCTGGGCCGGTGGGCTGCTGGTCCTCTTCCTGCTCAGCGCCCGCATGGACGAGACGCAGGTGTCCACCGTGATCCGCCGGTTCTCGCCCTGGGCTCTGGCGGCCGTCGCAGCCCTCGCGCTCAGCGGGCTGATCAGCGCATGGATCCGGATGTCGCACTGGTCGGAGCTGCTCACCACCGGCTACGGCCGGGTGGTGCTGTTCAAGGCGGCAGGGCTGCTCGCCCTCGCCGTGCTCGGCGCGCTGCAGAGGCGACGGCTGGGGGAGCGGATCCGTTTCCGTCACCTCGTCATGACCGAGGGTCTGGTGATGGCGGCGGTGATCGGTGCGTCGATCGCCCTGGGCCGCTCCGCCCCGCCGGTCCCGCAGGAGATCCCCGCTGTGGGAGAGCTGCGGGTGCTGTCGATGGTGGGCTACCTTCCGCCGGAGCGAGAGTTCGGACCCGGCGCCTTGTTCACCGTGTTCCAGCCCGACTGGATCGCCCTCGCCCTGGCCGCGACGATGGCCGTCCTGTATCTCATCGGCGTGGTGCGGCTGACCCGTCGCGGGGACGTCTGGCCGTGGATCCGCACGGCCTGCTTCCTCGCCGGCTGCCTCGCCTTCGCCTGGGTCATGAACGGCGGCGCCGCAGCCTGGGGCAAGTTCCGCTTCGACGCGCACATGATCCAGCACATGGCGATGATGATGATCGTGCCACCGCTGTGGGCGCTCGGCGGCCCGGTCACGCTGCTGTCCCGCGCGGTCGCGCCTCGCACCGACGGCTCGCGAGGGGTGCGCGAATGGGTGCTGGCCGCTCTGCACTCGGGCTATTCCCGACTGGTCTCCTCCCCGCCGGTCGCCGGGTTCATCTTCGTGGGCTCGCTGGTCATCTTCTACTTCTCGCCGCTGTTCGAACTGGCCATGGAGCATCACGTCGGGCATCTGCTGATGACGGTGCACTTCCTCGCCTCCGGCTACCTGTTCGCCTGGGTGCTGATCGGGATCGACCCCTCGCAGAAGCCGATCAACCCGGTGCTGAAGCTGATCACCCTGCTGGTCACCCTCGCCTTCCACGCCTTCTTCGGGGTGGCCATGGTCTCGGCGACCTGGCTGGTGGCGGAGGGCTGGTACACGCAGCTCGGGATGTACTCGCCGGACCGGCTCGAGCTGATCCAGGTGCGCGGCGGCACGATCATGTGGGCGATCTCCGAGGTCCCGACCGTCGGCTACGCGATCATCGTCGCGGCGATGTGGATGAAGTCCGACGATCGCCGGGCCCGCCAGTACGACCGCAAGGCCGAGCGGGACGGCGGCGCCGAGCTCGCGGCGTACAACGCCTATCTGGCGGGCCTGCGGGGCGACCGCGGTGCGAGCACGACCGAGGACATCGCGAAGACGCCGGGGGTGGTCGATGACACGGCAGGACCGCCGGCCGCCGAGCAGCCGAGGCGTCCCGCGGACGATCAGCACAGTGGTGAGTCTCGGGAGGATGAAGGCCACCATCGGGACCGACGCCCCAGCCCGCCTCACCGTCAGGATCGGTGATCTCGTCACCGGGGACGGGCTCTCCTCCGCCACCCAGCGCCGACGCTTCTCCTCCGCGCTGCAGCGCGCGCAGACGCAGAACGTTGTGGATCCTTCCAGTGGAGATCGCTCGACGCACCGCTGACTGCGCACGTCACGGGGGACTGAGGCGCGGTGGGGTCGAGCTGACCTGATCGCGCAACAGTTCACCGCGTTGCGAGGGTGAGCATGTCCTCTGGTGTCAGGCCTGCCCGGTGGGTAGTGGGGTTGCCACCGGGCTGGGTCATCCCTTGCCGAGGTCGGTGCTGGCGCTGAGATGCTCCCAGGAGTCGATCTGCTCGGCTTCTGCCGCAGCGACTCCTCGAATGGCCTGCAGCGCATCGGTGCCCAGGAGGAGGAAGGTGGGGGGCTCGCTTGCCGTGACGGCGTCGATGATGGCGTGGGCGGCCTTGTCGGGGTCACCGGGCTGGGTGCCTTCGACGCGGGCTCGGCGCTTGCCTGCGGTCTCGGCGTAGTCCTCGATCTCGGTCTCGGAGATGCGGATGGAGGACCCGGAGAAATCGGTGCGGAACGCGCCGGGCTCGACGATGGTGACGCTGATGCCGAGGGGTTCGAGTTCCTTCTGCAGTGATCCGGAGAGACCTTCGAGGGCGGCCTTGGTCGCTGAGTAGTAGCCGGACCCGGGTGCACACGCGCGCGCTCCGATCGAGGAGATGTTCACGATCGCACCGCTTCGACGCTGGCGCATGCCCGGGAGGACGGCCTTGATGAGGCGGACGGGCCCGAACACGTTGGTGTCGAAGACGGCGCGGATCTGCTCGTCTTCGCCTTCTTCGACGGCGGCGCGGTAGCCGTACCCGGCGTTGTTGACGAGGACGTCGATGCGGCCGAACCGGTCCTCGGCAGCGCGGACAGCGTCCGCGGCCTGCGCATCGTCCGTGACATCCACTGCGGCGATCATGGCTGTGGTGGGGTGCTGGCGGGCGAGGTCATCGAGTGCGTCGGTGGTGCGGGCGCCGAGGACGGCGTTGTCGCCGCGATCGAGCACGGCAGTGGCGAGCGAGCGGCCGAGACCGCGGGAGGCTCCGGTGATGAACCAGGTGGTCATGGTGTTCCTTTCCAGCGATGCTCTGGATCGCAGCAGAGCAGGTGGGTATCCGGGGGTGTCAGGAGGCGGTGGTGTTCTCGATGACGCGACGCGCGACCGTGATGGCGGACAGCGCTTTGGGCCAGCCGGCGTAGAACGCGAGGTGGGTCATCACCTCGCCGAGCTCCTCGACGGTCACGCCGTTGTCGAGGGCGAGGCGGACGTGGCTGACGAGCTGGTCGGTGTTCCCGCCCATCACGAGCGCGGAGACGGTGGCGAGGCTGCGGTCGCGGGGGGAGAGCCCGTCGCGTTTCCACACGTCGCCGAAGAGGACGTCGTCGGTGAGGTCGGCGAGTTTGGGGGCGAAGTCGCCTGTGAGCTGCTGGGCGCGGGTCTGCTCGGCCATGGAGGGTCTCCGATCAGGGTGGTGGCGGTCGGTGCTGCGGGAATGGAAGAGCGGGTGCCCGCCGTGTGGTGGTCAGGGGCGGGCGCCCGCGAGGAGGGAGCGCTCAGGCTTCGGGGATCTCGCGTCCGAAGGTCTCCAGGCTGATGTCCTCGGGCTCAGGTCCGCCGCGCGTGCCGGTCTCGAGGGCGTCGAGAGCGGTCAGCTCATCTGCGGTGAGCTCGACGTCGAACACGTCGATGTTCTCCGCGATGCGGGCGGCCTTGGTCGACTTGGGGATGACCTGACGGCCTTCCTGGAGGTGCCAGCGCAGCATCACCTGCGCGGCCGACTTCCCATGCTTCTCACCGATGCCCACGATCACGGGATCATCGAAGCTGCGCTTCTCGCTGTCGCGGTAGGAGGTGATGCCGCCGATCGGCGACCACGCCTGGGTGAGGATGCCGTGCTCGGTGCCGAAGGCCTCGACCTCGCGCTGCTGGAAGTAGGGGTGGACTTCGATCTGGTTCACCGCGGGCACCACGCTGGTGGCGGCGAGAAGCTGCTCGAGGTGGCTGGTCATGAAGTTGCTGACGCCGATCGCGCGGACCTTCCCGTCGGCCAGGAGCTGCTCGAGCGCCTTGTAGGCACCGATCGTCTTGTCGAAGTCGGACGGGAGGGCCTGGTGGAGGATCAGCAGGTCGATCTGGTCGACGCCGAGCTTGCCGGCGCTCTTTTCGAAGGCGTGGAGGGTCTCCTCGTAGCCGTAGTCGCTGATCCAGATCTTCGTCTCGATGAAGACTTCGGAGCGGTCGATCCCGGACTCGCGGATCGCGGCGCCGACCTCGCGTTCGTTGCCGTAGGCGGCGGCGGTGTCGATGTGGCGGTAGCCGGCCTGGAGAGCCGCGGTCACGGCGGTGGTGGTCTCCTCAGGCGGGGTCTGGAACACGCCGAGACCCAGAGCCGGGATCGCGACGCCATTGTTGAGAGTGAAGGTGTTCATGGCTTCCACCCTAGGAGCGGTCCTGCGGGTGAGGGAGGGACAGGTGTTACCCCCCTAGGGGCCCGGTCCCGCAGTGCGCGCGGAGCTCAGGAGCGGGCGTCTTCACGGATGAGGTCCAAGGCACTGTTCCAGCCCTCGGAGGTGCCGCTGGCGCCGGCGACGATATCGACATCTGCGTCATCCAGCGGTTGACCGATGGCGATCTCACCGATCGCCTCGGCGAAGGCTTCCTGATAGCCCAGGGACGTCGGGTCGGTGGCGTGGTGGGTGATCGAGACGTCGGTGATGGCGTCGTCCTGAAGGCTGAGGTCGACTGTGATATGGGAGGGAAGCCCCCCGTACCAGCCTTCTGCCTGATAGTCGCCGTCGAGGTATCGCATGTCTTCTTCCGGTGCCGGGGTCGTGGCGGAGAGGCTCGGGGACGGGGTCTGCGGGGCCTCTGTGGTGCAGCCGGTAGCGAGCAGGGTGCAGCTCAGTGCGGCCACGGCGGTGAGCGCACGAGGAGAGCGGTGAAGGGGTGCGGGCATCAGGGGCCCCTGGGGGCGGTGATCGCGGTGCGGAAGGCTGGTGAGGCGTCGGCGTGGTGGTCGGAGTGGAGGCGGGCGAACTCGAAAACGAAGTGGTCTCGCAGGTGATCGGGATCGGTGAAGAACAGTGCCGTGGCCAAGGCGTCGGCGAGCATGGTCGATGAGGCACTCACCCAGGTCGCGAGGACACCGGTGGCCGGTTGGCTGGTGCGGGCATCGAGGATGTGGTGCAGGCCCTCGCCCCAGGTTCTGCGGTTGATCGCGGAGGCGCACAAGGCGTGGGATCGCAGGGGGAGAGCACCGATCAGGTGTCCGGGGGCTCGCGGGTCCTCGAGCCCCACGCGGGGGTGGCAGCTGCCTGCTGCCAGCACGTCGCCACTGGCGTCGATGATGAAGTTCTCGACATCGGCCTCTCGCAGGATGGTGGCGATAAGATCGACCAGACGTCCCTTTCCCAGCGCCCCGATATCGAGCAGCACGGGCTCCGTGCTGGTCAGGGTCGACCCTATCCGGGTGATCGACGACCACCCCACCGCTTGCGGTGGGTCCCCAGGGGAGGGTGTCAGCGTGTAGTGCTCGTTATAGCCGAGGTGTTCCAGCGCGGCGGCCACTGTGGGATCGAACGCGCCACCGGTCGCGTCGTGGAGCTGGTCGATGAGCGCGAACAACGCGACCGCATCCGGGGGGAAGCGGACCGTGCCGCCCTGGTCGCCGAACTGGCGGATCAGGGAGTCGGGTCGGAACCGCGAGTAGGTCCGGTCGAAGTCCTCGACCGCCGCGAGGATCGCTTCACGGGCGTGCTCAAGCGGGGTGAGGGCCGTGATCGACCAGTTGGTGCCGATGGCGTCGAACCGCAGGGCGGCAGCGGGCCGGTCCGGCATGGCCTCAGAGCTCGTCGTCCGCTCCGGCCCGGACCGTGCGGGCAGAGGAGTGGAGCATGCTCAGCAAGGCGAGCTGGTCGGCGTCGGCCTCAGCATGGGGGGTGTAGACGATCAGTGACATGCGCGGATCCGCTGGCAGCTCCATCGCCTCGAACTCCAGGTGCACTTCTCCGATCTCCGGGTGACGCAGCCGCTTGCTGCCGCTCTGGTGGAAGCGGACGTCGTGCTGGCCCCACGCGCGTGCGAAGAACTCACTGCGCGTGGCGAGTTCCCCGACGAGGTCCGTGAGGTCCTTGTCGTACGGGTAGCGGCCGGCGACCTGTCGGATGCTGGCGACCTGATCGCTTGCGGTCTGCTCCCACTGCGGGAAGAACGCCTTCGCCGCGGGGTCCAAGAAGGTGAAGCGAGCGATGTTCGGCACCGGGTCGCTGCCGGTGAACATGGGCGAGTACAGGGCGCGGCCCAGGCGGTTGGCCGCCAGGATGTCCCGTCGATCGTTGTTGATCACCGCGGGCAGGTCTGTCATCGCGTCGATGATGCGTTGCAGCTGAGGGCGCAGCCCTGCCCGGCTGGTCTTGGGTGAGCGGCGCCTGGGACGCGCCCCGGCATTGGCGGTGCGGGCGAGGTCGAACAGGTGCTCCGTCTCGGCCGCGTCAAGCTGCAGCGCTCGGGCCAGGGACTCCAGCACCGCCTCCGAGACCCCGGTGAGATTGCCGCGCTCGAGACGGGTGTAGTAGTCCACGCTCATCTGCGACAGCAGGGCCACTTCTTCACGGCGAAGGCCCGGTACGCGACGCGTGGAGGAGAACGCCGGCAGCCCCGCCTGTGCGGGTTGCAGCCGGGCACGCCGGGAGGTGAGGAACTCCCGGACCTCGTTCGTCTCGTTCATGACATCCAGGCTATATCGGGCCCGGCGCAGGAAAGAGGTACCAGCGTTACCGGACACAGGAGTCCCTGGCGCCGACTGCTGCGAGCACCTTCACTGAAGATCTCACCTGTGAAGGAGGACGCCATGCTCACTCAGTCCGGCACCATTCTCGTGGTCGGTGCCACCGGAAGCATCGGAACGCTCGTCACGGCCGAAGCCGCCTCGCGCGGATACCGGGTCCGGGCCCTGGCCCGGCCGGGCGCCGACACCAGCGCGTTCGGTGATGGCGTGGAGGTCGTCCATGGCGATCTCACAGCTTCTCCACCGAGTGGTTCGGTGTCTTGCGCACGTCGGGGGCGGCCGCGTGGGCTGATCCCCCAGCGTCGACGCGCTGCTGCACAGCGTCGCGTCGGGCTGCGTTGTCCAGAGCTTGCCCCGCCGTCTCGGTCCCGTCGAGATCGCCGGTGGCCCGCTCGACTGCCTCTTCGATCAGCGTCGAGAGCTCCGCGAGCGGCAGCTCGGAGAGATCTGCGACATCGAGGCCCTCGAACGTCACGGACAGAGCCTCCGGCTTCAGCCGCTTGCCATGGCAGGCGGGGCAGGGAGCGACCGTGAGGAACTGCGCCACGCGTCGCTTCATCGAGTCGCTCTTGGTGTTCGCGAACGTGTCGAGCACGTACCGGCGCGCACCGACGAAGGTGCCCGAGTAGGTCGGTTCGACGCCAGACGCGATCGCGAGTGCTCCTTCGCCCTCGTGGAGCAGTGACGAGGACTGGCCACCCGCTACGAAATCTCTTTCTCCAGCTCAGGAATACGTGCGGCGTCATCGGTCGTCGCGTAGTAGGTGGACGGGGCGATCTGCGCGTCGGTGCCCTTCAGCACCGTGCAGATCGGCTTGACGCCGTGCCGATCCTTGTGCTTGTCGATGAAAGCGACTCAAGAGACATGTCCTAGAGGACGACGCCGAGCCTCGTTCAGTACGGGATCAGCAGCTCCCCTGGATTGGCACGTGCGGTGGATCGGCTCCACAGCCGTGGCCACGGCTGTGGAGCCGATCGGGGCCGCACCCCGATGTCAATCGAGGCTGATGCTCTAGGCGGTCTCGCCGGGCAGCTTGTACGCGATCACGTCGACGTTCTGGATGCTCGGTTCTGTGCTGAACAGATCTGCTCCCTGTGCGGCGAGTGCCTGACCGACGCCACCGGAGAGGTGGGTCTGGCGGGCCTCGTCGTCGGGGAACACGTCGAAGATCCCGAAGGTCGATTCGTCGAACTGCAGAGCGAACCAGGCCCGCGTACCCTCCTCCTGCTCGACGATGGGACGGGCGCTGCGGAGGAAGTCCGCGACGTCCTGCTCCTTCCCGGGCTTGGCGTGCACGACGACCGACAATGCAGAGTTGATCATGGTTTCCTCACTTGTCCTGGCTGAACAGCTCGACCATCGCGGCGTTGAAGGCCGGGAGATCCTCGGGCGAGCGGCTGGTGATCAGGTTCCCGTCGCGCGCCACCTCTTCGTCGACGACGTTCGCCCCGGCATTGCGCAGGTCGGTGCGGATGCTCGGGTACGAGGTCAGCGTCCGACCCTCCACGACACCGGCCTCGATCAGCGTCCACGGTCCGTGGCAGATCGCGGCAACCGGCTTGCCGGCGACCATGACATCGCGCACGAATCCGACTGCGTCGGTGTCCATCCGCAACTGGTCGGGGTTGACCGTGCCGCCCGGAAGCAGCAGGGCGTCGTAGTCGTCGGCCGAGGCGGACTTCACCAGTGCATCGACCGGGAATGTCCCGGCCTCGTCCAGGTCGTTCTCGCGAGCCTTGATCTCGCCCTCGTGCAGCGAGAGCAGCACGGTCGTGGCCCCGGCGTCCTGAAGAGCCTGTCGCGGCTGCTCGAGCTCCACGCGCTCGACGCCGTCCGCGGCCAGGATCGCGATCCGCTTGCCGTGCAATTCGTCTGCCATGTTCTGCTCCGTTCTGTGGGAGGTGACGGCCTGCCCGTGCGGGCGAGCCGCACGCTGTCTGTACCGGGCAACGTGGTTCGGGTGCAGGACGACTCGCGTGCAGTCGTCGTTGCGCTCATCGGAGTGCCGGCAGGTGTTGGCTGCCGATTCTCGGGCCGGATCCTGGGAGACGATGAAGAAGCTTCGGCCCTGTGGTCGACGATGACCTTCCGCCATCGACGGTTGTCGTTCTTCACCGGGGCCTGGCCGGATGTGAGCGCCGGGCCCGCATTCGAGTCTAGACCTCGTCGGTCAGGGACGGGCCGCACGTGGCCATCTCGTTCTGGACGCCTGGACGCCTGGACGCCTGGACGCCTGGACGCCTGGACGCCTGGACGCCTGGACGCCTGGACGCCGGGACGCCGGAGCACGAAGACGTCGACGACTCCGATGCCGCCGGGGGACCGCGCCGATCGCATCCGGCGATTCGGGCCCGTCCTCGGATCTCCGGTCGGGCACGACGCACGGGATCGGCCGTGGAGTCGTCGACGGCTATGGCGACCTCCTGTCGGCGAGCTCGACGTCATCGTTCTCCATCTCGACCCAGGCCTCGCGGGCCCGCAGGCAGTCCTGGTCGTCGGCGGGAGCTCACAACGTCTCGGCCCGCCGCCGCCGAGTCCGATCTCGAGCCTCGCCGCCGCGAGCCCGCAGGCCGCTGCCCGGTCCGTCTGCGGTCGGGCAGTCGCGGAGCGTCTGCTGACCGCGCTGGGAAGGCATGCACCCGGGCTCCCGATCTGGCGAGGCAGCCTGCTCGTCCGGTGCGCTCTCTGCGCGAGGTCTTCGCCCTCGTCGCAGCCTTCCGGCTCTCACATCCGGGAGGTGGCCTCCTGGAGCGCGGCCTCGAGGTACGGTGCCGACGCACCGGCTCCGGACGAGGCGACCTGCGCGGGCGTGCCCGAGGCGACCACCGTGCCGCCGTCGTCTCCCGCGCCGGGTCCGAGGTCGATGACGTGGTCGGCCACGGCGACGATGCGCATGTCGAGCTCGACCGCGACGACGGTGTTGCCTGCGTCCACGAGGGTCTGGAGATGCGTCACGAGTCGGTCGGAGTCGGCGCTGTGCAGCCCGGAGGTCGGCTCGTCCAGGACGTAGAGGGTGTCCCCGCGCTGGGATCGTTGGAGCTCGGTGGCGAGCTTCACCCGCTGTGCCTCACCTCCGGACAACTCGGTGGCCGGCTGTCCGAGACGGAGATATCCGAGGCCGACGTCGACCAGTGCCGTGAGCGAGCGCATGATGTCGAACTCGCCGTGGAAGAAGTCGTGGGCCTCCTCGACGCTCATGGCGAGGATCTCCGCGATGTTGCGGCCGCGCCAGGCGATCTCCAGCGTGCTGGACTGGTAGCGGGTGCCGTGGCAGTCGGGGCACTTGGTGTAGACCGAGGGGAGGAAGAGCAGCTCCACCATGACGGATCCTTCGCCCTTGCAGGTAGGGCAGCGACCGCCGGTGACGTTGAAGGAGAATCTGCCCGCCTTGTACCCGCGAGCGCGGGCCTCGGGGGTCTCCGCGAACCTTCTCCTCACGTGGTCGAACAGGCCCGTATAGGTGGCGACGTTCGAGCGTGGGGTGCGACCGATGGGCTTCTGGTCGATGCTCACGACGCGGCGCACCCCGGCGACGTCGCCGCGGATCTCTCCCTCGAGCTCGTCGGGCTCGTCCGACAGCAGGAGATCGTCCCCTTCGGCGGGGGCGGCGTCCTCCGCCTGGTCTGCTCGTCCCTGCCGTTCGCCGAGCAGCGCGGGCAGTGCCTGGCTGACCAGGCTGGACTTGCCTGATCCCGACACTCCGGTGACGGCGGTGAACACCCCGAGCGGGAAGGAGATCGTCACGTCGCGCAGGTTGTTGCGCGTGACGTGCTCGAGCCTCAGCCATCCCTGTGGCTCGCGGGGCGTCCGGCGGGGCAGTCCGCTGCCCCCGAAGACATAGCCGCGGGTGACGGACTCCTCCACCTCTGCCAGCCCTTCGTAGGGCCCGCTGTAGATGACGCGTCCGCCGCGCTCGCCCGCGCCGGGGCCGATGTCGACCAGCCAGTCGGCGTGCCGCATCACATCCACCGAATGCTCCACGACGAACAGGCTGTTGCCCCGGCGCTTGAGCCCGTCGAGGATGCCGAGCAGAGCGCTGACGTCCTGCGGATGAAGACCCGCGGACGGCTCATCGAGCACATAGACCACACCGAACAGCTCAGAGGTCAGCTGGGTCGCGAGTCGCAGTCGCTGCAGCTCGCCGCCGGAGAGGGTGGGGGTGGTGCGGCCCAGGGAGAGGTACCCCAGACCCAGATCGATGATCGGCCGCAGTCTGTTGACGAGCTCCGCGCCCAATCGCGCTGTCGCGGCCAGCTTCTCGACCGAGCGGTCAGGCGACATGCGCGCGTCCTCGACGGCCGCGGGGGCGGATCCTCCGGCGTCGATCCGCTGCCCGGCGTCGCGTCGGTCAGCCTGGCCACCTGTGCGGCCCGCCGACTCGGCCCCGTCGAGAGCGCCGGTGGCCCGTTCGGCCGCCTGGTCGATCAGCGTGGAGAGCTCCGCGAGCGGCAGCGCGGAGAGATCTGCGACGTCGAGACCCTCGAACGTCACGGACAGGGCCTCCGGCTTCAGCCGCTTCCCCTGGCAGGCAGGGCAGGGAGCGACCGAGAGGAACTCCGCCACGCGCCGCTTCATCGACCCGCTCTTGGTGTTCGCGAAGGTGTCGAGCACGTACCGACGCGCGCCGACGAAGGTGCCCGAGTAGCTCGGTTCGACGCCCGCCGCGGTCGCGGCCCGGGCCTCGGAGAGTGTGAGCCGCGAGTGGACCGGGACATACGGCGTCTCGTCCGTGTAGAGGATCCATTCACGCTCCTCCTTCGGCAGATCCTTCCAGGGCACATCGACGTCGTAGCCGAGCGCGACGAGGACATCGCGCAGCTGATGACCGTGCCAGGCCGTCGGCCAGGAGGCGATGGCCCGTTCGCGGAT
The DNA here is from genome assembly GCF_947500705.1 of uncultured Brachybacterium sp. Lineage (GTDB taxonomy): Bacteria > Actinomycetota > Actinomycetes > Actinomycetales > Dermabacteraceae > Brachybacterium. The sequence continues at coordinate 5,354 of NZ_CANMSY010000001.1, read as the reverse complement.
CGTCAATGAAGGGTCCGGCACCATCATGTCCTCGGTGACCTCGTACACCCGGCCGATGCCGTGGCACTCCGGGCATGCGCCCTGCACGGTGTTGGCGGAGAAGTCCTCGGCGTAGAGCATCGGCTGATCTTCGGGGTAGTGGCCGGCCCGGGAGTAGAGCATGCGCACCAGCGAGGAGAGCGTGGTGATGCTGCCCACCGAGGACCGCGCGCTGCGGCCTCCACGCTGCTGCTGAAGAGCGACGGCCGGCGGCATGCCCGTGATGGAGTCGACGTCCGGGACGCCTGCCTGGTCGATGAGGCGACGGGCGTAGGGAGCGACGGACTCGAGGTAACGGCGCTGGGACTCCGCGAACAGGGTTCCGAAGGCCAGGGAGGACTTTCCCGAGCCGGAGACGCCGGTGAACACCACCAGAGCGTCGCGGGGGACCGTCAGGTCGATGTCCTGGAGGTTGTGCTCGCGCGCGCCGAGAACCTGCACGTCGGGCTGAACGGGTGTGGAGTCCGACGGCGCGGACCTGCGTGCTTCGACCATGCAGGCGACACTAGCAACGCGTTCCACCGATCGGTCGGAGCATGGCCCGGTCCTCCACGGTCCACCTGCCCGTGGCGCCTGTCGCCGCAGCCGCGGCGGGCACCTCGGTGGAGGGCGAGGTCCCTCCTCGTCTATGCTCGAAGAGCCGAGGTCGCGGGCGACGGGCATCCATATGACCGAGGCACTTCCGCGACCGGGCCATCCCCAACTGGAGGAGAACGTCATGGCAAGCAGCAACCGCGCCGTCGTGTTCCAGAACGTCAAGGACATGCGCGTCGAGTCCCTCGACTTCCCGAAGCTCGAGATGCCGAACGGCAGGAGCGCCCCGCACGGAGTCATCCTCAAGATCGTCGCCACCAACATCTGCGGTTCCGACCTGCACATCTACCGCGGGTCCTTCCCTGTCCCCCAGGGCATGGTCGTGGGCCACGAGATGACCGGAGAAGTCCTCGAGGTCGGCCCCGACGTCGAGTTCCTCTCCGAGGGCGACCTGGTCTCGGTCCCCTTCAACGTCGCCTGCGGCCGATGCCGCAACTGTCGCGCCCGTCGTACCGAGGTGTGCGAGACCGTGAACCCCGACGCGGCCTGCGGCGCTTACGGGTTCAACCTGGGCGACTTCCAGGGTGGGCAGGCGGAATACCTGTTCGTCCCCTACGCCGACTTCCAGCTGCTCCGCTTCCCGGACAAGGACCAGGCCATGGAGAAGATCCGTGACCTCGCCCTGCTCTCGGACATCCTGCCCACCGCGTTCCACGGCCTCATGGAGGCCGGGGCCAAGCCCGGCTCGACCGTCTACATCGCCGGCGCCGGTCCCGTCGGTCGCTGCGGCGCCGCAGCAGCCCGTCTCCTGGGCGCTTCCTGCATCATCGTCGGTGACTACCACCAGGACCGGCTGGACCTGATGAAGAACAACGGCTGCGAGACCATCGACCTGAACCAGGACGTGCCGCTGACCGATCAGATCGAGGCCATCCTCGGCGAACCCATGGTGGACTGCGCCGTCGACTACGTCGGCAACGAAGCCCACGGGATCGGCCGTGAGGCCGAGGACATGAGCCCGGCACACGCCATCAACCAGGTCATGGACGCCACCCGCGCAGGCGGTGCCACCGGCATCGTCGGCGTCTACGGCCCCGACCCGCTGGCGTCCTCCAAGGCCGAGCAGGAGGGCACCTACCCGCTCGACTTCGGCAAGGCGTGGATCAAGTCGCCTCGGATCTCCGGCGGCCAGGCCCCGATCATGCACTACAACCGTGAGCTGATGATGTCGATCCTGTGGGACCGCATGCCCTACCTCAGCGACATGCTCAACACCAAGGTCATCAGCCTCGACGAGGCCCCCGACGCCTACGCGAAGTTCGATACCGGTGTCTCGGAGAAGTTCATCATCGATCCCCACGGCATGATCCCCGCCTGATCCCGGGCCGTCATGAACCCGGCCCGCGATCGTCGCTCCAGCGTCGGTCGCGGGCCGGCTCTGTGCACGGATCCGTCGCCGATCCCGTCCTGGACGATGCCCGGCGCGGGCCTGGGGCACGTGGGGCCGGCATGTCGGCGCCCAGCGGCGTGGGGGAGCGAGGAGGGGCGTGATCCTGGGAGACGGGGCTGCTCGCTGCGACGCTCCTGACGCCTCTCACGATCCGGAACGCGTCGCGGGGCGAGAAGGACGATCACCGGCGCCAGGGCCGCCGGCACGCGCACGTGGCGGAGGGACCGGTTTCACGTCACCGGCGCCGGTCCTGGCGGGGAACTCCAGCTGGGGTGTGACGCGGACGAGCGCCGGTCCACCGCGGGGGGCGGCGCTGAGAAGGTCCGACGCTGCCGCAGCGACATCGCATACGGCGGGCCGTCGGGACGCGCCACCGCGCCGTCCAGAACGTCAGGATCATCATGACGCGGATCGAGCGCCTCTCCGAGAGCACCGTCGCCGCCCGGGCCGGGAGCTCGGCGAGCTCTTGTGCTCCGAGGCCCGGACGGCGGTCGATGAGCCGGAGTCCGCTGCTGTCGATCGAGCCGTTGCGGAAGTCCGGCGTGTGCGCTCCATGAGAGTAACCATCGCCTGGATCGAGCGGGCCTCCGACCGACCCCGATGCCGGGCACGCCCTGCGGGGAGGAGGGTCGCGTGGCGCTCTGCGCCACGCGGTGATCGACTGCGGCATCAGTCCACCGCATCCGGTGGGAGGGGACAGGGTCCGGGCGTGCCGTCACCTGCCCCCTCTCCACGGGATGCGGTGGGCGGTGGTCACCTGATGGCGGAGCGGATAGCGGCGGCCGCGCCGGCGACGTCCGATGCGCTGTAGATGGCGCTGCCCGCGACGGCCACGTCTGCTCCCGCCCGCTGGACGGCCTCGACAGAGTCCGCACTGACGCCGCCGGCGACGGAGAACGGGACCTCGGCGGCCTCGCCGGCGGCGAGCAGGGCGTCGAGGCTGTAGCCGTCCTCCGCCTGCTCGTCGAGGCCGGCGTGCATCTCCACGAAGACGGCGCCGAGGGCGACGACCTCTCGGGCCCGTGCGGCCTTGTCGGACACGCCGATCAGATCGACGACGACGCCCTTGCCGTGCTTGGTCGCCGCGGCGACCGCGCCGGCGATCGTGCTGTCACCGGCGACGCCGAGCACGGTGACCAGATCCGCTCCGGCAGCGAAGGCGATGTCAGCTTCCAGCTCGCCGGCATCCATGGTCTTGAGATCGGCGAAGACGGTCTTGTCGGGGTGGGCGGCCTTGACCGCCGTGATCGCCGCGAGGCCCTCGCTCTTGATCAGAGGGGTGCCGAGCTCGAGGATGTCGACGTGGGGTGCGGCCTTCGCGGCGAGGTCGAGGGCGGACTCGGTGGTCAGGGTGTCCATGGCGAACTGCAGGCGCATGTCAGGGTGTCTCTTTCTTGTGGTGGTGTCGATGATGGAACGGAGAAGAAAGGTCATTCGAGGTTGGCATGACGGGGCCAGAGCGCATCCGCGCTCTGACCGCTCTTCTGCCACAGGACGTCGAAGAGAGCGTCGCCGACGAGGACGAGGAGCTGCTCGAAGAGGCTGCCGGCGTACTGGGCCGACTGCTGCTCGGACCGGTCTGTCTTCGTCGCCGCACGGATGACCAGGACGGCGTGGGACAGCTGAGCAAGCGGTGACTCGGGGTCGGTCGTGATCCCGATGACGCGGGCACCGACGGATCTCGCCGTCTCAGCCGCGCTCACCACCCCCGAGGTCGTGCCGGAACCGCTGGCGGTCAGGAGCAGATCGCCCTCTCCGATCGCCGGGGTCGTCGTCTCACCGACGACGTGGACCTGCAGCCCGAGGTGCATGAGGCGCATGGCCGTCATCCGCAGCGCGAGCCCGGAGCGTCCGGCGCCGTGGACGAAGACCCGCCGGGCGTTCGCTGTCAGTTCGACGGCGGCCGCGAGCGCGGGCGCGTCGGGCAGGGAAGCTGTCCCCTCGATCTCGTTGATGATCCGCGTCAGCGAATCCTGGATGCTTCGTTCTTCCATGCAGACCATCTTGGGCCGGTCTGCGGTGGTCCACTGCTGCCCGATGAGCGGGGTGCCCCGTTCGATCGGGTGGGCCTCCCAGGTCGGGCTAGAGTAGCGGAGTGAGCGACCTCCCGACCCCGCTGGAACGTGCCCGCTCCCTGTCGAGGGACCGTGGCCTGACCGAGCAGGCTGATCAACATGCGATCACCCTCGAATCGATCCTTGCCGTGCTCCGCTCCGGCCGACTCGCGGATGCGGCCGCGCGCAGTGAGGCCACGGAGATCGCCTCCTCCGCACTCATCCGTGCTCGTTCGGTCCATGAGCAGCAGGAGAGCGTGCTCGAGCCGGTAGCCGTGGCATTCTCGCGCCTGCGCACCGAACTGCGTCCTCTGATCCGCTCCGGGCCGCTGCAGGTCCAGTTCGCAGAGCCTCCTGCGCGAGGACGGGCGCTGCCGGGCCCGGTCGCTCGGGAAGCCCGCGCCATCTCCCGCACAGCAGTGCTCTCGCTCATGGACCGCGCGGACGCTGCACGCGCCCGGATCGGCTGGGACTGCGATGGCCGCAACCTGCTGATGGAGGTCCGTGACGACGGGGGAATCGCGGTGACGGCGCACGACGACACACTGCGTCCGATCGTGGAGCGAGTCGCGGCGCTCGACGGAACCATGGACGTGGAGACGACCCCGGGCTGGGGGACGACGCTGCGGATCGAGATCCCACTGGACCCGCCCAGCGCAGCGCTCACCGTGGAGGGCGCCGAGGAACTCACCGACCGCGAGAAGCAGGTGCTGCGCCTGGTCGCGACCGGGATCTCGAACCAGCGCATCGGCGACCAGCTCGGGATCACGGCCAACACCGTGAAGTACCACGTGGCCAACTTGCTGCGGAAATACGGCGCCCGCACGCGCGCCGAGCTCGCAAGCATCGCTCACTCCCATGATGCGCACTCTCCGAGCGCCCAGACTCGATAGCGGGCCTCGGTCCGGACGTCGGCAGCGGTGTCGCACCCACTGCGCTGCGAGCCTCATGGCCGTGACCTCGAAGAGCTGGTGGCCGGCGGTGAAGGCGATGCCGCACGCCGTCCAGGACCAGCCCGACGCGAAACCGGTGAACGCGCAGCTGTGACTGATACGCGCCGGCACGGCCCGCGTCCCGCCGTGTTCCGGGTTCGCGGATCGGCCTCAGGCCTTCGCCGCCTGGGTGCGGCCCCCGCGACGGCTGGATTCCAGCATCTCGGTCAGTGAGCGCGCGTCAAAGCTGCCCACCAACCGACAACCATGGGACTGCCGCACGAACAGGTGACAGTTGGGGTGTCAGGCCGCGAGGCTCACGGCCGGGTTCATGATGGTCTCGTA